>CAVSND010000023.1:0-422500 GCA_963729215.1 uncultured Acidobacteriota bacterium | reverse complement strand
AGCACGTGCTTCTGCTTGCGGCCCTTGCCGAGTACCACCAGCACCCTCTGCCACACGTCGGCGGCCGTGAGCTTTCGTTTGGGATCTTTCTCCGCCACATCGTTCACATAGATCCCACCACCAAGAATGAGCCGCGTGGCTTCGCTCTTGGAGCTCGCAAGGTTCGTATCCACGAGCCACTGCACCAGTGGCTTCTCTTCTTGAATCTGCTGCATCGTCACGTTGGAAGACGGCACGTCGGCAAGGGAGTTCAAGCGATCTTCGACTGAGAAGGCCCATGGATTCTTGTTGAACAGCTGTTCCGAACCCGCGAATCGCCTTCTCGACCTCCGCCACGCCGTGAACCAGCGCCGTCACCTCGCGCGCCAGCACCCGCTGCGCTTCGCGCTTTTCGGGCTCGCTCTTCGTCGCGGCCTCGAGCTCGCCGATGGCGGCCTGATCGAGGAAGGTGAAGAGCTTGAGGTAGCTCACGACGTCCCGATCCTCCGTGTTCAGCCAGAACTGATAAAGCTGGAACGGTGACGTACGCTCGGGATCGAGCCAAATCGTGCCGGCTTCGGTCTTTCCGAACTTGCCGCCGGTAGCCGTCGTCATCAGCGGCCACACCAGCCCGTGCGCCTTCTTCCCGCGCAGCCTGCGAATCAGGTCGATGCCCGCAGTGATGTTTCCCCACTGATCGCTGCCGCCCATCTGCAGCGCGCAGGAGTACCGGTCGCTGAGCTCGAGGAAATCGCGAGCCTGCAGAAGGAGATAGCTGAACTCCGTGTAGGAGATGCCCTCTTCGCTCTCGAGCCGGCGGCTGACCGATTCCTTCTGAAGCATGTAGTTCACGGTGAAGTATTTTCCCGTGTCGCGAAGGAACCCGAGCAGATCGAACGACGCAAGCCACTCCGCGTTGTTGACGATGCGCGCGCGATTGGGTCCTGCGTCGAAGTCGAGAAACTTCTCCAGTTGTCGCTTGATACCAGCGACGTTCTCTTCGAGCTGTTCAGGCGAGAGCAGCTTGCGCTCCTGCGACTTTGCCGCTGGGATCGCCAATCATCCCGGTGCCGCCGCCGACGATCGCGATCGGGTTGTGGCCGAATCGCTGCAGGCGCGCCAGACCCATTACTGTCAGCAGCGATCCGACATGGAGGCTCGAGGCCGTTGGATCGAAGCCGATGTAGGCGGTCACGGATTCCCGAGCCAGCAGATCGGACAGCCCCTCGGTGGACTCCGACATCATCCCCCGCCAGGCCAGCTCGTCGTAAAGGTTGGTCATCTCTGGGAGTAAGGCGTCATCGGCCAGAGCCTTCAATGACCCGACCGTAAGAATTCGCGCTCAACCGAAGCCGAACGCTACTATATCAGCCGATGGCGATCACACGGCGCGAGGTCCTCAAGGCCTTCGCGACAACCGCAGCCGGAGCCATGACCGGCCTGGGCGCCTACGGCTATCTCTACGAGCGGCATCGCCTCTCGGTGACACGGGCCGACGTGCCCGTGGAGGGCCTTCCTCCAGCGCTTGCCGGCCTGCGAATCGGCTTCCTCACCGACGTTCATCGCAGCGTCTGGGTGTCGCACGACGACGTCTCGCACGCAACCGCACGCCTTATGAGCGAGCAGCCGGACCTGATCATCCTCGGAGGTGATTACGTCACCTGGGGGGATCGTAACTACGTCCAGCAGTCGGCCGAAGCACTCGGAGCGCTCTCGGCGCCCCAGGGCGTATACGGCATCCTCGGAAACCACGATGACGACCATGACATGCCTGCGGCACTCGCGAGCCGCGGCGTGCAGATGCTGAAGGACGCCCGAACCCGCGTCACCATCAGGGGCGAAGTCATCGACCTGGTGGGCATCCGCTACTGGACGCGGCGCGGCAGCGATATCGCTGCGGTCGTGCGGGGCGCTACCGGCCTTGTGGTCCTGCTCGCGCACGATCCGCGGCGGCTGACCGAGGCGGCCGCACTGAAGATCCCCCTCGTTCTTTCAGGTCACACTCACGGCGGACAAGTGGTGCTTCCAGTGGCGGGCGCAATCGCCGCACAGAAGTTTCCTATCGTGGCGGGAGTAGGCCGCCGGGCCCAGACGTCGATGTTCGTGAGCCGGGGGCTGGGGACGGTTTACGTTCCCGTCAGAATCAACTGTCCGCCTGAAGTCGCGATCCTCACGCTCCAGCCCGCGGCGTCCTGACCACCCGTCGTCCGTTCACGGTCCAGCGGCCGTCGAGAAGAGTCCGAATCGCCTCCGGATAGATGCGGTGTTCCTCGACCAGAATCCGATCGGACAATCGTTCGACGGTATCGTCGTCGAGTACGGGCACAGCTGCCTGCAGAACGATCGGACCGGCGTCGAGACTGCCGTCGACAAGGTGCACGGTCGCGCCCGACACCCGAACGCCGTGCTCGAGGGCCTGCCGCTGGGCATGCAGACCGGGGAACGACGGCAGAAGCGATGGATGGATGTTCAGAATCCGATGGGGAAAAGCCTCGAGCAGCACCGGGCCAACCAGGCGCATGTAGCCCGCGAGACACACGAGGCCAATGTCGAGGGGCCGCAGCGTATCGACGATAGCCCGGTCGTACCCGTCGCGGTCCGCGTGCCCGCCTGGCGCCAGGTGGACCGATTCGACCCCAGCCGCCCGAGCGTGCGACAGTCCTTCGGCATCCCGTTTGTTCGAAATGACGATCGCGATCGCGGCGTCGAGGCTTCCCGCGGCGATGGCGTCGAGAATCGCCCGCAGGTTGCTCCCACGGCCGGAGATCAGGACTGCAAGTCGGCGAGTCACGTCGTGTAGTGGACGTCTCGTTGGCCGCTCGTGACGCGACCAATGACGATGGGAGACGATCCCGACGACCGGAGCGCGTCCAGCACCGTTTCGGAATCGGCGGGTGCGCATGCGACGATCAGTCCGATACCCATGTTGAACGCCCGGAACATCTCGTCGGTGGCAATTCCCCCACGCTTCTGCAGAAGCATGAACAGCGGCGGGATGCCCCACGCTTTCCGATCGATCGTCGCGGCCGTGCCCTCCGGCAGAATACGCGGAAGATTTTCCGTGATGCCTCCGCCGGTGATATGAGCCATTCCCTTGATTAGGCGCCCATCGAGCAAGGGCTTGATGGCATTCAGATAAGAGCGGTGCGGCGCGAGCAGGGCGTCGCCGACCGTGGCGCCCACCTCCGGCAGGAACGTATCAGGACGGAACCCTGCTGCGTCGAACAGCACCTGGCGTGCGAGCGAGTACCCGTTGGTATGAAGGCCAGCCGAGGGAAGGCCAATCAGGATGTCGCCTGCCGCAATCGAGCGGCCGTCGATGACCAGGGACTTCTCGACGATCCCGACGATGAAGCCCGCGATATCGTACTCGCCGTCCGCGTAAAAGCCGGGCATCTCGGCGGTCTCGCCACCAAGCAACGCACAACGGTTTTCGACGCATCCGCGGGCGACGCCGGCCACGACCTTCTCAGTCACGTCAGGCGACAGCCGTCCCGTTGCCACGTAGTCGAGAAAGAAGAGCGGTTCGGCGCCCTGCACCAGAATGTCGTTGACGCAGTGGTTCACGAGGTCCGCGCCCACGGTGTCGTGACGACCCGTCATGAAAGCGACTTTGAGCTTCGTGCCTACGCCGTCAGCGCTCGACACAAGCACGGGCTCGCGATACCGCTCGCGGTCGATCTGGAAGAGGCCTCCGAACGATCCGATGTCGGACAGAACACCCGCGGTGAACGTCGCCTTGGCCAGCGACTTGATGCGGCGGACCGTCTCGTTTCCCGCCGCGATGTCGACGCCGGAGTCGCGATAGTCCATCAGAAGTCGAGCTTCCCAATCAACGTGCGCATCAGTTCCCGCGCCGGTGAGTTTTCCGGTGAATCCCAGTAGGCGTGACGCACGAACGCGAAGAACCGCTCCTTCTCGTAGTCTTCCTCGAGGATGTCGAAGCCCTCCGCCATCAGTTCGATGGCCTTCTCGCGATTCGGATGCGCCTGGAGAATGGTCATCATCAGCGGCGTCCTGCGCAGCGCAATCGTGGCGAGCGCGAGCGACACCGGCGCACGCGTTGGATCGCGCGAAGGAATGCCGACCGTGAACAGGGATTCGGCGGCTTCCCCGTGACCGGCAATGGCGACGGCTGCCAGGCCCGCGGCCGCCGCGCGCAGATACGCCTGATAGCCGGGGTTGGTGTCGGCGTAACTGAGCGTCTCGACGAGAAACTTCTCGTGCGTTTCGCAGTTGACGCCAAGCAGGCAGATCGCGGCCGCGATGTAAGGCTGCGACGGTTTCGGCGCGGAACGCTGCAGGTTTGCCAGGACGTTCAACGCGCGCTGGTCGCCGATCTTGCCAAGCGCGATCGCCGTGTCGTTCTGCAGCGGACCGTCGAGGCCGACAATCCCGACCAGTGTGTCGTACGCATATTTGGCTTTGAAATCGCCCAGGGCTTCGATCACCGCGGTCCGGAAGAAATCCTGCCCGCGGCCCGCCTCGCGAATCAGCGCAGCCCGCACGCGCGTGCCTTGATCTCCCGGAAGCGCCGCTTGCGCCGCCAGCGCGCGAACCAGCGAAGGGCGCACGAATTCGCCGCTCTCCTTGTCCATGGCCGCCATCAGGTTCGGCACCAGGGCGCGGTCGGGGTTGTGCTCGAAGAAGCTGTAGGCGACAGTCCGCAGACGATCGTTCGGGCTCGTTAACGCATCTCGCACGACGTCGCGGGCGCGCGGGTCGTTGAAGCCGGTGAGCAGGACGAGCGCACGGTAACGCACATACCCGTCAGGGTGGTCGGTCACCGTCTGCATCAGGGCCGGAACCGCTTGCGCAGCGGGAGAGCGGCGAATCGTGCGCGATGCCCTGGTTCGTGTGTCGTAATCGAGCTTGCCGAGCGAGTCGATGGCCGCGCGGAGCTCGTCGGCCGAGACCGCCTGAGGCTGCGTGGGCTCCTGCTGCGCCCGCACGGGTGCGCCGGCCAGGAACACCACGACGCACAAGCACGCAACGCAGCGCCTCATGGTCACCTGGCGACGACTTCGCCCTTGTCGAGCTTGAGCGCCAGCTGAAGATAGGTCGCTTCGTCGCGGGGGAAGCTCACAGGATAGTGTCCGGTATAGCACGAACTGCAATACTGACCGCGCTCGGAATCGAGCACCGAGAGCATGCCGTCGTGACTCAGGTAGCCGACGCTGTCGGCGTTCAAATACGTCGTAATTTCTTCGAGTGTGTGGGTGGCCGCGATGAGCTCCGACCGTCTGGGCGTGTCCACGCCGTAGAAACACGGGGAAATGGTGGGCGGGCAACTGATGCGCACGTGCACCTCGGTGGCGCCGGCGGCCCTGACCATCTTCACGATCTTGCGGCTGGTCGTGCCTCGGACAATCGAGTCGTCTACGAGCACCACACGCTTGCCGTTCAGGATGCTTCTGACGGGATTCAGCTTCACCTTGACGCCAAAGTGGCGGATCGACGACTGCGGCTGAATGAACGTCCGGCCGACGTAGTGATTGCGGATGAGCCCCATCCGGAGCGGAATCTTCGATTCGTCGGCGAACCCCGTCGCCGCGCAGACACCTGAATCGGGAACCGGAACGACGACGTCCGCGGCCACAGCCTGCTCGCGCGCCAGCATGCGACCGAGGTTGGTGCGCACTTCGTTGACGCTCTTGCCGAACACATAGCTGTCCGGCCGCGAAAAGTACACGTGCTCGAACACGCATTGCGCGAGACGCGCCGGCGGGAAAGGTTTGATCGACCGCAGCCCCTCGGCGCTGACGACGAGAATCTCTCCAGGCTCGACGTCCCGCACATATGTCGCCCCGATCAGGTCCATCGCGCACGTTTCCGAACAGACGACGTAGGCATCGCCCAGACGCCCGAGCGCAAGCGGACGGAAACCATGCGGGTCGCGGACGGCAATCAACCGGTCGCGCGTCATCATGACGAATGAAAACGCACCCTGCACCTGTGAGACCGCGTCGATCACGGCATCCTCTACGGTGGCCTTCCTGGATCGCGCGTAGAGATGCAGCACGACCTCCGTATCGGTCGTCGATTGAAAGATGGATCCCTGCCGTACCAGTTCGTCCTTGAGCTCGCTGGCGTTGACGAGGTTGCCGTTATGGCAGATGGCCATCTGGCCGTGTGCGCAATCGATTAGAAACGGCTGCGCGTTTGCGACCCGGCTCTCTCCGGCGGTCGAATAGCGGACATGCCCAATCGCGAGTGAACCGGGCAGATCCGACAGGGTCTGGCTGTCGAAGACGTCCGCGACGTACCCCATCGCTCGAGCCAATCGGACAAGGTGTCCGTCGGACGCGGAAATACCCGCGCTTTCCTGACCGCGGTGCTGGAGCGCGTACAGGCCCAGGTAGGTCATGTTCGCGGCTTCAGGGTGACCGAAGATGCCGAACACGCCGCATTCGTCTTTGAACTTGTCGAACATGTGTCTCCCGGCGGAGCTACAGCCCGCCGCTACAGCCGATGTTCACGCCACGCGCTTCACAAAGTATTTCTGAAGCGCGTCAGACCATGCGCGTTCCGCGTCCGCCACCGTCACGTCGACCACCACACTGCCCCCGACGGCGATGCGCAATGAACGACCACCGGTCCGGCCGATAATCCGGGCGGGCACCCCGGCATCCGCCGCTCTCTTCACGACGTCTGACACTGCCTCGGGCGCGGCCGAGACCACGACGCGCGAGGCCGACTCTCCAAACAGGGCGGCCGCCAGGTTGACGTCCTCGGCTTTCGCCACGGCGACGCGTTCGATCGAGACGTCGGCTCCGATGCCGTCGGTATCGAAGCAGCTCTCCGCGAGCGTCACCGCCAGGCCGCCATCGGAACAGTCGTGTGCGGATCGCACGAGTCGACCTTCCGCCAGGTCGACGAGCAGCGCCTGTAATGCCCGCTCGGCGTCGAGGTCGAGCACCGGCGGAGTGCCTCGCACGCTGCCGTCCACGAGCTTCAGATATTCGCTGCCTCCGAGTTCGCCGCGGCCTTCACCGAGCAAGAGGACGACATCGCCGGCGGCCTGAAAGCGGCGCGTCACCACGCGATCGGCATGCTCGAGCAGGCCGATGACGCCGATGACTGGCGTGGGATAAATCGCGTGTCCGTCGGTCTCGTTGTAGAGGCTGACGTTGCCGCCGGTGATCGGGGTACCCAGCGCCCGGCACGCCTCGCCGATTCCCTCGACAGCCTGTGCCAGCTGCCACATGATGGCCGGCCGCTCGGGATTGCCGAAATTCAGGCAGTTGGTGGCGGCGAGAGGCCTGCCGCCCGCGCACGCGACATTTCGCGCGGCTTCAGCCACAGCCAGCATGGCGCCGCGACGGGGATCGAGATAGCAGTACCGCCCGTTGCCATCGACTGACATGGCGATCGCGCGGTTCGTTTCCTTGACGCGCACGACACCGGCCCCCATGCCGGGCAGGTTGATGGTGTTGGTGCGGACCATGTGATCGTACTGCCGGTACACCCAACGCTTGCTCCCGATAGCCGGCGTTCCGAGCAGCGCGAGCAGGACATCACCTGCCGGCCGCCTGGCCTCGGGCGACAGCGCCAGAGCATCGAGATCCAGCCGGCGCGCCTCGGCCAGATACTCAGGCACCGCCATCGGCCGATGATAGAGGGGCGCCTCGTCCGTCAACGCGCCGTTCGGGATCTGGGCGACGACGGTTCCTCGTTCCTTCACCCTCAGCAGCCCGTCGCTCGTGACCTCGCCAATGTGCGACGCGTGCAGATCCCATTTGTCGAAAATGCGCTCGACTTCGGCTTCCCGCCCGCGCTTGACGACGAGCAGCATGCGCTCCTGCGACTCCGACAGCATGATTTCATACGGCGTCATGCCGGTTTCGCGCTGCGGGACGAGCGACACGTCGATCTCGACACCCGCGCCGCCCCGGGAACCCATCTCGGTCGTCGAGCAGGTCAGACCGGCGGCCCCCATGTCCTGGATGCCGACGAGGGCATCGGTCTGCATCACCTCGAGGCAGGCCTCGAGCAGCAGCTTTTCCATGAAGGGATCACCGACCTGCACGGCCGGCCGCTTCTCCGCGGACTTTTCATCGAACTCCGCCGAGGCCATCGTCGCGCCGTGGATGCCGTCGCGTCCGGTCTTTGCGCCGACGTAGTAGACGGCGTTGCCCACGCCGGATGCCACACCTTTGATGATGTCGGAGGCTTTCGCAATCCCCAGGCAAAACACGTTGACCAGCGGGTTGCCCGCATAGGTCGGCTCGAAGGCAATCTCGCCGCCCACCGTCGGAATGCCGATGCTGTTGCCGTATCCGGCGATCCCCGCCACGACGCCTTCGAGAAGACGACGCGTGGCCGGCTCGTCGAGGGAGCCGAAACGCAACGAGTTCAGGAGCGCGATCGGACGCGCACCCATCGTGAAGATATCGCGAATGATGCCGCCGACGCCGGTCGCGGCGCCCTGATAGGGCTCGATGAACGAGGGATGGTTGTGCGACTCGATCTTGAAGACGGCGGCGAGGCCGTCGCCGATGTCCACGGCGCCGGCGTTCTCGCCCGGTCCCTGCAGCACCTGCGGACCCGTCGTCGGCAACGTCTTCAGGTGCACGCGCGAGCTCTTGTAGCTGCAGTGCTCGGACCACATCACCGAGAAAATCCCGAGCTCGGTCAGGTTCGGTTCGCGGCCCATGAATTTCACGATCCGCTCGTACTCGTCCCCCTTGATCCCGTGGCGCTCGAGGACAGTGGCGTCGATCATGCGCGCGCCACCAGGGTTCCGGACTTGAGCGATTCCACCGCGGACTCGAACACGCGCAGCCCGTCCGCGCTGCCCAACGCCGACTCGCAGGCGCGCTCCGGGTGCGGCATGAGGCCGACGACGTTGCGCCGCTCGTTGCACAGGCCGGCGATCGCGGCGACCGATCCGTTCGGGTTCGCCTCGTCTGTCACCTCGCCTGCGGCGTTCGTATAGCGAAAAACGACCTGACCGTTCGCTTCGAGCCGGGCGATCACGTCGGGGGGCGCGAAATAGTTGCCCTCGCCATGCGCGATCGGCATCTGGAGGACCTGACCCGGCCGGCACGCGGCCGTAAACGGCGTGTCGGTCTGGTCGACGCGCACGTGGACCTGCTCACACTGGAACTTGACGCTGCGGTTGCGCAGCATCGCGCCCGGGATGAGCCCGGCTTCGAGCAGAATCTGAAAGCCGTTGCAGACGCCAAGCACCGGGCCGCCGCGCTCGGCGAACGCGCGCACAGCGTTCATGATCGGCGAGAAACGCGCGATGGCCCCGGTCCGCAGATAGTCCCCGTACGAAAAACCGCCGGGGAGGACGACCACGTCGGCGTTCTTGAGGTCGGTGTCCTTGTGCCAGACGAACTCGGCGTCCTGGCCCAGCACGTGTTTCGCGGCATGGTAGGCATCGTGATCGCAGTTGCTGCCGGGAAACACGACGATGCCGAATTTCATGATCAGTCCACCTCGATGCGATAACTCTCAATCACGGGGTTCGCGAGGAGCTTGTCCGCCACTTCGGCCGCGAGCGTTCTGGCCTGCGCGGCTTCCTTCGTCGCCAGGTCGAGCTCGAAGTACTTGCCCTGCCGCACGTCCTCGACGCCTCCGTACCCGAGCGAATGCAGCGCGTCAGCGATGGTTTTGCCCTGAGGGTCGAAGACCGACTGTTTGAGCGTAACAAATACACGTGCGCGCATGTCCTACACCCCTGCGGGAACGACCGGAAAGACGCGGTCGAGAACCTCATCCACGTGGCGGTACTGTTCATCCAGATCGAACGCGCGTTCGATCTCCGCCTTCGTCAGCACACCCGACACGTCGGTGTCGGATTCGAGCAGCGACTTGAAGTCGCGCTGCTCCGCGTACGACAGCATCGCGTTCCGCTGCACCAATTCGTACGCCCGCTCGCGGGAGACGCCCTTCTGCGCCAGCAGCAGCAGGACGGTGCCCGAGAAGACGACTCCGCGCGAGCGGCTGAGGTTCTCGCGCATCCGATCGAGGTGCACGACCATCCCCGCGACGATGCGGGTGAAGCGGCGCAGCATGTGATCGAGGGCGATGAAGCTGTCGGGCAGGATGACCCGCTCGACCGAGGAATGCGAGATGTCCCGCTCGTGCCAGAGCGCGATGTTTTCGAAGGCCGCGTGGCAATTGCGCGCGGATGAGCCTCGCCAGGCCGACGATCTGCTCGCAGCCGATCGGGTTGCGCTTGTGGGGCATCGCAGACGAGCCCTTCTGACCCTTCGCGAACGGCTCCTCGACCTCGCCAATCTCGGTCTTCTGCAGGCCGCGGATCTCCAGGGCGAACTTCTCGAGCGAGGCCGCCGTGATTGCCAGGGCGGACATCAGTTCAGCGTGCCGATCGCGCTGAATCACCTGTGACGCGACAGGCGCGGGCGCGAGCTCGAGCCGCTTGCAGACGTCGGCTTCGACCGACGGCGGCAGGTGCGCGTAGGTCCCGACCGCGCCGGAGATCTTGCCGACGCTGATCGTGGTCCGCGCGCGGCGGACTCGCTCGATATCGCGATCGATCTCGGCGTGCCACAGCGCCAGCTTGAGGCCGAAGGTCGTCGGCTCGGCGTGCACGCCGTGCGTGCGGCCGATCATCGGCGTCCGCCGATGCTCGAACGCCCGGTGGCGGACGGCCGTGTTCAGCCCCTGAAGGCCCGTCAGGATGAGATCGCAGGCCTCGCGCATCTGCAGCGCCTGCGCCGTGTCGATGACATCGGACGAGGTCATCCCGAAATGCAGCCAGCGAGCCGAAGGCCCGACGTGCTCGGCGACGGCCTCAGTGAACGCGATGACGTCGTGCTGGGTGCGCTGTTCGATTTCTTCGATGCGCGCGATGTCGAACGCGCCCCGTTCGCGGATGTCGCGGGCCGCTTCTGCCGGTACGATGCCGGCCGCCGCCATGGCCTCGGCCGCGGCCGTTTCGACGAGCAGCCAGGTTTCGTACCGGCGCTGGTCGCTCCAGATTCGCCCCATTTCAGGGTGCGTATAGCGTGGAATCATTCCTAGTTGAGATCGAGGCGTTCGCGCGGAAGCTGCAATCCGTTGACGTTGCCCAGTACCGTCGCCGCGAGCGATCCGTTCTTGAAGAGATCGATCGCCACACGCTGCACGTCCGCGGCCGTCACCCGCTCGATGCCCTGCAGCGTCTCGTCGAGCCCGAAGTGCCGATCGAAGTAGATCTCCTGCCGCGCCAGGTGCGACATCCGGCTCGCGGTGTTCTCGAGGCTCAGCATGAGGCTGCCCTTGAGGTGGTCCTTCGAGCGCTGCAGCTCGGCGTCCGGCACCAGCGACTGCTTGATCGTTCGCAACTCCTCGACGACGAGGTCGATCACTTCACCGACCGCTTCGTTCGAACACCCGGCGTAAATCGTGAACGAGCCCGCGTCGCGATACGCGCTCAGACCGCTGAACACGGCATACGCCAGGCCGCGCTTCTCGCGCACGTTCTGAAACAGCCGGGAGCTCATCGAACCGCCGAGCAGCGTGTTGAGGACGTAGCTCGAATACCGATCGTCGTGTTTCTGCGGATAACTGCTGACGCCGAGGCACAAGTGACTCTGCTCGAGCTCCTTGTTCCTCACCAGCGTCTTCGGCACGACGCGCGGCGGCACCTCGGCGTGCGGCTCGCCGGTTTGCACGAGCGATCCGAACTTTTCCTCGATGAGGTCCCGGACGTGCGCGTGTTCCAGGTTGCCCGCCGCCGATACGATGAGATTCGGGGCCGTGTACGCGTTCCTGAAATAGTCCCGCAGCAAATCGGCGTCGAACGACTCGACGGTTTCGCGCGTGCCGAGAATCGGACGCCCCAGCGCGTGATTCTCCCAGAAGCCCTGGGTGAAGAGCTCGTGGACGAGATCGTCCGGCGTATCTTCCACCATCTTGATCTCTTCGACGACGACCTTCTTCTCCCGCTCGAGATCCTCGACGCTGAACGCCGGGTTGCGGACGATGTCCGACAGAATGTCGATGGCGAGCGGCAGGTGCTCGTCCAGGACCTTGATGTAGTAACTCGCGTATTCCTTGGCCGTGAACGCATCGAGCTGGCCGCCGATCGAATCGATCGCCTGGGCGATATCCTCGGCGGAACGGCTGGTGGTGCCTTTGAAAAGCATGTGCTCGACGAAGTGCGCGATGCCGCTGCGCTCCGCCGCTTCGTGCCGGGACCCGCGCGTCAGCCAGACGCCAATGCTGATCGAACGGACCTGCGTCATCCTCTCCGTGAGGAGACGAAGACCGTTACCGAGAACGTCTCTGACAATCGCCGGGTTCGACAAGGTGTGGACTCGCAGCAGGTACGCGCGTTGATCGGATCAACAGGGTCGGAAATGCGCCGCAAAGCCTTTAGAGAGAGTGATTTACCGACCAGTGCGCATTCTAGCATGGCGGGCCGAATCCATCAAGGTACAGAGACGCTCATTATCCGCAGTAAAATTCTCTGATCCGCCAACTGGTTAAGAACCGGACAGATACCGTGACGTCCATCCGTCCCGACCTCGCCAATCTCGACCGGCCGGCGCTCGAGGCGGCTCTCGAGGAACGCGGCCAGCAGCGGTTTCGCGCCCGGCAGATCTTCCGCTGGATCTACAGCCGGGGCGTGACCGACCCGGCCGCCATGACGGACCTCTCGCGCCAGCTCCGCGAGACGCTCCGGGCCGAGTTCTCGCTCACCACGCCGGAACTCGTGACGCGGGAGCGATCCGTCGACGGCACTGAAAAGTTCCTGCTGCGCCTCGCCGACGGACAGCAGATCGAATCGGTGTTCATCCCCGATACCCCGTCGATGACCTTCTGCATCTCGACCCAGGTCGGATGCGCCATGGCCTGCGCCTTCTGCCTGACCGGGAAAATGGGTCTCGTCAGGAACTTGACGGCGGGCGAAATCGCGGGCCAGGTGCGCGTGCTCGCGGACGCGCTCGGCATGCGCGCCAAACGATTCAACATCGTCCTCATGGGCATGGGCGAACCCCTGCACAACTACGACGAAACCATGCGGGCGCTGCGAATCCTGAACGACGAACACGGGATGGCCCTCCCGCCCCGGCGCGTCACGCTCTCGACCGTCGGATTACTGCCGGCCCTCGAACGCCTCGCGCACGAGCCGCTCATGCCCAACCTGGCGATCTCGCTGCACGCGCCGACCGATGACGTGCGAGGCGAACTCGTGCCGCTCAACAAGAAGTACGGCGTGAAGGAGATCATCGAGGCCTGCGAACGATTTCCTCTCGCGCGCCGCCGCCGCATCACGTTCGAGTACGTCCTGCTTGCCGGCGTCAACGATTCGGCGGGCGCGGCGAGGCAGCTGGCGAAGCTGCTGTCGGGCGTCAAATCGAAGGTCAACCTGATCCCTCTCAATGCCGCTCCCGGCATTCCCTTCGAACGCCCGTCTGATGCCGCGATCGATCGATTCGCCCGGATCCTCGCGGAACAGCATCTCGTCGTCTCGGTCAGAAAGAGCCGCGGCCGCGACATCCGGGCGGCCTGCGGCCAGCTCATCGTGGACGGGCAGAGGCGATCGCCCGGCCAGACGCTGGCGGCGGCGCTCCGCCTTGAACCATCCGCGGGCAACGCCCGCCTGTAGAGGCACAAGGGTACCCGCCGCGACCACGGGTCCACCAAAGCCCGTGGGTCAGTTCGTTCACACCAACTGCCCTTCGCTGTCGGACAGGATGCGCACGCGGACCGGCGCGTTGCGGGCGACGCCCGGCGTCTATCCGAAGCTTCAAGTAGTTATCGGTCACCACCGTCGAACCATCGTCGATGGTCAGAGCCGGACGGATGCTTCCGACCTGCGACTGGCGGAACCTGCGCATCAGCCGCGACGATGTCTCGCGGATTCTGCGTCCGCGTTCGCGCACGACGGCGCCCGCAGGGCGGCCGTTCATCGACGCCGCCGCCGTTCCCGCTCGATCCGAATAGGGAAACACGTGGAGGTGGGTCAGCGTCGACTCTTCGACATACGACTCGAGCTGCGCGAAGTCAACGTCGGTCTCGCCTGGAAAACCGACGATGACGTCCGAGCCAATCGAGGCGTGCGGAATCCGCGCCCGAATCCCGTCGACCAGCGACGAGTAGTACTCGATCGTGTAGGGGCGTTGCATCGCCGCCAGCATTCGATTGCTCGCGTGCTGCAGCGGCAGGTGAAAATGGGGCGCGAACGCTCCGCTCTCGGCGACCAGATCGACCAGTTCGCGCGGACAATCCATCGGCTCGAGCGAACTGATGCGAAACAAGATGCCCCGGCGCGTCGTCAGCGCACGGAGCAGGTTCAGGAGCGACGTCGCCGGCTCGAGGTCGCGCCCGAATGATCCAAGGTGCACGCCGGTCAGGGCGATCTCCCTGAATCCGGCAGCCGCGATCCGATCGACTTCGGACAGAATCTGTTCGACGGGAACGCTGCGAGGCCGACCGCGCGTCGCCGGAATGATGCAGTATGAGCACTGTTCGGCACATCCTGTCTGTACGCGCAGCGTGAAGCAGGTCCGCCCGGCCATTCCCGGTTCGATGACGGCTCCGCACGCTCCATCACCGTGCCCGAACCGCTCGGCCGTCGTCATCCCGAGGTCGGTGGAGATGATCGAGAGCAAGCGCGGCTTGTCGTCGTTGGAGACCACTCGCGCAACGTTCGGAAGCGCCCCCACTTCATCCGGTCTTCTCGTGGCGTAACACCCTGTGACGACGATTCGGGCGGCCGGATTGTCGCGTGCGATTCGACGGATGGTCTGGCGCGCTCCCTGATCCGCTGTCGCGGTCACCGAGCACGTGTTGACGAGGACGAGGTCCGCCTCCTCGGGAGGGACCGGAGTGGCTCCGCGGAGGAGCAAATCTTCTTCGAAGCCGAGCGTGTCAGCCTGATTGACGCGACAACCGAATGTCACGACGGCGTACTTCATCGGCTTTCTGCCACGAGCGCTTTTCTTCCGATGTCCCGGCGATACTGCATGCCATCGAACCGAATCGGCAGCACGCCGGCATAGGCGCGTTCGATCGCATCGGCGAAGCCAGCGCCGCGGCCCACGACCGTCAGCACGCGGCCGCCAGCCGTGACCAACTGGCCGTCGTGCATCGCAGTCCCTGCGTGATAGACGGCAACGCCGGGAATGCTTTCCGCCTGCTCGACGCCGGTAATCACCTGCCCCGATCCCGAGGACTCCGGGTACCCGCGTGAAGCGAGCACGATCCCCACCACGCGATCGGTACCAAGGCGGCATGCGGCCTTGTCGAGACGTCCTTCGGCGGCAGCCAGCAGGATCGGCGCCAGCGGCTGATCGATGAGGGGCAGAATCACCTGTGTCTCAGGGTCGCCGAGCCGAACGTTGAACTCGATGACTTTCGGACCGCTCGCCGTCAGCATCAAGCCAACGTACAAGAAGCCGCGAAACGGATGGCCCTCGCTCGCCATCCCCGCGATCACCGGGTCGACAATCTGACGCATCACGACAGCGGAGAGCGCCGCATCACACAACGGACTCGGCGCGAAGGCGCCCATCCCGCCTGTATTCGGCCCGAGGTCATCGTCGAAAATCCGCTTGTGATCCTGCGCCGAGCCAATCGGCAACGAACGCTGACCGTCGCTGATCACGAAAAACGATACTTCAGGGCCGGAGAGACACTCTTCGATGACCACGGTGTCGCCCGCCGCGCCGAACCGCCGGTCGCGCATCGCCGCAACGAGCGCGTGTTCCGCGGCCGGTACGTCTTCGGCGATCACCACGCCCTTCCCAGCCGCCAGGCCGTCGGCCTTCAGCACGACCGGCTCACCAAGCTCACGCGACCTGACGACCCGGAGCGCGTCTTCGAGGGATGTGCTGGTGTGAAATCGCGCGGTCGGGATGTTGTGGCGGGCCATGAAGGCCTTGGCGAATGCCTTGCTCGACTCCAGCCGGGCGGCCCCGGCAGTCGGACCGCAGATCCGCAGACCCGCTGTCGCAAATCGATCCGCGACACCGAGGCTCAGCGGCACCTCGGGCCCGACGACCGTGAGGTCGGCCGTTTCCGACCGCGCCAAGGCCACCAACGCCTCGGGGTCGTTCAAATCGCCGGGGGTTGTCCGGGCCAGGCGCGCGATGCCCGGATTTCCCGGCGCGCAGACGACGGTGTCGACATCGGGGTCAATCGCGAGCCGGCGGACCAGCGCGTGCTCGCGCGCACCGCTGCCAAGGACGAGAACCTTCATTGTTTCAACGATTTATGGCGTATGACCGCAACTGCGCACGGGCAGGGTCTGGACGGGACTATTTCGTTGACGTTGTGGCTGTTTGCGCCTAGAATCCGCCGTTACGTGATAGCCTAGCACATTTGAGTGAAGCCACCCGAAAGGGGTGTGAGTGACGTGGCTGAAGTGAAAATCCAGGAGGGCGAATCAATTGAGAGCGCTCTCCGCCGGTTCAAGCGGAAGGTTCAGCAGGAAGACATCATCAAGGATATCAAGAAGCATTCCTTCTATTTGAAGCCCGGTGACAAACGCCGGGCGAAACAAGCGCTGGCCCGGAAGCGCAACCGTAAGAAGCTGCGACGAGAGATCGAGTAGCAGCGTCGAGCGGAGCAACGACGACCGACCGACGAGGTAGCGACCGATGGAGTTCCAAGACCGGATCCTTTCGTGCGTGGACTGCGGTGCAGAGTTCGTCTGGACGGCGGGAGAACAGCAGTTTTTCGCCGACAAGAACTTCAAGAACGAGCCGAAGCGCTGCAAGGCATGCAAGGGTAAACGCGCCAGTCGTTCGGCTGGCGCGGTCGCCCGCGAGCGGGTGGAAACCGTCACCCAGTGCTCGGCCTGCGGAAAGGAGACCACGGTCCCTTTCAAGCCGACGCAGGGACGCCCGGTCTTCTGCAAGGAATGCTTTCAGTCCCGGAAGTTCGCCGGGGCTGGCGGCGTCTAGCCGTCACCGGCCTACTTCACAGATAGTTATCAGTCCCGTGCGCGCGGGCGGCGAAAACCGCCTCGCGCACGGGGTGTGTTAAGCTCACGGCGGCGCATACATCTGGAGCGTTTTCATGCAGATCGAGGAACGAAACGTAGGGGACGTGGTCGTGCTCGACCTCAAGGGCAAGGTCACGCTGGGCGCGGGCGACGAGCTCCTGAAGGACAAGGTCAACAGCCTCGTCAATCAGGGGCATCGAAAGATCATCCTGAATCTGGCAGACGTGCCGTACGTGGACAGCGCCGGCCTGGGCGAGATCGTCCGCACGTACACGACAGTCAGCCGGCAGGGTGGCAGCCTGAAGCTCCTGAACCTGACGAAACGGATCACCGATCTGCTGTCGATCACGAAGCTGTTGACCGTGTTTGAAACGTTCGAAGCCGAAGGCGACGCGGTCCGGAGTTTTTCGGCATCGGCCCAGGTGTAGCGGTCACCCGCGCGAGTGGCGCGTACTGCTGCTTCTTCCATGGCTGTCTCCGGTACATCCAGCGACCACGGTACCGGGGCGATCGCTCGCCTTCAGTCTCCTCATCTCGCTGCGGCCGGACCAGTGGACGAAAAATCTGCTGGTCTTCGCCGGCCTGCTTTTCGGCAAGCGCCTGCTCGACCCGGCCTCCGTCGCGGACGCGACCGCCGCATTCGTGATTTTCTGCGCGCTCTCGGGCGCGATTTACCTCGTCAACGACATCGTCGATCGCGACACCGATCGGCGCCATCCACTCAAGTCGCAGCGTCCTCTGGCGTCAGGCGCACTGTCCGTGCCGGTGGCGGCGGGCGCGGCCGTCGTGCTGATCGCCGGGGGGCTGACTGCCGCGTTCCTCATCAACAAGTCGTTCGGCCTGGTCTCGGCCGGCTATGTCGCGTTGTTGCTGTTCTATTCCGCGACGCTCAAGCACATCGTGATTATCGACGCGCTGACAATCGCCATTGGATTCGTCCTGCGAGCCGCGGCGGGCGCGTTTGCGATCGACGTCCAGTTCAGTCCGTGGCTGCTCGTCTGCACGATTCTGCTGGCGCTGTTCATAGCCCTGGCAAAACGCCGGCACGAACTGGTGCTCCTCGCCGGCGGCGCCGCGGGGCATCGCCCGATTCTGGGCGAGTACAGCGAGTATCTTCTCGATCAGATGATCGCGATGGTCACGGCATCGACCCTCGTGGCGTACGTCTTTTACACCATCAGTCCCGAGACGCAGGAGAAGTTCGGGACCGCGTTGCTTGAACTGACAATTCCATTTCCAATCTACGGGATTTTCCGGTACCTCTACCTGGTGCACCGCCGCGACGGCGGCGGCAGTCCGGCCGAGCTGCTGTTGACGGACCGCCCGCTGTTGGCGTGCGTGGCGTTATGGGCGGCGTCGGTGGCGTTCATCATCTATCGGTAGGCGGGAGCGGCAGTCCCGGCCACAACTCTTATGGCCGATTTCAACATTCGATCCGATTCGGTCAACGTCGAGCAGATCATGGAGCAGATCCGTGCGCGGATCCGTGAGAAACGCGGCGTCGACTACACCGAACAGCAAATCAGCGAGCTGGCCGCGGTCAAGATGGAGAAGTTCCTCGACGCCCGCGGCGTTCGATCGGACCTGCTCGAGGAATTCCGCCGCATGCGACCGCCGCTCGATCCGCCCGTGCGGCCGAACTACGTGTTCGACGACAAGACGCTGTTCGACACGCACAGGGCGCCGATTCGCTGGATGCGCCGGCTGCTGCTCCCCGTTCTGAAGCTGTTCTTCAACCCGAACCCGCTGATCCAGGCGCTGCACATCCAGTCGCAGCTCAACACGATGCAGGCGGAAGCCGAGGCGCAGCAACTGGCGCGCGGCCCCGCCCGCGACCAGCTGACGTTCGAGGTCATGCACAACCTCGTCCTCGAAGCGACGAGAATGGGCATCGAGGTGAAGAACCTCAAGATGCAGGTCGAATCATTGTCCAGCCGTCTCGAGTTCAACGAACGCCGGGCGCGCGTGCTCGAGAGCGCGGTGGTTTACAAAGGCATGGAGCCGACGCCCGATCCCGTCGCGCAGCAGCCGGTGACGGTTCGCCGGGAATTCGAGAACCGTTCCGAGCCACGACCGCCCGCCGAGTTCCGGCCCCGGCCGGAGCCGGAAGCCCGCACGCCGTTCGTGCCACAGGCGGCGCCGGGTGGTCAGCCGGCCGGCCCCGAGGGACCGGGGCAGCGCAGCCGCCGCCGTCGGCGGCGTCGCGGCCGCCGCGGGGGCGCGTCAGCGGCCAACGTGATGGGGGCGGCGCCGCTGCCCGACGGAACGGCGCCCGCACCACGGCCTGAAGGGCAGGCGTCCGCAGACCACTCGATCGAGCACCCGGGCGAACCTTCGTCCCCGGGCGAGCCGTCCGCCGATGACTTCGAATCAGGCGGCTCAGAACCAGACACACAGTGAAGCTCGCGATCGTGGTTCAGCGCTACGGCGCCGCCGTCAACGGCGGCGCCGAGCTTCATGCTCGATACATCGCGGAACATCTCGCGCGCCACGCCGACGTGGAAGTCCTGACGACCTGCGCCACGGACTACGTCACGTGGCGGAACGAGCTACCCGCGGGCGTCGACACCGTGAACGGCGTGTCGGTGCGGCGTTTCAAGGTCAAGCATCAACGCGATCCGCTGGACTTCGGCAAGCGCTCCGACCGCGTGTTCACCGAACGCCACTCGCTCGCCGACGAGCTCGACTGGCTCGACGCCGAGGGCCCGACCAGCCCGGCGCTCATCGATCATCTCAGCAAGCACGGCGAGTCGTACGATTACTGCTTCTTCTTCAGCTACCGGTACTATCACGCGTTCCACGGTGCGCGGGCCGTGCCGGCGCGCGCGATCCTTGTGC
Source organism: uncultured Acidobacteriota bacterium (assembly GCA_963729215.1). Taxonomy (GTDB): domain Bacteria; phylum Acidobacteriota; class Vicinamibacteria; order Vicinamibacterales; family CAVVIG01; genus CAVQJU01. The sequence goes on along the minus strand of CAVSND010000023.1, from coordinate 402,771 downwards.
CGACGGCCGAACGCGACTCGGCGATCGGCCTTCACCTGTTCCCGCCCGTGTTCCGCGGCGTCCGCGCGCTGATGTACAACTCGCACGAAGAACGCGCGATGATTCACGCCGTCTCCGGAAACCAGGAAGTCCCAGGCGTAATCGTCGGCGTCGGGTCGGACGTGCCCCAGAATCCGCAGGCGGGCCGGTTCCGTCAGAAACACAACATTCGAGGTCCCTTCGCGATCTACGTGGGCAGGATCGATCGGAACAAAGGCTGCCCTGAGCTCTTCGACTTCTTCCAGCGTTACGCGAAGGAACCGACGGGCCGTCTGTCCCTTGTGCTCGTCGGCCACTCGCTCCTTCCCGTCCCCGATCATCCGCGTATTCGGCATCTCGGCTTTCTGAACGATGCGGACAAGTTCGACGCGATGGCCGCCGCCGACCTCCTGATCATGCCGTCCTACTTCGAGAGCCTCTCGATGGTGGCCCTCGAAGCGTGGGCGCTTGGAAAGCCCGTCCTCGCCAACGCGAAATGCGAAGTGCTCAAGGGCCAGTGCATACGGAGCAATGCCGGGCTCTACTACGAGCGGTACTCGGAGTTCGCCGAGACCCTCCACGCCATCGAGCACAACCGGTGGCTGAGCGGCTCGCTCGGCCGCAACGGCCGGCAATATTTTCAGAACAACTACGACTGGCGCGTCATCGAGCGGAAGTATCTCGACATGCTGGCGCAGCTCAAGGCCCGGCCGGCCCAACACGGCATGGAGCCCCTGCCGGGCCGTTCCGAACGGCGGCGCGATGATCTTGCGCCCGCAGACGAGGTCCTCGATCGCCTGCCGAAGGCCGCCGACCAGGACCGGAGACGCGCGTAGTGCGCATCCACCAGGTGCTTGCAACGCTTGGGTACGGGGACGCCATCGGCCACGAAGTGCTCGGCATCCAGCGCGTGCTGCGCGCCGCCGGCCACGAGTCCGAGATCTTCGTCGAAACCGCCGACTCCCGTCTCGAAGCGCTGACGCGCGACTATCGCGAGCTGGTGGACTTCAGCGATGCCGACAATCTCCTGCTCCATCATTTCTCGCTGGGCTCCAAGGCTTCCCGGACGGCGTATGCATTGCCGGACCGGATGGCGCTCATCTATCACAACATCACGCCGCCGGAGTACTTCGTCGGCGTTCACCGGGCCCTGGCACGCCAATGTTTCCGCGGGCGCCGTGAGCTTCGCGCCTATTCGGAACGCTGCGATCTGGCCATGGGCGATTCGGAGTTCAATCGCCAGGACCTGACGACGCTGGGATTTCGCCGCACGGCGGTGTTACCCGTCGTTCCAGATTTTTCGCATCTCGATCGGCTTCCCAACCGGATCCTGTCCGGGCAGTTCGACGACGAGTGGACCAATGTCCTGTTCGTCGGGCGGGTCATCGCCAACAAGAAGATCGAGGACGTGATTCGTTTCTTTCACGCCTACCAGTCGATGTTCAACCCGCGGTCGCGGCTCCTGATCGTGGGGGCCCAGAGCGGCTTCGAGCGGTACCTCGCCTCACTCAATCAGCTCATCGCCGAGCTCGAGCTGCCCCACGTGCATTTCACGGGTCATGTGTCGGACGAAGAACTCGTTGGATTCTACGAAGTGGCCGACTTGTTCCTGTGCGCCAGCGAACACGAGGGATTCTGCGTCCCGCTCGTTGAAGCCTTCTACATGCAGGTGCCCGTTCTGGCATTTGCCGCGACGGCGGTGCCGGCGACGATGGACGGCGCGGGCGTGCTGTTCGAGACGAAAGAACCGCTGCACGTGGCGGCGCTGATGGACTCGATCATTTCGAATGTCGACGTCCAGGACGCCATCGTCGACGGCCAGCTTGCCGCCGTCGAACGCCTGCGTGCAAAGGACTTCTCCGGAACCCTCCTCGGGTTCGTGAACGACATTCTCTCCGCACCGCGCTCGCCGGCGCCCCACGTCGCGTACGACTTCTGGCATCAGTTCGATGCCGCCCAGGCCCTCGAGGAACTGCGGCTCTACCGGCCGTCGATCTACAAGGCACTGCCGGAGGCGCCGTGATCGTCAACCAGTGGGTGCCCGCGGCCCACCGCGGCGACGCCATCGGCGACAGCGCGCGGCGGGTACGGGACCTGCTCAGACAGATGGGCCACTCGTCCGAGCTGTTCGCCCTGTCAATCGACGACGATCTGACCAGCGACGTGCGCCCGTTCGGCGATCCCGGGGCCCGGCGTGGCGATCTGACGATCTTTCACTATGCGCTGCCATCGCCCATGACCGAGGCGTTCGCGTCGCTCGACGGCGGGCGCATCCTCCAGTATCACAACGTGACGCCTGCGTCGTTCTTTGCGCCTTACGATCCGCATCTCTTCCGCCTCGCCGCGCTCGGCCGGGAGGAGCTGCTCACGCTGGTGGGCCGTGTGGATCTGGCCCTCGGCGACTCGGAGTACAACAGAAAGGAACTCGAATCGCTGGGATTCCAGCCGACCGGCGTATTCCCCATTGCCGTGGATACCGATCGCATCACGCAGCCGGTCAGCCGGCCCGCGCTTGAAGCGATTCTGGATGATGGGCTGGTGAACTTTCTGTTCGTGGGCCGAATCGCTCCGAACAAGAAAATCGAAGACCACATCCGGCTGGCGGAGTACTACAAACGCTATGTCGATGCCTATTACCGGTTCATCTTCGTCGGCCGATTCGACGTCGTGCCGCGATACTATGCGATGATTCGCGCGCTCATGGCGGAGTACCCGTCTGCTCAACGACCGCTTCATCTTCACGGGTCCGGTTCCAGACGAGGAACTGGCCGTCTACTACCGGCACGCGGCGGTATATACCTCTCTCAGCGAGCACGAAGGATTCTGCGTGCCGCTCGTCGAGGCGATGGCCGCCGACGTCCCGGTGCTCGCGTTCGCGGCGGCGGCCGTGCCGGATACCCTTGGCGGAGCCGGCGTGCAGTTCGCGCCGAAAGACCTGGAATTCGCGGCGGAGCTCCTGGGCGAGCTGGCGTTCAACGACAACCTGAGAGCCTCGGTCATCGCGGGCCAGCGGCGGCGCCTGAACGACTTCGGCCCCGCGCGGATCTCGCGCGAGCTCACCTCGATCATCCATCAGGCCTCGTGAAAATCGCCTTCATCATCCAACGCTACGGCGCCGAAGTCCTCGGCGGATCGGAACAGCTGTGCCGACTGCTCGCGGAGCGGCTGGTGGCGCACCACGACGTCGAGGTGCTGACCACCTGCGCTCGCGACTACGTCACCTGGAAGAACGAATACCCTGAAGGCCTGGACCGCATTCGCGGCGTCACGGTACGGCGCTTCGCCAGCGCCGCCACGCGTGATATCGAGTCGTTCAACAAGTACTCCGAGTGGATCTACAACAACCCCCATACCCGGGCCGACGAGCTGGAATGGCTGAAGCAGCAAGGGCCGTGGTGCCCGGCGCTGATCGACCACCTGAGGATGCAGCAGGGTCAGTACGACGTCCTGGTGTTCTTCACATATCTGTACGCGCCCACCGTCCTCGGTCTCGAGGTCGTGCCTTCCCGGAGCATCCTCGTGTCGACGGCTCACGATGAGCCGGCGATCCGCCTGAGCATCTTCAAGGACGTCTTCAGCAAACCGGCGGCTCTCTGCTATCTGACTGAGAGCGAGCGACGGTTCGTGCAGGAAGAGTTCCGGGATCGGCCTCTCCTCGAAGAGGTGACGGGCGTCGGAATCGACATCCCGCAGCACAATCCGTATCCGCGCATGCCGGCCCCGGTGGAGCCCGAGGCCGACGAGCCTGATGAGAACGGCACGCAGGCCGCCGGGGATCGCGGCGGGCCGGCGCCGGCGGACGAAGAGTTCTCGTCACGCGACATCCCCTCGCATCTCCTGACGCGCGGCGTCGTTTTTCGCCGCCGTCACAGGTTGTACGGTCCGATCGCGCTTTACGGAGGGCGTATCGATCCCGGGAAGGGCTGTGAGGAGCTGCTCGAGTACTTCGGCGCCTATGTGAGCGCGGGCGGCGAGGCGAATCTCGCGCTGATGGGCGTGAAGCTCATGTCGCTGCCCGAGGAACCGTACGTGCGGTTCGCCGGTCTTCTGTCCGATCGCGAGCGGCTGGAAGCGCTCGAGGCGGCAACGGTCGTCATCTGTCCTTCGCCGTACGAGAGCCTGTCGCTGCTGGCGCTCGAGGCGCTCGCCGTCGGGACACCGGTGCTCGCCAACGCGCGAAGCGCGGTTCTGGTCGAGCACTGCGTGCGGAGCAACGGCGGCCTGTTCTACGCGGACGCCGACGAGTTCGTGGAATGCCTGACCCTGCTCGTACGGGACCAGCGCCTGCGGGCGGCACTCGGTCAGAACGGGCGCGACTATATCAAGCGGAACTACCGGTGGGATGTCGTGCTGGGCAAGTACGAACGAATCTTTGCCAAGGTGAGGAACGCGAGGTAAGCCGGCGGATCAAATGGAGGTCGGGAAGTCCTCCGTCCCCGCTTCGGGTTCGCTCGTCAGCCGCCGGAGCTTGTTGACGTCGCCGATGATTTCAATGACGCCGCAGCTCCGGCACATCGTCGCCTTGGTCATGACGTCGCCGGTCTCGAGCGTGAGGAATTTCGAATCCATGGGCCGGAAGGACGTCCGCACGGCCGAAAAGAGCGCGCCCACCGATATCGTCTCGCCGCCGCATCGATAGCAGGCCGTGGCCATAGATCGCTCCTCTGCGCGGCGGTTCACAGATCTGCAGCGGCCGGATCCCCGGCCCTGATCTACTTATCGTCGAAAGCCCCGGCCGGCGTGAGGGGGCCGACCGGCGTGGGGGCCGGACGCACCGTTTCGACCGCGGGAACCGGCTCTCCGCCGTTGGGCGGCTCCGACGTCCCATTCTCGTTGCGCTTGCGCCGAGGACGGATGTCGTGGCGCTTGATCATCTCGTTGAGGGTGGTCGGCTTGATATGCAGCAGTTCCGCGGCCCGCTTCTGGACGCCTCCGGCGGCCTCGAGCGTCGTCTCGATGAGACGCTTCTCGAAGTCGGTGATGACGTCTTTGAACGAGATGCCTTCGGGCGGCACGACGAACTGCGACGGCAGCTGCAGGCTCGGCGACCTTCTGACGTGATCGGGAATGAGATCGACGCCGATGCGCGTGGATGAGGTGAGCACGACGGCGCGTTCGATGACGTTTTCGAGCTCGCGGACGTTACCGGGCCAGTCGTAGTCGGTGATGAGATCCAGCGCCTCAGGCGCCAGCTCGAGCCCCGTCTTGTGATTCTCTTCGGCGTACTTGTTCAGGAAACACTGCGTGAGCAGCGGAATGTCGTCCTTGCGATCCCGCAGCGGCGGCAGCTGAATCGAAATGACGTGGAGGCGGTAGAACAGGTCCTCCCGGAATTTCCCTTCGTCCATCATCTGGCGGAGATCGACATTGGTCGCCGCGATGATGCGGACATCGACCTTGATGGTTTCCATGCCGCCGAGCCGCATGAAGTCGCGCTCCTGGATGACACGCAGCAGCTTGGCCTGCGTCTCGAGCGGGACGTTGCCGATTTCGTCGAAGAAGATGCTGCCCTTGTCGGCCAGGTCGAAGAGGCCCTTTTTCGGATACACCGCTCCGGTGAAAGCGCCTTTGACGTGGCCGAACAGCGTGGATTCGAACAAATCCGGCGGCAGGTTGCCGGAATTGACCGTGACGAAGGAGCGCTCGGATCGAGACGAGTTGGCGTGAATGGCCCGGGCGACCAGTTCCTTGCCCGTCCCGCTCTCGCCCTGAATGAGAATCGTGGATCGGCTCGGCGCCGCCTGGATGATCAGATCGAAGACCTGGCGCATTCGCGGGCTGCGGCCGATGATGTTCGCGAACTTGTGGTACCGCTCCTGGATGTTCTGGCGCAGCGACCGGTTTTCATGGACAAGGCGCCGCCGCTCCATCGCGTTTCGGACCACAACCAGCACTTCGTCGTTCTTGAACGGCTTGGTGATGTAGTCGAATGCGCCGCTCTTCATCGCCGAGATCGCGCTTTCGACGGACGTGTACGCCGTGATGATGATGACGGCGAGGTCCTCGTCCACGCGCCGCAACTCGTCAAGCGTGGCGATCCCGTCCAGGCCGGGCATCATGATGTCCACGATCGCCGCGTCGAACGGAAGGGCGCGGGCCAGTTCCAGCCCCTCGGCTCCGGACGTCGCCAGACGCACGTCGTAGCCTTCTCGAGTCAATAACGTCTCGAGAATCTCGCGCATGATCTCCTCGTCGTCCACGACGAGGATGGTTCCTTTGTGGGAGGCTGCCATCTATTTCATCGCGCTCAGCGCTTCGATCTGTTCGAGGCGCAAGCTCAGCGTGAACCTCGTACCCTGGCCGACCGCGCTGTCGCACCGGATCGAACCCTGATGCTCTCGCACGATCCCGTAGATGATCGACAGGCCGAGGCCCGTGCCGCGGCCGATCGCTTTCGTCGTGAAGAACGGATCGTAAATGCGCGCCAGCTGCTCGGATGGGATGCCTGAGCCTGTGTCGGCGACTTCCGCGACCGCCGAATCCCCGTCGATCCTGGTCGAGACCGACAGCCATCCGCCTCTCGGCATCGCATCGCGGGCGTTGAGGAAGAGGTTCAGGAATACCTGCTGAAGCTGATGTTCGATGCCCGCGACCATCACCGGCTCGGCCGAGAGCTCGCGACGCACTTTGATGCTGCCGACCTGGAACTGATGTTCGAGCAGCGAGAACACGTCGGTGATCACGGTGTTCAGGTCCACCGACGTCCGTTCCGCGTCGCCGGAACCCGGCCGGGACAACGTGAGCAGGCCGTTGACGATCTTCGCGGCGCGGAAGGTCTGTTTTTCAATCTTCTCGAGCAACGCTGTTCTTGGATCGGCGGGGTCGGCCCCGTCCAGCAACATCTGCGTAAAACTGGAAATCCCGGTCAGCGGCGTGTTGACCTCGTGCGCCACGCCGGCGGCCAGCAGCCCGATTGATGCCATCTTCTCGGAAATCTGCAGCTGCTCCTCGAGCAGGACGCGGTCCGTGATGTCCTCGAAGAGCAGGATCATCCCGGACACCGCCGCGTCACCGGGCTGACCCTGGAGCGGAACGGCCGTCGCGTTGACCAGGAGCTTGGACGACGCGTCCGGGTCGTGCGGCTCGTCACCCGAGCGGGAACGCCGCGTCAGCGGGACGCGGGAGAGCGTCGCACCATACGGATTCTCCTGCCAGGCGGCACGAAGCGCGTCCACGAACGGCTGATCGAACACATCGGGCAAACGGCGGCCAATCGCGACCGAACGCGGGACGCCGTAAAAGCCCTCCAGCGCCCGGTTCCACCGGACGATGCGCTCGTCCACGTCGCACACCACGAGACCATCGTCGAGCGACTCGAGGATGTTCTCGTTGAACTCGCGCATCCGGCCGAGCTCGTCGGCCTTCAGCTGCAGCTGGCGATACAAGCGGCCGTTCTCGATGGCGGTCGCCACCTGCCCGGCGACCGACGTCAGCAGCGCGAGGTCCTCGCTGTTGAACGGCTCGTCGTTGTCCTTTCGGCCGAGCGCCAGCACGGCTATCGCACCGCCTTCGAACACGCAGGGAACGAAGTAGTCGATGGCGTTATCCCGCCAGAACTCCACTTCCTCTGCCTGGAACAGGGCGGCCGCGGTTGGATCGTCCAGCGCGACGGAATATCCCGTTTCGAGCCGCGACAGGAGCGTGGAGTCGCGGCCGAGCTCCGGCACGGGACCGTCGAACCCGAAATCGCCGATGGCGGCGAATCCTCCCCGCTCGTCGGCCAGCATCAACGCCATCCGATCGACGCCAAGTGTCTCGACGATGCGCGAGATCAGACGCTGGCTGAGCCGCATGACGTCCAGGTCGCTGTTGAGATCGCGGGCGAAGCCGAGAAGCGCGCGCCGATAATCGTACCGATCGCGATAGAACACGCGGTCCAGGGCATTCCGCACGGACTGTTTCACCGGCTGCGCCACCAGCACGACCACGAACGTGGCGAGCAGCGCGACGATCCAGTTGTGCTGGTCGGCGTCGTTCGCGAACAGATAGCCGGCAAAACGCAGCATCGCGAAGTAGAGAACGGCGCTCGCGGAGAGAAACGCGGTGTACGCAAGACCGCGCTTGATGATGACTTCCACGTCGCGCAGGCGGTACCGGACGATCGCGCACGCAAACGTCAGGGGCACCACGCAGAGCGGAATTGCCGTGAGCTGCATCAGCGGCGGATCCGTGCCCAGCGCCCACGGCAGCGCATAGAGCAGCGCGAAAGGACCGACGCCGAGGGCTGTACCCCAGGCTATCCAGCGCAGCTGGCGCTGCCCGGTCTCAGAGGTGATCTGGCCGAACGCGCGCACCAGCACGGCCAATGCCGTCATGGCGCACAGGAACAGATACACATGATCGGCGCGATCGAGGGCGTCGATCGCCCGGGAGAACGTCTGGCCGTCGGCGACTCCCCGCGTGACCACGATGACCCGCGCTGCGCCCAGGGCCAGCGCCGGGATGTACACGAGCGGCACGAAGCGCGACCATCCGGACCGCGATCGCGCCGGGCGTTCCGGGAATTCGGCCGTGAAATCGAGCAGCAGCGGCGGCAGCAGCACCATCGCCACGGCATCGCCCCAGTAAAACACCCAGTCCAGACGATCGAAGGGACCGTTGAAGGAGAACGTGAACACCCCGAAAAACGCGACGCAGAGCCAGAAGAAATGCAGCGTGGCCTGGTCTTCCGGACGACGCAGGCGGACGGAGGCGCCGACGAGCAGTGTGAACAGCCCCACAGCCGCCAGCACGAAGTACATCGGGTTGCTGCGTGGATACGGCGCCAGGGTGACGTCGAACACCTGCTGGGCGCCGAGACGGTCGATCGTGTAGGAGACCCGTGCGCCAGCGGCGCTGCGTCGCTCGACCGCGGTGAGGTCCGCCGGGCGCTCCACAGGCGAACCGTTGACGGCCCTCAACACGTCGCCGCGTGTAATGCCGGCATCCGCTGCAGGCGACTCCGCCGAGACTTCCGTCGCCGTGACGCCTTCCGGGCGTGCCTGCCACAGCACGCCGTCCTCGACCTGGTGCCACTGCGCCCGCATCGCGATGTTGGCGATGCCCAGCACGAGCAGGACCGCCACGACCGCCAGCGCAAACAGCGATCGCCCCCAGGCGAGCAGCCGCCGTCGTGGTGTCAGCTGGTCATGCATAACGGAGCATCGGAGCTCGTGTCAGAGAACACGGATCCTGCAATCGAGAAGCAAACGCCGTTCCTTGATCCAGCAGAATGGACACGATGTAAATCATTGAAAGAACTACATGTTATATCTTCTGCCGGCCGGAAAAGACACCTGTGATCCAAATAAAGAAAGCAGCCATCCAAAATTGTGGATCTGGTGTTCAGAACCTGAGGGTGAGGCCGCCCACCACACGTTTCGGGGGGTGGATCACCAGCAGCTCGTCGTAGATCGAGCCATCGCCCGCTGCATCGTGGAAGAAATTGCGAACCGCGATGAGCATCTCCCACTTCGCCGAGCTGAAGTCCATGAACGGAAGCGCCTGCCGCACCTGGACGTCGAAGCGGGTATCCATCCCCGATCGACTCCCCAATTCGCGGGGCGCAAATCCATCGCTGAAGCGACAGAGCACCGCCACGTGCGTGGAGGTTTCCGGTACGTCGGTTTCAAGCGACGTCGAGACGTCGTGAACTCGTTCGTGAAAGGGCTGCGAGGGCGCGAACAGGACGAGATACGCAAGGCCATCGCTCGGGCTTCGCTCGGCGCGCGCGAACGAGTACTCGACCGACCCACGCACACGGTTGGCGATGACGGTCTTCACGCCGGCGGCGTACCCGCTGGCATCGAGCGGCCCGCTGTTGGCCACGAAGTAATGTCCGGCGGTCGCCGGCGGGCGGCCCGGCTCCTGGAGTCCGAAGATCGTCATCAGCTGGTTGTCGACCTGCTGGCTGAATGCGCGCACCGAAATCGTCGTCCGAGCCGTGACGTCACGCTCGAGTCCGGCCTCGAAATGCCTCGTGCGCTCGGCGACCAGCGGGTTCCCGTCGATGACCGACGAAAACGTGCGCTGGGGAGGAAGCCAGATGCCCATGTCCGTGGGCGCCATGAACTCCTCTGCGCCTGGCGCCAGCGCGCGAATCGAGACGAGCGCATTCAATCGCACGTGCGCGGCTGGCGTGAAGACGACACCGGCGCGGGGACTCAGCAGGTTCTCGCCGTTCAGGTAGTCGTAATGTCCGTAGCGTGCGCCGTACGTCACGGTCAGGGCGCGCGTCACCGCGAATGTATCGAAGCCATGGAGCGTCCCGACGTTCCGGCTTCCATCGGTGACATTTCGCAGCGCCGCGAAGTTCGCGCCGTCGTAGCGCTGCGTGCTGTAGGACAGCCCGATGTTGTAGCGATGGCGTGCCTTCGCGCGCGTCACGTAGTCGCCGAAAACGACCCACGACGCGATATCGCCTTGCGTGAGCGCGCCGCGGACGGTCCAGTCAGCGTTTGCACCCACGGGAGCGCCAAGCAGAATGTTGGCGACGCTCCGGCTCGCGAGCGACTTCGTCGTAAAAAAGTCCATCGGCGCGTCGAACGAGCTCGTGGTCAGCAGATTGACCTGGCCGAAGAACGGCGTCTCGGCGAAGAAGCTGGTCGCGACGCGCGCCGCGCTGCCGCCCAGACGGTCGGCCCTGGCTCGCTCTCCGGCTGCCGCCGACGACGCGTCGACCATGACCTGATCGACCGCGTCGTTCAGGATGCTGCGCCGGGCGTGACGCAGACGCCACTCGATTTCGCCTTCCTTCGCGTTGTCGCCGCCGTCAGCCGATTTCGCCGCCGGCGGCTCGTCCCGCGCCGCTTCCTGAGCGTCTCCCAGTCCACCGATGGACGCAGGCACGATGGGCGGAGCCTGCCCGCCGCGGATGGGATCGAGGCGATGGAGAGCAATCGACGAGGACGCGGGGGTGCTCGACAGCACCTGCACCATCTGCCCGCGCGGGGCCGCAAACCCCGCCATCCGCGCCCGGACGAGATACGGACCCGGCGTGAGGGAGCGTAGCGTGAAGTGTCCGAGGCGATCGGTGATCCCGATGACGGTACTCGCGCCCGTGGCCGTCACCGTGGCGCCCGCGACCGGTGCGCCGCCGTCGTCCTGGACCAGCCCCTGGATGGTGCCGTCACCGGAGATGGAGCGTTTGACCGACTGGGACGTTTGCGCTGAAACGGGCATCGAGACACAGACCTGTACCAGAACTCCGACCGCGAGCGCGATCAATCTGGATCCGTGTCTCATGTTCCCCCCGGCGGCCGCACGGGGCGCGCGTTGCCGCGCTACCCCGCCGTAACGGTGAAGTTGATATCCCGGGTCAGTGTCTTGTTTGCCAGCTTGTCGGTGACCTTGATCTCGAGGCGGTAATCGCCGTCAGGGAAAGACGCCAGCGGAACGGCTTGACCTGTCTGCAGCTGATGCCCCTGCGCCATGTCGAACTGCGGCGGCAGCGTCGTCGCATTCAGCGCCTGCGGATTCGTCTTGTTGAAGAACTTCTCCGGGGCGCCGGTTGGTTTCTGATAGAAGTTGTACTCAACCGTGACGTCGGGCTTGTTCATCGCATCCGTCTTCGGGTTGTAGATGAGCATGAAGGTCGACAGCTCGGCCTTCTTGCTGAACTTCATGTCGAAGGCCGGCGTGATTTCCATCATTCCCAGCGCATACGGCCGCTCGGCCTGTTCGTTCGGCGAGAGCGGCGCGTTCAGCGGCTCGATCCGCTGCGCGACGATGACGGAGCTGGTGCTGAGATCGGCGTTCCAGAAATCCGGAACGGTCACGGTCTGCTTGATCAGCGACACCTTGGGCGCCGGAGCGTTCTTCGCCTGCGACGTGGCCTCTTTCAGCACCACGTAGACGTCGTACGTCCCGCCAGCCACCGTGAACGAGCGGCTCACCCGCGCGGGCGCGCTCTTGTCGGTGGCCACCGTGATCATGTTGAGATCCTCGTAGGCAAATCGGGGCGGCGCCGGCTTCTTGTCGTCCTTCTTGTCCTTGTCCTTCGGGTCTGGCGCAGGCGCGACCGCCGCGGCTGGGGCATCCTTGGCGACCACGCGCCAGTACAACGACACGGTCGGGCCCGCCACCTTGGAGGCGTCGTAGGTCACCGTGAAGGGGATGTATTGTTTGTTGCCGGTCGCCTTCAGGAAGTCTTCCCGCATCCACGACAATCCGAGATCGTTCGGCGCAGGCTGTCCCGTCGCCACACCGTCCACGAACCGGACGACATCCTGAATCTCTTTTTTCTGGGCGTCGGTCTGTTTCTTGTCGTCCTTCTTTTGAGCGACGAGTGCCACAGAGAACGCCAGGGCCGCCGCCGTCGACAGCGCCCATATGCCACGCCGATTAGCCATACAAACTGATCTCCACGAACAAGTTGCAGTTCAACAGCTCATCATAGGCGTCGTCTCTTGCCAAGTCAAACTGTTCTGTCCACGGCACTTCAGCTCATGTATTGCCCCCTCGGATCCGACCCTCGGGAGCGCCGGTGGCCCATGCTATGATCCCGGCGAGGTGCGCTCCCACGCTCGCGCAACCTCTCCTTCTCCCATATGGCCGCGCCGCTCGACGACACTGTCGCCATTGTGCTCGCTGGCGGCGCCGGTGAACGTCTCCATCCCCTCACGAAAGAGCGGGCCAAACCGGCGGTCTTTTTCGGCGGCCCTTACCGCATCATCGATTTTGCGCTGAGTAATTGCATCAACTCCGGGCTGCGGCGCGTTTTCATCGCCACGCAGTACAAGTCGCTCTCCCTCAACCGCCACATCCGGATGGGCTGGAACATCGTCTCGGAAGAGCTCGGGGAGTTCATCGAGATTCTGCCGCCGCAAAAACGCGTCAGCGAACACTGGTACCAGGGCACGGCTGACGCCGTTTACCAGAACCTCTACTCCATCATCAGCGAAAATCCCCGGCGGCTGATCGTGCTCGCCGGCGATCACGTCTACAAGATGGATTACGCGCGCATGTTGCGCTATCACCAGGAAAGCGGCGCGGCGGTGACGCTCGCCGCCATCGAAGTGCCCGTGGCGGAAGCGACGCGCTTCGGCGTCGTCATCGTCGACGAACAGGACCGCATCACGGGTTTCCAGGAAAAGCCACGGAATCCGACACCGATACCGCAGTCAACCGACCTGGCCCTCGCGTCGATGGGTGTGTACATCTTCGACACGGACGTGCTGATGCGCGAGCTCGAAGCCGACGCGCAACAGCCGACGGCTCATGATTTCGGGAAGGACATCATTCCCGCGCTGATCCATCGGGTGCCGGTTTATGCGTATCGCTTCTACGACGAGAACAAGAAGGCGTCGAAGTACTGGCGCGACATCGGCACGCTCGACGCGTACTACGAAGCCAACATGGATCTCTGCCAGGTGAATCCCGAATTCAACCTGTACGATCCGGAGTGGCCGCTGCGCACCTATCAGCCACAAGCGCCGCCCGCGAAGTTTGTATTCGCCGAACCCGGCGTCCGCTGCGGGCAGGCGCTCGATTCGGTCATTTCGCTCGGTTGCATCGTCTCGGGCAGCACCATTCTCGGAAGCGTGCTCTGCCCCAACGTCCGGGTCCACAGTTTCTGTCACGTCGAACAGTGCATCCTGATGCCCGGCGTGCGTGTCGGGCGACACGCTCGCATCCGGAAGGCGATCATCGATCGCGACGTGCTCATCCCGCGCGGGGCGCTCATCGGCTACAACCTCGAAGAAGACAGGCGGCGCCACACGGTTACCGACAACGGCGTCGTGGTCGTCACGACGAACGACGAGCCGATGATTGGTCCGCTCAGCGAAGAAGTCCTGCGGTTCGAGGCCGAAGCGGACCGCCGAGGCGGAGGAAGTTAGAACGTTGCTTAGGAGGTTGGGACGTTGAAGATCAGTCGAGTAGCGGCCCGCGAGATCCTGGACTCGCGCGGGAATCCCACAGTGGAAGTGGACGTGACGCTCGAGGGCGGCGCGTTCGGACGGGCGGCCGTCCCCTCGGGCGCATCAACCGGCGAGCGTGAGGCGCTCGAGCTGCGCGACGGCGATGCCAGCCGATACAGCGGCAAAGGCGTGCGTAAGGCTGTCGGCAACGTCAACCGCACGATCGCGAAGGCAGTGGTCAACCGCGAGTTGGACCAGCGGGGCCTGGACGAGGCGATGATCGCGCTCGACGGCACGCCCACCAAGAGCGAGCTGGGCGCGAATGCCATTCTCGGCGTCTCGATGGCGGCCGCACGCGCGGAAGCGGCGTCTGCGCGTCTCCCGCTCTATCGTCACTTCGGCGCGCTGTACGGCAGCGATCACTTCACCCTGCCTGTGCCGATGATGAACATCCTCAACGGCGGGGCGCACGCCGACAGCAGCGTGGACTTTCAGGAATTCATGGTCGTGCCGGTCGGCGCCGGATCGTTCGCCGAAGCGCTGCGTATGGGCGCGGAGATCTTTCACGCGCTCCGCGGCATCCTCAAGTCGCGAGGCCAGTCGACCGGCGTCGGAGACGAAGGCGGCTTCGCGCCGAACCTGAAGTCGAACCGCGAAGCCATCGAGGTCGTCCTCGAGGCCGTTGCCAAGACCGGCCTCACGTCCGGCCGCGACGTGTTCCTCGCGATGGACGTCGCATCGAGCGAGCTCTGGGCCGGGAACGGCCGCTATGTCTTCAAGAAATCCGGCGAACCGGACCGGACGTCCGACCAGATGATTCGCCTGTACGAAGACTGGGTGCACCAGTACCCCATCGTGTCGATCGAAGACGGCCTGGCGGAAGGCGACTGGAGCGGCTGGCAGAACCTCACGAACGCGCTCAGCTCGCGCGTGCAGCTGGTGGGTGATGACGTGTTCGTCACGAATCCGGCCATTCTGGCGCGGGGGATCGCGGACGGCATCGGCAACGCCCTGCTGGTCAAGCTGAATCAAATCGGCACGGTGACGGAAACACTCGACGCGATACACCTGGCGAGCAAGGCCGGCTACGCATCCATCGTCTCGCACCGCTCGGGCGAAACCGAGGATTCGACGATTGCGGACCTCGCGGTCGGCACGGCGGCGGGCCAGATCAAAACCGGGTCGGCCAGCCGGACCGATCGCGTCTGCAAATACAACCAGCTGCTCCGCATCGAAGAAGAACTGGGCGCCGGCGCCAAGTACGCCGGGCGGAGCGCCATTCGGAATCTCGCATGATCCGCCTCGTCCTGCTGCGCCACGGCGAAAGTGTCTGGAACAAGGAAAACCGGTTCACGGGCTGGTATGACGTGGACTTGTCGGAACGGGGCCGCGCCGAGGCTGAAGAAGCCGGGCGCTTGCTTCGCGAGGGCGGGTTCACGTTCGACGTCGCATACACCTCGGTGCTCAAGCGCGCGATCCGCACGCTCTGGGCGACGCTCGACGCGCTCGACCTGCTCTGGATTCCCGTCGCGAAATCCTGGCGGTTGAACGAACGGCATTATGGGGCGCTTCAGGGCCTCAACAAGGCGGAGACGGCAGCCAAGCACGGAGAAGCGCAAGTCAAGGTCTGGCGCCGCAGTTACGACGTGCCGCCGCCGGCTCTGACGCCGAACGACCCGCACTACCCCGGACGGGATCCGCGGTACGCCGGGCTGACTCCGGCCGAGTTGCCGCTCACCGAATCCCTCAAAGACACGGTCGACCGGTTTCTGCCGGTACTGGCACGAGACGATCGCCCCGGCGATCCGATCGGGCAAGCGTGTCGTCATCGCCGCCCACGGCAACAGCCTTCGGGCGCTCGTCAAGTACCTGGACGACATCCCTGTCTCGGAAATCGTGGAGCTGAACATCCCCACGGGCATCCCGCTCGTGTACGAGCTGGACGACAACCTCAAGCCCCTCCGCCACTACTACCTGGGCGATCCGGCCGCGGCCGCGGCCGCAGCTGCCAGAGTGGCTGCTCAAGCGGCCGCGAAAACGTAGAACGCGGAACGTCGAGCGTCGACGTCGAAAACGAAAAGGCCGACACGCCCTGCGGCGGTCGGCCTTTTTCTGCTCACGTCTTGCGTTCTACGTTTTACGTTTTCTTTACTCGACCGGCTCCGCTGTCTCGTCTGCGGCAATCCGCAACGAGCGGAGGAAACGGCGATCGTTCGCCGTCACTTCCAGCGCTCGACGCGGCTGCTGCGCGACGGCACGCGTGGGCGTGCTGACTTTTGTCAGAGCCGTGTTCGGCTGCGACCGGCTGACGAAGCCGACGACGGCTTCGAGAGTCAGCCGCATTTCGAAGCCTGCTGCGCGGGCCTTCTCGCGGCACGCTTCCACCTGTGGATTCTCGGCGACCGCGGCGGCGATCGCGTCGGCCAGCTCCCTCGCGAACCGGTTGACGACGTCGTCCATCCTCACTGCCCTCCTACGCGCGCCGGGCCGGGTTCCGGGGCGCCTTCCCGATCCGAACCTGCCTACACCAGGGCGATGGACAGGGACCGGGCGCCTGACGTGTACATATGTATCGGAATAGTTCTGAGGTGGCATGAGTCTAAAGCGCAGTCGCCATTCTGTCAAGCACTTACAAGGTTTTTGGCAGCGCATCCGTTCCCAGGACCGGGAAGAAGACCGGTGTCAAATCGTGAAATGGTGTCGCGTCCGCAGATCCACCTCGCTTGAACGCCGTCATGAACCTCACGCGGCGATGGCATGACGGTCGGACACCGAGAGCAGATGATTCGAAGGCGCGACAAGGCCGAACAGCAGCAGATCATCTGTGCGACGTCGCTGATCGCGGTCGCCGTTCTGGTCGTCAATCTTCTTCGGGCTACAATCTGGCTGGTTCAACGCCGATGAGCACCTACACGCCGGACAACCTCGCCGGCTGGGACGCCACCACCGCGCTCGGCGAACCGGGGGAATTTCCATTCACCCGCGGCATCCACCCCACCATGTACCGCAGCCGCGTCTGGACGATGCGGCAGTACGCGGGGTTCGGGAGCGCCGCCGAATCAAACCAGCGCTACCGGTATCTGCTCGAGCACGGCGTGAACGGCCTGAGCGTGGCTTTCGATCTGCCGACGCAGATGGGCTACGACTCGGACCATCCGCTAGCGGCTGGCGAAGTCGGGAAGGTCGGCGTGGCGATCGACTCGATTGAAGATATGGCGGCGCTGTTCGACGGCATCCCTCTCGATCGGGTTTCGACGTCGATGACGATCAACGCGACGGCGATCATCCTGCTCTCGCTCTATATCGGCGTCGCACGCAGGCAGGGCCTCTCTGGACCGGGTCTCGCGGCGCTGTCCGGCACGGTACAGAACGACATCCTCAAGGAGTACGTCGCGCGCGGCACATTCATCTTCCCGCCCCGCCCGTCCCTCCGCATCGTCACCGATATCGTCGGCTACTGCGAACGCGAGCTGCCCGCGTGGAACTCCATCTCCATCAGCGGATATCACATTCGCGAAGCGGGATCGACGGCCGTCCAGGAAGTGGCGTTCACGTTTGCGCATGCCATCGCGTACGTGCAGGGGGCGATCGACGCCGGTCTGGACGTCAACCGGTTCGGGCAGCGGCTCTCCTTTTTCTTCAATGCCCACAACAACTTCCTCGAGGAGATCGCCAAGTTTCGAGCCGCGCGGCGGTTGTGGGCGACGATCATGCGCGATCGGTTCCAGGCCAGCCAGCCCGCGCGCGCAACAGCTGCGCTTTCACACGCAGACGGCCGGCAGCACGCTGACCGCGCAGCAGCCGGACAACAACATCGTGCGCGTGTCGCTGCAGGCTCTCGCGGCGGTGCTGGGCGGCACGCAGTCCCTCCACTGCAACGGCCGCGACGAAGCGCTCGCGCTGCCGACGGAGGAGGCCGCCACCGTGGCCCTCCGCACGCAACAGATCATCGCTTCGGAGAGCGGCGTCACGAATACGGTTGATCCGGTGGGAGGCTCGTACGCGATCGAAACGATGACCAACGAGATCGAACGAGGCGCTGCCGATCTGCTGGCGCGAATCGACCAGCGTGGCGGAACGCTCGCGGCGATCGAAGCCGGATTCATCCAGCGCGAAATCCAGGAATCGGCGTACCGGACCCAGCAGGCAATCGACTCGGGCGAGGCCGTCGTCATCGGCGTCAACAAGTACGCGGACTCACGGCCCGGGGGCGTGCCGCTCTTTCAGGGCGATTCGCAGGCGGAGCGCAGCCAGATCGAGCGGCTGCAGGCCGTGCGCGCGGGCCGAAGCGCCTCGGCCTGGAGATCCGCTCTCGACAGTGTCTCGCGGACAGCGGCCGATGGCGGCAACCTGGTTCCTTCCATCCTCGCGGCCGTCGAGGCTCGGGCGACGGTTGGCGAAATCTCGGATGCGATGCGAGCGGTGTTTGGCACTTATCAGGAGACGGCCACGCTGTGAACGCGCAGGGTACGGTGTTCAGGGCCGAGGGCAACCGCTGATGGCCGATCGCGCACCGCTCCTGAGCGTCGAGGGCCTGACGACCGTTTTCGACGCGCCGTCCGGATCCGTGCCTGCCGTCGACGATGTCAGTTTCGAAATCCATCACGGGGAAACGCTCGGCCTGGTCGGAGAGTCCGGCAGCGGCAAGTCGGTGACGGCGCTGTCGATCATGCGCCTCGTGCAGCCGCCTGGACGCATCAGCGCGGGCCGTATTCGTTTCAAGGGCCGCGACCTGCTCGAGCTCAGCGAACGCGACATGCATCGGGTTCGAGGCACGGACATCGCGCTGATCTTCCAGGAGCCGATGACGGCGCTGAACCCCGTGTTCACGATCGGCGACCAGCTTCGCGAGACACTGCTCGTGCACGGCCGCGCCACGAGGTCCGACGTCCAGGCCCAAACGGTCGCGCTGCTCGAGGCCGTGCGGATTCCAGACGCCGCATCCCGGATACGCGACTATCCGCACCAGTTGTCAGGCGGCATGCGTCAACGGGTGCTGATTGCCATGGCCCTCGCCTGCCATCCGTCGCTCGTCATCGCAGACGAGCCGACGACCGCCCTCGACGTCACGATTCAGGCGGAAATCCTGGATCTCCTGCGGGAGAAGAAGGCGGCGCTCGGCCTGTCGCTCCTGTTGATCACCCACGATCTCGGCGTCATCGCCGGAACAGCGGATCGCGTCGCGGTCATGTACGGAGGACGGATCGTCGAGGCCGGACCGGTCCGGGACCTGTTTCACCGGCCGCAGCATCCGTACACGCGAGGGCTCCTGGCGTCGATGCCTGGCGGAACCCCGGGCCAGCGGCTCCGAGCCATCGATGGATCCGTTCCCCGTCCAGGCGCACTCCCGCCGGGCTGCGCGTTCAACCCGCGATGTCCGGATCGCTTCGACGTCTGCACGTCGGCGCCCCCGCCTGACTACCGCGTCGGCGAGGACCACACCGCGAAGTGCTTTCTCCATGACAACGCCACGACGCCGGACTCGCGAACCCCGAGCACCGCCGATGCCCGTCGTTGAAGTCTCGCATCTCGCGAAACACTTCGTCCGCAACGCGGGCCTGCTGCAGGCCGGCACGCTCGTCAAAGCCGTGGACGATGTCAGTTTCACAATCGATGCGGGGGAGACGTTCGGGCTCGTGGGTGAATCGGGCAGCGGAAAAACCACGACGGGCCGATGCGTCCTCCGGCTGATCGAGCCGACATCCGGCAGCGTGCGGTTTCGAGGCGAGGACGTGCTCGGCTTCTCACGCCGGCGGATGCGCGAGGTCAGGCGCGAGATGCAGATCGTCTTCCAGGATCCATATTCCTCGCTCAACCCGCGAATGCGGGCGCGTCAGATCGTCGAAGAGCCCCTCATCATCCATCGCCTTGGCAATTCCACCGCGCGAAAGACGCGCGTCGCCGAGTTGTTCGAGCTCGTCGGCCTCGACACCGCCCATCTGTCGCGCTACCCGCACGAATTCAGCGGCGGCCAGCGGCAGCGCATCGGCCTGGCGCGCGCCCTGGCGTTGAACCCGACGTTTCTCGTTCTGGACGAACCTGTGTCGGCACTCGATGTTTCCGTGCAGGCGCAGGTCATCAACCTGCTGGTCGACCTGCAGCAGAAGTTCACGTTGACGTACCTGTTCATCGCGCACGATCTGCGTCTCGTCGAGCATATCTGCACGCGGGTGGCGGTGATGTACCCTGGGAAAGATCGTGGAGATGGGACCGACCGCGTCGCTCTTTGCCACGCCGCAGCACCCTTACACGCGGGCGCTGTTGTCGGCGATCCCCGTCCCCGATCCCGACGCGCCCCGCGAGCGCATCGTCCTCGACGCATCGCTCATCAATCGCAACGCCGCGCTGAGGGAAATCGCCGCGGGACACTTTGCGGCAATCTGAAGAAAGTGGGTTCGACGCTCGCCTTATCACGAAGGCACGAAGAACACGATGTCCTTCTCGGATGACGTCCGCGATTTTCGTTGGCCTTCCTGATTCGTGAAATGCGGATGCGAGCCGTTTGTCAGGCCGCGCGACGGACGTCGTTCTCGACTTTCCCGTCGCGAATGTGGATGGTGCGATACGCGTATGCGGCAACGTCGGCTTCGTGCGTCACGAGCACGATGGTGTTCCCCGACTTGTGGAGGCGTTCGAAGAGCCCCATGATCTCGACGCCGGTCTTCGAGTCGAGGTTGCCCGTGGGCTCGTCCGCCAGCAGGATTGACGGGTTGTTCACCAGCGCACGCGCCACAGCCACGCGCTGCCGCTGGCCGCCCGACAACTCGTTGGGGCGATGGGTCATGCGCTCGGCCAGTTCGACCTGGGTCAGTGCGTTCTTCGCGCGTTCCAGGCGGACCTTCGCCTCCACACCCGCATAGACGAGCGGCAGCTCGACGTTGTGCAGCGCCGTTGCCCGCGGCAACAGGTTGAACGTCTGAAAGACGAACCCGATCTCTTCGTTCCGGATTCTGGCCAGTTCGTTGTCGTTCATCTGGCTGACTTGTTTGCCGTTCAGCAGGTAGGAGCCCTTGGACGGGGTGTCGAGACAGCCGATCAGGTTCATCAGCGTCGACTTTCCAGAGCCGGACGGCCCCATGATGGCCACGTACTCGCCGCGCTCGATCGAGATGCTCACGCCCCGGAGAGCGTGAATCTCTTCGGATCCCATGATGTAGGTTTTCCAGAGATCGACCGTTTCGATGAGCGCCATGCGTTCAGTATGACAGATACGGCGGGGGCGGCCGTCAGGTTCCCAGCTCGAGCAAAGCGGCGCCCGTCAGCGTGCCGGGCCGCCGAGCCCCAGCCGTCGAAGCCGGCCCCGGGCATCGCGCAGCAGCACGGTCGTTGGCGTGATTTCGACCACTCGCGCGCCGTTGATGTCGTCGCCGGTCTGCACGATGCGGCCATCGACAATCGCGAGCTTGCGTTCAGGCGCGTACAAGATCGTCCCGAGTACCGCGTCAAACGGCAGGGCGATTTCTGAGGCCGGCATCCGGTAGCGCAACGCCTCACGTTCGGCCTGCGGGGGCGAAACAGTCTGCGCCTGATTCCCCGGCGGACGGCTGGACAGCACGCCGCACAGGACGCGCCGGGACCGCCGATGACGCGACCGCAGAGCGCTCGACGGTTTTCGGCGGAATCGGTGGCGGCGCAACCGGCAGTCGCGCAACCGGCGGCACTACTGGCGGCGGCGCGACTCTCGACGGCGTGCCGGGTGGCGCGACGGCTGGCGATCGCGCCACGGACGGCGGCTGCACAACGGCCGATCGCGCGACCGCTGGCGCGGGCGGTGGTAGTGGGGCGACGGCTGACGGCACAGTCACCGGCGGCTGGACAGATGGCTGACGCACCGCCGCCGACGCGGCGACCGGCCCGGAGCCGCGCGCCGGGGTTTGCACCTCGCGAGGCTGCGGCGGCGGAGATGGCGGCACGCGCGCGACTGACGGTGCAGGCTGGGGAGCGGGCACGGGACGCGCCGCGGCAGACGCGGGCGGCGTACGCGCGGGCACGGGCGCCGCGACTGGCGGTCCCGCAAGTGCGCGACTGGCCGGGCGCACGGGCACCGGCTGCGAGACGGGCGGCGATCGCCACCAGTCGCTCTGTTGAACCTGCCAGGCCACGCCCACGCCGGTCGCCACTCCGGCAGCCACGGCCGCCCGGGACAGCATCGTCTTGGTCACGCGCCGCGTTCGCTCACGGAGAAGGTTCACGGGGGCAGGCCAGTCTGCGGCGGCTGCCCACGCGAGCCGCATATCGGTCGCGTGCTCCCTGAATTCGTGCGGCGGCTGAGGCAGATGAACCGGATCGATGCCAAACAGCGAATCGAGCGTCTCGACCTCGACATCGAGCTGCTCCATCAACCTGATGGCCATGCTGCGGAGTTCAGGCAGGCCGCCGCAGATGCACACCTGCGCGAGCACGTCGGGACGCGCGGAACGCGCGGCGAGAAACCGTTCGATCTCGTCGGCCAGGCGCCCCGCAATCTCCTCGCGGGGGAGGGTCAGTCCTCGATGGTCTTGATAGCCCCATGACAACTCGCTGGCCGCCAGCAGCAGACCGTTCCTCACCAGTGCGACGGCGGTGGTCGTTTCCTCGAGTGCCACGTACGTCTCGACTCGATCGGGCGCCGTGAACTCCCGTCGCAGCCTGGCGAGCGACATCAGCGCAAGGGCGGGCGTGACGATCGATCGCACCCGAATACCCTGGGCGGCCAGCCATCGCGTCGCGGACACGAGGCCCGGCGTCGACGCGAGCGCCACAACCACCGAACGCGTGGGCGCTCCTTTTGCGCGGCGCGCCGCGAAGATGTCCGCCACTCGGCCCCGCGTTTCCACTCCGGCGCCCTGCATTTCGGCGACCGCGTCGCGACGCATTCGCCGGAAGGATCCGTGCGGGACCACGGCGTGGCGATGGTCGGCCTGCAGCCCCCACACGACGGCCGTGGCGGGCTGACGCCGGAATCTCGCGAGCTCGTTCCTCGCCTGGGCGCCCTCGCGAGGCAGACGGCCGAACGCGCGGATACGCGTCGGAGACACACCATGCCCCGACGCCGGGCTCGCGTCGAGCTCGACGTAGCGGCAGGAAACGGGTGTGAGCTCAACTCCGAGGCGGACCGGCATGTTCGAGCACCCTAGCCGTGTTCCTCGTCGTAGTTCGCTTTCAGTTTCGCGACAACGCCCGGATCGGCAAGCGTCGTCGTGTCACCGAGGGCCTTGCCTTCCGCGATGTCGCGCAGCAGCCGCCGCATGATCTTGCCGGATCGCGTTTTCGGGAGGTCGGCGGTGAACAACACATCGTCGGGACGGGCGATGGCGCCGATCTTCCGGACGACATGTTCTTTCAGGGCGTCCATCAGCTTCGACGTGCCGGGCGTTCCGTCCTTCAACGTGACGAACGCCGCGATCGCCTGGCCCTTGATTTCATGCGAACGGCCCACCACCGCCGCCTCGGCCACATTCGGATGATCGACCAGGGCGCTCTCCACTTCCATCGTGCCAATCCGATGCCCGGCGACATTGATTACGTCGTCCACACGGCCGAGAAGCCAGAAGTAGCCGTCGGAATCGCGCTTGGCGCCGTCGCCGGTGACATAGACGGCCGGTCCCCATTTGCTCCAATACTGGCGCTCGTAGCGTTCCGGATCGCCGTAGATGCCGCGCAGCATGGACGGCCAGGGACGCGTGAGCGCGAGCAGGCCGCCACCGACGTCGATGGCGTCGCCGCGCTCGTTGCGGATCTCGGCCGTGATGCCAGGGAAAGTACGCGTCGCGGACCCGGGCTTGAGCGTCGTGAGACCTGGCAGCGGCGTGATCATGATCGCGCCCGTTTCGGTTTGCCACCACGTATCCACGACCGGGCAGCGGCCTCCCCCAATCACCTTGTGGTACCACACCCACGCCTCGGGATTGATCGGCTCGCCAACCGAGCCCAGCAGCCGCAGCGACGATAGGTCGTGGCGCTCCGGCCACTCGGTACCCCAGCGCATGAACGCGCGAATGGCCGTGGGCGCCGTGTAGAGCACTGTGACGCCGTACTTCTCGATGAGGGCCCAGAACCGATTCTTCTCGGGCCAGTCCGGCGCGCCCTCGTACATGACGACCGTCGCGCCGTTGGCGAGCGGACCGTAGACCACGTAGCTGTGCCCGGTCACCCAGCCCAGATCGGCCGTGCACCAGTACACGTCGTCTTCCCGAAGATCGAACACCATCTTGGTCGTCGCATAGGTGCCGACAAGGTAGCCGCCGGTCGTGTGGACAATGCCTTTGGGCTTCCCCGTCGTGCCCGAGGTATAGAGGATGTAGAGCATGTCCTCGGCGTCCATCGATTCGGGCTCGCAGCGCGCGGGGGCAGCGGCGATCAGTTCGTGGTACCGCTGATCGCGCCCCTCCTTCATGACGACGGGGATCGGCTTGTCGCCGCCGCGCTTGAGTACAACGACGTGTTCAATCGACGGAGTCCCCTGCAGCGCCTCGTCCGCAATCGCCTTCAGCGCCACGATGTTGCCGCGGCGATAGCCGCCATCGGCCGTGATGAGCACCTTCGCCTGTGCGTCGTTGATCCGATCGCGTAAAGACTCGGCGCTGAAACCCCCGAAGACCACGCTGTGGACGGCGCCGATGCGGGCGCAGGCGAGCATCGCGATGGCCAGTTCCGGCACCAGGGGCATGTAGATCGCGATCCGGTCGCCCTTTCGGGCGCCCAGCGACTTCAGGACGTTCGCGAACGTCGAGACCTCGCGATGGAGATCGAAGTATGTGAGCGTCCGTCGATCGCCGGGCTCGCCCTCCCAGATGATGGCGGCCTTGTTACGGCGTGCGCCGCGGAGATGACGATCGATGCAATTGACGCTGGCGTTGAGCTGACCGCCGACAAACCACTTCGCGTGCGGCGGTTGCCAGTCGAGCACGCTGGTCCACGGACGCGACCATTCGAGCTCCCCTGCCTGACGAGCCCAGAATGCCTCAGGATCTCGCGCCGCCTCCGCATAGACGCCTTCGTCTGCGGCCACAGCCTGGGTCTTGAACGCTGGGGGCGGGGGAAACGTGCGGCCTTCCTGCAGGAGGTCGTCGAACTCGGCATGCTGATCGGGCATGCCGGAATCTTACTTCAGCCGGCGAGCGCGGCAATCCGCGCCCGAACCCTCACGACCAGATCGTTGTGGCTGACCGAGCCGTACTTCAGGAACGCACGGTAGTGTTCGACGGCAGCGGCGTTTTCACCGCCCTCGTCCGCGAGGACGGCAAGGTTGTAATGCGGAGCCTGGATTTCGCGGATCGATCGTCACCGCACGGCGCAGCAAGTCGCGGGCGTCCGCGGTTCGACCGGCCGCCTTCTGCACCAGCGCGAGGTTCACGATGGACTCGACGTTGCGAGGCTGCATCGTAATCGCGATACGAAACTCGGCGGCGGCGCTGTCGGGACGATTCAGGCGCATGAACGCCACGCCCAGGTTGTTGTGCGCGGTGACATGCCGGGGGTCGATCGCCACGGCGCGCTCGAATTGGCGCACCGCATCGTCCAGTTGCTGGCGATCCATCAGGAGCAGCCCGAGGTTGTTGTGCCCCTCCGCGCTCGCGTCGTTCTGTTCGAGAAGCGCGCGGTACTGAGCGAGCGCGTTATCGTAATCCGCGATGCGCTGATAGTAGAGGCCGAGGGCGAAGTGATTCGGCGCCGCTGGTGTCGCCGCGGACATGACGACAGGCGCTACCTCGCGCTGCGGCGCCTCACTGGGCGGTGCAGCCCGCGGCGTCGGGGCGGCGGCGCGGGCGGCTTGAGCGGTCGCGCGCTCGGGTTGAGCAGCCACGACGGGCCGTTGCGGTGTCGATCGCGCGTTGGTGGATGCTCGCGGCTGCGAAACAGGGGCAACTGGCTTGGACGGAACCGGAGCGGGTGCGCCCGGCGAAACGGTTGCCGACAGACCACGCGCGGGACCGGCCGAAGGCGGCGGCACAGCCGGCGGAGACGGAACGGGCGTCGCCAGAGCCGGCACAACCGTCTCGGGGGAGGGAACAACCGTGGCGGGCGGCGGCCCCATCGCACGCGCGCTCGATGACGTGACCGGCGCGGGTTGCGGCCTCTCAGGAGGCGCGAACAGCAGGATCAGGAGAGACAGGCCCACGAAGCCAATCGCCATCGCCGCCGCCCCGTAAAGAAGCAGCATCTTGACCGAGAGACCGGCACGGCGCGGTCGCGGTTGCCGATAGCCCAGCGTCGAGAGGACCGCGTCGGAGTGCGCTTCGCGAGCACCCGCGGCTCTGTCGTCCAGGTCCTCGGTCGGCCTCTTTCGCTTGAGCGCGTCCAGGATGAGGCTCATGGAACCATCCCGGCGGGCCTGAGGGCGATGTCGGATGGAGCGACGGCCGTGACCAGGGCGCGGCCCACCGTTTCAGCCGGGACCACACGCGCATCCAGCGAAGGCGCGGCACGTTTGAGACGATCGGCGTCGAAGCGGGCTGCCTGCGCATCGGTGTACGCTCCGGCGAGTACTCGTTGCCAGCGCTGGCCCGAGCCCGGGTCCGTCTCGGAGTAGTAGACGCGAAAACCAGACGCCTCGAGCCATTCGGTCATCGCCCGGATGTCCTCGTGAGATCGGGCAGCGGCCAACGGATAAGCGCCAACGAGAATCGTCAGCGAGGCGCCGTTCGGGAGACGCCGGCTGACGTGACCGTCCGTGTCCTCGACCGCGGATTCCCGCGCATACATCCGGTACAAAAGCGCGCCGCCGCCGACGGCAAGGGCGGATGCCAGCAGTACCACGGCGATGCCGGCGCGAAGCGGGGCGCGCCAGGCGCCCCAGGCGAACCGCCTCCAGGACGCCGGCCGGACCTCGAGACTCTCGGCGGCCTGGATGACCATCTCGGGCGTGATTCGGTTTGTGCGCACCGAGAAGCCGGACAGCAACGCACGGTCGCAGATCAGGTTGATCAGCCGCGGGATGCCGTTCGTCAGGCTGTGCACGATCTCGAGCGCGCGCGTCGTGAAGCCGACGGCGCCGGATCCCCCCGCAATGGCGAGCCGATGGGCCACGTACCCCGACACGCCCTCACGATCGAGCGGATCGAGTTGATAGCGAATAGACACGCGCTGATCGAGCTGACGCAGTTCGGGCGATCGCAGGAGCGTCTGCAGGTTCAGCTGCCCGACGAGGATGATTTGCAGCAGCTTTTCCTTGTCGGTCTCGAGATTGGACAGAATACGGATCTGCTCGAGCACCGACAACGGCAGGTTCTGCGCTTCGTCGATGATCAGCACGGCGCTCGCCTTGAGCGGGACCAGACCGAGCAGAAAATCGTAGAGCGTGTCGATGAGTTCCTGCTTGGTGGCCCGGCTGAACGCGCCTCGCTTGAGCTCGTCTCGCGCCACCACGCCGAAGTCCTGGAGGATCCGCTTGATGAGATCCTCTTCAGACAGAAACGGATTCAGCACCAGCGCCGTGTATGTCGACCGATCGATTTCCTCGAGCAGCGCCCGGCACAACGTCGTCTTCCCCGTGCCGATGTCGCCGGTGATGACGACAAAGCCCTCGCGGCGGCGGATCGCGTACTGCAGCAGTTCGAACGCCCCGGCATGCGACGGGCTCCGAAAGAGAAACTTCGGGTCCGGTGTCAGGCTGAACGGCTTTTCGACGAATCCGTAGTAGCTCTCGTACATGGGCCTACGGCAGCGGCACAATTCTCGGCGTCAGGAGGACGACGAGTTCGACGTGTTTTTTCGTGACAACCGTGGAACGCCCGAACCATCCGCCGGAGGTGCCGCCGTTCTTGTGCTCGCGCGTTTCCCGGTCACGTCCGAAACCGGCAACCACGATCGTCGCGCCGTCCGCCACGCGGGCGACCATGTCCGACTGCATGCCCTGCGGCGCGCCGACGATCGGGCTCAGGCTCAACGTCACGATCGCGTCGGGTGAAATCTGCGGCGTTACCGCAATCGTCAGCCCGTCTGTCTTGACGATGGCCGGTTCGTTGTTCAGGACGAGGAGGCGGGGCGAGGCGAGTACTGTCACGGTCCCCTGCGCGGCCAGCGCTGCCATCACTTTCTCGCTGTCGCGCGTCTGCTTCAGGTCCGTCCAGTCGAGCGTCGTGGCCTTCTCGCCGTTCAGCTCGACTTCGACGACACGAGCCTCGATCTGCACCTGCCGCTGCACGCGATCGGTGACCGCGTCCAGATACACGCCAATGCGATCGAGCCGGTCCGGGAAATCCGTCACCTGCACCAGCCCGGCCTTGCGATCGACGTTGAACGTTCCGCGGTTCGACACCAATCCCTGAATGCCCCTCGAAATATCCGCGAACACGTCTGTCTTCGTGGCCGTGGTCACGCGCGCGTAGCTGCCGTTCGCGCGAGCCGCGGGATCAATGCCGACGCTGGCCTCGCCCGTGCGCTCGCCCGCGGCGTAGTCGACGGCGAACAGACGTGTCTCCGGCTCTCGACGGAACACACGAATCAGTCCGCCGTCCACCGTGAAATCCAGCCCGAGGGGCTGAAGAATCAGGCCGAGCGCCTGCCGGACGGTGACCGACTTGAGGTCGCCGATGAAGGACCCGCTGATCGACGGATCGGGAACGACGCTCAGGTTGGTCCCGCGCACGAGCAAGAGCAGGACGTCATTGACCGCCACCGGCTGGGCGAAGGTCAGCGAGAACGCCCGGTTATCGAGATCCGCGGACACCGCACGTTCGTCGATCTGCGTGAGGGGCAGCGGGGGCATCGACGCCGGACGCGCCGCCTGCGCCAGGCCAGCGGCCGGGACGGCGAAAAGCGTCAGGGCAAGAGCCATCGACACCCAGTGCACGGTCTAGTTTTTCGGTGCTACGCAGGACTGGCAATAGATGTGTCGGCTGCGGCCGCGGGGAGCAGCCGCGTGCAGCACCGTGCAGGCCGGGCGTCAGCGGGGTGATGCGTCGAGGGGAACGGGCGGTGTCTTACGGAAAATCATCGCGCCAAGCAGGCCGCCGAGGGTGGAAAACACGGCGCCCGCCACCAGCATGACGAAGAAGGCGGCCGTGCGCCGGAAGATGATCGTGAACAATCCGGCCTCCCGCTGGGAGTAGCGCTGGAGCACGTCGCGCATCTCCGCGTTGCCCGTCAGGTCCATGATGCGCTGGGCCATCGACCGCTCGAACGGGCCCATCACGATGTCGATCGGAATCGAGAGAATCAGATGGACGACGGCGCCGACGAGCCCGGCCAGCAGGCCCGCCAGGGCGCCGTCGGCCGGCGTCATCGGCTCGGTGCTGTTCGCCTGAACGACGTACGCCGCGACCACGCCTCCGCTCACGATCCACAGGCAGCAGCAGAAATTGCCGATGGACACGATCGGGAGCGCCGACAGCACGCCCACGACCAGCCCGCCGATGAGCGCCGGCTGGGTATAGCTAGTCGTAGTATTCACGGCCAAGGTGCGTGATGAGATCTTCGCCCTTGAAGTAACGCAAGGTGTTCTTCAGCTTCATCAGCTGGATGAACAGGTCGTGTTCGGGGTACAGGTTCGGCGCGTGGACCGGCGCCTTGAAGTAGAACGACAGCCACTCCTGGATGCCGCTCATGCCGGCGCGCTTGGCGAGGTCGAGGAACAGCGCGACGTCGAGCACGATGGGCGCCGCCAGAATGCTGTCGCGGCACAGGAAATTGATCTTGAGCTGCATCGGGTACCCGAGCCAGCCCACGAGATCGATGTTGTCCCAGCCTTCCTTGTTGTCGCCGCGCGGCGGGTAATAGTTGATCCGCACGACGTGGCAGAGATCCTTGTAGAGATCGGGATACAGGTGCGGCTGGAAGATGTAATCGAGCGCGGACTTCTTGGTTTCTTCCTTGGTCTTGAACGATTCCGGATCGTCCAGCACCTCGCCGTCGCGGTTGCCCGAGGATGTTCGTCGAATACCAGCCCTTGACGCCGAGCAGCCGCGCCTTGAGTCCCGGCGCGATGATCGTCTTGATGAGCGTCTGGCCCGTCTTCATGTCCTTGCCGGCAATCGGCGACTTCGTGTGCGAGGCGAGCTCCACGAGCGCAGGAATGTCCGCGGACAGGTTCGGCGCCGCGTTCGCGTACGGAATGCCTTCCCGGATTGCGGCGTAGGCGTACACCATGCTCGGCGGAATCGCCGGGTCGTTGGCTTCGAGCCCGCGCTCGAAGCTCGCCATCGACTGGTGCACCTCGCTCTCGGTCATGTAGATCTCGGTGCTGCCGGCCCAGATCATGACGAGGCGATCGAGACCGTTGTCTTTCTTGAACTTCTGGATGTCCGCCATCACCTGCTCGGCGAGGTCCCGCTTCGTCTTCCCTTTCTTGACGTTGGGACCGTCGAGCCGCTTGACGTAGTGCTGATCGAACACCGCCGGCCACGGGCGAATCTTTTCCAGCTCGGGGCGGACCTGCTCGAGCAGCGCGGGCTCGAGGACGCCGGCGGTTTTCGCGGCGCTGTAGCAGTCCTCGGAGAAGATGTCCCAGCCGCCGAACACCAGGTCGTCGAGCCCGGCGAGCGGCACGACCTCATTGATCATGGGCGAACGGCCTTCCGTCCGTTTGCCCAGACGAATGTGCCCCATCTGGGTCAGCGAACCGATGGGCTTTGCGAGTCCTTTGCGGATGGCGATAACGCCGGCAATAAAGGTCGTGCTGACGGCACCGAGACCGACCAGGAGCACACCGAGTTTGCCGCGCGCGGGGGCGATATCAACTGGAGTAGGCACAAACGAGAACTATATCGCAGTCGGCAGCCGGCAGTCAGCAGTCTCTGAGCGGATGTGGACGGCTCCGGCTGCCGGACCCCGCACCGCCCACGTTACACTGTCCCGCGATGCTCCCGAATCCGTTCGCGCGAAAGAGCGACCCGCACCTCCTGGCCGTCAGCATGACCGGCGTGAAAATGGGCGATCGTGTCGCGTTTGTCGGCTGCGCGCACGGCGGCCGCCTCGCGGCAGTGGCCTCGAAAGTCGGCTTGTCGGGACGCGCGGTGGCCGTCGTACCCGACGAACGCGCAGCCGGGCTCGCACGCCGCGCCGCCGAGCAGTTCGGCGTGCTCGTTGAAATCGAAGTCACATCCGTGTTGAGCACACCGCTCGAAGACGGAAGCATCGATCTCGCGGTGATCGACGACACCGCGGGATTGTTCGGCGCGATGTCCGCTGGCGACCGTCCCGCGGCGGTGCGCGAAGTCGCCAGGATTCTGACGGCCGGGCGGGCGCGTCATCCTCATTGGTTCCACCCCACGGACCGGGCTGGCCGGGTTGCTGGCCGGGGCGCCCGCGGCGCCGCCTTTTGCGGCATCCGGCGAGGCCAACCTGGCGCTCTCGGGAAACGGCTTCAGCATCGTGCGGACGCTTGCCGAACGCGAGGGGCTGGTCTTCGTCGAAGGCATCAAACCGAGGACGCCCTAGGGCCGGCTGCCCTTTTCTGAGCACAGCTGGGCCGCCCTTGCGGGCAGCGCCACCGGAGAAATCAACGGAAATCAAGGGATCCCGCCGGCCTGGCAACGGCAAGCGATTTGCCTCGGGATCGGCGTGCCTTCCACCGCCGCCGTCGGGGTGTTCATCCTCGGCGCTGCGGCCGCATTCGTCGTGGTCACAAGCCGCGGTCCGCAGCGCGCGGTCTCATGGCGTTCAGACGTCACGGCACCGCTCGAGTTGGTCGCGCTCGAGCACGACCGTGATGCCGATTCTTTCATCGTCCGGGGCATCGTCCGGAACTCCGCGGCCGCGGCCGTAACTGGACTCAATGCAGCGGTGTCGGTCTACGGCCCGGAGGGCGAGCTCATCACGACCAGCCACGCGGCCGTCGCGGCGCCAAGTCTGGCGCCGGGTGAAGAGACACCCTTTGTCGTGGTCATCTCGAACGCCGGCACAGTCGATCGTTACCACCTGAGCTTCCAAACGGCCGCGGGCGTCGTGCCACACCTCGATCGGCGCGCGCATGGCGTGCTGGCGGGCTTGTCGTGAGAGCTGGTTCCATGAGGTTTGCCCCTCGAGTCGCGCTTGTCGCCGCCGCGATTGGAGTTGTCGTCGTGTGTGTGCGCGCGCAGGATCCAGCGGCGAACAAACCAGACCAGAGCGGCCTCCGGTTCAAGAGCGGCGTCGAACTGATCAATGTGACGGCCACGGTCTCCGATGCGCTTGGCCGGTTCGTGCCGGGGCTTCACCAGGATGACTTCGCCGTCTACGAGGACAACAATCAGGTCGAAGTCACGCAGTTCAGCGCGGAGCGCGTGCCGGTGAGCCTGGGCATCGCACTCGACACGAGCGGGAGCATGGCGGGCCGCAAGATGGACGCTGCGAGGGGAGCCCTGGCCCGCTTCGCGGACGAGTTGCTCGGCCAATCGGACGATCAACTGTTCCTCTATCGGTTCAGCGATTTTCCGGCGCTGGTGCAGGGATGGACCAACGATCATGAGCGCCTGCTGAGCGGCCTGAACCGCATGACGCCACACGGCCTCACGGCGATGTACGACGCGGTATTCCAGGCGATTCCGATGGCCCAGCTGGGCCGCAATCGGAAGCGCGCGCTCGTTGTGATTTCGGATGGCAACGACACCGTCAGCCAGGTGGGCATCCGCGACCTCAAGGAGCAGATTCGCCGAAGCGAGGTCCTGGTGTATGCCATCGGGATCGACGGAGAGGGAGAAACGCCCGTGCGCCGCGCGCCGCAGGGGCCCCGAATTCCGATGCCGGTTCCCATGCCGTTCCCCGGCATGCCGCAAGGGCCAGGCAGATGGCCGCAGCCGCCTCCGATCACGGGCGGCACCTCATCGCGCAGGTTGTCGGATGATCGGGTCAACGCTGCTGCGCTCCGAGACATGACCGACGACAGCGGAGGCCGCACCGAGATCGTTCGCGATCCACAGGATCTCGAGCCGGCGACCGCAGGCATCGCCGACGAACTGAGCCGGCAGTACTTCCTTGCCTACGTTTCGCCGGGCAGGAAAGACGGCCAATGGCATTCGATCCGCGTGGAAGTGAAGAACCGCGATTATCGCGTGCGGTCCCGCCGCGGCTACATCGCAAACTAAATCGAAAGGTTCCAGAGGTTCGAGAGGTTCAAGAGGTTCGAGGGGTTCGGTTCGGTTTGGGCGTGCGGGAAACGCGAACGTTCGAACTGAGAAACTCTCGAACCTTTCGAACCTCTCGAACTCGACTCTCGAACCTCTCGAACCCCTTCGAACCCCTCGAACCTCTCGAACCTCTCGAACCCCTGGATTAAGATAACGCGTGCCGTTGCTCGCGACCGCGCTGGGCCTTAGCCTCCTTGGCAGCTGCGGCGGCCTGCTGGTCGCCAGTTCGTTGCTCCTGTTCACACAGCGCGTCCGGACGCGCCTCGTGCCGTGGCTGGTCAGCTACGCCGTCGGCGCACTGCTCGGCGTGGCGCTCCTTGCGCTGCTGCCGGAGGCGCTCGACACGCTTCGGCCGACGGCCGTGTTTGGCACGCTGCTGGGCGGCATCCTGACATTCTTCGTGCTCGAGAAGCTGGTCCTGCTTCGCCATTGCCACACCGACGAATGCCAGGTTCACGGGGCGACCGTGCCGCTCGTGCTCATTGGCGATGCGTTTCACAATTTCATCGACGGCGCGATCATCTGCGCGGCCGTTCTCACCTCGATCCCGCTCGGGGTCAACACCGCCATCGCCGTCGCCGCGCACGAAATCCCACAGGAGGTCGGAGACGTCGCCATCCTGCTGGCGGCCGGTTACAGCCGCCGCGGCGCGCTCCTGCTGAACCTGGTGTCCGGCGCGTCAGGCCTGCTCGGCGCGCTCATCGCTTACGCCGCCGTGGGCGTCGTCCCCGGAATCCGGCCGTTCATCCTGGCGTTCTCGTCGGCCAGCCTGCTCTACATCGCCATGTCCGATCTGATTCCGGACCTCCATCGCGGCCAGATTGACGCCAATGCCGTCCGTCAGGTCGTGTTGATCGCCGCCGGCATTCTGACCATCGTCGTCTTCGAGCACGTACTGGGCTGAAGTCAGAATATGGATCACGGCAACCTGGCGACGGTCGAGCGCATGTGGCGGCGCGAAGTCGAGGCCGCGCACACCTACAAGCTGCTCGCCGAGCGCGAAAGCGACCCGAAGCGGCGTGCGATCCTGCTGCGCCTGGCCGAGCAGGAGGACAAGCACGCTGCACGGTGGTCCGAGCGAATCGCGTCGGCCACCGGGCGGGTGCCGGACCCGAGGGAAGTCGAGCGCGGCTTGACCTGGTTCCAGCGAATCGGCGACTCGAGCGTCGTCCTGCACCGGCTCGAGCAGGAAGAGAGCAAGGCGGAAGCCGAGTACGACGACCTCATGAGGCGGTTGAGCGATCCGGCGGACCGGCGCATCGCCGAGGAGGCCATGCTCGAGGAGCGCGACCACGCCGTTGTGCTTCGCACGCTGGCGGGCGGGAGCATTCCGACACCTCGGTCCACGCTCGACACCATTCTGCGCCGCGAGCGCTGGCATGTCCGCGGGACCGGCTGGATTGGCGACGCCATCTACGGCGTCAACGACGGCCTGGGGGCGGTGTTCGGCATCGTCTCGGGAATGGCGGGTTACACGGGTGGGAGCGAGGTCGTCCTCGCCGCCGGCCTCGCAGGAACCCTCGCGAGCGCGCTCTCCATGGGCGCGGGCGCGTACCTCGCCTCGAAATCACAACGCGAGGTGTACGAATCGGAAGTCGCGCGAGAACGGGCCGAGATCGCTGAAGACCCGCACGAGGAGATGCTCGAGCTCGAGCTGTTCTACCAGCTGAAGGGATTCTCGGTCGAGGAATCCCGCGCCATGGCGGAACGAATCCACAAGGAGCCGAAGCAGTTTCTGAAAGCGCTGGTCCAGGAAGAACTGGGCCTTTCCGAGGAGCACTTTCCGGACCCCTGGCGCTCAACCCTCTCCGCCACTCTCTCGACCGCCGTCGGCGGGTTCATTCCGATCATTCCGTTTTTCTTCACCGTCGGCATGCCGGCCGTCGTGGCGTCCTTCATCATCAGCACGCTGGCGCACTTTGCCGTCGGCGCGTCGAAAGCCCTGGTCACGGCGCGGCCCTGGTGGGCCACCGGAGCCGAGATGACTGTCGTTGGCGTCATCGAGGCGGCGGTCACGTACGGTCTGGGGCTGGCGTTCGCCCGCGGCTGAGCCCGGGCGTCCTCACGCGGTGACATTCGAGCGACGTCATCATCCCACCACCGCAGAAAATAGCCGCATTTCCAGCACGTCCGTGTGGCACTCCGATTGCCTCAAGAAATAGCGGAGCCAGACAATCGGTGGAGGCAACATGCTGAGAACTACGTGGGCACTTGTGGTGGGCTTGACCCTGATCGCGACCGCGGCCGGCGCGGATACCGGCGAAGGCCGGAAAGATCTGCAGGTGTTCAACGACATCTCGAAAGCGGTGACGCGTTACGCGCAATTCACCATCTTTGACAGCGTCGACGCGAACGTGAAGGATGGAGTGGTGACGCTGACGGGCCGGGTCACGATGCCGTACAAGAAGGACGCGATCGAAAAGCGCGTGGCGAAGATCGATGGCGTGCGACAAGTGCGTGACGAGATAACGGTGCTGCCGGTTTCGCAATTCGACGACCGGCTCCGGTACAGGATCGCGCGCGCGATCTACGGCAACCCGAACTTCTGGAACTACGCGATCATGGCTGATCCGCCGGTGCACATCGTCGTCGAACACAGCCGTGTGACGCTGACGGGCGTCGTGCAGAGCGACGTCGAACGGATGCTGGCGCGATCGATTGCCGGCAGCCAGTTCGGGGTCATGTCAGTCGTGAACAACCTGAAGACCGACGCGGAGGCCCGGGACGCGCTTGAAAAAGCCTTCTGAGATCCGGGTGGATGTCGGCTCGGGCGAGCAGACCACAGCGCTCGTCTACACGGCCGGGGAACCCCGCATCGGCGCCGCGCTCATCCTCGCGCACGGCGCCGGCGCGGGTCAGCACAGTCCCTTCATGGCGGGCTTCGCTGACGCGCTGGCTGCGCTCGGCGCCGACCTGATTACGTTCAACTTCCTCTATACAGAACGGAAGCGCCGTCTGCCCGATCGCGCGCCGGCGCTCGAATCGTGCTACCGGGCCGTCATCACCGCCGTGCGCGATCGAATCGACAGCGCACGACACGCACTCTTCATCGGCGGGAAATCGATGGGCGGCCGGATTGCGACGCAGGTCGCGGCGGCCGATGCCGCCCTGCCGGTGACAGGCCTGGTGCTGCTCGGCTACCCGCTTCATCCGCCCGGCCAACCCGACCGGCTTCGCGACGCGCACCTCCCGGGCGTGGCGCGGCCGATGCTGTTCGTGCAGGGCACGCGCGACACCTTCGGAACGCCAGACGAGCTCGCGCCGATTCTCGCCCGCGTCGCACCACCGCCGACGATGCACCCGGTGGCCGGCGGTGATCATTCCTTCAAGGTGAGCGGACGCGACAAGGGGAGACAGACGGCGGTGCACGAGGAAATCCAGGGCGCGATTGCGCGCTGGATGTCGGCGGTCACGTCAGCGCGAGGGGATGGGTCGTGATGAGGAGCTCGTGAACGACCTGTCCGCCGATGAGGTGCTCCTGGATGATGCGCTCGAGGGCGGGCGGATCGCACCGGCCGTACCAGGCGCCTTCCGGATAGACCACGGCGATCGGCCCGCCTTCGCAGATGCGCAGGCAGTTCGCTTTCGTTCGCAGGATGCCCCCCTGGTCGACGAGCCCGAGCTCCTTCAACCGTTTCTTCAGGAAGTCCCAGGCCGCCACGCCGCTCGCCTTGTCACAGCATTTCGGCGTCGTCTGATCGGCGCACAGGAAGATGTGGCGCCTCGCGACGGGAACGCCGATGGTGCCGGCGATCTCGCGTTCCTTGTTCCATGTCTCGTCGGTGGGCATCAGGCAATCTCCGCGGTTACGGTATCCGCTGGCGCGGCGGGCCCGGGGCCCGGCCGCTGTGATTCTGTGCAGACGCTAAAATCAATTGATATCATGAGGGAAGCCTAATTGAGGCCCCATGACGGACAAAGCCCAGACCCTTCACGCGTCGGCGTCGGAAGCCATCACCAACAACGTTCGCGTCGAAGTCGAGGCGAGATTCGCACCCGATCGGTCGCAGACGTTCGAGAACGAATGGGTCTTCATTTATACCGTGCGGATCACCAACGAGGGTGACGACACCGTGCAGCTGCTGGGCCGCCACTGGGTAATCACCGACGCGACCGGGCACACCGAGGAGATTCGCCGTCCCGGCGTCGTAGGCGCACAGCCGGTGCTGCAGCCGGGCGAGTCGTTTCAGTATTCGTCGAGCTGCGAGCTCAACACCTCGACCGGCGTCATGCGCGGGACCTATCAGATGGTTACCGAGGATGGCGAGCATTTCGACGTCGAAATCGCCCCCTTCTCCCTCCACGAGCCCTACACCGTCCACTAGACTGCACAGGTTGGCACGCCCCTAATCCTGGCGCGTGCTGCTCCCGATACTTCAGCTTGCACCGGCAAGCTCTTCTAATACGTCGGGAGAGGACTCACATGTCGCGACTGCGATCGAAGTTCGTCTGGGCGGGCTCACGAAGCGTGAACGGGTAGTCTCCGGTATCTGGTCGCGACGTACTCGTCCACCAGCTGCTGGAATTCGGCCGCGAGTTCATCGTACGTGCCTCGCAGCGTCTTGACGTGCCGGCCGTCGATGAACACGGGACAGGTCGGAGCCTCGCCGGTACCCGGCAGGCTGATCCCGATGTTGGCGGCTTTCGACTCGCCCGGCCCGTTGACGACGCATCCCATGACCGCCAGCGTCATGGACTCCACGCCCTCATACTGGGTCTTCCACTCGGGCATCTTCTCCCGCACGTAGTCCTGCACTCGCTCGGCAAGCTCCTGGAACGTCGTGCTCGTCGTGCGCCCGCATCCGGGGCATGCCGTGACGCTCGGCGAGAACGCGCGCAGGCCGAGGGCCTGCAGCAGCTCGCACGCCGCGTAGACTTCCTCGCGCCGGTCGCCGCCGGGCCGCGGGGTGAGCGAAATCCGAATCGTGTCGCCGATGCCCTCCGACAGCAGCACGCCCATCGCTGACGCCGACCACACGAGGCCTTTCATGCCCATGCCGGCCTCGGTCAGGCCGAGATGGAGAGGCTGATCCGTCTGCCGGGCCAGCGCCCGGTACACGCCGATCAGATCACGCGGCCGCGATGTCTTGCACGAGATGATGATCTGATCCTTGCGAAGCCCCGACTCGAGGGCCAGCGCCGTGGACTCGATTGCCGACAGCACCATGCACTCGTTGATGATCGCCTCGGAGCTCTTGCCGAGGTTGCGGTCGGTGTTCTCCTGCAT
Source organism: uncultured Acidobacteriota bacterium (assembly GCA_963729215.1). Classification (GTDB taxonomy): domain Bacteria; phylum Acidobacteriota; class Vicinamibacteria; order Vicinamibacterales; family CAVVIG01; genus CAVQJU01. The sequence goes on along the minus strand of CAVSND010000023.1, from coordinate 364,663 downwards.
CTTCGCGACGACCAGCTCCTGGTTGAGCGAGCCGCCGTTGACGCCGATGCGAACGGGCTTGCCGTGATCCGCGGCCACGCGGCAAATCGTCGCGAACTGCTCGTCGCGGCGCTGGCCGGTGCCGACGTTGCCCGGATTGATCCGGTATTTGTCGAGCGCTGCGGCACACGCGGGGTATTGGGTGAGAAGCAGGTGGCCGTTGTAATGAAAATCACCGATGAGCGGCGCCGTGCAGCCGGCATCGAGCATGCGCTGCTTGATTTCGGCGACGCGGGCCGCCGCGTCCGGCACGTTGACCGTGACGCGCACCATTTCGGATCCCGCTTCCGCCAGCTCGATACACTGCGCCGCCGTCGCGCGCGCGTCGGCCGTGTCCGTCATGGTCATGGACTGGACCACGATCGGCGCGCCACCGCCGACCTGCACGCCGTGCGGGCCGCCGACCCGGACGCCGACGGTCTTGTGAAACCGTATTTCGTTCATTCGGTGTTCATATCTCGCTGGAAGCTCTCATGATAGCATCGCGCCATGAGAGCTATCGTCGTTCGCGAGCATGGCGGCCCCGAGGTGCTGAAGCTCGAGGAAGTCCCGGATCCGAAGCCGGGAGCCGATCAGGTGGTCGTTCGCCTTCGAGCGGTCGGCGTGAATCCCGTTGACGTGTATATCCGCAGCGGCGCGTACGCGCGCAAACCGCCGCTGCCGTTCATCCCTGGTTCGGACGCGGCCGGCGACATCGAATCCGTGGGCGCGAACGTCAAAACCGTCGCCGCCGGCGATCGCGTGTTCATCCACGGCACGGCCGCGGAACACATCGTCGGCCACTACGGCGGGGCTTACGCCGAGCGCGCGGTCTGCAATCTGCACCACGTGTACAAGCTGCCGGCGTCGATTTCCTTCGGACAGGGCGCGGCCATGGGCGTCCCGTACGCGACCGCCTATCGCGCACTCTTCCATCGCGCCGGCACGCGGCCCGGCGACATCGTGCTCGTGCACGGCGCCACCGGCGGTGTCGGTCTCGCGGCCGTGCAGATCGCCTGCGCGCACGGCATCACCGTGATCGGCACCGGCGGATCGGACAAGGGCCTCGCGGCCGTGCGCGAAAGCGGCGCCGCCTTCGTGTTCAACCATTCGACGCCGGGCTACCTCGACGACATCACACGGGCGACCGCCGGCCGCGGCGTGGACGTGATCCTGGAAATGGCCGCGCACGTGAACCTCGACAAGGACCTCGGACTCCTCGCGACACGCGGACGCGTCGTCGTGATCGGCAACCGCGGCCGCGTGGAAATCGATGCGCGGCAGGCCATGGGCCGCGACGCGTCGATTCTGGGGATGACGCTGTTCAACATCAGCGATCCCGATATGGCGTCAATCAACGCGTACATGGTTGCCGGCCTCGCCAACGGCACACTGAAGCCCGTCGTCGGACGCGAGTTCCCGCTCGCCGACGCGGCGAAGGCGCAGGAGGCCGTGATGGCGGCCGGCGCGCACGGTAAAATCGTCCTCGTTCCCTGAGCACGTCCGAGCATGGCCGAAACCATCGACTGGCCGAGACGTCCGAAGCGGCGCCGCGGCCGTCTCGCGCTCGGCCTGCTGCTTGCCTTCCTCATCCTGAGCGCAGGCACCACCCTCTCGTACTACGTCGACGCGCTGTGGTTCTCGTCGCTCGGATATATCGACGTCTTCTGGAAGACGTTGAACCTGCAAAGCGCCGTGTTCATCGGCACGGCGGCCATCACCTTCCTCGTGCTCTACGGGGCGTTCCGTGCGTTGAAGCCGGACAACCTCGGCCCCCTCGGCGCGGGCGGGCACATCATGATCAACGGCCAGCCGGTGACCCTGCCGGTCGAACCCGTTCTGCGGCTCATCGCGCTTGTTGCCGCCATCTTCATCGCGATCGTGACCGGTTTCAGTGTGATGGCCGAGTGGCCAACGCTCGCGCTTTATTGGTACGGCCGCGACGCTGTCCCGGCGGCAGCCGTGGACCCGATCTTCGGCCGGCCGATCCCGTTTTATCTCTTTACCCTTCCTGCGCTGGACCTGATTTTCGGATGGCTGACCACGCTCGCCGTGATGGTCTGCGCCATCGCGATCTTCTTTGTCGTCGTGGGCGGCGGCATGAGCGTGCTCGAACGCGTGCGCGGCCGGACCGGCCGCGAGGGCGGCGCGCTTCGCGGCCTTTCATTCGCCGCGGCTGCTCTGTTGTTTGCGCTCGCTGCGCGCGTGTTCCTGGGCCGGTACGACCGGCTGTTCAACGACGAAACCATCTTTACGGGGGTCACGTATACCGACGCGCACATCACGCTCACCGGCCTGACGATCGTCGCGGTCGCGCTGGCAGCCGGCGGGTTGATCGCGATCTTCAACGCCGTCGTTGCACGCCGCATCCGCTGGCTGATCGCCTCCATCGTGCCTGCGGTCGTCTGCTATATCCTCGTCTCCCTCGTTGGCTGGTACGTAAACAGCTTCATCGTGAAGCCCAACGAACTTGTCCGCGAAGGCCCGTACATCACCCACAACATCGAGATGACGCGGCAGGCGTATGGCCTGGATCGAATCACGCTCCGGCCGTTCCCGGCCGAATCCGGCCTCGAGGCCATCAACGCGGCGGCCAACCGGGCAACGCTCGAGAACCTCCGGCTCTGGGACTGGCGCGCGCTGCAGGACACGCTGCGCCAGATTCAGGAAATCCGCACCTACTACGATTTTCCCGATATCGACATCGACCGGTACAACATCGGCGGGACAGTGCGGCAGGTGATGCTCGGCACCCGCGAGCTCAGCATCAACAAGTTGCCCGAGAGCAGCCGCAACTGGATCAACGAGAAGCTCATTTACACCCACGGCTACGGCGTGACGATGAACCCGGCCAACGGTTTCACGCCCGAAGGACTGCCGACGCTCCTGCTCGGCAACATGCCCGTGCAGAGCACGCCGCCTGCCCCCGTCGTCACACGGCCGGAAATCTACTTTGGCGAGCTCACGAACGCCGACGTGTACGTCCGGACGGGGCAAAAGGAATTCAACTACCCGCAGGGCGAGACCAACAACCTGACGTCATACGAAGGCACGGGCGGCATCCAGGTCGGAGGAATCCTTCGCCGCTCGCTCATCGCGCTCGAGCGGGGCGATATCGCCAAGCTTCCGTTCAGCGACGACGTGAAGGCGGACAGCCGCCTGCTCATGAGGCGCAACGTCCGCGAGCGCGCCGAGGCCCTGGCGCCGTTCCTCACCTTCGATCCCGATCCGTACATCATCATCGGCGACGACGGCCGGCTGTGGTGGATGATGGACGCGTTCACGACCTCGGAGAACTACCCGTACTCCCGTCACTACCGGCTCGGCCGGGACGCAGGTGAACTACATCCGCAACAGCGTCAAGGTCGTCGTCAACGCGTACGACGGCGCGACGTCGTTCTACGTCGTCGATGCGGACGATCCGGTGATTGCCGCGTACCGGGCCGTCTTCCCGACGCTGTTCAAAGACGTGTCGGCCATGCCGTCCGACATCCGCAAGCATGTCCGGTATCCGGAGCTGCTTCTCGAGCTCCAGGCCGCGGTCTACGGCCTGTATCACATGACGAACCCCGAGGCGTTCTACAACCGCGAAGATCTCTGGACGGTGGCGACCGAAGTCAGGGGCAACAACCGCGGGCAGGCGGCCGAGCCGGTGGAACCGAATTTCGTCCTCATGACGCTGCCGGGGGAAAGCGGCGTGGAGTTTGTCGAGATCCTGCCCTTCACGCCGGCGAACCGGAACAATCTCATCGGGTGGATCGCCGGCCGCAGCGACGGCCCGAACTACGGCACGCTGGTGGCGTACAACTTCCCCAAGAACAAGCTCGTCGATGGACCGCTGCAGGTCGAAGCCCGGATCGACCAGAACCCGCAGCTGTCCGGACAGTTCTCTCTGTGGAATCAACAGGGCTCGCGCGTGGTGCGCGGTGGGCTGCTCGTCATTCCAGTCGGGCGCGGACTTCTCTACGCCGAGCCGATCTATCTGCAGGCCGAACGCAGTCCGATGCCCGAGCTGCGCCTTGTCGTGCTCGCCCTGCAGGATCGGCTTGCGTACGGCACCACGTTCGAGGCGGCGCTGCAAGGCCTGTTCGGACAACCAGCGTCCGCCGCTTCGGCTGAGACAGCAGCAGCGGCGCGCGCCCCGAATGCCCAGGCGCCGGCCGCTCCGGCGGATCTCACCGGGCTTATTCGCGACGCCGCCCGTGATCTGGCCGATTACCAGCGGCTGACGGCGGAAGGCAAGCTCGGCGAAGCCGGCCAACGCCTCGAATCGTTGAAGCAGAAGCTCGATCAGCTGCAACGAGAACGCAAATAGCGCGCAGACGAGCCGCGCAAACAATTTAGGTACAATGTTGCCGCCGAAAGGATTGAATTACATGCGCATACTGACGCTGATTGCACTCGCGCTGATAACTGTCGCGCCGCTCATGGCCCAAACACCGCCACCTCAGCAGTCCGTCGCGACGCCGCCTCCCGACGTGAAGGCGCCGCCCGCCGACGCCGCCAAGACGGCATCGGGGCTGGCGTCGAGAGTCGTCAAAGCCGGAACCGGCAAGACGCATCCGGGGAAATCGGATCTCGTCACCGTCCATTACACGGGCTGGAAAACGGACGGCGCGATGTTCGACAGCTCCGTCCTGCGCGGCAAGCCGGCCACGTTCCCGCTGGATCGCGTCATCGCCGGATGGACGGAAGGCGTGCAGTTGATGGTCGAGGGCGAGAAGCGCCGTTTCTGGATTCCCGAGGCCCTGGCCTACAAGGGGCAGCGTGAACCGAAAGGGATGCTCGTGTTCGACGTCGAACTGATTTCGTTCATGCCGTCGCCGACCGAACCGCCTCCCGACGTCAAAGCGGTGCCCTCTGACGCGAAGCGAACGGCGAGCGGCCTCGCGTACAAGGTTCAGCGGCCGGGCACGGGCGCGCGACACCCCAGCGCCAGCAGCATGGTCACCGTGCACTACTCGGGCTGGACGACGGACGGGAAACTGTTCGACAGTTCGATTACGCGGGGACAGCCGGCCAGCTTTCCGCTCGACGGCGTCATCAAGGGCTGGACCGAGGGCCTGCAGCTGATGGTCGAAGGCGAAAAGACACGCTTCTGGATCCCCGAAGCGCTCGCCTATCAGGGCAAAAGCGCGCCGTTCGGGATGCTGGTGTTCGACGTCGAGCTGATCAAGATCAACTGAAGCCGGTCCGCGGCCGGGAGAACGGGCTCGACGCCCGTTCTTTTCGGCCGGACGTTTGAACGGCCGCCCGCACCTACCGTCTAGCCTGCGTCGAAGATTCTCTTGATCGCGCGCTGAAAGCGGTCCGCAAGCGCGCTCCTCACATCGTCAGCGACAGGTCCCACACGCGACCAGCTGGCCTGCGCCTGCCTGACGTCTTCCTGCAAGGCCCGGCGCCGGCTCTCGAGATCGACCTTGCCGCCAATCGTGTTGGTCGCCAGCGCTTCCTTGAGCATCGCCGCAAGCCTGGTGGTCGGTGACACTTCGGCGGCGACGGGCTCCTTGAGCGAAGCGGCCAGGTCCTCCATCCGCTTGACCAGGTTTTCCAGCTGCCGTCGGTTGGCGTCGGGATCCATTTCGGTGCCCGCGAATGCCTGGGGCCAGCGGGCGACGACCGTGCGGAAGGCGTCGGCAAAACGGCGATCGAGCGCCATCGCCTGTTCACGCTCGACACCGCGCGCCGCCAGCTCGTGCTGCCAGCGGCCTCGCAAGCCGCGAACCGTGGCCGCCAGACCGGCCGGCGGCTCAGCCCCCGGCGCGGCAGCATCCTCAGCGGCCGGTTGCGGCGCCGACGCCGCGTCTTGAGTTGGCGGAACGACAAGCGCTTCGAGCTCCGCGCAAATCGCTTCGCGGGCGGCGACGCGATCGGCGCGCGCGATGTCGTGCCTCTGCGCGTACCGGACGAAAAACGCGTCGCATGCCGCGCGAAACCGCTGCCAGATGGCCTCGGACCGGCTCTTCTTCACCGGCCCGATGGCCTTCCACTCCGCCTGCAACCGGCGGATGTCGGCGGAGGTGCGTTCCCAGTCTGTCGACGAGGCCAGCGCCTCGACCGCGACGCACAGGGCTTCCTTCCTGGCGAAGTTCTCCGTCCAGACAGCCTTGCGCTTCGCGAGATCTTCCTGGCGTCTGGTGAAGAAGCGATCGCAGGCGGCGCGGAACCGCTCCCAGATGGCCTTTTCCTGTCCGCGCGTGACCGGACCGACGGTTTTCCATTCGGCCTGGAGGCCTTTGATTGCCTCGGCGGTCGCCAGCCAGTTGGTTGAATCGGCGAGGGCCTCGGCGCGTTCGCAGAGGGTCGTCTTCAGGACGAGGTTCTCTCTCCGCACGCTGGCTTGCGCGGCGAAATGCGCCTGGCAACGGGTCCAGAGCTCGTCGTGGGCTGCCTTGAACCGCCGCCAGAGCGCTTCGCCCTGGCTGCGAGGCACGTCGGCGGCCTGGCGCCATTGCTCCTGGAGCTCACGGATGCGGCGCGCGATGGCTTCGGGGTCGTCAGCTGTCCGAAGCGCCTCCATTTTCTCGCAGAGCTGCTCCTGGATTCCGATGTTCGCCCACTGCTGCCATTCGGCCACTTCTTTCAGATCCTGGACCTTTGGCGTCAGCGTGGCCTGCGCGGCCTTCAACCGCTGCACGACGTCCTCGTAGTCCTGCCTCGACGGCAGCGGAGGGACGTCTGCGAGCGCGGTCCGGACGTCGCGCAGCAGGCGCGCGGCGGTCTTCAGCGAGAGGTCCGGTTTCTGGGCGAGCGACTCGGCGCGCCCGAGGAGTTGATGGAGCCGGTTGAGGCCCTCGCGTCGGTCGCGTGCCTCGGCCTCGCTTGCCTGGCGGCGCCGTTCCGCTTCCTGCGCGGCCTCGGCTTCGCCGCGCGCCCGCCGCTCGGCGGCGGCCTGTTCGGCCTCCCGCGCTGCGCGTGCGTGCTCGGCCGCCAGCGCCTCGGCGCGCTGCTTCTCCTCCGCTTCCTCACGAACGCGCGCGGCTTCCTCTTCGCGTTCCCGTTCCTGCGTGGCGCTGTCAACGATCGTCGTCTCCACCAGTACCTCCACCGACATGACCTGATCCTCAACTTCTACGGCGGCCACTGGGGGCGCCGCCTCTCTCGCGGCGCGCTCGTCGAGCTCGCGCAGCAGCGCGCTGGCCCGCTTGGCGGCTGCCCTGGTTTTCGCGCGCAACGCCACCTGTTCGAGATCCTCGCGCTCGGCAAGGCGATCCACGGCGGCGACGGCACTCTCCTTGAATTCCCCGTTGATCGCCACCGCGAGCACGTCGGCCCTCTCGTGCACGCGCTCGAAGGCCACCTGCCGCACGGGCTCGAGCGGCGAATGCCTGGCGATTGACGCGAACAGGTTCGAGGGTGAGGCCGCCTGTTGCAGTCGCGCGAGGGCACGCAGACCGATCTCCTCGCGCACCGACGTCTTGGCTATCTGGGCCAGCATCCTCTCGGCCAGGGCATCCGCGAGCGCGTCCACGGCCGTCAGGCTGTCGGTCTCGCTGACACCCTCGAATGAATCGAGCGCGATGTCACGCAACATCGCCAGCGCATCGTCCCGTACGCCCGGGTCTGCGTCATCGCGGACGATCCCGGCCAGCGCCGCGGGGTCGAGCAATTTCGCGACCGCCGCGCGGCGTACGCGGATGTCATCGTCTTCGCGCGCCGCGGCGACAATCAGATCCCGCTCGGAAACAGGCAGCTCCGACACATAGGCGAGACGCACGGCCGGATCGGGGTGCTTCTGGCGCGAGGGCGCACGAAAGCGATCGAGGAGCGTCATCAGATGCCGAGCTCCCGGAGACGAACGGCCACGTCGCTCCCATGCGTGGAGACGTGAACCTGCCGATCCACGTCGAGAATGCGGCCATCCCGACCGATGTAGAACGTCCAGCGAAACGGGAAGCCGCTCCTCGACAGCACGCCGTACGCGCGGGCCGTCTGTCCCGTCTCGTCGGACAGAATCGGAAACGGAAGATCGAGGGACCGGGCGAACTCGGCGTTCGTGTCCGGCGAGTCCACGCTCGCCGCGAAATACTGCGCATTCAGCCCGCGCAGCGCTCCTTCGTTCGTGCCGAGCGATCGGCACTCGGTCGTGCAGCCGGGCGTGAACGCCCGGGGGAACCATGCGAGAACCACGGCCGAGCGCCCGCGGAAGTCGCTGAGCTCGTACACGCGGCCATCGGACCCTTTGAGGCCGAAGTCCGGCGCAACGTCACCTGCACGCAGGTGCACGGCCGGCGCGTCAACCCGCCCGAGCGCGAGATTCGCCAGCCCCGTCGCGGCGGCACGGGCCGTGGCGGTCAGCGTTCGAAACTGCAAAGCGGGTTTCAACGGCGTTGGACCTCGATCCGTGTCATTCTAATGATGGTCCCCTGGTCTGCGAGTCCCTTTGGGTGCAACTTTTTCCTACGTGAGCCAGCGTTCTCCAATTTTGCGGATCGTGGTGTTTGCTCTTGGTCTCGCTGTCGCGAGCTGCAGCAAGTTCTCGAACACCGATAACCCCGCGGCTCCAAGTGGTCCACCGGCGGCCGGCTCGAAAATTGTGTACACCGCCGTCGGCGCGAGCGATGCCGCGGGCGTCGGTTCGAGCGTCGTGTGCATACCCTTCACCGACTGTCCGGGCGGCATGGGTTACGTTCCCGTTACCGTGAGGACGCTGACGGCCCGATCGTTCACCGTCACGTTGAGAAACCTCGGCATTCCCACGGCCGTGATCGGCGGAGACTTCGCCGCGCTCGGCGCGCAGTACGGCCGGATAATTGCCGGCAACTTCATCGACAACGAGATGCCGTTCGTGCTGACGGATTCCACGGTCACGACCGTGTTTGCCGGCGTCAACGACGTGGTCACCGCCGTGTCGGCGCTCGGCCAGGGCGCGGGAGGCGGCAACACGCAGGCGTTCATCGACGCGCAGATCCGGGCGTTTGCCGCCGACTACTCGACGCTCATCTCGGGAATCCGCGCGAAGGCACCCGGGACTCGCATTATCGCGTTGAACGTGCCGAATGTCGCGGCGCTCCCGTACTTCGCGAACAACGCGCTCGACCAGCGCCAGGCGCAGCAGCGCCTGTCTGTGGGATTCACGACGACGGCTGTCAATGTGCTCACGTCGCAAGGGGTCACCGTTGTTGATCTGATGTGTGACGCGCGGTCCTATCTGCCCTCGAACTATTCCGGCGACTTTCATCCGAACGACGCGGGCTATGCTTACATCAGCTCGGAAGTCGTCAACGCCATCACGTCGTCGTATCCGGCGCCCAGGGGCTCCTGCCCCCAGATGAGCGTCGTTCCATGAGGTGGGTGGGCGGCGTAAGATGAGCGCAACCTAGGTTTTACGCCACGCGTTAGCGTTTACGGTTTCCGTCCAGCGTTTGCCGTTGCCGCGTTCCTTTTCCGCCCTGATCGCCGACCTCTCCGTCGCACTCGCAAGACCCCTGCCTGCCGCGGCCGCACACGCCCTCATGGCGCCGAGTCCGCGCCGCGCCTGGCCGGCCGGGGCAAGGCGCGCCCGCAACGCCGCGGGGCTGCTCCTCTTATTCCCGCGCAGGGACCACGCGCACATCGTGCTGACCGTCCGGGCCGAGACCCTGGGGCGTCATCGCGGCCAGGTGTCGCTGCCGGGGGGCGTCATCGAACCCGGAGAAGCGTTCGAGGAGGCGGCGCTGCGCGAGGCCTATGAGGAAATCTCCCTCGACAGCACCGGCCTTCAGATTGTGGGTGCGCTCTCCCCCATCGACATTCCCGTCAGCGGATTCCGGCTGCACCCGATCGTCGCGGTGAGCGATCGCGAGCCGGCGCTCGCGGCGACCGAAGGCGAAGTCGCGCGGATTCTCGAGGTGCCGGTCGATGACTTGATGGCGCAGGGATCGGTGGTCACGACGGAGCGGGAGCGGGACGGCGACCGCATCGCGGTACCGACGTTCCGTGTGGGGACCGACGAAATCTGGGGCGCGACCGCCATGGTGCTCGCCGAGTTCCTGGTCGTGCTGGGTTGGAAGGGGCCGTCGAACGTGGGACGATCCGGCTGACCAGACGCGGTCTCGCGGCGAATACTCGCGGCTTACACCCGGACAGATCGAAGAATACTGGCGCCGTGGATGTTTCGTTTTCGTTGCACAAACAGCGAAAATCTGCAAATAATGCACGTTTTAGCCACCGCGCGCTATCATGCGCAATCCACTATTCGCGCGAGAAAAACAGCCGCGATCGAAAGGTAAAAGGGGGCGAGGTCATGGGCTCTGTAGTGCTGGGTGAGGCGATCAGCGCGATCCGCGACTGGTCAGTGAAGAATCCGAAAGGCGCGACGGGTGGACCGCACGCGACCGAGACGTTCGGCAGCCTGGTGTTCAACGACACGGTACAGCAGGCGCGCCTGCCGAAGACCGTGTACCAGGCGCTGCGGCGCACGATCTCGCACGGCGATCCACTCGACGCCGCGGGTGCGGACGCGGTCGCGAAAGCGATGAAGGAATGGGCCGTCGAGCACGGCGCCACGCACTACACGCACTGGTTCCAGCCGTTGACGGGCATCACCGCCGAAAAACACGATTCGTTCCTGAACCCGAACGGCAACGGCAAGGCGGTCGCCGAGTTCAGCGGCAAGGAACTGATCAAGGGCGAGCCCGACGCGTCGAGCTTCCCGTCGGGCGGCATGCGCTCCACCTTCGAAGCCCGCGGCTACACGGCATGGGATCCGACAAGCCCTCCGTGGCTGCTCTACTCCGGCGGCGCCGTGACGCTCGTCATCCCGACGGCGTTCGTCAGCTGGACGGGCGAAACGCTCGACAAGAAGACGCCGCTGCTGCGCTCGATGGAGTCGCTGTCGAAGCAGGCGATCCGCGTGCTGAAGCTCTTCGGCTCGAACGCGGAGCGCGTCGTGACGACGTGCGGACCCGAACAGGAATACTTCCTGATCGATCAGCACTTCTACATGTCGCGTCCCGACCTGATCAACGCGGGCCGGACGCTGTTCGGCGCGAAGCCGCCCAAGGGCCAGGAGCTGGAAGATCAGTACTTCGGCTCGATCCCTGAACGCGTCATGGCGTTCATGAACGAGAGCGAAGGCGAGCTGTTCAAGGTCGGCGTTCCGGTCAAAACGCGCCACAACGAGGTGGCGCCCAGCCAGTACGAAATCGCGCCGGTGTTCGAGAACGCCAACGTCGCCACCGATCACCAGATGATCGTCATGGAGACGATGCGCCGGCTCGCGCCGAAATTCGGGCTGGCCTGCCTGCTCCACGAGAAGCCCTTCGCGGGCGTCAACGGATCGGGCAAGCACCTCAACTGGTCGATGAGCGACGACGAAGGGAACAACCTGCTCAGCCCGGGCAAGAACACGCACGACAACATGCAGTTCCTGGTGTTCTGCAGCGCCGTGCTGCGCGCGGTCAACAAGTGGCAGGGGCTGCTGCGCGCCAGCATCGCCAGCGCCGGCAACGACCATCGCCTCGGCGCGAACGAAGCGCCGCCGGCCATCCTGTCGATCTTCCTCGGCGACATGCTCACCGACATCTTCGAGCAGATCGAGAAGGGCGGCGCTAAAACGACCAAGAGCGGCGGCGAGCTCGACACGGGCGTGATGGTACTGCCGAAGCTCCCGCGCGACGCCGGCGACCGGAACCGCACCAGCCCGTTCGCCTTCACGGGCAACAAGTTCGAGTTCCGCGCCGTCTCGTCGAACCAGAGCATCGCGTACCCGAACATCGCGTTGAACATGGCCGTCACCGAATCCCTCGACTACATGGCGACCGAGCTCGAGAAGGCCATCAAGGGCGGTAAGACGCTCGCGCAGGCCGTCACCGAGCTGCTGCCGAAGGTCATCAAGGAGAACAAGCGGATCATCTTCAACGGCAACAACTACTCGGCCGAGTGGGAAAAGGAAGCCGGCAAGCGCGGCCTCCTCAACCTGAAGAACACCGTCGACGCGCTCCCGCAGCTGATCTCGAAGGAGGTCATCGGGCTGTTCGAGAAGTACAAGGTCCTCAACGGCCGCGAGCTGCACGCGCGCTACGAGATCATGCTCGAGACCTATAACAAGGTCGTCAACATCGAAGGCCAGCTGATGGTGTTGATGGCGAACCGCTACATCATGCCGGCGGCACTCGACTACCTGCGCCAGGTCGGGGCGAGTGTGTCGGCCGTCAAGTCGGCCGGCGGCAAGTCCGTCGAGGGCAAGAAGACGCTCGACAGGCTCACGAAGCTCGTCGACAAGTTCAAGCAGTCCGCGGACAAGCTCGAAAAAGAGCTCGCGCACGAAGGCGCGGGCTCGGAGAAACACGCCAAGCACTTCCGCGACAAGGTCGTGCCGGCGATGGCCGGGCTCCGCGAGCTCGGCGACGAGCTCGAGACCATCATGCCGCACGAAACATGGCCGCTCGCCACGTATCGCGAGATGCTGTTCATTAAGTGAACGAGGTTAGAGGTTAGAGGTTAGGATCAGGGCGCGGCGGGACATCGCCGCGCCCTGTGTTTTTCGGTAAGATACCAACGCCTTGGCCAAGCGGAAGAAGCCCTCCGAGCAATCCCTTTTCGACAATATCGACGCTGACGGCGGTTCCGAGGCCGGCCGAGACGCCGCGATTCGCTCGTCGCTGCTCTCGGGCGGGGGCGGCAACGGCGCCAGCGCGGTGGCCCTGCACGAGGCCGCGCAGGCGCGCTACCTCAACTACGCGCTGTCGGTCATCACGTCACGCGCCCTGCCCGACGTCCGCGACGGCCTCAAGCCGGTGCAACGCCGCATCCTGTACACGATGTGGCAGCAGAACCTGACCGCAGACGTGAAGCACCGCAAGTGCGCCAAGGTGGTCGGCGACGTGATGGGCAGCTACCATCCGCACGGCGACTCGGCGCTATACGAAACGCTCGTGCGCATGGCCCAGCCGTTTTCCCTGCGGTATCCGCTCGTCGACGGCTCGGGCAACTTCGGGTCGCTCGACGGCGACAGCGCCGCGGCCATGCGGTACACCGAATGCCGGCTGGCGCGGTTGAGCGACGAAATGCTCACCGAGATCGAGCAGACGACGGTACCGTTCCGCCCCAACTACGACGGCACCAAGACCGAGCCGGTCGTCCTGCCGGCGAGGCTGCCGAACCTGCTCGTCAACGGCACGACCGGCATCGCGGTCGGCATGGCCACCAACATCCCGCCGCACAATCTCGGCGAGGTGTGCACGGCGCTCGTGAAGCTGCTCGACAACGAGGACATCGGCAACGCGCAGCTCTGCCGCTACATCAAGGGCCCGGACTTCCCCACCGGCGGGCAGATTCTCAATTCCGCCGACGAGCTGAAGCAGATTTACCGGACGGGGTCGGGATCGATCCGGCTGCGCGGCACATGGGATCTCGGTCCGGAGACGCGATCGACAAAAACGATTTACATCGAGAGCGTGCCGTACACGGTGAACAAGGCGCAGCTCGTCGAGCGCATCGCCGAGGTGGTGATCGGCCGCAAGCTGCCCCAGCTGCTGGACGTGAAGGACCTGTCGACGGAAGACGTCCGCATCGCGCTCGAACTGAAGAAGGACGCCGACGAGAAGATGATCATGGCGTACCTCTTCAAGCACACGCCGCTCCAGATCAACTTCGCCGTCAACCTGACCTGCCTGATCCCGACCGAGAACCCCGACGTGGGCCGGCCGGAACGGCTCGATCTCAAGCAGATCCTCTGGCACTTCCTGCACTTCCGTCTCGAGGTCGTGACTCGCCGGCTCGAGCACGAGCTGGCGGCGCTCAAGAAGCGCATTCACATCCTCGAGGGGTTCGAGACCGTCTTCGACGCGCTGGACGAGATCATCAAGATCATCAGGAAGTCGGACGGCAAGGCCGACTCGGCCGAGAAGATCATGAAGCGCTTCGACCTCGACGCGGATCAGACCGACGCCATTCTCGAACTCAAGATCTACCGCCTCGCGCGTCTCGAGATTCTGATCATCCGCGAGGAGCTCGAGGACAAGCGCAAGCGGGCGCGTCAGATTGGCGGCCTGCTCAAGGACGAGGCGAGCCGCTGGAAAATCGTCCGGAACGAGCTGGAGGAAATCAGCTCGAAGTACGGCGACAAGCGCCGGACCTCCATCGTCAGCGACAGCGGCGAGCCCGAATACTCCGCCGACGACTTCATCGTCGAGGAGGACAACGTCGTGATCGTGTCGCGCGACGGCTGGGTCAAGAGGCAGAAGGACGTGAAGGACCTGTCCACCACGCGCCTCCGGGAAGGCGACGCGGTGCTGGCGGCGTTTGCGGGCAGCACGCGCGCGACGTGCACGTTCTTCAGCAACTTCGGCGTCGCCTACACGTGCCGTTTCATCGACGTGCCCGCGTCAACCGGGTACGGCGAACCGATTCAGTCGCTGTTCAAGCTGAAGGACGGCGAAAAGGTGGTGGCCGCGCTGAGCCTCGATCCGCGGGCCTCCGGCACCATCAAGCCGAAAAAAGAGGGCGACGCCGCCCCTGTGCACGCGGCGGCCGTGACCAGCGACGGATACGCCCTGCGATTCGGCCTCGAGCCGCTGGTCGAGCCCAGCACGCGCGCCGGACGGCGCTATGCGCGCCCCTCCGGCGAGTCGGAGGTTGTCGGCGTCGCCAAGGTAACGGGTCAGGAAGTGCTCATTGCGGCGACAGCCGAAGGGCGCGGCCTCCTCTGTAAGGCGGGCGAGGTGAATTATCTCGCGGGGCCGGGCCGCGGCGTTATCCTGATCAAACTCGGCGAGGAGGATCGGGTGCTCGGCTTCATCGCGTCGAGCGGGGACCGCGACCTGTTGACCGTCGAAACCTCCCGCGGCGCCGAACAGACCATCAGCACCGCCAAGTACGAGGTCACGGGCCGGGGCGGAAAAGGGCGCGAACTGCTCCAGCGCGGCCAGTTCACGCGCATCCTCTGGCCCGCACCGGAGGCGCCGCCGCCGTTTGCGAATGGCGCATAGAATAGTTGTTGGAAAGGATTTGATTTGTCCCATCAGGAACGCTTGAACATCGCCGTCTTCATCGACTTCGACAATATCGAGATCGGCGTCCGAACCACCCTCAATCAGCAATTCGACGTCGGCAACGTGCTCGAGGCCATCAAGGAGCGCGGCGAAATCGTCAGCAAGATCGCGTACTCCGACTGGACGCGGGCGGGCGACTACAGCCGGCACCTGACCCAGCACGCCATCCGGCTCGTGCAGCGCAACCTGACGCCCGGCGGCGACAAGAACGGGGCCGATATCAACATGGCCCTCGACGCGCTCGAGATGGCGTTCACGCACCAGCACATCAACGCCTACGTGATCGTCGGCGGCGACAGCGACTTCCTGTCGCTTGTCGAGAAACTGAAGCAGTACGACAAGAAGGTCTTCGTCGTCGGCGGACGCGCGTTCACGAGCGTCATCCTGCAGCGGAACTGTCACGAGTTCATCGCGTACGAGAACCTGTCCGGCGTGCGCAGAGCGGCGAGCGCGGCCGCCACCGCTGTGGCGAACAAGGGGGGCCGGCCACCGGCTCCTCTGGCCCTGTCGCCGCTCACGCAGGCATATCCGATCGTCAAACGGGCGCTGAAGATCCTCGCCGACCGGGAGGTATCGCCGCAGACCGGTCTGCTGAAGAGCACGCTGCTGCAGCTCGATTCGACGTTCTCCGAACGCAACTACGGCGCATCGTCCTTCCTCGACTTCACCGAGAAACTCGCGCATACGGGCCTGGTGCACCTCAAGACGTCGGGCCGCAGCGTGATGGTCGAGCTGAACCCGCAGTTCGAAGAAGGCGAAGCCACTGATCAGAAGCGCGCCGCGTCGGACGAGGCGCAGCCGGGGGCCGCGCCGGCCGATGGCGCCGCGGCGGCGCCCGGTGCCGTGCCGGGCCCGGCATTCTCCAGGCCAGGCGACGACGGGGCGGCGCCTGTTGCGACGGAATCGGCCGCGGACGGCGTCCGGTTCGTCACCGACGTGCTGCAAAAGGCCACGACCGCCAGATGGCCCATGTACATCCGCAACGTGAAACAGCTGCTTCGCGCGGCCGACAGCGCCTTTGACGAGCGCCGGTACGGTTTTGGCGGCTTGATGGATCTGCTGCGCGCCTGCCAGCGCGACGGCGTGATGCGCCTCGAACGCGATCGACGCGGCGGACTGCGCGTCTTCCCGGGCGCCGCGCTCCAGCACGCGGTCGAGATGCGCGTGCAGCAGCCCGCCACCACGTCCCAGCCCGCCGAACCGGTCATGGACGTCGAGACGGACGAAGGCGACGGCCAGCCGATCGTGTCGAGCGATGTCGAGCCGCCGGAGATCAACGGCAACGTGATCGACACGACCGCCGAACTGCTCGGCCGCGCCAAGCCCCGGCGGCCCCGCGCCAAGGCACCTGCGCCAATCGCGCGGAAGAGCGGCCGCGCCGCGGCCGGCGCGGGACCGCGCAAGCCGCCCGTGCGCCGGGCCAGGTCGCGGAAGCCTGCGGCGGATACTGGTGACGACAACAGCTGATGGCAAGCGCGGACTACACCGCTAAAGACATCACCGTTCTCGAAGGTCTGGAGCCGGTTCGCAAACGGCCCGGGATGTACATCGGTGGTGTCGGTTCCACCGGCCTGCACCATCTCGTCTGGGAAATCCTCGACAACGCGATCGACGAGGCGATGAACGGCTTCGCCTCGAACATCCGCGTGGTCCTGCACGACGACGGCTCGTCGGTGACGATCGAGGACGATGGGCGCGGGGCGCCGATCGACAAGCATCCCAAGACCAAGAGAAGCGCGCTCGAAACGATCTTCACGGTGCTCCACGCCGGCGGCAAATTCGAACACGGCAGCTACAAGACGGCCGGCGGCCTCCACGGCGTCGGCGCAAGCGTGGTGAATGCGCTGTCGAAGGAACTGGTCGCCACCGTCAAACGTGACGGCGCCCAGTGGGAAATGCGCTTCAAGCAGGGCAAGCCGCTTGGCGCGCTCAAGAAGATCGGGCCCGCCAGGGGCACAGGCACCTCGGTCTACTTCCACCCCGACGCGACCATCTTCCCGAAGATCGAGTTCGATCCGGCGGTCATCAGGGACCGGCTCGAAGTCGCCAGCTACCTTCACAAAGGCGTGAAGGTGGTCTTCGAGGACGAGACATCGAAGCAGAAGTTCACCTTCGAACACGACGAAGGGCTCGTCGACTACCTGAAGAAAATCGTCGCGGAACGCGGCGCCAAAGCCGTGCACGACGCGCCCTTCACGTTGAACAAGGACGAAGGACTGCGAATCGACCTCGTGCTGCAGTGGACCGAGGCGACCGACGAGCACATCCGGTCCTACGTGAACGGCATCCCGACGGGCTCGGGCGGCACGCACGAAAACGGACTGAGGGCCGGCATCGGCAAGGCGGTCCGCAATTTCATCGACACGCACAACCTCTCGCCGAAAGGCGTGACGCTGGTGGCCGAGGACATCCGTGAGGGCCTCACGGGCGTTCTGAGCGTGTTCGTGCAGGAGCCGCAGTTCCAGGGCCAGACGAAGGATCGCCTGAACAACCCCGAACTGGTGTCGGCCGTCGACGGCGTGATCCGGCCGGCCCTCGAGCACTGGTTGAACCACAACATCAGCCTGGCCGAGGCGATCGTGGCCCGCATCATCCTCTCCGCCCGGGCGCGCGAGGCCAGCCGCGCGGCCCAGGCCGAGGTCTCGCGCAAGAGCGCGACGTCCACGCGCCTCAACCTGCCCGGCAAGCTCAGCGACTGCACGAACGACACACGGGAAGGCAGCGAAATCTTCATCGTCGAGGGCGATTCGGCTGGCGGGTCGGCGAAGCAGGGGCGCGACCGCGCGCGGCAGGCCATCCTCCCGCTGCGGGGCAAGGTGCTGAACACCGAAAGCGCATCGCTCGCGAAGGTGCTCGAGAACAAGGAGCTGACGGATCTCGTGACGGCGCTCGGATGCGGCCTCGGCAAGAATTTCGAGCTCCCGCGCCTGCGCTACGGCAAGATCATCATCCTCGCCGACGCCGATTCCGACGGCAATCACATCGCCACGCTGCTGCTCACGTTCATCTACCGCCACCTGCCACAGCTCATCGCCAACGGGCACGTGTATCTCGCGCAACCGCCCCTCTATCGCATCGACATCGGCAAGGAGACCCACTGGGCGCTCGACGATGCGCAGCGGGACGCGATCCTGAAGCAGCACGGGAAGAACGGCCATGGCCGCGGAACACCTGAAATCACGCGGTTCAAAGGACTAGGCGAGATGATGCCGAAGGTCCTGTGGGAAACCACGCTCAACCCGAGGACCCGCCGGCTGCTGCGTGTGGAAGTGACCGATCAGATCGTGACGGATCGGATCATCAACGAGCTGATGGGGAAGGATGCGTCCGCCCGTTTCAGGTTCATCATGGAACGAGCGAACGAGGCGGAAGAACTCGACGTCTGATTCGACGCGCGCCCGGGCCGCTCTGGCCGGTCGCGTCAGCCACAGATGGCGCGAAGGCCCGTGACGAGCCGCCCGATGCCTTCAGCCACTGTCTCTCGCTGAAGCGCCCCGAACGCCACCCGAAAATAGCAGCCGTCGGACATGCCGAATGCCGACCCCGGCGTCACGGCGACCTTGTGCTCGCGGATGAGCCGCTCCGCGAGCGTCATCGCGTCCATCGTCGTGGCGATTTTCGGAAAACAGTACATCGCGCCTTCGGCAGGCGGCACGTTGCACACCGGGCCCAGGCTGCCGAGAGCGTCGACCACGATCTGCCGGATCGTCCCCAGCTCGCGCACGTGCTGATCGCAATACGCGCGCCCGACATCGAGCGCCGCCAACGCCGCCCGTTCGGCCACGACCGTGGGGCAAATCAGAATCGTGTCCTGAATCTTCAGCATTGCCGCGGTCAGATCGTCCGGGTAGACGACGTATCCGATGCGCCAGCCAGCCATGCCGTAGGCCTTCGAGAGCGAGAAGATCGAGATGGTGTGCGCGGCCGCCGCCGGCAACGATCCCGGCGACAGGTGCCGGGCCGATCCGTACGTGAAGTACTCGTAGGTCTCGTCGGAGATGTGGTACAGGCCGCGGTCGCGGCAGAGTGCGCTGACGGCACGCAACAGCGGCTCGGGAAACACGGCGCCGCTCGGATTGTTCGGAGAGATCGTGACGATGGCGCGCGTGCGATCCGTGATGGCGCGGCCAAGCGCGTCGAGATCGGGATGGTAGCGTTCGTCGGTCGGCACGGTGACGGCACGGCACCCGGCCATCTGGATCGCCATCTCGTGGTTGAAGTAGAACGGAACGGGCAGGATGATTTCGTCGCCCGGCTCGGATATCGCGAGCACCGCGTGCATGAACGCCATGTTCGCGCCGGCAGTGACCATGATCGAGGCGCCGCGCGCGGTGTCGATGCCGTTTTCAGCCGCAAGCTTGGCCGCGATGCGCGCCACCAGTTCGGGCTGGCCCGTCCCGCCGGAATATTCGTGCGTCGCGCCCTCGCCCAGGGCATGTCGCACCGCATCGGCCGCCTGCGGCGGCGGCCCGTAGTGGACGATGCCCTGCCCCAGCGAGATCGTGCCCGGCACCTGCCGGATGATGTCTCCAACCACCGGAATAATGGGCGCCTGCACGCCGTCCATACGCGTCGCGGCCCTGATCGTGTTCGGCATGGGATTGACGATTATTCTATGAGAACTCTTGAATTTGAACCCTCTTGGACCTTTTGGACCTTTTGGACCTGTGGACCTCGTGGACCTGTGGACCTGTGAACCTTTGTGACCCTTTGAACCCAGGATTTTGTGATGGCCCCCATTCGCCTCTTCGTGACCGGCGGCACGTTCGACAAGGAGTACAACGAACTGGCCGGCACGCTCGCGTTCAAGGAGACGCACCTCGTCGAGATGCTGCGCCTGGGACGCTGCCGGCTCGACGTGTCGATTCAGACGCTGATGATGATCGACAGCCTCGACATGACGGACGCCGATCGAGGCGTTATCGTCTCCGCATGCCGCCAGGCCGCTGAGGGCCGCATCGTGGTGACCCACGGTACCGACACGATGGTCGAGAC
This sequence comes from uncultured Acidobacteriota bacterium, assembly GCA_963729215.1. Classification (GTDB taxonomy): domain Bacteria; phylum Acidobacteriota; class Vicinamibacteria; order Vicinamibacterales; family CAVVIG01; genus CAVQJU01. Next base: position 344,675 of record CAVSND010000023.1, on the reverse strand, counting down.
CGCGCGTGCGCTGGCCTCGGGTCTTCCGGGCGGGGAGAAGACGATCGTGCTGACGGGCGCGATGGTGCCCTACGCGTTCGGCAGCTCCGACGGGCTATTCAACCTCGGGAGCGCGCTCAGCTTCGCGCAGGTGCTTCCGGCCGGTGTGTACGTGGCGATGAACGGCCGCTGCTTCTCGTGGGATCGCGTGCGAAAGAATCGGGAGACAGGAGTCTTCGAACCCGAACCGTGAACTCCGGCGTCGCCGGACCTGTGGACCTGTGGACCTGTGGACCTGTGGACCCGTGGACCTTGTGGACCTTTCCTAAGTCGTCACCTGCACCACGGTCTTCGCGCTGCGGTGCGTGCCGAGGACCTCGGAGTGCAGTTTCTTGCTGAGATAGACCTTCGATTCCGCGTTGTCGGACGCGTTGCGCTCGTACTTCACGACCTCGAACCGCAGGTGGTCGAGCGTGCCGCGCATTTCATAGAACCGATTCTTCGTTTTCACGACGATTTCGTCGAAACCCTGTTCCACGGCCCACACCTCCTGCTGCTCGGTGAGCGCGCGGAAGTGGCCCTGGCCGCGCCAGTCGCGCCTGGTGCCGCCGATCCACGTGTATAACACCTTCCGGCCGTCGAACTGGACGTGGTCTCTCAGGCGGTTGACGAGATCGTTCAGCTTCGGCTCCGATTCGGGCGACTGGATCTCGTGCGCGACCTTGAACGACACGGGAACCACCGTCCCGCTGTCGTCGCCGAGGGGCGCGTTCGCCAGCAGGATGAGATGGCCGCGGCCTGACAGCCGGCGGACAATTTCAGCGGCCGTCTTCTTGCGGGGGAACTCGCCGAAGAACTCCTCGATGTACTGGATTTCGAGCGCGCCCTGTTCGAGATCGTACTGGGTGATGTGATATTCCATCAGCTGCCGGATTTCTGCGCGAGCCTCGCCCACGCGTCGCGGAGCGACACGATCCGATTGAACGTGAGCGCGCCCGCGCGCGACTCGGGGTCCACCGAGAAATAGCCCAGGCGCTCGAACTGAAACCGCGAGCCGGGCGCGGCGCCGGCGAGGCTGGGCTCGACCAGGCATCCGCCGAGCACTTCGAGCGAGCTGGGGTTGAGGTTGTCGAGAAACGTCTTGCCGGGCACGTCCTGCTCGGGATTCTCGGCCAGAAACAGGCGATCGTAGAGCCTGACTTCGGCTTCGGCCGCGTGCGCCGCCGATACCCAGTGAAGCGTCGCCTTGACGCGACGGCCGTCTGGCGCGTCGCCGCCGCGGGTCGCCGGGTCGTAGGTGCAGCGCAGTTCGAGGATCTCGCCGCGGCTGCCCTTCACCACCTCGGTGCACGTGATGAAGTAGGCGCAGCGCAGCCGCACTTCCCTGCCGGGCGCGAGCCGGAAGAATTTCTTGGGCGGATCTTCCTTGAAGTCGTCCTGTTCGATGTACAGCACGCGGGAGAACGGAACCTTCCGCGTCCCCGCCGACGGATCCTCGGGATTGTTGATGACGTCGACGTCTTCGACCTGCCCTTCAGGGTAGTTCGTGATGACGACCTTGAGCGGCCGCAGGACGGCCATGACGCGCTGGGCATTCCGGTTGAGGTCTTCACGGATGCAGTGCTCGAGCTGCGCCATGTCGATGACGTTTTCCTTCTTCGCGATGCCGATCCGAAAGCAGAAGTCGCGGATGGACTCCGGCGTGTATCCCCGGCGCCTGAGGCCGCTGATGGTCGGCATCCGCGGATCGTCCCAACCAGACACGTGGCGAAGCTGCACGAGTTGAAGCAGCTTCCGCTTGCTCATGACCGTGTAGCTCAGATTCAGCCGCGCGAATTCGATTTGCTGCGGCAGATCGTTCCCGAACGAATCGCCGAGGCTCGACACCAGCCAGTCGTAGAGCGGCCGGTGATCCTCGAACTCGAGCGTGCACAGCGAATGCGTGATCCGCTCGATCGCATCGGAAAGCGGGTGCGCAAAGTCGTACATCGGGTAGATGCACCACGCGTCGCCGGTCCGGTGATGAGACGCGTGGCGAATCCGATAGAGCGTCGGGTCGCGCATGTTGAAGTTCGGCGACCCCATGTCGATTTTGGCGCGTAGAACGTGGGTGCCGTCTTCGAACTCGCCGGCCTTCATTCGCGCGAACAGATCGAGGTTTTCCTCGACCGGACGATCCCGGTACGGGCTGTTCCGCCCCGGCTCGGTCAGCGTGCCTCGATACGCGCGAATCTCGTCGGCGTTGAGGCTGTCCACGTACGCCTGGCCCCGGCGGATCAGCTCGACGGCGAACTGATAGAGCCGCTCGAAATAATCGGAGGCGAAGAGAAGGGAGTCCCACCGGAACCCGAGCCATTCCACGTCCTCGCGAATGGCATCCACGTACTCGACGTCCTCCTTGGCGGGATTCGTGTCGTCGAAACGGAGGTTGCAGGTGCCGCCGTTCTCCTCGGCGATGCCGAAATTCAGGCAGATCGATTTCGCGTGCCCGATGTGCAGGTAGCCGTTGGGCTCGGGCGGAAAGCGCGTCGCGACGCGCCCGCCGTGTTTTCCCTGGGCTCGGTCCTCGGCCACGATCGTGCGGATAAAATCGGCCGGCGCCGGCGGCGCGGCCGGGGTGTTCTGTTCCGTATCCTCTGTCGTCATCTGGGGCAGGCTCAACATTCTATAAGAACCGGCCCATTTGCATGAATTCGTGCCTCTCGACGGGCCTCGGAAGCCCCCGGAGCCAGGAGAGACGGATGGGATGACCGGGCCAGACGTTGCGTGACGGCTTATTCTTACGAAGACATGGCTCACAGGACTCTGGTTGATGGCGCAACCCTCGCCACCCATCTGGGGGACCCGCTATGGGCAGTCGTGGACTGCCGCTTCATGCTGACCGACCCCGAGTGGGGATCGCGTGAATACGCCGCACGGCACATTCCCGGCGCCACATATGCGCATCTCGAAAGGCAGCTGTCGGGTGAACTGAACGGACGCAACGGCCGTCATCCGCTTCCCGACCCAGGCGATCTCACGCGCATCCTCGGAGGACTTGGCATCGCTCCCGGGATACAGGTTGTCGCGTACGACCAGGACAACGGCATGTTCGCGAGCCGTCTGTGGTGGCTGCTTCGCTGGATGGGCCACGATGATGTCGCCGTGCTGGACGGGGGATTCGCCCGGTGGGTCAGCGAACACCGGCCGACCGCTTCCGGCGTCGAGACGCGGCCGCCACGATCGTTCACAGGAACCCCGCGCCCGGGGATGATCGCCGATATCGACGAAGTGGCGCGAATGAGCGAGCAGAGGGCCGCCGGGCTGATCGACGTCCGGGCCCCGGAACGTTACCGCGGCGAAATCGAGCCCATCGACCGCGTGCCGGGACACATTCCCGGTGCCGTCAACGACCACTTCATGCAGAACGTGGACGAACGAGGAGTCTTCCGGCCTCCCGAAGCTCTTCGCGCGCGTCTCACGGCGGTCCTGGGCAGCGTCAGGCCGGACGAGGCTGTCTGTTATTGCGGGTCAGGCGTCACGGCCTGTCATTCCCTGCTGGCGCTGGAACTGGCCGACCTTCACGGAGCACGGCTCTACCCGGGCTCGTGGAGCGAATGGTCGAGCGATCCCGGCCGAGGAGTCGAAACATCACCCGTACGGACAGAAGCAAAAAGGCCAGCCACATGATTGTGGCCGGCCCTTGAAGAGACATCATCACGTCGCTCAGTGCACGAGCGCGCGATAGCTCGGGACGTCCACGTCGTGTCCCGCGCGCCAGTCCTGTTCGAGGATCGCGAACAACACCTGGTCGTATGTGCGGCCGTTCTTCACGAACGACTTCCGCAGGATGGCCTCCTGCACGGCGCCCACTTTGATGAGCGCGCCGTTGCCGCGGCCGTTCTGCACCGCCGCCCGAGCCTCGAGCCGGCGGACGTGCAGCGTATCGAACGCGAACTCGAGCAGCATCTCGGCGCCTTCCTGGAACACGCCCGTGCCCCAGAATGGCGACCCGATGGCGAAGCCCCATTCGGCGGTCTCGAACCCGGCGTCGCTTGCGCGCACCTGGAAGATGCCGATCGCCGTATCGAAGCCCTTGAGCGTGACCGCGAAGCACGCGTAGGTGCCGGCCGTCCGCTGCTGCCGGGTCCACTCGATGAACTTCTTGAACCCTTCAACCGACGAAGGAGGCGGCGAGATGAACCGCGAAACCTCCTCGGTGGTCAGCAGGGCGAACAGGGAATCCGCATCATCGGTCCGCAGTTCCCGCAGTGTGACCCAGCCGCCGGTCAGCACCGGCAGGCCGTTCCGCCAATCACTGCTCGTAACCGTCGTCGTGGCTTCGACCGCACGCAGCTCGGTCGACAGGCCTTCGCGATAAGGCATGTTTTCCATGGCTAGTTCACCCCGCCAACGGTGACCGTCAGGTCGCCAAATTCGAGGTCGACGTTTGGTAGCGGCCCAACGGTTTCGTCCGGGAAGACCGGCGTATCGTCGCCAGACGTGCCCCACACGATGTTGTCGTCGTCGGACGTGCCCCACACGATGTTGTCGTCGTCGGACGTGCCCCACACGATGTTGTCCAGCGCATCGGCGGTGCCCCAGACGATGTTGTCATCGTCGGACGTGCCCCACACGATGTTGTCGCAGTCAGAGCCGCCGCAGTCGGTGCCCCAGACGATGTTGTCGTCGCCGCTCATCGTGCCCCAGACGATGTTGTCATCGCCGGACGTGCCCCACACGATGTTGTCGTCGGCGGACGTGCCCCACACGATGTTGTCGCCGTATTCATCGGCGGTGCCCCAGACGATGTTGTCGTCGCCGCTCATCGTGCCCCAGACGATGTTGTCGCCCTGGTCGTCCTGGGTCTTGGCGTAACCCCACACAGTGGAGTTCTTCCAGGCGTTGCCCTTGGGGTTGATGTAGCCGCCCTTGATCATGTGGTTGCCCCAGATGATGTGGCGGCTCCACGTGCTCTGCGACGGCAGGCGATCGCCGACGTGGTGCGAGGCGTAGAACCTCGCGAGCTTGACGGCGCCGTAGGTGTTCAGGAAGCCGGCGCCCTGTTCGAGCGGTTTGTATCCGGCATATGCCTGCGCGGTGTACTGCAGGATGCCCTTGATGAGGTTCGGCGTCAGGTTCGGGTTCGCCTGCAGCATCAGCGCGACCGTGCCGCTGACCACCGGCGCCGCCATGCTGGTGCCGCTCAGGCTCAGGTACGGCTTCACGCCGAGCAACAGCTTGCCCGAAAGCAGCGCCGAGACCTTCGTGGTGTAGAAGAGGCTGCCCGGGGCGGCCAGCGAGATCGTGCCGGTGCCGGGGGCGACGAGGTCCGGCTTCGCCAGGAAGTCCTTGGGCGTCGGACCACGTGAGCTGAAGCTCGCGAGCGTATCGTCCGTGCGAGTCAGCGTTCCCATCGTGCTCGACGCGCCGACCGTCAGCACCCACGGCGCGTTGCCGGGTGCCGTGATGCCGCCGAACTGCTTCAGGCCGAGGGCGTTCGTGCCCTGGTTGCCCGCCGCGGTGACGACGGTGATGCCGAGGTCAGTGACGCGCTTGGTGGCGAGCGTCAGCGGGTCGGTGAGATACGACTCGCGGATGCTCGCGCCCACCGACATGTTCACGACCCTGATGTTGTAGGTCTGGTAGTTGGCGGCGATCCAGTTCAGCGCGGCGATGATGCTGCCGATTTTGCCCGCGCCGTTCCGGTCCAGGACCTTCAACGAGATGATCGAGGCCTTCGGCGCGATGCCGGATTTCTCGCCGTTCGAATCGTAGCCGTTGCCAGCGACGATGCCGGCCACGTGCGTGCCGTGCCCGTTGTCGTCGTACGGTGTGGTCTTCGTGCCGACGAAGTCCACGAACTTGGCGACGCGCTGATCGCCGTAGGGGAACGTCTTGGTCACCCCGCCGCGCGTCAGGTCGTCGTGCCAGGAGGCGATGCCGGAATCGAGAATCGCGACGCCGATGCCGGCGCCCGTGTAACCGAGATAGTCGCGAACCACGTCGGCGCCCACCGTGATGGACGTGCGGTAGTTGTGCGACGACGTCGGACGATTGTCATGGATACGGAACACGTCCGGGTGCTTGGCGAGCTGCTTGAGGACGTTGTCCGGCAGGTCGAGCACCGCGCCGTTGATGATGTCCAGCTTGTCGGCTCGCGCCCACCGCTTGAACTCCGGCGGGAGTTTCGCACCGGGCACGAGCGTCACGATGACGCTGGTCGTGTGCAGCGGATTTCCGCGATCGGCACGCTTGGTGACCTCATCGTCCATCTTGTAGTTCTTGACGTTGAAGCCGGGACCGCCGGGACGCTTGTGGGGGGCCTGACGATGGTGACGGCTACCCTTATCGAGGTTCTGGAAACGGCCCGAACCCGCCGCCGAAGCGGTGGTCGCGAACCCGAAGCCGAAAACCGCAATCAGAGCGGCCGCCGCCGTGCGTTTGGGACCCCAAACGGCCTTGCGACGGATAGAAGAGACAGTCAGTGGGCGCAGTGTCATAGCGGGGAATAGAAGAGCAATACGTCGGCCATTGTCCAGGCAGCCGCCATGCGTGGTGTAAATGGCTTTAAATCAACAGGTTAGATACCATGATCACAACTGCACCGATGCCACTCGGGAGGACTGTATGTCACAGATGTGAACAACGTGGACGAAAGAGATTGCAGAAATCGCCACAACCCACTGATTCCCCAGCTGATCCGGGCGAAGTGTTCCAGTTTGAAGCAACTTTATCAGATTTAGGCACATGACAGTACCGTAACCCGTGCATCGTCATGCTGATATGGGAAAGAGTGCCGTCCTGGAGCATCAGCGGTCGTCGAGCGTACGGGGCCAATCCTCTCCAAGCAGCCTTGAAAGCGCCCGATCCGCCAGGCGGCGGCCGCCGGTCTGGCAGACCGCGCAGTAGTTGCACTCGTTGGCGGCGTAGACGATCCGCTGGATCGGCGCGCCGCAGACCGGACAGGGTTGCCTGAACCTGCCGTGCACCGCCATGGCGTCGTGAAACGCCGTCACTTTCTCGGGAATCCCACCCCCCGCCTCGCGGCGCAGGTGATCGATCCAGACCAGCAGGGTGGCGCGCGTAGCGTCGTGCAGCCGCGTCACCTCGTCGTCGGCGAGCGCGCGCGTGAGCTTCAGGGGCGAGAGCCGGGCGGCGTGCAGGATTTCGTCGGAGTACGCGTTGCCGATGCCGCTGAAGATATGGGGATCGGTCAGCGCCCGCTTGAGGGTGTGGTTTTCGCGCGTGAGCGCCGCATGAAAGGCGGCGGGGTCCACGTCGAGCGGCTCGACGCCACCTGGATCGAGCGCGGCAAGCGCGGCCTCGCCCGATGCGAGACGGATCGACGCGCGCTTCTTCGAGCCCGCTTCGGTCAGGAACAACGTGCCGCCGTCGAACGCGAACGACGCCTGGACGATCTTGGGGCCCATGCCGAGCGCCCGCCCGGCGTCACGCCATCGCAAACGGCCGGCGATCATCAGGTGGATGACGAGAAACAGGTCCTCGTCGAATTCGAGCACGATTCGTTTGCCGAGCCGGCGGACTCCTTTCACTGTCCGTCCGGTGATGGCGTCGATGGGGGGATCGACGGAGCGCAGGACGAACGGGCTGCGCAGGTGGACCTGCTCGAGGACGCGGCCGCCGATCCTCGCCTTCAGCGTCTCAACGTAGACCACTACGTCAGGCAGTTCCGGCACGGGACGCATTTTACCCTCTGGCTTCGGGGCCATTTGAGCGCCGTCAGCCGAAGGAGTATCGTTGTCGTCTAAAGTGTTATGAGGCTGATCGCGCCGGTGGTTGCATTGCTGCTGCTGGGAAGCCCTCTCCATGCTCAACAGCCGCCGCCCGGTGGGCAAGCGACCGCGCCGGCCCCGGATGTGGCGGCGGCTCCGGAATCGAAGAGCCAGTCGACTCAGCAGGACAAGGGTGCTTCCGGCCTGGACGTGCCCGTCTCGCTGGACAAGATTCGCGGCGCCTTGGCACAGCAGGCCCCGGAAACCCTCAAGGGACTGAACGAACAGCCGACATTTCGCCTCGAGGTCAAGGAGCATCAGCGATTCGAGCAGCTGATGGACAAGATCAAGTTCGAGGGCGGGGGTGGTCCCGAGGTGGCCGGCGGGCGCGCCAACTGGGAGATGCAGCGCCTCCTCTTTCCGCCGGTCGACAACCCGCTCTTTCAGCCGTACGCCGTCTTCAGTACAAGCCAGGTCCTCACGCTCGCCGCCGAAGCGCTCGTCGAGAAACTGGTCGTCGAGAAGATGGCGCATGTCTTCGGCGACATGCTCCGCGCACAGGCCGAGCGCGAGGCGCGCGAAGAAGTCGCCCGCAACCTCGCGTCGTTTCAAGTGACGCTGCCGGCTCGCACGCTCAAGAACTGATGCGAATCGCCGTCGCCGTTGCGCTCGTCGCCGCCATGAGCGGCGCCGAGATCGATCGGGCTCAACAGGTCGCCCGAAGCCGTGAGGCCGAGCGAGTCCAGTTTCATCGCGGCTATGTCTTCGACCTTCCCGGAGACACGGTGACGCAACTCGAGGTGATCACGGAATTCCGCCGGCTCGTGATGATCACCGAGGAGCATCTGCGCCTGGGGGACCAGATGTTTTCGAGAGGTTCGAGGGCAGCCGAGGAAGCGATGGCGCCCACGCGCGGGCTGGTGACCTTCAAATCAAAACTGCGTTTCCATCCGCTCAACACTTACGCCACCGTCCCGGGATTCAGGCTGGCGCTCGGCCCGGCGGGGACTCCGGGGGCGCCCGCCGCGACGACGCCGCTGGCGGCGCTTGATACCAAGGTCGCTGGAGACTTTTCGCAGCCGTTCAAGGACCGCGCGGGCAAGAACGTCACGGCGCTGCTCGGGGCCACCATCCAGGCTGACATCCCCGCCTCGCGCATCGGCCAGGCGATCCGCCCCCTCGGCGTCGTGCTGGACGATAAAGAAGTCGCGCGCGTTTCCGTCGATTTCGCGCATCTCGACTGAAAATCACGGCCAACGTCTGCCCGCTTGACAACCCCTGGCCCTCTGTCGTTTAATCCTTGCATCCGGATTGACGGATGTAACACATGAGCTCGCGCGCACCCGCCATCCTCGACCACCTCGCATCACTCGCCGACACGACGAGAAGCCGCCTGCTGCTGCTCCTCGACCGGCACGAGCTCACCGTCTCCGAGCTGTGCGGGATCATGCAGCTACCCCAGTCCACCGTGAGCCGGCACCTGAAAGCGCTCGCGGACAGCGGCTGGGTATCGGCGCGGGCGGACGGCACGAGCCATCTCTACACCATGACGCGCGAGGAGCTCGATCCGGCAGCCCGCAGGCTGTGGCTGCTCGTCCGCGATCAGGTAGGGCCCACGCCGGCCGCCGTGCAGGATCAGCGTCGCCTGCAGGCGGCTCTGGCCGATCGGCGCACGAAGTCGCAGGAGTTTTTCTCGTCGTCGGCGGGTCAATGGGACCGTCTTCGCGATGAGCTCTACGGCGAGCGCTTTCACCTCGGCGCGCTCGCGGCGCTCGCGCAGGGCGACTGGGTGCTGGGCGATCTGGGGTGCGGCACGGGTGAAACAAGCGCCACCCTCGCGCCGTTCGTCCGGCGCGTGATCGCGGTGGACGCTTCGGCGGCCATGCTGCAGGCGGCGCGCAAGCGGCTCCAGGCTTTCGATAACGTCGAGCTGCGTCGCGGCGAGCTCGAGGGCCTGCCGATCGACGACGCCATGCTCGACGCTGCCACCATGATGCTCGTCCTTCACTACGTCTCGGAACCGGCCCGCGCGCTGGCCGAAGTGTGGCGCGTGCTCAAGCCGGGCGGGCGTCTGATTCTGGTGGACATGCTGCCGCACGACCGCGATAGTTACCGGCAGCAGATGGGCCACGTCTGGCTCGGTTTCGGGGAGGATCAGATCAGCGGGCTGATCGAAGAGGCAGGATTCGGCAAGACACGCATCGTTCCGCTGGCGCCCGACGCGCGCGCGAAGGGCCCCGGCCTGTTTGTTGCGACTGGCGAGAAAAGCAAAAAAGGAGAGTAAGGAAATGGCAACGGTAATCGAGAAGAAACAGCACGCGTTCGAGGCCGCCAAGGCGGCCGGCCGGGTCCCCTACAAGGTCGCCGATCTCGGCCAGGCCGAATTCGGCCGCAAGGAAATGAACCTCGCCGAGCAGGAAATGCCCGGCCTGATGTCCATCCGCAAGGAGTACGCCGCGAGCAAGCCGCTCGCCGGCACGCGGGTCATGGGCAGCCTGCACATGACCATCCAGACGGCCGTCCTGATCGAGACGCTGGCCGAGCTCGGCGCCGACGTGCGCTGGGTCTCGTGCAACATCTTCTCGACGCAGGACCACGCGGCCGCCGCGGTCGTCGTCGGCAAGGGCACGCCGCAGAATCCGACGGGCATTCCGGTTTACGCGTGGAAGGGTGAAACGCTCGACGAATACTGGTGGTGCACGAACGAAGCGCTCGAGTGGCCGGACGGCAGCGGCCCGACGTCGATCGTCGACGACGGCGGCGATGCCACGCTCCTCCTGCACAAGGGCGTCGAGTTCGAGAAGGCCGGCAAAGTGCCCGCGTTCAAGCCCGAGAGCGAACCCGAGGAATGGGGCGTCATCCTCAAGCTGATCAGCGACACGCTCGCCAAGGACAAGAACCGCTGGACGAAGATCTCGAAGGACATGATCGGCGTCAGCGAGGAGACGACAACGGGCGTGCACCGGCTGTATCAGATGCAGGAAAAGGGACAGCTGATGTTCCCGGCGATCAACGTCAACGACTCGGTCACCAAGAGCAAGTTCGACAACATCTACGGCTGCCGCCACTCGCTCACCGACGGCATCTGCCGCGCCAGCGACGTCATGATGGGCGGCAAGGTCGCGGTGGTCTTCGGATTCGGTGAAGTCGGCAAGGGCTCGGCGCAGGCGCTGCGCGGCCAGGGCTGCCGTGTCATCGTGACCGAAATCGATCCGATCTGCGCGCTGCAGGCGGCGATGGAAGGTTACGAAGTCAACACGCTCGAGAACGTCGTGTCGACGGCGGATATCTTCATCACGACGACCGGCAACTTCAACATCATCACCGCCGAGCACATGGCGAAGATGAAGGACAAGGCCATCGTCGGCAACATCGGCCACTTCGACAACGAAATCGACATGGCGGGCCTGGCGAAGGTGAAGGGCATCGTGCGGAACCAGATCAAGCCGCAGTACGACGAGTGGAAGTTCCCCGACGGCCACAGCGTGATGGTGCTCGCCGAGGGACGCCTGCTCAACCTCGGTTGCGCCACCGGCCACCCGAGCTTCGTGATGTCGGCGTCGTTCAGCAACCAGACGATTGCCCAGCTGGAGCTGTACGCCAACCGGAGCAAGTACGAGAAGAAGGTCTACATCCTGCCGAAGCACCTCGACGAGAAGGTGGCGCGTCTGCACCTCGGTCACCTCGGCGTGAAGCTCACGAAGCTCACGAAGGAACAGGCGGAATACCTCGGTGTGCCGGTCGAGGGTCCGTACAAGCCGGATCACTACCGGTATTAGTGCGATCGCGCAGAGGTTAGAGGTTAGAGGTTAGAAGCGGGGCCCGGGATTGCTTCGGCGATCCCGGGCTTTTTCTTTCCACGAGTCACGACTCACGAGCCACGAGCCACGAGCCACGAGCCACGAATTAGAAGCCGCTCGGACGGATCCAGAAGCTTTCCTGCCACGTACCGCCCGGCGCGATGCTTTGCAGTTCGGAGTACAGCCCCTTCTGTGCCAGGTTCATCGCGTCGGTGATCCCGGCCATCGGTTCGAAGCAGATGAAGTTCCGGTCCTGACCAGGCGTGGCAGGCTTCGGCGCCCACACCACGGCCGATCGCCAGCGCTCGCCAAACACCACATCGATCTTCTGCGTCCTGCCCTTCACCGTCATCACCGCGCGGCCAGACGAGTCACGCACCAGCTCCGAAAACACGTCGTCCAGGTCATAGTCCCGGAGCAGCACCGCACTCGGATCCGGGAACAGCCGTGAGATGGGCTCCGTCGCGCCGGTTGGAACCTTGTTCGCCGCCAGCAGCCAGCGTGTTCGCGCGGCGACCGAGACCGTCCAGTCGTCGCGCGGTGAATCGGACAGACGGAAGTACGGATGGAACCCGATCGCGACGGGCATCGGATCCGCCGACATGTTTCGAATGATGGTGTGCACTTCGAGCACGCCGGCCTTGAGCCGATAAGTCATGTCGATCGTGTGCGCGAACGGAAACTGCTTCATCCACGACGGCTGTTTGAAAAATTCGAGGCGGCTCGTGATCCAGGCCGACTCCGCGTCCGCCTTGACCTCGACGACCTGCCAGTTGGGATTGGTCGTGAGGAATCCGTGGATGGGAATTGCGCCGCGGACGTTCCCAAGCGCCATATCGAACGGGTATCGCACGCCGTTGGCATAGAACGCCTGTTCGTCGAGGCGATTGGCCCATGGGCCCAGAAAGGGAATCCCGCTCATCGCCGGCCGGCCCTTGAACTCCTCCACCGTCGAAAACGGCCACCAGAGGACGTTCGTGCCATTGACCTTCATCTCGAAGGCCATGTTGCCAACGCCCGGAATCACGGACACAACCGTCCGGGAGGCCGCATCCTCCAGCCGGATGATGTCGCCGGAGCGGCCCGCTGAATAACGTTGGGCGGCGGCCGGCCGGGCCCAGGCCGTCACCAGGAACAGTGCAAGAGTCAGCGTTTTTCGTATCACCGACATGTCCCGACGCCTCCTACTTCACGGGAGTCCAGCCACCAGCCTGTCGCGTCGAAGCGCAGCGGGGCCAAGCTCATTAGTACAAGTCAACGGCCAGCATCGCAATGCTCGAGATACTCCACCGCGGCGGCTACGCCGTCACGTCCAATGGCCCGCAGGCCCAGAGACTTCGCCCGATCGGAAAATGCTGGCTCGTCGAGGGTGGCAGCGATGCGGCTCGCAAGCGCTTCATCCGACAGCGCCTCGACCGGCAGCGCTCTCGGTCCGATACCGAGCAACTCCACACGGCGGCCCCAATAGAACTGGTCGAGGACGTGGGGAACGATCACCTGCGGGATGCCCGCGCGAAACGCGGCGGTGGTCGTCCCGGCGCCGCCGTGGTGGACGGCCGCAGCAACGAGCGGCAGCAACTGGTCGTGCGGAGCCTCGGCGATGGCCAGCACGTCGTCTGACTCCTGCAGCCCTTTGTCGATCGAGGCCCATCCCCCGGCCACGATCACGCGGCGGCCAACCAGCCGCGCCGCACGAACCACGCACTGACCGAGATCGAGCGACGGCTTCGCCACCATGCTGCCAAACCCGACGTAAATCGGTGGGGCACCCGCGCGGACGAACGACTCGACGCGGGCGTCAAGCACGCTCGTGTCGCGGAAGATCCACGGATCCGTTCCGAGTCCGCGAGCGGGCAAACCGCCGACGATCGGCGCCAGTTCGGGATCCGCGGCGACGAGTATCCGCGAGCTCCTGAGGTTCTTCAGGGGCGCGCCCGTGGGCGCCAGGCCGAGGCTCGCACGCCCCCTGTTCAGTGCGGGTCGCAGCGCGATGTCGCCAACGAGCGGCAGCACGCGCCACAGGAGCGCGTTCATCCAGCCCGGCAGCGTCTGCCGCTTGACGACGGGCGGTGGTCCTGCGGTGTTTGGCAACGCCCCCGGACAAAAAAGCGCATAGACGTGTGGAATACCTCGAGCCTCTGCAACCGACGCGGCGGACAGCGGAATGCCGCTGCTTACCAGGAGATCGGCGTCCACGGCGGCGCGCGCGACCGACTCGAACAAGGGCGGAATGATCTCGTCGCCCATCCGCCGCAGGTGCCTGCGCATGCGCGACATGCTGCTCGCGATCGAGCGGACCTGCGCCTCGACGTCGACGCCGTTGGACTCGCAGGCGAACCCGCGGGCCTGGATCCAGTCCACCGCGTTCTGCGGGGCCACGAATGTGATGCGATGACCGCGTGTCTCCAGCGCCTGCGCCAGCGCGATGAGGGGCTGGATGTCACCGCGCGTTCCGTGGGGAGCAAAGAGGATGCGCACGGGAGCCGCCTCGATCGTCGCGCGAATCGCAGGGATTTGACAGCGCGATTCGTGTCAGGTAGGCTTTTCTTCCGATGTTCGCCCTTCACCATCACGTGCATCCCCATCGCCACGGTGGCAGACGCCGGCGGAGTTGCGCGTGATTTAGGGTCGATACCCCTCGAAACCAGCACACAGCAGCCCCGCCCGACCGGCGGGGTTTTTTATTTATGGACTACTCAAAATTGAACGGCTTGATCCCGGCGGTCATCCAGGATGCGGACAGCTCCGAGGTCCTGATGGTCGGCTTCATGAACGACGAGGCGCTGGCGCGCACCCGCGCCACAGGATTCGCGACGTTCTTCAGCCGCACACGCAACACCTTGTGGATGAAGGGCGAGACCTCGGGCAACCGTCTTCAGGTCACCGATCTTCTCGTCGACTGCGACGACGACACGGTGCTGGTGAAGGTCAAGAGGCTGGGCGACGGCAACGTCTGTCACACCGGCGAACGCACGTGTTTCTACCGGAAGCTGGATGCACAATGAAACTCAAGCTCGGTATTCCGAAGGGCTCCCTCCAGGACGCCACCGTGCAGCTCTTCGCGCGGGCCGGCTTCAACATCTACGTCAGCTCGCGGTCGTATTTTCCATCGATCGATGATCCCGAGATCGACTGCATGCTGATACGCGCGCAGGAAATGGCGCGCTACGTGTCGGACGGCGTCCTGGATGCCGGGTTGACCGGCCAGGACTGGATCGCCGAACACGAGCTCGGCGACGGGAAGACGGGCGTGCTCACCAGCGTCGCCGACCTCATCTACGCGAAGCAGAGTTTTGGAAAGGTCCGCTGGGTTCTCGCCGCACCCGAAGATTCCGGTGTGCAATCGGCAAAGGATCTCGAGGGAAAGACAATTGCCACCGAGCTCGTGCGCGTGACGAGCCAGTACTTCAAGAAACAAAACGTCGCGGTCAACGTCGAGTTCTCGTGGGGCGCCACCGAGGTGAAGCCCCCGGTCCTCGCCGACGCCATCGTCGAGGCGACCGAAACGGGATCGACGCTTCGGGCGAACCGCCTCCGCATCGTCGACACGATCATGGAATCGAACACGCAGCTCATCGCCAACAAGACCGCGCTCGGCGATCCCTGGAAGAAGACAAAGCTCGAGAACATCGCGCTGCTGCTCAAAGCGGCGATCGAAGCACAGGGCCGGGTAGGCCTCATGCTCAACGTTCGCAAGCATGACCAGTCCGCCGTGCTGGCGTTGCTCCCCGCGCTGCAGCGTCCGACGATTTCCGCGTTGAGCGACGCCGAGTGGGTTGCGGTCAACACCATCATCGAAGAACGGACCGTCCGGGATTTGATTCCGAAGCTGAAGGCTGCCGGCGCGCAGGGCATTGTTGAATACCCGCTGAACAAGATTGTTCTCTGACGGGTCAGGCAGGAAGGCGGGTGTGTGAGGATTATCGACGCGCGGAATGAACGGCAGCTGGCGGGATTGTTCCGGCGCGACGCGCGATCGGATCCGGCTTTCGAACGCCGCGTCCACGGCATCGTGGATCGCGTACGCAAAGGCGGCGACCACGCATTGTCGGGATTCGCGCGCCGGTTCGACGGCATGCGCGGACGGCTCGAAGTCACGCCCGAGGAAATCCGCGCCGGAGCCGCTACCGTGGCGCCCGACGTGCGGCGGGCCATCCGTCAGTCCGCTCGTCAGATCGCGCGCGTGGCGTTCCGGCAGATTCCCAAGCACTGGGATCTGGCCGTGGCGCCAGGCGTATCGATCGAGCAGCGAGTCGAGCCCATCGACCGCGTCGGGTGCTACGTGCCCGGCGGACGTTTCCCGCTCCCCTCGTCGCTGCTGATGACCGCCGTGCCCGCGCGTGTCGCGGGCGTCCGCGAGGTGATCGCGGTCTGCCCGAAGCCCGAACCCGCTGTGATGGCCGCGGCGCTCGAAGCCGGAATCACCCGCCTGTTTCGGATTGGCGGCGCGCACGGCGTCGCGGCGCTGGCATTCGGCACCGAGACCGTCCCGCGCGTGGACAAGATCGTCGGTCCGGGCAACCGGTACGTGGCGGCCGCCAAGGCGTACGTCGCCGGTACGTGCGCGATTGACTTCTACGCGGGCCCGACGGAAATCGTCATCGTGGCAGGGGCGGGCCGGCCCGGCTGGATCGCCGCGGATCTGATCGCGCAGGCGGAACACGACCCCGACGCCCGATCCATTCTGATCACCTGGAGCCGCGCCCTGGCGGCGCAGGTGTCGCGGGCCGTCGCCATGGCCGCCGAGGGACGCGAGATCGCGACGCGGTCGCTCGACGCGCACGGCGCCATCGTGATCACGCGTTCGCCGGACGAGGCCATCGCGATAGCCAATCGTCTCGCGCCTGAGCATCTGGTCGTGGACCGCGAGTCGCTGACGCGACGTTCGTTGACCGCGGGCGCCGTGTTCGTTGGCCCCTACACGGCGCAGGCGGCGGGCGACTACGCGACGGGGTCGAACCACGTGCTGCCGACAGCCGGCGCGGCTCGATTTCGCGGCGGCCTGAGCGCGGCGGATTTCGTGCGCGTCATGAACGTGCAGCGCGTGACGCGCGCCGGTCTCGCGAAACTGGCGCCCACGATTCTGCCGCTCGCGCGCGCAGAAGGTCTCACCGCGCATGCTGAATCGATCGAGGTTCGTCTATGAAGAACAACCCCCCGGCCCCGACCTCTGAACCGTCCGTGAAATCGCAGTACGAGAAACCGCCCGAGCTCTATGACGGACTGCGGCTGCACCAGAACGAGAACACGCGGGGCTGTTCGCCGCGTGTCATCGAGGCGCTCGCCCGTCTGAAGCCGGAACAGATCGGGTTCTATCCGCCGTATGCCGCCGTCACGGAGGCCTGCGCACGCTACTTCGGTGTGACCAGCGACCACCTGACGCTCGTAAACGGCCTCGACGAAGGCATCATGGCCATCGCCGTCGCCTATCTGCGGCCGGCCGCTGGCAGCGACCTGGTTCCCGAAGCGATCGTGCCGGAACCCGCCTTCGAAATCTTTCGATTCGACACGGCGGTCGCCGGCGGGCGGGTCGTGCCGGTCATGCCGAACCCGGACTTCAGCTTCGCCGAGGAAGCGGTGCTCTCGGCCATCACGGCGCGGACGCGCGTGGTGTTCCTGACGAACCCGAACAATCCCACCGGCGTGCCGGTGCCAGTCGAGGCGATCCGCAATATCGCGCGGCGGGTGCCCAGGGAAGCGATCGTGTTCGTGGACGAGGCGTACGCCGAGTTTGCCGGTCGCTCTTTCATCCCGGAACTGCCGGAGTTTCCCAACGTCATCGTCGGCCGCACGTTTTCCAAGGCGTTCGGCCTCGCCGGTCTCAGGGCCGGCGCGTTGGTTGGAGCCAGCGACACCCTCGACCCGGCCCGGTATGCGATTCCCGTCTACAGCCTGAATATCGCCGCGGTGGTGGCAGTTCAGGCGGCGCTCGACGATACCGGGTACGTGCAGGAGTATCTGCGGCAGGTGAAGGAATCGAAGGCGCTGCTCTACGCGGCGTGCGATCGGCTGGGCCTGAAGTACTGGCCGAGCGACGCCAACTTCGTCCTCGTGCGAATCGGGGACCGGGTCGGCGAGGTGATTGACGGCGCGCGCGCCCGCGGCGTCTACCTTCGCAATCGATCGTCCGAACCTGGCTGCGAGGGCTGCTTGAGGATCGGCGCCGGCTACGTCGATCACACCCGGCGTGGACTAGAGGTCATCGAGGAGGTCCTGTGCGGCGCGCGGTGATCGATCGCCGGACGACGGAGACGGCGATCGCGTTGAAGATTGAGCTCGACGGCAAGGGCTCGTACCACGTGCGCACCGGTATCCGCTTCCTCGATCACATGCTGGAACTGTTCGCCCGTCACGGCGCCTTCGACCTGACGGTCGACGCGAAAGGCGACCTCGACGTCGACCAGCACCACACGGTCGAGGATCTCGGCATCGCGCTTGGCGAGGCGGTCTCTTCCGCCCTTGGCGCGCGCCGAGGCATCAACCGCGCCGGCTATTTCGTGATGCCGATGGACGAAACGCTGGCCGTCGCGGCCATCGATCTGAGCGGGCGGCCACACGCCGTGGTCGACCTGAAGGTGAAGGTCGTGCGCGTAGGAGACCTCCAGACCGAGCTCGTGCACGACTTCTTCGAAGGCTTTGCGATCGGCGCGCGCGCCAACGTGCACGTCAAGGTTCTTTACGGGCGTTCAAGCCATCATCACATCGAGGCTGTTTTCAAGGCGTTCGCCAGAGCTCTGCGCGTCGCCTGCTCGAAGGACAAGCGGCTGGCGCGAGTGCTGCCGAGCACGAAAGGTTTGTTGTGATTGCCCTCGTCGACTACCACGCGGGCAACCTGACCTCGGTCCGCAAGGCCTTTGGCGCACTGGGCGCCGAGCTCTTCACGCCCGCAGAGCCCCGCCGACCTGGCCGAGGCGTCGGCGATCGTCGTACCCGGCGTCGGACATTTCGGCGCGACCCGCGCTCTTGGGCCCGAGTGGATGGAAGCGATCGTCGCGCGCGTCGGCGAGGGCCGTCCGCTGCTCGGCATCTGCCTCGGGATGCAGTGGTTGTTCGAGGGCAGCGAAGAAGCGCCAGAGCTTCCCGGGCTGGGACTCCTTGCCGGCCAATGCTATCGCCTGCGCTCGAAAGACATCAAGATCCCACACGTTGGATGGAACGCACTCGACGTGAAGAGCGATGCGTCCATCGTCGACGCCGTCGACAACGGTTCGCAGGTCTACTTCACGCATAGCTTCGTCGCGCCCGTGACCGGCGACACCGTGGCCGTCACGGAGCACGGCGAGCCGTTCGCCGCCATCGTGCAGCGGGGACACGTCGCCGGCGTGCAGTTTCACCCCGAGAAATCGGGGGATGTGGGGCTGCGGATCCTTCGAAACTTTCTGACCCTGGTTGGGTGAACGATTCGTGCTGTCCAAACGCATCATTGCCTGCCTCGACGTGCGCGACGGCCAGGTCGTCAAGGGAATCAACTTCGAAGGGCTGCGCACAGCCGGCGAGCCGGCCGAGCTGGCGCGACGCTACAACGCGGAAGGCGTCGACGAGCTGGTCATTCTCGACATCACCGCGACGCTGGAGCGCCGCCGGGCGCTGGCGGACACCATTCGCGCTGTCGCGAGCGAGCTGTTCATCCCGCTCGCCGTGGGCGGCGGTATCCGCACCGAAGAGGACGCGGCCGCGGCGGTCGAAGCCGGTGCGGACAAGGTCAGCTTGAATACCGCGGCGCTGTCGAACCCCGCGCTCATCACCACCCTTGCCGAACGGTACGGCAGCCAGGCGGTGCTCGTGGCTATCGACTCCAAATGGGAAGGCGATCGCGCGGCGGTCTACGTGCGCAGCGGCAGGACACCAGGCGATCGCGACGCCGTGAGCTGGGCGAAGGAAGCCGAGGACCGCGGCGCCGGTGAGATCCTGCTGACCTCGATAGACCGCGACGGTACTAAAGTTGGTTTCGACTGCCGGCTGACCGCGGCCGTCTCGAGCGCCGTGTCGATTCCCGTCATCGCCTCCGGCGGCGCAGGCACTCTCGATCATTTCACCGAGGTCTTCACCAGCGGCCGCGCCGATGCCGCGCTCGCGGCATCGATCTTTCACTACGCGGAAACCAGCGTCCACGCGCTCAAACAACACCTGCGGCAGCACGGCATACCGGTACGCCTCTGATGCTGATACCTTCGATCGATCTTCAGGGCGGTGCGGTTGTCCAGCTGGTCCAGGGCGAGCGCCTTGCCATCAAGGACGAAGACGTCTTCCGGTGGGTGCGCCGCTTCGAGCGCTTTCCCAAGGTGCAGGTGATCGACCTCGATGCCGCCAAGGGCGACGGCGACAACCTGGCCATCGTCCGCCAGATTGCGCCGGCCCTCGCCTGCCGTGTCGGCGGCGGCATCCGCACCGTCGATCGCGCGCGTGAAGTCCTGGCGGCGGGGGCACGGCAAATCATCGTGGGCTCGTCATTGTTCAGGAACGGCCAGCCCGATCTGGACTTTGCCAGGCAGCTGGCCGAGGCCGTGGGACCGGCCCAGGTGATTGCCGCCGTGGACAGCAAAGGCGGCCAGGTCGTGATCCACGGATGGAAGACTCCCCTCCCAATCACAGCGGCAGACGCCGTCCGGGCGCTCGAACCGTTCTGTGAAGAGTTCCTCTATACGCACGTCGATACCGAGGGGCTCATGGGCGGCACGAACCGTTCGGCCATCCTCGCCGTTCGTGACGCGACCACCCGCCGGGTCACGGCCGCCGGCGGCATCACGACCCAGGATGAGATTGACGACCTCGACAGGCAGGGCGTCGATTCGGTCGTGGGGATGGCCATCTACACCGGCAAACTGAACCTTCCTGCCTGAAACGGGAGAGATTCCGTCGGGCTGCGGTCATCCAAATCCTTGATACAATAGGAGGTTGTCGCTCTTTATGCATCCTGGCTTTCCGTGAGCACGGCGACCCAGACCCTCTCGGATCTGATCCGGCCACAGCCCCTGCCGGACGACGCCCGTGCTACGGCGGACGGCAAATTCCTGCAGGCCGGCGGTGCGCGGTTCCTCGTCAAGGGCGTGACGTACGGAACTTTTGCCCCGGACGCAGGCGGTTACCAGTTCCCCGCGCCCGAACGCGTCGCCGAAGACTTCCGCCTGATGTCGGGACTCGGCATCAATACCGTTCGCGTCTACACGCCGCCGTCGATCGCGCTGCTGGACGAGGCGGCACGTCACGGTCTTCGCGTCATCGTCGGCCTGCCGTGGTCCCAGCACATCGCTTTCCTCGATGATCGCCGGCTCACGCGCACGATTCGCCGCGAAATCAGCGACAAGGTTCGCGAGCTCGCGGGCCATCCCGCCATACTGATGTTCGCGCTCGGAAACGAGATTCCGCCGGGCGTCGTCCGCTGGCACGGCAGCCTCCGGGTCGAGCGGTTCCTGCGAGCAATGTATCAGGACGCCAAGAGCGTCGCTCCGGCATCGCTCTTCACGTACGTGAACTTTCCCCCGACCGAATTCCTCGACCTTTCGTTCTTCGACGTGTGCGCGTTCAACGTGTATCTGCACCACGAGAACGAGCTGCGCGCCTACTTGACGCGTCTCCAGCACATCGCGGGCTACAAGCCGCTGCTGCTTGCCGAGGCGGGAGCCGATTCGATTCGCGAAGGGGAAGACGGACAAGCGGCGATCACCTCGATGCACCTGCGGACCGCCTTTGAAGAAGGCGCGTGCGGCGCGATCGCTTACGCGTGGACGGACGAATGGTGGCGGGGCGGTCACTCTGTGGACGACTGGGCGTTCGGCCTTGTCGATCGGGAGCGTCATCTCAAGCCCGCGGCCGTCGCCGTCGCGCAGGCCTTCAGTGATGCGCCGTTCGCGGAGGCGGCCAAGGCATCGTGGCCGCGCGTCTCCGTTGTCGTCTGCGCCTACAACGCGGCCGACACGCTCGACGACTGTCTGACCTCGCTCGATCAGCTCACCTATCCCGACTACGAGGTCATTCTCGTCAACGATGGCTCCCGTGACGCCACCCCTGAAATCGGCCGCAGGCACGCGCGGGTGAGCGTCGTGGACGTGCCCAATGCCGGGTTGAGCGCCGCGCGCAACGTCGGATTGGCCGAAGCGACGGGCGAGATCATCGCCTACACCGATGCAGACACCCGCGTCGATCCCGATTGGCTCACGTTTCTCATCCAGCCGTTCCTGAGATCGGATGTCGCCGGGTCCGGGCGGCCCGAACGTGGTGCCCGCTGACGACTCGCCTGTCGCGCAGTGCGTGGCGCGCGCGCCTGGCGGCCCGACACATGTGCTCCTGGACGATCGCATCGCCGAACACGTTCCCGGCTGCAACATGGCGTTCCGGCGCGACGCGCTGCTGGCGATCGGCGGCTTCAACCCCATCTACCTCAGGGCCGGCGACGACGTCGATGTGTGCTGGCGGCTGCAGGCGCGTGGATGGCGGATCGGATTTTCGGCGGCGGCGCTCGTGTGGCATCACCACCGGACATCAGTCAACGCGTACTGGCGCCAGCAGGTCGGCTACGGCGAAGGCGAAACCTGGCTCATGGCGCACCACCCGGAGAAATTTCTCGACGGGCACATGCTGTGGCGCGGGCGCATTTACAGCCCTCTGCCGTTTGTGCGGTCGCTGTGGGGCGTCAAGGTCAACGCGGGCGTCTGGGGCACCGCGGCGTTTCCGTCGGTGTACCGCGCGGACGTCCATCCCTTCGCGTTCATGCCCCATTCGATCTGGTGGCAGATCGTGTCGTTCGTGCTCACCCTTTCGGGTCTCGGCGTCGCGGCCACCCGTTCCCATCAGTGGGCGGCCGGATTGCTCCTCGGCAGCGGTATCGTCGGCCTCGCCGTCACGGTCGAGAAGAACCTGGCGTACGCATTCAGGTCCGATGTCGCGACGCTGGCGGGCAGCAAGGTCTGGTATCGCGCGATGGTCGCGTACCTGCACTTCATCCAGCCGCTGGCGCGCATGCGCGGGCGGATTCGCGGCATCCTGTCACCTCCGGCCGTGGCACTGCCGCGTGCCGAGCCGCAGACGAGCCGCGGACCGAAGCCCTCGTTCCGCGAGGCCATCGACGCGCTCCTGCTCTTGTCCGGCGCCGTGACGGAAGATTTGTTCTGGAGTGAAGCCTGGACGTCCGCGGATCTCCAGCTGACACAACTGACCGACTGGCTCCGGCGATCGCGCGCCGTCCATTCCATCGAGATCGACGATGGATGGTCCGACGATCGCGATGTGAGCGTGTTCGTCGGGCGCTGGGCGTGGCTCGACATCAGGGCCCTCGCCGAAGACCACGGTTCGGGCCGCACGTTGATCCGGGTGAGTACACACCTGCGCCCGACCAGCTTCGGAGTCGTCACGGCGGTCGGCCTGGGAGCCGCCCTGCTGATCGCCGCCGGCGCGGGGCTGTCCCTGCGATGGCCGTTTGCCGGCGCGGCGACAGCAGCCATGACGCTGCTGATCATCGCGATGACGGCGTGGCGGACCGCGCAGGCCACCGCGATCGTCCGCCGGGCCGTGAACCGGGTGACCCTGGCACAGCAGATGGTCCGGATACGCCCCGGGCCGTCGCATGCCTCCATTCTCTCGACGTCACGGCTGCGCACCTACGGCCTGCGCAGCGCGCTGATTTTCGTCCTCATGATCGTCGGTGTCGGCGCGGGCACCTTCATGCTGCAGGAAGCCGCGACCGCCGTGCGGCTGGTAATCGGCGGACACGCGGGCAACACGCCTGGCGGACCCGTGGTCTCTGCCTGGCTCAACACACCTGGCGGTATCGCGATCAGTTCCAACGGCGACATCTACTTCGCCGACTCGAACAACGACGTCATCGATCGTGTCGATCACCGGCTCGGTGTGACGACGTTTGTCGGCAACCGGACCAACGGCTTCTCGGGTGACAACGGTCCGGCCACGCGGGCCCAGCTCGATTCGCCTGACGGCGTCGCGATCGCGCCCGACGGCGACCTCATCGTCGCCGACTCCCACAACGATCGCATCCGGCGTGTGGATGAGCCTACCCGCGTCATCACGACGATCGCCGGATCGGGGACCAACGGCTACGACGGTGACGAGAAACCCGCGATCGAGGCCGCCCTCAACACGCCCAGCGCCGTCACGACGGCGCCGAACGGGGACATTTATCTCGCCGACACGCTGAACAACCGGGTCCGGATGATCGACCACGCGACCGGGTTCATCCACACGGTGGCGGGCGACGGCGAAGCCGGGGGCGACGGACCCATCGGCGACGGCGGTTTGGCCACGAGCGCCCACCTCTTCATGCCGAGCGACGTCCAGATTGCGGGCAACGGCGACATCTACATTGCCGACATGCACCACAACCGCGTGAGGAGGGTCGATGCGGCCACGCACATCATTACGACGATCGCCGGCGACGGAACCTTCGGCTCGGGCGGGGACAACGGACCGGCCACGAAGGCGAGCCTCGCGGGTCCGGCCGGCATCGCGCTCGTCGAGGACGCGCTGGGCCGCCTGACGGTCTTCATCGCGGATTACTACAACGGGACGATTCGGGCCGTCGATATCAACGGCGTCATGCGCAACGTCAGCGGCGAAGGACGCGTCAAGTTTGGCGCGCCGTCCAGAGTCGCGTTTGCGCCGGGCACGGGATGGCTGTACGTGGCCGACGCGAGCAACAACCAGGTGGTCGCGCTGAACATTCCCGTCGCGGTATTGGCCCGAGGCCGCGGGCTTGGGCCGCGCGGAGGCGGAGCGCCCCCGGGCGGGCCGCGGTCCCTCAACCGAAGGGCCAGCTGACGTGGCTGCGGACAACGTCCAGAAGCCGTTCCTGCCGTGGGTGCTGTCGTTCCTGGCGCCGCACCGCGGACGCGTGGCCCTGCTGGCCGTGCTGCTCCTGCTCGAGATCGGTTTAGGCGCGCTGCAGCCCTGGCCGATCGCGATCGCCATCGACCACGTGCTGGGGACGGCCGTCTTTCCGGCGTCCGTTCAGTCGGCCATCGACGCCTTGACGCACGGGAATCGCCTCGTGTTTCTCGTCGTCGTGGTCATTGCCGGCATCGTGCTGCAGCTCGTGAACCAGTTCGTATCCGCGTACGGCACCCAGGTCCAGATAGACACCGGCCAGCGGATGGTCTACGAGCTCAGGTACCGGCTGTTCAACCACCTGCAGGCCCTTGGGCTGCATCACCACATCACGACGAGCACGAGCGACGCGGTGTACCGCGTGGACATCGACGCCTACTCGATCGAAAACCTGGTGATGAGCGGCGTCTTCCCGCTTGCAACGTCCGTCCTGACGCTGATCGTGATGTTCTCGGTTCTCGCGTACAAGGACGCGACGATCGCGTGGCTGTCGCTCGCGGTGGTGCCGTTCCTGTACCTGTGCCTGCGGTACTACACGAAGACGCTGGTCAACAAGGAGGAACGCGTCAAGGAGCTGGAATCGAAGCTTCTCGAACGGCTGTACGAGACGTTCTCGGCCATGCGGCTCGTGAAGAGCTTTGCGCGCGAGCCCTACGAACTCGATCGCTACGCGCGCGCGGGCGAGCGGACCATGGACGCGCGCATCGCGATCACGTGGCAGCAGTCCCTGTTTTCCATGATGGTGAGCACCATCACGATTCTCGGCACCGGACTCGTGGTGGTGGTCGGCGGCATGCATGTCATGAACGGCCAGCTGACGGTTGGCGCGCTCACCGTCGTCATCAGCTACCTGGGCGCCGTCTACGGACCGCTGTCGTCCATCGCTCACACGACCGGGCAGCTGCAGGGCGCTATCGCGGGCGCGAGGCGCGTGCGGGCCATGTTCGCGCTCGAGCCCGAAACGGTCGAGCCGCCGGACGCCATCGAGGCCTCGAACATTCACGGTGACATCCGTTTCGAGGAGGTGGGTTTCAAGTACCCCGACGGCACGCCGGTGCTGCACAACATCACCTTTACCGCAAAGCCCGGCGAAATGGTCGCCCTCGTGGGCCTCACGGGCGCCGGCAAGACCACGCTCGTCAGCCTGATCCCGCGGTTCTACGATCCGACCTCGGGCCGCGTGCTCGTCGATGGGGTCGACGCGCGCCGCTACCGCGTGCGATCGCTGCGCGAGCGCATCGCCATCGTGCTGCAGGACCCGGTGCTGTTTGCCGGAACGATTTCCGAGAACCTGCGGTATGGCCGTCTCGACGCCACGCCTGAGGAGATCGAGGCGGCGGCCCGCGCCGCGCACGCGCACGATTTCATCTCGCACCTCGCGAAAGGCTACGAGACGGACATCGCCGAAGCCGGCGGCAGCCTGTCGGGCGGCGAGCGCCAGCGCCTGAGCGTCGCCCGGGCCATCATCAAGAACGCTCCAATCTTGATCCTCGACGAGCCGACCTCCTCGCTCGACGCGATTTCCGAAGAGATCGTGTTCGCGGCGCTCCGGCGCCTGAGGGCCGGGCGCACCACGATCGTGATCGCGCATCGCCTGTCCACGGTCCGCGACGCCGACTGCATCCTCGTGCTCGACGGCGGACAGATCGCGGCCAAGGGCCGCCATGCCGACTTGCTCGAAAGCAGCCAGCTCTACCGGAGAATGTGCGCGCGGCTTTCGGTGGGCAAGTCGCTCGATGATCCCGAAAGCGTGGATGAACTGATCCAGGCGGCCCGCAGCTAATCCCGCCGTGACCACCCTGACCGTCCGGCCCGACCTGCCCGCTCAATGAAGATCCTGTTCGCGGGCATCATCGCGCGGTACCCATTCGGCGGCGTCACGTGGTGTTCGCTGATGTACTTGCTGGGGCTGCGCGCCCTCGGCCACGAAGTGTTCTACATCGAGGATACCGGCGAATGCGTGTACGACCCCGTCCTCAACACGCGGTCGACCGATCCGGCTTACGGCACTTCCTATATTCACGCGGCGCTGGAGCCTTACGGATTGGGCGATCGCTGGGCGTTCGTCAACTACGACGGCACCTACCACGGTCGTGGCGCCGACGCGGTGCGGGCGTACTGCGCCGATGCGGACCTGTTCCTGAACCTCTCCGGTGGATCGTGGTTCTGGCGCGACGAGTACGTCCGCATTCCCCGTAAGGCGTTCATTGATTCCGACCCGGCGTTCACCCAGCTCGCGATCGCCAAAGCCGAGCCCTGGTACGTGCAGTTCTTTCAGGGCTTCGATCGCCTGTTTACCTTCGGCGCCAACATCGGAACGCCGTCCTCGCCGATCCCGACTGGTTCGTTCGCATGGCACAAGACCTGGCAGCCCATCACGCTGGACGACTGGGCCACAGCAAACGCGCCCGGGAATCGCTTCACCTCGGTCATGACGTGGCAGATCGAGAGCTTCACCGACGTCGGCGGCAACAAGGATCAGGAGTTTCTCAGGTTCATGGACCTGCCCTCGCGCACCGCGCAGCCCTTCGAGCTGGCCATCAACGGACCGCAGCGTCTCCTGCGCGAACACGGGTGGCAGACGGTAGACGCGATGGGCGTCTCCCGCTCGCTGTGGGACTACCGGGCGTTCATCCAGGCGTCGAAGGCGGAGTTCGGCGTGGCGAAACACACCTACGTTGCGACGCGATCGGGCTGGTTCAGCGACCGCACCGAATGCTATCTGGCCTCCGGGCGGCCAGCGCTCGTGCAGGACACGGGATGGACGGCGCACCTGCCGCACGGCGAGGGCCTGCTGGCCTTCTCGAGTCCGGACGAGGCGCTGGCAGGGATCGATCGGATCAACAGCGACTACGAACGGCACGCCCGCCGGGCGGTCGACATCGCGCGCGAACACTTCGACGCGCGCCGGGTTCTGCCGAAACTGCTGGACGAGGCGACACGATGAGCGCTTCGCTCCGCATCGCGCACGTCGCGCCCGTGGCCACGTCGATCCCGCCACCCAAGTCTGGCTCCGTCGAGTCGATGACGTCGCTCCTCACGGAAGGCCTCGTGGCCCTGGGACACCAGGTGACGCTGTTCGCGACCGGCGATTCGAAGACATCGGCACGGCTGGTGTCCATCTACCAGCACGGCTACTGGCACGACCCCAACATGTGGCCGTGGGAGCTGTACGAGATGCTGAACCTCGCCGCGGCGGTCGAACGCGCCCGCGAGTTCGACATCATCCATTACGAAGCGGCGTACTACCCGATGTCGCTCGCGTTCACACGCCTGTCTCCGACGCCGATCGTGCAGACGCTTCACCATTCGCCCAGCGAGGCCGAAGTTGCGCTGTGGTCCCGGTATCCGGAAGCTCCGTTCGTGGCCATCTCGAACGAGCAGGCCAAACTGCTGTCCGGCGCGAACGTCGTTGCCACGGTCTTGCACGGCATCGACACGCTCAATTTCACGTTTCGCGAAACGCCCGACGACTACCTGCTGTTCCTGGGACGTTTTACAGCCGGCAAGGGCGTGCTCCAGGCCATTGAGGTGGCCAGGCGGGCGGGCACGCGCCTGGTGCTCGCGGCGGCTGAAAATGACTATTATCGAAAAAAAATCAAGCCGCACGTCGACGGGTCACAGGTGATCTACTACGGCGAAGCCGACTTCGCGGCGAAGGTCAAGCTGTACGGCGGGGCGCGCGCGCTGCTCTACCCCATTCAGAAACGCGAACCCTTCGGGCTTGTGCTCGCAGAGGCCATGGCGTGCGGAACGCCCGTGGCGGCGCTCGACCGCGGTGCGGTGCGTGAAATGGTAGACGACGGAGTGACGGGTATGGTGTTCAAGACGCTCGAAGAGGCTGCCGCCGGGCTCCCGCGCGTTTACGCGCTCGATCGCCGGCGCGTGCGCGATCGCGCCGTCGAGCGCTTTGGCGCGGGCCGCATGGTTGGCGAATACGTGGACGTGTACCGGCGCATCGTGGAGGCGCATCGTGGACGCAGCGCATCCTGAATCCGCGTTTGCCGGCCGCACCATCCTCGCCGTGTTCGCCCACCCGGACGATGAATCGCTCGCGTGCGGCGGCACCCTCGCCAGGCTCGCCGACGCCGGCGCACGCGTCGTGCTGCTGTGCGCATCGCGCGGTGAAAGCGGATCGGTGAGCGACAAGTCCCTGCTGGCCAAGGGCGATCTCGCGCGGGTCCGGTCGGACGAGCTGCGCGAGGCTGCCCGCACGCTCGGCATCGCGGACGTGCTGATTTGCGATCACCCCGACGGCGACTTGCGCTGGGCCCATGTCCCGGAGCTTCACGACGAGATCGTCGCGGCCATCGTGCGCTATCAACCGGACGGGGTGATCACGTTCGCGGAAGACGGCCTGTACTGGCATCTCGATCACATCGGCGTGCACGAGCGCACCTACACGGCGGTGCGATCCTTCGGGGCCGATGCGCCGCCGCTGTACTACGTGACGATCCCGAAAGGCCTGATGCGCGAGGTCGTCGAAGCCGCCGGCGGCTCCGCGTTGAAGGACACGAAGTTCTGGGGCATCGAGGCCGACGCGTTTGGCGATGCGGCGAAACCGCCGACCTTCGTGATCGACGTCCGCGCATGGGTCTCGCGCAAACTGGCCGCTCTGAGCTGCCATAGAACGCAGATGGGGCCCAGCCATCCCTTTGCGCGCATCGACGACGACCAGGCTCGACAGCTGCTGGGGCTCGAACATTTCCGGCGCGCGCCGACGGAAAGCCGCTGGGAATCGATCATCGAGCAGATGGGCCAGCCGGTACCACGCGCATGAACAGGGGCACATTCGACATCCTCCGCTGCCCGTACTGCGGCTGGCGGCTCGACCTCGTCACCTCGTCTTATCACCAGACGAACGGTGACGACGTGCACCACGGCATCCTGGGCTGCCAGTGCTGCGTCTTCCCCGTGGTGGACGGCATTCCGGTGATGCATCTTCAGCCGGCGGCCGTTGCGGCGCGCGAGTGGATCGAGAAGGGGCAGCCCGACCGGGCCAGGCGCGCGATGTTCGGCCTCGAAGATGAAGGCGAGGCTCGACAGTTCGAAACGCTGGCAGACTCCGACGCCGCCACGTATCGGAGCTTCGTCGAGGCGCTTGGCGAACATCTCGAGGGCGGATATTTCCTGTACCGGTTCGCAGACCCGACGTATATCGTCGGCCACGCCGTCGTCCGTGCAGTGGCGGGCACGGTCCTCGGAAGCGGCGGTCGCGCCCTCGATATCTGCGGCGGTTCGGGTCACCTGACGCGGGCTCTCATGGACCTGTCGTCGCCGCCGCCCGTCCTGGCCGACCTCTATTTCGCGAAGATCTGGCTGGCGCGGCGTTTCACCGCGCCGGGATGCGAGGCGGTCTGCTGCGACGGCAATTCGCCGATGCCGTTCGCGCGCGGCGCGTTCCGGTTCGCCATGTGCTCCGACGCGTTCATGTACATCTGGACGAAGCGCCAGTTCGTCCTCGACATGCTGAGAGTCATCGACGACGCCGGGATCGGGACTGACGACACCCGCGCGGGAGCGGCTCTCATCAGCCATACGCACAACCAGTGCACGTGGAGCCCGTCGCACGGCCAGCCGCTGACGCCCGACGGATACCGCCAGTTGTTCGAGACGCTCGAGCCGCGGCTGTTCGGTGAAACCGGGCTGTTCGCCGACGTCGTCCGGGGCGGCCCGCTCGATCTGGCGCGGCGAGACGACGAGCGGACGCTCGAAGCCGATCCGTCCCTGACGATGATCGCGAGCCGGCATCCCGGCGTCTTCGTGCGCCATCCTCTCGAGCCGCCGCCGGCGCGCGCGCGCGGCGAATTCCGCATCAACCCGCTCTACGTCGAGGCCGCGCCCGGGGCATCCGAGGGCGGCGAGGACGAACACGTCCGGTTCCGCCTGCGGTTCCCGTCCGACGACTACGAACAGGAATACGGCGCGTGCCGCCAGTATCTGCCCGAGGACGTGGCGATCACCCGCCGCGCGCTCCGTGCCATCGCGGAAGGCCGCGTGCCGGACGAGCTTGCCGATCTGGCGCGGCGGCGCGTCATCGTGGACCTGCCGCGACGGTACTTAGGCACTATTAGGCGGGGCCGGCCGTCACGAGCGGCCGCCATTACGTGGTATAACGTATCCACTACGTAATGTGACGTAATGGACAATCCCTTCGTCTACGGCGAAGTCGTGCCGGCGGCGGCGTTCGTGAACCGCGTGGTCGAGCTCGACCGCCTCGTCGGCGACCTGGCGGCCGGGCAGAAGGTCTTCCTCATCTCGCCCCGGCGGTACGGCAAGTCCTCGCTCATCCGCCACGCGCTCGCCGCCCTCGCGCGGCGCGGCACGCTCACAGTCGAAATCACGGTCAGCAGCTTCAGCTCGTACGTGGCGTTTCTCGAGGGGTACGCCCGGGCGCTCATCTCGGCAGAGACGCGCTGGGATCGCGCGCGCACCTGGCTGCGCGAGGTCGTCCATTCGGCCCGCGCGGAGGTCCGGTACGCGCCGGACGCCTCGCCGCTCGGCGCGCTCACGGTGTCGTTTCCCAACGTGCGATCGGAGCGCGACGTGTCGCGGCTGGCGCAGGAGGTGTTCGCGCTGCCCGGACAACTCGCCGCCGCGCGCCGCCGAAAGGTGGTCGTGGCGCTCGACGAGTTCCAGGCCATCGCCGGATTCAACGGTGGTTCGGTGGAGCACGCCATGCGCGCCGCCGTCCAGCACCAGCGCGAGGTCGGTTACGTGTTCGCGGGATCAGAGCCCTCGCTGATGGAGCGCATGCTCGGACCGCGACGGCCTTTTTACAAGGCCGGTCCCGTGATGCGGCTCGAGAAGATTCCCGCCGAGGAATTCGCCGCGTTCATTCACTCGCGCTTCAGCCGGTCCGGCGTCAAGCCGGAAGACGGACTGGGGACAGCCATCGTCGAACTGGCCGGCAACCTGCCCTACGACGTGCAGCGTCTCGCCCACGAGACCTGGGACGAAGTGCGCGCGCAGCGCCGCAAGCGAGCGTCCCTCGAGGACCTGCACGCGGCGCTGCGACGCCTGCTCACCGAGCAGGAGGTCATGTTCGAGGCGGTCTGGCAACGCCTGACCCTGGCGCAGCGGGCGGCGCTTCGGGCGGTGGTACTCGCCGAGGGTCGCGAGCTCCTCTCGGCCGACGTCCGCACGCGCCACCGCCTGGGCGGCGCATCCAGCGTCCAGACCGCGCTGGCAGCGCTGGTGCGGGACGACGTCATCGCCCGGGACGGCACGCGCTACATCGTCGTGGATTCGCTCCTGCGCGAATGGGTCGCGCGGCACACGTTCTAGTGGCGTGTTGTATCAAGAGGAAGAGCGCGACTCATCATGAAGATCGTCATTGCCGGCGGCCGCGGACTCCTGGGAACCGCGCTCAGCGTTTCGTTGATGCGCGACGGTCACGAGGTCGTCGTCCTGACGCGCGGATCGGTCCAGGGGTCCGCCGCTGGCGTACGACATGTCCGATGGACGCCTGACGGCGGCACGGAGTCGTGGCACGAGGAACTAAACGGAGCCCTGGCCGTCGTCAACCTCGC
This sequence comes from uncultured Acidobacteriota bacterium, assembly GCA_963729215.1. Taxonomy (GTDB): domain Bacteria; phylum Acidobacteriota; class Vicinamibacteria; order Vicinamibacterales; family CAVVIG01; genus CAVQJU01. The sequence goes on along the minus strand of CAVSND010000023.1, from coordinate 312,815 downwards.
TGGTGAACCCATTGGAGCCGGCCGGTGGTCGGCTTCGCGCAAGCGTCAGATCACGGACAGCCGCGTGGAGGCTACGCGGCGTCTCGCGGAAGCGATCGGCGGCGTGGCATCGCCACCGAAGGTGTTCCTGAGCGGGTCGGCGGTCGGCTACTACGGCCCGTGCAGCGATCAAGTCCTGACGGAGGACTCTCCGGCGGGGGCTGATTTTCTGGCTGGCGTCTGCGTAAGGTGGGAAGCCGAAGCGGCGCGCGCGGCCAGCTCGGCCGTTCGTGTTGTCGAGCTCCGCACCGGCCTGGTGCTCGCGAGAAACGGCGGCGCACTCCCCAGGATGCTGCCACCTTTCTGGCTGGGTGTTGGCGGGCCGCTGGCGTCCGGCCGTCAGTACTGGCCGTGGATTCACATCGACGACTGGGTGAACCTCGTCCGCTGGGCGATCACCACATCTGCGCTGTCAGGTCCGGTCAACATCACTGCGCCGAATCCCGTGACAAATGCCGAGTTCGCACGGCATCTCGGGCGCGCCATGCATCGTCCCTCGTTGCTGCCGACTCCTGCGTTTGCGCTCAAATTGCTGCTCGGCGAGATGGCCGAGGGCCTGCTGCTCTCGGGACAGCGCGCGGTGCCTGCCAGGGCGCTAGCGACAGATTTTGTCTTTCGCTACGACCAGGTGGAGGCTGCACTGGCCAACCTGTTCGGTGGCCCGAAGGGCGGCGGTTAGCAGAGCTGTGACGAAGCAGGCATGAAAAGACCATAAAACACTAGGAGTTACGGACGATCGCCCCTGTTTCGAGCTAGGCTGGACGGTCGATTAGTGCTAGCCTATCCACGTTACGAGCCGCATCCGCACGATGGTTCAGCCTCTGGCGAAATTACGAACGGCGATTCTGGCTCTGGGCGTTCTTACGTCCGGTCTACTGGCTGTCTCGCCGGCGGACGCGGCGCCCCTCCACAAAGCGCATCCCCGCGGACACTGCGCGGTGTGCCGCCGAATCGTCTCCCCGAAGCAGGCGTTCAAGCGCATTGCGACCCGCCGGCCCGATCGGCTGGTCCGCCGTCACGTCACGTCGCTCATCCGCAAAGCGCGAACCACCCCTCACGGGCCGAACGACGATGCGGCGATACAGAATGTCTCGACCGTTACGGTCGAAGCGGACGTCCAGGCGTCTCCCGCGCTCGAACCCATCGGCGTGCTCATTCCCGAGCACGCGCAGCTCAAGACTCACGAAGGTCTTGTCCGACGGTCTCCTCGTGGTCCGCCCGCGTTCAGTTGAGTTGACCAACTGATCCGGCAGCCGCCGGCTCGTCTTTGCACGAGCACGGTCTGCTATTTCGCGGACTTGTCACACTGAGGTAACCCCCGATGCGAGTTGTTCTCGCAGATCTAAAATCGAATCGCGGCTTCGTCAGCAAAGATACGGTGGTCGGCGGCTACGGCTCGCGGCTCGATCCGTTTTCGCGCGTGACCACCCTCGCGGCGTATTTGAAGAAGCAGTTCCACGATGTGCCCAGCGTGCACATGGCGTACATCGCAGCGATTCTGGCGCGCGCGGGCCACGACGTGAAGTGGACGCGCGAAGCGCTGGTGGACGGCGACGTCGCCCTCGTCCTGTCGTCCCTCGTCGATCACAAGAACGAGACGGCCTGGGCCGATCGCATGCGCGCGAACGGCGTCAAGGTCGGGTTCGTCGGCATCACCGCATCGAAGATGCCGGAGTTGTTCGTCGACCACTGCGATTTCATCCTGAACGGCGAGCCCGAGATGGGCGTGATGCGTCTGGCACAGGGCATCGTGCCGGAAGGCATCACCGTCAGCGAGCCGATTGACGATCTCGATTCGCTGCCGTTCCCGCGCTGGGATCTGGTGACCGAAGATCGCAAGCGGCCGCTCGGGATCCAATGGTCGTCGCGCCCCGTGGGCGGCGGCTACCCGCTCCTCGCCAGCCGCGGCTGCCCCGAGTTCTGCACGTACTGCCCGCACCGGATTCTGGCCGGCTATCGCGCCCGCTCGATCGCCAACATCGTGGACGAGATCGAACGGTTGTGCGATCAGCACCCGCGTCCGTACGTCATCTTCCGCGATCCCCTTTTCAGTGAACAGCGCGACACGGTGTCTCGAGCTCTGCGACGCAATCGAGGCGCGCGGGCTGAAGTTCACCTTCGAAGCGGAAACCCGGCTCGATCGTCTCGACGCGGAGTTGCTGGACCGGCTGTACGCCGCGGGGTTCCGGGCCATGAGCTTCGGCGTGGAATCGCTCGATCCGGCGACACTCAAGAAGTCGGGCCGCAGGCCGATTCCGCAGGCCCACCAGCGCGACATCCTGGCTCATTGCCGCAAGCTGGGAATCGTGACGGCGGCGTTTTACGTGCTCGGGTTTCTGCAGGACGACTGGAACTCGATCGCGGCGACCATCGAATACGCCGTCGATCTGGGATCGACGTTCGCGCAGTTCAAGATCCTCACGCCGTACCCGGGCACGCCGATGTTCAAGCAGATCGAGCCTCTCCTGACGGAAACCAACTGGGAGAAATTCGACGGCTACTCTCCGACGTTCAAGCACCCGAACCTGACGGCGCACGAGCTCCAGTACCTGCTCGGAACCGCCTACAAGCGGTACTACATGCGGCCGTCGTACCTGGCGAATTTCCTCAAGATCCAGAACCCGTCGATTCGTGAGTGGGTCGGCCGGATGGATCAGCGCGTCCGGGAACGTCACTCGCGCGAGGAAATCGCCGACGTCTCCCGTCCCGTCATCGCATGCTGAGTGCGATTTCGCGCTACGGAGCGCGAGTCCTGCCTCAGACAGAAGACATCGTCGCGGGCTGCAAGGCCCGCGGCGAACTCATCCAGGGTCCCCAGATTCGTGAATTCGAAGCCGCGTTCGCCCGGCGCGCCGGGATGGACCCGGCGTGCGCCGTTGCGGCCTCGTACGGCCGGATGGCGTTCTACTACATTCTGAAAGCGCTCGACCTGCCGGCGGGCTCGGAAATCATCGTGCCGGCGCTGACGTTCTGGGTGATCCCCGCGCTGGCGAAAGTCGCAGGCCTGAAGGTCGTCTTCGCCGACATCGATCCCGAAACGTTCACGCTGTCCCCTGCGGCGCTCGAGCGCGCCATCACGCCCGCGACGCGCGCCGTCGTGCCAACGCACCTCTACGGCCTGCCGTGCGACATGGCGGCCATTCTCGACATCGCCGCGCGCCATAAGCTGCGGGTGATCGAAGACTGCGCGCACGCGCTCGGCGCGACCTGGAACGGCAAGCCCGTCGGCACGCTCGGCGATGCGGGCTTCTTCAGCTTCCAGACGCTCAAGCCGCTCAACTGCTACGGCGGCGGCCTGGCGCTCGTTCGCGACCCGGCGATCGCGGCACGGGTTCGCGCCCTGGCAGAGGGTGAGCGCTGGCCGGATGAAAAGCGCGTCACAAACCGGCTCCTTGTCGGCCGTCTCCAGCGCATCTTCATCAAGCCCTGGGTGTTTACAATCAGTGCGTTTCCGATCCTCTGGGTCTCCTCGCTCATCGGCGCCAACCCTGACGTCTATCTCTGGGAAGACATCCGGTCGCTCGACCCGCTTCCCGACGCGTACACCGAACGATTCCCGAACGTGCAGGCCGCCATCGGCCTGGGTGCCCTGGACGCCCTCGACGGGTGGACCGAACAGACGCGGCGCCATGCGCGCGTGATGGACGATGCGCTGGGCTCGCTGCCGGGCATTGCAGTGCCGGCGATCCCTCCGGATCGCACGCACGTGTACTATCAGGTACCTGTGTCTACGGACCGCAACGCGACGAGCTCGTCGTCCGCTGCGTGCGCAGGGGGGTTGATATCGAAACGCTGCACGTGGACGTCTGCAGCGATCTGGATCTCTTTGCCGGAGCACCGGTCGAGCCCCCGGGCGCACCCGGCGCCCGCCGCGCAGCCGGAGCCATGCAGATCCCCGTTTACTCGACGCTCACCGACCAGCAGGCCGCGCGTGTGGCTCGCGTGGTCAGAGACGTCCTCGCCGACTCGCGCGCGTAAATCTGGTTATTTGGTCATCTGGTCATTTCGTCATCGTTGATCAATTCTTCAATGTACCAATTGACCAACGATGACCAGATGACTAAATGACCAGATGACCAGATTCGTATGCTGCTCTACCTGAGCATCTTTGTCGCCGCCATCCTCGAGGGCGAGATCTACTACATCGCCATGTGCGTCGCCGCCGGAGCCGGCAAGGTGCGCTGGGAAGGCGTGCTGATCGCGGGCGCGCTTGGCGGCTCGGCCGGCGATCAATTCTGGTTCTACCTTCTCCGGGGACGCATCCACTGGCTCGATCGCTATCCGTGGCTGGCAAGGCATCGTGACGCGGTGGTCGACCGCGTGAACGCGAATCAGGACCTGATCGTGCTGCTATGCCGCTTCCTGCCCGGCCTGCGTACGGCGATTCCAATCGCCTGCGCGTACGCGGGTGTTCGTCCTCTTCGGTTCACGACGCTCAACCTCATCAGCGCCTTCGCATGGGCCAGCGCGATCATGTTGGTCGTCGTGAAACTGGGGCCGGATGCGATGAGCGCGTTGGGGTTGAAGGGATGGTGGGGCTTTCTGGTCCCCGCCGCGCTCGTCCTGCTGTTCTTCCGGTGGCTCGGACGGCCACGCGCCCGATAGCAGAGAGCGGCGAAGACGCTGTCAGGGCTGAAAGCCGACGCTCCGCCAGAGAGCCGCTGGATCGAAGACCCGCCCGTTGGTAATCACGCGGTAGATTCGTCGCGTATTGCGGACGTCGGCCAGCGGGTCGCCATCGAGGACGATCAGATCCCCACGCTTCCCTTTTTCGATCGTGCCGCTGTCTCCGAGCTTCTTCATCACGCGAGCCGGCACCACCGTCGCGGCCGCTAACGCCTCGAACGGCGTGAAGCCGGCCTGCGCGTAAAGCTCGAGCTCGCGATGCAGGCTGTGACCGGGCACGGATTGATCGGTGCCCGCGACGATCGGAACACCCGCATGATGAAGGCTGTTGACGAGGGCCAGGCTGTCGTTCAACTGCGCCCTCGATCGCGCCGCCATCCCGACCGGCGTCCCGAAACCGCTCAGGGGCGCCTCGAGCTCGCGAGCGACCTTCCGGAAGCCCGGTTCGAAGCTGTCGATCGGCTGATCCAGCGGCCTCGCGAGCAGTTCGTACAGCGCCAGCGTCGGGTCGACGACCGTGCCATGCCGCTTGAGCGCCGCGATGACGACCTGGGGATCGGCGCCGGCGGCCGCGCCGAGGTACTGGGCATGGTTGACCTGATCGAGGCCGGCCTCGATGGCTGTCAGCACGTTCATGCTGTCCGGCACGTGACCCGTGACCGTCATGCCGAGCTTGTGCGCTTCGGCGGTAATCCCACGCAGCACGTCGAGCGTGATCGAACTGTAGACCTTGATTTGATCGAAGCCCGCGTCGTGATAGCGATCGACCCAACGCCGGCCTTCGTCCGGCGTCGCCGCGCGCGCCAGGCCGAGGCCGCGCTGGCCGGGGCCGTCGATGACCCCGGCGAGCAACATCCGCGGCCCCAGGCCCTTCCCGGCAACCACGGCGTCGCGCACGGCCGCGATGAACTCCAGTTCGTTGCCGACGTCGCGCACGGTCGTGACGCCGGCGGCAAGATAGATGGGACCCCACTCGACCTGCTCGAAGTGCGCATGCATGTCCCAGAGCCCGGGCATCACGGTCTTGCCTGCTGCCTGCACCACGGTCGCCTGTTTCGCCACGGTGACACGGTTCGACGGGCCAACGGCGGTGATACGCCCATCGCGGATCACGACGGTTCCGTTGGGCACAGGCTTCCGGCCCGTCATGTCGAGAATCGTGGCGCCCACGATGGCGACCTCGGGGCTGGCGGCGGGGCTCTCCGCGGCGGCCGTCTCCGCCATGGCCGCCATGCCGTCGGAAGCGGCGCGCGCCACGAGCTGCGGAATGGCCGGCTTCAATTCCGGCCGCGCCGCTTCGAAATGATCGAATTCAGCGTCCTGACTCACCAGGGCAGCGAGCCGGCCGTCTGCGTCGAGCCACAACGTTTCGCGCCCCCAGACAACCCCATCGACGCTGTACCGGTTCAAGGCCATCGTTCGGCCATCGACGATCACCTCGTCGCGCCCGCGCGCCTCGACGCGCGCGGTTCCGTGCGGCAGGAGCGGCACCGATTTCGGCCGGCCGCGAGCCGCCCAGAACCGCATGAACGTCATCTGCAGGGAGGGAGGGGCGTATCCCGCGAGCGTGAACACGCCGGCCGGAGCCGGTTCGCTGCGCGTGGCTGACCCTTCGCGGATCGTGGCCGTCCCACCGGCGAGCGTGACCTCGGCGTCAATCTTCGAGATGCGCGCCACGTCGCCATGAATCGTGAAATGGATGGGAACCAGATCGCGGTCGAATTGAAGAGTGGTGTCGAGCGGCACGGGTGTGCCGCGGTCGTTGAAGGAGAATGTCGACGTCAGGGCAAACGAGCCGGCGCTGCTGCGGATGTCGTACCGCTCCTCGCCAATCTCCTGCTCGAACTTGAAGAGGGCGAAGACGCCCGATTCCGTTGGATCGTCGGCCGCGCGCGCGTGCAGCCCGAAGTAGACGAACGCCGACGCGGCGACCAGCAGCGCGGCGCGCTTCACGCCTTAGTGTCCGGGCGCCCGGCCGGCCGTCGGTGCCGCTGGTGCCGGTGCGACAGTGGTGGGCTTCCCCAGGCTGATGAGATTGGCGAGCAGCTGATACGCCCCGTCAACGCCTGCGGGCAGCTCGCGCCACAGGCCGAGCCCGACGTAAATCCAGCGGCCTTTTCCGTACGACGCGGCAACCAGGGCGCCCTTTTTCACGCCCTTGTTGAACGGGAACGGGTCTTCGAGCTGGAGCAAGTCCTGGTATCGCGAATCGTGGTCGCCATCGAGGAAATACAGACCACGCTCCTGCACCCAGCCGCTCCAGGCCGAGTCGGTAATCTTGTTCGGTCTGTTCAGCAGCGGATCGCCGCCTGCCAGGATTGTTACCGGGGCGCGCTCATCGGTGACCCGGTCGTTGCTCACCTTTGCGGGGTACGGTCCGTACTGCGCTTCGTTGAACTCGAACTTGTTGTACTGCACCACCAGCGTGCCGCCGTTCTTGACGTAGTCGAGCAACCGGCTGTTGTTGGCGCGCAGATCGGCGCGGCGCTCGTACGCCCTGACCCCGGTCACGATTGTGTCGAAGCGCGCGAGGTTGCCCCACGCAAGGTCCTCGGCGCCGATCAGCTCGACCTTCGCGCCCAGCTGCTCGATCGCCGGGGGCACCTGGTCGCCGACGCCCATGACGTAGCCGACCAGCAGATTGGGAGCCGTCCGGACGTCGACCACCTTCAGGGTCGCATCCGCGCTGTCGTAAATATGCTGACGCCTGATGTGCGGGTATTCGATCACCCGGTAGCCGCGGTCGAACGTCTTCCCTGCCACCTTCACCAGGGCCCGCACGTGATACGCGCCGGCCGCTGTGCCGGCTGCCGGCCGAACGGCAAATCGCACCGTCTGCGATTCGTCCGAACGCGAGAGAGTCACGGGCTGTTCCGCCGGCGTGGACGTCCAGCCCTTGGGCATGTCGAGTGTGACGACGCCTTCGGCCGGGTCCGGTGAACTGTTCACCACCGTCACCCTGATTTCGCGAGAGGCCGCCGAGGTGGGCGGGGCAGCCGGTGCGGCGGGCGCCGGGGCGGGAGGCGCGCCCCTTCTCCCCGTCCCTCGGGGAGCCGGAACTGCCGGCGCGGGAGCCGCGGGGGCCGGGGCAAGCGAGGCAGCCGGCACAATCGCCACTTCCGGCGACATGAGCACGGACAACGCCGGCACGACGAGGAGCTCCGAACGCTTCTCTCCGCTGAAAATATCGCCCTGGTAGCGGTACTGCACGGGCAGGCCGTCGAACACTTCTTCGACGGGCTGAGCGCTGTTACCCGTCGGGAAACCAAGCGTGACCTGCGCATAAAACGACGTCGGCCTGAATGGCAGACCGAAGGGCGCGTCGTCGTCGAACGTGTACCGCCCCGCATCGCCCTGACGATGCCAGTACGGTTCCGTGATTCGGGCGTCGGCGGGAATCATCAGCTTGACGTCGCAGCGGCCGGCGACATCCTTCTTCAGCGCCGAAACGGGAACCGGCGGCGGAGCGTCAGCCCGCCCTCCTCGTCCGCCGCCTCGTCCTCCTCGCCCGAACCCCTGACCGGTGACCTGCGTCAGCGCGCACGGCGCATCATCCGCGAAACCATCGAACTTCACCTGGCGCACCGCGACCTCGGCGGCGCCGCGGTTCGCCACCACGAGCGAGACGTTGACCTCCTGCCCGGGTACAACAACGCCATCGTCGGCCAGGGCCTCGACACGGATCCCGCTGGCGGCAATCAGCGCCTGCTGGAACTCGCGCTCTTTCTGGCGAAGACGGAAATCGATTTCATATCGAGGGGCCTCGTCGAGCGGCAGCGCGCGAAGCTGACTGCGTACCACGCGGACCGTGTGGAGTCCGGCCACGAGCGGCGGGACCACGGCCGCATCGTCGCTCTCGGTGTCGAACTTTTTCTGGGCGGCCTGAACAGCGGCGGATACCGCGTTGAGGCCCTCGGTCAGGCCTTTGGGCGGCTTGGCGCCGACAAATTGCGCGAGCGCCTGGATCGACGTCTCGATGCCGTCGGTCAACAGCTTCTCTTCTTTCTGCAGCTGACCCGGGATCGTGCATTCCGTCAGTTGGTAATTCCTGGTCGCCGGGCCGGGAAGCGCCAGCAATTGCGCCGTTCCCTGACACTTGTGCATGCTGCGCGCTTCGGTGCCGATGTCAAAGTAAGTCTTGCCGAGCAGCCCGTCGTAGACCGACGAGTTCACGCGTGTCAGCTTCGCCGAGGGGTCGGCATCCGGACCAAAACCCGTGGAGTAGTAGAACTTCTTCGGTTGCCAGGGGCGCAGTGTCTTGAGCTGGTCGGGGTACTTGGTCGCGTCTCCGGCCAGCTTGTAGGCCTCGTGGGAGAGGACGGCGGACGCGTTGTGGTGCTGGCCGCCGTTATTCCCGGTCGGGCTCATCGCAAAAATGACGTCGGGACGAATCATGCGAATCAGCCGCACGTAATCGGCGGTAATCTCGTCCCGACCCCATTTTTCGAATGTCTCGTCGATGCTGAACGAATAACCGAAGTCGACGGCCCGCGTGAAGTACTGTTCCGCGCCGTCAAACCGGTGCAGGGCGGCCAATTCCTGGGTGCGAAGCACGCCCAGCGCCTCGAATATCTCCGGGCCGATTTCGTTCTGCCCGCCGTTGCCTCTCGTCGCCGTCGCCAGCGCCGTCCGGAAACCCTGGCCCCGATTGAGCATCACGAGGAGGCCGTTGTCCTCGTCGTCGGGATGAGCCGTCGCCTCCATCACGATGCCGGTATTGGCGAGATGGCGCAGCGCCAGGCCGAGCGCGGCGTGCCCCTGTAATTCATCAACGGGCACAACCCGCATCTGCGCGCGAGGGATGATCACAAGGAGCGCGCCGATGGCGACCGCCCCGAACAATACGCGTTTCATAACCGCTGATCTTACAAGCAGGATGGGCCACAAGGGCAGGAAAGGCGGGTGGGACTTTCAGCCAGCTCATCCAGCTCATCCGGCTTGCCCGCACGTCCTGCCGACACTTATCCGACCCGTCCCGCCGGCGCTCTCTTGCCCGCCCCAAGTATTTCATCGTAGTAGGCCTCGTACATCGGCACAATCTTCGTGTCCGCAAAGCGCTTCTCGGCGGTGACTACGCGCGGCACGGGCCATCCGCCGATGCAGCGCCTCGTCGGTCAGGATCCGGATGCTCGCCTGGCCCATGCCCGTGAGGTCGTCAGGGGCAAACAGGAACCCGGTGACGCCGTCTTCGATGAGGTCGGGCAGTCCGCCGATCCGCGAGGCGATGACGGGAACTTCGCACGCCATCGCCTCCAGGGCCGCCAGACCGAAGCTCTCCTGCACGGACGGCATGAGAAACAGGTCCGACACCGACAGCAGCGGCACGACCTGCTCCTGATCGCCGAGGAACAGCACGTCGTCGCTCAGTCCGTGGGCGCGCGTCAGCCTGACGACCTCGGCCATATCCGGACCGTCGCCGACCAGCAGGAGCCGTGCGGGGGTCGCCAGACGAATCTGCCGGAACACTTCCATGACCGACGTCACGCGCTTCACCGCGCGGAAGTTGGACACATGGATGACCAGCTTCTCGCCGTTGGGCGCCAGCTGGGCGCGGAGCTCCGGCCTGTCCTGGCGGCGATGCGACTCGCCGTCCACGAAGTTCGGGATGACGCGGATGTCGCAAATCTGCCCGAGCTCCCGATGCGTGGTCGCTTTCAGGCTTTCGGAGACGGCCGTGACGCCGTCCGACTGCTGAATGGAAAATCTGATGATTTCCGAATAGGAGCGGTCGGCGCCGAGCAGCGTGATGTCGGTGCCGTGCAGCGTCGTGATCACCTTGGGCACTGACCCGCCGTTGGTCGCGGCCAGAATCTGCCGGGCGAGATACGCCGCGGTCGCATGCGGGACGGCGTAGTGCGCATGGACGATATCGAGCTGCTCGGCGCGCGACACCTGGACGATCTTATTGGCCAGCGCCAGCAGGTACTGCGGTTCGCGGAAGACGGGGTACGTCGGCGCCTCGACGCGATGAAACGTCAGCCCGGACTGGTAGTCGCCGAGCCGGAACGGCGTGTTCGTGCTCAGCACGTGCACGTGGTGTCCGCGGGAGGCCAGCATCTTGCCCAGTTCGGTAGCGACGATGCCGCTGCCCCCAATCGAGGCGTAGCAGACGATGCCGATGTTCACGGTGTTTTCAGCAGGGTTGGACGCAGGATCGGGTCGCGCACGACGAAGCCCTCAGCCCACGTGACGCCGGCAAGGGCGCCGAACTGTGCGTCCCGGCTCTCGATGAGCTGCCGGAACAGTGGTGTATTCAACCGCGTCGCCGCGGCGCCCTCGCCCGGCCGACGAAACTGCGACACGTGGCAGTCGAGAGCCCGGCGTTTCTGTTCGTAGTGCGCCGAGACGTCGATCACGAACGAGGGACGATCGCCGTCGTTGATGAAGTAGTAGCAGACCCATTCAGGCTTCCACGCGGGTTGCTCCGGCTTGTAGCGTTTCAGGCCGGCGTTGAAGACAGCTTCTGTCAGCACAGCACTCGCCGCGACGTGATCAGGATGGCGATCGGACCAATACGGCACGGCAACCGCGCGCGGCTGATGACGGCGAAGAAAGGCGACGGCCTGATCCAGGTGCCCGGGATGCTTGCCGATCTCGCGATCGGGCCACCGGAGATTTTCGCGCCAGGCGGCCCCCAGCACCACCCTCGCGGCCTCGGCCTCCGCGAGCCGCTCCTCGACCGTGCCGTTGCTGCCCATCTCGCCGGCGGTCAAATCACACAGCCCGACGCGAAGGCCACGCGCCGCATGATGAGCAATCGTGCCGCCGAGCCCGATTTCCAGGTCGTCGGGATGCGGTCCAAACACGAGCAGATCGACAGCCATCAGCGCGTGAATTCGAACGCCTGATCCGAGGGCTCGATCTCGCCCAGGTGGTGCCTGAGCAGGATCCGGCTCGCCAGATAGGCGCCGGTGACGCTATGGCTCGAGTCGCCAAATGCGAACAGTTGATGCGGAAAATTGCGGTGCGGTCCGAAATACGGAAGACCCTCGGCCGTGCGCGCGTAGTCGACGCTCCAGCCATAGGCCGGCTGCAGCCCGGAGATCTCTGGATACAGAACCGACAGCTCGTACATCAGTTGCCCCGTCCGCTGGACAATCACCTTGTCCTTTAGACGCGCCTGCGGCACTTCGGTGTCTGCCCCGGCTACGAGCAGCCGCTCGTCGTCGAGCCAGCGGACGATGTGCGGGGGATCGGCTGAATCGCGCACGACCGTCGCGCGCTTGCCGAGCTCCCGCCTGAGCTTGGCGGGGACCGGCTCCGTGAGCGCCAGATAGTTCGCGCGAAACCAGAAGTGACGCGCCAGCGACTGGAACACCCCGCTCGGAACGGACGTCGCGACGACCACGCGCTGTGTTCGTATGGGTCCGCCCGCGGTGTGTACGTCCGCTGTCTTGCGATTGAACGTGATGCGCTTCATCGGCGACTGCTCGTAAATCCGGGCGCCGCGTTCGGCGGCCGCCTTCGCGAGGCCGAGACACGCACGATACGGGTCGATCGTCGCACCCTCACGGCCGCGAAGGCCAAAGGCGCCCCCAAGCGCGACCTCGCCACCCACTGCGCGAGCGTTGAGCGCCGGGGCCTCGAGGCCGGCATCCAGACGTGCCTTCTGCTCCTTCTTCAGGCGCGCGATCTGCTCGGGCGAGAGGGCAACCGTCAGGGCGCTGTGAGATTCCAGGTGGCACTGGATATCCAGCCGGCGCAGCAGGGCCGCAAAATCGAGGGCTGCCCGGCGCCATGCCTGAAACGCGTGGCGCGCCAGACGAACGCCCATCAGCTTCTCGAGCTCGACGAACCCGACGCCAGGGTCCTCGGAGATCCATCCCGCGACGGCGCCAGTCGCACCCTGGCCGATACGGCCGGCTTCGACCAGCGTGACCTGGATGCCGGCGGCGGCGAACGCATAGGCGGCCGCGCATCCCGTCAATCCACCCCCGACGACGACGACGTCGGAACTGAGTGGCCCTTTGTGCCGGGGATAAGAAGGCACGCGCGAACGGGGAAACCGATCGAGGAAAGGCGCCCGGCCGTAGTGAATCATCGACTTCGTATTCTATGCTCAGCGGCCGGCCGGGCTGCCTGCCGGCCTTCAGGTCGGTGTAGCGCAGGCCTTGAGGCCGGCCCGGGAGAGCCGGTCTGGTGCCAGTGCGCAGCCGGATACGCGCCCCGCATTACGGCGCCCGCTGTCAGGGAACGGGCGTCATGAACGGGTTTTGTTGCTAAGATTCTCGAGCCATGCGCATTTCGAGGTGGGCGGGTGTTGTCTGCGCGCTCGTGCTCGCGACCGGTGCCGGACCAGCCGCCCAGCAGGAAGACCCGGCGCTCGAGGCGCTCCTGACCCGCGCGACCTGGTACGCCCTCGACTTCGTCGACAAACTGTCGAGTGTCGTCGCCGAGGAGCGATACGTCCAGGACTCGAGCGTCGCGCTGCCGACGGTGCCGATTCCCGGCCTCGGAGGACGTGGTGGCGGGTTCTCCAGTACTCCAAGAGGATCGGCGAAGCATCGCGAGCTCAAGTCTGATTTTCTGATCGTCAAGTCGGCCGGCGAACTGTGGGAGCCGTTCCGCGACGTGTACGAGGTGGACCACATCCCGGTTCGCGATCGCGAGGAGCGCGTCACGAAGCTCTTCCTGCACCCCACCGGAGACACGCAGGCGCGCGCAAAAGCCATTGCCGACGAAAGCGGCCGGTACAACCTGGGCGCGGTGCGCCGCACGATCAACAATCCGGTTTTCGCGCTCATCTTCCTGCAGCCGGAGCTCCGCTGGCACTTCAAATTCGCGTTCGGCAAGCCGGACCGCCGCATGGGCGACGACGTGCGCGTGGTCGAGTTCATCGAGGAAGCCAGGCCGACCGTCATCACCGGCTTACCCGGTCAGGACATGGTCGCGTATGGGCGGTTCTGGATCGAGGCGGCCACGGGACGGGTGGTCAAAACCGAGGTAAAAGTCGACGAACGCGGCATCAAGGCGACGCTGACGACGGTGTTCCGCGCCGACGAGCGGCTCGCCATCGACGTGCCGGTCGAGATGCACGAAGACTACGAGCTCGCGGACGGCCACGTGTCGGGGAACGCGACGTACGGGCGGTTCCGGCGGTTCGAGGTGAATGCCACCGAGGAGATCACGCCCCCGCCGACCCGGAACCACCGCCGCCGGCTCCGCCGCAGTAAACGCGTACTGCATCTGATCGATGATCTGGCCGTCTCTTGATGGCGCTGCGGCGCAAGCGGCCTTCGAGGAGGTAGCCCGCCTTCTCGAGTACCCGGCACGACGCCTGATTCGAGGCGAACGGCATCGCGAACACACGCGTGAAGCCATGCGTCTCGATCGCGTACCGCGTCACGCCAATCACGGCGTCGGTGACAATCCCTCGTCCCCAGAACGGCTCGCCGAGCCAGTATCCGATCTCGGCTGAGACGCGCTCGACGTCGGGCAACATCTGAAAGCCGATGCCGCCCGCCGCTTCTCCGCCCACGGCGATGGCGAAGAGCGTTTCCGGCCGCTGCGTCAGCGCCAGATGCAGAAACTCGCGGCCGTCGCGCGCGGTGTACGGATGTGGAAAACGGTCCCGCAGGTTGAGCCAGATCTTGCGGTTGTTGGCGTGCTTCACAAGGGACGCGAGATCATCGTGTCGCCAGGATCGAACCTCGCCATGCGCGAGCGCCAGCGGCAGTTTCATCACCGAACACTATGCGACGTTCCTATCCTTCTTCCCAGCGAAAACGCGCGACCGCAATCGTCGCAAACGCGGCCGCAAAGCCGAGCAGCATCAGCGTCGGCGCGATCGCGCCGGACAGGCCGATGCCGCGCCAGGTCATGGCGTCGAGGCCGTCGATCGCCCAGCGGATGGGGATGACGAACGTCACGCGCTGCAGCCACGCGGGAAACAGGAACATCGGCACCCACGCGCCCCCCAGCATGACCATCATCAGGATGCCGAACGTCGTCAGGCCCCGGGCGGTGGCGGGCGAATTCCCGAGCGTGGCGACCAGGACGCCCAGTGTCGCGGCCATCACCGAGCACGCCACGCAGATGGCGGCAAATCCGACGAGGCTGCCTTCGATCCGCACGCCGAAAACAAGCATCGCGAACGCAAACGAGATCAGGAGCGAGGTGAGCGAGATCAGCGCGCCGCTCGCGGCTTTGCTGGCGAGAATCAGGTAGCGCGACACGGGCGCGCTGCGCAGCCGCTTCCAGATCCCGCGCTGACGCTCGATCAGAATCTCGATCCCGTGATTCGCCATCGCAAACAGCAGGAACTGGATTGCCATGCCGGCCACCGAGTGGGCGTAGGCGTTATACGTGACGTTGGCGCGCGCCGTGACCGCTTCTTCGTGCACCGTGTAGGGCATTGAAAAGACCCCGCTGGTCGAACCCTGCGGCGCTGCAGGCACCGCCTGCTGGAACGCGAGGATGCCGGCCAGCATCGTGCGAAGCCTGGCCTTGGTGTCGGCCGGCATGGACGATGAGTCGAGAGCGTTCAGCGTCTCCTGAATGTTCTGGCGGCCCGTGGATCCGCTGAACATCTCCTGGCTCACCGCCTGCATGGCGTGCTCGGTGAAAATCCCCCGGACCATGCCGACCTCGGCCGTCCGCGAGGGATCGAACAGCACATCGAGCTGCGGCCTGGCCTGGATGGCCGCTGGCCTGAACAACGAACGGCCGGCGCTTTCCCCAAAACCGCGGGGAAGGATCAGCGCCACGCTGCTCGTGCCCCGGCGGACGCGCTCGCGCGCGTCAGCGGCTGTCGTCGTGACTGCCGTCAGGTTCTCGTCCTTCTGCACGTCCGCGACGATCGTCTTCGAAATCGTGCTGCCGTCCTCGTCCACGATCGCGACGGAAATACGCGCGCGTTCCGTGCTGCGACCCGCGTTCTGTGTGATCGAGCCGATAAAAGACGCGATCGCGATCGGCGCGGCGAACGTGAGGAGCACAGCCCGGCGATCGGTGAAGAACAGACGCAGGTCCTTGCGAACCATGGCGAGAAACGGGATGAGCACGTCAGTCCCTCAGACTCTTTCCAGTCAATGCGAGGAATACGGACTCGAGCGAGGCACGCCCGCCGCCCGCCGGCGCAGGGATCTTCTCGTACAGACCCGCGAGCGTATCGCTGGCCACAACCTGGCCCCGATCGATGATGACGAGCCGATCGGCCAGGCGCTCGGCTTCCTCCATGTAGTGGGTCGTGTAGAGAAGCGCCTTGCCGCGATCCCTCAGCTCTTCGAGGTTGTCGAAGATGGCGTTGCGGCTTTGCGGATCCACACCGACCGTCGGCTCGTCCAGCAGCAGGATGTCCGGATCGTGCAGCAGGCCGGCGGCCAGATTCAGCCGGCGCTTCATGCCGCCGCTGAACGTCTTCACGCGGTCGCGCATCCGATCCCCCAGCCCCACCAGCGTCAGCGCAACGGCCATCGCATGGTCGAGTGCCGCGCCAGTCAGACTGTAAAGCGCCCCGAAAAACCGCAGGTTGTCCTGGGCGGTCAGTTCCTCGTACAGGGCGAGATCCTGCGGGACGAGCCCTATCTTCCGTTTTGCGGGGTCGCGGTCGCCCGCGAGCAATTGGCCGTCGATTCGGATTTCGCCGGCATCGGGCGTGAGCAATCCGGCAATCATCGAGACCGTGGTGGTCTTTCCAGCGCCGTTTGGGCCGAGCACCCCCAGAATCTGGCCGGGTTCGATGGTGAGCGAGACGTCGTCTACCGCAAGGAGGCTGCCGAATCTCTTACGAAGGCACCGGATCTCCAGCATGCCTTCACTTAGACGAGCGCCTTCCGGGGCGGGTTCACCGCGAGCACGAGCAGGCCGCCCGCGGCCAGCACGACGCCCACCACGACAAGGCCGGCGCTGAAGCTGTGCGTGGCTTCGCGAACCAGACCGATGATGTTCGGCCCGACGAACCCGCCGATATTGCCCACGGAGTTCACGAGCGCGATTCCAGCCGCTGCGCCAACACCAGTCATGAGCGACGTCGCCAGCGTCCAGAACGGCCCGAGCATCGATGCCAGGCCGAGCATCGCCAGCGACAGCGCGGCGAGCGAGGGCACGAGACCGTCGACAAACGCCGACACGGCGAACGCGGCGCCGCCCACCAGGGCGGACACCGCGATATGCCACCGGCGCTCACCGGTCCGATCGGAGTGGCGCCCCACCATGACCATGCCGAGTGCGGCCACCCCGTACGGGATTGCCGTGAGCACGCCGGTCCTGGTGTCGCTGCTGCCGCCGGCAGCCGCCCTGACGATCTGGGGCAGCCAGAAACCCATCGCGTACAGCGCGACCGGGATGGTGAAGTAGACCGCCGCGAGTATCCACACCCGGCCGCTCGCGATCGCGCCGCCAAGGCTTCGAACAACCACCGTCCGCGAGCGGCTTTCTTCTTCGAGCCGCTTCGTCAGCGCCGTCCGCTCGGCGAGCGTCAATCCGGTCAGCGGGGACACATCGGATGGCTGTTCGGGCAGCACGCGCAGAACGACGAGACCCAGCACGATGGCCGGCAGCCCTTCGAGCACGAAGAGCCATTGCCAGCCGGCCAGGCCGCCGGCGCCGCCAAGCGACAGCAGGAGGCCCGACAGCGGTCCGCCGATGACGCCGGCCACGACCACGGCCGTCATGAAGCCGGCAATCGCGCGCGCACGCTCCGCGGCTGGAAACCAGCGGGTGAGGCAGTAGATGATGCCGGGGAAAAATCCCGCTTCTGCCGCACCGAGTGCAAAACGCAGGACGTAAAACGCCGGCGCGCCCTGCACGAACATCATCGAGGCCGAGACGATACCCCACGTGATCATGATGCGCGCGATCCAGCGTCGGGCGCCGACGCGCGCGAGGATGATATTGCTCGGAACCTCGAACAAGGTGTAGCTCAGGAAGAAGATGCCGGCGCCGAGGCTGTACGTCACGTCGGACAAGCCGATCGCCGCGTTCATCTGGAGCGCGGCAAAGCCGACGTTCACGCGATCCAGATAGGAGACGACGTAGAGCAGAAAGAGAAAGGGCAGCAGACGCCGGCGGGCCTTCGTCAGCGCAGATTCGACATCCGCGTCCGCAGGCGAAGGTGACGTCACGATCCGCTACTATACCGGCGGTGGCCGACCTGACGGGCGTTTCTTTCCCGCCTCCCGTGCCTGCATCACGGGCGCGGGCGGGCGTCCTGCTCTTCGCGTTCCTGCTGGCCGTCGTCACGTATCTCGATCGCGTCTGCATCTCGGCGGCCGCACCGTACATCAGCGACGATCTCCACCTGACGACCCTCCAGATGGGTCAGGTGCTGAGCGCGTTCGCGCTCGCCTACTCCCTGTTCGAAATCCCGTCGGGCTGGCTGGTCGACATCATCGGCCCGCGCCGCGTGCTGACGCGCATCGTGCTCTGGTGGTCGGGGTTCACGATGCTGACGGGCGCGGCCGTGGGCTATCAGTCCCTGATCGCCACCAGATTCCTCTTCGGCGCCGGCGAGGCCGGGGCGTTCCCGAGCATGTCACGCGGGCTTTCGCGATGGTTTCCGCTGCGCGAGCGCGGGAAGGCCAACGGCGTGATGTTTTTCGGATCGCGCGTCGGCGGCATGCTGTCGGTGCCCATCGCGCTGCTGTTGATCAATCGCTGGGGCTGGCGCCTCAGCTTCGTCATCGTGGGCGCGATCGGTCTGGTGTGGGCAGGAGCCTGGTACCGCTGGTATCGCGATCGGCCGGCCGACCATTCAGCCGTTTCCGCCAGCGAGCTCGCGTGGATTGAACAGGATGGACGGGAGGGGCGAGCCGGGCGCGTCGAAACCGCGACACCGTGGAGGGCGCTGCTGCGCAGCCGGAACCTCTACGCGATCTGCGCGATGTATTTCACGTACGGCTACGGCCTCTACTTCTATTTCACCTGGCTGCCCACGTATCTCATTCGTGTGCTGGGATTCTCGCAGCTGAACGGCGGGCTGCTGGCGGGGTTGCCGTTTCTCTGCGCGGGCCTCGCCAACCTCGCCGGCGGATGGCTGACCGACGCGCTCGCCCGGGACCGGGGCTTGCGGACAGCGCGTTGCGGACTTGGATGTGGAGCGTTCCTGGCAGGAGCCGTCCTCACCTTCTCTTCCACGCTCGTCCCGCAGCCGGTGGCGAAGGCCGTGCTCCTGGCGCTGGCGTTGGGTTCGGTCGATCTCGCGCTCAGCGCCTGCTGGGCGGTGTGCCTGGACATCGGCCGCGATCACGCGGGCGTGGTCACGGGCTGCATGAACACGTTTTCGAATCTTGGCGGCGTGCTGACGCCGCTCGTGGTCGCCTACGCGGTCGAACGCTGGCAGTCGTGGACGTTTCCGTTCTACGTCACGGCCATCGTCTACGCGGCAGGCGCGCTGATCTGGCTCGCGATTGATCCCACAGACCGATCGTGGCGAGAACCTCTTCGTAGCGGTCACCGGCGGGCTTTGCGACGAATTGGCGGCGCCTCATTTCCCGCCAGGTGCCAGGCTCCGTATACACCGCCTCGACGAACTGCTGTGTGGTCCATGCGCCCGTCGTCGCCCCATACCGCGGATCGTAATCCCGCGTCGGCCGCGCGGCCTGCACCTGCTCGAGCGTCAGGCCTTTGCGGATCATCGCCTGCACGCGATCGCGGACGATCGTGACCATGTCGCGATATTCCAGCACGTCGAACTCGTCGCAGATGCGGCCGTGTCCGGGCACGATGAATGTGCCGCCTTCTTCGTGGTGCGCCGGCACGGCCAGGTCGAGCACGAGATTGAGCGCCTCGATGATGCCCTGGATGCTACCGCCGTTGACGAGATCAATCACCGGGTAGCTGTCGGTACGGAACACGTCGCCCGTCGCAATCACATCCGAACGCCGGAAGAAGACGATGCTGTCGCCGTCAGTGTGTGCGGCTGGCACGTGATACATGAAGACCGGTTCGCCATTGAAGAAGAACTCTTTTTCGCGGCCGACGAACGTCTCGCTGGGCCACGCGGTCACGGGCAGCTTCGCCATGCGCTTCAGGACATTGTCGTGCGCGATGATCTGTACGGCGGAATTGCTCGCACCGGGCGTGTTGATGATTTCCCAGCTAGCGGCCGAGCCCAGCGCCGCTGCGAGATTCTGGTTGCCGCCAATGTGATCGGCGTCGGCGCTCGTGTTGAGCAGGTAGCGGACCGGCTTCGGCGACAAGGCGATGCGCTTCACTTCCTCGAGGATCATGTTGGTGGCTGCCGCCGACTTGCTGTCCACCAGCAACGCACCGGATTCGCCGACCTGCACGACGACGTTGCCGCCGGCGCCGGCGACGATGTGGACGTTGCCCTGAACTCGGAGCCGCTGGATATCGCCGGTGTCCGGATTGGGCGACTGGCTCACGCGGGCCGCGGCTGCCGTGCTCGCCGGCGGTGTGCGGTGGCCTTTCAGTTGAGCCACATATTCGGGATAGATCGTTTCGGGACCGCCACCCGCCGACGTCGCCGGCACCTTCGTGGCCGCAAGGTATTCTTTGATGAACGGATTCTCGCCGGGCAGGTGATGCGGCACGGCGGTCTTTGATTTGCCCGAGATCTCCTCGACGTACTCGCACGGCCAGAGCCACGGGCCGTTGTCATCGACGACATTCTGAAAATCCGTCGAGCGAATCATCGGCTCGGCGAGATAGACCGGATCCGTGATGATGGCGACGTGCGTGAAGTACTGCCCGTGCCGGATGAAATGCTCTACCACCGTCGTCTGATCGCTCTCGGGGACGCCGTTGCGCCGGAGCCAGCCCTGCTTGAGATGAGTCGTGGTCACCGTCAGCGTGTCGCCTTCCCAGACGCCTGTCGAGAAACCCATGAACGTGTGCGGGGCGAACGCTGACGGGTGTGGACGGCCGTCCATCCAGATCGTCCGCGTCTGCTCGTACGTGCTGATGTAGTTCTTGATCGCGATGACCTGCTGGGTTTCCGGATCCTTCTCCTCCCAAATCCGCAGGCGCAAGGGACCGTGGAAAATGTACGGCGCGACGTGGACACGGCACTGATGCTCCTGCAGTGTCAGGCGTGACGCATCCCAGCTTTCGGCAAACAGCCGCGCGGCGTCATTGATGGGAAGGCCGGTGTAGTCGCCGAGATCGGGCCCAGGGCCCCGATCCTGATCGTCCTCGTGCGACCGCATGGGATTCCAGACTCCGGAGAGTTGGATCTGTGCAAACGCGGGGACGCTTGGCACGCCGAGGGCCAGGGTAAGGAACACCGCCGTCAATCGAGGAGTCGACATGGCACCGACCTCCTGTGAACGCCTTACGGGAGCGTCACCTTCTTCACGTCCTCGGCCATCTCGGCACGGTAGGCCTGCAGCTTCGCGCGCAAGTCGGGCCGCGATGTCGCCAGGATGGCGACGGCGAGCAGGCCGGCATTGGCCGCGCCGGACGAGCCGATTGCCACCGTCGCAACGGGGATACCCTTTGGCATTTGAACGGTCGACAGCAGGGAGTCGAGGCCCTGAAGCGCGCTCGTCATCGGGACGCCGATCACCGGAATCACCGTGTGGGCGGCCACGACGCCGGCCAGATGGGCGGCTCCGCCGGCGCCGGCGATGATGATTTCCATTCCGCGCCCGATGGCGCCCGACGCGTACTCGGCCACAACCGCGGGCGTCCTGTGCGCCGACATGACGCGGGATTCGTGCGCGACACCGAACCGGGCGAGCACCTCGGCCGCGGCTTTCATGGCGTCCCAGTCGGACTTACTTCCCATAATGATCCCGACAAGCGGCGCTTCGGATGATGGGGGCATGGCCGCCTATTTCATCACACAACTTCATCCCACAAAAACCCAGGGGCGCACGCCCGTCCCGGCCACCACGCGGTAGAATCGCGTTGATGAAGCCTGTTATCGCCATCGTCATCTGTGCCATTGGTGTCGCCTGGTCTTCACCGGCGGCGCGCAGTCGGGCGCGTCGGCGACCGTGGCGGCAGCGCCGCCCAGGATCGAGCTGGCATATACGCAGTTCACGCTGCCGAATGGCCTGACGGTCATCCTTCACGAAGATCACAGTGTTCCCGTTGTCACGACCAACATGTATTACCACGTCGGGTCGGCGCGGGAAAAAACCGGACGCACGGGCTTCGCGCATCTCTTCGAACACCTGATGTTCATGGGCTCGCAGCACGTAAAGCCGGGCGAGTTCGACGACCTGCTCGAACGTACAGGCGGCACCAACAACGGTTCCACCGAGAACGACCGCACCAACTACTGGATCAACGTCCCGTCCAACGCGCTCGAGCTGGCCCTCTTTCTCGAATCCGACCGGATGGGTTACCTGCTCGAATCGATGACGCCCAAAACGGTTGACGCTCAGCGGGACGTCGTCAAGAACGAACGGCGCCAGAGCTACGAGAATCGGCCCTACGGCCAGGCCGAGCTCGCGCTGGGCGAGATGCTCTACCCGGAGGGCCATCCCTACCACTGGCCGGTCATCGGCTACATGCCGGACCTGACGGCGGCCAGCTACGACGACGTCGTCGAATTCTTCAAGAAGTATTACGCGCCCAGCAACGCAAGCCTGGTCGTTGCCGGAGACTTTGAAAGCTCGACGGCGAAGACGCTGGTCGAAAAATGGTTCGGCGACGTGAAGAGCGGCGCAAGCGTCGAACCGATGACGATCCCGGGCGTGCAGCTGACGGGCGTGACGAAGAAGACCATGACGGACAAGGTGCAACTGCCGCGGCTCTACCTCGCCTGGCTGACACCTCCACATTTCGCGCCCGGCGACGCGGCGTTGGACATGGTGGCCGACACGCTCGCGGGCGGCAAGAATTCGCGGCTCTTCAAACGCCTCGTCTACGACATGCAGATCGCCCAGGAAGTCTCGGCCTACCAGGCGTCGCAGGCCCTGTCCTCGTACTTCCTGATCGAGGCCACCCCCCGGCCGGGACACACGGTCGAAGAACTTCTGAAAGTCATCGACGAGGAGATCGTCAAGCTTCAGACCACGACGCCCTCGGCACACGACGTCGAACGATCGCTGAACCAGATCGAGTCCTCGTTTTTCAACCGGATGGAACGCGTCGGCGGGTTTGGCGGAAAAGCCGACCAGCTCAACGGGTACTTCACCGCGACGGGCGATCCGGACTACTTCAACGAAGACCTCGGGCGCTATCGGGCGCTGTCGCCGTCGGACATCCGGGCCGCGGCGCTGAAGTTCCTGCCGAAAGGCGCGCGCGTCGAGCTGACGGTGCTGCCGGAAGGTGAGAAATAGCCATGCGCTACGCGCTCGCAACCGTTGCCGCTGCCGTCCTCGCGACGTTCACCGTCGCGGCCCAGACACCCGACCGCAGCCACGCGCCGGAGCCTGGCGCTCCGCCGGCACTCAAGCTTCCGGTGATTCAGAAACGCCAGCTGTCGAACGGACTGCCCGTCTGGCTCGTGGAGCTTCACGAGGTTCCGGTCGTGCAGGCCAACCTTGTCGTCCTGAGCGGCAGCGGCGACGATCCTGCCGGCAAGTTCGGCATCGCCAACCTGACGGCTCCCATGCTGCTCGAAGGGGCCGGTTCGCGGTCGGCGCTCGAGCTCGCCGACGCGGTGGACTTTCTCGGCGCGGATCTCGTTGCCAACAGCGGCAGTGATGTTTCTGCGGTCAGACTCCACGTCCCGGTGGCGCGCCTTGCCGACGCTCTTGCAATCATGTCGGACGTCGCGCTGAGGCCCACGTTCCCGGCCGACGAACTGCAACGTCAGCGCGCCGACCGCCTCACGAACGTGATCCAGGCGCGCGACGATCCCGAGACCATCGGGCAGCTCGCCTTCGCGCGCGTGCTCTACGGAACCACGCACCGCTACGGCACCGCCCAGCTGGGCGCGGCTCAGACGATTCAGTCGTTCACCGTGGACGACGTCCGCGCGTTCTACACGTCGGCATACCGGCCCGACAACGCGGCGTTCATCGTCGTCGGCGACGTGACGGCCGATCGGATCATGCCGCTGCTCGAGACGAATTTCGGCAGCTGGCGGCCGCAGGGCGCGGCTCCGCGGCACGCCGCGCTTCCGGCGCCGCCAGTGCCGCCGGCGCGGCAGGTGTACATCATCGACAAGCCCGGTGCGGCGCAGTCGCAGATTCGCATCGGGGCCGTAGCCGTCCCGCGATCGACGCCGGATTTCTTTCCGATCCAGGTGATGAATACGGTGCTGGGCGGCTCATTCTCTTCGCGCCTCAACCTCAATCTTCGTGAAAAGAACGGATACACGTACGGGGCGACGTCGCTTTTCGACATGCGGAGCGCGGCCGGACCCTTCGTCGCGGCCGCCGGCGTCCAGACCGACAAGACGGCCGACGCCCTCAAGGAGTTCTTCAACGAGCTGACGGCGATAGGCAAGCCCGTCCCCGCCGACGAACTGGCCCGCGCAAAGCACTACGTTTCGCTCCGGTTTCCGTCAGGCTTCGAAACAACCGGCGACATCTCGACACGCCTCGAGCAGGCGCTCGTGTATCACCTCCCGGACGACTACTTCTCGACATATGTACAGAAGATAGAGGCGGTCAGTGTGGCTGACGCGCTGCGCGTGGCCACCAAGTACATCCAGCCAGCACGCCTTGCTGTCGTCATTGCGGGGGATCGCGCAGCCATCGAGCCCGGCATCCGGGCCCTGAACCTCGGACCACTTACGATAATGAAAGTGGACGATGTGTTCGGCCCGGCGGTCAGACCCTGAGTTCATTTCTGATTACGAATGCGGGCCTTTGTGTGCCGTTTTAAACATGTGTCCCGTCCTGCATTCAGTCCTGTAATTCCTATCTAAGTCATTACCCCGTAAAGACATAAGCCCAG
Organism: uncultured Acidobacteriota bacterium; assembly: GCA_963729215.1. Lineage (GTDB taxonomy): Bacteria > Acidobacteriota > Vicinamibacteria > Vicinamibacterales > CAVVIG01 > CAVQJU01. The sequence continues at coordinate 288,389 of CAVSND010000023.1, read as the reverse complement.
TAATACCCTCCTCAGGCATCTGGCAGGGGCCTTGCCCCTAGCTGGTGTATGAACAGTTTCCTGCCCCGGACGGGTTCGCAACGGGGCGTCACGCTTGTCGAGATGCTGCTGGTGCTCGCCGTCATGGGCATCGTCGGCGCCATGGGTGTGGCCCAGCTCGTTGATGTGAACCGCTCCATGAAGGGCGACGGCGCGATGCGCCTCGTCATGAGCCAGCTCGCCCAGGCGCGCGAGATGGCGATCACGCAGCGCCGGACGATGGAGCTCAAGTTTGTCGGGGGCGCCGGCGGCAACTGGCTTCAGGTCTCCGTCACGAAGTGACCCGGAACCACGCACGACCACGCTGGTCGAGCGTGGCGTTCGAGGGCAACGTCGGCTATCGGCTGATCTCCAGCGTGACGACCGACACGCCCGACGGGTTTGGCATCAGTGGGCCGCTCTCCTTCGGAACGGCCACAACCTTCACGTTTTCAAGCGACGGCACGTTCATCGATCAGTCCGGCAATCCGCTGAACGGGACGATCTTTCTGGCGACGGCGAACGTCCTCAAGTCGCAGCGCGCGGTGACGATTATGGGCGGTACCGGCCGCGTGCGTGCTTTTAAGTGGACGTGCAATATCTCCAACGTCTGCGGTTGGACGAGGGTGTAGACCATGGAAACACGAAGTCAGGGCGGCTTTTCCCTCGTCGAAACGATATTCGCCATCGGCGTCCTGAGCGTCGGTGCGCTCGGCATGGCGGGGATCTTCGTGTCGGGGATGCAGAAGACCGCCAGCTCGCCGGCTGAATTGATCGCGACACAGAAGGCCGCCGAGGCCATCGAAAGCGTCTTCAGCGCGCGCGACTCCCACTCGATCACCTGGGCACAGCTGCGAAATCAGGCTCAGGGCGGCATCTTCAACAACGGCCCGAAGCCGATGACGGTGGATGGCCGCGATGGTGTCGTCGACACGGCGGACGACGGGGCCGTCGAAAGCGTCACGCTGCCCGGCGTGGACCAGAGGCTCGGCACGGCCGATGACGTGACGAAGACCCTGTCCGACTTCACCCGCGAGATCAAGATTACTGACGTCTCGACAGACCTGCGGTCGATCACGGTGACGATTACGTTCAAGGACGGCGTTAACACGCGGTCCTACACGCTGACCGCATCTGATTTCGAGCTTCGCGTAATGAGAGGCCACATGCGCACCCACGACCCGGAAGCCGGCTTCTCGCTCGTCGAGTTGATGACCGCGACCACGATCAGCCTCATCGTCATCGGCACGGCCATGGCGGCGTTCAAGGACGGCGTCGCGATGAACGACACGGCGAGCAACCTCGCCGACGCCAGTCAGAACCTGCGCGGCGGGACGAACTTCCTCGTCCGCGACCTGGTGTCGGCCGGACGCGTGATCCCGACCGGCGGCATTCCCATTCCGAGCGGATCGGGTGCCGGGCAGATCAAGCGGCCAAGCCCCCCGGGCACCCAGTACCTACTTCGACAACACGACGGCGACGACGCTGACCGCGATCACCACAGGGGCAGGGCTCGGGCCCTCGGTCGATTCACAGGTAACCGACATCGTTACGATTCTGACCATCGACCCGATTCTCGACGCGTGCCGCGGTGGAGCGCTGTTTCTGAATCCGACACTGAAGTCGAATGGGACGACCAACAACCCGGCTCCCGTGCTCGCACAGGACGGATCGTATTTCAACGTCGGGACGAACGTGGGCTGCGTCAACGGAATCGCGGGGACCTGGATCGTGGGCGATGCCACCGGCGGACAGTCGCCGATCAAGAAGGGCGACCTCCTGATGTTCACGGATCCGCTCGGGAAGTCCGCGCTTCAGACCGTCACGAAAACGGACGCCACCAACGTCTATTTCGAGGCGAATTCGAACGATGCGTTCGGGCTCAACCAGCGAAGCGCCACGGCCGGATCCATCACGCAAATCCTCGGAACCGCGCCGAATAAACTCGTGGGCCTCCGGGTGCAGCGGGTCTTCATGTGGACCTACTACGTCGATGCGACGGCGAGCGGCCAGCCGCACCTGATGCGGCAGCTCAACTTCTTCTCACCGCAAGCGCTGGCGGGCGTCGTGGAAGATCTCGAGCTCAGCTACGACCTCGTGGACGGAACGGTCAATCCGGTTGATATCAAGACGCTGCCGTACACGGGAACGGACGGCACGGTCTACACAGCCAGCCAGATTCGAAAGGTCAACGTTCACGTGGGCGTGCGCTCGGAGACGATGTCCATCAAGCAGCACGACTATCTCAGGAATCATCTCTCGACGGTCGTGAGTCTGCGGAGCCTGGCGTACGTCGACCGGTATCAGTAGGTCTGAGGACACAATGCGCACTGAACACAAACATCCACTTGTTCACGAGGAACGCGGCATCGCGCTGATTGCCGCCCTCATGATCATGTTGCTCATGTCGGCGCTCATGATCGGCTTCACGGTTGTCGTCATGAGCGACCAGCGGTATCGCAGCATCGACAAGGACAGGAACCGGGCGTACTACGGCGCCCAGTCCGGCCTCGAGAAGCTGACGACCGATTTCGGCAATCTGTTCCTGACCAACGTGGCTCCCACCGCCGCGCAGATCGACGCGCTGAAGAACGCCCCGCCGTCGATTCCGGGCGTGACGTTCACCGCACCCTGGAGTACGGATCCCACGGTGGCATATGGCGTGACGGCGGGCCAGATTCCCTGCCCGCAGGACGATGGGACGACGCTCCTCGTCACGACCTGCAACATGCAGATCGGGAACGGTCCCTACGAGGGCCTGATGGCGCTGAAGAAGCAGTACAACCTCAGCGCCGTCGCGGTCACGGGCGGTCATGGTGAAGTGCACCTGACGCGCTCAATCGAATCGGTCGCGATTCCGGTCTTCCAGTTCGGGATGTTTTCGGACGTCGACCTGTCCTTCTTCGCCGGACCCGCCTTCAATTTCGGCGGACGCGTCCACACGAACGGCAACCTGTTCCTGGCGGAGGGTGGCGGCAACACGCTGACCCTGACGGACAAGGTCACCGCCGTCGGCGACATCATCCGTCAGCGCCTGCAGAACGGCGTGCTGCTCACGACGTCTCCGACCCACGACGGCACCATCAGCATGGCGACGGCCCCGAATACATTCCGGAACCTGCTGCAGACGGAAGGCAGCCTGACGGACGGCCTGGGCTCGACGCCCAATTCCAACTGGCATTCGGTGTCGATCGGAACCTACAACGGCTACATCCGCAACGGCGGATGTCCCACGCCCACGACGTGCTCGGTGCCGCCGAGAGGAACGGGCGCGAAGCCGCTGAACCTGGCGCTGCTCACGGTCGGAGGCACGAACTCGGACCTGGCCCGCCGGCCGCAGAGGAACGAAGACACGACCAACAACGTGTTGTTCGGCGAGCGCATGTTCGCGAAGAGAGAGGGCATGAGCCTGCGCATCCTGCTCTCCGACACGCCGAGCAACATCACGAACCTGCCGACCGTCACCGCGGCGGCGCCGATTCCGCTGGGCGAGGTGCTGGGCGTCGCTCCCGACTGGGAAACCGCGGTTCCTGTTGGATCCGGGCTGACGGCGGTTGACGCGACTCATGCGCCCATCGCGCGATCGCCAGGCGAGAATGCCGCGGCGTTCAAGACCGCCGGCACGTCGAATGGCACCGGTGATACCAACCTCGTGTATGCAGCGGGCACACTGCCGGTCGCTGCGGCCGGGTATCAATTTCACGCGCCGACGCTTGTGACGACGCGTGACAAAAGGCGCAGTGGTCCAGTACATGACCTGCACGGTCGTGACGCCGACACAGCTGCAGAACTGCACGCCGACCTTGCCGACGGTGACCTGGCTCGCACAGTCAGGCAACGAAAGCGCGAAGGTGACCGTCAATGGCGTCGACTACACCTCAACCCTCGTTGAAGCCATCGGCGTCGGTGGAACCGGCGCGAAGACCTTCACCGTCAACGGTGGAACGGCGCCCTATACGGGGACGGCGCCCTGGGGCCTGAACACGTTCTGGGTACCGGCGACCGACAACGCTCAGTTCACGGCCGCACCCTCGAACGCGGCCTACGCCAACTACCCGACACTCGTGACCTGCACCGGCGTGGACGACAGTGCCGCCAACCATCGGTTCACCGGGTGCAACGGATCGCCAAACGGCAACTACCTGCCGAAGACGGCCAACAATTCGCAAATCTACACCTACGCCATGTCCGCGCGGAACACCGGGCTCGTTGGCGGCTTCATCAAGATCGAGATTCAGAAGCCCGACTTCAGCTGGGTGGACGTCACCGCCGAAATCCTGAACTACGGTATTGCCGGACCGTCGCAGCTCCCGGGTACCGATTGTTACGCCGCCGCCAACCCCAGCACGAAGGCGATCCTCCGTGTCCAGCGCCTGCGCGATACGCCCAGGACCTGCAGAACGCCCGGCAGCCTGGACTCTTACGACTACTGGCCGAACGTGCTCTTCGACACACGTGAGGGCCTGCTGCGCGACGTGGATCCCAACGACGGCCGGCCGACGCTCGGCGGCTTGATGAACTACATCGAGCTCGACGTCAAGAACCTCTCGCTCTGGTTCAAGTGCGCGGCGCCGTACAACGCTGGCGTGTGCAGCGGGAATCAGGTCATTACCAACAACGGGTACAGCGTGTACTTCTCTGATCGCCGAGGCAACGTCAACCCGGGTCCGTTCTCGGTCCCGGCCAACCCGGCGAACGTCGACGGGGCGAACCTCGAGAGCGGCGAATACGGGTTCGAAGACTTCGTCAACCCGACGACCGCTGCCGGTACGCCAAGCAGCTCTCTCGACGGCGGAGAGGACATCAACGCCAATGGCCAGCTGGACACGTACGGGGAGTTCCCGAGCTCGGTCAATGCCCTCAACGCCGCGACCGCGAATTCACTCCCCGCAGGAGGAACCGGCCTCTACGCTCCTGCGAACATCAGCGCGGCGGTCATCAATGTCAACTCCGTCCGACCCTGGAACTCCGTCAACTACGCGCAGGGCATGGTCAATCGAACCTACCTGTTCAGGCGCGCGCTGAAACTCATCCACGGGAGCCTCGGCAACATCGTCACACCCGGCTTGACGGTTGTGACGGAAAACCCCGTCTACATTCAAGGCGACTGGAACGCGAATCAGCTTTCCACCCTGGATAACTACGGGGATCCACATGCCGAGACGTCGGTGATCGCCGATGCCGTGACGCTGCTGTCGAACGAGTGGAACGACGTCGAATCGTTCTGGAACCCGTACAACCCGGGCAACTTCAACGGCGGTAACCGTTCGCGCAACACGTCCTGGTATCGTCTCGCGATCATCGCCGGCAAGGGCATGGCGTTCCCATGGCCGTCCCCCGGCACGCCGGCGAACGACTTCGGCACCGACGGCGGCGCGCACAACTTTCTCCGGTACCTCGAGAGCGGCGGCACCGTGAACTACCAGGGCGCCATCGCGACGTTCTACTACAACCGCCAGGCCGTCGGCACCTACAAGTGCTGCAACACGGTCTACGGCGCCCCGACCCGCAACTACAACTTCGATACGGACTTCCTCGACCCGGCCACGCTCCCCCCGCTGACGCCGGTCTTCCGCGACATCAACGCACTCGGATTTGCCCAGGAAATCAGGCCCGGTAAGTAGGGGATAGGAGGAAAAGATGAAACCTCGATTCAACGGATTCGCTCGCGCAATAACGATGAGTTTGTCGACGTTTGCCGCCGTCGTGGTTCTTGCCTCGCCCGTCGCTGCCGACTGGCTGGCGATCAAAGCCGCCCACCCCAATGGTGGCGTGCTGGTGATCGACGGCCACGGTTTCAGGAAAGACGTGGACGTCTCGGTCAATGAAGTCGACCTCAAGGTGCTGTCGGTAACGGCGACCGAAATCCGCGCGGCACTGCCGTCGCTCACGCCCGGCACGTATCGCCTGGCGATTCGCCAGTGGAGAAACGAAGTGGCGCGCTTCTACGTCACCGTTGGTGGCGGCGGCGGGTCGCAGGGTCCACAGGGACCTCAGGGCCCGGCGGGTCCAGTGGGTCCGATGGGGCCAACCGGGCCAGCGGGCGCTGTCGGGGCCAGAGGGAGCCACGGGAGCCACCGGAGCCGCTGGGGCTCAGGGTCTGAAGGGTGACAAGGGCGACAAAGGCGATACCGGTCCCGCCGGACCCGCGGGCTCGGGCAGCGGCCTGAGCATCATGAGCGCTCAGGGTCAGCGCCTGGGCTCGGTCGTCGGCGTGACCAAGTTCAACGGATCGGATCCAGCGACCGTCGTCCGGAATGAGAATGGAGTCTGGGTGGCGATCCAGGTCGACTCACAGAACATCGTGTCAGGTGCCTTCCCGATCCTCTTCAAGGATGCCAGCTGCAGCGGCCAGGCGTACGCAATGACGGAGAACGCTATTACCTCAGCTCCGCCAGTGTTCCGCGCGATGCAGAAGATCGAGGAGTCTGTCGGCTTCTACGCGGGCGACCCCGTGGCACCGCAGGACTTCGTTGCCTATTCCTTCTCCAGAACCCCCAGCGCGGCCGATTGCTATCCGACTGCGGTCCAGGACGGATGGTCGCCTGCTTCGGCGGGGCCGCTCAAGACGATCGACCTCACCAACCTGTCTGGACCCTTCAAGGCCCAGTACAGCGCTTACTAAGGTCTCAAGAGGCTGGGGGCATTCGTGCCCTCAGCCTTTTCCCGCTCAGCACCACGCTCAAAGCAGCTTGTCCAGGAGCTGGTCAAGCTTTCTCTCCAGCCGCTGAAACCCGCTCGACATCTCGTGCCGCAATTCAACAAGCCCGAAATCGATATAGGCCCGCAGCGCGGTGAAATGCTCCTTGATTTCCACGAAGTGAACGTCGTGGTCCGCTAACCGTTCGTTCACCTGGGCGAACCGTTCGTCCACCTGGGCAAAACCCAGATCCACCTGCCGAAAACCTTCGTCGACTCTGGCGGACAGCTGGTCGATCCTGGCGTCCACATCGTCAAAGCGCTCGGCATTTGAGATCGGATTCATCGCGGTCCCGCTTGAAGGCAGACGACTCTATCATCGTCGGACATCAACGAGAAGCAAGAGGTGCGCCGCGTGAAAATGGCGAATTTGTGGGAGGGAGCTGACTGCCGTTGCAGAATCTGCGCGTTGCTAGGCTGGGCGTCGCGCGAATCCTGACAGGCCGCTGATTGCCGAACCGACAATCACGACGACCACCGCGCCAATCAGGTTGTGCCAGAGGAAAGCGATGTCGCGCGTCCACGGCGAGAACGCGACGGTCAAAACCACCGCCATGCCGGCGATGAGTCCCCAGAAGGCGCCGGCGGCAGTCGCACGCTTGACCAGAATCGCGAGGATGAACACGCCCAGCAGCGAGCCGTAGAAAAACGATCCGTACCGGTTCACCACTTCGATGAGCGACCCCTGGTTTGCCGCGTACATCGCCACGACGCAGGCAAACAGACCCCAGCCAATTGTCGCGAGCTTCGACACGTTCAAGTAGTGCGTGTCGCTGGCGTCCTTGACGAAATGCCGGCGGTAGAAATCGATGATCGTCGCCGACGCGAGCGAGTTGAGCTCCCCCGCGCTCGCCGACATCGCGGCGGCGAAGATCGCCGCGATCATCAGGCCGACCAGGCCGATGGGCATTCGCGTCGTGATGAACGTCGGAAACACGTAGTTCACGTCGGTAAACCGTGAATCGCCGGTCGTCTCCTTGACGATGTCCGTGGCGCGAGCACGTATGGCGAGCACGCGGGCGTCGATGGCAAGAAACGCCTCTCGATCGGACCGCACCGCGGCCGCGCGACGCTGCTCGATGACGGCGGGAAATTCCTGCTCGAGCGACGCGTACTCGGCCGCGTGCGGACCCGCCGCCACACGGGCGTCGTACACCCGGTTGAAGAGCATCGGCGGCGCCTGGAACAGGTAGAAGACGAACACCAGGACGCCCGTGGACAGGACGAGCAGCTGCAGCGGAATCTTGACGAAGGCGCTCATCAGGAGTGAATCACGCGCCTCGTCTTCCGACTTCGCCGTGAGGTATCGCTGTACCTGGCTCTGATCGCAGCCGAAATAGGCCAGCATCAGGAACAACCCGCCGATCATCCCCGACCAGAAGGTGTACGTCTGACGGAGATCGAACTGAAAGTCCACCGCCTTGAGCCGGCCCGTCGCGCCGGCCAGATGCAGGGCCTGCCCGAAGCTGACGTCCCGGGGAATGCCCAGCACGAGCACCGTAATCGCCGCGGTCATTCCGAGGACGATGATGAACATCTGTTTGACGTCTGTCCACGCAACGGCCTGCACGCCGCCGTAGCTCGTGTAGACGATCATCGGGACGCAGATGACGAGCACCGTCACGGGCAGCCGCCATCCCAGGATCGCGGAGATGACGACGGCCGGCGCCGCCAGCGTCACGCCCAGAGAGAAGGCGCGCCCCATCAGGAAGAGAAAGCTCGCCAGCGACCGCACTCGCACATCGAAGCGGCGCTCCAGGTACTGGTACGCCGTGTACACCTTCGCGCGGTGAAAAAACGGCACGAGTGTGACCGACAGAATCACCATCGCGAGAGGGAGGCCGAAGTAGAACTGAATGAAACGAAGGCCCGTGAGGTACGCCTGCCCCGTCGTCCCGACCAGAGTCACGGCGCTCATCTGGGTCGCCATCACCGACAACCCGATGGCCCACCAGGGAAGGGACCGGTTGCCCAGGAAGTAGCCTTCGACTTTGTCGGTCCCCTTCGCGCGGCGCAGGCCGTCGTACACGATCCACGAGACGTACAAGACGACGACGGCCCAGTCGAGCGGTCGCATCAGGCTAGGAGAACAGCCGCCCGAGAATGACGAGGCCGATGATGATCGCCGCCTCGAGCAGGATGACGCGAATGTAGGTGGATCGCACGAACGGCGAGTATATCGGGATCCTACGGTTCGAGGGGTTCGAGGGGTTCAAGGTCCACAGGTCCAGCAGGTCCACGAGGTCCACGGGTCCAGCAGGTCAACAGGTCCAGAGGTTCAAAGATTCGAGGGATTTCAGAAGCTCAAACGTTTGAGGGGTTCCTGACAGACTGATTTCGAATTGGAATGCCTCTGGACAAGTACCTCGATCGCTGCAAACGAATCGTCGTCCGCGAAACTCACACCGAGTCGCAGGGATCCCACGACGCTCGACATTGGCGTGGACCCGTGGACCCCGTGGACCCGTGGACCCCGTGGACCCTGTGGACCTGTGAAGCCTCGATTCTTCCCTGACAGGTCTCTAAAGTCTTATAGTGTCAGTAATTGGCGTTAACAACTGCCCAATATTGTCAGTTTTCGGCGTAAAAGTGTGCAGTTACGTGCAGCCTGGAACGGCAGAGATCTTGGAGTCTGTTGGGCCGGGCCCCCCGGTCCGAGGACATGTCTCTTAGAAACCGAAACGGCTTCACGCTCATCGAGCTCCTGATCGTCGTCGCGATCATCGGCATCATCGCGGCGATTGCGGTGCCCGGCCTGCTCCGGGCGCGTATGGCAGGCAACGAGGCGAGCGCGATCGGATCGATGCGCGCGATCAGCACGGCGCAGCACGCTTACGCCGAGAAATGCTACGGCTTCGCCCCTGTGCTCACCGAGCTCAGAGCCGCGGGCAATTTTCTCTTACCCGAGCTGACAGGCAACGCCTCGGTGAGCAAGAGCGGCTACAACATCAGCGTCGCGGCTGGCGCTGGCAATCTGGTGCTCCCTTCACAGGCCGCGGGCTGCACGGCCGCCGGCACCAGCTTCATCGCCACGGCGGTTCCGTGGAGCGTAGCGTCGACGGGCAAGCGGGCGTTCGCGACAGACGAGAGGGCGGCGATCTGGCAGGACACGACCGGCGCCCCGCCAACCCAGCCCTTCGCGGTTTCGGGAACGACCAGCGTCATCCAATAGGCGGACCTGCGGACTGCCGACTCCTCACGGCTGACTGATCGATTGGCGCTACACTTGGCCCGCGAGGCTGAGCCATGAGCGCACGACGAATCGTCATTCCATTTCTCCTCACGCTGATTGCCATTGACCGTCAGCTCGGCGCAGGCGCCGGACGCCGGCGGCCAGGTGTTCGTCGCGCGATGCGCGGGCTGTCACGGCAGCGACGGCAACGGCGGTGAGCTTGGCCCGGGAATCGCGACGCGCGTCCCGCTTCGAAGCGACGCCGATCTGACAACGCTCCTTCGCCAGGGGTTGCCTGGCGCCGGCATGCCCGCCTTCAGCACGCTCACCGAACGGGAATCGGCGGACGTGGTGCGTTACGTCCGTACGCTGCGCCCGCGGGCCGGGTCGGGGCCCGAGCGGGCGAAGGTGATGGTTGGCGGCCGCATGCTCGAAGGCCTCGTCCTCAATCGCAGCGCGGTCGACATGCAGCTCCTGGGCGACGATCAGACGCTGCACCTGCTCCGCAAGAGCGGTAACGAGTACCGGCAGGTGACGTCGCAGGCTGACTGGACCAGCTACAACGGTCAGGTCAGCGGCAGCCGCTACAGCCCGCTCGCACAGATCACCAAAGGCAACGTCTCCAAACTCACAGCGAAATGGATCTTCAGCCTGGCGAACACGGCGCCGCTGCAGGTCACGCCGGTCGTCGCCGCCGGCGTGATGTACGTGACGAGCGCGAACGAGTGTTATGCGCTCGACGCGGGCACGGGCCGGCAGATCTGGCGCTACCAGCGGCCGAGAACGAAGGGCCTGATCGGCAACGCCGCCGGCGGCGCCAATCGCGGCGTGTCGGTCGCCGGCGACAATGTGTTCATGGTGACCGATCACGCGCACGTGATCGCGCTCGACCGTGCGACCGGTGCGCTGCGATGGGACACGGAGATGGCCGACTGGCATCAGAACTACAACGCGACCGGCGCTCCCCTTCCCGTCGGCAACCTCGTCGTGACGGGCACGTCCGGAGGAGACGAGGGCGTGCGTGGATTTCTGGCGGCGTTCGACCAGGCGACGGGCAAGGAGGTCTGGCGCTTCTGGACCGTGCCGAAACGCGGCGAGCCCGGCTCGGACACCTGGCAGGGGAAAGGCATCGATCACCCGGGTGGGACGACCTGGCTGACGGGCACCTACGACGCCGAGCTCGATACGATCTACTGGTCGGTCGGCAACCCGGGACCGGATTTGATCGGCGACGATCGCATCGGCGACAACCTCTATACCGATTCGATCGTCGCCCTGGACGCGAAGACCGGCCGTCTGAAGTGGCACTTCCAGTTCACGCCGCATGACGTCTGGGATTACGACGCCCAGGAAACGCCCGCCCTCGTGGATGCGACATGGCAGGGCCAGCCGCGCAAGCTGCTCGTGCAGGCCAATCGCAACGGCTTCTTCTACGTGCTCGATCGCACGAACGGCGCCTTCCTCTCCGGCTCACAGTATGTGAAGAACGTCACGTGGGCCACGGGGCTGGACGGCAAGGGCCGGCCCAACGTCGTGCCGAACATGGAACCGACGCTCGAAGGCAGGCGCGTCTGCCCGTCCCTCGACGGCGCGTCGAACTGGTACTCGACGTCGTTCAATCCGATCACCAGGCTGTACTACGTCCAGACCAACGACAAGTGCGGCATCTTCACCAAGACTCCCATGGACTGGGAGGCCGGCAAAGGGTTCATGGGCGGATCGTTCCGCCCGGCACCCGAACCGGCGCAGCGCATCCTGCGCGCGATTGACATCCAGACGGGCAAGGCGGTGTGGGAGCTGCCGCAGACGGGGGCGGTGAACTCGTGGGGCGGCGTGCTCAGCACCGCCGGGGGCGTTGTGATCTTTGGCGAGGACAGCGGTGCGCTGGCCGCCGCCGACGCCTCGACGGGAAAACCTCTCTGGAGCTTTCAAACCAGCCAGGTGTGGAAGGCGTCGCCGATGACCTACATGTTCGACAACGTCCAATACGTGGCCGTCGCTGCGGGGTCGAACATCCTCGCCTTCGGGTTGCCGTAGTCCGCATTGAGAACGCCGAGACGGTAGAAACGCGGAGATCGCAGAGATCGCAGAGACAACCAAGGCTCGGCGATCTCCGCGATCTCTGCGTTATGAATTACTGATCGTAGAGTGCTTTCAGCGTTTTCACGTCATCCGCCGACAACCCGGTCGCACGGTCGGAGCCGATGTCGTCAATGCCCCCAAGGTGCGTTGCGTACGCGCCGAAAAAGCGCTCGCCGTCGCCGGGCTCTCGAAACAGATACATGATCGACGTGATATCCGTCGTGTGATCGAGGCCGAGCGCGTGGCCGATTTCATGGAGCGCCGTCAGGTAGACGATGATGCTCCGCTCGAGCGGCGTCCGGCCCGCATCGGCCGCGACAGCGACTTCGGCCCGGACAATCAGCCCCGTCTGCCGATCGACGCGGGGGGATGTGACACCGTAGCGGTAGTCGGCGGCCATGAAGTGGACGCGGACCGCGGCGTCATTCGTGGTGGCCATCTTCTCGAGCGTGAAGCGCCCGTCTGCCGCGCGCGTCCAGGTGCGCATCGCGCGCTCGACCAGCATGGCGCCGCTCGGGGGCGCGTTGGCCGGATCGACCCACACGCGAATGGCGGCACCCTTCGCCCAATGCCGCGCGGGTGCCGGCGCCTGCGCCGCGAGCAGCGACGCGACCAGTACAACAGCCGCCCTCATCCTTACTAATATAGCGTCATGGCAGGCTGGTCGATACGCGCGAGAGCGCCGCGAGGCACTCCAAAGGCCGCACACCTGCCCGACGCCATCCAGCGCGATCCCGACGTGGTGGCCGCGGTTCTCGAGGACGCCGCTCATTTTCCCGGCGGTCATGCCAACGGTCTGATCGCCGCGACCTGCGAGGCCGACATCGCCCAGGCGCTGGCCGGCGCCGCGCCGGTGCTTCCGATCGGCGCACAATCGTCGCTGACGGGCGGCGCGACGCCGATGGGTGAAGTTGTGCTCGCGACCAACCGCCTCAACCGGATCCTCGACATCGGCGCCGACACGGTGCGCGTCGAGTCCGGCGTCGCCCTGACCGACCTCGACCAGGCCCTGCGCCACGCGGGCCGCTACTATCCGCCCGTGCCGACGTTCCTGGGCGCCACCGTTGGCGGCACCATCGCGACAAACGCCGCCGGCGCAGCCACGTTCAAGTACGGCACGACGCGCGACTGGGTCACGGCGCTCACAGTCGTGCTGCCGAACGGCAGCGTCCTCGACATCGAACGCGGGTCCGTCCACGCTCACGCCGACGGCTACTTCGAGATCACGTCGGCGAACTCCTCCGCCCGCGTACCGGTTCCCGGCTACCGCATGCCCCAGACGGCCAAGCTGTCGGCCGGCTACTTTGCCGCGCCGGAAATGGATCTCATCGACCTGTTCATCGGCTCCGAAGGCACACTCGGGGTTGTCACCGAAGCGACGCTCCGCGTATTGCCCGTCAGGCCGGCGATGTGCCTCGCCTTCGTCCCGTTCGCAAGTCGTGCAGGGGCGCTGGCGTTTGTGCGGCAGCTGCGCGGGCTGGCTCGCGACACCTGGCGCACGCACGACCCGAACGGCATCGACGTGTCGGCGATCGAGCACATGGACGCCCGCTGCCTGGAGCTTCTCCGCGAGGACGGCATCGATCGCCAGCACGGGGTCACGATTCCGCCGGCCACGGAGATGGCGCTCCTCGTCACGCTGGAGCTCCCCGCCGGAACCACGAGCGCTCGCGCGTACGAGGACATCGGAACGGCCCGCGACCCCGACGCTCCCGACGGTCCGCTCCGGCGCTTTTGCCGGCTCCTCGACGCCGCCGGCGTCCTGGACGACGTGGACGTGGCGGTGCCCGGAGACGAAACGCGGGCGAATCAATTGCTCGCCGTGCGTGAGGCGGTACCTGCAGCGGTCAACCAGCGCGTCGGCAGGGCCAGGCAGTCAATCGACAACCGTATCGAGAAGACGGCGGCCGATATGGTGGTGCCATTCGATCGCCTCGAAGAACTGCTGACGGCGTACGAGACCGCGTTCGGCGCACGTGGCCTCGACTTCGCCATCTGGGGTCACGTCTCGGACGGCAACCTCCATCCCAATGTGATCCCTCGTTCGCTGGCAGATGTCGAATCGGGCAAGGCGGCCATCGTCGAGCTGGGGCGCGAAGCGATCCGCCTGGGTGGCGCGCCCCTCGCCGAACACGGCGTCGGCCGCAACCGCGTGAAGCAGCGGCTGCTCGAGCAGCTTTACGGGATGGACGGGATCGAGGGTATGCGGGCGGTGAAACGAGCCATCGATCCGGAGTGGAGGCTCTCGCCGGGCGTGCTGTTCACTCGGACTTCGACGTCCGGCTGAAGCCGGACGCTACTGATACGTCCTGTCGGCCGAACGGATGCCAGCGTGGCAAGTCGTAGCGTCCGGCTTCAGCCGGACGTCATTGTCGCGATGTCAGCCAGGCATCGCGGAACGCACGCTGAGCCTGCGTCAGTGATCCGCCCGCGCTTTCGACGGCGATCACGTTCACGTGCGGGTTTTCTCCGAGCACCACGTTCGCGGTTTTCGATGCGCCGGTCCGATCGATGTACTCAATGGTCACGCGCTCGCCGGGACGATGGCGGCCGATCGCGGTGTCCACGGCCTCCGGCGACGCGATGTGCTCGCCGGCGATACGCGTCAACGTATCATCCTGATCGATGCCCGCGGCATACGCGGGCGAGTTCGCCGGGACGACTGCCCCGACGCGCGCGCCCTCGCCTCGCGAATCGAATTGAACGTCGCCCAGCCAGGCGCGCCCGGGCTCGCGTTTCCTGACGACCAACCCGGCGCGCTGCAACAGGCGGCTGTAGTCGGCCGCTTCCCGCCCGCGAATGTACCGGTCGAAGAAGTCGCGCGCGAATACGGCGTCGCCGCTGACCTCGGCCAGGCGCGCCTGGGCATCATCCGTTGTGTACGGACGATCGACGTAACCCTCGCGCGATCCACCCGGTTTGCCGTGAACGCGCCACATCGCCCGCATGTAATCGTCCAGCGTCGTGCGGCCGTCCGTTCGATCGCGCAGCGTCAGATCGAGCGCCAGGGCAATGGCGCCGCCGTACGGGTAGTACGAGATGACCGTGGCCGGCCAGTTGGTGCGATCCATCGACCGGCCGCCATCCACGAAAGGCGCCATCCGGCTCATGTCTTCGGCCGAGCGAACCGATCGCCCCGATCCGTTCACGACGATGTCCACCAGGTCGCCGAACGTGTGCGCGGTTTCGGCCAGGCTCGAGAGGCCCGCGCGCTGCAGCGCCAGCGGGCCGTAGTACTCCGTGAAGCCTTCCGCGAGCCAGAGATCGCTGGACATGTTGGCGCGATCGAGATCGAATGGCTCGATGTCCCGCGGACGGATCCGCTCGACATTCCAGTTGTGGAAAAACTCGTGCGCCACCGTGCCCAGCAGGCCAGAACGATCGCTCTGGATGCTGCCGGAGGACGTCATCACCGTGCTGTTCCGGTGTTCCATGCCGTCGCGATCCGCGTACGGCAGGTAGTCGGCGAGAAAGGTGTAGTAGCCGGGCTCGTACTCGGGATACTCGCCGAAGATCGCCCCTTCTTCGCGCACGACGCGTTCGATGTCCCGCACGAGACGATCGAGATCGCTGTCGCTGCCCGTGTGGTGGACGGCGACACGAAACATCCGCTGCGCGACGGAGAACTGTCGTAACGCAAGCGGACCGAATTCGGCCGGGCTGTCCATCAGGTACTGCAGGTTCGGCGCGGTGAACGAGAACGGCGTCGCGCCCGGATGGAGCTGCGTCGCGACGGTCCAGGCCCGGCCCGGCACGCCGGCCGGACGCTCGAACGTCAGCGTCGCCGGCACATCATCTAATCCGCGCGCCCACATGATTGCGGCGGGCATGTTCATGTGAACGTGCGTGGGATCGATCGCCAGATACGTGCCGTCGAGGTCGTCACCGTAGACCTTGTACCTGATCGTGACGGTGGCGCCATGGGAGGGGACGGTCCATCCCGACGGATCCGATCGGGTCATCGCCAGTTCACGGCCATCCGGACCCGCTGCGTGGACGTCGTACACGTTCTTCGCGAAGTCGTGGACCGCGTAACGGCCCGGCGACGAACGGCTCATGCGCAACTCGAGGGGCTTGCCGTCGAGATCGGTGAAGGTCGCCTCGGCCTGCAGCCAGTGATGCTGGGGCTCCGGGACCGTGAAACGGTAGACGATGGGCGCCGCCGCGCGGGAGCCGAGCGGCAGCGAAGCGAGCGCCAGGACGAGCGCCAGGCCCGCATATCCCTGACGGACTCGACGTCTCGGACGGCTGCTAGAGGGGCTTGTCACTGAAGGACGCGAGCGCCTGCGACACAAAATCGTCCGGCGGCAGCGCGCCGAGGATCTCGACGACGTCAGCGGGGTCGCCGGAGTCTCCGGATGCGTTCACGACGGTTTTCGGGACCCCGGTGACCTGATAGCGGCGGGCCAGATCCGGAAACTCCGTGGCCTCGACGGCGTAGGCCGTGATGTTGGGGTTGGCGAAGGCCATTTCATGCGCCACGCTGACAGCGCGCGGACAATGCGGGCAGGTGGGCGTCGTGAACACACGCACCGTGACCGGCGATCCCACTGCGGCGACGAGCGCGAGGCTCTCGGCGGACAACGTCGCCGCCGCGCCGCCGACGAGCAGCACGGCCTGGACGAGGGATGCGAACTCGTAACCGGCGGGCGCGCCCAGGAAGCGGATTTTCGAGTCGCGTTCTGCGCCCGCCTCATCCTGTCCGACGACCGCGATCGCCGGCACCCGATCGATCCCGTACTGTTTCGCCTTGTCCGCCTCGAGGACGAAATTGATTTCGTCGATGGTGATCCGGTCCGACAGCAGCGGCAGCTCGTCGAGAATCTGGCGGGTCTGCAGGCACGTCTCGCACCCGAGGGCCTGTGTAAAAAACAGGAGACGCACGGGCCGAGTCATCGCGCCGAATCGCTCGCGAAGCCGCTCCTGGTCTGCCGCGCCAATCAACGCCATTCCCGCCCCCTCCTGACCTCTAACCCCCAACCTCTAACCTCTAACCTCTAATCCCCACCCTCTACCCTCTATTTGAACAAGTCGTCAAACGCCTGACGTGCGCTCGGCCCTCCCTGCGGGCCAGGCGTCCCGGTCTGGCGCTCGATCGTCGTTCTCGCGCCGAACAGCGTGCAGGCGTTCCGCGCGTCCTTCGGGGAGACGCGGGCCGAAAGCGGCTGCACGCACTCGAAGCGGGCGCTGGTATCAAATGAAGCGCACTGGATGCAGCTGTGGAGATCGACGCCGCAACGCGAGCAGCGCGCATCGGCCTCGACCGGAACCGCGAGGCGGTTGCCGCAGCGCGAGCAGCGGAACACCTCGTGCGACGCCATGAGATTGGGGGTTTTCGGACCGGCCGCGTCCTGTAGCTGCCGCCCAGGCGCGCGCGGTTCGATCGGTTTGGGCGCCGTCTTTTCGCGCGCCTTCTCACGATCTCGCGGATCGTCCTGATAGCCGCGCTGCCGGTACTTCCGGTCGCTCATTGGATGTTATTCTGTCACATCAGGTCATCCCGATCAGCGTTCCAGCTCGTTGTGGCGGCGGGCGTCTTGACGCTCGCGCTGGCCTCGGTGTCCGCCCAGCCCGCGCAGACTTCTACGCCGCGTCAGACCGGCGAGCTTCCCAGGGCGATGACGCTCGTCGACATCGCCGAGCTTCCGCGTGTGCTGGAACCGCAGCTATCGCCGGACGGGAAGCTCGTCGCGTACATGCTCAGCCAACCCGACTGGAGCGCGGGACGCACCATCTATCACCTCTGGCGGCAGGACACGCAGGGCGGCCCGCCGGTCCAGCTGACCACCGGCGCGGGCGACACGCTCGGATCGATACGATGGTCGCCGGACGGCAATTCGATAGTGTTCGGCCGAGGTGGCCAACTGATGCTGCTGCCGCTCGGCGGCGTCAGCCGCGAACCGCGGGCGCTGTCGAGGCACGCGACGAACGTCTCCTCGCCCACCTGGTCACCAGACGGCGCATCGATCTATTTCCTCGCCGCCGACGCGCCAACCGCCGACGACCGCGAACGCGAGCGCCGCAAGGACGACGTCTACGCGCTGGATGAGAACGTTCGGCCACACCAGCTGTGGACCGTTTCGGTGGCGACCGGCACGGAGACGGCGATTACATCCGGACCGCTGTCCGTGCTGTCGTACGGTCTCTCACGCGACGGCTCCCTCCTCGTCGTCGAACGCGGGCCCACCCCGCTCGAGGACGACAAGCACCGCGCCGAGCTCTGGATGATGGACGCCCGCGGCGGGCACGCACGCGAGGTCACCCACAACGACATCGAGGAGATCCAGCCGGAACTCTCGCCCGATAACACACGGATCCTCTTCCTGGCCCATACGAACGAGAAGCTCGAGCCGTACTACAACTCCAACGCATTCCTCGTGCCCGTGAGCGGCGGGACGCCGAAACCTCTCGTGGCGGATTTCCCATATGCCATCGATCAGGCCGCATGGGCGCCGGACGGCGCGTCTATTCTGGCCGTGGCCAACATGGGCGTGCACTCCGAGATCATCCAGATCGACGTCGCTTCGAAGCAGTGGAAGCCGCTGACGAACGGCGACCACTACATACCGCCGACGTGGAGCCTCGTCCTGCCGGCGGGCAAGATGGTGTTCCAGTTCGACGAGCCCACGCGCTTCGGCGATGTGTGGACGCTGGAATTACCCGCGACGCGCACGAGCGCCGCCGCAACGCCGATCCGGGTGACGGGGGCATTCGATGCGCTCACTCGCAACGTTTGCGCTGCCGCGGCAGGAGAAGGTGTCGTGGAAAAGCGCCGACGGCACCACGATCGAAGGCCTGCTCTTCTACCCCGTCAATTACGTCGCCGGGCAGCGATACCCGCTGGTCGTGCAGATGCACGGCGGCCCCGCCGACTCGGACAAGTTTGGCGCGGGCCCGGGTCTGCTCCTGAACTACTTCCCCGTTCTCGCCGGAAAAGGCTACGCCGTCCTCCGGCCCAACTACCGCGGCAGCACCGGGTACGGAAACGCCTTCTATCGCGACGTCGTCGGCGGCTACTTCAAGAACATGCACCTCGACGTCATCGCCGGCGTGGACTATCTGATCAAGCGGGGCATTGCCGACCCGGATCGGCTGGTCGCGATGGGCTGGAGCGCCGGGGGTCACCTCACGAACAAGCTGGTGACGACGACGACGCGCTTCAAGGCGGCATCGGCGGCGGCCGGGGCGGCCGATTGGACGTCGATGTACGCGCAAAGCGACCAGCGTTCCAACCGAACGCCCTGGTTCGGCGGCACGCCGTGGCAGAAGAACGCGCCGATTGCGATGTTCTGGAACCATTCGCCCATCAAGGACGCCGCCAACGTGAAAACGCCGACGCTGTTCTTCGTTGGCGAAAATGATGTGCGCGTGCCGCTGGCGCAGTCGGTCGAGATGTACCGAGCACTTAAAAGCAACGGCGTGCCCACACAACTGTTCGTCGCGCCGCGCGAAGGCCATCAATGGGTCGAGCTCCGCCATCAGATTTTCAAGGCCAACACCGAGCTCGCCTGGTTCGAGCGTTACGCCCTCGGCCGCACCACCTACGTGCCCGAGCAAGCCCCGGGTGATACACCCCGTTAGCCTCCAGGATCGAAACCACTCGCGCAGCGACGTGCACAACAGGTAAGCTCAAAGACGGCTCGTGTGCGGCGATGGCCCAGATCTTTCACCGCAGTACCAACACGATTTCGAAAGTCAGCATCTTCGGCGCCGTCTTCGCCGTAGCGGGTCTGCTCGGCCTGTTCGACAAAATCAACCGCTCGCCGTGGGTCACTGAAGTCAACGTCGCCCGCGAGCAGCCCATCCAATTCAGCCACGAACGCCACGTCGCCGGCAACGGGATCGACTGCCGCTACTGCCACACGTCCGTCGAGGAGTCGTCCTTTGCCGGAATCCCGCCGACCCGAACGTGCATGCAGTGTCACGCGCAGATCTTTTCGACGAGCCCGTACCTCGAACCTGTGCGGTCGAGCTTCAGGACGGGACGGTCGATCGAGTGGACGCGCGTGCACGATCTGCCTGACTTCGTCTTTTTCAACCACAGCATCCACGTAAACAAGGGCGTCGGCTGCACCACATGCCACGGCCAGGTGGATCGGATGCCGCTGATGTGGCAGGAACAATCGCTGCAGATGGCATGGTGCCTCGATTGCCACCGGCAGCCTGAAGCCTACGTGCGCCCGCGCGATGCCGTTTTCCGCGTCGATTACGTTCCGCCGGCGAACCAGCTCGAGGTCGGGCGGCGCCTCGTCGCCGAGTATCACATCCAGAAACTCACGAGCTGTTCAACATGTCACCGATGAACTCATCGAGCTCGGACTCGTTCTGGCGGACGCTCGACGAGCTGGCCGACACGCCGGCGTTCCGCGAGCGCCTGCACAACGAGTTCCCGTCGCAGATCGAGGCGATCACGGATCCGGTGGCGCGGCGGGCGTTCCTCAAGCTGATGGGCGCGTCGATCGCACTCGCGGGTATCGGCGCGTGTACCCGGCAGCCCGCGGAAAAAATTGTCCCGTACGTGAGGCAACCTGAAGACCTCGTGCCGGGCAACCCGCTCTTCTTCGCGACGGCCATGCCGCTTGGCGGCGTGGCGACAGGGCTGCTGGTCGAGAGCCACGAGGGCAGGCCG
Organism: uncultured Acidobacteriota bacterium; assembly: GCA_963729215.1. Taxonomy (GTDB): domain Bacteria; phylum Acidobacteriota; class Vicinamibacteria; order Vicinamibacterales; family CAVVIG01; genus CAVQJU01. Next base: position 267,789 of record CAVSND010000023.1, on the reverse strand, counting down.
ACCAAGATCGAGGGGAATCCCGCGCATCCCGGCAGCCTCGGCGCGTCCGACGTCTTCGCCCAGGCCGCCATCCTGGGCCTGTACGACCCCGATCGGTCGCAGACCCTCACCAATCTCGGCGAAATCAGGCCGTGGACCGACTTTCGTGGCGGCGATCCGGAACATGGTGGCGGCCCAGCGTCCGCTTGCCGGCGCGGGCTTTCGCATCCTCACGGAATCGGTCAGCTCGCCCACGCTCGCCTCACAGATTCGAAGCCTGCTCCAGCAATTGCCGTCGGCGAAGTGGCATCAGTGGGATTCGCTTGGGCGTGAAAACGTCAAGCGCGGAGCGCGGCTCGCCTTCGGCAAGCCGGTGGACACGCACTACCGCGTCGACCAGGCCGAGGTCATCGTGTCGCTCGACGCCGACTTCCTCGGCGGCGGCCCCGGATCCCTCCGCTACGCGCGCGACTTCGCCTCGCGGCGGCTTCCGGCGGGGCGAATGAACAGGCTCTATGCATTCGAGAGCGGGCCGACGATCACCGGGTCACGCGCGGATCATCGTCTGGCGCTGAAGCCGAGTGACATCGACAGCGTCGCGCGGCATCTGGCCTCCGCCACGGGAGTTGTCCGGCGCGCCGACGCGTTGCCCGCGATCTCCCCCGGCGCCGCGAAATGGGTCGATGTGGTCGCCCGGGATCTCCAGGCTCACCGCGGCGCGTCCCTTGTGATCGCAGGCGAGTCGCAGACGGCCGAAGTCCACGCCCTCGTCCACGGCATGAACGAGGCGCTCGGCAATGCCGGCCGGACCATCGTCCACACCGCGCCTGTCGAGGCCGAACCCGTCGATCACCTCCAGTCGCTGAAGGATCTCGTCGCCGATATGAACGCCGGCCGCGTGTCCGCGCTGGTGATCGTTGGCGGCAACCCGGTCTACACCTCGCCGGCCGACGTTTCGTTCGCCGACGCGCTGAACAAGGTTGCGCTGCGGGTTCACCTGAGTCTGTACGACGATGAGACGTCGGCGCAGTGCCACTGGCACGTGCCGGAAGCGCACTTCCTCGAAGCATGGAGCGACGCACGCGGCTACGACGGCACGGCGTCAATCGTGCAGCCGCTCATCGCTCCGCTCTATGGCGGTAAATCCGCACACGAGCTGCTCGCCGCGATGAGCGACCGGCCGGAGCGCTCCGGCTACGACACGGTCCGCGATTTCTGGCGCACGCAGTCGCGCGCCGCCAATTTCGAAGAGGCCTGGCGCCGCTGGCTGCATGACGGCGTGATTCCGGACACGGCATTCGCCGCGCAGACCGTGACGGTGGCGGCCGGACGGAACAGTCCGGCTCCCCCTGCCGCGACACCAGGCCTCGAGATCGTTTTTCGACACGATCCGTCGGTTCTCGACGGTCGGTACGCCAACAACGGCTGGCTTCAGGAGCTGCCCAAACCGATCACCCGGCTCACCTGGGACAACGCGGTGCTTTTGAGCCCGGCAACCGCCGATCGCCTGAAGCTTTCCAATGTCCCCGGCGGCCATGGCGGCGAACACGGCCAGGTCGTGGGCGACGTCGTCGAGCTGCGCTATCGCGGCCGCGCAGTTCGTGGTACCGCGTTCGCCGTCGCCGGGCATCCGGACGACTGCGTGACGGTTCACCTGGGCTACGGCCGTTCACGGGGCGGACACCTCGCGGCGGGGGCGGGTTTCAACGCCTATGCGATCCGCACGTCGGACGCCCTCTGGCGCGGCGATGGGCTCGAGATCGCGAAAACCGGCGACACGTATCCGCTGGCGTGCACCCAGTACCACCACCTGATGGAAGGTCGCGGGATGGTGCGCGCGGTCACACGCGACGAGTTCGCGCGGAATCCCCAGTCGGTCCGGGAAGGCCCCGGCATCGAGGAAACGCCGCCACGCACGATCACGCTTTATCCAGCCGACCACAAGTACGACGGCTACAAATGGGGCATGGCGATCGACATCAACGCGTGCATCGGCTGCAATGCGTGCGTGGTCGGCTGTCAGGCGGAGAACAACATCCCGGTTGTCGGCAAAGATCAGGTGCTGCGCGGGCGCGAGATGCACTGGATCCGCGTGGACACGTACTACCGCGGCCCGGTGGAGACGCCAGAGACGTATTTCCAGCCGGTTCCGTGCATGCAGTGCGAGGACGCACCGTGCGAGGTGGTCTGCCCGGTCGGCGCGACGGTGCACAGCGCCGAAGGCCTCAACGACATGGTGTACAACCGCTGCGTCGGCACGCGGTACTGCTCGAACAACTGCCCCTACAAAGTGCGGCGCTTCAATTTCCTCCTGTATCAGGACTGGGATACGCCGAGCCTGAAGCTGGCGCGCAACCCCGACGTCAGCGTCCGCAGCCGCGGGGTCATGGAGAAGTGCACGTACTGCGTCCAGCGCATCAACCGCTCCAAGATCGACTCCGAGAAGGAAGACCGCAGCGTCCGCGACGGCGAAATCAAGACGGCGTGCCAGCAGACGTGCCCGGCTGACGCGATCGTGTTCGGCAACCTGAACGATCCGAAGAGCCGCGTCTCGCAGCTCCAGGCCGACGTCCGCAACTATTCTCTGCTGGGCGAACTGAACACGCGGCCGCGCACGACGTATCTCGCCGCCGTCCGCAATACGAATCCGGAGCTCGAAGGCTGATGGACTCGACGCCGAACGTCGCTCCGCCGCCGATCATGGGACCCGGGTACACGTTCGGCTCGGTGACCGACAAGATCAGCGCGATCGTGCTCGCACGGCGAACGCCGCGCTGGTGGTACCTCGGCTTCGGCGCCGCGTTCCTGCTGGCGATGCTGCTGTTCGTGTCGCTGGGCTACCTCGTCGTCAAAGGCATCGGAATCTGGGGCAACAACCAGCCGGTGGACTGGGCGTTCGACATCACGAACTTCGTGTGGTGGATCGGCATCGGCCACGCCGGGACGCTGATCTCCGCGATCCTCCTGCTGCTCCGACAGTCGTGGCGGACGTCGATCAATCGATTCGCCGAAGCCATGACGCTGTTCGCCGTCGCCAGCGCCGGAATCTTCCCGCTCTTCCACACGGGAAGGCCCTGGCTCGCCTACTGGCTGGTCCCGTACCCGAACACGATGGGCGTCTGGCCGCAGTTCCGCAGTCCGCTCGTGTGGGACGTCTTCGCCGTCTCGACGTACGCCACCGTGTCGCTGCTCTTCTGGTTCGTCGGCCTGCTTCCCGATCTGGCGACGCTGCGCGACCGGTCGCAGTCCCGTGCCGGACGCATCATCTACGGCATGCTGGCGATGGGCTGGCGGGGATCGGCGAAGCACTGGCACCAGTACGAGACCGCCTACCTGCTGCTCGCAGGCCTGGCCACGCCGCTTGTCGTGTCCGTTCACACGGTCGTGAGCTTCGACTTCGCCATTTCCATTGTGCCCGGCTGGCACACGACGATCTTCCCGCCCTATTTCGTCGCCGGGGCTATCTACTCCGGCTTCGCGATGGTGCTCACGCTCGCGATTCCGATTCGCGCGGTCTACAAGCTCGAAGACTTCATCACGATGCGGCACCTGCAGAACATGGCGAAGGTCATGCTGGTGACGGGTCTCATCGTCGGCTACGGCTACCTCACCGAAGCGTTCATTGCCTGGTACAGCGGCGATCGGTACGAAGGGTTCGTGCCGATCAACCGCATGACGGGCCCCTACGCACTGGCCTACTGGTCGCTGATTTTCTGCAACATCGCGGCTCCTCAGGCGCTCTGGTTCAAGCGCGTGCGCACGAGCGTCCCGGTGCTCTTCGTCATCTCGATCGTCGTGAACATCGGCATGTGGCTCGAACGGTTCGTGATTATCGTCACCAGCCTCCATCGCGACTTCCTGCCGTCATCCTGGGGCATGTACGCGCCAACATTCTGGGACTGGTCCACTTTCGTCGGCACCATCGGGTTGTTCCTCGCGCTGCTCTTCCTGTTCCTGCGATTTCTGCCGATGATCTCCATCTTCGAGATGCGGACGATGCTGCCGGAAGCCAGGGTGGACGAGGATACGAGGAGCCGCTGATGCCGAGGCGCATTTACGGCCTGATGGCGGAGTTCGACGATCCGAAACAGCTGGTGCTGGCTGCCGAGAGCGCGCACAAGGCCGGATACCGCCGTATGGACGCGTATTCGCCGATGCCCATCGAGGAACTGAACGACGCGCTGGGCTCGCACCACAGCCGGCTGCCGCTTATTGTTTTTCTCGGCGGGCTGATCGGCTGCATCGGCGGGTTCCTGATTCAGGTACTGGACGATGGCCGTGGCCTATCCGCTCAACGTCGGCGGGCGGCCGTTCAACAGCTGGCCGGCGTTCATTCCGGTGACGTTCGAGTGCACGATTCTCGGCGCGGCGCTGTCGGCCGTCTTCGGGATGCTGGCCCTCAACGGCCTCCCGATGCCATATCACCCGGTGTTCAACGTCGAGAGATTTGCGCTCGCCAGCCGCAACCGGTTCTTCCTCTGCATCGAATCGAGGGACAGGAAGTTCGATCTCGAGGACACACGGGAGTTTTTGAAGTCGCTGAAGCCGCGCGAGGTATCCGACGTTGCGCACTGAGAGAACGCGGAGACGTGCTAACGCAGAGATCGCGGAGATCGCAGAGAAGAATAGTATCTCCGCGAGGAGCACCACAGCACAAAGTACCTCCGCGATCTCTGCGATCTCTGCGTTAGTTATCGTCTCTGCGTTCTCTCTCTTTCTCGCAGCGTGCCGCCAGGACATGCACGACCAGCCGAAATTCACGCCGCTCCGCGAGTCCACGTTCTTCGGTGACGCCAGATCGGCGCGTCCTCTCGTGGCCGGCACCGTCGCGCAGGGACAGCTGCACGACGACTCGCTGCTCGAGACCGGGAAGACCGGCAACGCCGATGCCAATGTCTTTCCGTTTCCCGTGAATGCGAACGTCATGGCGCGCGGCCGCGAACGCTTCGATATTTTCTGTGCGCCTTGCCACGGCCGGACAGGCGCCGGCGACGGGATGGTGGTCCGGCGCGGCTACCGGCGCCCGCCGTCATACCACGACGACCGGCTCCGCAATGCGCCGGTGGGCCACTTCATCGACGTCATGACGAACGGTTTCGGCGCCATGCCGGAGTATGCGGATCAGGTCAACGCGCGCGATCGATGGGCGATCGCCGCCTACATCCGCGCGCTGCAGCTGAGCGAGCACGCCACGATCGCCGACGTGCCCTCGCGAGAGCGGGAGGCGCTTCGATAATGGTCTTCGAACAGACCGCCGATGCGATGCTCCCGGAGCTGGCGCGGCACCAGCGGACGCTGCTCGCCGTCGGAGCGGGGGGCCTGCTGCTCGCGGCCGTTGGCGGCGCGTTCAACCCGACGCAGTTTTTCCAGTCCTATCTCACGGCGTACATGTTCTGTCTTGGCGCCACCCTGGGCTGCCTCGCGCTCGGGATGGTGCACCAGCTGTCGGGCGGCGCGTGGGGCGTCGTGCTGCGCCGTCCCATCGGCGCCGCCACGCGCGTGCTGCCGATCATGACGCTGCTGTTCCTGCCGATCGTGCTGGGAATGGGCCGGCTCTACCCGTGGACGCACGCGGATCTGGTCGCGAGGGACGAAATCCTGCAGCACAAGCACGTGTATCTGAACACCCCGTTCTTCCTCGTTCGCGCCGCGCTGTATTTTCTCGTCTGGAACGCCATCTCGTATTTCCTCAACACGTGGTCACTCGAGCAGGACCGGACCGGCGAGCGGCACCTGTCCCAGCGGATGCAGAGGCTGAGCGGCGCGGGCCTCCTGGGATACGGCCTCACCATCACCTTCGCGTCCTTCGACTGGCTGATGTCGCTCGACCCTCACTGGTTCTCCACGATTTACGGCGTGCTGATCATCGGAGGCCAGGGGCTGACGGCCATTGCCTTTCTGATCGTGGTGATTGCGTGGCTCGGCCGCCGGGAGCCGCTCGACCAGCTCATCGTGCCCGCCCACTTTCACGATGCGGGCAACCTGATGCTCGCGTTCGTCATGCTGTGGGCGTACTTCGCCTTCTCGCAGTACCTCATCATCTGGGCGGGCGATCTGCCCCACGAGATCGCCTGGTATCAGAGTCGCCTGCAGACCGGGTGGCGGACCGTCGGCGTCGTGCTGATCGTCGTGCATTTCGCCGTGCCGTTCCTCGTGCTGCTGTCTCGACGGGTCAAGCGCACCGCGGCGATCCTTGAAAAAGTGGCGGTCGGCATCCTGGTCGTGCGGCTGGTGGATCTGTTCTGGCTGATCGCGCCGGAGTTTCACGAAGGCGGCATATCCGTCTCCTGGCTCGACGTCCTCCTCCCGCTTTCGTTGTCGGCGCTCTGGCTCGGCTGCTTCGTCTGGCAGCTTCGGGGCCGCGCCATCCTCCCGGTCTTCGATCCGGAGTTCGAGGAAACCATGGGCCCGATCATTCAGCGGGCGGGCGATCAGCCGGGACCGGCGCTGCCATGAGCGAACACGTCCGCCACGAGAAGAGCGACGTCAACGTCAGGGCCATCCTGGGTGTGGGCGCCGGCCTGGCCGCGGTCACAATGTTTCTGGCCGGGCTCGTCTGGCTGCTCGTCCTGTTCCTGGCCCGCAGCGCCACCGACACCGCACCAAGGGAATTTCCGCTCGCCGCCAGCTACGAACAGCGGCTGCCGCCGGAACCGAGGCTTCAAACGAACCCGCGCGAAGACCTGCAGACGCTTCGCCAGTCCGAAGAGCGGCTGCTCCGGACCTACGGGTGGGTGGACAAGGACTCGGGAATCGTCCGGATCCCCATCGACGAGGCCATGAGGCTCACCCTCGAGCGAGGACTGCCGTCGCGTTCACCGGAAGGCCGCAAGCCATGAGACGCCTTCTGACGGCCCTCGTGCTGTCGTTCCTGCCTGCCGTCGCCAGCGCGCAGATGGCGAGCGGACCGGACGTTGGCTACAAGCGAGAGGCCGGCATGGTGTCGTCGGCGCTGCCGGCCCCGTTGCGGGAGATCGGCTTCGACCAGAATATCGGGCAGCGCCTGCCGCTCGACACGCCCGTTCGCGACGAGGACGGCCGCATCGTCCCCATCGGAACGTACTTCGGCCAACGCCCGGTCGTGCTGATCTTTTCCTATTACAGCTGCCCGATGCTGTGCTCCCAGGTGATCGGCGGCCTGGCGAGCGCGCTTGGCGTGATCGCGCTCACCCCTGGGCGCGACCTCGAGGTCGTCGCGATCAGCTTCGATCCGCGCGACAGGCCGGGGGCGGCGCACGAGAAGAAGGCGGACTATCTTCGCCGTTATGGCCGCCAGGAGGCCGCGGCGGCCTCACACTTCCTGACTGCTGACCGGCCCGCCATCGATCGGCTGACAAAGGCGGCGGGCTTCCGGTACGCGTGGGACGAGGCGACGCAGCAGTTCGCGCATCCGAGCGGCGTCATCGTGCTGACGCCGGACGGCCGCCTGGCGCGCTACATGTTCGGTATCGAGTTCGGCCCGCGCGATCTCAGGCTGGCGCTGGTCGAAGCCTCGGAGGGCAAGGTCGGCACAGCGGTCGATACGCTGCTGCTCTACTGCTATCACTACGATCCGATGACGGGCCGGTACGGTTTCATGGTCATGCGGGCGCTGCGCGTGGCAGGCATCGCCACCGTCCTCGGGCTCGGTTCGTTCGTGTTTCTCATGGTCCGGCGCGAACGGCGTCAGGCAGTCGGCAGTCCGCACGTCGCGGCCCACAATTCGCGGTCTTCCTAGCCCATGTGGTCTGGTTTCCCCCTGTTTCCGGAGTCCGCCTCGTCCATCGCCGGGCGCGTGGACGCGTTGTACTTCTTCCTGCTCGCGATCGCGGCCTTCTTCTCCCTCCTCATCGCCGGGCTGATCGTGTTCTACGCGGTGAAATACCACCGCCGGTCGCCCGGCGCGGTCGGCAGAACCATCCACGGCGGCATGATCCTCGAGCTCACGTGGACCATCGTGCCGCTGATCATCACGATGGTCATCTTTGTCTGGGGCGCCAGCGTGTTCTTCGCGATGACGCACCCCCCGGACGATGCCCTGAACATCTACGTGGTGGGCAAGCAGTGGATGTGGAAGTTCCAGCACCTCGACGGGCAGCGGGAGATCAACGAGCTCCACGTGCCGGTCGAACGCAACATCCGGCTGATTGCGACGTCCGAGGATGTCATCCACGACGTGTTCGTGCCGGCGTTCCGGCTGAAGGTCGACGTGATCCCCGGACGCTACGTCACGCTCTGGTTCCGCGCCACCAAGCCGGGGCGATACCACCTTTTCTGCGCGGAATATTGCGGGACGAAACACTCGGGGATGACCGGCGAAGTCATCGTGATGGCGCCGGCCGACTATCAGGCGTGGCTGAGCGGCGGCACGCCGGGCGGATCGCTGGCTGACGCAGGCCAGAAGCTGTTCGCCGACCTCGCCTGCAACACGTGCCACCGGCCGGATGCGCAGGGCCGCGGTCCGGTTCTCGATGGCCTGCTCGGAAAAACGGTGAGTCTCCAGTCGGGCGGCACGATTGTCGCGGACGAGGCCTACCTGCGCGAATCGATCCTGAACCCGTCGGCGAAGGTGACCGCCGGCTATCAGCCGATCATGCCGACGTTCCAGGGGCTGGTGAGCGAAGACCAGCTGCTCCAGTTGATCGAATACATCAAATCGCTCCAGACGCAGAAGGCCGGGCAGTAACCATGTCGAACCCCATTGCGCCGCCGCCCCATCACTATCTGAACGACGGCTACGGCATCAGATCGTGGCTGCTGACGCGCGATCACAAGCGCATCGCGCTGCTCTATCTCGCCGGCGTCACATTCTTCTTTTTCGTCGGCGGTGCCTTCGCGGTCCTCATCCGGCTCGAGCTGGCGACGCCTGCCGGCGACTTCGTCACGGACGAAACCTACAACAAGCTGTTCACGATGCACGGCGTGATGATGGTGTTCTTCTTCCTGATCCCGGCGATTCCGGCCGTGCTGGGGAATTTCCTCATTCCGCTGATGATCGGCGCGAAGGATCTGGCGTTTCCCAAACTCAACCTCGCCAGCTGGTACATCTACATCCTCGGCGGGCTCTTCACGCTGTACGCGCTCCTCAGCGGAGGCGTCGACACGGGCTGGACGTTCTACACGCCGTTCAGCACGGTCTCGTCAACGACGAACGTCATCCCGACGGCGCTCGGGATCTTCATCACCGGCTTTTCGTCGATCCTGACGGGCCTGAATTTCATCGTCACCATCCATCGCATGCGTGCGCCGGGGCTGACGTGGTTCCGCCTGCCCCTGTTCGTCTGGTCCACCTACGCCACGAGCCTGATCAACGTCCTCGGCACGCCGGTCATCGCCATCACCGTCCTGCTCGTGGCCGCCGAGCGGATCTTCCACTTTGGCTTCTTCGATCCGCGTGTCGGCGGCGACCCGGTGCTGTTCCAGCATCTCTTCTGGTTCTACTCCCACCCGGCGGTGTACATCATGGTGCTGCCGGCGATGGGCGTCGTGAGCGAGCTCGTCGCGGCTGGCTGCCGCAAGCCGGTGTTCGGCTATCCCTTCGTCGCCTTCGCGAGCGTCGCGATCGCGGCCCTGGGCTTCCTCGTCTGGGGCCACCACATGTTCGTCGCCGGCGAATCGGTGTACTCCGCGCTCATCTTTTCGATTCTCAGTTTTCTGGTGGCGATCCCGTCGGCGGTCAAGGTCTTCAACTGGACGGCGACCATGTACAAGGGCGCGGTGTCGTGGGAAACGCCGATGCTGTATGCGTACGGCTTCATCGGCCTGTTCACGATCGGCGGCCTGACGGGGCTCTTTCTCGCGGCGGTCGGCCTGGACGTGCACGTCACCGACACCTACTTCATCGTCGCGCATTTCCACTACATCATGGTGGGCGGCACCATCATGGGCTATCTCGGCGGGCTCCACTTCTGGTGGCCGAAGATCAGCGGCAAGCTCTATAACGAAGCGCTGGCCAAGCTGAGCGCCGGCATCATCTTCGTCGGCTTCAACCTGACATTCTTCCCGCAGTTCGTGGTCGGATACCTCGGCATGCCGCGGCGATATCACGCGTACCCGCCTGAGTTCCAGGTGTTGAACGTCCTCTCGTCCGCGGGCGCGTCGATTCTCGGCGTCGGGTACCTGATCCCGATGATCTATCTCATGTGGTCGCTGCGATACGGCAGGCTGGCGGGGTCCAATCCCTGGGGCGCCGTCGGATTGGAGTGGACGACGACGTCGCCGCCGCCGACGGAAAACTTCGCTGAGACGCCGACGGTGACATGGGAACCGTACGACTACGGATCGCCGGTGGAGGGACAGGTTGCCTGACACGCACGGCGCGGCCGCGGTGCACGCGCATCCGGGGCTCGCGCATCAATTCGAAAATCTCGATCAGCAGAGCGAAGCCGCGACGCTCGGCATGTGGGTGTTCCTCGTCACGGAGATCCTGTTTTTCGGCGGTCTCTTCGTCACCTACCTCGTCTATCGCAACTGGTACCCGGGTGCGTTCGCGGCAGCCAGCCACGAGATGGTCGTCTGGGCAGGCACCCTGAACACGGTTGTGCTCATCACCAGCAGCCTGACGATGGCCCTGGCCGTGCGCGCCGCGCAGGTGGGCGACCGCCGTTCCCTCGTCTCACTCATCGCGGTGACGATGGTGCTGGGCACGGTATTTCTGGGCGTCAAGGCGTTCGAATACCGGACGGAGTTCCTCGAGCACCACCTGCCCGGGGCGGGATTCGAGTTCGCCGAGCCGTATGCCAGACAGGCGCAGATCTTCTTCTCGCTCTACTTTCTGATGACCGGCCTGCACGCGCTGCACATGGTCATTGGCCTCGGCATCATGGCGGTGATGCTGTGGTGGTCGATGCGCCGTCCGCTCACGCGCGTCCACGCCACACGCATCGAGATCAGCGGTCTCTACTGGCACTTCGTCGACATCGTCTGGATTTTCCTGTTTCCTCTGCTGTATCTGATCGGCCGGCATGTCCACTGAGCACGCCCACGTCGTCTCCCGGCGAACGTATTTCGCCATCTTCGCCATTCTGCTGGTGTGTACGTACCTGACCTGGCAAGTGGCGTATTTCGACCTCGGGCCGCTGAACACCGTGGTCGCGCTGGGGATCGCGGTGTTCAAGGCCGTCCTCGTCGTGCTGTTCTTCATGCACGTGCGCCACGGCACACGGCTGACCTGGGTCGTGGTCCTTTCGGGCGTGTTCTGGCTGGCGATCCTGCTCGTCATCACGATGAGCGACTATCTGACAAGGGGTTGGAAATAGGCGGAACGACTCCTCCGAAATTCCGGTAATTGGCGCAGCCGCCCCGAGCCCTGTCGCCGCCGCCCGCGTGTCTGGGCTATGATCAAGGGCTGAAAACCCTCAGGTAATCTCCGTGGAGCCCGCGCTCTCGCAAGCGCACGCTGAAAGGAGATCGCGGGCTTCACCACGTCATAGTAGAGGTCACGTCAACATGGACGACAACAAAGCAGAAGCGAAGTGCCCGTTCTCAGCGAAAGCGCACAGCGGCAGGTCGAACCAGGACTGGTGGCCGAATCAGTTGAACCTGAAGGTCCTCCATCAGCGTCCGCCCGCGGGCGATCCGATGGGCACGGACTTCAATTACGCCGAAGAGTTCAAGACGCTCGATCTCGACGCCGTGAAAAAAGACATCGCCCAGGTGATGACGACATCACAGGAGTGGTGGCCGGCGGACTTCGGCCACTATGGTCCGCTGTTCATCCGGATGGCCTGGCACAGCGCCGGGACGTACCGCATTCACGACGGCCGTGGCGGTGCGGGATCGGGCATGTTGCGGTTTGCGCCTCTCGGCAGCTGGCCCGACAACGCAAACCTCGACAAGGCGCGCCGTCTGCTCTGGCCCGTCAAGCAGAAGTACGGCCGGAAGCTGTCGTGGGCGGACCTGATGATCCTCACCGGCAACGTCGCGCTCGAGTCGATGGGGTTCAAGACCTTCGGCTTCGCCGGCGGACGCAAGGATGTCTGGGAACCGGAGGAGGTCAACTGGGGATCCGAGGCCACCTGGCTCGGCGACGAGCGTTACAGCGGCGACCGCCAGCTGGCGAACCCGCTCGGCGCGGTGCAGATGGGCCTGATCTACGTGAACCCGGAAGGACCGAACGGCAAGCCGGATCCCATCGCCGCCGCCAGGGATATTCGCGAGACGTTCCGGCGCATGGCGATGAACGACGAGGAGACGGTGGCGCTCATTGCCGGCGGGCATACGTTCGGCAAGACGCACGGTGCGGCCCCGGCAGACAAGCACGTCGGTCGTGAGCCGGAGGGCGGCAACCTCGAGGAGCAGGGCTTCGGCTGGAAGAGCAGCTACGAAACCGGCAGCGGCGCGCACGCGATCACGAGCGGTCTCGAGGTCACGTGGACGACGACACCGACCCGGTGGGGCAACGATTTCTTCAAGCACCTGTTCGAGTACGAGTGGGAGCTGACCGAGAGTCCGGCCGGCGCGAAGCAGTGGAAGCCGAAGAACGGCGCAGGCCAGGGCACGGTTCCGAACGCGCACGACAAGTCGAAGAAGATCGCGCCCGGGATGCTGACCACCGACCTCGCGCTTCGGTTCGACCCGGCATACGAGAAGATCTCGCGGCGCTTCTACGAAAAGCCGCAGGAGTTCGCCGACGCGTTCGCGAAGGCATGGTTCAAGCTGACACACCGTGACATGGGGCCGATCGCGCGCTACCTCGGACCGCTGGTGCCGAAGGAGCCGCAGATCTGGCAGGACCCGGTGCCCCGGATCGATTACGAACTGATCGACGCGAAGGACATCGCGGCTCTCAAGGGCAAGCTCCTCGCCTCGGGTCTGTCGATCGCGCAGCTGGTCTCGACGGCCTGGGCATCGGCGTCCACGTTCCGCGGCACCGACAAGCGCGGCGGCGCCAACGGAGCCCGCATCCGCCTCGCGCCGCAGAAGGACTGGGCCGTCAACAATCCGCCCGAGCTGGCGAAGGCGCTGAAGACCCTCGAGGGGATCCAGAAAGCGTTCAACGACGCGCAGGCCGGCGGCAAGAAGAAGGTCTCGCTCGCCGATTTGATCGTCCTGGGCGGATGCGCTGCTGTGGAGAAGGCGGCGAAGGACGGTGGGGTCAGCGTGCAGGTGCCCTTCACGCCCGGACGCACGGATGCCTCGCAGGAACAGACCGACGTGGAATCCTTCGCCGTGCTCGAACCGGACGCCGACGGTTTCCGCAACTACATCGGCGCCGGACACCCGGTGCCGGCCGAGCATCTGCTCGTCGAGCGCGCCTTCCGGCTGACGTTGAGCGCGCCGGAGATGACCGTGCTCATGGGCGGGCTACGTGCGCTGAATGTGACCGCCGGGCAGACCAATCACGGCGTCTTCACGAAGCGGCCGGGAACGCTGACCAACGACTACTTCGTGAACCTCATTGACATGAGCACGCAGTGGAAGCCGACGTCAGACACCGCGGATGCGTTCGAGGGCCACAGCCGGACGAAGGGCGGTCCCACGTGGACCGCCAGCCGCGTCGACCTCGTCTTCGGCTCGAACTCGGAGCTGCGGGCGCTCGCGGAAGTCTACGCGTGCAACGATGCCGGCGAAAAATTCGCGCGCGATTTCGTGGCCGCGTGGGACAAGGTCATGAATCTCGATCGATTCGATCTCGTCTGATCCTGAGCACGGGGCTGGCGAGCGTTTCGACAACGGCGTATCACGAAGACACGAAGATCCACGAAGGCCTTTTAGAAAAGGTCTTCGTGCTCTTCGTGTTTCTTCGTGACTTCGTGATCGGCGGTTCCATTGACGCGAGATTCGGCTTCGCAGCTGTGGCGAGGGTGCTTTCTGATCCCACGAACAGATCGTCCGGATAGCGGCGGTACTTGAGGATCTCCGCGTACACCCGATCGCCTTCGTTCGCGTTCAGGCCAAGACCGGCGAGATACTGCAGCCGCAGATCGCCGTCGTGATTGATCGCGGCATCGCGCAGCCACGGCTGCAAGTCCACCGCCCGGCCCGCGTAGCTCGCCAGCAGATCGACTGCCGACCGGACACCGACGTCGCGCAGTGATTGCGCGACGGACGCATACGCCGGACCGCTCAAACGCGCATCGAGCGCGTCGACATCGATGCGCGCCGGGCCGGCCTGGCCCAGCAGCACGGTGTCGTAGCCCACTCCGCGGAATGTGTTGCCGGCGATGATTCCCTCTGGAAAGACCGTGAAGAACGTCGCCATCTCACTTTTTACGGCTTCCGGAGTGCTCTCGTACAACTGGACGAAGAGGGTTACCACGCCGCCGGGATTGAGGTGGGCCCTGGCCGCTTCGAAGAACTCCTTCGTGTACAGCGTGGCCGCACCCTTGACCCACGGATCGAGCGGATCCGAGGTGATGGCGTCGTATTTCTCCTTCGACGTCAACAGAAAATGCCGCGCGTCGTCTATCCGCACGCGCACCTTCGGGTTGTCGATCACGTGGTGGTTTTCCGCGCCGAAATATTTCGAGACGACGCGCGGAACGAGCGGCTCGATTTCCGCGATCGTCACGCGCTCGACGAGCGGATCGATGCTGACGGCGCCGGCCGTGACGCCGGCGCCGCAGCCAATCACCAGCACCGATCGTGCGCGCGACGGCACCAGCGTCGTCAGATGGCCGAGCATCCGCTGCAGACGCATATCCTGCGGCTCGCTCGACGCCTGGATCTTGCCGGCGTTGTGGTAGCCGAGGCGGCCGTTCGGCAGCCGCGACACGGCGACCGACGAGTGGAGGCCCTCGCCGGAAAAGACAATGTCCCCAGCCTGCCCCTGCACGGCCGCGGTGAAGCGGCCGTACGCAATCACGAGACCCGGCATGGGCCGGATGGCGCCGAGCAGCCACCCATCGAGCGCCAGGAGGATCAGCAGCGATATCAGGCCGGTGATTCCGGAGCGGCGCACGGAGAGAGCCGGTCCGAGCGCCGCGACAGCCGCGAGCATCGATGCCAGCATCATGACTTGTTGTGAATGCTGCGATCCGATCCAGGCAATGAGCACGAGGCTTGCGCCCAGCGCGCCGGCAACCGCACCAATGGTGTTCGCCGCGTACACCGATCCCACGAGCCGCGCGGAATCCCGTTCTGTTTCCGCGACCGACGCCAGCGCGAGCGGGAAGCTCGCGCCCCAGAAGAATGCGGGAGGCAGAACGGCCCACAGCGTCCGGACAAAATCCATCTCGAAGTCCACGCCGACGCCTGGCGACAGCGTCGGGGTGATGGGCCAGTACGGAAACGACACCGTCAGCTTGTGCGCGGTCCAGCTGATGGCGGCGGCCGCCAGCAGCTGGCAACAGGCGAGCGCCACGCGGGGGCGTGCCACCCGCCGCGCCAGGACCGAGCCGCCCGCGCTGCCCGCGCCGAGGCCGATCAGAAACGCAGCCAGGATGATGGAGAACGTATAAACCGTCGCGCCGAAGAGCAAGCCGATGAGCCGCGTCCAGATCACTTCGCCGGCGAGCGCGGCGAAACCCGACAATGCGATGGCAAGATACACGGACCACGCGTCCGTCCGGCTAAAGCCGAACGCTACGGATGCGTCGGCGACGGACGCACCGCCGATGGACGCGTTGAGCCGACCCGTGATCTGGCGTAGCGTCCGGCTTCAGCCGGACGGCATGAGTCGCCAGCCTCCACGCGAGTCCCGCCACGACAACGTTGAACCCGAACGCCACGAACGTCGCCGTCGCCATGTCGTAGAAGCGAAGAAGGTAGAAGCCCGCCGCGAGGCACCCGCAGACGGCGCCGGCGATGTTCCCGGCGTAGAACCATCCCAGCCACGACACGCCCTCCGGCGTGGTCTCGACCCAGCGCGACACCGCTGGCAGCGTCGCGCCCATCAGAATGGTCGGCGGCAGCAGGCACACCGCCGAGACAAGGCCGCGCACCAGGAAGCCCCCAAGGCCGCTGCCGCCGGCGGCGAAGTACACGCGGCCGACGAGCGGCATCGCGGCGAGGAGCGCCAGGCCGAACGCCCCCACGCCGAGCTCGAGCAGCGCGTACACACGCAGCGGATGATGCCGGCTCGACACCGCGCGCGGCAGCCAGAGGCTCCCCAGGCACATGCCTCCCATGAACGTGCCGAGCAGCACGCCGACCGAGACGGCGGACGAACCGATCACGAGCTGGAGCAGCTGGAGCCAGACGGTCTCGTAAATGAGGGCCGCCGCTCCGCTGCCGACGAACAGGAGCAGCAGCGCAGGGAGGGAAACGCCCACGGACTAGCGGCGAATGGTCACGGCGGCCGGCCTCATCACCACGCGCAGCGTGGCCACGGCGATGGCCGACAACAATGCGGGCACCGCAAAGGCGAGGAAGAGCTCGTGCGTCGAGTATCGGGGACGCATGAACTCGGCGACCGAGGGCCCGAGAATCGATCCGATACGGCCGATGCCCAGCGCGGCGCCGACGCCGGTCGAGCGCAGGTCCGTCGGATAGTAGGTGGCCGCGAGCGCGTTGTTTCCGGCCTGGCCCCCGAGAATGCCGAAGCCCGCGATAAAGACGACGATGAACAGCAGGAGGGCCGTGAGGTTGGGCTGCCCGATGAGGCCGATGCTGACCGACGCGCCAAGGAAGCACGCGATGAGGACGCCGAAGAACCCATACTTCTGAATCGGCCCGCCGATCGCGACCGATCCCACCGCGCCCCCGGTCTGGAACGTCGTCCCCACCATCAACGCCGCCGTGGTCGTCATTCCCATGCCCCGGGCGATCGTCGGCAGCCACGTGGACAGGAAGTAGAGGTTGATCAGGTTCATGAACTGCATGGTCCAGAGCAGCAGCGTGCCGGCCGCGCGGCCTTCATGAAAGAGCGTGATGATCGGCACGCCCGTCTTCTTCTCCTCGTTCACGACGAACTGCGTGCCCGGCGTGATGTTCACCGACGGCTCGACGCGTTTGAGCCATCGGCCGACCTTGTCGAGGCTCTTCTTCCGAAGCGTGAGGAACTGCAGCGATTCCGGCAGGCCGACGAACATCAGCAGGCCGATCACCAGCGGCACGGTGCCGCCGAAGTAGAAGACCGATCGCCAGCCGAACCGGGGAATCAGGTACGCGGCAATGAATCCGGCGACGGCCGCGCCGATGGTGAAGCCGTTCGACACGACCAGCATGGCCATCACGCGCGAGCGGCGCGGGCTGTACTCGCCGACGAGCGCCACGGCATTCGGCATGATCGCGCCGAGGCCGAGGCCTCCGATGAACCTGATCGCAAGGAGCTCGTTGAGCGAGGTCACGCGCGCCGTGAGCAGCGTCAGCACCGAGAAATAAAGCGTCGCGCCGAGCAGGACGGGGCGGCGGCCGATCTTGTCGGCCAGCATGCTGAAGAGGAGCGAGCCGATCAGGACGCCCATGAGCGTGAAGCTCGCCACGCGGCCGGCGGCGCTGGCGATGCCCCACTCAGAGAAGAGCGACGGCGCCACGTAGCCCCAGGCCTGGACGTCGAAGCCGTCCATGATCAGGCAGAGTCCGCACAGCACGAAGATCCCGATTTGAAATCCGCGAACCTGGCTGTTGTCGACAATTTCGGTGATGTTGAGCGTCTTGTCTGCGGCAGCGGGCGTGGTCATTTGGGACTCCAGCCGGATTTGCGCGCCGCGTCCCACCATGGACAGGTGCCGGGCGCGAGCGTGTAGTTGCCCTCGACGACTTGCACGGGTTCCCGCTGGCCGTCCGCGGCCGCGCGCAATCGCAGGTCGCGCGCCTCCGCGCGCCCTTCCGGCGACAGCCAGTTCCGATCGTGTCCCCACAGGCTCGGCCCGCTGGTCATCTCGACGGGCGTCCAGCTGGCAGGATCGATCGATCGTCCTCCCCATCCGTACTCGACGAAAAACCCCGAGGGCGTGTTGGCGTAGAACGACGTCATCAGGTCGTTGGTATGGCGGCCGAGCGTGGTCGCGATTCGCCCTTCCTCGCCGAGCGCCAGATCGTACGCCTGCCCGACGTCGTCCAGCATGTAGAGCTCCATCATCAAGTGATGGATGGTGTTCTTGCCCGTCTCCACCATTGCGAAGCTGTGATGACGCGGGTTCACGTGGAAGAAAAACGCCTTGAACGGCCGCAGCGTGAAGTCGCTCAGGTGAAATCCGAGCGTGTCGCGGTAGAACGGCAGCAGGCTGTCGACGCTCGCGACGTTGAGCACGACGTGGCCCATACCGAGAGGACCCGTGCGGAACCCCGAAATGGCCCGCCCCGGCTGGAACGGCTCGTCGGCGGTCTCGGCGCCATGAAAAGCTTCGAGCCTGTTGCCGGCCGGATCCTCGAACGCGATCAAGTCCTTGACACGGCGTTCGTCCGCTGTTGCCCGCGGGGCGCGCTGGACGCGGACGCCTCCGGCTTCGAGCGTCGCCGCCAGCTCGTTTAGAGCCGCCGCATCCGCGACCTCCCAGCCCATGAACGCCGCCCGCTCGCCGCCGTTCACATCATCCTCGTGGACGACGAGACGCTGGCGGCGATCGTCCATGCGGAACGTGAGCGATTTCCGGCTGCGATCGACGAGCTGGAGGCCGAGAAACGTCGAGCCGAAGTCGGACCAGTCGTCCAGGCTTCGGGTCCGGACGCCGAAGTAACCGAGGGAATCGAGCGGCATCAGGGCGCTATCTTAGCAGGGCGCTGAAAAACAGCGCCCGAATGTAGAACGCAGAATGTAGAACGAAAAATACTCCGGAATCTCTACGTTCTACGTTTTGCGTTTTACGTTCAGGCTGCGTTCTTCAGCAGCCTGTTAGCCCCCACACCTCGCGGGCCGTTTCGACCACCAGCGACAGCTTCCGCTTCTCGTCGTCGAGTGTCACGGGATTGCCCATGAAGTTGCTCGCGAAGCCGCACTGGGGGCTCAGGCACAGCTGATCGAGCGGCAGGAATTTCGAGGCCTCGTCGATGCGCCGCTTGAGGTCGTCCTTGGGTTCGAGCTTCGGCGTCTTGGTCGAGATGAGCCCCAGGATGACGTGCTTGCCCTTCGGCACGTGGCGGAGCGGCGTGAAATCGCCCGCGCGATCGCTGTCGTATTCCATGAAGTAGTTCGGGATATCGAGGTTGCGGAACACGACCTCGCTGACGTATTCGTACCCGCCGCTGCCCATCCACTTGCCGCGATTGTTCCCGCGGCACATGTGCATGCCGAGCGTCATGTCTTTGGGCGCCGCGGCCGTGATGCGATTGAGCACGCTCGCATACGTTTCGAGGATCTTGTGCGGATCATCGCCGCGCGCCTTCAGCGCGTCCTGTCCGTGCGGATCGCAGATCAAGGGAAACGTCACGTCGTCGATCTGGAGGTAGCGGCATCCCTGTTCATACAGGGCCGCGATCTCCGCCGACCACGCCGCCACCGCGTCGTCCCAGAACGCCTCGAGATCGGGATAAACAGCCTCGTTGATCGCGGCGCGCCCGCCCCAGAAATGCAGCATGCTCGGAGACGGAATGCTGATCTTCGGCGTTCGCGTGGTTGTCTTCTTCAGGAATGCGAAGTGATCGGTGAAGATGCCGGCCACGCGCTTCAGCTTGTCCTCGACGCGGACGATGTGACCCGGGAGTTTCTCGACGGTCGTGTCGTTCTGGAACGGGAGCGCCGCCGAGACGGTCTGCGACGAGTCGACCCACGAGATGCCGGTGCCGGATAAGGCGAGCAGGAAATCCTGGAACCACGAGCGGCGGCGCATTTCGCCATCGGTGACGACCTGGAGGCCGATGCTTTCCTGCAGCCGGACGGCGTCCGTAATCGCCGCGTCTTCCAGATCCTTGAGCTGCGAAAAGTCGAGCGGCCCGGTGACCTGCCGATACTGATCGCCTTCGGCGGCCGCGCGCGCCTGCAGCAGGTGAGCCGGCCGCAGCAAGCTGCCGACGTGCTCCGCTCGAAACGGTGGGGTGTTGCGCACAGACGCCCTCTCCTTCTCGCCCGCGAAGGGGGCGACGCTCGATACGGGACAATGATACTGTCGTAGGGGCCTGTATCGGTATGCGAGCCTATATCGTCCCCGCCGGCTGCAAGACGAGCGCTGAACTGAAAATTGTCGACCGGCCCGATCCACGGCCCGGTCCCAGCCAGGTGCTCGTGCGCGTTCATGCCACCTCGCTGAACTATCGCGATCAGGCCATAGCGCTTGGCGTGTACATGGGCGGCGCCGCCACGCGCGACATGATTCCGCTCTCGGACGGCGCGGGCGAGGTGATCGACGTCGGTCCGGGCGTCACGCGCTTCAAGCCCGGCGATCGAGTCGCCGGCCTCTTCAACCAGATTCCGCCGAACGGCCCTCCGTTCGCCCCGCGAGCCGCACTCGGCTCCCCGCTCGACGGCATGCTCGCCGAGCTGGTGGTCCTGTACGAGGACGGCGTCATCGCTCTGCCACCCGGGTTGTCGTTCGAACAGGCCGCCTGCCTTCCCTGCGCGGGCGTGACGGCGTGGCACGCGCTGATGCATGCCGGGCGACCGGTACACGCGGGCGACACGGTGCTGGTACTCGGCACCGGCGGCGTGTCGATCCTCGCATTGCAATTCGCCAAAGCGGCCGGCGCGCGCGTCATCGTCACGTCATCCAGTGATGACAAGATCGCGAAGGCGCTGGCGCTCGGCGCCTCAGGCGGCGTGAACTACAAGCGCATACCAGACTGGCATCAGGAGGTGATGAAGCTGACGGACGGCCGCGGCGTCGACTGTGTCGTCGAAGTCGGCGGCGTCGGCACGCTGAACCGATCCTTCCAGTCCCTCGCCTTCGGCGGCAAGGTCGTCCTGATCGGCCTGCTCACAGGCGGAGGAGCGGGCGATATCAACCCGTACACGCTGATGCCGAAGTGGGGCAGCCTCCACGGCATCTTCGTCGGCAATCGCGACATGTTCGAATCGATGAACCGCGCGATCGAGGCCGGCGGCATTCATCCCGTGGTGGACAAGGTCTTTCCGTTTGCCGATGCCCGGGAGGCGTATCGCTGTCAGGCGTCGGGCGACTTTTTCAGCAAGGTCGTAATTCAGGTGTCTCGTAGCTCGTGCGCTCGTAGCTCGTGGTGTCCGGCTTCAGCCCCGACGTCAGCAACACTGGCACCCGGCGCCGATCCCGTGTCTGCCTTCCGCGATCCCCCCGCCCTCGCCGGTGAGCCTGATGCCGACATGCCGGCCGTCTTCGAGCCGCAGCGTGAGCACGGGGCCGACGAGATCGCACGACGCCGTTTCTTTCGCGGGCTCGTAGTCAATACACCCTTTCAGCGTACGCTGACCGGGGATCGGCAACCCCGAGCCGGCCGACATGCCCTGGAATACGCTGAAATCGTAGCGGACCTGGCGGACGACCTGGTCGCGGTGCAGCAGATCGCCCGTGCCCGCGCAGTGCTCGACGAGCTTCACCATCACCGCATTCTAGCGCCTTCCTTACAGCCAGTCCGGACCCCGGGCGGGCTGCCTCGCGCATCAAGTATGATTCAGGGTCCACAGGCTGCTGGAACGCGCAGCCTGCAGGGTGGCCTGTTTTGAGCACCCTGCCAAAGGCGCCCATGCACCCTGAGCTGCAAGAGACCGTTGATTTGCACGAAGCGATCGTCGCCGAGGCCGGCAACGCCCTGATCGGCTACGAGACCGAGAAGACCCTCGCCAACGTCGTGCTCCTGTCAGAAATTCCGACGACCTACGACAAAGACGAGAAGCGGCAGGTGAACGCCGGCAACCTCCTCCTGCGCGGCGTTCCGGGCGTCGGCAAGACGTTCTTCGGGGTCATCATCGCCGCAATCAGCGGGGCGAAATTCGCGCGAATTCAGGGTCGCGCGGACCTCCAGCCGACCGAGGTCGTCGGCTTCCAGATGATCAATCCGGCCACGGGCGAGTTCATCACCGAGTTCGGTCCGCTGGCGTCGGCCGAGGTCATCCTGCTCGACGAGATCAACCGCATCCCCCTGAAGTCTCAGAGCGCGTTCCTCGAGGGCCTGCAGGACCGCACGGTGACCGTCGGCAAGACCACCTATGAGCTGCCGGCATTCAGCTTCGCCATCGCGACGATGAATCCGATCGAGCTCGGCCAGGGAACCTTTCCGCTGTCGGAAGCCGCGACCGATCGCTTCGCGATCATGGTCAACATCGCGTACCTGAAGCCCGAAGAAGAAGAAAAACTCGTGAACTTCGACTTCAAGCAGGTTCGCCTGAAGGGGTTGATGTCGAAGGAGCGGATCATCGAGCTGCGTGGAGCGATCACGCGCGAAGTGTTCCTCCACGACGCGCTCGCCACGTACATCCGGCGCCTCGTTGGCGCGACGCGCCCGTACAACGCGGAAACCGAGTGGCTCCATCGTTCGCCTTCCGAACTGGTCGAAAAGGCCGTCGACCTCGGCGCGTCGCCGCGTGCCACGATCTGCTGGGGACGTCTCGTCAAGGTGTGGACGCTGCTCCACGGACGGCGCGACGAGGTGTACCCGGAAGACATTCAGGACCTGGCCCGCTACGTGCTCGGCCATCGTGTGTGGCTCGGTCCCCACGCCGCGAGCCACGGTATCTCGGTCGAGATGGTGATCGACGACATCATCGACAAGGTTCCCGTTCCATGAACGGCGTCGAGACGCCTCCGCTGGTCAACCTCCAGGAAATTGCCGAGATCGAGCTCTTCATCCTTCGACGGATGAAGGAGTACACCCTCGGCGACCATGCGAGTGTCTTCAAGGGCTCCGGGTTCAACTTCGTCGGCAGCCGCGACTGGCAGCCAGGCGACCGGATGTCGCACATCGACTGGGCGCAGTCGTCGATGACCAACTTCAGTCCTCTCGTCACGCGCGAGTTCGAGCAGGACAGCACGGCCACCGTGCTCGTCGTCGCCGACGCCTCGATGTCCACGCGGTGCGGCGCGGCCGGCGTGCCCGTCGCTGCCGCCATCGCCCGGTCCATCGCCGCCGTGGGCCTCTCGGCCGTGTTCTTCCAGGATCAGTTCGGGCTCATCACGTTCGACGATGCGTTTCATCAGGTGGCAGCCGTACGGCCCCGAATCGGCAAGCCGCACGTGATCTACTGCCTCGAGCTGTACCAGCGGCCAAAAGCTGCGGATCTGGAGTCCGGTCAGGGTGACGTCACGGCCAGCATCGAGGGCCACCTGCGCAAGACGTCGCTCGTTCCGGTCATCTCCGACTTTCTCTTCGCCGACGCGCAGCGGGTGATCAACGAGCTGTCGCTGCTGAACGGCATGCATGACGTCTTCCTGATGATGGCGGACGTGCGATTCGCCTACGAGCTGCCGCCCGCCTCGGCCGGCTGGATCGAAACGTTCGACGTCGAAACAGGCAGCACGAGGGTGGTGTCACGGCGTGAGCTTGCGCGGCTGGCGTCGCGGGTCGAACAATGGCAGGAGCAGGTGATGGGCATGGCCCGCGACGCGGATCTGGACATCGTCCGGGTCGGCCTGGATCGTTGGGAAATGGAAACGACGCTGGTGGAGTTCGTCCGCGAGCGGCGGTTGCGCAAGTTCAGTTGAGGGATACATGAGAGCGAGATCGGCTGTCGGCGTTGTCGTCATGCTCTTCGTCTGGGGCCTCGGAACCGGGCTCTCCGGGCAGACCGCGCAGAATCCGCAGAGTGCGCAGGGACTCAGGCGCCACCACCGGCCAAGCCGGCCGCCGCACCTGCGCGCCCGAAAGCCGCCCCTGCCCGCCCGCCGGTGCCGCACGCGCCCGGTGACGTCGAGGTCGAGCCGATTGCCTGCTGGTGGAAAACCGACCGGAATGCCGTCAACATCGGCGAACGATTCACGGTCACGTTGACCTGCAGCATCGTGGAAACAAATGCGATCAAGGTCGTGCCGGATCTGAATCAGCTCGAACCCACGACGGTGGCCCTGCAGCCGTTCGAGGTCGTCAAGGGCGTGCGCCACGAGGACATCCGGACGCCGCCGCTCCGATACATCCAGTACCGAGTACACCACGCGGCTCATCGGCGACGTGTTCTTCGGGAAGGACGTCGACATCCCGGGTGTGAAGATCACGTACCACATCCAGTCGGCGATTGGCGGGGGATCGCAAGGCCGCGATCAGACCTATGCGCTGCCTGCGCTGGCCATGCGGGTCAACTCGCTCGTCCCGAAGAAGGCCGCCGACATTCGCGATAACACGCCGGACACGTTCGCCGAGATCGAGACGCGGCGCCTTCGATCGTCGGCCGCATTGGTCGCTTCGGCCGTCTCGTTTGGTTTCGCCGTGGTACTCCTCGGGCTGGCGCTCGTCCGGGTGTTTGGCCGCTACCGCGTCCGCACCCCGTCGGCCAGCCGGCGGCTATCGCCCGCCGCGGTGCTCCGCGGCTGCGTGCGTGCCGCCGCGAGGGTCCGCGAGGACGTCGCGCGCGAAGGCTGGAGCGGCGAATTGGCGGGCCGCGCCATGTCTGTCGTGCGGATCGGGTCCGCCGTTGCGCTTGGACGACCCATCGCCCAGGAAATCGTCGAGCGGCACGTGACCCCACGCGATGGGCAGCTGGCGCTTCGAAAGGGCCTGCTCCGGCCCAAGCGCGCGCTGGTGTCGGCATCGACGACGTCGGCCACGATTGCCACGACGCTCGCCGACACCAACGGCAAGAGACCCAGTCCTCGCGACTGAGCTGCTGCTGAACGAATTACTGGAATCGCTGGCCGTGTTGCGCGCCGCCAGGTACGGCCGGAACGGACAGCTCGACACGTCGGCGCTCGACGCCGCCCTGGAGCGAGGGACGGACGCGCTCAAGAAACTTCGCGTGGCGCATTTCTGGCCTGTTCGCACCGCCGGCGCGCTGGCCAGATCCGCCGCTGATGTCGGGAGCATGGTGTGGTCCCGCTGAAAGAGCTGATCTCGATGGTCCAGGACGCCTTAGGCGACTGGATTCGTCTGTCCTGGAACGACCTTCACTTCGACGAGACGTGGACGGCCGTTCTGGTGCTCGTGGTCCTCCTGTCGATTTCCGCGTTGATGCTGCTCGCCCGCGGGCTGCGTTCGCAGAAGGCGGGCCGGACTCACGTGACGCTGCCCGCTCTTCTGCCGTCCATCCTCCGCTCGCACTTCTCGACGCTCCGTCATGCCGCGTTCCTCGTTTTCATGCTGGGCGTGCCGTTTTTTGCTGTCGCGCTCGCCGACCCCCACACCGCGTTCACGCGGGAGGAAACGTCGTACCCGGGACGCCGGATCGCGCTGCTCGTGGACGGCTCGTCGAGCATGGTCATGAAATTCGAGACGAAGTCGCTCAAGACGCCGGAGAACCGCGCGTTCTACACCGCCGTCGCCTCCGCCGAGCACTTCATGAAACTGCGGATGAACGGCCGCTATCACGATCTGATCGCCCTCATCCAGTTCGGCAACGAAGCGTACGTCGTCACGCCGTTCACGACCGACTACGACAACATCCTGCTGAGCATCCGGCTTATCAGCAGCCCGAAGGAATGGGGCAACTTCAACGACTGGGGCACGACGATCATTCAGGGCCTCAATCAGGCCACCCAGCTGTTCAGGGCGTTCGACTTCGTCAACGCATCCGGGAACGCCATGGTGCTGTTCACCGACGGCCGGGACGAAGAGAAGAACATCAAGGGAAAGCCAATCGAATCCGTGATCGACGACATGCGGAAGTACAAGATCCCGGTGTTCATGATTCGCACCGGATTCGACTTGAAGGAAGGCCAGATCCCCACCGACAAACTGTGGAAGCCGCTGGTCGAACGGACCGGCGGACGGTTCTACGCGGCCGACAGCGAGGACGCGATCCTCCGCGCCGAGGCCGAGATCGACAAGCTCGCGACCGGCCGCATCGACGTCCGCGAATACACGGCGCAGCGGCCGAGGTTCGACGGCTATGCGCTCGTGGCCGTCATGCTGTGGCTCTCGGCCGGCGTGATGAAGCTCGGATTCAGAACGTTCAGGACGTTTCCATAAAAGAGGTTCGAGGGGTTCGAGAGGTTCGAGGGGTTCGAGAGGTTCGAGGGGTTCAAGGGTTCGGAGGAGTGGCAATGAAAGGCATTTCAGGTTTGCTCGTGGCCGCCGTGGCGCTGGCGCTGCTCGGAGGCGTGCTCGCGAAAGTGGGCTTCCTCGAGCGTGATGTGGCGCAGGCGCAGGCGAACATCACCACGATGAACTACGACGGCGTGGAAGAGACGTTCGACCAGGCCGAACGGTATTACGAATACGGCAGCCACCTGCCGTGGGTGGGCAACGGGCCGCTCAACGACGTGCGCGCGCGCCGGGCCTCCATGCACTACTGGCAGAAGTCGTATGCCACGGTCATCCCTCAGCAGACGGATCCGGTTGGCGCCGTCGCCGCCGACAACACCGCGCTGCAGCTCGTCGTGGCCAACGCGGTCTACCGCACGGGCCAGGCGCAGTCCAAGGACAAGGCGACGACGATGCAGGCGCTCGATGCCGGGATCAACGCGTATCAGGCCGTGCTCAAGAACACGACGCGCCAGGAAGATGCGGCCTTCAACTACGAATACCTGATCCGCCTGCGCGACGAAGTGGACAAGGGCAAACGCAAGCCCGGGCCCGGCGACCTCGTCATGAAGGGACCGGATGGCGCATCGGGCGCGCCGCCGACGCTCGACAGCACGATGAGCGATTTCAAGATCTACATCCCGCTCGATTCACAGGAGCGGCAGGATCAGGGCACCGCGGGCAAGGCCGCCGCGACCAAACGCAAGGGCTAGGCGAAGACCGTCGGTCGACGCAGCCGGCCGGGAGACATTGCACGCGTGGTCACACGGATCGACTTCAACACGCTGACGTTTGGTGAGCCGCTGTACTTGTGGCTGCTTGCCGTCCCCGGCGTGCTGCTGGCCCTCTGGATCCTGCAGGTCGTTCGCCGCCGGGCAGACACGCAGCGGTACGCGCAGTTGCGCGTCGTGCCGGTACGCGAGCGCTTCACGCTCTTCGGCGATCTCGCGTTCTGGCTCGCGCTCATCCTCGCCGCCAGCCTCTGCATTGTCGCCCTGGCACGGCCCCAGGCGCGCGTCGTCATCGTCCGCAAGGCCGGCGCGGACATCGTGATCCTGCAGGACGGCTCGGCGTCGATGTATGTAAAGGACGTCAAACCTGACCGGTGGCGCCGGTCGGTGCAGTTCCTGCGCGTGTTCGCCGACGCGCTGAGCTGGAAAGGCGACCGCGTGGCGCTGGCGCTGTTCGCCCACACGGTCGCCCCACAGGTGCGGCTGACGAAGGATCCGAATTCATTCTTTTTCTTCCTCGATCATCTGGGGGAACACTCGCCGTTCAGGCTCGAGGACAACCCCACCTGGGACACCAACATCGAAAAGGGAATCGACTGGGGCGTCCAGCTGGTCGAGAAGGATCAGGAGCTGTTCGGGAAGGTCAAGAACCCGAAGGGGTTCGTCGTCATCACCGACGGGCAGGCGTGGTCGGGCGACGTCGCGATCGCGCTTCAGACCGCGCGCCAGAAGCGCATCCCCGTGAACGTCGTGGGGGTGGGCACCATTGGCGGAGGGCTGATTCCGGAAGCCCCGCGGGCCGACGGCACGATACCGCCGGCGACGATTCACGCGGGCCTCGATCGTGAATCGCTCCGGCAGATCGCGGGCGCCGGGGGCGGCGAGTACTTCGAGCTGGGCCACGAACCGGATCGCGACGTCGCGTTCCGGATTATCGAAAGCGTGAAGCGGCGCGCCGTCGCGAGCCTCGAAGCACAGGCCGAAGAAAGCCGGGAGGAGCTCTACTGGCAGTTCCTCCTGGCGGCCGGCCTCGTGTTGTGCGCGGGCACGTTCGTCCTGAAAGAGCGGGCCGAACTCTGGTGGCAGGCCGCCGGCGCGATCGCCGCCGTCCTGATCCTCACCAACGCGTTTCTCTGAGAACGGCCCGGCCCCCTTGCAAGCGTCTAGTGTCCGGGCGGGCTGTACGTGACGCCCTTCTTGACCGCCTGATCCATCTCTTCGGGTGTGATCAGGACCGTCGTGGAGCTGCGAACCGCGCCGCTTGCATTGATCGCAATTGACGCTGCAGCGATGCTGGCATGATCGGGCGCGTCCGCGATGACGTAGGCGTCGTGCGCGCCAAACGCGAAATAGAACACGTCGAGCTTGCCCCCGGCGCTCTTGATGGCCTGCTCGGCGACCTGTTTCCGCTTCGTGCCTCCATCCTTGAGCAGACCTTTGGCTCCCTCCGGGTTGTACGAGACCGTGAGCAGGTACTTAGCCATGCGGACCTCCATGAAAGAACGCTTCCCTAGACAAACGCGACATCGGCCGGGATCCGATGCTCCGCCACTGTCAGCGGCTGGCCATCGTCGTTGATGAACCGGTAGTGAGCGCCTGGCGCGACGAAGAAGAGATCGCCGGCTCGCGCCGCGAGCGTAGGTGGCGATGGCCGCGTCACTTCCGACGCTTCTCCGAGCACAAGCCGGCCCGAACCGCGAACGACGTGGAGGCTCGTCGCGCGCACGGGGTCCACGCTGATGTCGCCGGCGGCGCCCGCGTCGAACTGGTACGTGGACGCCGACACCACGCCTTCGTCCAGCACTGTACGAACCCCACCGGTAATACGCTCCGGCTGGAGGACGCGGCGCGAGTATCCTGACGTCCCCCCTGTGCCCGTTATCACGCGGTGAGACACGTCGGGCCACGCCAGCCCGCGCAGCCGGCCCTCGGTCAGCTTGCGCGTGAACTCGGCCGGCACCGGACGTTTCTCGTTCTGATCGTGAAGCCGATCCACCATGTCGGTGGATACCGTGGCGAACTCCGCGAGCGTGCAGCCGATGACCGAGTGGACAACGTTGAGGCGGTCGATCACGATCACGTCGCCGGGCCGCGGAACGAACCGCCACCGCTCGTACCGCGCATCAGGCTTTCCGTCCAGCCAGGCGAGGAACGCGTCGCGGTCGTAGATCCGCTGCCATTCCGCGAAGTCACAGAGAAACACGAAGCCGCCGGGCAGCACGTCGAGAAAATAGAACATCTCGGTTTTGTGGACGACATGCTGCTGGAAGCTGAAGCCCTCCCCGGGCTGCTGCAGGAAGACCGAGTAACCAAGCGGGCTCGCCGCCTTCACGGCGTAGGACTTGTACTTGAGCAGAAAGCCGAGCTGCTGCTGGAGCGATGCCAGTTCCCGCATCGCGGCGCCATCGGGAGACGCCGCCAGCTCTCTGTGGAGAATCGACTTGAGTTGGCGCTCGGCGCCCTCGAGGACGGCGATGGGCGAATCGGTTCGAAGCTGTCCGACAAGCGCGGCGAGCGCGGCTGGCTCCTGAAGACCCACGGTTATCCGACCTTCCAGAAGCGTAACACCACTTCGGACGGATAGCGTTCACCCACGCCCACGAAAATGGAGCGCGTCAGCGGCTGCAGAGCGGGAGCGGCCGTTTCAAACGTCGGCGTCGAGTAGAAATAGACAAGCGACGGATCGACGGACTCGCCTTCCAGGAGCCTCTTCATGATTTCCGGACGCGCGTGGCGGAGGCCGCGGTTCTGCACGTAGACAAGATCCCCTCGATCGGTTTCGAGCGTGTAACGCGCGTCGGCTTCGGTGAGGCCATCCTCGTGAATCAGCTGCCAGTCGGCGCCGCCCGGCAGCACGCGCCCGGTCAGGAGATCGCGAAAGCGTTCGCGCCCCTCGCACATGCCGCCAAGGATCGGCACGATCCGCCGGCGGCCCCGGCCCACTGGTCCAATCTCGATCGGAGCACCCACCTGCGCGCGAACTTCGAGCGCCAGCTCGAGTAGAGGAGGATTCACTGCCCCGCTTCGCAGGTGCCGTAGTTCTGCGTGACCGTGGGCTCGGACGTGAACCCCGGAATGCTCATCGGCAGGTAGTCGTGCCGCGAGTGGACAGCCCGGAACTTCTTGACGCCGCCGTCCGACACGAAAATGGTCGTGATGTTGAGGGTTCCGGTCACGCTGCGCTCCATGAAGTGCAGGCTGCTCACCGTGAGCAGCGCCGTCACCTCGACCGGGCCAGCTGTGCCGGTCACGCGGCCGCTCCCGCTGTCGGTGTCGATATCATCGATCGTCAGCGTGAACTGGTCGGCCTGCTTGATCTGGGCCTGCGGCTCGCCGGTTTTCCAGGCTCCCACGGCGTAGACGGGGAACGAGCACTTGAAGCTCTTCACCGACGCGAGCGGGTTCTTGTCGGTACTCTGGGCGAAGGCAGGTCGCGCGCTCAAGCCGAGCAGGGCGGTCAAAACAGCCAGGGCGCTGGCGCAAATTCTCGTCATTGGCGGTCTCCGGGAATGGGCACGAACTATACACGATATAATCGGCGCCGCTGCTGAGGAACGGGTGCACAACGTGAGCAAAACGGTCGTTCTCGCCTTACTCATCGCCGCCGCGGGGGCCCTGGGGGCGGTGTCGCTGATGGCCGTCGCCGGCGCCCAGGGAGCGATCGATCCCAAGCAGGAGCAGCTGCTGAAGCGCCTGTTCCCCGCTGCTACGGCATTCTCTCCCAAAGCCGGCGATCCGCCGCATTTCAAGGCTTTCACCGGCGATGCCCGATCGGGGCAGACGCTCGTCGGGCTGGCGTTCTGGACGACCGAGCTGGAGCCGTTCGAGCGGGCATACGATGGCCCGATCAAGATCCTGGTGGGCATGGACACGAAAGGCATCCTGACGGGCGTCATCGTGACCGAGCATCACGAACCCTACGGGAATTTCTCAGTCGACACGCCTCAGTTTTCCGCTCAGTTCCGCGGCAAGAACATTCGCGACGCCTTCAAAGTCGGTTCAGACATCGATGCCATCTCGAGGGCCACGATCAGCGTGACGAGCGCCTCGCGCGCCGTCAGGAACAGCGCGCGCCGGGTCGCCCGGCAGCTGCTCGCCCCGCCAGAGCCCGCCAGGTAATGCCGCGACGCCCGGCGGCGACGCTGATTCTGGTCGCCCTCCTCGCTCTCGTCTCGTCCCACCCGGTTTACGCCGGCGCGGTGGCGCAGCAGTCAGCGGCGCAGCC
Source organism: uncultured Acidobacteriota bacterium (assembly GCA_963729215.1). Classification (GTDB taxonomy): domain Bacteria; phylum Acidobacteriota; class Vicinamibacteria; order Vicinamibacterales; family CAVVIG01; genus CAVQJU01. The sequence continues at coordinate 236,979 of CAVSND010000023.1, read as the reverse complement.
CGCGGCACCCCCTCCAGGCCCTCCAGGCCCTCCAGGCTCGCCGGGCTCGCCAGGCGGCTGGCAATTCGACGATGAAGAAGAGAAGGCGCCCGGGTGGCGGGAGGTGGTCGGCGCCCAGGCCTGGGACCTCGGGCTGTTCGCCGCGTTCACCGTGCTGGCGTTCGTGAGCTTCTTCCGCAAGAGTGTCGTGCTCAAGCACGTGACGTTCGTCGCCGCCGTGCTCTATCTCGGGTTCGCCAAGAGCCAGCTGATCTCGATCGTCAACATCTTCGCGCTCGTGGACTGGAGCCTGCCGATCTTCAGGTACAGCCTCGCCTGGTATCTGCTCGCCGTCGTTCACGGTGGCCTCGACGGTATTGTGGGGCCGCCTGTATTGCGGGCGAGTCTGCGCGTTCGGTTCGCTGACGCAGCTGATGGACGCCGTCATCCCCGCGAAGTGGCGATACGACGTCCCGCTCAGGATCGAACGCCGCGCATCGTTCATCAAGTACGGCATCCTCGGCGCCGCCATCCTCTACTTCATCATCACGCGCGACCGGATGATTTACAGGTACATCGAGCCATTCTGGATGTTCGGCTTCCACGGCTCGGTCGTCATGTGGATTGGCCTGGCGGTTCTGCTGGTCGCGACCGTGTTCGTCAGGAATCTCTACTGCCGGTTCCTCTGTCCGGTCGGCGCGGCGCTCGGCCTGCTGTCGAACCTGACCGTTTTCCGGATCAAGCGGTGGAAGGAATGCAACACCTGCAAGACGTGCGAGAAGGCGTGCCAATGGGGCGCGATCCAGGGGCCGAAAATCATCAAGAGCGAATGCGTGCGCTGCGACGACTGCGAGCGGCTCTACATGGACGAGAAGAAGTGCCCGCACTGGATCATCATCAAGCGGCGCAGCGATTTCACGGCGCGTCCGTCGGCGGCGCCAACAGCGTAATCCGCCCGCGCAACCCCGACGACACCAGCACTTCGTTCTTCGCGCTCACGATCACGCCCTGCACGCCTGGTGTGCGCTCGATCAGGGCCATTCCCTCGTCCGGACCAAGAATGAACACGCCCTTTGCCAGCGCGTCCGCGATGACGGCGCGTTCGGTCACGAGCGTGACGCTGCGGCAGCCGCGCGCGGGCTCCCCCGCCGTCACATCGATGATGTGGTGATAGCGCCGGCCGTCCCTGATGAAGAAGCGTTCGTAGTCGCCTGACGTGCTGAACGTGCCATCGGTCAGGTCGAGCATGGCGAAGCTCTTGTCGGCCGGCCCGCGCGGGTCGCGGATGCCGAGGCGCCAGGGGCGATCGCCGCGACGTCCGGCGACATACATGTCGCCGCCCGCCTGGATCATGAAGTCGTGCAGCCCGCTGCGGCGAAGGATCTCCACCGAGCGATCCACGGCGTAGCCCTTGCCAATGCCGCCCAGGTTGACGCGCATGCCCTTCCGCTTCAAGAACGCCGTGCCCGCACGTTCGTCGACCTCGACGTCCCGATAGTTGATGAGCGGCAGCCGCTTGAGGACCTCGCGGCGGTCCGGGATGCTGTCGTCCTTGTCCTGGTTGTCGAACTTCCACAGGCCGGACAGCGCGCCGAACGTCACGTCGAACCTGCCGTTCGTCAGGTCGCTGACCTCGCGGGCGACCTTCAGTACTTCTCGTGTGTCGGCGTTCACGGGAACGGCATGGTCGCCGGCAGCGGCGTTGAGACGCAGGATGTCGCTGCCGTCCTTCCATACGCTCATCATCGCGTCGAGACGATCGAATTCGCCGAACACCGCGGCAAACGCCGCTTCGGCGCGAGCCTCATCGGCCGTCCAGGCTGTCAGCCCGATCTCGGTGCCCATTGTGACGTGCGAGCGCTCGACAAGATGAGCCGGCGGTGCCGAGGCAGGCGCGCCGCCGCAGCCGGCCACCATCGTGAGCGCCAGCACAGCGAAGGCCCGCCACGCCCGAAGGAGTGAAGGGGCAATCACTGGCATCATTTCCGAGGGTCCCCTTCCAGCCTCGCCTTGGTCAGCTTCAGGTTCTCTTCGAGCGCGGCTCTCGCACGGCGTTCGACAATCGACCGGCGCAGCCCCGAAAACGTCCCTTTGAGAGCGTCGGGCGCGCGAACGGTTGATGTACACGAGATAGAAGGAATCCGGGGAGACAATCGCGTCGCTCGCGATGGTCAGCGATAGCGAGGCGTCGATGTACCGGCTCGAATACACATCCCTCGACGCGATGACGAAGCTCGCCGGGACGGGTTGCGCAATCACGACGTGGGTCACCGTCACAAACGGCGTCGCGTTGCCGAGCTTCTCCTTCGACCAGTAAAGAATGTCCTCGGCGCCCGGCAGCGGACTCGACGGAAAGGCCGTCAGATGTTTCGACACGCCTGGTACCAGCCCCTCGATGTAGGACGAACCGGCGAGCAGGGCGGAGAAATCCTCGACGAGCCGCACCGGGCGATCCTCGTCGTCGTACTCGGTGATGAGGCCGGGGCCGCCCGATGCGTAAGCTCGGACATGCTCGACGAGCACGTCCTTGAAAAGCGCAGCCGCGCGCGCGTCGGCGTCGGGCGAGCGCCAATCCACGTCATGTTGAAACCTCAGAATCGCGGACGCCGGCAACCGGATGTCGCAGTCAGCGATCCGGCAGGATCGGAGATCGACGTCCCGGAGATCGAGCGGCAGCGGTTCGAGATCCGCGACAGAGGGTGGATCGTGGAAGAGACCAATCGCCACGACATCCGGACCGCGCTTGAAATTCACGATGTCGCGGTAGAGATCGACGAACGCCTTTTTGCGCCCCTTCACGCGGACGGCGCCCGCGGCGCCCACCTCACCAGGAGCGGTGGCGCCCAGACGATGCGCCACGACTCTGCCCATTTCGAGCTCGGCGAGTTCTGACGGAGTGAACTTGAGCTCCGTCGAGAGCAGGCTGCGAAGCGCCGGCGGCAGATCGGGCGCCGGGACCGCTGCCGAGACGGCGACGACCGCGCTGACCAGGACAGCGACGGCAACAACTTTCACGGCTTCTTGTCGCCGCCGGCAAGTGCCCGGAGATGTTCGGCCGCCTGCCGTTTGAAATCTCGATCCTCCGGCGCCCACTCGGGTTCGATCGGCGCGTCGATGACCTGTTGGAGGAGTTGCCGCGCTTCGGCCGTCTTGTGCTGCTCGGTCAGGGACTCGGCCAGGAACAGCAGCGCCGTGATGCTCGTCGGAAACTGTTGGAGCGTCCGGTGGAAGTGCTCGTCCGCCTTCGAGCGGCTGCCGCCAAAGAGCCGTGGCACGCGGGAGTACCACCGTCCAAGGGCGGTCACGGCCGACGCCTGCTCCCATGCGGGGGCGATCGCCAGGACACGTTCCAGCTCGCTCTTGATCCGGGAGCGATATTTCAATCCCTGACTCAGGCCGAACGATTCCGCCAGCTCGCCCATGTCCGCCGCGAGCCAGTAGTGGCCTTCCGGACGATCAGGCCCGAGCCGAACGGCCGCTTCGCCCGCGGTGATGCCGCGTTCGAGCGCGGCCCGGCGCTCGCCCTCGGGCGCGTGCCCGCCAATCCAGTAGGCAGCCCGCGCCAGCTTCCACGCCGCCTCATAGTCGTCCGCGGCGGTGGTGCTCCAGATTTGAGCGGCGCGTGACGCGTTCGCGAGATCCTCGCGCTGGCGGTACAAGGCATCCGGATCCTCGCCCGCAGCTGCCACGGTCAACAGGAAGATAACGCCGAGGCTGGCCAGCGGCTTCATGACCATCACGGCTCATTGCATCACAGATCGAGAGGTTCGAGGGGTTCAAGAGGTTCGAGAGGTTCGAAGGGTTCGAGAGGTTCGAGGAAGGTTCGAGGGGTTCAAAAGGGTTCGAGGGGTTCGAAGGGTTCGAAGGCTTAAAGGTCTAAGTTGGACGCGCAGGGGGCTCCACAGTTCAGCTGCGCGCGAACTCTTGAACCTCTCGAACCTCTCGAACCCCTCGAACCTCTACGGCCTCGACAAGTCGACGTTGAGCACGACCGGCTTGGCCGTCACGACGATCGAGAGCCGCCTGAAGCCGGCTTCGCTCTTGAGCAGAATATCGCGCGTGCCCAGCGGGATGGCATGGTTAGTCAGAGGGGTCTCACCAGCGCTGACACCGTCGATGATCACGTCCGCGGGGACCGACGTTGTAAGGGTGAGCGTCGACTGCGGCACCGTGAGCGAGAGCGGCGCCGTGATGCCGGGCTGGATCTCGACATGACGCGTCTCCTGATAGCCAAGGGCGCGGTTCTCGAAGCGGATGTCGTGCGGGCCGGCCGGCAGCATGACCTGCTCGCGGTCGTCCAGCCGCAGCACTTTCGATCCCTCGGAGATCGTGATCTCGAACGGCGCAAAGACCTTGAGCCATCCGGGATATATCGTCTCGGTCAACGACGCCGGTTCATCGCTCTTGATCGTCACCGACCGCTTGATCGAGCCACCGTTGCTCTCGAGCACGACGGCATGCACGCCGAGCGGCACATCATCGAGTGTCAGCGGAGTGACGCCTCGCGAAACGTTGTCCACAAGAACGTGCGCGCCCGCGGGCTCGGTATTGACCTGCAGCCGGCCGACGGTCTTCGCCGACCAGTCGATGAGCTCGGTCGTCCGTCCGCCCTGCGTGATGACGACCTCGATCGTGCGCGCCTTCCCGCGATACTTGAAGTCCACGCGATGCGTCCCTGTCGGCAGCGTCGCCGTCAGCGGAGTCAGCCCCATCACCTTACCGTCCACCAGGACCTGGGAACCGCTCGGGAGGGACTCGAGCATGGCGGTCCCGACCTTGGGTGCCGAGCTCGACTTCAGCCAGTACGCCCGTCCCGTGGCGCCGATCGTCAACACGACGGCGACGACGGCGGCCTTCGGCAGCCATCGCACGATCGTCGGACCCAGGGAGTCGAGCGCTTCCGGCTTCTTCACGTCCTTCAGCGTTTTGAGGAAGGCGATCGCTCGTGCGACAACGCCCGGACCCTCGTCTTCACGTTCTGGCGTCTGGTCCTCGAAATGACCGAACAGCTCCGCCGGCTGTCTGAAACTGGCCGATTCGACATCGGTCGAAGACGATTCCGCGTGAACGTCTGCCGACTCGCGCTGACGGAAGGCGGGCATTTCGATCGCCGGCGGCGCCACCGCGACGGGCTTCGGCGGAACCGGCATCGACACGTCCAGAGGCGGCGCGCTGATGGCGATCGCAGGCGGGAGATCGTTCCAGCGTTCACGGCGATTCCGGACCCACGCGACCGTGGCCCGCGCCGCGGCGACCAGCTGCTGGCGTCGTTGTTCGGCGGCCGCCTTGGCCGCGTCCGCGACCACGCCGACGGCTTCCTCCACCGGCCACAGATAGCTTCTGATCAGATCCGCGAAGACGGCCGGCTCGCACTCCTCGCCCGCCTGCTCAGAGGCGTCGTCCTGCGGATGCAGAATCTGGTTCAGCCAGGCCGGATGCACGGACGACTGGGGCGGAGGCGGGGCGGCGTCCGGCAGCTTGAGCTGCGGCATCGTCAGCGCCTGCACGTCCGAGCCGGTCCTGCTGCGCAGGTTCGAGAGCAGCTCGCTTTCCTCCGCTTCCGGCAGGAGAGCCGGCAGGAGGACGAGATCGGGCGTGCGGCGGCCGAGCGCCCTGAGCGCGTCGGCACACGACGCCGCCGACAACAACTCGTGGTCGTTGAGCTCGCGGGTCAGGCGGGCGAGCGCCGCCTGCTGCCGCTGTTCGGGGTCCACCGCCAGGATCAGAGCCATTCGTCGGGCGCCTCTAAGTAACGTCGGGTTCGCTGCAAGGCGAAGGCCCAACGCCCCTGTGTGTTACGGAGACGCGGCCGCGACGCGAAGGCTTGGAAAACCGCGCAGTTGAACGGATCTGCACACTCCTCCACTCGGCCGTCCGTTGACAAGACCGCAATTGCGCTTACGAATTTGGTCCCTGAGTACCGGCTTTGGGACCGGCCTGCCCCGCGAGTCCGCGACGCCCCGCGCCGCCTGCTGAACCTGGTACGTGAAGAACATGCCTGTCTTGCGCGGTGCTCGCTACCAGCACACGCCACGACAAAATGCGGTCGAGGCTGGCTCCCGGATTGCACTCGTTCAATGCGGGCGGAAGCCCACCTGCTGCCACGCGACCGCATGAACACTGTGACCCTTTCGCCGTCCGGAACAGGCCCCTCGCCTGACGCGCTGAGAAACTACCTCTCGGAGCGCTCGCGAACCGAGCTGGATGCCCTGCGCGCCGATCTCGACACGCGGCTGACCGCCCTCGAGAATGCGCTGACCAGCCCCGACGAATGCGACTCGCTCGAAACGCTGATCACCGACCTGGCGCGCGTCGCCATGGACGAAGCCGAAGCCGCCACGCGCCGCGCCATCTTCGAGGCGCAGGCCGACGGCCAGGCGCAGGTCGAGTCGGCGCGTGCAGAAGCGAGAAACTCGATCGACGCGGCACGGACAACCGCCGCGGCGCTCCATCGTGATCTCGACAACGCGCGGTCGACCAACGCCACGCTTCAGAAGGAGCTCGACGAAGCGCGTTCGGCCCTCAAAGCCGAACGGGACGCCGCCAGCACGTATCAGAAGGACTTTCAGAAGACGAAGACCGCGCTCGAATCGGAGCGCACGGCGCTGAAGGCTCTTCGCAGCGAGGTGGAACAGGCGCAGGCGGCGCTGGCCCAGGCAGAAGAGGCCGCGGAAACGGCGCTGCAACAGGCGAACGACGAGACGAACCGGCGGGTCGCGGCCGCCGAGGAGGCCAGCGACAAGCAACTGCGCCGGGCCAGGGAAGAATTCGCCGAGCAGCTGGCCCGCGAGCGGGCGACGATTGCCGAGTTGACCGACGCGCAGGCGAAGCTCGAACCTCTGCTGGCGGCGGCCCTCAACGACGCGGACACCCGATCCGCCGAAATCGAAGCGGCCGTTGCACGCGCCGACGCGCTCGAACAGCGATGGAAGGAGACCGAGCAGGCGCGCGATCAGGCGATCGCCCGCGCGGACGACACGGCGCGCGAACGCGACACGCTGGCGCACGAACTCGCGGCGACCCGCAAGGCAGCCCAGACCGATGGCGACGCACTGGCGAAGGCGAAGCAGGCGCGCCAGGAGGCCGAGCAGAAAGCCGACGCCGCATACAAGGAGCGCGACGCGGCGCTCAAAGATCTCAAGGCAGCCCGCAAGCAAAACCAGTCCGATGCCGACTCGCTGGCGCGCGCCAGCCAGGCCCGCCAGGAAGCCGAGGAGAAAGCCGACGCGACCCAGAAGGAGCGGGACGCGGCGCTCAAAGATCTGAAAGCGGCCCGCAAGCAGAGCCAGGCCGACTCGGAATCGTTGTCCCGCGCGACACAGGGACGGCAGGAGGCCGAGCAGAAGGCCGAGGCCGCGCAAAAAGAGCGAGAGGCAGCCGTCCGCGAGCTGAAGGGCGCCCGCAAGGCCCAGCTGACGGAGACGAGCGCCCTCGAGGCCGCCGAAAGAGGGCGCGAAGAGGCCGAGGCGCGCGCCGAAGCCGCGATTCAGGAGCGTGACGCGCTGGCCATGGAAATCAGGGGCGCCTCGCAGGCGAGCCGCGACGAAAACGCCGCGGCGCTCGCACGCGCCGAAGCGCTCGACGCCGAACACACCCGGCTGATGAAGGAATGGCAGGCAGACGTCGTTCGTCTCGAGGTCGCCACGCGCGAGCGGGACGTGATCGCCGCCGAACGCGACAGCCTGGCCAACGAGCTCGACGCACTCCGTCAGTCGACCGGCGACGCGCAGGCGGAGGAACGGGCGCGGCAACAAGCGTTCTACGACGCCGCCGAGCAGCGCATCCGCGAGCTCGAGCTGCAGTTACTGCAGCCCCAGTTCGAGGTGGACGAGGACGGAACGGTCGTGGCCGGAACGGCTGACGAGGAGGCGCCCCAGTTGGTGGTGATGGCCGCGCCGGCGGACGTCCACGATCCCCCACGGCGCGCGAGCCGGCAGGCATTCAACGAAGATGTGCAGATTCAAATCGACGGCAGCGCCACGCTGCTCGTCGACCTCTCGATGACCGGGGCGCAGGTGATTTCACCCACGGCGCTCAAGCCAAACCGCATGGTCAAAGTGTCGCTGCCGATGGGTGACATCTCGGTCGCGTGCCGCGGGAAGATCGTCTGGGCGCGGCTCGAACCGCCCTCGGCTGGCCGGGCGCTGTGTTACCGGGCAGGCGTGCTGTTCACGACCCCGGACGAAGCCGCGATCCAGTCCTTCATCACGCACCACATCGGATCGGTGCGCTGAACTCTCCTATTTTGCCGGCTCGGCCCTGAGCAATTCGCGGATTCCGCCGAGCGACGCCATGACACCGCTGGCTTCATACGGCATGAACACGAGTTTCTGCGCGCCGGCGGCGATGGCGCTGAGCGATTCGAGATACCGCTGCGCGATCAGGTACTGCGCCGGATTGCCCGCGCCGCCGATGGCCTCCGCCACCACCTGAATCGCCTGCGCCTCGGCCTGTGCCACGCGCAGCCGCGCCTCGGCCTGACCTTCGGCGGCCAGAATCGCCGCCTGCTTCGATCCTTCCGCGTTGACGATCAGCGCCTGCTTCTGCCCCTCGGCCCTGAGGATCGCGGACGACTTCTCGCCCTCTGCGGTCGTGACGACGGCGCGGCGCGTCCGCTCGGCCGTCATCTGCTTTTCCATCGTCAGGCGGATTTCTTCCGGCGGGCTGATGTTCTTGAGCTCGATGCGCATCACCTTCACGCCCCACTGCTGGGTCGCGGTGTCGAGCGCGGCGCGCAGCTGCGTGTTGGTGCTGTCGCGTGACGACAAGGTGTGATCGAGATCGAGCTGACCAATCACGTTCCGGAGCGCCGACAGCGTCATCTGCTCGAGCCCCCAGCCGAGGTTCTGCACCTCGTAGGTCGCGCGGACGGGATCGACGATGAGAAAGTAGATGACCGCGTCCACTTCCATCGTGACGTTGTCGCGCGTGATGACGGGCTGCGGCTCGATCTTCGTGATCTGCTCGCGCATGTCGATGGTGTTGCGCACCGAGTCGACGAACGGGAGGATGACGTTCAGGCCGGCCTCGGCCGTGCCGTGGTACTTGCCGAGGCGTTCGATGATCTTCACCTGCTTCTGCGGAACGATCTTGATCGATTTCATCAGGACGATCAGCAGGAAGAGCGCCACGACGAAGAAAAAGACAATCATGTGCGCGTTACCTCGAGAACAATGCCGTCAGCGCCTGTGACACGCACGCGCGTGCCGATCGTCAGGGGCCCGGCGCTTTTCGCCGCCCAATCCTCGCCGCCCACGTTCACGCGGCCCGCGCCTGTCGTCGAATCGATCTCGTGCGTCACGACCCCGTCTCTGCCGACGAGTTGCTGCGTGCGCGACGGGATGCCGCGCCCGCCCGCACGCGCCACGAACCATGGCCGCAGCACGGCAAAGGAGCCGACGATGACGAACGCAAACGTGACGATCTGGAGGAGCGGCCCACCCGACGAAGCCGCGACGACGGCGGCGACCAGCGCAGCCGCACTGACGAACACCGATCCAAAGTGAGGCGACGAGATCTCGACGATCCCGGCGACGATCGCCAGCGCCAGCCAGGCCAGGGCAGGCCATTCGAACAATTGCATCAAGAGATGGTGATTATACGCGGGAGAGCGCGGGCCGGTTCCTCATTCGCGCGGAGACAGCAGGCCTCAGAAGGCAAACGCCAGAGCGCCCGTCTTGCGTGTGTGATCGATCCGGGGCACAAGCCGCGCGGAGCCTGGAGGAAAACGGCGTGAACCCTTGTAGATTGTCGTCCGGCCCTCGTGCGCGTAGTCGATGAGCGCGCCGATTGCGCCCCACATCAGACCGTTGTTGACGCGAAAGCACCCGCCCTGCGGCACGAACGTTTCCGGAACGACCGGGTACAAGGCAAGAGCGCCCAGAGCGAAACCCACGGCAGCGCCGTTCCAGATCGAATCGCCGCGGCGCGCGATCGTGAGGACGGGGCCCGGCGTGAACGAATACCCGTTGATCGCAAGCCGCGTGTCCGTCAGCGCGCCGATCGGCCCGCTGACCTCGACTCCGGTGCTCCGGTCCGTCACGAAAACGGTGTCGCCGATTCCTGCGTGAAGCGCAGAAAAATCCGGCGCGCTCTGCCCACTTTGCGCTCCGGCAATCGCAGGCAACGACGCGGTGAACCAGACAAGATAGATCAGTACGCGCATGCCGTCCTCCCTACAGGCGCCGCCCGGACGCCGACTCAGAAGGCAAGCGCCAGCACGACACCCTTCCGCCGGGAATCAGCCAGGGGCACCAGGCGAAGCGACGCCGCGGGGGGACTCAGACGGACTCTTGTAGATGCCGGTGCGCCCCTTGTGCAGGCTGTCGATGAGCGCGCCAATCAGCCCGTAGCTGAGGGCGCCCGATATGGCACATGGCCACAACGAGTGATGGAGGCACGCCTCGGAACCGACCGTCGTCCCCGCGAGCGTGCCGAGGCCTGCCGCGATGAGCGTTCCGTCCCAGATCGGATCGCCAGCCTTCTCGATCTTCAGGCCGGGCGCCGGTGCAAACATGTGCCCGTTAATCGCCAGCTCCGTCGCCGAGAGCGAGGTCAGCGGTCCGCTCACCTCGACGCCGGTCGTCATGTCCGTGACGTACACCTTGTCTCCCACGTTGACGTGCAGCTGGGAAAAGTCCGGCGCGGATTGCGCCGCGGCGGGCGCAGCCGCCGATCCGATCGCGATGACGGCAAGACAAACAAGCACGCGCATACATCCTCCTGAATGCGATCAAGCGGCCGATGGCCGCACCCCGTTCCACTCGAAATCCGCCATCTGATCGGCGAGGCCGTCGATGTCCGGATGCTCGGTGTTCAACACGAACGCCTTGACGAGTTCCTCGAACATCCCTACCTGCAGATGCGCGACGATGTCAGGCGAGAGCGAAGGGCGCAGCATGCCCACCTGCTGAAAGCGGCGGACGCGCTCCGCGAAATGCGTATATGCCGATTGCCGGAGCTCGGCGATGCCCCGATCGAACCGCGGATCGATGGCGGCGCCTTCCTTGAGCATCACGGTCGCGGCCAGCCGGTGAAGATGGAAGAACTCGAACCAGCGATGGAAGCTCGCCCGAAGAAAGGAACGGCCGTCGGTCGAGTTGGTCGGCAAGCCCGCGCCGCTTCCCGCGATGGCCATCTCGAGGCGATCGTAGAAATCGTCGGCGATGGCCAGGAACACCTGCGCTTTGCTTTCGAAGTAGAGGTAGAAGGTCCCGCGCGCGACGCCGGCCTCGCTGACGATGTCGGAGATGCCGGCGGCGCGATAGCCACGCCGGGCGAAGACGGCTGTGGCGGCGGTCAGAAGTTGGCGGCGTCTGGCGTCAGGGGCGAAAAGGACTCGTTTCTTGGCCACGCACAAGACTGACACGTCAGTCTAGTTATAGTCAACCTAAATCGCGTCCTATAGCTAAATTACTGTATCAAAACTACTTGTCTCGCTGAATTCCCACGAGGGCAAGAACTGACAGCGGGTCAACACGCGCTCCGGCCACGGTGATCCCCCAGTGCAAATGGGGACCAGTCACCCGCCCGGTGGCCCCGACGCGCCCCACGACTTCGCCAGCGGACACCATCTGCCCTTCGCCCACGTCCATCGACGACAGATGGGCGAGCAGCGAAACGACGCCCAGGCCGTGGTCGATGATCACCGTGTTCCCGGTGAAGAACAGATCCCTCGCCACCACGATCCGCCCGGCGTTGGGGGCATGCACCACCGTTCCCGCCGCGCTCAGAAAATCCGCGCCGCCATGGGGACGGCGGACTTCGCCGTTGAACACGCTCCTCGTGCCAAATCGGCTGTTCGCGGGATCAGGCACCGGACGCACAAACGGCGTGTGCCACAAGCGCTCCGCATCCGAGTGCCCGGTGACGTCGCGGATGAGCGCCGCTTCGCTCCGGATCCGTTCGGTCAGCGCGTCCGGCGGGTTCACGAAGTCCGCGTCCACACGCAGCGTGCGTGTCGGAAAGGTTCGCGGGCGCACAGCCAGCGTCGCAGCGCCCCTGGCGATCTCCGCGCCCGCGCGCGCTTCGACAGCCGCCGTGTACGTGCCAGGTTTCTGATCGAGATCGATCCCCACGAGCGCCTGCCAGATCCCCGTTCGCAGCGAATAGGCACGCGTCGACCGGCCGAAGACACGAACATCGACGGCGGTCGCCCGCGCGTCCGTGATCGTCAGGACGACGAGCTCTCCCGGCCTGACCGAACGCGCCGCAACCTCGACGCTGACCGCCGCTCCCGCACCCCCGGCCTGCCCGGCGAACAGAACAGCACCGATGACGATGGTTGCGATCAGCCCGCGCCGCGCTCCCGGGCCAGATGGCATGGTCTGGCTATTATCCGACCTTCTCCGCGCTCTTCACCCGGTTCCTGCCGCTGTGCTTCGCTCGATACAACGCATCGTCCGCCGCGCGCAGCAGGTCGTCGGCCGTCTTCATGTCGTCCGTCCCCGCGACGCCGAAGCTCATCGTCACGAAGATGCTGTCGTCCGGCACGGTGATGGCCGTCGACGCGATGCACAGGCGAAAGCGCTCGGCCAGAAGCGCCGCCGCGTTCACCGTGCAGCCCGGAGCCACAATCACAAACTCCTCGCCGCCGTAGCGGCCGATTGAATCGGACACGCGCAGCGACGTGCGCAGGCGGCGCGCCGTCTCCTCGAGCACGATGTCGCCGGCCACGTGCCCGTAGCGGTCGTTCGTCTCCTTGAAGTGATCGAGATCGGCCATGATCAGCGCGAGCGGCGTTTCGTAGCGCTCGGCGCGCGATACTTCCTTCCCGAAGATGTCGAAGAACGCCGATCGGTTGAGCAGTCCCGTCAGCGAGTCGTACATGGCCTCGGACCGGAGTTGCTCGCGGGCCGCGATCAGCTCCGTCTGCCGCTCGACGATGCGCGCGCCGGTCCGTACGCGCGCCCGGAGCTCGCTGACGTCGAACGGCTTGGTCATGTAATCGTCGGCCCCGGCCTCGAACCCTTCGACGATGTCCTCGCGTTCGCCGCGGCCGGTGAGCAGGACGATGTACACGTCCGGCTCGAGGGCCTTTTTCCTGATCGCGCGGCACACATCCATGCCGTCGACGTGCGGCATCGTCCGATCGAGCACCAGCAGCCGCGGGCTGTCGGCCCGGGAAATCATCTCGAGCGCTTCCGCGCCGTCGTGGGCTTCGATGACGTCGTGGCCGGCGTCCTCCAGGCAGGTCCGGATCACTTTTCTGGAGATCGGATCGTCGTCGGCAACCAGGATCTTCATGAGCGGTATGGCGGCTGCGTGTTCAGCAAGACAACGGTCTTCGCAGTATGGCCGTACTTCCGTGCAGTTTGGAGAAGGAAGTCCTAAAACGGCCGCAACAAGCGGGAATCTCCGTGCGGCCGGAGGCGGATTCGTATCTGTACGTGCAACCGCGTCATCCAAATAGGGAAATCAAACGCGGCGTGTGCACTTACTGCGCCGGTGGCGGCACCACCGGGGGTTTCTGCACGATCTCGCGGGTTCGCTGCAGTTCCAGCTCTTCGAAGATGAGACTCGGCGCGATGATCGAGGCGGCCGTGCCGGCGTCCACGCGATAGTTATGAAGGACTCTCTCTTCTGAGGCCTCCAGGATGTCCCTGAACGCGGTTGACGGCACGCTGCCGAAACGCAGGCCGCGAACCGGCTCTTCGCTGCCGTCGAGCATGACCTTCGCGGCTTCCAGGATGACGGGGCCGCCCGGGCCGCCGCCGGCGACGTCGCCCGGGGCGGCGACGCGCCGCACGATGTAACCGTACGTCTTGTTCTGCGCTTTCAACAGATCCAGGTACTTCGCCTTCAGCGAGGACGCGGGGCTGGCCTGCGTGCTTCGCACCTGGAAGACGCCCGCCTGCACGCTGCCGCTGCGTCCGTGACCGTTCGACTGCGGCAGGTTCTTCTGCGGCGTCCGGCTCGTCAGCAGGGTGACGAGACGGCCTTTCTCGACCAGGGTCACGTCTTTCGCCGGCACCGCCTCGTCGTCCACAACGTAGGCGCCCGCGACGGGATGCCCGTCGAACTCCTTGAGCGATGGCGTGTCGCTCACGGAAAACGACTCGGAGAGCACGCGCAGCCCGATGCGTGAGAGAAACGGCGTCGCCTGAGCCTGGCCTTGCGCGAACCGGGGATTCTCGGCGTCGGGCGCCCGGCGCGCCAGCATGAGGGGCGCGAGCGTCTGACGCAGCAGCTCGGCACTGGCCTCCGCCTCAATCAGCAGCGGGCCCGTGAACTCCTCCCCGACCGGTGCTGCCCGCCGCGCTTTCACCCGAACCGCCACTTCGGTGGCACGTTTCAGGAGCTCGGCCATCGGCGGCAAATCCTCGAAGCGGCTCTCGACCGCGGCGAACACCTCCGGCACGGTCATGCCGTCGGTGGCCCGGGCCTCGGCCGAGATCCGCAGGTACGCCGTCGAGACGGGGGTGACGACCTTGAATCCTTCGCTGTTGACATAAAAACTGGTGCCGTGCGCTTCGGACAGCCAGACCTCAGACGACTCCAGTTCGGGGCTGCCTACGAAAACCGCCGACAGCTGCCTGGCGCGATCGATCCATTTGCGATCCGTGGGTGAGGGCGTCGCGACCGGCAAAACCATCTGCAGGGGCGTCTCGCGCGAGAAATCGGGGATCTGATCCGTGGCCGCGCGATTCTGAAACGCCGCCTTCTTCTTCGCAAACACGCTGACCGCCCGCTTGTAGGCCGCGTCGGTGGCCAGCCACACCTCGCGCCGGATGGCGTCGTAGTTGTCGTCGAGCGGAATCGTCGTGCTCGCCCCTGCGCCCGCGCCGCGATCCTGCGTGACAAATCGCGAACTGTCGAACGTGTAGTCGCCGACGCGCACCTGCACCCGCAGCGTCCGCGAGTGATCCGAGAGGTCGTCCACGATGCCGCCGAGCCTCGTAATTACACGCATCGAGGAAATGTCGTCGATCTCGTACTCGATGTAATAGGGCGCCGGCTCGCCCTTCATCCGCATGTCGGCCATCGATCGCGTCAGCTCGTCGCGAAGCGCCGACATAATCACCGACTCCTGCGCGCGCGCAGACGATGAGAGCAGGAGCGACAGGGCTATCAGGGCCATCAGGGCCGTCGAGCGGGACGTCACACGCATGTCAGGACTTCCCCATCGCTTTCGGCGCCGAAAGAATCGGCAACGGCTCCTGCGACTGCGCCTTCTTCTGCACCTCGACCTCGCTCACGAGCAGCGATGGCGACGAGGCCGAGACCGGGACGCCGCCGCTCTCGGCGCCACAGACGCCATTGAACACGTCCGCCTTGTCGCCGGTCGCGACGATTTTCGCGAACGCCGCGAGCGGCGTGCCGATGAGATCCACGCCTCGGACAAGCTCGGGCTGCCGGGACGGATCCGTGTAGACCTTGAACACCACGTTCGGCAGGACGTTGAACGCGTTCGCCGATCCCCGGCCCGTGTTGGTGAATCCGCCCTCGATGTTGTCGAACAGCAGGCCGAAGGGCTTGCCCTGCTTGCGTGCTTCATCCCGCAGCATATCCAGAAGCTTCTCGGTGGACATGCTCCGGCTCGATTCGACGGCGAGGTTCGACTGGCGCGACACCGGCACAAATCCAGCCTCGGCGCGGCCGTGGCCGTTCGACCGGGCGAAGCCCTTGACCGGCGCGCGATCCACGAGGAATGTCTTCAGGATGCCCTTGTCCACGACCGTCACACGCCGGGCTTTGACGCCCTCGTCGTCGTACAGATAGTGACCCATGAGCTCGACGTTGCCGAGTTTCCGCAACGTCGGATCGAACACGACGCTCAGGAACGACGGCAGCACCGGCTGCCCGACCCTGCTGCCGAACGTCTGCCCATCGTCGGCGTTCCGCTGGCGGTTGGCCTCCACACGATGTCCGAAGATTTCGTGGAAGAAGACGCCGGCCGCGCGGCCCGACAGAATCGCGGGACCCGAATACGGATCGACGAGCGGCGCCTTCCGCAGACGGCCGAGCATGTCGATCATGGCGCGGGAGTCGGCGATCAGTTGTTTCTCGTCCGGCAATCCCGACGGCGAGCTGGCGAAGTAGCTCTGGTAGAGCGGCAGCTCCATCCCGTCGTCGGCCTTCGTCACGGCCTGAATGAACAGACGGCAGGCGATGTCGCCGGTCACGATCTGAGCGCCTTCGCTGTTGGTGTAATAGCGATTGTCGACGTCGACCGACAGCGAGACGTTGCTCCGGAATACGAGCGCGTCCTCGGCAAACGGCGCGGAGATCCGCCGGAGGCGCCCTTCCCACGCTTTCGTGTCGAGCGAATAGCTGGCAGTGTCGCCCGTGTAGGTCTGCGGGTCCTCGCGCGAAAAATCCGGGGACGGATCCTCTTCCTTGACCTTCGCGGCGACGTTGGTCTTGACGCGGATGAGGGCTTCGCTCGCCTGCTTGAACGTGCGATCGGTCGCGCGCCACAGCGCCAGGCGGATCGGCTGCTCGTCGTCGGTGAGCGGCAGCGCGACCCGGGCAAGGCGCGGGCCCATGGCGCGTGAATCACCGCGGATCGGATGGGTGTTGTCCAGATCGTAGTCGCCGACCCGCACTTCGACGGTGGCAAAGCGGTTGTGCGACTCGTCGTTTCGATCGAGCGCGCCAAAGGACGCCGACAGCCGCGTCGATCGGGTGTCGTGCAGGGTGTAGCTGATGAAGTATGCGGGCGCGTCCTGCTGCTTCAGCGTCTGGAAGTTGCGCTGCAGCTCCGATTGAAGAATGGACAGGGCCCGCGTGTCAGCGGCCCCGTGAACCAGGATCGGTGAAGCCCCTTGAGCCGCGATGAAACCCGCGAGCGCAACCCACGCAATCCGCCTGGCTTCCCTCATACGGCTGGATGATACCGCTTCTGACAGACCGGATGGTCAACGCCGGGCCATCACCACCTCTTTAGGACTTCAAGAGGTGTATTCTCGTCACAGACGCAGACGATTCCAAGGACATGACATGCGAACGGGGACAATCTTCGCCGGCCTTCTGGCTCTCGCGCTGACGGCCGGCTGCAGCCCCGCGGCCGCTCCTCCCCAGCAGCAAATCGACGTCGCCGGCATCCGGAGCGAGTTGCTCGCGATCGGACAGGCGGAAGGACACTATCTCGTATCGCATTCGCGGTACGCCACCCTCGACGAGCTCCAGCAAGACAGCCTCCTGACGGGTGGTGCCGACAGGCGCGGCTATCGCTTCACCGCGGCGATCGACGGCGGTCAGGGCTACACCATCACTGCGACACCGGCGGACCCGGCCAAGCAGGGCTGGCCGACGCTCGCGATGACCCAGACCATGCAGATCACCGAGCACTGATGGCGTCCGTAGACGATGGCGTCGGGGGCTGATGCGTGTCGATTGACGAAAGGCTCGTCGAGCGACTCCACCGCCAGGCGCACGGCGAACGCTGGCGCGTGCCGCCGGAACGGTTCGGCAGGGCGCTCGAGGCGAGTGCGGGGCGGGCATTCGCCGGACGGACCCCCGACGCGCGAGAGCTCGAGCGCTATCTGACATCGCTCCATCTGGAAGACCTCGCGCTCGCGTGTGCGTGCGCGAGCGGCGACGAGCCCGCGTGGGAGCACTTCGTGCTCGTGCAGCGGCCGCTCCTCTATCGAGCCGCCGACTCGCTCGATCCCGGCGGGGGCGCGCGCGACCTGGCGGATTCGTTGTACGCGGACCTCTTCGGGCTGGGCGATCACGCAGGCGAGCGGCAATCGTTGTTCCGCTACTTCCACGGGCGCAGCAGCCTCACCACGTGGCTTCGAGCCGTTCTGGCGCAGCGTCATGTCGACCGTCTCCGGACACATCGGAGGCTAGAGACGCTGCCCGAAGAAGAGTCCTCGTCCGCGCTCCGGGCACCGGCCGGGGCAATCGAACCCGAGCGCCGCCGCTACTCTGAGCTGATCCGGCGCGCCCTCACTGACGCCGTCGCCGCGCTTCCGGCGCGCGACCGTTTCCGGTTGGCCTGTTACTATGCCCAGGAACTCACGCTCGCGCAGACGGGACGCATGCTGGGCGAAAGCGAGGCCACCTCGTCACGGCAGCTGGCTCGCACGCGCGCCGCGATTAGATCGGCGATTGAGCATCAGCTGAAGGCCGACGGCTTGAGCCGTGCGGAAATCGGCGAGTGCTTTGCCAGCGTGTCGGAGGATGCGGGGCCGCTCGATCTGAGGCTCGTCCTCGGCGACGCCGTGGCCCACACCAGCGCTGCGACACCCGCACGCAAGAAATCCGGCGCCGATCGTTCTGGGTGAGGAGAAGGCCGTGGACAGTCCTGACGAACGCGACCAAACGGTCGAGAGACTGCTGAGGCAGTCGCTGAAGACGCCGGCTTCGGGCGGCGCCACGGACGCGTGCCTGGACGCCGAGACGCTGGCCGCCTGGGCGGACGGCGGCTTGTCAGGCAGCGCGCTCGACGCCGTCCATCTGCACGTGGCGGACTGCGCGCGTTGTCAGGATCTGGCCGGGACGCTCGCGCGAATCCGCTCGGCCGTGCCGCCGGCCGGGCCCGTCCGTTCGTCGCGGCGCTGGCTCGCGTGGTTTGTGCCCGTTGCCGCCGCGGCGGCCGCGGTGGCCATCTGGGTCGCTGTCCCGGGCAACCTGGGCGCACCGGTCACTAACCGCGACGTGGCGCTGCTGCGTGAAGCGCCGCAGGCGCAGACCAAAGAACGAGACTCCACGCCGCCAAACGTTCCGACCCCACCGCCGTCGGAAAACCGCAAGGAGTTACAGGCTGCTCCCTCCCGGGCTCCGCAGGCCGCCGCCGGCTCAATCGGTGAACGCACACGAGCGGACGCGCCGCCGCCGGCCGCCGCCGAGAATAAGGCCGGACAGGAATCCGCGCGCAGCGATCTCGCGAAGGACAAGGTCGAGGTCGCGCAGGCGCCAGCCGCTCCAGCGACGACCCCTCCAGCGGCCGCAGCGTCCGCAACGCCTCGAGCGGCTGCCGCTCCACCCGCGGCCGAGCGCTTTGGCGCGGCAGCGGCCATGCGCGCCGCGAACGTCGTTCCGGATATCGTCTCGCCCGACCCGGCGGTCCGCTGGCGAATTGCGGGGGCAGCCGTGCAGCATTCGGTGGACGGAGGCTCGACCTGGAACGCCGTGACGGTAAGCGGAGCCGCCGACCTCACGGCAGGCACCGCGCCGGCAACCACCGTCTGCTGGCTCGTCGGCCGCGCCGGCGTGGTGCTGCTGACGACCGATGGCCGCACCTTTCGCCGCCTGCCGTTTCCTGAAATGACAGATCTGTCAGGCGTTCGAACCGTCGATGCCGGCGGGCGCGTCGCGTCCGTGTCGACCGCGGACGGCCGCACGTTCGTCACCACGGACGCCGGCGCCAGCTGGATTTCCCGCTGACAAGCGTAGCGTAGCGTCCGGCTTCAGCCGGCCGGGGACGTCCGCCTAAAGGCGGACGCTGCGGCTCTGCAAGAATTTCCGGCGGCTCCGTTCAAAGGGAAAGGAGCCGTTCCCATGTCACTGTCCATCTCGTCAGCCATCCCGCGAAAACTCTTGTTCGCCCCGCTCGTGCTGGCCTTCGGCACGCTGATTCCCTCACCCGACCAGCGCACATCCCCGCCTCCACCAACCGGCGCCCCCCGACCGGCACAGGATGCGGCCGCGACGACCACGCTCGACGATCAGACGGAACTCGCCGTTACCGTCTACAACTCCGACATTGCACTCGTGCGCGACGTCCGCAATCTCCAGATTGCCCGCGGCACCTCGGATCTGCACTTCATGGACATCGCCGCGACCGTCAATCCCGCCACGGTGCACTTCCGGTCGATCAGCGAGCCGTCCCGCGTGAGCGTGCTCGAACAGAATTACGAGTACGACCTGCTCGAGCCCGACAAGCTGCTGCGCAAGTACGTCGGCCGCGACGTCACCCTCGTGCGCACGCGGCGCACCGACAACACGACACGCGAGGAGGACGTGACCGCCCGCCTGCTCAGCTACAACAACGCGCCGGTCTGGCTGATCGGCGGCGAGATCGTCACGGGCCTGCAGGCCGACCACATCAGGTTTCCGGAGCTGCCCGGAAATCTGTACTCGCGCCCGACGCTGATCTGGACGCTCAACAACACGGGCGGCACACGCCACCGCGTGGAGGCGTCGTACCTCGCGGGCAAGCTTTCGTGGAACGCGGATTACGTGCTGACCGTCGCGCGCGACGACAAGGCCGCCGACATCGACGGCTGGGTGACCGTCGTCAACGGCAGCGGCACGTCGTTCAAGAACGCGTCGCTGCAGCTCGTCGCCGGCGATCTGAACCGCGTCCGCCAGGTCATCGGGCGCATGGCCGCCGAGTCGATGCGCAAGGACATGGCCGCGGCCGCGCCGGCCATGGCGCAGGAAGCCTTCTCCGACTATCACCTCTACACGCTCGGGCGGAAGACGACGGTCAACAACAGCGAAACCAAGCAGGTGAGCATGCTGGGGGCGACCGCCTTCCCCGTTCAGAAGCGCTACGTCGTGGAGGGTCAGGCGTTCTACTACCACAACGCTCAGCATCCGGGCGCGCCGATCAAGGACGTCGTGCAGGTGTACTACCAGTTCAAGAACGAAGAAAAGACGGGGCTCGGCATGCCGATGCCCGCGGGCACAGTGCGCGTGTATCAGTCGGACTCGAAAGGCGGCGTGCAGTTCGTCGGCGAGGATCGCATCGATCACACGCCGAAGGACGAGGCCATCAACCTCAAGATCGGAAACGCGTTCGACGTCGTCTGCGAGCGCAAGCAGACGGATTTTCAGAGGGTTGGCGGCAACGTCTACGACGTCGAATACGAGATCACATTACGCAATCACAAGGCTGCGCCGGTGTCGGTCGAAGTGAACGAACCCATCGGAGGCACCTGGCGGATGCTGCAGTCGTCCCACGAGTGGACCAAGACGTCCGCCTGGGCCGCGCAGTTTGCCGTCCCCGTCGCAGCGGACGGGACGGCGCTGCTGAAATACCGGGTTCGGGTCACTTACTAGAGGCTCGTGGCTCGGGACTCGGGGCTCGGGGCTCGTGGCTCGTTAACGGACCACGAGCTACGGGCTCCGAGCTACGGGCTCCGAGCTACGGGTTTCGAGCCACGGCCAACGGGCCCCTATTTCGGTCGCCCGCGGAATCCCTCCGCAATCATCGGAATCCGGTAGATCGTTTTCGCGTTGTTCCGCACGCCTTCCGGCGTAACGAATTCCCGGCCGTCCGGGCCCAGCGCTCCGCTTCCCACCACATAGAGCGTCTTCTTGCCGGGACCCGAGAATGCGACGCTGATCACGCTTCGCGGCGTCGGGATCAGCCCAAGGTACTTGCCGCTGGCGTCAAAGACCTGGACGCCGGGACCCGACGTGACGTACACGCGTCCGGCCGCGTCGATCGCCATCCCATCGCCGTTGCCGCCCGCTTCGAGCGTGGCGAATTCCCTTCTGTTCGTCGTCGTGCCGTCAGGCTGCACGTCGAATGCGAGGATGGTGCTGCCGTTTGTGACGTAGACGATCCGATCGTCGCGGCTGAGGATGATGCCGTTGGCGCGGATGTTGTCGCCGAGGCTCGTGACGCGTCCGGCGGCGCTGGCGTAAAAAGCACCGCCCGAGGTGAAGTACGCACCGCCCTTCCTGTCCGCGACGAGATCGTTCAGCCGTCCTAGCGGCATCCCGTCGAAGCTGTCCGCGATGGTCCTGCGCTCGGGCGCCAGGATGCCCACCACTGTGGGATCGGTGCAGGGGCCCGCAGCGGCGTTTCGTCCTGGATCCGTGCAAGTTCGCTCGACCGCGAGGACGCGTCCACCTGGAGCAATCGACAGGGCGCCCGCGCCATGCGTGTCGCGCAGAAAGACCGAGACGCGATCGTTGACGTCGAGCTTGCTGATCTGATTCGGCTGCTCCTGCGCGAACAACAATCCTCCGTCGTCGGAGCCCACCAGGCCGTCGGCGTTGTCGGTGCCCTGCCAGGCGCGCGTCCACACCGCGCCCGCCGCCACGACGCCGAGGATTCCGCCGACAGTCACCTCGCGCACGCCCTGTGGCTGCGCGGCACCGCGCTGCTGGGCAACGGCGGATGGGCTCAACGCGATCACGGGGACCACGACGGCGAGCGATGCCTTGAATATCCTCATGCGCGGATTCTAACCTTCATGGTGAAACGGGGCTGGCTCGGTCATATATTGGTAGCGATGCACGTACTCGTGTGCCAGGCCGTCCGGCAGCGGAAGGTCATACGATTCCACTACGACGGCGGCACCCGCGACATCGAGCCGCATATCCACGGAACAGGCAAAGATGGCGGAGAGTTGCTCCGCGGGTATCAAGTGTCGGGCTTCAGCCGGTCCGGGCAGTCCGAGGGCTGGAAGATGTTCAGGCTGGACGAGGTCAGGGCGATGGCCCTGACGGACCGCGCGTTCGCGTCGCCGCGGATAGGCTATGAGCCGGACGATCCGCTGATGTCCTCGATTCACTGCCGGCTGTAGCGCGCCAGCGGTCAGTCTCCTTTCGTCTTCAGCTCCCCGTCGTGCTCCTTGATGAATGACCGGATTTCGTCGGCCATCGCCAGGAGCTTCGTCCACTGCTCCTTGTAGAGGGTGACGGGGAAACGCCCCAGGCCATACACCGACACACCGCCCTTCTCGCTCACCTTCAGGCCCACGCTGCGCCCGCGCTGGTTCTTCAGCTGCTCGTTCTCCGCGCGAAGCCTGTCCAGTTCCGCTTTCAAATCCTGATCGCTCATGCGGACGACGCTATCACTTTTGCGGGTTTGGGTGTGAGGACGGTGCTAGACTTCGCCCGTCCAACTCGGCAGTCAGCGGAGGGCGAGCCATGGAAGCCCGTCGAACCTTCGGATACGCCATCGCGATCGCCGCAGCTGTCCTGATCGCCCCCGGCTGGGCGTCTGCCCAGCACAGCTACACGCGTTCCGAGCTCGAGAACGGCGCCCGCCTGTATCTCGGCAGCTGTGCGACCTGTCACGGCGCCAAAGGCGACATGGTGCGCGGCGTCGCGCTAATGAGCGGACGCTTTCAGCGCGCCTCGACCGACGAAGAGCTCGTGAAGATCATCATCTCCGGCATTGCCGGCACGGCGATGCCGCCGAACAACTACTCGGATCTCGAAGCGGGCATGATCGTCGCGTTCCTGCGCGGCACCGCGGCCGGCGACAGCGTGACGGTGATGGCGGGCGACAGCGCGCGTGGCCGGGCGCTGTTTGACGGGAAAGGAAAATGTGCGACGTGTCACAACGACACGTCAGACATGGCGCCGGGCCTGTCCGACGTCGGACTGCTGCGGCGTCCTCTCGAGCTCGAACAGTCGATCCTCGAGCCGAGCGCGTCGCTCAGTTCCAGCTTCCGCTTCGTTCGCCTCGTGACGAAGACCGGCACCGTCGTCACCGGACGCCTGCTCAACCAGAGCACGTTCTCGGTGCAGGTGCTCGTCGACGGCACCCGGCTTCGCGCATTCGACCGGGCGAACCTGCGCGAGTTCGCCGTGGTGAAGACGTCGCCGATGCCGTCGGCTCGCGGCGTGCTGGATACCCAGGAAGTGGCCGACCTCGTGACGTACCTGACGACCCTGCGAGGCCAGCGATGACCAGACGACTTTTCATGCTCCCGATCGCTGCGGTCGGCCTCGCTGCCGGCGTCGCGCTCCACGCGCAGGTCACGTCGGACCGCATTGTGCGTGCGGCCGCCGAAGCCGACAACTGGCTCACCTACTCGGGCGATGTCTTCAGCCGGCGTCATACGCCGCTCGTGCAGATCACGCCGGCGAACGTCAAGAGCCTGGAGCTCCAGTGGGTTTTTCAGGCGCAGTCTCTCGAGAAATTCGAGGCGACGCCCCTGGCGGTGGACGGCGTCCTGTACACGGTGCAGCCGCCCAACGATATCGTCGCCCTCGACGGCACGACCGGCCGGATTTTCTGGACCTACAGCTACAAGCCCTCGCAGCAGGCACGTCCGTGCTGCGGACGTGTGAACCGCGGCCTGGCGATCCTGGGCGACCGGCTGTTCATGGGCACGATCGATGGCCATCTCATCGCCGTGGACGCGCGGAGCGGCCGGCCGATCTGGAACGTGGCGGTCGAAGGGGCCCGCCCGGAGGCCGGCTACGCCATCACCGTCGCGCCGCAGATTGTGAAAGACAAGCTGATCATCGGCCCCGCAGGCGGCGACTTCGGCGTCCGCGGTTTCATCGCGGCCTACGATCCCCAGTCGGGCAAGGAACTGTGGCGTTTCTATACGATCCCGGGCCCGGGCGAGCCGGGACATGAAAGCTGGGCGGGCGATTCCTGGAAGCACGGCGGCGGCGCCGTCTGGGTCACGGGCTCGTACGATCCGGATCTGAACCTGATTTACTGGGGCACCGGCAATCCGGGTCCCGACTTCAACGGCGACACGCGCGGCGGCGACAACCTGTACAGCGACTCGGTCGTCGCGCTCGACCCGGACACCGGGAAGCTGAAATGGCATTTTCAGTTCACGCCGCACGACGAGTTCGACTACGACTCCACGCAGGTGCCCGTACTCGCTGACATCGAGTGGCGCGGACGGCCCCGGAAGGTGATGCTGTGGGCCAACCGGAACGGTTTCTGGTACGTCCTCGATCGCGCGACTGGCGAATTCCTCTCGGGCCGGCCGTTCACGAAAGTCACCTGGACCGAATCGCTCGACTCGCGCGGGCGGCCCACCAACATCGTGAAGCCGGCGCTCGACGGCACGGTCGTCTTCCCGCATCTGGCAGGCGCCACGAACTGGTACTCGCCCTCCTACAGTCCGCGCACCGGGCTGTTCTACGTATCCGCCTGGATCAATACGTCAGCCACGTTCTCGCGGCGTCCGGCCGAGTACGTCGAGGGCCGTGCGTTCCTCGGCGCCTTCCCCACCGCCGCCGACATCGGCATCAACGGGACGCCAATCAACCGGCGTCTCCCCGAAGAAGGCACGGGGGCCATTGTCGCGCTCGATCCGAAAACCGGCGAGAAGCGTTGGGAATTCGCAATGACCGACATCACCGATGCCGGTGTGCTGACGACGGCGAGCGACCTGCTGTTTTCCGGCGGGCGCGAGGGCTTCTTCTACGCGCTCGACGCGCGGACGGGCGCGCTCCTCTGGAAAGCGCCGGTCGGCGGACTCGTGCAGGCAGCGCCGATGTCCTACGCAGTCGGCAATCGGCAGTACGTCGCGATTGCGGCCGGCAATTCGCTTTACGGGTATGCCTTGAAGCCTTAAACGCACCCGCCCACCTGGGCCATACGCGAAAACCTCGAGCGGACCGTCTCAAACGGAACGTTCGCTGTCGAGCCTTCCTCTGATAATGGTAGGTGGTGGCAAGATCGCTCTGGAAATGGGTAGCCGCACTTGCGCTGCTCGCGATAGTGGCGGCGGCGGGTCTGTTCGGCGCCGTCATCTGGCTGGGCCGACCCGAGAGCTTGCGCGTCCGGGCCGTCGCCGCCTTATCGCGAGACCTCGAAAGTGAGGTCTCCCTCGACGCCCTCGAAACGTCGCTGCGTCCCACTCCCCGCATCGTGCTCCGCGGCCTCGTCGTCCGTCATCGTGGCCGCCGCGACATTCCTCCGCTGATTCAGATCCGCTCGCTGACTGTTGATGTGACCCTCACCGGCTGGCGAGCCCACCGCCTGGACCACGTCAACGTGGACGGCCTGCAGATTTTCATCCCTCCGCGCACGGACGACCCGTCGCGCACGGACGACAACGCGAAACGCGGACCTGCCGCGCCGCCGGTCGGCGAGTGGTACATCGATCATCTGACCGCCACGGACGCGTCGTTGCGTATTGGCGTCAGAGAGCCCGGGAAAGCGCCGCGGGAGTTTTTCATCCATCACCTCGCCATGACGTCGGTCGGCGCCGATCGGGCGATGACGTTCAATGCGGCGCTCACCAACCCGAAGCCTGTGGGCGAGATCCAATCGACAGGCACTTTCGGTCCGTGGCAAAAGGACTCGCCCAGCCTGACGCCGCTCGAGGGGACGTACACCTTTTCCAACGCGGACCTGGCGACGTTCAAAGGTATCGCCGGGATCCTGGCGTCGAACGGCCGCTACGGCGGCGTCCTGGAGCGCATCGAAGCGGACGGGACGACGACCACGCCTGATTTCCGGCTGTCGGTCGGCGGCAACGCCGTCCCGCTGACGACGCACTATCAGGCGGTGATCGACGGAACGAATGGCAACACGGTGCTCAAACACATCGACGCCGTGCTCGGTCAAACGCAGATGTCGGTCTCGGGCGCAGTCATCGGCATCAAGGGCGTGGACGGCCGCACCATCACGCTCGACGTGGACATTCCCAACGGCCGCCTCGACGATCTCCTGCGGCTGGCCGTGAAAGGGCCGTCGCCGCCACTCACCGGCGGCATCGTGGTGAAAACCAAGATCCGGATTCCACCGGGCGATCGCGACGTGGTGGACAAGCTCCAGCTCGACGGCCGGTTCCGCATCGTCGCCGCGCGCTTCAACAGCCTGGACATTCAGAAAAAGCTCGACGAGCTCAGCCGGCGGGGCCGAGGCCGGCCAGACGAAACGGGTGGCGGAAAGGCCGTCTCCAACATGTCCGGGCCTTTCACGCTCAAAGACACGGCGATGACATTTCCCCGCCTGACGTTTGGCGTGCCCGGCGCCACCGTCAGGCTGAGCGGCAATTACCACATGCGCCGCGAGACGCTGGACTTCATGGGCACCCTGAGCCTGCAGGCCACGGTGTCGCAGACGGTCACGGGCATCAAGCGGTGGCTCCTGAAACCCGTCGACCCCCTGTTCACCCGCGACGGCATGGGCACGGTGCTGCCCATCCGCATCGGCGGCACGCGCTCCGATCCAGCGTTCGGCCTCGACGTAAAGAGTGCGATCAAACGCCGCGATCCGTCATAACCGCACCGGCTTTGTTGATACGCTTGTCAGCATGCAGCTGGGAATGATCGGCCTTGGACGGATGGGCGGCAGCATGGTGCGGCGCCTGTTGCGCGGCGGACACGCCTGCGTGGTGTTCGATTCGCAGCCGGCGAGCGTGGCGGCGCTCGCGGAACAGGGCGCGGCGGGGGCGGCATCGCTGCGAGGCTTTGTCGAGAAGCTCGACGCACCCCGCGCGATCTGGCTGATGCTGCCGGCCGCGGTCGTCGAGAAGACACTCGACGAGCTCGTGCCGCTTCTGCAGCCGGGCGACCTCGTCATCGACGGCGGAAACTCGCATTACGTCGATGACATCCGCCGGGCGAAGGAATTGAACGCGCGGGGCCTCTACTACGTGGATGCCGGTGTCAGCGGAGGGGTCTGGGGCGCGGAGCGCGGCTACTGCCTGATGGTTGGCGGCGCGGCCGAGGCGGTGAACCGCCTCGATCCGGTGCTCAAGACGCTGGCGCCCGGCATCGATGCCGCGCCGCGCACTCCGGCGCGCGGCGGCCACGCCGGCACGGCCGACGAGGGTTATCTCCACTGCGGCCCTTCGGGCGCGGGCCATTTCGTGAAGATGGTTCACAACGGCATCGAGTACGCGCTCATGGCGGCCTACGCCGAAGGGCTCAATATCCTCGCGCACGCCGACGCCGGGACACGCGAGCGGACGACCGACGCCGAAACGTCTCCGCTGCGTGACCCCGAGCACTTTCAGTACAAGTTCGCCCTTCCGGAAATCGCCGAACTGTGGCGGCGCGGAAGCGTCATCGGATCGTGGCTCCTCGATCTGACGGCGGCGGCGCTGGCCGAGCATCCGGACTTGCGGCCCTTCGCGGGCCGCGTATCGGACTCCGGCGAAGGCCGCTGGACGGCCCACGCCGCCATCGAGAGCTCTGCGCCCGCGCCGGTGCTGACGACCGCGTTGTTTCAGCGATTCAGTTCCCGCGGAGAGGACGATGTGGCCAACCGTCTGCTGTCGGCCATGCGCTATCAGTTCGGCGGACACGTCGAACGGTCCGGGGACAAGTGATGGCGTCATGTCCCAGCCGCAGGCGGACAGCCTCGTCATTTTCGGAGCTACGGGCGATCTGGCGTATCAGCAGATTTTTCCTGCCCTGCACTCGATGGAGCGGCACGGGCATCTGGATATTCCCGTGATCTGCGTCGCGCGGCCCGGGCTCACGCTCGACGGGCTGCGTGCGCGGATTCGACAGAGCATCGCCGATCACGGCGGTGTGGACGACAGCGTGTTCGATCGGCTCGCCGCGCGCGTGCAGTACGTCGCGGGGGAATACCACGACGCGGCGACCTTCGACAGCCTTCGCCAGGCGCTCGGCAATCGGGAGCGGCCGGTGTTCTATCTCGCGATCCCCATCAGCCTCTTCGAGACGGTCGTGTCGGGCCTGGCGCGCGCGGGTTGTGCGCCGAACGCCCGCGTGATCGTCGAGAAGCCGTTCGGCCGAAGCCTCGCGTCCGCCCAGGCCCTCAACGCGACGATTCACCAATCGTTTCCCGAGCCGTCCGTGTACCGCATCGACCATTTCCTCGGCAAGGAGCCGGTGCAGAACCTGCTCTACTTTCGCTTCGCCAATGCATTCCTCCAGCCGATCTGGAACAACACCTACGTGGACAGCTTCCAGATCCTGCTCTCGGAGAAATTCGGCGTGCGCGGACGCGGGCGTTTCTACGAGGAGGTCGGCGCCATTCGCGACGTGTTCCAGAACCACTTGCTGCAGATCCTGACGCTGCTCGCCATGGAGCCGCCCGCGGCGAACGACGGCGACGCGATCGACGCGGCCCGGGTGGCGCTGCTCGCGGACGTCAGGCCGCTCAGTCCGCGCGACGTCGTGCTCGGGCAGTACCCGGGGCTACCGGAACGAAGCTGACGTCGCGCCCCAATCGCGCGTCGAGACATACGTCGCGGCGCGCCTCGAAATTGACAACCCGCGGTGGGCGGGTGTGCCGTTCCTGATCCGCAGCGGCAAGTCTCTCGCCGTCACGGCGACCGAGGTGAACGTCAGGCTGAAAAAGCCGGCGTGCGCGCTCTTCGACACGGGGTCCTCGTCGTCGCGAAATCAGTTCAACTTCCGTCTGAGCCCGGACGTCTGCATCTCGCTGACCGCCCGGGCGAAGAAACCCGGCGACGCGATGGTCGGCGACGATGTGCGGCTGGTGGAGCACCATCAGGTCGGCGACGAAATGAAGGCGTACGAACGGCTGTTCGGAGATGCGCTCCGCGGCGACCGCACGCTGTTTGCGAGCCAGGCGGGCGTCGAAGCCGCCTGGCGCATCGTCGATCCTGTTCTCGACACGGATCAACCGTTGTGCGAGTACGACGTGGGAAGCCGCGGTCCCGTGGAGGCCGAGCGGGTGACGGCGGGCGCCGGGGGGTGGATCGAACCCGGTGAAGTCTGCGCGGCCTAGCAGGCTGCTGCAGTTTGGCACCGCCGTAGCGGCCGGCTTCAGCCGGCCGGTGGACGTCCGCCTGAAGGCGGACGCTACGGCTGACAAACACCCCGCCTAGTCAAACGTCGCGAGCAGCTGCCGGTCCCAGATCCGGCGGCCTCCGCGAAACGGCGTGCGTCGATCCGGAACCGCCGGATCGCGGCGATCCGCCGGCGGCAGCTTGCCGGCGAGATACGCAGTCAGCGTCACCGGCAGGCGATCGACCACCT
This sequence comes from uncultured Acidobacteriota bacterium, assembly GCA_963729215.1. GTDB lineage: Bacteria > Acidobacteriota > Vicinamibacteria > Vicinamibacterales > CAVVIG01 > CAVQJU01. The sequence continues at coordinate 207,462 of CAVSND010000023.1, read as the reverse complement.
CGTAAAACGCCCCGGCCCTCCGCACGTCCTGCGCGAGCGAAGGCTCGCGCGATTCGGTGTAGATGACGCATCGCGTCGGCGCCACCGCGTTGACGGCGTAGGCGAGGTGCAGGCCGTTGAACGAATGCAGCCGCAGGTTGCTGACGACGAAATCGAAGCGCTGCGCGGCAAGCTGGCGTCTGGCCGATTCGAACTCACGGTGGAAATACACTTGTGCCATCGGCCGGATGGATTCCTCGATCATGTCGGCCACCGACGGATTGGGTTCGACCAGGAGCACAACGGGTCTGATCATGTGCGATCGGGCTGCCGCTCGTTGAGCGAATCGTACCGCGCAACGAGCGCTTTCGGAACAGGTCAATTGCACCATTCGTGCACGGCGGCTTTCGCTTGACACGCAGAAAGAGGGACGACATAGTTCGTCGTTTGCGCGCGAGAGGGTTGTGCGGTGGCTGCAGCGGGATCTGAGGTAGGACGTTTGTCGACCGGGAAACTGAAGGCGCTGGCTTTTGGAGTGTCGGCCGACGACTGGCACGTCCTGCAGACCGCTCATCCGAACGTGCTGCTGACGGGTTCCGACAAGGCGGTCTCCGCGTTTCTCGATCTGCTGCGGCCGCTTCTGTTGCCACCCGTCACGGAGAGTCGCTGCAATCCGCTCGTCCTGCCCGCGCACTCGAGCGGCGCCCTCATCCTGCGCGACGTCTCACAACTCGATAGCGTCGCCCAGCAGCGGCTGGCGGACTGGCTGTCGGGGCCCGGCCAGCCGACGCAGGTCATCTCGACGTCGTCCACATCCCTGTATCGGCTCGTCGAACGCGAGGTGCTGTCCGCGCCTTTGTATTACACGCTCAACGTGATCATGCTCACGCTGCGCGATCCGCTGGCTCCCCACTGAGCCGGCGCGCGAGGCTCACTCGAGCAGAAACCGGCACTCGTCGAACCGGACGGCGGTCGCGCCGATGTCGGAGGCCCTCACCACTTCGGCCGCGCAGACCTGCTTGCCCGTCGTCAGTGACCCGACCTGCACCGCCGGCGACAGCAACACCTCGACCATCGTGCCCGGCGCGAGCTCCGTCGGGCCGAAGAGTACGCCGGACTCGCTGAGGTTGACGACCTTGCCGGCGAGCCAATCCTCTTCGCCGGACCGCCGGAACATGATGGGAATGGGCATCGAGACGCGCGCCGCCCTGGGAGTGATGGTCAGCATGGTCCGCACCTTTCACCGGCTGAGGCCGTTGACGGGAGCATACGCGAGTGCCTTTGTAAATTCCACGCGTATGAGCGCAGACAAAAGTCTCGCGGCAACTAGACTGAAGCTCCGCCGTATCCAGCAGCGCAAGCTCAGGCGCAGCGCCAAGCTCGACTGAAATGAACGAATTCCTTAGTTGTTTTGACATTTGCACGGTGATTTGGGGGACTCGCCGACACTGGCCATGCGCTTGCTTTCTGGAACTGCACTACCGTTGGCTTCTATGCTCATAGTTGACCCCAATCTGCCGTCCGCAACCGCCCTGGCTCGTATCGTTGAGCCAGACCTGAGTCCCAATAGCCAGGAAGTCGCGCTCTGCGCGGATTTCTCGACCGCGCGAGCCCGGCTCCGCGCGGCGCCGCCGGAGCTGCTCATTACCGCCCTTCGCCTCCGCGAGTACAACGGATTGAACCTGGTTTACCTCGCCGCCGGCGCGGGCCTGCGCACGCGAAGCATCGTCTTCACGGATGACAGTGATTCCGGGATGGCGCGGGAGGTCAGGGCCGCGGGAGCGTTCTACGAGGTCCGGGCACGATTGGCCAAGGCGCTGCCAGCATACATATCCGCAAACCTTCCGGCTCACGACCGGCGAGACGTCGGCGCCTTCGACCGCCGGCGCAGCGGGAGAGCAGGCGGGCGGCGCGCAGTCGATCAACCTCTCAACATGGCGGCCCGCTCCTCGTCTCACCCCAGGTAGCCCTCAGCCTTCGCCACACACATCGGGTCGCCTTCGGGACGCTCGGAAGGCCTCGGGGCGGCGCCAAAACGGGCAGGCTTTTTCGCTTGTACCCGGACCGCCATTCGACATAGGCTTTGAAACCATGTCGCGTGGTCCGCAGGCGTGACTGTCAGACACAACTACAATTTGTCGGCATCGCTGACAAGAATTGACGCGGCGATCCTGCCAGGACGTGCAGTTCCGTGCAGTCAGCGGCGGCACTCGCTTTGCGAGTTGTGTTTTGTTTCGATTCACCACTCAAGGAGCGAGCGATGCGCAGCCCGAATCTCCGGCTCACGGTAACCCGCGAAGGATTCAGCATCACCCCCCTGCCGGCGCAGGTTGAGTCCCGTTGCACGTTCGACCATGGCTGCTCGCAGCGCGCCAGCCATCGTCTGCTCATCGCGCAGCCCACGGTTGGCGTGGCCCTGCTGTGCGACGTGCACGCCATCGCGTGGGCACAGGACGAGGGACTGCAGGTCACGACGGCCCGCCTGGGCGAGTCGGCGGCCTAGCGGCCCCGAGGCCCGCCACCCGGATTCCGGCCCTGCCGGGTGATTTCCATGGCTGAACACAACGCGGACCGTTCAAACGAGCCTTCCCGGCCCGCTCCCGCACCGGCCGACACGTTCGAATGCGCGATGTGCCGCCTGCGAGCTCCCATCAGACAAACGGTGATGATGAGTGGGCGGCGGCTTTGCTTTGGTTGCGCAAGCGGATGGTTCGAAGACGAAGACGACTAGGCAGGGCGCTGAAACACACCGCCCTGAATGCAAGAACGTAAAACGTAGAACGAAGAAAAATACGCTGGAATTCTGCGTTTTCCGTTTTACGTTCAGGCTGCCTTCTTCGGCAGCCTGCAGCCTGCTAGTTCAGTGACAAGCCCGAGACGTTGAACGGCGCGAGCGCGTCGTCCAGCCACGACGCGACGACGTCGGTCAGCTCATCCAGGCCGAACGGCTTGGTGAGAAACGCGTCGGTGCTGCGCTTCCCCGAGCACCGGTCGAAGATCGGATTGGCCCGGCCGATCAGATAGAGCACCTTCAGGTCGGGCTGCGTCGCGCGAAGCTGGCGGACCATGTCGGTTTCGAACCCGTCGGGCAGACAAACATCGACGATGACGAGATCCACGTGCGCGGCGCCGGCGCATTCGAACCCTTCGCGGCCCGTGGCGACATCGAGGGACGTGCATCCGATCTGACCGAGGCTCGCCGAGATCAGCCGCCGTACCTGACGGTCCGCGCTGACGACCAGAGCGACAGGACATTGGAGCATGGTGGTTGACAGTGTGGACAACCACATTCGGTGCCAAGTGCCCCCTGCTGGAATCCTCCGGTATTTTCACGAAAGCGCACGGCCGATCTGCTTCGAAGTTGCCATTTCTTGACGCGGCTGACATGAATGGGCGCTCGGGAGTTTTTCGCATATAGACGAGCGCGAATCGTAAGCACACATGCAGGAATGAAATTCGGCACGTTGCGCAGTGGCGCGCGCTTCGTTCGTTTCGTTCCAGATCCCGCGCGTTCACTCCACCGGATTCGTGGATCCTCTTTTGCGAACGACCGCCGAGCATGAGTCGCCCTGGAGCGGGTGTATGGCCCCGCTTGTGATTCTGGTCAACGCCGATCCGGATGTCCTCTGGCGGACCGATGCCCTTCTTTCGGGGGACGGCCACCTGGTGGCCGCCGTGTCGTCGCTGGCGGAAGCCAAAAAGTTGTTGGATTCGGTGACGCCGGACGTGCTCGTGGCCGACGTGCGGCTGGGCGCGTTCAATGGACTGCAGCTGGCCATTCGCAGCCGGCTCGATCATCCGAATCTGCCGGTCATCATCACGAACGAGTGGCCGGACGCGACGTTCGAGGCGGAAGCCAGGCGCCAGGGCGCGATCTTCGTGGCGGCGCCGCTCGACAACCCGGATTTTCTGGCCATCGTGCGGTCGGCGATCGCGCAGGGCCATCGGACGCAGCCGGCTATCCGGCGATGGCTGCGCAAACAGGTCGCCGGCACCGTACGCGTGAACGCCGCGGACGCGCTGGCTCAGATTATCGACATGAGCCACGGCGGGGTCCGGCTCGCGTTCAGCCAGCAGGCCGATATCCCGGCCATGTTCGACATCACGCTGCCGCAGGTGGGGATCACGGTGAAGGCGCACCGTGTGTGGACGGGCCGCTCATCCACGACCGATGAACAGTGGTGCGGCGCCGAGCTCGAAGAAACCGCGACACCGTCCTGGCGGCATTTCGTCGATTCCCTCGCCGCCGGTCCCGCAATCTAGCAATCGCGAATCTGGTCATCTAGTCATCTCAGTCATCGTTCTTCCATTGCCCAATTGCTCAATTGGACAACGATGACCAGATGACTAGATAACCAGATGACTAAATTCGCCGTCTAGATCGCAAGCATCCCCGTGCTGTCGCCGAACTTCTCGGTCGGCACGCCGAGTTTGTCGAGCATCGCGAGGAGCAGGTTCGACATCGTCGTGTCCGGCGTGTTCCGGATGTGACGCCCGCCGGTGAGCCGGCCGGATGCGCCGCCCGCCAGGATGACTGGCAGCGGCCCGTGGTTGTGCTGGTTGGCATCGCTCATGGCGCTGCCGTACAGCACCATCGAGTGATCGAGCAGCGTCCCGTCGCCGTCGGGAATCGCCTGCAGCTTGCCGAGGAGGTAGGCGAACAATCCCACGTGATAGCGGTTCAATACCGCGAAGCGGTCCTGATTCTCGCGGATGTTCGAGTGGTGCGACAGGATGTGGAACGCGTCGCGGACGCCGCTCTTCGCATACACGGCGTTGCTCAGCTCTTTCGCGAGCAGCATCGTGGTCACCCGCGTGATATCCGCCTGCCAGGCGAGCACCTGGAGATCGAACATCAGCTTGATGTGCGCCTCGACGTCCTTGGGGGCGCCCGCGGGCGCGTCCGGCAGCGAGAGGTCCGCCGAGGCCTGCTGCGCGGCTTTCTGAATGCGGCGCTCGATCTCGCGGACGTCGCCCAGATACTGATCGACGCGGCCGCGATCCGCGGCGGGCAGCGTGCGCTGCAGCGACGAGACTTCGCCGACCACCGAGTCGAGCAGGCTGAGGGACTGCTGCCGGCGGTCGCGGCGTTCGGCGTCGGTGCTGCCGTCGCCGAACAGCCGCTCGAAGACCACCTGCGGGTTGTTCTGCATCGGCAGCGGAGACGTCGGGCCCTGCCAGGAAATCGTGTCGCGATAGGCGCAGCTGAGACCGTCGCCGCAGCTGAGCGTCGCGTCCTCGATCATCAGTTCGAGTGACGGCAGCGGCGTGTCCTGTCCGATCTTGCGCGCCGCGAACTGATCCATCGTGATGCCGAGATGGGCCTGCGGGCCGGCTTCGGCGTGCGCGCCGCTCAGGAACGTCGCCGCCGAACGATTGTGATTGGAAGTCGCCGAGCCGCCGCCATAGGCCTGCGGATGGCTGAGATCGCTGATGATATTCAGCCGCTCGCGGAATGGGGCGAGCGGCTGCAGGATTTCCGTCAGCTCGAAGCTCTTGCCGGCCGCCGCCGGCGTCCACTTGTCCATCGTCGCGCCGTGCGGGATGTAGATGCATCCCAGACGCGTCCGGCCAGTCGCCGCCGTCTGGGCGAGCGGCGTGCCGGCCGGCACCATCGATTCGAGAAACGGCAGCGCGATCGTGACCCCCACGCCGTTGAGGAACGTGCGCCGCGACAGGTGCTTCTTCGTGAGGAATGCCATGTTCCCAGGCTCCTAGGACTTCTTCATTTTCATCTGAAACGGCGCGCTCTCGACGACCCCGAGCACCAGCGACGAGAAATGATAGTCGTTCTGCGCACCCCGCCTCACAATGGCGCGCACGACCGGCATGTCGTCGTAATGAACCGGCCGGCCAAGCGCATACGTGAGCAGCCGGACGGTCGCGGTCGTGACGAACGCGTCAGAGCGGCTGAGCAGCGCCTGCCGCAGATCGGCCGGACCATTGATTTTGGTGCCATCGACCAGCTGCCCCGATGCGTCGACCGGCGTGCGTCCGTCGCGGTCGCGCCAGCCGCCCACCAGATCGAAGTTCTCCAGACCGAATCCGATCGGGTCCATGATTTTGTGGCACGACGCACACACGGGGTTCCCGCGATGCGCCTCGAGGCGCTGCCGCAGCGAAGTCGCCTTGACCGCCTCGGGATCCTTTTCGAGATTCGTGTCCACGCCCGGCGGCGGAATCGGCGCGGGTGTCCCGAGCAGATTTTCAAGAATCCACCTGCCTCGCTGCACCGGCGAGGTCCGCGTCGCCACCGACGTCACGGTCAGCATGCTGCCCTGCCCGAGCAACCCTCGACGCGGGCTGTCCGCAGACAGAGACACGCGCCGGAAGTAACTGCCATGAATATCGGGAATACCGTAGTGCCGCGCGAGCCGTTCGTCGACGAACGTGTAGTCGGCGTTGATCAGATCGATCACGCTCCGGTCTTCGCGAACGACGTTGTCGAACAGCATTTCCGTCTCGCGGCGAAATGCCTGACGCAGGTTGTCGTCGAAGTCCTTAGCCGACGTCTGCACCGTCGCGAGATCGCGCAGGTAGAGCCACTGGCCGGCGAAGTTGGCCGTCAGCGCCGCCGATTTCGGATCGGCGAGCATGCGCTTCACCTGCCCATCGAGCACCTTTGGGTCGCGGAGCCGGCCCTTTGACGCCACGTCGAGCAGCTCGTCGTCCGGCACGCTGCTCCAGAGGAAGAACGACAGGCGCGAGGCGAGATCGAGATCGCTCAGGCGATACGCCGCGCCGGCAACCAGGCCTTTCGGTTCCGCCTCGACGCGAAACAGGAACGCGGGGGACACGAGGATACGCGCGAGCGCGTGCTGGATACCCGTTTCGAAATCCGTCCCGTTGCGCCCCTGCTGGTAGAAGCCCATCAGCAGCTCGATTTCGGCGGGCTGCGGCGGGCGCCGGAACGCCCGGCGCGCGAGAGTCGTCACGATCTGACGCGCGCAGCTGGTTTCCTCGGCGGGAGACGGCTTGCACACCAGCACGCGGCGCCGGCTCGGCGTGTCGCCCGGGCTGGTGGCCTTGTACGGTCCCGTAATCACCACCGTCTGGATGCCGCCGGCCGCGGTGAACGTGGAGTTGTTGCGGAAGTCCGAATACGCCTCGTCCACGCCGGCCGAGCGCACCTTGTCCACCAGCGCGGCGCCGATCGTGTGCGGTCCCGCCGTCACGTTCAGCCTGAAGCTGCGCGGCGTCGTCGTCGCGATTTTCTCGCCGTCGAGCGTGACGTCGACCGCCGCCCCGCCGCCACCACCGCCGAATCCGACGCCGCCGGTCACGCCGAACTCGTATTCCGCATCCAGCGGGAACGTGTGGTGCACCAGCATCCCGCCGCGCGTGCCGAGCGGCAGGCCTTCGATGTGCCGATCCTGGGCGAGCCCGCCCGGCGCCGGATACGTGACTTGCGTCGGCGTGAGCGTGCGATCGCCGACGGCACGGCGGCTGATCTTCATCGCGGCCGTCACGTAGCCCTGGATGAGCGAGGGCGAAACGCTCAGGGCGTCGGCGATGTTGTCGAAGCCGTCGCTCGAGGCGTCGGCCGGAAGCAGCACCGATACGTCCACGTCGAGCGCCAGGAGATCCCGAATCGCGTTGGCGTACTCCGTGCGGTTCAGCCGGTGCATGGAGGGCGCGTCGAGGCCAGCGCCGGGAGCCGCGGCCTTGTCGAGGCGCATTTCCAGGTCGGTAGCGAACGCATCGAGCGCCGTACGTTCCGGGCGGCGGGCGCCAGAGGGCGGCATCATCCCCGAACGCACTTTCACGACGACCTTTTCCCAGGTCTCCGCGTCGCCGCCGACGCGATCGAGGCTGAGTGCGTCGAGGGCGAGACCGGCTGTCTTCAGCCGCCCGTTGTGACAGGTGACGCAGGTACTGCGTGAGCAGTGCGGAAGCCGGCGTGGACGGGGCCGCCGCGGGTGGAACGCGAGGAAGCGGCGGGCTGCCCGACTGCGCGCCGAGCGACGCCATCGGGAGCACGACGGCCCATGTGATGGCGAACGGCAGCAGCTGTTTGAAGCCCACGTTCATCGCCGGGCCGCCTCCGGCTTCGCGAGCAATTCGCTGATCAGCGCCATCGAACCCGGCTTCGGTTTGGCGGGATGCGTCGCGAGAAACACACCGCCGGCCCACGTCAGCGGCGTCCGGCCTTCCTTGTCCTTGACGTCGAGCTTCGCGCCGCGCGCGACCAGGAAGCGAATGATGTCGTCCGAGCCGCGGTTCGCCGCGCCGTGGATGGCCGTCAGGCCCATCGAGTTGACCGCGTTCACGTCCATGCCGAGCTCGTCCGCGCACAACCTCACGGCCTCGAGCAGCGCCTTCGGCCCTTCGTCGTACGTCTGATCGACGACCCAGTTAATGCCGGCCGCCGCCATCAGCGCCGTCGTGCCGCCAAACGTCGGAATGTAAGGATCCGCGCCGTACTCGAGCAGCAGCCGCATCACCGCGAGATCGCCCGACAGGGAGGCCGTGAGAAACGGCGTCTGGCCGGTAAAGTCCACCCACGAGAGCGAACCGGTGACCGGAAGCATCTGTCGCCTGATAGGCGGCGTCTCTTTCGTGCGCGTGTTCGGATCGGCGCCGCGATCGAGCAGCACGCGGATCAGATCGAGGACGGGCGCCCGGTCGACGCCGTTCTCGAAAGGCTCGGCGTTGTTGACGTCCATGTTGCGCGTTTCAACCGCGGCCCAGAGCGGCGTCCGGCCGTACCAGTCCATCACGTTGATGTTCGCGCCGCTCTCCAGGAGAAAACGCGCGACGTCCATGTGATTGTTGCTGATGGCCATCAGCAAGGGCGTGATGCCGTTGGCGTCGGCGCGCTCGATATCGGCGCCCGCGGCCAGGAGCGTGCGCGCGGAATCCAGACGGCCATCCCGCGCGGCGTAGAGAAGCGGCGTCAGGGCTCCGGGAATCAGGTATCGCGAGCCCCGTTCCGGCAGGCCCCCGCGGACGATGCCGATGCCGTGGCCGAAGCCAGGGACCGAGTTCGGCAGCACCCAGGGCGGGGTGGCGCCGGTACGCGTCTGCGCATTCACGTCGGCGCGTCGCTCGACGAGCATTCGCACCAGGTCGGGATGGTTTTCCCGGACGGCGATCATCAGCGCCGTCTGCTGGAATGTCGGATCCCTGGCATCGAGCACGGCCCCGCGGTCGAGCAGCACTTTCACGGCGTCGAGATTCCCGACGCGTGACGCCGTCATCAACGGGGTCTCGCCGGTCGGGTCGGCCTGGTTGGGATCGGCGCCCACCTCGAGCAGCAGCTGAATCATCGCGGCGTTCCCGTTCGCGCACGCCAGGTACAAGGGCGTGACGCCGTACCGATCCGCGCGCCTGGTATCTGCGCCGGCGCGAATCAACAGCCGGGCGGTCTCGAGGTCGTCGACTCGAACCAGCCAGTGCAGTGCGGGGGTGCCGTCGCGCCCGGGCGCGTTGACGTCAACCTTCCGATCGACGAGCGCACGCACCGTCGCGGTGTCGCGCTTCATGGCCGCCTCGGCGAGGCGGACGTCGTCGGCGGGGGCAGCGGCCCCGACCGTCGCCCCCAGGATCGAAAGCGTGACGAATGCCGGCGCGACAAGGCGCATGTGAATCCTCACGGATCCACAAGTTTATCGCGGACGGGCCGAATCCCCAGCAAAAGAGCCTCTAAGCAGGGCGCTGAAACACCCCGCCCTGAATGTAGAACGTAAAACGTAGAACGAAGAAATACGCGGAAATCAAGGCTGAGGCGAGAGCTGAGGATGAGCCGGCCGTCAGGCCGCGGCTGCCAGGAACTTCGACATTTCGAGCCCTTCGGGGGGCCTGATGGTCTCGAGGATATGCCGCTCGTAGCCGCCCGAGCCGTCCCTGCTGCACGTATCGACACTCACCGACGGGTTCTGGTTGGCGTCGACGAGCGTGAGCATCGGATGCAGCGGGTCGGCGTGGTTCGTGCGCACGACGACGCCGATTTCGTCCCGATTCGTGCGGACCACGGAGCCCAGCGGGAAGAACGTGATCGCGTTGACGAAGGCCTTGACGAGGTCGGCGTTGAGCTTCTGCCCGGCAAGACGCGCCAGGATGAGGCACGCATGCTCGGGCGGCGTGGGATCCTGATAGGACCGCGCGCCGGTGATGGCCTCGTAGATGTCGGCGACCGACACGATCTGGCTCATGAAGTGCGGGACAAGATCGCCCACATCCGGGTAGCCGGTGCCGGTCACACCCCGATGATGCTCGAGCGCCACGACTGGCGTGAGCGGCCGCAACCCCTCGATCTGCACGAGTATCTCGGCGCCAAGCACCGTGTGCGCCTCGATGAGTTTTCGTTCGCGCCGGTCGAGCGCGCCGGGCTTCTTGACGATTTCGAGGGGAATCCGCGTTTTGCCGATGTCGTGCAGCAGCGCGGCTTCGACGAGCGCGGCCATGTCCAGTTCGTCCAGCCCGAGCTGCTTGCCGAGCAGCAGGCTCAGCATCGCGACGTTGACCGAGTGGCAGTACGTCAGGTTCTCGTACATCTTGACGGCGAGAATCTGGCCCAGCGCCGCGTTGCTGCGCGCCACACGGTGAATGAGCAGCTGCACGAGATCGCGGACCGTCACGAGATCGAGCTTCTTGCCGGCGCTGGTGTTGTCGAAGGTTTCCTGCGCCAGCACCAGCGACTCGGCGTAATCCGGGTCGAGCGTGCCCGTCGGCGCGTCCGGCCATTGCCGTGAGCTCCACCGCGTGTCGAGCGCCACGATCTTGCCCAGACTGACGTGCCGGATGTTGCGGCGCGCCAGCTGCTCCTCGACGGGCTCGGCGTGCACGTCCTTGATCTGCCAGAGAAACTCGGCGGTCGCGAGCAGCTCGTCGCGCCCGACGCCTTCGCGGACGTGAATGCTGTCGATCCCCAGATCGCCGAGCTCGCGCACGACCTGCGCGCTCGCCGGATCGTCACGGCCGAATGACACGCCGTCCAGAAAGACGTCGCCGCGGATGATGTCGATTCGGAGCGTCGGATCGACCCGCAGGTGCTGCTGAATGAGATCCTCGAGCTCCTTGAGCTTCTGCGTCAGCATCGGATGCCCGGCTGGATAGGTGCCGGCCAGCCGCCGCAGGCTCGCGAAGCCCTTGAGGACCGGAAGCGGTCCCGGCGTGGACGCGGAGCCGGGTGCGTTCGTCATCGCGCGCGCAGCTCCCTGGCCTTCAGCGCGATGCGGACCAGGCTCGGGTTCCAGAATCTGAAACGCAGCGGCTCGAGTTCAGCCAGCACAGGCTTGAGACCCTCGATGCCGGCCTTTGACGCGCGTTCGAGCAGGTGCATGGCGGTGGCGGGATGCTGAAGGACGAAGTCATGGTTGCCGAGGAGCTCCCGCACGAGCGCGGCGGCGCGCGGCGGCGGAAAGTGCCACAGCGCCTCCTCGGCCGCAGCCCGGCTCCGGTCGCTGCCGTTCTGCAGCTGCCTGGCCACGACCGATCCCGCGTGCCCGGTTCCCATGCGCGCGAGCGCGCGGAGCGCTTCGCGCACCAGGGGCTCGTCGCCGTGATTCACCTGCTCGGCCACCGCCGCTTCGTAGCCGGCGCCGGCGAACCCGAGCACCCTGACGCCCACGCGCCTGGCCGCGATGCCGCAATGGGCGAGTTCATCGACGAGGGCCGGCGCCAGCAGCGCGGCATGCGTGCACATCAGCGTCGCCAGCGATCGGTTCCTCGATGCCCGCGCCGGGTCGTCCAGCAGTCCGACGCAGGCCGGCACCACCGCCGGGCCGAAGGCTTCGATGAGCGCCGCGGCGCTTCCCTGCCCGGCACCGTCCCGCTCATAGAGCTCGGCGATGGCGACCGCGCGGTCGGCCGTAAAGAACGCCGCGATCGCGTGGTCGATCGCATCGGCCACATCGGGACGGCGCTCGCGCAGTTCGCCGGCCAGCTGCCGGTAACCCGCGGCCTGCGCGGCCAGGTCGCGCCAACGCGCGGCCCGCTCGAGATCGCCCAGCAGCCCCTGCGACCTCTGAAGGAACGCGCCCACGTCCGTCACATTCGGTTCCAGCCGGACGAGGCTCCGCAGGCACTGCAGCTCCGCCAGCGGAAGATCCGTCGCCCGGATGGAGTCGCGCACACCGCCGAGCGCGGCGGCGACCTGTTCGTCCATGGACAGATCGAAGGCGGCGAACTCCGTGAAGTCCTTGCCGGGCGCCGCCTGCACCTTGATCAGCTGCCGCGCGTGCCTGTCCAGGCCGGCATCGTCCGCGCGCGCGCTCGCCGACTGCCGGGCCCGCAGCTTTTCGTCGATGAGCGGCACCACGGTCTCGCGCCGTTCGGCCGGGAGGTCGAGGCGATTGAGCGCCGCCGTCAGGACTTCGGGGGCAGCGGTCTCGAGTTCGAGCAGCAGACACAGCGACTCGGCCAGATCGACGTCGGGAAAATCGCGGAGGACGTTGCCGTCCGCCCGTCCGTCGAGCAGGCCGGGGAGAATCGTCCGCTGCAGGAGCGCCGACCGCCGCTCGGGTTCGAGCTCCAGCACCGCGCGCGCGAGCTTGCCGAACATGACGCGGGCAAGCCTCGGATCGAGCGAGGAGAACAGCGTCGTGACATCGGTGAATTTCTGCTCGAGCGCCGTCCCGTGAGTTCCCGCGCCGGCGCCGTCATCGTCCGTCAGGCGCAGCAGGATCGTCGCGACTTCTCCGGGATCGTTCACCAGCACCGCGAGATCGGTGAGCGAGACGATGTCGAACTGCGACGACGGGTCCAGGCGTACCCAGCCCTTGTCGGGCGGATAGAGATGATTGATCGGCGCGTTGGCCTCGAACAGCGATTCGCGGCGCTTCCGTTCGTGCTCGACGAGCGTGCAGACCGACGGCGCGGTCGCTCCGACGTTGAGCACTTCCGGGCGGTGTGCCATGTGCGGCACGATGGTTTCGACGCCGTGCTCGGTCAGTTGCTCGACAAGCGAGGTCTTGGTCTTCGCCAGGCCTTCGGAAAAGACAATGTCGGCGCAGAAACGCGAGAAATCGCGGATGGACGCGCTGCGGTCGAAATCGATCGACGCGATGTGCGCGCGATGGAGACGGCGAACCAGCTCGTGCTCCACGACCGTCCCCGCGCCGACGCCGATTTCGTCCACGATGAGCTCGGTGGGCGTGACGCGCAGGACGAGGCGGTCGCGCCGGTCGAGCGTGGCGTAGACTTTGTGGCACGCGGCAATGGCATCGGCGCACAATGGGCTGGTCGCCGGATAGGTGTGGAACTGCCGGACCGCGCGCGCGAGCAGATTCAGGAACTCTTCGACTGCCGCGAAATCGTCCGCGCGCAGGGCGCTGCCGATTCCAGGACTGACAGTCTTGGTAGGTCGCGCGTCAGGTTTGTAATCGACGGACCTCAGGGCAGCCGGCATCCCGCTCTTTTCAACTCCGATCCAAAAAGCAGGCAAGAGACGCGCCGAGATGACAGTTTGTTACCATGTGGCGCCCGGCGGAACGCCCTTCCCGCCGGCCTGTGGACACGAGAGTCCGGCACGGACAGCAGAGTGACTTATGGCCAGCCTGATTGAAGCGATCGAAATCAAACGGAAGATGTACTTCGAATTCGAAGATGCGCCCTTCCATTGCCTCGACGTCGAGGTGTCGAAGCCGACCGCCCGCGGCGGCCAGACGCTCGTGCGTCTCAAAATGCGCAACCTGATCACGCGCGCGGTGTTCGACAAGACCTTCAAGGCCGGCGACAAGTTCAAGGAGCCCGACCTGGTGGTGGTGGACGCGTCCTACCTGTACTCCGACAGCAGCGGCTTCAACTTCATGGACCAGGAAAGCTTCGAAACGTTGACGCTGAGGCCCGAGATTGTTGGCGACGACCGGCAGCTGCTCGTGGACAACGTCATGGTGCAGATCCAGAAGTTCAACGGGAACCCCATCGGGGTGCAGTTCCCGCCGCACGTCGAATTGACGGTCACGTACACGGAGCCGGGCACGAGAGGCGACACCGCGAGCGGCGGCGCCACGAAGTCCGCCACGCTCGAAACGGGCCTCGAGATTCGCGTGCCGTTGTTCATCAAGGAAGGCGAGAAGGTCAAGGTTCACACGGAAACGCGCGAGTTCGCGGGGCGGGCCTGATGAAATCATTCCTCTCGACGGCCACGATCGTTCTTCTGCTCTGCGGTGGTCAGCGCGCACACGCGGACGAGGTCACGCTCATCGGGCCGGGCGGCATCAAGGCCGCGATCGAGCAGTTGATTCCGCGCTTCGAAAAAATCAGCGGACACAAGGTGAAGGCCACGTTCGGGTCGGGCCTCGGGACGAAGCGTCAGGTCGCCAACGGCGAACCGTTCGACGTGCCGATCGTGCAGCCGCCGTTTCCCGAAGTCCTGGCATCCGGCCACGTCGTCAAGAGCAGCGAAACGTTCCTGGCAAGCGTCGCGGTTGGCGTCGCCGTGCGAACCGGGGCGCGCAAGCCGGACATCTCGACGCCCGAGGCGTTCAAACGCACGCTGCTCGCGGCAGCGTCCATTTCGTATCCGGATCCGGCGGGCGGCGCGGCGGCCGGCGTCAGCTTCACGGAGACGCTCAGGAAACTCGGCATCGCCGAGCAGATGAAACCGAAGATCAAGCTCGCGCAGGGCGGGGCGGCGGCCATGGCGGCGCTCGCGAAAGGCGAGGTCGAGATCGGCCTCACTTTCATCAGCGAAATCCTGACGGAGCCGGGTGTCGAGTCCGTCGGCGCGATCCCGCGGCAGATCTCCACACCGACCGGCCTGGTAGGGTTCGTGTCGGCGAACGCCAAATCGCCAGCTGCGGCGAAGGCGCTGCTCAATTTCCTCTCGTCTCGCGAGGCGGACGACGTTTACCGGGCGGTGGGCATGGTGCCGCAGAACGGCCGTCCGGATTTGAGAGTCACAGAATAGCGATTTCGATTAATCAAAATAGTTGTTGACTTGCTTCAAAATGCTCGGCTACTCTGCTGGCCATGCTCCGGCAGAGTCTTCGCGGCATCTTCAGGCCCTTCACAGCCTTAGCCGCTCTCTTTCTTGTTTCCTTATCCGCTGGTTCCGAAGCCCAGACGACCGGATCTCCTGAGCGCGCGAGCTCCAGCCCGCTCTCGTCGCTGTCGGGCTACATGGACCTGCAGTTCGTCGATCCCTCGAACGCCGACGCCTTCATCGACTTCCGCCGATTCGTGCTCCTGTTCGCGCATCGCTTCTCCGATCGGATCCGCTTCATCTCGGAGCTCGAGGTGGAGCACGCGATCGTCGAAGGCGGCGAAGAGAAGGGCGAGCTGGAGCTCGAGCAGGCGTATCTCGATTTCCTCATCGATCGCCGGTTCAACATCCGCGCGGGCCAGCTGCTCGTCCCGGTCGGCATCATCAACGAGCGCCACGAGCCGCCAACCTTTTACGGCGTCCAGCGGCCCTTCGTGGACACCTTCATCATCCCGACCACGTGGTTTGACGCGGGCGCGGGCGTCTTCGGCGAGTTCGGCCGCGGATGGCGCTACCGCGCCTACGCGATGGCGCCGCTCAACGCCGCGGAGTTCAGCGCGGGCGAAGGTCTCGCCGACTCGGCCCAGCAGGGCTCTCGTGCAGTCGTGCGCCACTGGGCCGGCACCGGCAGGCTGGAATATCTCGGCGTCCGTCGCCTGACTCTCGGCACGAGCATCTGGCGCGGACGGACGACGAGCGGCTCGCCGACCCTCGATCCGCGTGTCACGCTGGTCGAAGCTGATGGCCGGGGACGCCTCGGCCGTCTGGAACTGCGCGGCGAAATTGCCCACGTGTTCGTCGACCAGGCGGACGAGCTCAATCGCCTGCGGGCGCTGCGGGAAGGCGTCGACCCCAATATCGCAAGCCAGATGTTCGGCGCGTATCTCGAAGTCGCGCATCCGATCCTGCCGTTTCCCCCACCTCGCGAAGTGGTGGGCTTCGTCCGCTATGAAAAATTCGACACGCAGTTCCGGATGCCCACCGGGTATCAGCCCATCGGGGCATTCAACGGCACAGCCTGGATCATGGGCGTCTCGTACTTCCCCGATCCCGACGTCGTCGTGAAAGTGGATTACACGATCGGCGGCAATCAGAGCCTGGTCGTCGCTGCGCCGCGCGCATTCAGCGTCGGCCTGGGCTGGTGGTTCTAGCGCGGTTTCAATCTGGCGTAGCGGCCGGCTTCAGCCGGCCAGCGAAACGTCCGCCTGAAGGCGGACGCTACGGCTCGTGCAACGACTTCTGTAGAGGTGCCCAACGATGACGAGATTCACGATTGCGGCCGGCCTGATTTTCGCGATGGCCACGTGTCCCTTCGCACAGGAGCGGACCGTGACCGTGCGCATCACGGCCGAACGGTTCCGGTTCACGCCGGACGAAATCAAGATTCATCGCGGCGAGACCGTCGAGTTCGTGCTCGAGAGCGACGACACCGATCACGGGTTCCGCATCGTCGGCACTGACGTCGATCGGGTCATCCCGAAGCGCGGGCGCGGATCGATCACGGTAAAGTTCACGCCGGACAAGGCGGGCCGTTACGCGTTCGAGTGCTCGAAGCTGTGTGGCGCGGGCCACGACTTCATGCACGGCGTCCTGGTGGTCGAGGACTGATGCCGCGCGCGATCGTTGTCTCCCTGGCCGCGCTGCTGACCGTCTGGACACTGGCGCTGTTCACCGCGCCGGTGGCAGGCCAGAGCGTGCCGCTGCGGCCGGGCGACCCGCTTCCCGGCATCACACCGCGTGAGTTCGATGCCTTTCGCGCGGGGCTGGGCGCCTTCACCGGCGTCGAAACCGTAGACGAGGGCCTGGGCCCGGCCTTCAATGGAACGAGCTGCGGCGTGTGTCACAGCGTGCCGGCGATTGGCGGCATCAGCCCGATGGCGGAGCTCCGCGCGGGCCACAGAGATGCTGACGGCACGTTCCGGGCGCTCGATGCGGACGGCAACACGCTGTTTCACACGTTCTCGCTGCCCAACCATGCCTGTCAGCCCGTGCTGCCGCCCGACATGAACGTGGTAGCGCGGCGTGTGCCCGTGCCGCTCTTCGGCGCGGGCTTGATCGAGGCGATTCCGGACGACACCCTGCTCTCGCTGGCGGATCCCCTGGATCGGAATCGCGATGGCAGCGCAGGCCGGGCCTCGATCGTCATCGACGTGGCCACGGGCGAGCGCCGGGTCGGCCGGTTTGGATGGAAGGCGCAGGTCGCCACGCTGCTGACATTTTCCGGGGATGCCTACCGGAACGAGATGGGGATCACCAACGACATCTTCCCCGCCGAGTTCGCCTTTGGCATTCCCTCCGAACAGATGAAGCACTGTGACGCCGCGGCCGATCCCGAAGACAAGCCCGATCCGGTCACGCGGCTGCGCGACATCGACCACTTCGCCGCGTTCATGAAGTTTCTGGCGCCTGTTGCGCGCGGGCCGATCGACAGCGCCGTCCGGGATGGCGAGCGCACGTTTGCCGCGATCGGCTGCGCCGCCTGCCACGTTCCGGCGCTGATGACAGGGTCGAACGTCAACCCGCTCTTCGATCGGAAGGTCGTGCCGCTCTACTCGGACCTGCTCCTGCACAAGATCGGCACCGGCGACGGCATCAAGCAAGCCGATTCCACGGCGTCGCCGGACGAGATGAGGACCCCTGCGCTATGGGGACTGCGGTTCCGGCGCCCGCTCCTGCACGACGGCAGCGCCGCGACGATTGAAGACGCCATTGCCAGGCATGCCGGCGAGGCCGACCTCGCGCGACAGGGATTTATTCGACTCGATGAGGTGGCGCGTTCGGCGCTGCTGGCCTTCCTGCAGTCGCTCTGACTACTGGGGTCTGAGGACCACTTCGATCATCTTCACGTAGCGGACCGGTTTCCCGTCCAGCTTGGCTGGCTCGTACTTCCACGTCCTGGTGGCCGAGATCAGCAGGGCGTCGTAGACCATGTGGAGCGATTCGATGACGCGCGCCTCCTCCACATTCCCGCGCTCGTCGATGATGACTCTGAGGGTGCCGCGATTGCCGCGCGGAAGGAAGTCGCGCATCCCCAGCCAGAGGGGCATCTGCTGCCTGATGACGACGGGCGGCTCGAGTGTGCCCGATGCCGTGGCCAGCGCCGGTGTTCGCGGTAGCCGCCGGAACATTGAGGGCGCCCGCGGTCTGTCCCGCCGGCGAGACCTGCGCAATCGGCTCTGCCGCCGGAGCCGCTGCGGGTTTAGGAGCCGTCGCGACCGCCACCTGGCTCAAATCGCGGAAGCCGGTGGCCAGCGTTCTGAATTCCTTGAGGCTCGGCAGCTCGCGGGCGTCGCCGTCCTCGAGAAACGTGAGCAGGTCGCTGAATTGCGTGGCCGCCAGGTCGTACTCCTTGCGATCGAACGCGAGCTTCGCCGAGGCGTAGAGCTGTTCGGTCACCTTGGGCATCAGGCGGCGCCGAACGTCGTTGAACGCGGTGCGCATGCGCGGCGGCGCGTCGCCGTCCGAGAGCCGGAACAGCGGATCGCGCGAAAAGACGATCTCAATCGCGCGCTGCGCGTCCGATGTTCGATTGAGTGCGAGCAGACACAGCGCTCGATATCGCTGCACTTCCTCGACGTCGCTCTCGGGCTGGGCGCCGCTGACACGATCGAGGAGGACCAGCGCTTCGTCGAACGACGCCGAATCGTAGAGAGCACGTGCCCTGTCGAGGGCGTTCTCGGCCTGCGCTCCTGCGTTCATCTGGCCGAACGTGAGGCATACGAGAACGACGCCGACGAGCAGTGTCTTCATTTTCGCAGGTCCAGTGCCACTCGCGTGGGTTCGTTGGCCGTCACGGTGAACGTCTGACGACGTTCGCCCAGCTGCGGATGGCGGAACAATGCCTCGTGATCGCCGAGCGGAATCTTGATGTTGGCGAGCGGCGTTTCGCCGATGCGACGGCCGTCGATCCACGCTTCGGCCCACGGAAGGGCATTCAAATTAACAACGCCGTCCGGAACGTCGACCTTGATCGTGGCGGCGCCGCCGGCCGGAACGTCCACCGAACGCGAGAGCTGAACGCCCAGGCGGGTGTTCACGATTTTCAGGGTGTGCCGCCCCGCCGACATCACGATGCGATCGGTTTCGGTCGTGCCGAACTTCTGGTCGCCCTCGAACACCTGCATGACGACCGGGCTGGCAATGGACACCCAGCCGAACGAAGACTGCGCGACCAGCGACACGACAAGCGACGCGGTCTGACCGCGTTCCACCGTCACGCTTCGCTGGACCGTGCCCTTGTCGCTTTTGATCGAGACCGCATGCTGCCCGGGCGGGATATCCCCGATGCTGACGGGCGAGACACCGCGAGGTTGTCCGTCCACCGACACGTGGGCGCCCGCCGGCTCGGTGGTCACGAATAGCTGTCCAACCTCCGCCACGGGCAATGTCTGGAGATCAACGTAGTGCGTCGCCTCCGAGCCCGCCTTGACGGCAACCGCAATGGTTCGCGTGACGCTGGCGCGATTCAACTGCAACGAATGCGGACCGGCCGGCAGCGACAGGTTCAGCGGCGTGACGCCTCGCGGCTGTCCATCGACGCGGACCTCGGCGCCGGCCGGCTCTGAAATCACCACCAGCTGCCCGGACGGAACCACCGCTGCGCTCGCCTGCCACTTCGGGATGAAGATCACCGCCGCGACGGCTGCTCCGACGACGACCACCGCAACGCAGACGAGCGGAACGACCACCCTCAACCAGGGAACGCCCGGCTTCCGCTCGCTGGGAAAATCGCCCATCGGGCCTTCGTCGGCCTTCGAAAAGGTCAACAGTTTCATCAAGGAACGGGACGATCCGGGCCGGGCGGGCTTGCCTGCCGGCGGCAACACGACTGCCTCGGGGGCCGGCGGCGGCTGACGGTCCTGGTGCGCGGTGCTGTTGGCAGACATAATTTTTGGTTGCGGCTTTCGGTACCCCGCAAAGCTAACCGCGTGCCACCTCTCGCCGTCGAGACGACCTTGAATCCGCAGCGAATTTTCATATCTCCATTCAGATGAGGCTGTTAAGCGTTAGAAAGGCATTGGAAGAAGAGACTTAAGTCATCCTTCAAGGAGACTAATTTGGAGGCGCGTAACGCTCGAATCCGATGCGGCACCGAAGAGCTGTGACGCCGCTGAACGGTCGAGCCGGGCGGTTTCTTGCCTTGAAGTACGAGAGACATATTGGTACTCTGTGCCGCGGAAGGTTCGTCAACCCTCAACGCGCGGGGCCGCCTCGCCCGAGGCTGCGCGGTGACCGTTCTCCGGCTGATGAATCTCGCGCAAATCTTCCAGAAATTGAACGTTGATGGCGTGCGGTGGTGTGTTTCCCCTGCCCCGCGAGGTGTCCCGCATGGCTCAGAGTTTCGGCGCGCGATTACGCGAACGGCGCGAAAAACAACAGGTCTCCCTCATCGAGATCGCCGAACAGACGAAGATCAAGCTCTCGCTGCTCGAAGCGCTGGAACGCGACGACGTGACGCACTGGCCGTCGGGGATCTTTCGCCGCGCCTTCATCCGTGCCTACGCGCACGCCATCGGCCTCGAACCCGATATCGTGGTGCGCGAGTTTCTCGAGCTCTACCCCGATCCCGTCGAAACCGTCACCCCGATGCCGGCCTTTGAAGCCGCCGCCACCAACACGCCCGAGCGGCCCGCCCCGCTTCGCGTGAGGTTCCTGGTCGGCTCGGCCGTCGAGGCCGTTTCGCGCACGTGGCAGGATCTCGGACGAAAGCGACGTGTGGCGCCCGCGGAAGCAGCCACGTCCACGCCCCGCGAGGCCGTGGCGCAGCCTCCCCCGTTCAAACCAGATCTCCTGGCCGCCGCGCATTTGTGTACCGAGCTCGGGCGGGTGTTCGAACGACGGGACGCAGCGCCTCTGCTCCAGCGCGCTGCCCGCCTCCTCGACGCCGTCGGCCTCATTGTCTGGGCATGGGATCAGCAGGGTGCGGAGCTCGTACCCACGCTGGCCCACGGGTATTCGGACGAGGTGCTGGCCCAGTTGCCTCAGGTGCGCCGCGACGCCGACAACGCGACGGCAGCCGCCTTCCGGTCGACCCAAACCTGCGTCGTCAAGAGCTGCGCGGTGGAGAGCGGTGCGCTGGTCGTCCCGTTGATGACGCCTGGCGGATGCGTGGGGGTGTTCGCGGTGGAGCTGCAGCGCGGCGCCGAACAGCTGGAGTCCGTGCGCGCGCTGGCGACAATTTTCGCCGCCCAGCTGGCCATCCTCATCGGAACGCCGCGGTTGCCCCAGGCCGTCAACGCCTGAACGAATCCAAATCTCCCGGCGCGAGCCCGCACGGCCGTATGATGCCGTGACACCGATCCCTCTGACCTGCGAGCGATCCTATGAAGGCCCTTGTTGCCGGCGCCATGCTCGTTTCAGCGCTGTCGGGTCAGGTCTTCGCGCAAAGCGCACCGGTCGCCGGCAGGCTTCCCGAGCGCAGCCAGTCCGCCGCGGCCAATCCCGCGCCGCGACTGCCCGACGGACATCCCGATCTGGGCAACGGGAAAGGTGTCTGGAACCCCCGCGTGATCGCGAACCTTGCGGGCGTCGGCGACCCCAATCGATCGCCCGTCGAGCGAATCGTCGACGTGCCGTTCCAGCCCTGGGCGAAAGCCGTCTACGACGAGCGGCAGGCCAACCTGCAGCAACACGATCCTGAATCGAGATGCCTGCCGCCAGGCATCCCGCGCTTGATGGCCACGCCCTTCCCGTTTCAAATCTTCCAGCAGAGCGACCGCGTGCTGTTCGTCTTCGAAGGCGGAGCGCACGTGTGGCGCACGATCTTCACGGATGGCCGGCTTCACCAGAAGGATCCGAATCCATCCTTCCTCGGCGAATCGATTGGTCACTGGGAGGGCGACACGCTGGTCGTGGATGCGATCGGGTTCAACGAGGCGACCTGGCTCGACCAGGCCGGGCACCCGCACACCGAGGCGCTGCATATCATCGAGCGCTTCGCCCGCACGAACGAGTCCACGCTGCACTACGAGGTGACCATCGACGATCCGCACGCGTACGCGAAACCGTGGACGACCAGCTACACGATTCCGTGGGTCGCCGGCGTGGAGCTGCTCGAGTACATCTGCCAGGAGAACAACAAGGACCTTCCCCACATGGTCGGTCGATAGCCGCCACTTTTGTCTGCCGGCCGGGGGCCGTTCAGACATTCACGTCTCGCGTCCACACGGAAAAAACATGCCGGTTGCGGCCTGCAAGACCGATTTCCACAGCGCGGGTCCGGCCGGCCCGCCGTCCCGCGAAACGGCAGAGCGGGCATATGCCTTGCTAGGTCAAGAGTTCCATGACCACCTTGCTGACGCTTTACGGCCTGACGGCGATGATGGGCACCTGCTCGGCGATTCTGCTCGTGGCGTCCGCGCGCCAGCGATGAACGAGCGCGGCCGGCTTATCTGCTCTTGCGCTGCGACCACGTGGGGCCGGTTCGATCGGGCACGTTCAACGCCGTAAAAATTCCCAGCGGTTCGACCGAATCGACCAGCGTGGTCCGGATGGCTTCGAGAGAGGTGATCGCGTCCGAGCGATACGCGCGATGCTCTTCGTAGACGACCATCTCACTCCAGTATTCGATCACGATGTATCGCGATGAACGGTTCTGGTCGCGAAGGAAAGAACTGCCGAGATAGGATCGCGTGTGGCGGTTGATCGCCGTCCATTCTCCGTCCACACCGTAAAACCGTTCGAATTCCGTCTCGCGTCCGTCCCTGACGTCGAATTGCCACATGATCGCGATCATAAACAGTCCTCGTAGAGCGTCTCGGACAATGCCGTAGCGGCCGGCTTCAGCCGGCCGGCGAACGTCCGCCTAAAGGCGGACGCTACGGCTGACTGACCTGCACGAGCATCCCGTCCGGATCCCTGAATGACGGGGCGCCGGGCAATTCGGGCGGTTCGAGTTTCGCCCCGAGTGCGGTGAGGCGGGCGACAACAGCGTCGTAGTCGAACGGCGCGGCCGAGACACAGAAGTGATTCACGCCGGGCCGCTGCCCTTCAGGTGTCTTGAGCAAGCCCACGCGTGAGCGACCCACCCGGAACCAGATTCGGTTGTTGGCGCGCAGCGCGACGGGGCCGAAAATCTTCTCGTAAAACCTCGCCGACGCTTCGGGATCGGCGACGTTGAGCAGCACGTGCTCGATGCCCGTCGGACGGAACACGGGCTCCTCTCGAACGGCGACCGCTTCGGGTACGAACGTCGGCGGCCTGAGGAAGCTCCAGCCATTTTCCGGTGAGAGCTGAATCCGGATGCCGTCGGCATCCACGACGGCGGTATCCCGGCCGCTGGGGTAATCCCGATACGGGATGCCGCGTCCATCGAGAACGGCGTGCACGTGCGCCATGTCGATGTTTCGAATAGCGACCGAGACATGATCCGTGGTCAGCGGGCCACCCGCGGTGCGCGGCCGCTCGAACGCAAGATACGCCGAGCCAATCTTCAGATAGTTCTTCGCGGCCGTGGCGTTCCTGAGCACGGTGATGCCGAACACCGAGGCGAAAAAGTCCCTCGTGCGCTCAACCTGCGAGACGTAGAACTCGACGTGGTCGATCCCATCGAATTCCAGAGATCCAGCTTGCGCGGACGGGCGCACGGCCGCGAACAGCGCGGCTCCAAGGGCACAGAGCGCCTCCCGGCGCGTCGGGGTCAGCGTGCGCGTATTCATCAACGTTCAGCATAAACCCGCTCGGCGGCCGTGGGAGCACCCGCCCGCAATACTTCCTCGGGTGCCTGCTCTTGCCGCCCCCGAAGTCGATTGACCGATCCGGCCGGCGGGCATAGACTCCTGCCGCGAGCTTGTTAAACGCAGAGATCGCGGAGATCGCCGAGTCTCGATTTTGCTCTGCGATCTCTGCGATCTCTGCGTTTTCAACTCCGAGGGAGACGTCACATGAGGAAAGTTGCTCCGAGAATCCTTGCGGTACTCGCGCTGCTGGCCGGCATCGGATTCCTGCTCTCCTACGCGGGCAATGGCGCCCTCGCGCAGTCGCTGCCGAGCTTCAAATACGATCCGACCTGGCCGAAGCCGCTGCCGAACAAGTGGAAGATGGGAGGCGTCACGGGTCTGGCGGTGGACAAAGACGACAACATCTGGGTGCTCAACCGCCCGAACGATCTTGTGTCCATCGAGGTGCACGCGGAGCAGAATCCTCCGTTGGCAGATTGCTGCGTCCACGCGCCGGCGATGATTCACTTCGACATGGCGGGCAACGTGATCGGATCCTTCGATGCACCGCAGGGCCACGGCATGGCGGTCGACAAGCAGGGCTTCATCTACATCGGGCAGAACACCGTCCGCAAGTACGATCCCAAGACCGGGAAGATGTTGGCGGCCATCCCGCACATCCCTGAGACTGCCAACGGACAGCCGTTCGACGACAATCCGCGAATTGGGTGGGTGAAAGGCCAGGGCTCCGCCGGCCCCGTTGCCGGATTCATTGCGGTGGGAGAAGGTGGACGCGGCGGACGTGGCGGCCGTGGGGGCGGGGATGGAGCCGCGACGCAGGCGCAGCTGCAGCAAACAGCTTTCATCGCCAAGTATCCGCCGACCACGCCGATGATCGTTGGCGGCATCGAAGAGATCCGCACCGACGATGCGGTCAATGAGATCTATGTCGCCGACAATGCCTTCGGCGGCCGCGTGATGGTGTTCTCGCTGGACAAGTTCGAGTTCAAGCGGGGCTGGGGCGCATACGGCCACAAACTGTCGGAAATCAGCACGCGACCTGAGGACCATGCCTACACGCCGAATGGTCCGATGGCCAAGGAGTTCGTCGGCCACCTCACCTTCAATTTCTCCAATGATGGGTTGGTCTATGCAGCTGACCGCACGGGCAACCGGATTCACGTGACCGACAAACAAGGCAACTTCAAGCAGGAATTCAAGCTCGCGGAAGGTACGGGCGTGGGCGGATCGGCCGGCGGTGTGATGTTCTCAAACGACAAGGATCAGAAGCTGCTCTATATCTCCGATCTGACGAACAACCACATCTGGTTCCTCGATCGCAAGACAGGCAAAGTCGTCGGCACGCTGGGCCAGCAGGGGGAGAATGGGGGGAGTTTCTTCGGCGTGCATATGGAAGCCACCGACTCCAAGGGCAATCTCTACACGGGCGAGGTGTTCGCCGGCGAACGCGTGCAGCGTTTCGTGCCGTCCGACAGCCCGCGAGGGAAGCTGCTGGAGCAGCTGTCCCGGATGCAGCCGTAGATCAAGAACGACGGCCTCGCCGGCTGGGACCGGCGAGGCCCTGCCTTTTCTGACACGGACTACTTGAGGTCTCTCACCCCGACGTCGCCTGAACCGCGAAGTCCTTCATGAACTCGCTCTGCCGGCGTTCCATCTCTTTCGGCGAGAGGTCTTCCTTTCTGGTCGCAATCGACCACTTATAGCCGAAGGGATCCTGCAGCGTGCCGGCGCGGTCGCCCCAGAATTGATCGCTCATCTCGCCCGTCTTTCCGCCGAAGACATGGGCGCCGGCGGAGAGCGCGCGCCCGAACAGCGTGTCGCAATCCTCCACGTAGATCCACAGTTGTGCCGGCGAGCCTCCAAGCGCTTTCGGGCTTTTGGCGCCCATGACTGCGTCGTTGAGCATGATGCGCGAGTCGCCGATCTGGATCTCGGCGTGAAGAATCTTTCCGTCCGGTGTCGCCGAGCGGCCTATTTCTTTCGCGCCAAAGGCATCCTCATACCAGCGGATCGCCTTGGCCGCGTTATCGAGCGTGAGGACCGGTGTCACCGTGTGGTGACCAGTGGGAATCGCCTGCGTAGCCTTTGCCATGCCTGCCTCCTTTCGGGTTCAAAGAGGTTCAGACTTTCATCGTGCAGCGATGGTTTGAATCAAGCAAGCTGAACGCCAGCACCTCAGCTTGAGCGTCAGCACAATTCTTGCGTGCAGGGTGACGGAGGTTGCTCATGAACAGTCTCATCCTTAGCCGACCGCTCCTGGCATTCGTCGTGGGGACTCGCGCCGCTCTGGCGTTCGGAATCGGATTACTTGTCGCGGATCGGATTTCCGAAGACAGGCGACGCGCGATAGCGTTGAGCCTGGTCGGTATCGGCGTGGCATCGACGATTCCGGCCGCGATGGCGGTGTTCGGGAAGAATCAGAATCGTCGAGCTCCGCTGCCGCTCACAACTCCGCGGCCGCTCAGCACGCGCCTGGACGCGTAGCCCTGTCCGGTCGTTTCAGTTCTTCAACGTCCGCTCAGGCGGTCCGCTTGGAATACTGGCGGATGGCCAGCGCCAGGATCACGAACGCGTACACCGTCAGAATCGACAACGGCATGCGGATATCCGCGAGAGACGCGCCTCGCACGAGCAGCGCGCGCGCGATGGTGACAAAGTGCCGCACCGGGATTCAGCATCGACACGTACTGCACCCACTCCGCCATGCTGTCGATCGGCGTGAAGAGTCCGCTCATCAACAGATAAATGTTCATGATGAAGAAGCTCACGAACATCGCCTGCTGCTGGGTCTCGACCAGCGTTGAAATCCACAAGCCGATGGACAGCGCGACCACGAGATAGACGCCTGCCGTGCCGAACAGCAGAAGAAGGCTGCCTCGGACCGGCACGCCGAAGACGGTCTTCGCCAGCACCAGGCCGATGACGAGATCGAGCAACCCCAGCACCCAGAGCGGCAGCAGCTTCGCGGCGATGAACTGCCCGCGTGTCAGCGGCGTCACGTTCAGCTGCTCGAGCGTCCCCAGTTCCTTCTCCCGCGCGATGTTCTGCGCGCTGAGCAGCGTGCCGATCATCGTGACCAGCGCGACCAGCAGGCCCGGCACCATGTAGTGCTTGTAGTTCAGCGTCTCGTTGTAGCGATGGCGCACCTGGACCTCAATGCGCGGGACGCCGCGTAACGGCGCCGGGTCGGCTTCATGGGTCCGCACGGTCGCCGGCCCCGGATGGAACCGGGCGCCAAGTTCGACGGCATACGCGTTGACGATCTGCGACGCGTACGACTGGACGATGCCCGCGGCCGATCCCTTCTCGGCGTTCACCGACAGCTGCACGTCCCCGCGGCGATTCCGGACAATGGACGACTCGAAATCCTGCGGAATCGTCAGCACCAGCGTCACGTTGCCGCGAAGAAGCTCCTCGTTCGCCGCGTCCAGCGACGCGGACTGCCCGACAATGCGAAAGTGCCCCGAACCTCCGAATCGCTCGATCAGCCCCCGGGACGTACTGGTGACATCGGAGTCGACGATGTACGTCGGCGTGTCCCGGATTTCGAACGTCGCGGCGTTGGACAGCACGAACAGCTGAAGGATCGGCAGCACCAGCACCTGCGCCAGGGTCGCACGGTCTCTGACGATGTGAAGCACTTCGGCGCGCGCGAGAAACAGAATGCGTCTCACGGCCTATTCCAGGCGCTCGTGGAACGACCGCGTGCTCAGCGTCAGCAGCACAGCGGCCATCAGGAGCAGCACGAGCGTCTCGCGCCAGAGGTAGTCGAGGCCCGTGCCCTTGAGCATGATGGCGCGCGCCACAATCACGAACCATCGCGCCGGCACGATGTTCGAGATGGCTCGAAGCGGCCACGGCATGCTCTCAATCGGAAAAATGAATCCGGACAGCAGCATCGTCGGCAGCATCGTGCCGACCATGGCGCCCATCATGGCGACGCGCTGGGAGGCGGTTCGCGCCGAGATCAGGATCCCGAGCGAGAGCGACACCAGGATGAAGAGCAGGCCTTCCCCGAGCAGCAGCAAAAGGCTGCCGCGCAGCGGCACGTTGAAGACCAGGCGAGCCTCGGCGATGACGCCCAGCACGCTGATGAATCCGATGGCGAGGTACGGCGCGACTTTGCCGACGATGATTTGCCAGGGACGGAGCGGCGACACGAGCAGCGTCTCCATGGTCCCCGACTCCTTTTCGCGGGTGAGCGTAATGGCCGTCATCAGCGACGAGATGATCGTGAGCACGAACGCCATCAGCCCTGGCACAAACAGGTTGGAGCTCTCGCGGGTCGGGTTGAATCGCATGCGGACCGACGTGGTGATCCGGACCATGCCCGGCGCGGCCCCGTGCTCGCGCTCGTACGCCTGGATCACCTGCAGCGCGTAAGCCTGCACGACGCTGCCCGTGTTGGGCTCGGTGGCATCGGTGACGATCAGGATATTCGCCGGAATGCCCCGGCCGAGGTTGTCCGCCATTCCCGGTTCGAAAATGACGGCCCCCTGGGCCAGCCCCTGCCGGAACAGACGGTCGACGTCGCCCGGCCCTGCAAGGGACGTTAGGACGTCAGGATGGACGCGATTTGGAACGTGTTGGTGGCCGCGAACCGGCTGCGCAGTTCGAGCGTCACGATATCCGGAACGGGATCGACGATGGCGAGGCGGACGCGATCGACGTCCGTGCGTATCGCGTAGCCGAAGATGATCACCTGGACGACCGGGATTAACGTGATGACGATCAGCGTCCGCCTGTCGCGCAGAATGTGGTACAGCTCTTTCCGGAGAAGACCCGCCAGAGCCTTCATGGCGCCGCGCCCGATCCAGCGGTCTCCGCGGCAGGCCGCGCGAGCGCCACGAATACGTCGTCCATGGTTGCGGCACCAAACTGTTGCTTGAGCTCCGCCGGCGTTCCGATCGCGCCGATGCGACCGGCAACCATGATCGACACGCGGTCGCAGTACTCGGCCTCGTCCATGTAGTGCGTCGTGACGAACACGGTCGTGCCGCGGGCGGCCGCCGCGTAAATGAGCTCCCAGAACTGGCGGCGGGTGATCGGATCGACCCCGCTCGTGGGTTCGTCCAGAAACACGATGCGCGGCTGGTGCAGCAGAGCGACCGAGAACGCCAGCTTCTGCCGCCACCCCAGGGGAATCGCGCGCACGTATTCGCGTGCGGCGCCTGTGAGCCCGAGCTGAGACAGCATGGCGTCGGTGCGCTCGCGAATCTGCGAGTTCGAGAGATCGTAAATGCCACCGTACAGCTGGATGTTCTCGACAACCGTCAGGTCTTCATACAGCGAGAAGCGCTGGCTCATGTAGCCGATCTGCCGCTTGATGATCTCGCTCTCCGTGTACACGTCGTGGCCGGCGACACGGGCCTGGCCACCGGAGGGCGCCAGCAGGCCTGTCAGCATGCGGATCGCGGTCGTCTTGCCGGCTCCGTTGGCGCCGAGAAAACCGAAGACTTCGCCTTCGCGCACGTCGAACGTGATGCGATCGACGGCGACAAACCGGCCAAACCGGCGCTCGAGATCGCGGGTCTCGATGGCCAACCCGGCGGTCATTGACTGAGCGGCCTTTCGGCGCCCGCCGCACCCATGCGCGCCATGAAGGTGTCTTCGACGCTCGCGGCTATCGGGGCAATCTGCGCATCGCGAATGCCTTTCGACTCGAGGAACGTGTGCAGCTCGCGGGCAATCTGGTCGGCCGGCGCATGTTGACGCGCATCGGTGTAATGCAGGCTCTCGCCAAACGGATACACGCTGTGGGTGTGGCCGTATTCGCGAACCGCTTGAAGGATTTGATAATGCCGGGACGTGCGAATGCCGAGCAGCGGGCGGTCGAACGACCTGGCGATCGCAGCGGGCGTGTCGACGGCCAGCAATGTGCCGCTCTGGATCAGCGCCACGCGATCGCATCGATCGGCCTCATCCATGTACGGCGTCGATACGACCGTCGTCAGCCCGCCCCGCGTGAGTTGGCCGAGCAGGTCCCAGAATTCCCGTCTCGACACCGCGTCCACACCAGTCGTCGGCTCGTCCAGCAGCAACAGTTCGGGACGATGGACGAGAGCGCAGCAGAGGGCCAGCTTCTGTTTCATCCCGCCGGAGAGGGCCGCGGCGCGGCGGTCTTTGAACGGCTCGAGCTGGCTGTAGATAGGCGCGATGCGATCGTGCTCCTGCTCGAGGGTGGTGCCGAAGACGGAGGCGAAGAAACGCAGGTTTTCTTCGACGCTCAGGTCGCCGTACAGCGAAAAGCGGCCGGCCATGTAACCGATGCGCGACCGGAGCGGCCACATGCCCCGGACGACGTCCTGGCCGAGGACCGTCGCCGTCCCGCGATCCGGGACCAGAAGGGTCGCGAGGATGCGAAAGAGGGTTGTCTTGCCGGCGCCATCCGGACCGATGAACCCGAAGAGCTCACCCGCCTGAATCTCGCACGAGATGCCGTCGAGCGCCGTGGTCGTTCCAAACCGTTTCAGAACGCCGCTGACCACGACGGCAGCGGTCATCGCGCCGCCTCGACGGCAAAGCGGACGTCCACCGGCATGCCGATTTTCAGAAGGTCGCCTTCGTTCACCACGCGGACTTTGACGGCGTAGACGAGGTCGGCTCGCTCCTCGCGCGTCTGAATGGGTGTCGGCGTGAACTCGGCCTGCGACGAGACCCAGGATACGGTGCCGGATATCGAACGCCTGGCGCCGCCTGCGTCAGCCGTGACCTGCGCCTGAGCACCAAGGTGGACCGCCGACAGCTGACGCTCGCCCACGTAGACCCTGACTTCCACGGTTCCGAGATCGGCGATCTTGTAGAGAGGCTGGCCCGGCTGGACGATTTCGCCGGCCTTCGCATACGTCGCCAGCACGGTGCCCGCCACCGGATTGCGCACGTCGCTCTTGCGTACGCGCTCGGTCACGCGTGCGATCTGCGCGTCCGCCGACGCGACTTGATCCTGCGCCGTCTTTCGCTGCGCTCGATTCGCGTCGACCTGGTTCCCCTGCGCGGTGATCTGGTGCTCCTGGGCGGCGATTTGCTCCTGCTGCGCGCGAACCTGCTGTTCGAGGACTCGATAGTCCCGTTCGGCCTGGTCGAGCTGCTGCGCCGTCGCCGCCTGCTGATCGGCCAGCCGTTTCGTCCGTTCGAAGTTGCGGCGCGCGGTATCGAGCTGCGCCTCGAGGGCGGCGCGCTGGGCCCGCGCGGCGTCGCGCTGCGCCGTCGCCGCGAGCTGCTGGGCGCGCAGGACGGCCGCCTGCTGGTCGATCTCGCTCACACGCGAGGCGGTCGCGGTGCGCTGGGCCGTCAACTGGTTGCGTTCGAGGCCCAGCTCCGTCGGATCGATCGACCCGACCACCGCGCCCGCCGCGAGCTTCTGGCCTTCCTGCGGGTTGAACGTCGTGAGCTGGCCCGCCGCTTCGGCTCCGACCACCACGTCGATCGCCTCGACGTTGCCGTAGGCGTCGGGCTGATCCTTTTGTGCGCACCCGCAAGCCAGCGCGGCGGCCGTCGCGATCGCGCCGAGCCGTCCCCGTATACCCGCGCGCATCACCGAACCTCCAGTCCGAGCGTGGTCAGCAGCTTCGCGGCGGCCTGCTCGAGCTCGACCCGATGCGCCGCCCGCGCGAAGCGTGCGTCAAGCAGCTCGGCGTTTCGATCCAGATACTCCGAGGCCGTGACGACGTTCTCGCGAAAACGCGTTTCGGTGGAGCTGTCGATCTGCTCGCGCAAGGCCACGATTCGGTCATCGAGCGCCAGGGCTTCCGTCAGTCGATCCACCGCGCGAATGTCTGCGTCGGTCGTGCGTTCGATCGTTCTCGTGAACGCCGCCTCGTCCGCGGCGAGGATCTGGTTTTGAATCGACAGCGCCTCGCGCTCGCGCCCTTCCGTGTTCCAGTCGAACGGTTTCCAGCGCAGCTGGAGGCCGACGAGGCCCCACAGCTCGAACTGGTCGCTGATGATATTGAGGCCCGGACGCGAATAGCCGACGCGCCCGAACGCGGACACACGCACCTGGGTTTGCGTCGCCGCCGCGTCCTGCTGGCGGGAGACGCGCGTGCGCGCGCTGGCAAACTGTTCGGTACTCGGGCCTCGCGCGCGCGCTGTCGGCGGATCCGCGCACCTGCGACACCCGGGCCTGCAGGTCCGGCAGATCGAGGCTGGCATCGTCCGGAACGGCCTGCCGCGTCAACGTAGACAGGCGCGCGAGGGCGGCCGCGCGGTTGCTGCGTAATTCGGCTTCGTCCTGCCGCCGCCGAAGCAGCGTGGCTTCCACGGCCGCCGCGTCGGCGCCGAGCGCAACGCCCTCGCGCACCCGCGCCTGCGTCTCGCGAAGCCTCGCATCCAGGCCGGCGATGGCGGCGCGGAGCGCACCGGCACGAGCGTCGATGAGGGCGGCGGCGAAAAACGCGTCGCTCACTTCCTGGCGCAGCGCGAACAGCGCGACGCGCACGCGGGCCTGCGACTCGGCCAGCTGCGCGCGTTCAACGTCGATCCGCGGCTGAACCGTCGCATCGTACACGCGCTGCTCGACGCGGAGCGACGCGTCGTAGGTGTCCTTGGCCGGCAGGAACAGCGGCTGGCCGCCGGGGAAGAACGGCGGCGGCGTCGGGACGTCGGACTGGAACTGAATCTGCCCTTCGACCGAGATCGACGGTTTTCGCTCGGCGGAGATGTTGCCCAGCCGCAGATCGGCCTGTGCCTGTTGCAGCGAGATCTGGGCGAAACGCGGATCCGCGGCGACGGCCGCCTGCTGCAGCGCCGCGAGCTGCAGGGAACCCCGTGGACCTTGTGGACCTTGTGGACCCTGTGGACCCTGCGGGCCCTGTGGACCCTGTGGACCTTGTGAACCCAGTGGCCCTTGCGCGTTTGCGTTGAGCGCGCACAACGTCAGGAGGGCGAGGATGGTCGTCGTCTTCTTCTTTTTCATGGGCGCAGCGCCCCCAGTACGAAATCGGCGAGTTGGCCGCGCCGCTGCCCGATGAACTGCTCGAAGCCCTGCTGGTCCATGCCGAGTATGGCCATGAGCATCGGCCGCGCCGCGAAGGGAAAGATGCACAGCGAGAACAGATTCACGATGAGTTGATCGGGAGCGGTCGGCCGGAACCGGCCGTCCCTGACACCCTCCTCGAGCTGCTGGCGCAATCGCGTCACGACCTGCGGGCCGACATGTTCGGGCGTCATGCCGGTCACCGCCGACAGGAGCTGCCGCACGCGCTCGGGGTGATTGTGCAGCTCGCTGATGATGTAGCCGGGCAGGTAAGGCGCCTGCAGCAGGTAGTTCGAGTTCGATCTCGACCACCCGCGCGATCTTGTCCTCGAGCGCCGCGTCGGACGCCATGACGCCGATCACGCGCGGGAGCAATTGGGCCGCGGCGCGGCGGAAGACCGCTTCGGACAACCGCTCCTTGCTCCGGAAGTAGTAGTGCAGCAGCGCCTGGTTGACGCCGGCTTCGGCGGCGATATCCTGCATGCGCGCCCCCGACGTGCCGTGGCGCAGGAACACCGTGTGGGCCCCGTCGAGGATCTGCTGTTCGGTGTTGCCGTCCCGCGCGGGCCCGGGGGCCGCGCGGCGCGCGTCGGCCCTCCCAGCGGCAGTTTTGCTCAGTCTTTTCGTCGATCGTTTCGTCGATCGTTTCGTCGACTGTTTGGTGAATGGTCGCGTCGGTCGTGTTAATCGTTTCATTTAATCGTTCAATTAAACGAAACTATGCCGTAACACGCGCCCGATTGCAAGCGCCTCAGCGGTCGGCCGTCAGCTGTCGGTTCAGGGCTGTCAGCGTTCGCGGGACGCCGACGCCTTTTCGAACCGTTCCGCCAGGACGCT
Organism: uncultured Acidobacteriota bacterium; assembly: GCA_963729215.1. GTDB lineage: Bacteria > Acidobacteriota > Vicinamibacteria > Vicinamibacterales > CAVVIG01 > CAVQJU01. The sequence goes on along the minus strand of CAVSND010000023.1, from coordinate 174,065 downwards.
GAGATACCATCCCCACCCGTCCTGGTGGCTGCGTCCCATCTCGTCGTCCGGCACGTTGGCGTGATGGAGCGTGACCTCGGTGCCGTCTGCGTGCGGGGCGAGGGTGATCGTCACGATCGATTCCAGGCCGCGCGTCGCCTCCGACATCCAGGTGTGCTCGATGACGCGGCCGCGCTCGAGGCGGATGAATCGGCCATAGTGCGGCCACGACCGATTCTCGTGCCTGACCGCGTGGTAGAAGAGGCCGTCCACCACGGGATTGAGGATGACGCGCTCGACGCCGAACCACAGGCCTCCGGGACTCTTCGCGTCGAGCCACGCGTCGAACACCTCGTCCGCGGCGCCGCGGATTCTGCGGGATACGGTGAGATCGAACGTCTCGGTTTCGGGAATTTTCATTTTTCTCGTCCTTTCTGATCGAAAAAGGCCTCGAGGCGATCGAGGCGTTCGTTCCAGAACTGCTCGTAGCGAAAGGTCCAGCGCACGACCTGGCGAAGCGGCCGCGCATCCAGCGTCAGGGTGTGCTCCCGCCCGCGGCGCGCCCGCCGCACCAGCCCGCCGCGTTCCAGCGTCCGCACGTGCTTGGAGACGGCGGCGAGCGACATGTCAAACGGCTCGGCCAGGTCGGTGATGCGGGCAGGTCCGCGCGCCAGCCGCTGGAGGATGGCCCGGCGGGTCGGATCGGAGATGGCCGCCAGCACGTGGTCGAGCGTCGGGGTCGGCATAATATTAAACCTTTTGGTTTAATATCACGCGGTCCCGCCGCCGGTCAAATGCCTTGTAACAAGCCGCGTTGGGCCCTGCCCGCCCGGTGTTCGCCGCCCAGGAACCATCCACACGGGGTTGACGTATCGATACAAGGGACCCGCATGGCAGAATAGGTCCCTTCCGGAGGACGGCTCATGAGCCTGACCGACTTCATCAGAAGCCAGTTCATCGACATCATCGAGTGGACCGACGACTCGCGCGACACCCTGTCGTTCCGATTCCCGGACGACGACAAGGAAATCAAGAACGGCGCCCAGTTGATCGTCCGCGAATCGCAGGCCGTCCAGTTCGTCTACCTGGGCCAGTACGGCGACCTGTTCGGCCCGGGCAAGCACTCCCTCACGACCGACAACATCCCCATCCTGTCCCGCCTGAAGGGATGGAAATACGGCTTCGAGTCGCCCTTCAAAGCCGATGTCTACTACCTGACGACGCGATTATTCACCGGCAACAAGTGGGGAACGTCCAACCCGGTGATGATGCGCGACCAGGACTTCGGCATCGTCCGGGTGCGCGCGTTCGGGACGTACGACTTCCGCATCGTCGAGCCGCCGAAGTTCCTGAAGGAAGTGGCCGGCACCGACAACCATTTCCGGCTGGACGAATTCGCCGACGTGATGCGCTCGCGGCTCGTCAGCGTCTTCAGCGACGCCCTCGCCAGCGCCAAAGTGCCGGTGCTCGACGTGGCCACTCGCTACTCGGAGTTGGGCGAAGCGCTCCTGCCGCTCATCAATCCGGCGCTCAAGGAAAAATACGGTCTCGAGATGGCGAGCTTCATCGTCGAGAACGTGTCGGTGCCGCCGGAAGTCGAGGCCGCAATCGACAAGCGATCGAGCATGGCCGCGGTCGGCAATCTGAACGACTACGTCAAGTATCAGATGGCGCAGGGCCTCGAGAAGGGTGGCGCCGGCGTCGGCGCCATCGGCGCGGAGATGGCGGTCGGGATGTCGATCGCCAACCAGATGGTGAACCAGCCGGGCGGTATCACCGCGCAGGCCACGCCGCCAGCCGGCGGGGCGGGCGCGCCGGCAGCCGGCATTCCGGAAACGCTCGGTCCGGCCGAGGCCGCGAAGATCCTCGGCGTTGCCGAGGCCGACGTCGTCTCCAGCCTCGAGGGAGGCGACCTCAAGGGCAAGAAGATTGGCACGCAGTGGCGTATTACGAGAACGGCGATCGCTGATTTTCTGAAATAAGCCGCGGGCGCTTCAGTCATGGACGTCGCCAGCGATCAGGTCGCGTCCGCACGGCAGAAGTTCAACTGCCCGGCGTGCGGCGCGGAAGCCAACTGGAACCCGGGCAAACAGGCGCTCATCTGCCCGTTCTGCGGAACCGAGTCGCCCGCCCAGCTGAAAACCGCAGCGGGCGACACGACGATCGTCGAGCACGATCTGGCCGTCGCGCTCCGCTCGATCCCGGACGCGGCGCGCGGCTGGAAGACGGCCACCATCTCGGTGCGCTGCCAAAGCTGCCAGGCCATCACGGTCTTCGGGGCCCAGCAGATCGGCAAGCGCTGCGACTTCTGCGGCTCCACCGCGCTGGTGCCCTACGAAGAGGTCAAGGAGCCGTTCCGCCCGGAGTCGCTGCTGCCGCTGAAGATCTCGGAATCCCAGGCGCGCGATCTGATTCGCTCGTGGTACGGCCGCCAATGGCTCGCGCCGAACAAGTTCAGGCTCAAGGCCATCACCGACACCGTCAAGGGCGTCTACCTTCCGTACTGGACGTTCGACGCGCAGGCCGACGCGCGCTGGACCGCCGAGTCGGGCACCTACTACTACGTCCGCGAGGGCGGCAAGAACGTGCGAAAGGTCCAGTGGAGGCCGGCTGCCGGCGAACTGACGCACGCGTTCGACGATGACCTGGTGTGTGCGTCGGTTGGTGTGGATGCGTCTCGATTGCGCCGCATCGAGCCGTTTCCCACGTCGTCGCTCGTCCCGTTCGATGCCGGCTACCTGTCGGGGTGGATCGTCGAGCGCTATCAGATCGATCTCGTTGCCGCGGCCCAGCGTTCGCGGCAGCAGATGCTGAACACCCTGCAGGCACTCTGCGGGAAGGAAGTGCCCGGCGATACCTACCGCAACCTGTCGGTAAACGCGACGTTCACCGGGCAGACATTCAAGCACATCCTCGCGCCGATCTGGCTGCTCACGTACGTCTACGGCGCGACTTCCTACCAGGTGGTCGTGAACGGTGTGACCGGAACCATGAGCGGCTCGCGGCCCTGGAGCTGGATCAAAGTGTCGCTGGTCGTGCTGGCGGCGCTGATCTTGTTCCTGCTCTTCGTCTACCTGGACAACTCATAAGCAGGGCGCTGAAAAACAGCGCCCTGAACGTAAAACGCAAAACGTAAAACGAAGAAACGGTCTCAGTCCGTCTAAGAGCGTAGCGGTGGGCTCCCCATCCTGCAATGGACCAAGGACTCCTGGACCAGGAACGGACCAAGGGCCAAGGACGGACCATGGACTAGAACAAGCACCAAGGACCTACTCGTCCCGGTCCGCTCCGGCCATCCGGCTCACGTCCAGCATCGAGAGGGACGCGCCGCAATGCGCGCAGGCCGGGCCATGGGTCAGATCGACGGGGGCGCCGCACTTCGAACAGGAGATCACCTGGATCTTCCGCTGACGCAGCTCGTCGATTTGTTCCGGCGACAACGGGCGGATGAAATCCTTTTCGAGCAGGAAATTGACAAACGAGATCAGGCGGCCGTGTCCGCGCGCGCAGCGGAGGTATTCGAACTTCGTCGCGTGCTGCTGATCGTGCGTCTGGAGAAGACGGAGGCCGCATCTCGGACACGCGGGTGCCGTCGCGGCGGGCTGGGACACCACAGTGGACTTCGCCTGCTTCGCGATGATCTGAAATACCTTCAGAGTCGAAGCGGGCGCCAGCCGCAGATCTTCGCGCGGATCGAACCAGAGGACCTGACACGCGCGGCAGATATCAATCGCCACGGGCGTACCGAGGTGTCCGTCGAACGTCATCGCCTCCATTTCAGAGGCGCACTGCGGGCAGGTCATCCGCTGAGCATTATGCCGCAATGCTAATTCGTGCGGTCCTGGACATTACGAAACTGGTCGGCCGAGTCGAGTTCTGACGTCGTTCGAACCGAACGGCGCCTCGACTGGCTGGAACTCGCCTGAATTGCGGCCTCTGCTGGCACGGGTCTTGAGCATCCCCCTCAACGTGCTGTTTCTCTTTCTCCTCCTGATTCTCGGAGCTGTCGGGTACCGTGTGACGACGCCTGCGGACCGCGAGCGGCTCATGCGGCGCGTGGTTCTCATCTCCCGCGAGCTCTTCGTGATGGCGCGGGAAAACTACGCCGACCTGGCGCCGTTTCGCGCGATGCTTCGCGCCAGAACGAAGTACCTCCTTCTGACACCGGTGCTGGTCGCGATCGCCGTCGGACTCTTCGTCGCGATGATCGTCGGACCCGGCGCGCTCACCGCCCCGGAGACGCTCATCGCCTGGGGCGCCAACTTCGGCCCGCGCACGACCAACGGCGGGTGGTGGCGTCTGCTCACATCGACCTTCATTCACGTCAGCTTTCTCCGGATGGTCGTCGAGGTCATCGTGCTGGCGCAGCTCGGCATGTTCCTCGAGCGCCTGGTTGGCCGGGCTCTACTGGCCACCGTCTTTGTTTCCGCCGGACTCCTCGCCGGGCTGATCAACGTCTCCGCCTACCCGATGGCGGTATCGGGCGGAACCTCCGGCGCCATCTTCGGTCTCTACGGGCTGCTCCTCGCCTCGATCGCCCGCAGCATTCGATTTCGCCCGGTCGTAGAAGTCGCGGAAAGCGTCGGCTTACACTCTCTGGCCGACGATTCCCAACTGGCTGACGATTCACACCTGATGGAAGGCGCCGATCAGCAGCCTCCACAAGAGATCGATCCGCAACCGCTCGTGATCCCTCGATCGGCGTTGATGTGGCTCATCCCGGCGACCGTGCTGTTCCTCATATCCGCGTTGTCGAACAGCGGATTCGTCTTCAAGGCCAACGGCGCCGGGCTGGTCCTCGGATTCGCGGCAGGGCTCGTGTTGACCGGTGGCATCACCGAACACCTTCCAGACATGCGGCGCGTCGGGATCGCGGCTGCGGTCGCCGCTGTCGCGCTCATCGCGTACGCCGTTCCCCTGCGCGGTATTGCCGACGTCCGGGGGGACATCTCGCGGATCATCGCGCTCGAAGATCAGACAGCCGGCATCTATCAATCCGCGCTCGAACAAGTCAACAGGGGAAAGATGACCGCCGATGCGCTCGCGCAGCTCATCGAGCAGAAGATCGTGCCCCAGCTCGAGTCCGCCGATAACCACCTGCGATCGATTCGCGGCGTGCCGCCGGAGCACCAGCCGCTCGTGGCCAACGCTGACGAATATCTGAAGCTGCGAGCGGCAAGCTGGCGCCTCTATGCGCAGAGCTGGCGGAACAAAGTCAGGGCGCCCGGGCGCGGGCAAAGCGAACCCACCCTCGTGTCAGACGCCGGCTGGCACCAGCTCAAGGCGCAGTTTCGCGCCGATGCGGCCACGCGTGGCAAGGCGGAAGGCACAGAGCGCGCGGCGCTCGAGGTGCTTCAGCGGCTCAAGCCCGCATAACGACCGATCGGCGGCTTACTGAAGGCCGCCGCGCACGGACGTAATGCGCTGCGTGTTGAAGCCGAGCCAGTGCATCCGTCCCACATACCGGGCATGTTCGACCTTGATGCAGCGATCCATGACCACGGCAAGGCCGGCCGGCCTCGGCAATCCGCCCGCCTTCCTCGTTGATGACCGAGAACTGACACCACATGCTTTTCGCGCCGATGGCGACGGCCTCGGCGGCGATTCCGGGCAGCGCCTCGGGCGCGCGAAACACGTTGACGATGTCCACTGGAACGGGCACGTCGGCCAGGCTTTTGAAGCTCTGCTCCCCGAAAATCTCCGTCTCGCGCGGGTTGACGGCTATCACGCGGTATCCGTGCCGGCGGAGGTAGTACCCCACGAAATAACTCGCGCGCAGCTCGTTCCTCGACAGCCCGACGATCGCGATCGTCTTTGCGCCGTGGATGACGCGCTGGATCGTCAGCGGATCCTGATACCGGCTCATGTCGAATGGCGTGGTCATCGCGACGCGACCTCCCGGCCAGCCGACGCGGCCACCCGCGCGAAGCCCTGTTCGAGGTCCCAGATCAAATCGTCGATCGCTTCGATGCCAACGGATAGCCGGATGGTCCCCGGGCCCACGCCCGCCGCACGCAGCTCATCGTCGTTCAGCTGACGGTGGGTGGTGCTGGCAGGGTGGATGATGAGGCTCTTCGCATCACCGACGTTGGCGAGGTGCGACCACAACGTCACGCCGCGGATGAAATCCTGCCCTGCTTGCCGGCCGCCGCGGCAGTCGAACGAGAACACGGCGCCCGCGCCTCGCGGGAGGTACTTCTCCACCAGCGGCCGGTAGCGGCTTGCAGGCAGTCCCGCGTAGGTCACGTTCGAGACGAGCGCGTGGGATTCGAGATACCGCGCCACCGCGGCGGCGTTCTCGACATGACGGGCCATGCGCAACGACAGTGTTTCGAGGCCCTGCAAGAAGAGGAAGGCATTGAACGGGCTCATGCACGCGCCGAGATCGCGAAGGGTCTCGGCCCGCAGCTTCATCAGGTACCCGTAGGTGCCGAAGGTTTCGTGGAACTGGAGACCGTGATACGCGGGCGACGGGTCGGCGATGACCGGAAACCGTCCGTTGGACCAGTTGAACTGTCCCGACTCGACCACCAGGCCGCCGATGCTGGTGCCGTGACCGCCGATGAACTTTGTCGCCGAATGCAGGACGATGTCCGCGCCCCATTCGATCGGACGGCACAGAAACGGCGTCGCGAACGTGTTGTCCACCATGAGCGGGATGTCGTGGGCATGCGCCACGGCGGCGATCGCCTGGATGTCCATGACGTTGCCGCCGGGGTTGCCGATGGTCTCGCCGAAAAACGCCTTGGTGTTGGGGCGGACCGCGGCCTTCCACGCGTTCAAATCATCGGGGTCCACCCACGTCAATTCCACCGACATCTTGCGAAGCAGGTGTTTGAACTGGTTGACGGTGCCCCCGTACAGGGCCGACGAGGACACCACGTGATCGCCGGGCGCCAGCAGCGTGAACAGCGCCGCCGCCTGCGCCGCAATGCCGCTGGCAAACGCGACGGCGCCACATCCACCCTCGAGGCTCGCCACGCGCTCCTCGAACACGGCGACCGTCGGGTTCATGATGCGCGAGTACGTATTTCCGTACTCCTGGAGGTTGAAGTACGCCGCCGCCGATTCAGGGTCCTCGAACACGTAGCTCGTCGTCTGATAAATCGGCACCGCTCGCGCGCCGGTATTCGGATCCGGACGCTGTCCTGCGTGAACCTGGCGGGTTTCGAATCCAAAATCCCGGGATTGTTCCATGTGCTCTCCCACTCCTGTCAGCGCGTTCGTGCCCGTAGCGTCCGGCTTCAGCCGGACGTCGACCCCGCGAGGAAATTCTGAATCATCGGCGTCTGGCGCGCTTCCTCCAGCAGAAAGCAGTCGTGACCGTACGGCGCATCGATCACGTGCAGTTCGACGTCCTTGCCGGCTGCGCGAAGAGCGGCCGCCAGCTCTTCGGAACCGTTCGGCGGGTAGAGCCAGTCGGAGCTGAACGCGATCAGCAGTGTTCTCGCGGACATGTTGCGCACAGCCCTCGCAAGATCTCCATCACCGTGCTGGCGGGCCAGGTCGAAGTAGGACAACGCCCTCGACGTGTAGAGATAGGTGTTGGCATCGAAGCGCTTCACGAAACTGTCCGCCTGGTGCCGCAGGTAGCTTTCGACTTCGAACTCGGGCTCGGTGAGGGTGTAGCGAATATCGTCGGCAAACTGCAGCCGCCGCCCGAACTTGCCCTTGAGCGACTCGGCCGAAAGATACGTGATGTGCCCGACCATGCGGGCCACCCCCATTCCCGCGTCGGGTGCGCGGCCCGTGCCGTAGTAGTGGCCGCTCTGCCAGTTCGGATCGCTGGTGATGGAATTTCGCGCGATCGCATTCCACGCGACGCCCTGGGGTTGCAGCGCGTGGGTGCTCGCAATCACGACGATCGACGCCACATCGCGGCCGTACTGCACGGCCCACTCGAGCGCCTGCATGCCGCCCAGGGAGCCGCCGGCGATCGCGGCCAGCCGCGTAATCCCGAGCTCCTTCAGGAAGGCGCGCTCGGTCCGCACCATGTCCGCGACGGTGATGACCGGGAAGTCTGAACCGTAGGGGCGGCCGGTCGCGGGATTCGTCGATGCGGGTCCGGTCGTTCCGCGGCACCCTCCCAGCAGATTCGTGCTGACGACGAAGTACTGCAGGGTGTCGAACGCCTTCCCCGGGCCGATCATGCCGTCCCACCACCCGAGGCCTTGTCCGCTGCCGGCGTCGCGCTCGTCGGCGCGGAACCCGTCGCGCGCGCTGACGCCGGCCGGCTTGGCCGCGTAGCCGGCCGCGTGAGCATCCCCGCTCAGCGCGTGGCAGACCAGGATGACATTGTCGCGGTCCGGCGCAAGCGTTCCGTACGTTTCGTAAGCGACGCGTATGGGATGCAGATCGCGGCCGCAGTCGAGCGCCAGCGGTTGCGGCAGATCGAGAAACTGTGTGTCGACCGTGCCGACGGAGCCCGCGGCGGGCTTCGACGTTCGCGTGGGCATGCGGGAATGATACTGCCAGGGTTCGAGAGGTTCGAGAGGTTCAAGGGGTTCGAGAGGTTCACGGGTGCACAGGTCCACAGGTCCACAGGTCCACGGGTCCACGGGTCCACGGGTCCACGGGTCCACGGGTCCACGAGCCACGAGCCACGAGTCACGAGGCAGTCACGAGTTCACGTCTCAGGGTTAATCCCGATCTTGACGAATGGGGCGCCGATGTATGATCCGAAACTTGCGTGAGCGGTTTAGCACGACAGTAATCGTCATGGAAGGGGAAGCACGATGGCTAGCAACACGAGCGTGAAGAACGGCGTCAACGTCGAAGCACTGCTGGCGGCGCGGGAAGCGCTCAAGGGCGCGCCGCAGGCGGCCAAGTTCACGTGGCGGGCATCCTGCAAGTGGAAGAACGGCACGAACAGTGTGTCGAAGGTTCAGGGCTTCCACGGCCTCGGCGCCGAGCAGAAACACAAGACCGAATTTTCCTTCGAAGCCGACCATCCGGAAATTTTTGCGTCCGAGGATCTGGGCGCGACGCCCGTTGAGCTCGTGCTCTGCGGCCTCGCGAGCTGCCTGACTGCCGGCGTCGCCGCGGTGGCGCAGAATCGCGGCGTCCAGCTGAAATCGGTCGAGGCGAACCTGGAAGGATCGATGGATATCCAGGGCATCCTCGGCATCGACAGCGACGTCCGCAACGGCTACGACGACATCAAGGTCACCTTCAAGATCGACGCGGACGCACCCAAGAAGGAGATCGAGGCCATCGTCGCGCAGTCGCAGAAGCGGTCGGCGGTGTACGACATCGTCGCCAACCCGACCAACATTCGCGTCGAAGTGGTGTAGCGGCCGCGCGGCGGCCGCACGGGAGCTCACCATCGAACGCGTCACGACCGTCGTCATCGGAGCCGGACACGCCGGGCTGGCGGCGAGCCGCTTCCTCAGCGAACGCTCGATCGATCACGTGGTGCTCGAGCGCGGAGACGTGGCGAACTCGTGGCGCCGCGAGCGCTGGGACTCCCTGCGGCTGCTGACGCCGAACTGGCAGACCCGACTCCCCGGCTATCGTTATGAAGGCCCTGATCCAGACGGCTTCATGACGATGGCCGAGGTCATCGAGTTCATCTCGCGGTTTGCCGTCGTCGCCGCCGCGCCCGTGCGCACGCATAGCACGGTCACGTCGGTTCGGCGAACCGACGAGGGCTACCATGTCGCCACAAGCAGCGGCGACATTCTGTGCCGTGCGGTCGTGCTCGCGACCGGCGCATGTAATGTCGCGCACGTGCCAGCCGCGCGGCAGCTGCTGCCAGCGTCTCTCGTATCCCTGACCCCGCTCGACTACCGCAACCCGGATCAACTTCCCGCAGGCGGTGTGCTCGTCGTTGGCGCCTCGGCGACCGGCGTCCAGCTGGCCGATGAGATTCATCGCTCGGGTCGTCCTGTCACGCTCTCGGTCGGCGAACACGTGCGGATGCCGAGGACCTATCGAAGCCGCGACGTGCTGTGGTGGATGGAGGTGTCGGGCATCTGGAATCAGCGGTACGACGAAATCGACGACCTGACGCGTGCCAGGCGGTTGCCTTCGCCGCAGCTCGTCGGGACGCCGCAGCGAACGACGCTGGACCTCAACGCCCTCAGCGCGGCCGGCGTCGAACTCGTCGGCCGGTTGGCGGACGTGCGCGACGGCCGTGCGCTCTTTTCCGGCGGCCTGCCCAATCAGTTCGCATTGGCCGATCTCAAAATGAACCGGATGCTGGACACGTTCGATGAATGGGCGCGTGTGCACAGCCGCGAGGCCGACGTTGGCGAACCCGAACGCTTCGAGCCGACCCGTCCGGCGGCATCGTCACGACTCGATCTGAAGCTTGCGACCGGCGAGATTCGCACGGTGATCTGGGCGACCGGGTTCCGACCCGACTACAGCTGGCTCGACGTGCCGGTGATCGATCGCAAGGGCCATCTGCGGCACGATGGCGGGGTCGTCTCCGAGTCGCCCGGTCTGTATGCGGTCGGGTTGCCCCTGCTCCGGCGACGCAAGTCGACGTTCATCCACGGCGCGGAGGACGACGCGCGCGACCTGATCGAGCACCTCGCGGGCTATCTCTTCTCGTAAATCTGCGTGCTGGTAAACGCGACGCCGGTCGGATCGGTCCCTTTTGCAGTCACCGTCAGCGTTTTTCGATCCGCCGAAAGCGTAAACGTCGCCGTTTCCTTCCCCACCACGTCGCCTTCGAGCGTCCGCGCGATCGAGTTCGCATCCACGCGCTTCAGCGTGACCTTCGCACCCCAGTTCGGCACGGTGTATTCCTTGCCATCGAGCCTGGCCTTGTAGCTGTATGTCGAGAGCGGCGACCCATTACCCTGCGGCCGGCGCCACGACGAGACCTCGTGCGATATTTCGTCCCCGTTGACCGTCACGGTCATCTCGCGACGATAAGGCATCAGGCTCGACGGCTCGTAGCTCGAATCGAACAGGTTGAGCACCCACTTCCCCTCCATCGGATCGCCGCCGCCTTTTCGGACCGGAGCCGCAGCGGCGGCCTTTCGCGCGGCGCCAGGCCCCGCGCTGGTCGACAGAAACGGCAGCTCCGCCGCGGGCACATTCCGCAGCAGGCGCGTTTTCCACGGCGCGGGGTTCGCCTTGATCTCGCGATACACCGCTTCGACGAACATGTCCGTTGTCCAGGGGCCCGTCGTCGCACCGTACACACCGTCGTAGTCCAGGGTCACGCCGGCGGTCTTCACCTGGTCCATCGTCTTGTTTTCCAGGACGAGCTCGGTAATCCGATCCGCGATGATCGTCATCGCGTCGCGGTATTCGACCAGATCGATTTCATTTGAGATCCGGCCGTGGCCCGGAATGATGCGCGTGCCGCCCATCGAGTTGTATTCAGGGATCGCGATGTCGATCAGGCGGTTCAGCCCCTCGAGCACGCCGCCGATCGTTCCCCCGCGCCGCGCGTCGATGACGGGATAGCGATCGGTCGAGAACACGTCCCCGGCAGCGACGACGTCGGACTTGCGGAAGAAGACCATCAGGTCGCCGTCGGTGTGTGCGGCTGGCTGATGGATGAGCTCGATGGGCTCGCCGGTGACGAAGAGCGTCTTGAGCGACGCCGCGAACGAGTCGGTCGGCCACAACGCCGCCGGCAGCGGTGTCGCTCCGCCCTTCGGGTTCGTCATCCGCGCGTAGGCATTCTCCTGCGCGTAGACCCTCGCGCCCTGCTCGTAGAACGCGTTGACGTTGGCGGCGTCGCCCGCAGACTTCGCGAACTGCTCGTTGCCGCCGACGTGATCGGGATCCGCGGCCGTATTGACGATGTAGCGGATCGGCAGGGGCGAAATGGACTTGATCGCCGCGAGAATCTTCTCGCTCATCGCCGCTTCGTTCGTATCGACGACGAAGAGCGCGTTCGGCCCCACCTGGACGGTGACGTTGCTGCCGGCTCCGGCGAGCATATAGACGCTTCCCTGGACCGGCAGCACCTCGACCGCTCCTGTGTTCTCGTAGGACGGGCGATACGGGCGCGCCAGATCTTTCGCCGTACGGCCCTTCGGCGCCGGCGGCAGCGTCTGCGGACCCGCGCTTGTGAGCGCGAGCTTCGCGCCCGCCTTGAGCTTCTCGGCGTATTCCGGATACAGCGTCTCCTTCCCACCAAGCGTCGCTTCGAGCGGCAGCTTGTTGTCGTCCGCGTATTCGGGATGCGTCGATCCCAGCGGGTAATGCGGCACGTCACCCTGGCGAAGCCCCGGGACTTCCTCGGCGACGTCCACCTGGGTGATGGCGTTCTCCCGCGCGCCCGGGTTCCAGCGAAACGTCGAGGTCCGCACCATCGGCTCTTCGAGGTAGACCGGGTCGTCGATCTGCGAGATGAGCATCATGCGGTCGCCGTGCCGGATGAAGTACTCGTGCATCACGGCGTACGGGCTGACGGGAACGCCGTTCCGCTGCTGGAACATCTGCTTGAAATGCGTCGTCGTCACGTGCAGCATCCCGTTTTCCCACTCGCCCGTGGAAAAACCCGTCCACAAGCGCTCCGCGGCGTCGGAAGGATGCGGCCGTCCGTCGAGCCAGATGGTTCGGTTCGCGTTCTCGAACAGTCCGGTGAGCGTGTACGCAATCACGCGGCGCGAAATGGGATCGATGACCTCGCCGATGTGGGGGCTCGGGTTGGGCCCGCGCATCGAGTACGACCCGGCGTGCGGGCGCGACTGGTGTTCCGGAATCGCCTGAATCGTCGAATTCCAGGCGAGCGCCTTCTGCCGGCCGGCCGCGTTCAGCGGGAAGCCGGTGAGGTTCCCGAGCTCCGGGCCTGGATCGATGCGGACCAGCCGCTCCTCGTCGTTCACCATCGTCCACGAGCCGACGAGCTCGACCTTCGGCGGCCCGCCCTCGGGCAGCGCCTGGGCACGCACGGGAGGCGACCCTGGCGTGGCAAGGAACGCGAACACCAGGGACATGAATAGACCAATGCGCTTCATATGCTCTCTCGTGGCTCGTCGCTCGTTTACCCTTTGCCCTCAACGCACGGCGCCGGCTTCCACTTCGAACCGTCCGGTTCGTGCTTGAAGTGCATGCTCGTCGTGTAGTCGCCTGTGAGGTATTTCGGATCGGTGACGTACTGCGACACGGTGAGCCAGACGTCGCCGTTCGGAAACGACACGCGATCCCAGTGCTCGACGAGGCGCGTCTGATCGCTGTAAGGTATGCCGTTTTTTCTGAGCCAGCCTTCCAGCAGGTTCGTCGTCACGACTTTCAGCGCTCTCGGCGGCAGCGCGCCGCCGCGGCCGGCGCCGGCCACGCCCAGCGGTTCCCATTCCGCGACGGAGAAGCCTTGCAACGACCGCGTGCCGGGCGGTGATTTCGGCGCGAATTGCAGCAGGCGCGTCTGCTGGCCCGCGTCACTCTCAACCTTCAAGACATCGTCGCCCTGCCAGGAGATATTGAGGCGCGTGGGCATGCGCATCAGGCCGGCCGCGCCGTAGGCCTTGCACGAGCCCTCGGATCGCGGGTCCCACTGGAACGCCACGCGGCGGCCCTCGTCGCTCAACGGGATGCTGATGAAATCGCCTTTCGCGGGCGTGACCATGCGCCAGCGCCAGTCTTCGGTCACCACCGATACCCAGTAGCCGGTGAGGTCGTGCGGCGCGGCGGCACGCGGGGTTGAAGGCGCCTGCTGGGCTGGAGGCTGCTGCGCGGCGAGCAGATGGCCCAACAACGCAACGGCGGCGAACAGGCATATCAGACCAGAACGGATCTGCGGGAACATGCGCGGGAGTATAGCCCCACCGAACGGGTGGGCTCCAGTAGGGCCCTGTAATCGAAGTCAATTGAAGTCGCTAAAATGAGGCCATGGCCGGGCGGGAGTGCTTCCACTGCAAACAGTGGGTCGAAGAAAACGAGGCGCACGACTGCTGGACGACGACCGAGGCGGCGCTCACGCAGGATCTGTCCGAGGACCTGCTGGACGCGTGGGAACGGCTGCGTGAAACCGCCGTGTCATTTGGCGAGCAGCGGATTTATGCCTCCCACCACTCGATCATGTTCTCGCGCAAGGTCTGCTACTTCTTCGTGCGTCCGAAAACGAAATATCTGGAAGTCTGCATCATGCTCGGCCGCCCGCTGAAGGCGCCGCAGGTCCGAAGCGTGATGAAAGGCTCGAAGTCGAAGTTCGCGAACATGATCAGGATCACGCACCGCGATGAGGTCGAACCTCCGATTACCGACTGGCTGATGGAGGCCTACCGGCTTCCTGACCGTTTGGCGGCCGCGGGAAAAACCCGTTCCGCGAAGAAGACGAAGAACAAGACGACGAAGAAGAAGACGGTATCGGCGACGGGACGGAGGCGAAAAACAGTCGCGATCAGGAAGTCGCGACGCCGGCCATCACGCTGAGGTATCGTCAAGGTCGAAAGACGGTGCAGACGATGCGAAAATTATCGCTCGGCGCAATACTGATCGCGGCTGTTGCCGCCGGATCGGTCGTGCGCGCCCAATCCGACTTCAGCGCCGACCGCTTCAAAGCCCATGTCACGTTCCTTGCCGACGATGTGCTCGAAGGCCGTGAAGCCGGGACACGCGGCCACGAGATCGCCGCGCGCTACATAGCCAGCCAGTTCGCGCTCCTTGGCGTGCGCCCCGGCGCGACCGGCGCCGGCTACTTCGAGCGGGTGAATCTCCAGGAAGCCCGGTTGACCGGGGCAAGCCCGACGCTGACGCTCGCGGGCCCCCGCGGCACCCAAACGCTGAAGCAGCGTGAGGCGGTCATGATCGAGGGGTCGATCGCGGGCGGCGCCGTGAAGCTGAACGCGCCCCTCGTCTTCGTCGGCTACGGGATGAAAGATGCTGTCGTCGGTTTCGACGACTACGAAGGCCTGGATGTCCGCGGAAAGATCGCGGTCGTGTTGTCCGGCTCGCCCAAGGACATGGATTCCGAGGTGGGCGCCCACCTGAAGAGCGAACAGAATCGCGTCGCAGCCGAACACGGCGCTGTGGGCATCGTCGTAGTTCAGACCCACGCAACATCCGCCGTGTTCACGTGGGAGCAGGTCATTCAATTCCGGTCCGACCCGCTCACCACGTGGGTGCGTTCAGACGGAACGCCGTTTGATCCGGCCTATGGCATGAAGGCATCGGTGTCCATCAAGCCATCCGCCGCCGCGGTGCTCTTCGATGGCTCGCCGGTCACGCTGGACCAGGTTCTGAGCGAAGCGGACAAGCCGGGCGGCCGGCCAAAAGGCTTCCCGTTGAAGTCCACGGCCGAAATCGCTGTCGCCATGAAGATGCGGCGATACTCGAGTCCCGAGGTCGTCGGGATGATAGAAGGCGCCGATCCCGGATTGAAAGACGAATTCGTCGTCCTCATGGCGCACGCAGACCACATCGGCATGATTGCAGGAGGCGCCGGCGATCGGATCAACAACGGCGCGCTCGACAACGCCGCCGGCGTCGCGACGCTGTTGGAGGTGGCGCGCGCCTTCGCGAGCACCGCGCAGCGGCCGCGCCGATCGCTCCTGTTCGTCGCGAACACCGCGGAGGAAAAGGGCCTGCTCGGCGCCGAATTCTTCGCGCACTATCCCACCATTCCGATCGAGCGCATCACGGCGGCCATCGACCTGGACATGCCGATGTTGCTGTACGATTTCACGGACGTCGTGGCATTCGGTGCGAGCCATTCGACAATCGCCGACGCGTTCAGGCAGGCCGGTGCTGCGATGAACGTCAAGCTCTCGCCCGATCCGATGCCCGAGCAGGCGATCTTCGTGCGCTCGGATCACTATGCGATGGTCAAGGCGGGTGTGCCCGCCGTCATGCTCGCCACGGGAATGGCGAATGGCGGACAGGCCGCCTGGACAAAGTTCCTGGGCCACGATTATCACAAACCGTCAGACGACCTTTCCCAACCCATCAACTGGAACTCGGCGGCGAAATTCACCGAGCTGAACTATCGCGTCGTCCGCACGCTCGCCGACAGCCAGACGCGGCCGCAGTGGTACGCCCACGACTATTTCGGCGATCTTTACGCCCCCAAAGCTCCCAAGACGGAGAAGCCAGACCGTTAGCCGGAGTTTCAGCGTTCCAACTGGCTATTGTTCGTCGCTCGCGGTACCCTGCGGCACTATGCCTAAGTCGAGATTCGCGACATATCCCCTCTTCATTGTGCTGAGTGTGCTCTCGGCCTCGGTCTACGCCGCGGCCTGCAAATCGACAACCGCGACTCCCGCGGCACCGGTCTCCGCCGACACGTGGGCCGTCGTCAATGGCAAGAATATTTCGCGCCAGGACGTCGAAAAGGCCTACAAGCGGGCGCAGGACACGAAGCAGACGCCCTCGGACGAAGAGGTGTTGACCGCCAAACTGAACATTCTCAACGACCTGATCACCCAGGAGATCCTTCTTCAGAAGGCGGCCCAGCTGAAGCTCGACATCCCGGCAGCCGATCTGGACACCGCGTACGGCGAGACGAAAAAGAATATCCCCGACGACGCCTTCCAGCAGGAGCTGACGCAACGCGGCCTGACGCCGGCGGAGCTGCGGGAAGGGCTCCGCCGCGAGCTGCTCACGAGAAAAGTCGTCACCGAAGAAGTGGGAGCAAAGATTACGGTGACGGATCAGGACGTGAACAGCTTCTTCAATGCCAACCGCGCGCAGTTCAACGTCCCTGAAGAGGCGTACCACATCGCCCAGATCGTGGTGACGCCCACGCGCGAGCCGCAGCAGAGCAACCGGAGCGGCGATGATGCCACCACTCCGCAGGCCGCGGATGCCAAGACCAAGATGCTGATGGACCGTCTCAAGGCTGGCGCGCCCTTCGCGGAGCTCGCGGCGGACTTCTCGGAGGATGCACAGTCCGCAGGGCGCGGCGGCGACCTGGGCCTGGTGCCGATGTCCAGGCTGCAGCAGGCGCCGCCGGCTCTCCGGGACGCGGTCCTGAACAAGGCACCCGGATCCGTCACGGTCGTGAGCGCGGGCGGTGCCCATACCATCGTGCTCGTGCTCTCGCACGAACAGGCTGGACAGCGCGATCCGTCGATGCCGGCCGTGAAAGAACAGATCACCCAGACACTGCACGGGCGGAAAGAGCAGCTGCTCCGCACAGCGTACCTGACGAACGTGCGCGGCGACGCGCAGGTCGTCAACTACCTGGCTCGCCGCATCGTCGAAGGGAAAGGCGCGATCCCGAATCTCCAGATGGCGACACCAGGCGGTCGATAACGTCGGAAGCGGCGCAGTGACGCCCAGGGCCGAGCCACCACCTGCACCGACGCCCGGATGGCGTCGCGCCGGCTGAACATTCTCCTGGGCGTTGCGTTGATCGCCCTCGTCGTGCGTCTGGCCTACGTCTGGCAGATTTCACACGCGCCGTTTTTCGATCTCCGATTGGGCGATGCCAGGGCCTACCACGAGTGGGCGCTCCGGATTGCCGGCGGCGACTGGCTCGGCAAAGGCGTCTTCTATCAGGCGCCCTTCTATCCGTACTTTCTTGCCGTTGTCTACAAGTCGTTCGGCGCCAGCGCGGCGATGGTCCGCTTCGTTCAGGCCGTGCTCGGCGCCGGCACATGTGTGCTGCTTGCGGCGGCGGGGATGGCGCTGTTCGGCGAGTACGGAGCGATCGCCGGCCTGCTGCTGGCCATCTACCCTCCCGCAATCTTCCTTGACGGTCTCCTCGAAAAGTCGGCGCTCGTCAGCTTCTTCACCGCCGCGCTGCTGTATCTCGTGGCGACGGGACACACCGGGCGGCGGATCTTTTTCACTGGAGTGATTCTCGGCTTCCTGTCCCTCACGCGCGAAAACGCCCTGCTTCTGGCCGCTCCGCTGCTCCTCTGGCTGCTGGCTCACGAGCGCAGGCCTCTCATGGCCGCGATCTTTGTCGCTGGCTGCCTGCTCGTGCTCGTGCCTGTCGGCATCCGCAACTACGCGGTCGGAGGTGAATTTCACCTGACGACGTCGCAGTTCGGTCCCAACTTCTACATCGGCAACCACGCCGGCGCGAGCGGCTTCTACGAACCGCTCGTCCCTGGCCATGGTGCGGCGGACGACGAGCAGGATGATGCCGTTCGATTGGCTGAGGAGGCATCGGGCCGGACGCTGAGCCCGGACGAGGTGTCGGCCTTCTGGACCGCCCGAGCGCTCGACTTCATTCGCGAGCACCCCGTCGCGTGGCTCGGGCAGCTCACGCGAAAGCTGGCGCTCGCGTACAACGCGGTCGAGATCGCCGATACCGAGTCGCTGGACGTGTATGCCGAGTGGTCGTCGATCCTGCGCCTCCTGTCTCCTGTCAACTTCGCCGTGGTCTTCGGCCTCGCGGCGTTTGGCACGTTGATGACTGCCGGCCACTGGCGCCGCCTCTGGTTCCTGTACGCGATCGCATTGACCTACACCGTGAGCATCGTGCTCTTCTACGTGTTCGCGAGATATCGATTCCCGCTGGTGCCGATGTTGATTCTGCTCGGCGCCGGCGGGGTTGCCGCATGGCGTGAGACGGTTACGCGGCCGACACAGCGTGGCTGGGCGCTCGCGGCGCTGGTGATCGCGGCGGGCCTGGCGTTCCTCCCGCTCGCACAGAGGCGAATCGACCGCATTGCTCACTACGTCAACATCGCGAACGCGTTTCTCAGGGATCCGGCGAAGTGGGACCAGGCCGCCGACTTCTACGAGAAGGCGCTGAAGGAATCGCCGCGATCGCCCGCGGCCCATTCCGGACTTGGGTACCTGCTCGTGCAGATACAGCAGCCGCAGGACGCAATTGCTCACTACCGGACAGCCGTCGAAGGATGGCCGGACAACGCCGATCTCCGCCTCAACTTCGCGGTCGCGCTCGCGGAGGTCCACGACGAGCAGCATGCCCTGGACGAACTGGATGCGGCCGCGGCGCTTCGTCCGGGCGACCCGCGAGCCTACCTGGCTGCCGGCAGGCTGCTGCTCACGCTGTCACGGCCGGACGAGGCGCGGAATGCCTTTCAGCAGGCGGTCGCAGCCGATCCGCGAAGCGCCGACGCCCACGATGGTCTGGGCAAGGCACTCGAAGCGGCCGGCCGAGTGGCGGAGGCGAAAGAGGAGTTCGCGCGGGCACGCGCACTCGATCCGAACGCGGGACGTGACAGACCGACGCGATAAACGCGACGCCGAACTCTACCTGCCGGCGGCCTTGGCTCTGGCCTCTTCTTTGGCTTCTTCCCTCTCCTGGGCACGCGCGCCGGCAAGAATGTTCGGCAGGGCGTAGTTGCCCTCGTGGCATCCGTACTCGAAGAGCGGCCCTGGAATTCTCGACAACGGCACCATGGCGCTCCAGGGCTGCGTGTACGAATGCGGATCGGAGACCGTGAATTCGTATTTGACGGTGTCGGCGTCGATTCTGGTGAACCGTTCCGTCAGGCGCGTGTCAGCGGTCGAACCCTGCAGGCTCGTCTCGCGCCGGAAGTTGATCGTCTCCACGACGAGCGTGTCGCCTTCCCATCGGCCGCGCGAGTCGCCCGACCACTGGCGCAGCGTCGTGTGCGGGCGTCCGTCGGTCGGGATGATGCGGGCGTTGTGGACCATTTCGTTGACGATCACGACGGTGCCCGGGGACTGCAGGATCTGCACGTTGTTGTTGTAGGCGCCGGGAATCATCGGCGGGCCGGAGTTGAACCCCACGAGACAGCGATCGGCGAGCGGCCGATCCTCATACGAGTTGCCGAGGCCGGAGTTGGACAGCTGCGTCCGCTCGGCGTTCCGGCGGCGCGCGGCCTCGGTGAACGGAATCGTACCGCTGGCCGGATCGACGATGAGGGAGGTGCGCTTGTCGCGGGTCAGCCGGCTGCCGCGCTCGTACCAGAATTCGTTGTATGAGAGCACGCCGCCCTGATCTCGCGGCGCATAGCCCGCGCTGGGCTGCCCTTTGATGGGATCGAACAGGTCGCGATTGAGGCGCGTGTTTTCCGACGCTTCGAAGGCCGCGGCCTCTTCGTCGCTCAACGTGGCCTTTCCGCCGAGGGTATCGGGGCGTTGAAGGGGCGTGATCGTGCTGAACGAGTAGATGCCGGCCAGGTTGGGCTTGCCGTCGGGCGTCCGGGGCTGAGATGACGATTTGGCTTGAGCGGCCGCAGGACGCGGCGCCAGTGCGGCCGTGACCAGCATTGCGATGACCAGCAGGCTTCTGCGCATCATGTTCCCCCCAACCTCTAACCTCTAACCTCTAACCTCTAACCTCTAACCTCAACCTCCGTCCCCCCGAGTGGCCGCACGGTAAACCACTTACCCGGACATTGCAACGGGATTCAGCCGCGACGGCCGGCCATCCAGTAGCGCGGGCCGGCACCCTGCCGCGCCGCCCGATCGCCGGGGTTGGCGAACTGACAGCGGTCGAGCGACAGACAGCCGCAGCCAATGCATTCGGTCAGGCTGTTGCGGAGACGCTCCAGCTCGGCAATGCGCTCCTGGATGCGCGCTTTCCAGCTGTTCGAAAGTTTGGCCCAGTCCGATCGCTCGGGCACCCGGTTCCTGGGCAGCCTCGCAAGCTCGACGCGGATCTCCGACAGCGACAGCCCGATCCGCTGGGCGAACACGATAAAGGCCACGCGGCGGATCACCTCGCGCGGGTAGCGCCGGTGGCCGGAATCCGTGCGCTCCGAGTGGATCAGGCCTTCTTCTTCGTAGTAACGCAACGCGGAGGTGGCCACCCCGCTCCGCTTCGCGACTTCGCCGACCGTCATCGCTTCGGTCACATCTGCAGTGTGCCAGAGTTTCCGCTTGACTTCAAGTGCACTTGAAGATTGATGCTTTAGGCATGACACATCCATCGAATCGCACAGCGCTCATCACCGGGGCGAGCCGCGGCCTCGGCGAGGTCATCGCCCGCGTGCTGGCTGGACGGGGATACGACCTCGTCCTCGGCGCACGGGATTCCGCGGCCCTTGATCGCGTCGCTCAATCGCTCTCGGCGCACGGGTCGCGGGTCGTGCCCGTCGCGGGCGACGTCGTAGACGCGTCGGTCCGGGCAAGGCTCGTGACCACCGCACGGGAACTCGGAGGATTGAATCTGCTGGTCAACAACGCCTCGGCGCTCGGCAGCATCGGTCCGCTGCTGGACTTCGACGTGCCGCGCTTCGGGCAGCTCTTCCCCGTCAACGTGGGCGCGCCGATGGCGCTCATCCAGCTCGCGGCGCCGCTCCTCGCCGAACGTCACGGCCTCATCGTCAACGTCACCAGTGACGCGGCCCAGGGCGCGTACCCCGGCTGGGGGCCTTATGGTGCGAGCAAGGCGGCGCTGGAGCTGTTGACCCGGACGCTGGCAACCGAACTGGGCGACCGCGGAATATCGGCGGTGCTCGTGGATCCCGGCGACATGCGGACGCGCATGCACCAGGAGGCCTTTCCGGGCGAGGACATTTCCGATCGGCCGCTGCC
Organism: uncultured Acidobacteriota bacterium; assembly: GCA_963729215.1. Taxonomy (GTDB): domain Bacteria; phylum Acidobacteriota; class Vicinamibacteria; order Vicinamibacterales; family CAVVIG01; genus CAVQJU01. Next base: position 152,750 of record CAVSND010000023.1, on the reverse strand, counting down.
GGAGGTCACGGTCCCGTTCTGGAATTGGCTGTTGGATCAGGATCCCGAACACGTTCGAGGCCAGCGGTTCGCGGCGCAGCAGGGGGACGGCCGATGGCTGCAGCAGGCGTCATGACCGCATTCGATCTGCCCGCGGCGCTCGAGGCGACCGAGCCGCCGGAGGCGCGCGGCCTGAGGCGTGATGACGTTCGTCTCCTGGTGTCCGACGTCGCGAAGGATTCCATCGAGCACGCGCGCTTCCGTGACTTGCCGCGCTGGCTGTCGGCCGGCGATCTGCTCGTCGTCAACACCAGCGGCACCCTGAACGCGGCGCTGTCGGCGACGACAGACACCGGCGACGCGTTCGAGCTGCACCTCTCGACCCGGCTCCCTGGAGGTTTCTGGACGATCGAGGTCAGGCAGCCAGGCGAGAAGGCGTCGCTGCCGTACGGGAGCGGCCGCGCAGGCACGACGTTCCAGCTGCCGGACGACGGGCGCGTGACGTTGCTCGCCCCGTACCCGTTGACGGCGTCACTTCGCTCGCCTTCCCGCTTGTGGATGGCCGCCATCGACGTGCCGGGCGACATACACGCGTATCTCGGCCGCCACGGTTTTCCGATTCGATACGGCTACGTGAAACGGCCCTGGCCCGGCGCCATGTATCAGACCGTCTTCGCGACAGAGCCCGGCAGCGCCGAAATGCCGTCGGCGGGACGACCTTTCACTCCGGAGCTCGTCACCACGCTCGTGTCACGAGGTGTGCAGGTCGCGCCGCTCCTGCTCCACACAGGGGTCGGGAGCCTCGAGTGTCACGAACCGCCGTACGAAGAGTTCTACCGTGTGCCCATCGATACGGCGGATCGCGTGAATGCGGCCAGACGCGCCGGCCGGCGCATCATCGCGGTCGGCACGACCGTGGTTCGTGCGCTCGAAACCGTCACCAGCGAACGCGGCATCACCGCTCCCGGCGAAGGGTGGACCGACCTTGTGGTGACACAAGATCGGCCCCCGCGATCCATCAATGGGTTGATTACCGGCCTGCACGAACCGAGAGCCACGCATCTGGCGATGCTCGAAGGGATCGTGGCCCGATTCCCCAACGGCTCCCGCCACCTGGAACGCGCCTATGCGGAAGCGCGACAGGCCGAGTATCTCTGGCACGAATTCGGCGACTCACATTTGATCCTCGCGGGAGGATGAGTGCGGAGTGCCGTGTGAGAGAACGCGGAGACGGGTTGGAAACGCGGAGATCGCAGAGATCGCGGAGAAAATCGAGAAACTCGGCGATCTCCGCGATCTCTGCGTTTGTACGAGCCTGCTCAAGCCGCGAACGGATTCTCGTCGGCCGTCGGACCGTAGACCGATGGCACCGATTGATTGAGCAGGCGCAGATAGACGAGCAGCTGCCCGCGGTGGTGATACCAGTGGTTCAGCATGATGGTGCGGACCACCGCGGCGCGCGGCATCGCAAGGATCTCCTTCCCATCTCTCTGCAGCCTCCACATCGCGCCCATCCTGGCATCGTCGAATCCGCCGAGCACCTGTTTCGCCTTCGACACGCTCGCGGCGAGCGACGGCACCAGTTCCGCTGCCGTGGCAGCCTCCGGCTGAGTGAAATTGGGCGGATTGGGAATCGTGTCCTTCGCCGCAAGCTCGGCCACGTTGCCGGGAACCGTCGCGACATGCAGCGCGAGCTGACCGAGTGACATCGATTTGGGATGCGGCCTCCACGAGAGGTGCGCCTGCGGTATCCGCTCGAGCACGCGGCTCGTCGTCGCGGCTTCCTGTTCGAGCTCTGCGAGCAGTCCATCGATCATCTTCATGATGTCCTCCTATTTCGCCGAGGCTTCGGCTGCCTTGCGGACGCGCGCGTGCAGCGCGGTCCATCCCGTTGCGATCTGAGGCCGATGGTCGTCAGGGAACGGCCCCACCAGCGTATGCGTGAACTTGATGAGCGAACCTTCGGGCGTCTCGGTGAGCCGGTACAGCAGGTTCGACGTGGCGGCCGTCGACATGAACAGCGGTCCCCAGATTTCCAGCAATGTTGGCCGCTTGATGCTCTGGACGAAGCCCCACAGGTGGCCGTTGTCGCCGCCCAGCTCGCGATACCAGCGCCCGCCCGGATGCGTCTCCAGAATCATGGGCAGCGGCTTGCCGTCGGGCGTCTGGTTGAGCCGGCCCATCTGCGCGACGAGCGACGCAAATGTCTGTTCGAGCGACGCGTGCACGACGATCTCTTCGGTGATGGTGAACGTCTCTGAAACGGGTGCGGTCGTGGTCATCGTTCCTCCTCTGCGTGTGCTTTGATGCGCCGGAGCTGGCTGCGCCAATGCTGGGCGAACATCCGGCTCCAGTCGTGAACCGTGCGTAGCGTCTCGGCATTCGTTCGATACATCGTCCTCCGGCCGTCGCGCCTGACGGTGACGAGACCGACATGCAGCAGCACCTGCAGGTGCTTCGACACCGACGGCTGCCCCAGCTCGAGGGCGTCCGCGATCTCGTTGACGGATCGCTCCTCGGCGGCGATGAATTCCAGGATGTGTCGGCGGCGGGGTTCAGCGATCGCGTTGAACGGATCGGACGTGGTCGAGGCGCGCGGCATGAGAGAGGTTATATATTCCCATATGGGCATATGTCAAGTGGAGGGCATCGCGCCCTCCAGAGACAACAGCTGGGCTTTGACGTCGAGCCCTCCCGCAAACCCCGTCAACTTGCCCGTCGATCCGATGACCCGATGGCAGGGCGCCACGATCGACACGGGATTCTTTCCATTGGCCGCGCCGACGGCGCGCACGGCGGCCGGACTGCCGATTTGCCGTGCGATCTGCGCGTAGGATCGCGTCTCGCCGAACGGGATCGTGAGCAACGCGTTCCACACCTTGCGTTGAAAGGCGGTTCCCGCCAGATCCAGTTTCAGGGCAAAGGTTTTCCGCCGCCCGCCGAAGTATTCTCCGAGCTGGCGCTCGGCCTCCAGGAGCACCGGATGTGTGTCGTCCTGCGCGTCGATCGTCAGCCGCACGCGGCCCGGCCGATCGTTCTCCCACAGGATTGCGGCGAGGCCTTCGCTGCTCGCCACCAGCGTGAGCTTCCCGACCGGCGAGTCCATCGTCTTGTAGACATGCTGCTTCATGGCGTCCTCCTCAACTCTTCTCGCCCGGACGAATATAGAACCCGCGGCTGCCGGCTGCTCGCCATTTTCGGACTTCTAAACAGGATTAATTCAATGTCCGAAAATGGCTATATTCTGTCGCGACCGCCGCTGTATCGTGAGGGCATGGACCACGACATCCGCAGGTTCCACAATGCCCTCGCGGCCCACGATCCGCGATTCGACGGCGTGTTCTTCGTGGGAGTGACGTCGACCGGCGTGTACTGCCGGCCAATCTGCCCCGCAAAGACGCCGAAGCCCGCCAACCGCCGGTTCTTTGACACGCCGCAGGAGGCCGAGCAGTCCGGCTTCCGGCCCTGCCTCCGCTGCCGCCCGGAACTGGCCCCCGGGAGCGCGCCCGTTGACGATGGGCAGCGGATTGCGCAGCTGATCGTCCAGCGTCTCGAGGAAGGGCATTTCGACGAGAAAGCCGGACTCGAGGCAATCGCCGGAGCAGTTCGAGCTCAGCTCGCGGCAGATTCGCCGGATCGTCCGGAAGGAGTTGCGCGTCCCGCCGATCCAGCTGCTGCTGACACGGCGGTTGTTGCTGGCCAAGCAGCTCCTCACAGAGACGAGGCTGCCGATCACAGAGGTTGCGTTCGCGAGCGGTTTTGCGAGCCTGCGACGGTTCAACGACGCGTTCAACACACGTTATCGAATGCCGCCGACGCGCCTTCGCAAGGAGGCCCGAGAAGGGGTTGCCGCGCCCGGCCAGAACGAGACGTCAACATTGCAACTGTCGTATCGTCCGCCGTACGACTGGAAAGGCGTTCTCGCGTTTCTCGCAGCCCGTGCGCTGAAGGGCGTTGAACACGTGACTGATACCTCGTACGCGCGGACCGTGCATCTCGGAGCCGCGAAGGGCTGGATCAGGGTCACGCAGTCGAAGAAGAAGCATGCGTTGATGGTCGAGTTCACGCACAGCCTGACGCCCGTGCTGCCGGCGCTGCTCAGCCGTCTGCGCGCGCTGTTCGATCTCAATGCGCGGCCCGACCTGATTGCGAAACATCTCCGCAAGGACGCTCGTCTGAAACCGTCCGTCGCCGCAAACCCCGGCCTGCGAGTGCCGGGGGCCTTCAACGGATTCGAGCTGGGCGTGCGCGCGATTCTCGGCCAGCAGGTGACGGTGAAGGCGGCCACGACCATCGCCGGCCGGTTCGTCGAAGCATTCGGCGAACCGTTCGCCACGCCGATCGCCGAGCTGAACCGGCTGACGCCCTCAGCCGCCAGGGTGGCTGCGGCAAGCGTCGACGACATCGCGCGGCACGGCATCCTTGCCGCGCGGTCGAGGAGCCTCATCGCCCTTGCCGGCGCGCAGGAATCGAGCGCGCTCTGCCTCGACGGAGGTCCGCACCACAGTCCGGACGAAGTCATCGCGGAGCTGAGCGGGCTGCCTGGAATCGGCCAGTGGACGGCGCACTACATTGCGATGCGAGCCATGCGATGGCCGGACGCGTTTCCCAAGGAAGACATCGCGGTGCGGAACAGTCTCGGCGGGGTGACCGCGAAAGAAGCCGAGGCGTTGTCGCAGCCCTGGCGCCCCTGGCGAAGCTATGCGGTCATGCACCTGTGGGCCATGGCCAGGCCGGTGGCGAAACCGCAGTCATAACAGTGACGGCCGCCAGTCCTGCCTTCGCTCCAGGCCATCCATGCAGGCCGCCGCGCCGGATTGCCGGCCGCACGTCCGGTGATGTACCATTTGGTACATCATACCGGCGGCGGCCCCTGGGCGCCGTCACTCAGGGGAGGACATCATGGGAACGGGGCAGGTAGAACGGGCGGCGATCACCATCGACGCCCCCGTGGAGGTGGTCTGGGCGGTCTTCACCGACGTCGAACGATGGCCGACGTGGACGCGGTCCGTCACGTCGGTCGAGCTCATCGACGGCCCCATGCGGCTGGGCGCGAAAGCGCGCATCCGGCAGCCGCAGCTGCCGACGGTCGTGTGGACGGTCACGGACTGGAATCCGGGTAGATCGTGGACGTGGACGGCAGCGGGTCCTGGCGCGCGCACGCAGGCGTCGCATGTCCTGACCGCATCCGGCGCCGGCACGATCGCCGAACAGTCCATCATCCAATCGGGCCCGATCGGGCGGCTGCTCGCGTTCATGTGGCGCTCGCTGACGCGCCGGTACCTCGCGATGGAAGCGGCGGGCCTCAAACAGCGCTGCGAAGAGCTGGCCGCGGCCTCGCGATCCGCAAGATCGGCTCTGGCCAAGTGACCGAGCGACGCGACGACCTGCTCCGCCGGGTGGTCGCCGCCGCCGCCGACGGAGGGCTCGCGCGAAGGTCCTTGCGCGACCTCGCGGCGCAGGTCGGCACCAGCCACCGGATGCTGATTCACCACTTCGGATCGCGCGATGGCCTGGTCGCCGCGGTCGTCGAATCGGTCGAGCGCGATCAGAACGAACGGCTCGGCGAGCTGCCCGCCGATGCGGCAGAAGCGGTGCGCGCGAGCTGGCGGCGCTTCTCTGATCCGTCCCTGTGGCCCATCGAACGGCTGTTCTTCGAATGCTACGCGCGCGGCGCCCAGGGCGAACCGCCCTTCGATCGACTGGTGCCCGCGCTGGTCGACCAGACCCTCGCCGCGGTATCGGCACGCGCCGACGTGGGTGCGGACGAGGACGGACGTGCGATGGCCCGGCTCGGCCTCGCCGTGATCAGGGGACTCCTGCTCGACCTCGTGGCGACGGGCAATCGCAAGGCGACCACCCGCGCCCTCGATCTGTTCGCATCGATGGTCGCGCAGCTGTCGGCGGCACGTCGTCCGGTAGCGCCGCGCCGGTCCGGTCGCACACGGGCCCGGCCGCGCTCGCGCACGTCCCGGCGCTGATGCGTTGGCGCTTGTCGGACGACCGGAAGTTGTCCGACAAACTCCTCGAGGCCGGGCGACCACACTCGGCCCGAGGTCAAGCCATCACCGCTACAATGAAGCCGGTTTCCTCGTCACCCCGAAATGGAGCGACGTCATGTCGAGCGACCGCGATCCGTCAGAGCTGGTTGACGACCATGCCCACCCGTTGATCAGCCGCCGGCGTTTCAGTGCCACGGTGGCCGCCGGAGCCGCGTACGCGGCCTGCAATTCGCTCGGCGCGACCGGGATCTCCGCGCAGGCGCCGCCGCAAGGGACGGAACGCGAGCTGTGCGAGATGAGCGCCGTCGACCTGGCGGCGCGGCTCGCGCGCAAGCAGGTGTCGGCGCGCGAGGTCATGAGCGCGCATCTCGCCCAGATCGAACGCATCAACCCGAAAGTCAACGCCATCGTCACGCTGGTCGCCGAACAGGCGATGGCGGGCGCCGCCAGGGCCGACGAAGCCATCATGCGGCGCAGCCCGGTCGGCGTGCTGCACGGCCTGCCGGTGGCGCACAAGGATCTCGTGGACACGGCGGGCATTCGAACGACGCGCGGGTCGCCCTTCTACCGCGACAACGTGCCGTCGCGCGACGCGCTCATCGTGACGAGGATGCACACGGCGGGCGCCATCACCGTCGGCAAGACCAACACGCCGGAGTTCGGCGCCGGTTCCCAGACGTTCAATACCGTGTTCGGCGCGACGCGGAACCCGTACGATCTGACGAAGACATGCGGCGGCAGCAGCGGCGGCGCGGCAACGGCCGTAGCCGCGCGGATGCTGCCGATTGCCGACGGCAGCGACACCGGCGGCTCGCTTCGCAATCCCCCCGCGTTCTGCAACGTGGTCGGATTGCGGCCGGCGCCGGGCCGGGTCCCCAGCGAGTCCACCTCGTGGTCGCCGCTGTCGGTGAGCGGACCCATCGCACGAACCGTCGCGGATGTGGCGCTGTTCCTCAGCGCCATCGCGGGAGCGGATCCTCGGAGCCCTCTCTCGATTAACGAAGATCCTGCACGGTTCCGGTCGCCGCTCGGAAAGGATTTCAAAGGCGTCCGGATTGCCTGGTGGCGCGGCCTCGGCGGCATCCCGTTCGAGCCCGAAATCCGCCGCGTCGTTGACGGCACCCGGAAGGTCTTCGAGGATCTGGGGTGCGTCGTGGAGGAAGCGGAGCCGGATTTCGCAGGCGTCGACGAAGCGTTTCCGCTGCTTCGCTATTCCGCCAATCATCCGCAGTATGCCGCGCTCATCCGCGAGCGGCCGGAATGGGTGAAGGACACGATCAAGTTCGAAGTCGCGCAGGCCGAGCGGGCCACCGCGGCGGATGTCGGCCGCGCGCTTGCGCGCCAGACAAGGATGTTCGACCAGAGCCGCCAGTTCTTCGAGCGTTACGCGTACTTCATCCTGCCGGTGACGCAGGTCGAACCGTTCGACGTGAACACACCGTATCCGACCGCGATTGCGGGCACGCCGATGACGACGTACGTCGACTGGATGCGATCGTGCTGGTACGTGACGATGATGTCGAACCCCGCGATGTCGGTGCCGGCCGGTTTCTCCGCGACAGGCCTCCCCGTCGGCTTGCAGATTGTCGGCCGCCATCGGGACGAATGGAGCGTCCTGCAGCTGGCCTACGCCTTCGAACAGGCCACGCATCACGGCAGGCGGCGCCCTTCGCTGCTCGGATAGTGCGTGTGAGCATGTCGGGGTGAAATGACGGCGGCCGCGATGGCCGCCGTCATTTCAACAAGAGAAGCCGGCTACTTCCCGACCGTCTTGAAGAAGTCCGCTTTGGTCTGCGGTGCGGCCGCGGCGTGCACGGGGATGTAACGCTCGAAGTCCAGGTTGAGCTTCTCGAGAATCGGCGCCAGCGCCTTGACGTGATCGTTGGCGGGCTGGCCCGGATTGATGGTGAAGTCGCCCTGGAGCAGCACCTTCTCCTTCGGGATGAACGCGATCAGCATCCCGTTCGTATGCGGAACCGGGGACACGTGGTAGATCTCCACGGTTCGCGAGCCATCTGAATAGACCTTCTTCTCGGCCACGGCTTCGATCTTGGCCTTCTTCGGGTTCTTCGCGAGCGTGTCGGTCAGGAGCGTTCTCGGCGTGTTGAGCGCCTTCCCCAGGAACGCTTCGTTGTTCTTCTGCGTGATGATGGTCGCGCCTTCGGCGACGAGCACCGGCAGCCCGCCGGTGTGATCGGAGTGCGGATGTGTGTTCATCACGTACCGGATCGGCTTGTTGGGGAACAGCTTCTTCGTTTCGGCCACGTACGCGAGCCCACGGGCTTCGGACTGGCCGGCCTCGAGCATCATGACGTAATTCTTGAACTCCACGATCAGCGAGTCGTAGCTGCCGGCGCCGGTGGTGAGCCGGTAGAGACCGTCGCCCAGCTTCTCGGTCGTGACGGTGAGCGCGGGAGGCGCACCGCCTGGAGCGCCTCCGCCGGCCCCGCCACGGCCGGCAGCCGGTGGCGGCGCGGGAACCAGCGTCGCGACATCCGGGGGATTCGCTTTGGCCGCGGTCACGTCGACGTCGAAGAACGGCCACCCGCCGCGCGTCTGCACGATCTTCGAAGGCGCCATGGCGCCGCCGCCGAAGTCCTTCCAGCCCGTGTAGGTCGCGACAATCTGCATGTCGCCCATGATGTTCTCGCCCAGCCACGTCTCGACGCGATCGACGGTGTTCTTATCGCTGACGTAGCCGTTGACGATGTAGAGCTTGCCGGAGGGCGCCTTCACCACGGGACTCCAGGTGAGGACGGTGTAGTTCTTGCCGTCGGCCTTGCCGCGGTGCACGGTGGCGTTGTGCTCGGCCGCGCCTTTCAGGAAACCCCAGGGCGTGATGTAGAACTCCAGCGAGTTGTTCCACGGTTGAGAGACGTCCGCCTGCTGCGGCGTCACCTGCTGGAACATCGTGCCAGGCGTGAGCGCCGTCGAGCCGCCGGGCCCGATGTTGTTCGTCGCGCCTGTCTGACGCGACGCGGGCGCCGTGAGGTCGATGACCCGGACGTAGTTGTTGATCGGCCGCATCGGATCGTGCGTCCCCTGGCAGGCCATCGCGGTGGAATTCGCGCCGCACTGCTGGAACGCCACGTCCTTCGCCGACCCCGAATACGTAATGGACTTGGGATCGCCCAAGCGCCTTCTGCGCGTTGGCGATGACGGTTTTGGCGTCCTGCGCCATCGCGTTCCCACTGAACGACGCTAGACAGATTGCAACGGCTGTCAGTTTTTTCACCACGGCTACTCCTCCTGTACGGCAATGCCACAACGGAACGCGCATATCATGCTCGACTCCGTGACGAACGTCCATCGAGGACCGATCCTCACGTATTCATCGCCTGCGCGAGCAGCACCGCCGCGATCACCAGCAACCCGCCATAGACGAATCGGATGAACCTGTCGCCTTTCATCCGGCGGTTGATGCCCCGGCCGAGCAGCGTGGCGATGGCCACCCCCGGAAGGGACCACAGAAAATAGCGGGTGATGGCGGCGTCCCAGAGCCCGATGAAAAAATAGCCGGCCAGGCCCGCGAGGCTGACGGGCAGGAAATAGCCCTGCAGCGTCGCACGGAATTGCTGGGGCGACCAGCGTCGAAGCGCGCCATACACGGCGACGGGCGGGCCATTCATGCCGTACGCCCCGCCGAGGATGCCCGCAAGAAACCCGCACGCCACGAGCCATCCGGCATGGTCCTGGTGCAGACGCCGGAGATGGCCGACGGTGAGCGAATAGATCGAAAAGGCCGCGATCACCAGGGCGAGGATCAGCTTGACGACGTGATCGTTCGTTCTGGCCAGCAGGAGCACGCCCAGCGGAATGCCGAAAAGGGACGCGAGGATCAGCCCGCCCGCACTGCCGAACTCGATGCGGCGCCAGTCCTGGAGAACGACGACACCGGCCACGACGATCGACACGAGTACCGCGAGGGGTGCCGCGACGGCCACGGGTGTGCGAAGCGCGAGCAACGGCACGGCGACGAGCGCCTCGCCGAATCCGAGCGTCGAGCGGATCAGGGTGGCCACAAAGATCACGGCGACCACGTACGCGGTGATCGGATCGAACACGGGTTGAAGCACCCCGAGATTATTCCTCAGCCGCCTCCGGAATATCGGACCCCCTCTGTCAGGTCGGATGAACGGCCTGCTCGGACCCCACAGCAGGACGGCAGAATTTGTGGAAATCCTAATAAATCCCGGGGTGGCGCTTCGGGCGCCCGCGGTACGCCGCTTGCCTTGTGGCGCTCTACGAACCGACCTGAACCCGCACGGGTCGCCGGCCTTCGGGCGAGGGTGCGTCCGGCGGCCACCAAGCTATGAACGTAACGCGTCGCCGGCTTCTGCTGTTTATCGAGTACACGGGCTGGACGTTGGGCCTTCTCGGCCTGATGGCATACGGGGCGTTCCACGTCGCCGTTGCCTCCTCGACGCGGCACGATTTGAATCGTTTCGCGGTTCTCAAGGCAGCCGCGCCGCAATCCGGCACGCCGGATCAGTCCCTCTGGTCCCCGAATCGCGTCAGCGCCTGGCACAAGGCACTGAGCGATCCCGCACCCGCTCCGCTGGCGGTGCTCCGCATCCCGAAGATTCGACTCGAGGTGCCTGTGCTGCCCGGCACGGACGACCGCACGCTTGACCGTGCCGTGGGTCACATTGAAGGCACGGCGAAGCCGGGAACCGACGGAAACCTGGGCATCGCGGGACACCGCGACGGATTCTTCCGGGGACTGAAGGACATCGCCCCGGGCGACACGATCGAGCTCGACACGTTCCAGGGGAAGGACTCGTATCGCGTCGAGCGAACGTGGGTGGTCAAGCCCGAGGATGTCTCGGTGCTGAATCCGACGTCCACGCGGGCGCTCACGCTCGTCACCTGTTTCCCTTTCTACTACGTCGGCTCCGCTCCGCAGCGGTTCATCGTCCGTGCCGTGCTCGCGGGCGGCAAAGCGGCGTCCTCGCCGCCTCCAAATGAACGCATCTCATGTGCCCTGTGCGGAAGCAGGCGGCTTGTCACGGTGTTCGGGCTTGGTCAGGTTTCGTAAATGGTCGCGCAGACCGTCAGAAATGGAGAGTGTGTATGTCACGTTCAATGAGCGGCGTGGTCCTGGCCGCGGCAGCGGTATGGTTGACAGCCGTCGCGGCGCCGGCGCAGACAACGACTTCGTCGGAGACGAAGAACTTCGAGGTGCTCGCAGTTAACGGGAACGATCTCGACGTCAGGCTCCCGGAAGGGACGAAGGAGCTGAACGTCCCCGATGACTTCCGCTTCACCGTCAACGGACAACAGCTGTCCGTGCACCAGCTGAAGGTGGGCATGAAGGGTACGGCCACCATTACGACGCGGACAACGCTCGTGCCGGTGACGGTGACAGAGATCAAGAACGGCACGGTCGTGGTGAAATCCAGCGCGGGCATCATCGTGCGGACCGCCGAGGGCGTCAAGAGCTTCTCGCAATCCGACGTGGACAAGCGCGGAGTAAAAATCGTCCGCGACGGCAAGTTCGTGGAAGTGGCGGAACTGCGCGAAGGCGATCGGCTGAGCGCGACGATCATCACGTCGTTGCCGCCGAAGGTCATGACCGACAAGGAAGTGAACGCGACCCTCGCCGCCGCGCCGGCGGCGGCCCGAGCGGCATCGTCTGGTTCGTCTGCATCGTCGGGCTCGTCTGCATCCACGCGCAGCGCGGCACCCGCGGCTGCCCCGGCACCCGCGGCCGCCGCGAAGCGCCCCGGGCATCAAGCGCGCAAGTCGTCGACGGGGCGGCGCCTGCCGCGAAAACGCTGCCGAAGACGGCGAGCTCGTGGCCGTTGGTCGCGCTCGCCAGTCTCCTGTCGCTTGCGATGGGGCTCGCGCTGACCGTCCGCCGCCGCTACGCCGTCAACTAGACTCTGTTCGGTTCCCAGGGGCCGCGCTCGCGCGACGACGCGGGCGCGGCCCGATTTCGCTATGATGACGCCAATGAACAGTGCACCCCTCTCTCGTCGGTCTCGGCCCGGCTACCGGTTCGTCGTCGCGTTCGGTCTGGGGTTGGCGTTGGTTGTCAGCGGAGCGTCCAGCCCCGGTCGCGCCGGCGGCATCGTCTCGGCCCAGGCGCTTAACGCCTGCACGCTGCTCATGAGCGACGACATTCACCCGCACGACGAGAAGACGAGCGTCGCCGCCGGTGTCGCGGAGTCGTTCCCGGAGCTCGGTTATACAGCCTGTCGATATACGTGGGGCATGGGCGTCGACCGCTTCAGACTGGACGTCATCGTCACCGACGCGGCGCGCGTTTTTCCGGGCCTGACTCCGGAGCAGATCAAGCAGCGGCTCCTGGAGTCAGTGAAAACCGGGACGCAGGATGCGGTCGTTTCGGAAATTGGCGAGGCCGCCGTCTTCAAGCCGGAATCCGCTGTCTTCGCGAACGCGACGGCGCTCGTCAAGGGCCGCATCCTGCAGGTGCAGCTCGATGGCGTTTATGCCGGCGAGATGAAGGGTGAGGTCGTTGGACTGCTGAAGACGGCTGCGTCGCGGCTGTAGTCGATCGAACTGTACACTGTGCGCTCCCATGAGCGCACCCATCCCGCCTTCCTACACCGCCGACGAAGCACTCGCCCGCCTCGTCGATGGCAACGAGCGTTTCGTCCGGGGCGAGGCGCGCTTTCCGACCATTCAGAAAGAGATCCTGGCCGAGCTCGCCAAGGGTCAGCGCCCGTACGCGACCGTCCTCGGGTGCAGCGATTCCCGCGTGCCGCCCGAATTGATCTTCGACGCCGGCTTCGGCGAACTGTTCATCACCCGGGTGGCGGGCAACGTCATCTCGCCCGAGATATTCGGGACGCTGCAGTATGCCGGCGTGCATCTCCGCACGCCGTTGTTCGTGGTGCTCGGGCACGAGGGCTGCGGCGCCGTCAACGCCGCACTTGCCGCCAGGACCGGTCCCCGCGAACAGACTCGCATTGCGCTGCTGCTCGACAACATTCTTCCCGGCCTGCGCGATCTGCCGCCCGGATTGGCTCCAGACGAGGAAGCGCGCGCGGCTGTCGAGGCCAACGTGCGCTGGTCGATGCATCAGCTCCTCGACACGCCTGAAGCGAAGGCCCGCATGGCCGAAGGCACCATGAAGCTCGTGGGCGCTGTTTACGAGCTCGACAGCGGCCGCGTGCGATTCCTGCCGTAGTCGCAGGCGGAGCGATTCAACCGGAGCGATTCATTCGTTACTTGATGCCTTTTGATTGCACGTCCCAATTGGCATTCGTGCACAGGCCGCAGTTCTTCCCGACGAACATCGCGCCGGCCTTCTTGTCGTTCTTGAACGTCCACATCAGCCAGTTCGACGCGACGTTGGCGTACTCGCCGCCTCCCGGGTGGAAGACCGTCGCGGTGTGCCCGGCGTTGTGGCGCGCGCCGTAGAACGCCGGCACGTTGTCGATCGCATCGAACGTGGCCTTCGACTGGGCCATCATGAAGTCGGGCTCGTGGCCGTTGATGAGGAGTACCGGCCCGTGCAGCTTCGGAAGCGCATCCGTCGTCGGGAACGGCGACGGCGGCGCGCCGGGGGTCGCAGGCTGAACGCCCGAATTGAAGACGCCGATTGTCTTGACGCGCGGATCGGCGCCAAGGGCGACCGAGAGGAACCCGCCGCACGACTGTCCCATGACGGCGATCTTGTCCGTCGCGACCTTGCCCTTCAGCGGCGAGCCGTCGCGCGTGTTTTCCTTCTCCGCCCAGTCGACAGCGGCTTTAAGGTCGTCGGCGGTCGCCTGCCGCCGCGTCGCGCCTTCCTGAACGGCTGTTCCCAGAACGAGGAAGCCGTGCGACGCGATCGTCGTCAGGAAGCCCGAGTAGCGAGAGGTGTCGATCGCGCAGCCGCCATTGCCCCAGACCATGACCGGTAATGCGTCCTTCTTCGGGAACGCCTCGAGACTGGTCGGGCGGAACACGAGAAGACCCGGCGAGCCGAACGCCTTTTCAGACGTGATCGCGTATGGTCCCGCGACCGCCAGCGGCGCGCCTTCGACGGGCAACGCCCTCTCGATCATCTCGCGCGTAATGCCGGGCGGCTGCGCCAGGCCCGCGCCGGCAAGCAGGAGCAGCGCGGCGGCTGCAGAAACGATGGCTGTCTTGTTCATGTTCGTCATGGCCGTCTCCCCGGCAGAAGGATACCCGCCTTACGGCAACGAAACCACTGGCGAGCCGACCACGACTCGAAGTAAGGTCCACGATTGTCATCGAGTCCTGAGGTGCATATGCAGAAGTTTCTGAAAACGCTCGCCATTGCCGTGGCGTGTTCAGTGTCCGTTTCGGCGCAGTGGCCCAAGCAGCCAGCAACCGACGTCCCGCGGGACGCGCAGGGAAAACCGCGGCTCGACGCGCCGCCGCCTCGAGGGGCCGACGGGAAGCCCGACCTTTCCGGCACCTGGCGACGAACCGATCGGGATCCCATACCGGCCGTGCTTGCCGGGCTCTTTGACGGCGGCGGTCAGGCGGCAGGACGAGGCGGCCGCGGGCACTCCGCCGCCCAACGTCCCCGAGGCCGAAAAACAACCGGCGCCCGACCCCAACTCTCCGCCGGTTGCGGCGTTCTGGGACATCGGGACAAACATCAAGGACGGTCTGCCGCTGACGCCGTGGGCGGCGGAGATCAAGAAGCAGCGCATGGCCACGAACAGCGTCAATAACCCGGACGCGAACTGCCTGCCCCTGGGCATTCACCCGCTCCACACGCACCCGGACCCGCGACAAATCGTCCAGACACCAAAACTCCTCGTCATCGCATGGGAGTCCAACTACGGCCTGCGATTCATCCACACGGATGGACGGAAGCTGCCGCCGCTCGGCGAACCTCAACCCTGGTGGTACGGCTACTCCGCAGGGCACTGGGAAGGCGACACCCTCGTCGTGGAAACGAACAACGTCAGGGGCGCCGAGCAGGGGCAGTTCGATGGGTGGCTGGACGTGAACGGCAGCCCTCACAGCGATCAGGTGAAATTTACCGAGCGCTTCCGCCGTCCGACGTTCGGGAAGCTGGAAATCGATCTCACGATCGAAGATGCCAAGGCGTATACGAAGCCGTTCACCGTGCGCATCAATCAGCAGCTGATGGTGGGCGACGAGCTCATCGAGTTCATCTGCAACGAGAACCAGCAGTTCCGGCGGCGCGTGAAGGTCGACTGACTCTTGCGGTGGCGGAGGCCACATGCGCACCAAGACTCCGTTGCTCGGCGCGCTTCGTTCGTTCTTCCGCGACGTTCAAATCGCAAACGCGCGCGGCGTATCGGTCGGGGCACTTCGCGAGGTCCGGGCCATGCGTGCCGAACTGGCCCGGCGGCGCGGCGTCTCTCGACGGACGTTTCTAACAACCGCCGGCGCCACGGCCGCGGCGATGGCCGTTCCACGATTCTCGCTGGCGGCACGTGCTCCGACCGTCGTGATCGTCGGCGGAGGCATCGCCGGACTGAATTGCGCGCTGGAGCTTGCCGATGCCGGGATCCGGAGCACGGTGTACCAAGCGTCAGGCCGGATCGGCGGCCGAATGTTTTCGAACAACAGCTACTGGGCGGCGAATCAGGTGACCGAGTGGTGCGGCGAGCTCATCGACACGAGCCATACGACCGTCAGGAAGCTGGCCAAGCGCTTCGATTTAGGCCTGGACAACCTGCTCGGCGTGCAGCCGCCGCGGTCCGACGACATCTACTACTTCTCGGGACGGTACTACCCGAAAAACCAGGCCGATCGGGATTTCGGAGCCGTGGCGGGCATCATTGCCGCACGACGCGGAGGCTGCCGGGTTTCCCACGACATTCGACTCCAACACGGCGGCGGGTCGAGCGCTGGATCGCATGAGCGTCTACGAGTACATCGAGCGCCGGATCCCCGGAGGGCATCGCTCACCGCTCGGAGCGCTCCTCGACGTGGCCTATGCCATTGAATACGGCGCCGACTCGACCGACCAGTCAGCGCTCAACCTGATCTTCCTGCTCGGCTTTCAACCCAACGCCAGCTCTCTGGCGATCTATGGCGAGTCAGACGAGAAATTCCACATCCGCGGCGGCAATCAGCAGTTGCCCGAAGCGATCGCGCGTTTCCTGGGGGCCGATGCCGTCCGGATGGGACACCGCCTGACGAGGGTCGCGGAAACCACGAACGGTCGATACAAGGTCGCATTCGAGCGGGCCGGCGGCGTCACCGAAGTGACAGCGGATTTCGTGGTCCTCGCGCTGCCGTTCGCCGTGCTGAACGAACTGGACATCTCGCGCGCAGGATTCGACTCGCTGAAGCATCAAGCCATTGCCGAACAGGGACGCGGCCACAACGGCAAGCTGCACCTTCAGTACGCGGAGCGCGGCTGGCTTGGAAAGGGCCAGTGGCCGGGCGTGTCCAACGGCTCGAGCTATGCCGACACAGGCTACCAGGTGACATGGGAGGCGACCCGCGCGCAAGCCGGCACACCCGGAATCCTGGTCTTCTACTCGGGCGGATCGACCACCGACGCCGCCGTCACCGGCACGGCGTTCGCCATGGCGAACAATGGAGGCGTTCGAACCGATGCCGCCATTGCGCAATCTCAGATTGCGGCGGTATATCCCGGACTGTCCTGGAATGGGAAGGCGACGCAGTCGCTTCCTCACAAGAGCCCCTTCTTCGGCGCCTCGGTACTCCTTCTACCGGACGGGGCAATATACGAGCTTCGGCGGGTACGAGCGGGTGCGTCAGGGCGGAGTGCTGTTCTGCGGTGAGCACACGTCCGTGGACTTCCAGGGATTCATGGAGGGTGGGGCGTCGGAGGGAAAACGCGCCGCGAAAGAGCTGCTCAGACTGCTGCTCACGGACTGACGTCTGCGTCGAGGAATCGCATCAACGCATCGGTCGTCTCGTGCCGGTTCTCCTCCATGAGCCAGTGACCGGTATTGGCCAGCACGACGGCCGTGGTGTTGGACGCCACCAGCTTGATTTGTTTTCCCAGCGCCTCGCCATTGGCCTTCTCTCCGCCGATCGACAGAACGGGCATGCTCAGCTTCGTTTGAGAGAGCCGAGCGAAGTCCTTCGCCGCTTGCTGAAATGAGACGAAGTACGCCCATCCGGCTCGCATCCGTCCAGGACGCGCGTACGCGGTCACGTACGCCTCGCGGTCGGCCTCCGGAATGGATTTCGTCTTGTCCGCGGCGAAGTCGTTCCAGAAATGATCGAAGTAGATCCGCTCGCGTCCCTCGACCAGTGCTTCGGGCGTCGGCCCGTTGAACCGGAAATGCCAGATCGCGGGGTTGTTGTAGATGGTCTCCCATTCGCCAACCCCTGGCAGGAACGCGTCCATCAATACGAGCTTGCCGGTCTCGGACGGGAACTGCGCCGCGTACGCGTAGGCGACCATCAGCCCGATGTCGTGGCCGACCACGACGGCCTGCTCGACTCCCAGTTCTCTGACGAGCGCATGGATACGCGCCGCCGCCCGTGCCATATCGAGACCATCGGAAGGAATGTCGGATTCGCCGATGCCCGGCAGGTCCGGGGCAATCACCGTGAAGCGTTTCGCGAGCGCGGGAATCAACGGACGCCACATGTGGGAGGTCTCGGCATAGCCGTGCAGCAGGACAACTGCCGGGCCAATGCCGGCCGTGAGGTACTGCAGCTTCACGCCGTCGGCCATTCCCGTCCGCACCGCGATGGGACCGAGCGCAGCTGTTCGCTCCATCTCGCTCATCGCACCGTTTCCCTGATTAGCCTGGACAGGCGTGCGCCGATCCACTCCTTAGTGTCTGCCATGACCATCTCCTTGCCGATGTCGTTGAGCAGGTCGAGCACGTGCCCATCGTACAGCACTGCATCGATGAGCTTGGGTAGGAGGCTGGACTTGCTTCACAGTTTGCATACACTCGCCGAAGCCACCGCGGCAATGCGGAGGTGGGTTCAGGGAGCACACGACCATGCAGCCAAAAAACACGATTTGCCTCTGGTTCGATAAGGACGCGCATGAGGCGGCGCGCTTTTACGCCGCCACCTTTCCGGATAGTAAGGTGACTGCTGTACATAAGGCGCCCGCTGACTATCCGAGCGGCAAAGAGGGCGATGTGCTGACGGTGGACTTCACCGTTCTGGGTATTCCCTGCCTCGGCCTCAACGGCGGCCCGCAGTTCAAGCACAACGAGGCCTTTTCCTTCCAGATCGCGACGGACACTCAGGAAGAGACGGACCGCTACTGGAACGCCATCGTCGGCAACGGCGGCAAGGAGAGCGCGTGCGGGTGGTGCAAGGACCGCTGGGGCCTCTCCTGGCAGATCACCCCGCGCGTCCTCACCGAGGCGCTTGCGGCTGGCGGCGGTGAGGCCAAGCGCGCGTTCCAGGCGATGATGCCGATGAAGAAGATCGACGTCGCCACGATCGAGGCAGCCCGGCGGGGCTGAGGCTTAGCCCTTCTTCGCGCCAAACTCATCGACGAGAACCATGCTGATGTTCGTCGTCGACGCCTGCCGGACTCGTTTGGCGTCCTGATAGGCAGGATCGTTGTAGAGCCCGAGCGCGGCTTCCTTCGAGGGGAATCGGATGACGGCGTTCATCGTACGCACCGTGCCTTCCACGAGAACGGCTGCGGTGTCCGACGCCAGGACCTCGCCGCCGTATTTGGGCAGGAGCGCCATCACAACGGGCGGGTACTTCTGAAACTCATCCGGATCGACGATGTCGTAGCTGCCGATGTAGAACACTGCCATGGCGAGTCTCCTTGGAAATGAGTGCATGCGCCGTAGCGCCTGTGCCAACCGTGTAAAACTGTTATAGAACGCAGACGGAGAGCAGTTCTTGGCAGAAATTGCGGTCGACCTCGAGCACGCGCTGGCCCGCCGCCGGGAGGACGGGACACCTGGTCGCACGTCGCCCCGTGTCATCGCGCGCGGCGAAGGCTGGACCGTGGCTGACGTCGTCTGCACCAGCGGCCCGAGCGATCACGCCTTCGAAGAACGGCATCCTCGTTATACGGTCGCGATCGTCCTGGCGGGCAGTTTTCAGTACCGGACCGCAGCCGGCCGGGAGCTGATGACGCCCGGTTCTCTGATGCTCGGCAACCACGGCGAGTGCTTTGAGTGTGGGCATCAGCACGGCGAGGGCGATCGATGCGTGTCGTTCTGGTACCGGCCCGATTATTTTGAACGGCTGGCGGCCGATGCGGGAGCGCGCGGGAGCGACGCGCGCTTCCGGGCGCCCCGCCTGCCGCCGTCGCGCCTGTTATCGCCGCTTGCCGCGCGCGCGGGCGCGGGGGTCACCGGCGGGGCCGGCGTGCCGTGGGAGGAGCTCGCGGTAACCCTGGCTGGGCGTGCCGTGAAACTTGCGGCCGGTGTGTCGTCCCGCCAGAACCGATGGCCGCTGAACTCCGAGGCCCGTGTGACGCGGGCGGTCCGGGCGATCGATAACGATCCCGGCACGGCTCTCGGCCTTGGACACTTGGCGCGCGACGCCGGTCTCAGCCCGTACCACTTCCTGCGCACCTTCAGGAGCCTGACCGGCATCACGCCGCATCAATACGTATTGCGCGCCCGCCTGCGCGAAGCCGCCTGGCGGCTGGCAGCCGGAACGGAGAAGGTGCTCGACGTCGCGCTCGACTCCGGCTTCGGCGACGTCTCCAACTTCAACCGGGCGTTCCGCGGGGAATTCGGCGTCAGCCCGCGCGTGTTCCGGCGAGCCTCGCGGTAGCCGTACGTTCATAAAGCTCGCCAGACCCCACGGGCCTCCCGCTTCACAAGCGCCACGATCGGAACGAGGTAATCGCCTGGAAGCCCAGTTGCTTGTAGAGTGGAAAACCCTCCTGTGTAGCCTGAAGGATCGCGATCGCGGCGCCGCGGCGCGCACCCTCGCGGGCCGTCACCAGCGTGGCCAGGGTGCCCAGCCCACGCCGCTGGAACCGGCGGCGCACCGTGATGCCGTAGATGCCGGCGGCCCCGGCCGCTGAGCGTAGCAGGCCGGTCGCCACGGCCTCTCCCCCAATGCGCAGCAGCAGATACTCAAGGCCGGCCTGGTGCATGTGCGGCCAGCTATGCGCCGTGCGGATGAATCCAGCGGTCTCTCCCGGCACGCCGAACGCGTCGCACAAGACGTCGCTCCACTCGTGACTTCCGGCTGCGGTTTGCACCACTTCGATGGTCGCCGCTCCCATCTCCGGATCGCGCAGGTCGTTGATGCGTGCGACCATCCCAGGCCATTCGTCGTAGAGCGTCAGTCCGTGTGCGTCGAGCGTCGCTTCGTATCCCGCGGGCGTGCTCGCGCTGCTCAGCGTCCACCGTGTCGGCAGACCCCAACTGCGGACGCGCGCCAATGTCGTGACGATATCGGCCGGTACGCCGGCAATGCCGTTGTACGTCACAAACGGCACGCCCGAGCGCCACCAGACGGCGCGGCCGTCGACGCCCGCCTCGCCGCCCGGGCGCCGTGCAAAATCCGTCCAGAAGCCGTACGTATCTTCTTCGAGAAGCGGCAGCAGGTCGTGGTGCCAGGCACGGGACGTCTGAGTCATAGCGAGGGTCTAGTGGCGTCGCTGCAGCTGAACAGAACGGATCGCAAGGCCCGCGTGATTTCCGCGCCGCATAACTTACCATTTCGAAGGCGGCTCGCCGGAGATCAGCACGAGCGCCAGCCGATTCGAAGGCGGAATCGGCTATGCGGGCTCCGTCTCGATGCCCGCCGACGCCAATTCCTGGAATCCGCCTGCGTTGTACACCGACGCGTAGCCCAAATCCAGCAAGGTCTTCGCGGCGAGTGCGGAACGCCCGCCCGACGCGCAGTACACGACCACCGTCATATCCTTCCGCAGTGCCGAGTCGTAGTACGGCGTGGCGGCGTCGGCGCGGAATTCGAGCATGCCGCGCGAGATGTTGCGCGCGCCCCGGAGCTTTCCCGACCGCTGCACCTCGGGTGCGTCACGCACGTCGACCAGCACGACGTCCGGCCGTGACAGCAAGTCCTTGAGTTCGTGCGGCGCGAGCCGCGGGACAACCGCGTTCGCCGTTGACAGCCATTCCTGAACGCTCGCCATCGCATCTCTCCTCTTCGTTGGTGTCCGGGCTCACGCGATCATTGGTCCTCGCCCGGATCCGGGGGCGGCATGGGCATGGTGTCCCCGCCGAACGCCTCGCACGACACGTGCGGATGCCAGTTCACGAAAGCGCCGAACGGGTTCTCCTTCCACGCCCACACGTGCAGCGAGTAGAACGCGGGCAGACGATATCGGTTCGGCGCTTCGTTGAGGTGGAACAGCTGCCCCATCAGCTGCGGCGGCGCCGCATGCGCGGCGTCCCATTGGTCCTTGAGCACGAGGAATTCGGCGCCAGTGAGCTTCAGGTGTCCGCTGGGCAGCGACTCGTAGATCACGAGCTCGGGATGCGCGGCGTCGAGCTGGCCGTCGGCCACGAGGGAGAAGTTGACGAAGTGCTGACCCATGGCGCCGCGGTCCGGTCCGCTCACGCAGCCGAAGAGCGGCGTGTAGCCGACGGCCTGCGCGTAGGCCGGATCCTTGAAGGCCTCGGTGGCCTCCCGAACGGCCTGTACGAGCGCCCCGTGCGGATGGTCGTTCGCTGCGGTGCCCTGCGAGTGATCGTCATGCGCCAACGGGCGCGCCGACCAGCCGCCCGCGACGACGATGGCGATCACGGAAGCTGCGACTGCGTGTGCGCTTGTTCCACGGATCATGATGTCAACCTCCTGCGATTCGGTGTTGCCTTCGCTCCGTCCGATGTGTCACAAGTTACGGCACGCGCCCCTCGCAAGTCCCGGGAGGACTCCGGGACTTTGCCGGGTTCTTTCCGAGATCGTCTCGAATCGGTGCGCAGCAGCGGCCATGGATCAGAGCGTCCGCTTTGGCGGAACATTCAGATTCGACATCGCGACCGGACGGTTGTGGTCGGGCGACGGCGAGGTCCGGCTCACGCCGAAGGCGGCGGAGGTGCTCAAAGAGCTGGTGACGCACGCCGGCGCGCCCGTCTCGAAAGAAAGCCTCTTCGCCACGGTCTGGAACGGCGTCGCCGTCAGCGACGATGCGCTGATTTCGTGCGTGCAGGAGCTGCGTCGAGCGCTGAAGGATGATCCCAGGCGGCCGCGGTTCATCGAGACGCGGTACCGGCGCGGCTATGGATTCGTGGCCGCGCTGACGCCCATCCCTGCGGAGGGCACCGCTGACGCGCCTCTGCCGCCGCCGCCCATTACTTCGATCGCCGTTCTGCCCTTCGTCGACATGAGCCCGGCGCGCGATCAGGGTTACTTCTGCGAGGGCATCGCCGAGGAACTGATGACGTCGCTGTCGCAGATCGCCGGCCTGCGCGTGACGGCGCGGGCGGCGTCATTTCACTTCCGCCAGACTGGCGGCGACGTACGCGAAATCGCGCGACACCTCGGCATCACGGCTCTGCTCGACGGCAGCGTCCGGAAGGCAGACCACCACCTTCGAGTCACCGTTCAATTGGTGGACGTCGCGTCTGGCCATCAGCACTGGTCCGAGCGATTCGATCGCACGATGGCGGACGTGTTCGCGATGCAGGACGAAATCGCCCAGCACGTCGCGCGGCGCGTCGGCGGCGGTCTGATCAACGGGGCGGAGCGGCAGCGGCTGGTAAGGCCGCAGACGAGCGCCGTTGCCTACGAGTATTACCTGCGCGGGCGGCAACATCTGGTTCAGATGACGCAAACGAGCCTGGCGCGAAGCGTCGAGCTGTTCCGGCAGGCCATCGAATGCGATCCCCATTACGGCCCTGCGTTCGCCGGTCTGGCCACCGTCCACGCCACCTTGTATGAGTGGTTCGGGGCGAACGACGCTGATCTCACAGGGGCCGAAGACGCGAGTCGCCGCGCCCTCGAGGAGGCGCCGGACCTTGCCGAGGCGCACATGGCTCGAGGCTGTGCGCTTGCGTTGTCGCGTCGCTATGCCGAGGCTGCGAGGGCGTTCGAAGACGCGATCGCCCGCAACCCGCAATTCTTCGACAGCTACTACTACTTCGCGCGCACGGCGTTCGCGGCCGGCGAAGTCGGGCGCTCGGCCGAGCTCTTTCGCCAGGCGAGCGAGGTTCGTCTGGAGGATTGCCAGAGCCCGATCCTCATGGGACAGTCGCTGCAGATGCTCGGTCGAGTGGACGAGGGGCGTGCCGCCTCGCGGGAGGGTGTGCGCCGCGCGGAGCGCATGCTGGCGCTGAATCCGGGGGACGTCCGTGCGCTGTCGATCGGCTCGATTGGGCTTTTCGCGGACGGGCAGCACGTTCGGGCGATGGAGTGGTCGCAAAGGGCCCTCGAGTTGAATCCCGATGACACCAGCGCGCTGGTCTGCGCCGCCTGCGTGCGCATCCGAGCGGGACTACGAGAGCAGGCCCTCGTGCTGCTGGAGCGTGTGTTCGAACACGGCCGCGGCAAGCGGGATTGGATCGAGCACGATCCGGACTACGACACGTTGCGTGGCGACCCTCGGTTCGAGCGTTTGCTGGCAAAGCTCAAGTAAGGCTGATGACGGTGCCGACATGCTGAGCGCTCCAACGCGCGCCCTGATGCTATTCGTCCTTTGCGGATGCGCCGCGGTCGCGGCGCTATCCCCGACGCCGTCGCTCAATCACTTCTACGCCATCGTCGACGACACGACTGCCGAGGCGATTAAGACATCTGCCTTCCTGCGCGAATTCGCCAATGTCTCGATCAACACGGTGACCGCCAACGGCGGGGAAACGTGGACTGGACGGTATGTGCGCGGCCGCCAGACGTACGCCGAGTTCTTTGCATCTTCAGACCTGTCGGCACCCGAGCCGACGATGGTCGGTGCCGTGGGGATCGCAGCAAGCGGCGACGTGCCGGGTGTGTTCGCGGCAGTCGAGAAGAGGCTGCGTGAGATGGCCGTGCCGGCCGCGACGACGGTACGCACACGACGGTTCGGTGACCGTGACGTTAACTGGTTCCGCCTGGTTGAAGTGGCATGGCCGCACGAGAATCCAGCCGACCGGGCGCTTTCGATCTACACGATGGAATACGTCGCGGCTTATTTCGACGAGCCTGAAGCTCGTAAGGAACCGGCTGAATCGCCTGACGATGCGATCTCCCGCGAGCGCTACCTCGATGACCTCTATCGCCAGCACGCGATGCGCGACATCACCGCGCTCGAAGCGGCGGTGACGCGAGACGATTTCAGCCGAATGGAGCCGATGCTGCGGGCGGCCGGATTCGGCCTGTCGCAAAGCGACGGCCGCGTCGAGGCGCGCGGCGCCGACGTGACGCTTTCGTTCCGGTTCGTGCGCCGGGAATCAATCGGCCTGCGGCGAGTCGACTTCGTCTTGAACGCGCCGGTCGGAAAGGCGCGGTCGGAACTGATTGGCAATTCCACGCTGACCGTCGGTCCTGGCGCGCGTGCGCGCTGGATGTTTCGTTGAGGCGCCGAGAACGATCACGGAATTCGGGTTCGATGAAATCGGCGTTGCTGGCAAACGACTTGGGGCTGATCCATCTACAGTGGAAATCACCATGAAGCACATTTCGCTCGGCGGACTCGACGTCTCTCGCATCGGACTCGGTGCTATGTCGATGGCGGGCTACTACAACATCGGAGCCGGCAGCGACGCCGAGTCGATTCGCACCATTCACCGCGCGCTGGACCTCGGCGTCACGCACCTCGACACCGCCGAGATCTATGGCCCGTACAACAACGAGGAACTCGTCGGCCGCGCCATCAAAGACCGCCGCGACAACGTCGTCGTGGCCACGAAATTCGGCATCGTCTCGCACGCCGGCGGCGGCCCCGGCGTCCTCGACAGCAAGCCCGGCGAACATCCGCGTCGCCGTCGAAGGTTCCCTCAAGCGGCTAGGGCACGGACCACATCGACCTGTACTACCAGCACCGCGTCGACCCGCAAAACGCCCATCGAGGACACCGTCGGTGCTCTGGCCGGAGCTCGTCGCCGAGGGCAAGGTCCGCTACATCGGGTTGTCCGAGGCCGGCCCCGCCACGATCCGCCGCGCCCACGCTGTGCATCGCGGTCGCCGCGTTGCAGACCGAGTACTCGCTGTGGACTCGCGATCCAGAAGCCGAACTGCTGCCTCTGCTGCGCGAGTTGGGGATCGGATTCGTTCCCTACTCGCCGCTCGGCCACGGCTTCCTCACCGGTGACATCCGCTCGCCCGAGCAGCTCTCCGACGATGACTGGCGCAAGACCAACCCGCGTTTCACCGGCGAGAACTTCCAGCGCAATCTGCGCATCGTCGACGAAGTCCAAGCCGTTGCGCGCGAGGCGGCAGCCACACCGGCGCAAATCGCGCTGGCCTGGCTGCTCGCGCAGGGCGACGACATCGCCCCGATTCCCGGCACTAAGCGGGTCGCCCGCGTCGAGGAGAATACCGCCGCCGACTGCATCGAGCTGAGCGCCGCGCAAATCGAACGCCTGAACAACCTCACGCCGGCCGCCGGCGAGCGCCACAACGCAGGGAACATGGCTGTCATCGACCGCTGACTACGGAGCACCCAGCCAGCGCATCTGCATTCTGGGTTCGGGATTGATGGGCGGCGATTCAAGCGAAGTGTCGTGTGGCGAACGCGCGGCCGGAGCCGGTCTTCAGATACTTCTCGAAGCGATTAGCGGCCTGTTCGTTTGGGAATTCGAGATACCACGACGGGTGGCCCAGGTCTATGGGCGGTTGTGTAGCCGCGCGGTCCTTTACTCACCACACGCCGGGCAACAGCCGATACCGCACGCGGTGCGCATACACTTCGTAGCCCCCGAGCTCAGCGCGCAGCATCCGGTCCTCTTGCCGCGCCCGAATCACCATGAGCACGGCGTTCGCTGCCCCTGGCAGCAACGCTAGCCATGATCCCAACACCAGCGGGATGCACAGGAACAACACGATGGCCCCGGCGTACATCGGGTGGCGTACGTAGCCGTACGGCCCGGATGTGACGACGGTGTGGCCACGGTCGTCCTGGATACGGGCAAAGCGCGAAAGATACGTGTTCGCCGCCCCCGCCCACAACATCGCACTCACCGCCACGACTTGCCCCAACCATCCCAGCGCCTCGACCGGCAGCGGAACCGATGACCAGCGAAAGCGGCCGGCATCGAGTCCAGCAATGACGACTGTCAGCACCCGGCACGGCCAGGAGGCCCTCACGATCACTTTGTCCCAGGTCTTCACGTTCGCGGCGACGCGGTCGCGTTCCCTCAGTTGAGCGGGGTCCTTCCACAGCCACCAGACGCCGCTCAGGACGAGGAATGCGCCGTACGCCACGAGGACCGCCCAGGCCTCCGGCCAGTTCCAGCGGCCCGCTGGCAAGAACAGCAAGGCAGCCGCAATGGCGAGCCAAGTCGCCTGCCGGAGAGCCATTCCGGCAATGGTTTGGACTGAAGGTCGAGGAAGAGAGGCCGCAAAACCGTTTTGCACGCTCATAGACGACACAGCCAGACGGCCACCGCGCCAGCGAGGAGAAGGCAGCCATGAACAGAGCGAAGATAGCTCTGTTCCTGCATCTTGCTACTGACGTGGGAAACGGGACGTTGGTCTTTAACCTATGGCGGTACGTGTTCCCGGCCCGCCGGCAATCCGCGCCGAGTGAAACGAGGCGCGATGTTTCCAGAGCCCAGGGATTCGTGCCGAGAGCGGCGAGCCGAGCGAGCCGCTCGAAGCCTAGAACCCGGCCGAGCAGCCACGCCATCGAGCAACGTCCGTAGGGAGCGTTGTCGGATGCTAGGGATTCGGAACCTTTCGCGGCGTTCGGGAGCACGTGGCGATGCTTCCCGGAGCCCGGCCGAGCAGCCAACGACGAGCGTAAGCGAGGAAGTTGGCTGGGAGGCAGGGATTCGAACCCCGATAACCTGCTCCAGAGGCAGATGTCCTACCGTTGGACGACCTCCCAGTGTCTGGTGCGGCCCCGTCGTAGGGGCGAAACCCTGATTATATCAGGCGCCGGGCGGCGGCAAGCCGCCGGTGGACCCGGGCCCGCCCCACGAGCGCCAGGACCTCGAACAACCCGGGGCTGACGGCCCGGCCGGTCACGGCCACGCGAACCGCGTGAATCAGCGTGCCTGCCTTCACGCCCCGGGCTTCGGCCACACCTCGCAACGCCCCTTCCGTGGACGCCGCGTCGAAGTCCGCGAGCTCCGAGAACGCGGCATCGAGCGCCTGGAGGTGCGCGGCCATCCCCTCGACCTCGAGGTGCTTCCCGACGGCGGCCGCGTCGTACTCGATGTCGTCGCCGAACAGAAACGCCCCTTGCGTCGCGAAGTCGTCCAGCTTCCGAGCGCGCGGCTTGAGCAGTTCGAGCGCGCTGAAAAACCACGCGTGGCGCGAACCGAGGAATTCGGCGTCCCACAGGCCGGCCGATTCGAGCGACGGGCGAATCCGCCGCGTCAGCTCCTCGGGCGCCAGCCTGGCGATGTGCTGCTGATTGAACCAGTCGAGTTTCTCGGGGTTGAACACGGCGTTCCCGCCGCTGATTCCCCCGAGGTCGAACACGCCGGCGAGCTCCTCGATTGAAAAGACTTCGGCGTTCCCGCTTCCCGGCGACCAGCCGAGCAGCGCCAGGAAGTTCACCATCGCCTCGCGCAGATATCCCTGTTTCGCGTACTCCATCACCGACGTCGCCCCGTGGCGCTTGCTCAAACGTTTCTTGTCCGCTCCCAGAATCAGCGGCACGTGGGCAAAGCTGGGCAGCGGCGCGCCCATCGCCTGGTACAGCAGAATCTGCTTCGGCGTGTTGGAGATGTGGTCGTCGCCCCTCACCACATGCGTCATCTTCATCTCCACATCGTCCGACACGACCGACAGGTGATAGGTCGGGTGGCGATCGGAGCGGAGGATGACGAAGTCCTCGATGTGCGCGTTCTCGAACTCGATGGGACCGTGGACGAGATCGTCCACCCTGACGCTGCCCTCGGGCACCTTGAACCGCACGGCTCGCGGCGCGCCGCTCCGCTCACGCGCGGCGATGTCGTCGGCGCTCAAGCGGCAGCAGAGGCGATCGTATTTCCAGCCGCCCGAGCTCGCCTCGGCCGCTTCTCTCCGCGCCTTCAACTCGTCCGGCGTGCAGTAGCAGTAATACGCGCGGCCCTCGGACACCAGGCGCTCCGCGGTCCGGCGGTAGGTGTCCAGCCGCTGCGACTGGAAGTACGGCGCGAACGGGCCGTCTATCTTCGGCCCCTCGTCCCAGTCGAGACCCAGCCATCGCAGGCCGTCGAGAATGCCCTCGACCATGTCCTGCGACGAGCGCTCGACGTCGGTGTCTTCGATGCGCAGCACGAACACGCCGCCATGCCGGCGCGCGAACAGCCAGTTGAACAGCGCCGTGCGGGCGCCGCCGACGTGAAGATATCCGGTCGGCGACGGCGCGAACCTGACACGCGGCGGCAATGACATCCCTGACGATTCTAGGCGAGAATCATTCTTCCATGTCCGATGCCACCCGCACCGTGCGGCGTCCCGCGACCCGCGAGGCCACGTCCATCAAGGCCGACATCTGCGTGCTGGGTGCCGGAATCTCGGGCGTCTCGGCAGCGCTCGAAGCCGCGAAGCTTGGGCGCTCGGTCGTCCTCGTGGACGGCGCGCCCGCGCTCGGCGGCCAGGCCATCGGCTCGATCATCGGCACCATCATCGGCCTCTACACGCACGGACCGCAGCCCTATCAGATCACGCATGGCATCGCGGACGACCTCATCGCGGACTTGACGCAGGAGGGATCGATTCACCGCCGGGTGTCGATGACGGGCACGATCACGTTTCAATACGACGAGGTGCGCCTCGGCCGCTGGATCGAGCGGAAGGTCGACGCCGCCGGAATTCACGCCATCGTCGGCGCCGTCGTAACTGGCGTGGCCTTCCACGACAGGCGCGTGCGCTCAATCGAACTGGCCACGCGGTTCGGCTCAGTCCACGTCGAAGCGACGGGGTTCGTGGATGCTTCGGGCGACGCCGCGCTCAGCTACGAGGCGGGCCTCGAGGTCCGCGAGCCCGACTCCCCTGTCTATGGCTCGCTCAACTTCCTCATCGAGGGATACGACTCGGACGCCGCGAAGGACATGGTCATCAAGGACATCCACGAGCGGCTCGCGCAGCGGGGCGACGCCTACGGGCTCGTGCGCCACGACGGCTTCCTCATGCACTTCCCCGGCCACGACATCATGCTGGCCAACGTGACGCACTTCGCCACGCCGCTCGATCCGCTGCAGACCGCCCACATGGTCGTCGAAGGGCGCGACCAGGCCGACAGCGTCCTCCGGTTCCTCAGGGCCGAGTTCCCGAAGATTTTCGCGAACGCTCGCATCCGCACGTACGGCAACCCCGGCATCCGGCAGACGCGCTGGATCGTCGGCCGCCGTCAGCTCACGCTCGACGACATCCGGAAGGGCGATCGTCCTTCCGACGCCGCCGCCCGCTGCGCCTGGTGGGTCGAGCTGCACAACGCGAAGGATCTCGTCCACTGGGAACGCTTCGAACCGGACCACGTCTACTACATTCCGCTTGGTTGCATGATTCCGTCAGGCGCCGACAACATCGTCACGGCGGGACGATGTGTGGATGGGGATGTGGAAGCGCTGTCGGCGATCCGGGTCATGGGGCCCTGCATCGCGATGGGCACGGCCGCCGCGCACGCCCTCGATCTCGCGGGATCAGCGCCCGTTCATCAGATCGACTTGAAGAAGTTCCAGGAACGCCTCCGCGACAACCTCGATCGGCGCGATTAACTCCAGGCTCGCTTTTTCACGAAGTCACGAAGGGCACGAAATCAATCCGATCTTCAGGCAAGTGAACTTCGTGATCTTCGTGGCTTCGTGATAAGCCGGGCTACGACTGAGCTGGTTGCTCTCCGCTACCGCCTGTGGATGCTGGCGATTCGCGACAGCACTTCCTCGTGGAGCACGCGCAGGTAGCGGCGGGTTTCGGCGTCCCCGGCCCGCATCTCCGCACGCAGCTGCTGAACGGCTCCCTGCAAGTCCTGGCGAATGGCAGAAACGTCGGCACGGACCTCGGGCCCGAACTGCAGAATGTTCAACTCCAGCGATCGCGACGCGTTCGCGTAGTTCACGCAATTCGCGCATATCCACGTCCAGCAAAGCCACGCCGTCTTCAGGGGATACCGGCTCCATCGCCACGCTCCTCCACACGATCGTCCCGCGCCTCTCGCGCGTTCACCGACCATGTCGCTGCGAAGAGCGTGCCGCCTGGCGAAGCTGGCATCGTCGGGCGGAAGGTGCAAGAATTCCTGCCATGCGAACAATCTCCGCGTGGGCAGCGGTTGCCATCCTTGGCGCCGGCACGTTCATCAGCGCGCAATCCTCCTCGCCAGGATCGGTCGATGAACGATTCCGCGAGATTACTCCAGGCCGCCAACATCCGCAGCTACATGCAGCGCCTGAGCGCGCGGCCGCATCACGTGGGATCGCCGTACGCGAAGGACAACGCCGAGTGGATGCTCGCACGATTCAAGGAGTGGGGCTGGGACGCCTCGATCGAACGGTTCGACGTGCTCTTCCCGACGCCGAAAGAACGCGTGCTCGAACTGGTCGAGCCGACGAAGTTCACCGCGAAGCTCGACGAGCCGGTGGTGTCGGTGGACCCGACAAGCGGACAGAAGAGCGAGCAGCTGCCCTCGTACAACGCATATTCGATCGACGGCGACGTCACCGCGCCCCTCGTGTATGCCAACTACGGCCGCGTCGAGGACTACGAGCGGCTCGAGCGCATGGGCGTCTCGACCCGCGGGGCAATTGTGCTGGTGCGGTACGGGCAGATTTTTCGCGGCGTGAAAGCCAAGATCGCGTTCGAGCACGGCGCGTCCGGCTGCCTGATCTACTCCGACCCCAAAGACGACGGGTTCGCGGCGGGTCCCGTGTTTCCGAACGGGCCGATGAGGCCCGGCGACGGCGTCCAGCGCGGATCGGTCTCGGATCTCGGCAGCGCGGCCGGCGATCCGCTGACGATCGGCATCGGCGCCGTACCTGGCGCGCGGCGCACGTCCATTGCCGAATCGCCAATCATCACGAAGATTCCCGTGCTGCCGATCTCGTACGGCGACGCGCAGCCTCTGTTGGCGGCGATGGGCGGACCGATGGCGCCGGAGGCGTGGCGGGGGGCGCTGCCGATCCCATACCGCCTCGGCCCGGGCCCGGCGAAGGCGCACCTCAAGGTGGCGTTCAACTGGGACACCAAGCCGCTGTACGACGTCATCGCGAAGATCCCGGGGTCAACTTTCCCGGACGAGTGGATCATCCGCGGGAACCACCACGATGCCTGGGTGAACGGCGCCAACGACCCGGTGAGCGGCATGGCTCCAGAGCTCGAGGAAGCGCGCGCGCTCGGCGAGCTGCGCAAGCGCGGCTGGTCTCCGAAGCGAACGATCGTCTACGCGTCCTGGGACGGCGAAGAGCCGGGGCTCCTGGGATCGACCGAGTGGGTTGAAACGCACGAAAAGGAGCTGAGGGAGCACGCCGTCGCCTACATCAACACGGACGGCAACGGTCGCGGGTTCCTGAACGCCAGCGGATCTCACTCGCTGGAACGGTTCGTCAACGGCGTCGCACGCGACATCCCCGACCCGGAGACAGGCGTCAGCGTCTGGAAGCGGCGGCAGGCCTCACTCGTCGCCAGGGGCACGCCCGACGATCGGAAGGAGGCGCGCGATCGTCCCGACCTCCGCATCGGCGCGCTGGGCTCGGGATCCGACTACACGCCTTTCATCCAGCACGCGGGCGTCGCCTCGATCAACATCAGCTTCGGCGAGGAAGACGAGGACGGCATCTACCACTCGATTTATGACGACTTCTACTTCTACACCCGCTTCCTCGACACCGACTTCGCGTACGGGCGGGCGATGGCGCAGACCGTCGGCACGGCAGTCATCCGGCTGGCCGACGCCGACGTCGTGCCCATCGAGTTCACGAGTCTTGCGGAGACCGTGCAGAAATACGGCCACGAGTTAAAAGAGCTGCTGAGCCGGAAGCAGGACGACATCCGCGAACGGAACCGGCAGATTGCCGACGGCGTCTTCGCCGCGATGCGCGACCCGAAGCACCCGATGCCCGCGCCGCAGGCCGAGGCCGTGCCGCCGGCGATCAATTTCGCGCCGTTCGACAACGCCACCTCCGCGCTCTCCGAGAGCGCGCACCGCTACGATCGCGCGCTTGGCGCGTCGCGAGCGGCGCTCGTCGCCAACCCCGCCGCGCTGGGCGCGCTCAATGCCAAACTGCGCCAGGCCGAGTTGCAGCTCGTGGACGATGCGGGCCTGCCCCGCCGGGCCTGGTATCGGCACCTGATTTACGCGCCGGGTTTCTATACGGGCTACGGCGTGAAGACCGTGCCTGGCGTTCGCGAGGGCATCGAGCAGGGCCGCTACGACGAAGCGGAAGCCGAAGCCGTTCGCGCATCGCGTGCCCTGATGCGCCTGGCGGCGCTGATCGACCGGGCGTCCGGGGATCTGGAAGCGCTGGCGAAATAGCCGCTTCCGTGCCCCTGCACGACACCAGCAAGAAAACGTCTGTAGCCGTCCGTCAGGCGGCACGTCACAGGTACTTCTTCATCCACGCGAACACCTCTTCGTGCCAGCGCTTGCTGTTGAGCGGCTTCAGCACCCAGTGGCCCTTCGTCCGGGAAGACGAGCGCCTTGCTCGGCACGCCGTTGCGGCGCAGGACGGTGAACAGCTGCAGGCCCTGATCGACCGGCACGCGGAAGTCGAGCTCGTTGGTGATGATGAGCGTCGGCGTCTTGATGTTGCTGCGCGAACAGGTGCGGCGACCACTTCGCGAAGCTGCGCGCGCGCCGGCGCGCCCACGGCGCGCCCGCCGAACTCCCACTCGGTGAACCACAGCTCCTCGGTCGCGAGCGACATCGACTCGAGGTTGAAGACGCCGTCGTGCGTGACCGCGGCCTTGAAGCGATTCGTGTGGCCGAGGATCCAGTCGACCGCGTAGCCGCCGTAGCTCGCGCCGGCGATGCCCATGCCGCGTCGAGTCCGACGTACGGCAGCTTCACGACGGCGTCGAAGACCGCGTCGAGGTCGCGTCATGACCTTGCCGCCCCAGTCGCTGCGAGATCTCGTCGACGAACTTCTGGCCGAAGCCGGTCGAGCCGCGCGGGTTCGGCGCGACGACGACCCAGCCCTGCGCCGCCCACAGCGACGGATTCCAGCGGGACGACCAGCCGTCGTCCCAGGCGCCCTGCGGCCCGCCGTGAATCAGGAACACGACCGGATACTTTCTCGACGGCGTCGAACGCCGGCGGCTTCAGCAGCCGAAGTACTGCACGGCCTGGCGCCGCCCGGCGCCGGCGACCGTCAGGCTCTCCGGGGCGCTCGAAGGCGACGTCCTTCAGCCACGCCTCGTTCTCGTGCGTCAGCGCCCTGCATCGACCGCTTGCCGTCGACGACATGCGGAACGACCTCGGCCGGCGCCGTCATCGACGACTTCGAGAACGACGAACGCCGTCTCGCCCGACCGTCGGGGCGCTCGACCGCGCCGCCCTTCACGACGAGCTTCGGCGTGCCGCCGGCCAGCGGCACGCGGTAGAGGTTGTCGTGCCCCGTTGCTCGGCGCGACGAAGAAGATGGCGCGGCCGTCGGGCGAGAGCGACGTAGTCGCCGACCGAGAGATCCGGCGCTTCGAAGACCGTGCGCTTCGCGCCGCGCGCGCGATCGTAGGACGTCGAGATACCAGCGATCGGACTCGAAGCCGGCGCGCCGCTGGGCGCGCACGATCATCGACTTGCCGTCGCGCGTGAACGACCGGCTGCGCGTCGGCGGCGGGATTCGGCGTCAGCTTCTTCGCCGCGCCGCCCGCCGACCGGCACCAGCCACACGTCGTTGTTCGTCGTCCAGGCTTCGCGATCGTTGCCTTCGCGGTTCGAGACGAACGCGAGCGCCGCGCCGTCGGGCGAGAACGCGATCGCCGTCGTCTTCGTCCTGGCCCGGCGGCGAGTCGAAGTCGCCCGGGCGTCACGTCGCGTGCCGCGCTCGCCGGCGACGGTCCGCGACGAACACGTGATGGCGGACGTTCTCGCGCCACTCGTCCCAGTGGCGGTACAGCAGGCGCGTCAGGCGCGTGCACCTTGACGGGATTCTTCTCGGCCGCTTCCCGGCGCTGCCTGTTGCACGCTTCGTCGGCGCAGTCCGGATAGACGTCGGAGACGAACGCGAGCAGCGTGCCGTCGGGCGAGAAGACGAGCGGCGGCTGCACGCCGCCCGGCAGATGGTCAGATCTTCCGGATGCTGCCGCCGTCGGCGTCCGCGACGAAGACCTGCGGATCGCCGTCGCGCGTCGAGATGAAGGCGAGCGCTTGCCGTCGGGCGACCAGCGCGGCGTGTTCTCGGTCTTGTCGCCGGCGATGAGCGCCTCGGCGGCGCCGCCGTCGGCCGGCACGAGCCCAGATGTCGGCGTTGCGCTTCCCGCTCGCCAGATCCGTCGTCGTCCGCACGTAGGCGACCGTCCGGCCGTCCGGCGAGAGCTGCGGCTCGCTCGACGCGAATCGCGACGAGCGAGATCGTGGATCGTCATCGGGCGGCCGGACTGGGCCAGATGCCGCGGAGATGAATAGCGTCGCCGCGGCGAGAGCGACAGGAAGCGTGACGGCATGAACGGCCGTCTCTCGTTGTCGTCTTGCGTTCCGTATGGAGTTCCGCTACTCCGTTTTACGTTCTACGTTTCTCGATCTCTACTACACCCTTGTCGCCATCGACGACGACCCAGTCGCCCGTCTCGATGACGTCGAGCGGATTCCGATCCAGGTCGGTGACGCTCGGCACCCGCATCACGACGGCCCCGAGTGCGATCTTCGTGGTCATCTCGTTGAACACGAGCGCGATGGGCGCCGTGCCGGCGAGGCGTGCGGTGTGGTACATGGCCGACCAGCCGGACGAGCCCTTCGCACCGCGGCAGACCAGAACCTTGTTCTTGAAGCTCACGCCGCGCAGCTCGTGCCGCGTCTCCGTGATCACGCCTTGAACGGGGTTGACCCCGCCCCAACCTGGGACTGTGTCGTGCGTGACGAGCGCTTCGCCCTCAGCGCGCCCACCGACGACCCTGCGACCGTGAAGACGATTCTCGCTCATGCAACTCTTCATCACGAAGTCACGAAGAACACAAAGTCACGAAGCTGCATCTGCTTCACGGATCCTTCTTTGTGACCTTCGTGATCTTCGTGGTTGCCAGGCAGCGGTTTCACAGCGGCCCCGGGTTCCATTTTCCCGTCAGCGCGGCGTTGATGCAGTCGGCGGTCGAGCCGAACCAGGCCTGGATGTTCATGATGGCCGGCAGGTAGTGGGCCTGCTTCGCCGAGTCGAGCGCCGCGACCTTGGTCCCCGGCGGAATCGCCTGCGCGAATGCCGAGCATGTGTCGGTCATCACCACGCCGCCGGCGTCCGAGATCGTCTTCGAGTAGCCGAGCGCGTCCGCCTGCTCCCGAACAGCTCGCGACGTGAAGATCCACAGGTTGCTGTTGACGCTGATGCGGCGGCCGGCGAGAAGCCGGCAGGCTTCTTCGATCTGCTCGAGTGCGGCGTGCGGACATCCGAGCATGACGTAGTCCACGTTCGGATCCCTGGCACTCGCGTTGATGGCGTCGTACGTGCGCTGCCGCTCGGCGGGGCCGTACCTGAACGTCTCGGCCGCTCTCCGTCCACCGCTGGCCGCTTCGAACGTCGCGCGCTTCGGGCGTGACGCCGACCAGGTGATACAGCTCGACTCCGCCGGACGAAGCCGCGGCCGCGCCGAAATGTTTGTGACGCACGAGATCCGGCTGGCCGAAGCGGCCGGTCAGGATCGGGATGTGTTCCTGGACGATGTCGCCGACGAAGTAGCCCAGCATGCCCCAGTCCATGACGCTCTCGACCGGAACGTCCACGTCGATATGGTGCGTGCCGAAACGGTATTCGGTGCGGTGGAATCCCCAGTCGGGAATCTTTCCGGTCAGCATCGCCGCGCTCGTGCTCTCGCGGCCTTCCGTGTTCGTGCGCGCGCCCAGCACCGAGTTGCAGTACACGACCGCCGAGCTTTCCATCCACGCGCAGTGCTCGCCCAGCGCCGGCGTGTTGCCGGCGATGTACGGCGTGCAGGTCTTGAGAATCTTCACGCCGTGGCTGGCCGCGAAGTCCTCGCGGTCCTTGTGGATCTTGAACACTTCGGGTTTGGTGCCGAGCGTCTCCCAGTGATCGGGATCGGCGCCGCCCTGCAGGCAGCAGGTCTGCACCAGCGCCTGCGGCGCCTCGACGAGCTCGTCGGAATCGAGGTCGAAATACGAGAAGATCGCGTCGTATTCGCTCGAGCCCTTGTCCTTGTAGTAATTCTGCAGAAACGGATTCGCCGATCCCGGCACGCCCGCGACGTTGTTGGTATCCACGAAGCGCTCGGCGCCGAGGGCCTCTGCGTAGCGGACGAGAAGCTCCATCGCTTTCTGCGTCGCCTTGCCCTTGCGACCGTCCAGCATGGCTTTTTCGGAATCGGTCAGCTTCACATCAGTCTCAATCACGAGCCGAAGGACGCGGCAGAAGTCGGACCACGTCCGGTGCTTCGTGGCTTCGTGATTAAAGCGTCGCGAGTTTTTCCGTCGTCTCCAGATCCTGTCGCAGGGAACGCGCGCCAATCAAGTAGTGCAGCGCGGCCCAGATGTTGACGAGACCGACGAGGACGAGGGCGTAGCGCAGCGACTGGCGGCCCATCGACGGGACGAGACGGTCGCTGATGAAGCCGGCGAGCCACGGGCCGATGCCCTGGCCGATGAGCGTCTGCACGAGCAGCAGAAGCGACGTCGCGACCGACCGCATCCGCAGCGTGGCAATGGACTGTGTCATCGCGAACGATGGTCCGAAAAACACCGCCGCCATGAACGTCATCGCGCCGAACATCGGCATGACGAGCGCGCGATCGGGCGACAGGTACGCGACGAACTGCAGCGGGACGCAGGCCAGCGTCGCGATGCCGGGAACCCACATATACCACCG
The DNA here is from genome assembly GCA_963729215.1 of uncultured Acidobacteriota bacterium. Lineage (GTDB taxonomy): Bacteria > Acidobacteriota > Vicinamibacteria > Vicinamibacterales > CAVVIG01 > CAVQJU01. Next base: position 115,876 of record CAVSND010000023.1, on the reverse strand, counting down.
CCGGTCGCCGGCCTTCTTGCTGAGCCTGTCGGCCAGGTATCCGCCGGCAAACGTCCCGACGCCGCCGATCATGCTGAAGAGCGAGATCCAGTAACCGGCTTCGGACGCGGTCATCTGGTGCGAGCGTTGAAAGAACGCGTTGTTGAACGCGCCCGAGGCGTACCACACCACCGAGTGAAGCGCGGCCGCCAGGCTCAGGTGCACGAACGACGGGCGCCCGAACATGAAGGTCACCACGGACCCCACGGCCGGCGCCGCGCCCTTCGCGATGACCTTCCCGCCGAAGTCGGCGTAGCCGCGCGGCGGCTCGATGACGGTCATCCGCACGATCAGCGCGAGGAACACGCCCGGGAATCCGACGAGGTAGAACGTCGCCCGCCACCCCAGGTTCTGCGTGCCCCATCCGCCGACCGCCGCGCCGATCGCGGTGCCGATCGGGACGGCCAGCGCGAAGATCGAAAACGCGGTGCCGCGCTTGAGCTTCGGAAAGTAGTCGGAAATCAGGGAGTGCGACGGCGGGCTGCCGCCGGCTTCGCCCACCGCGGTCCCGATGCGGGCCACGAACAGCATCGCGAAATTCACGGCCATCCCGCAGACGCCCGTCGCGGCGCTCCAGAGCGCGCACGACCACGCGAGCACGTTGCGCCGGCTCGACCGGTCCGCCCAGGCCGCGATCGGAATGCCGAGGAATGAATAGAAGATGGCGAACGGCAGCCCGCTCAGCAGTCCCAGCTGTGCGTCCGTCGCGCCGAACTCACGCTTGATCGCCTGCAGCGACGCCGCCAGGACCTGCGACCGGTCCACCACGTTCGCGACATAGCAAAGCGTCAACAGCCCGAGAACGTAGTACCAGTACCACGGGCGTGACAGGAGGCTGGGGGCCCGCGGCTCGTCGCTCGTGGCCCGTGGCTCGTGCCCCGTGACCACTGGCCTCGTGACTGCTGACATGTTGTGGGATAGATTACTTTGCAAATGAAAAGGGCGCTGAGAAGTAATTTCGAGCCCGGTTCGCCGCGCGAGGCCGTGCGGCGGGCTCAATGGAAAGCGCTCGGCCTGTCGGACGAGGACATGCTGAAGCCGAAGATCGCCGTCGTCAACAGCTCGTCGGAGCTGGCGATCTGCTTCAGCCACCTCGACGGCATCGCCAAGGTCGTCAAAGAGGCCGTGCGCGACGCCGGCGGACTGCCGTTCGAGATCCGGACGGCCGCGCCCAGCGATTTCATCATCAGCGCCGGCGCCAGCGGCGGCTACATGCTCGCCAGCCGCGACCTCATCGTCAACGACATGGAAATCGCCGTCGAGGGCGCGCAGCTCGACGGCATGGTGTGCCTGTCGTCCTGCGACAAGACGCCGCCCGCGCATCTGATGGCGGCCGGGCGCTTCAACATCCCGACCATCCTCGTCATGTGCGGCTACCAGCCGAGCGGACACTTCAACGGCAAGCACGTGGACATCGAGGACGTCTTCCTGGGATCGGTCCAGGCGATGTTCGGCAAGCTGTCGAAGGAAACGCTGCGCGGCATGTGCGACCACGCGATCGGCGGCCCCGGCGTCTGCTCGGGGATGGGCACGGCCAACTCCATGCACATCGTGTGCGAAGCGCTCGGCATGGCGCTGCCCGGCTGCGCGCCGGTGCTCGCGAACAGCCCGAAGATGTTCGACTTCGCGCGCCGGTCCGGACGCCGCATCGTCGAGATGGTGTGGGACGATCTCAAGCCGCGCGACATCCTCACGCCCGGCGCATTTCGAAACGCCGCGGCCGCCGTGCTCGCGGTGAGCGGATCGATCAACTGCATCAAGCATCTGCAGGCGACCGCGATCGAGTCCGGCGTGGACGTGGACGTCTTCCAGCTGTTCAACGATCTGGGCGAACAGGTGCCCGTCCTGAGCGCCGTCAGCCCGAACGGATCGGACACGATCGAAGCGTTCGAGGCCGCGGGCGGCGCGCGCGCGCTGATGAAGCAGCTCGAGTCGCTGCTCGATCTCGACGCGCTGACGGTGACCGGCCTGCCGGTCCGCGACAACCTCGCCGACGTCGTCCTTGCGGACGAGGAGGTCATCAGGCCGATCGAGCGGCCGTTCGCCGACAAGCCGCCGATTGTCGTGCTGCACGGATCGCTGGCGCCCGAAAGCGCGATCGTCAAGCTCGGCGTGCGTGGCCCTGGCAGAAAAACGCAGTTCGACGGTCCGGCGACCGTCTACGAGAACGGCCTCGCGGCGATCGAGGGGATCGAGAAGGGCGAAGTCACGCCGGGGCGCGTCCTCGTCGTGCGCGGCATGGGCCCCAAGGGCGGGCCCGGGAATGGCCGGTCCGGCATCCCGTGTCGTGTTCGCGCTGGACGCGGCTGGACTGACGGACGAAGTCGCATTCGTCAGCGACGGCCAGTTGTCCGGACTGTGCCTCAAAGGAATCATGGTCGCCGAGGTGTCGCCGGAATCGGCCGTCGGCGGACCGCTCGCGCTCGTCGAGAACGGCGACCGTATCCGGATCGACGTGGACGCGCGAACGCTCGACCTCGACGTGCCCGAGGTGGAGCTCGCAGGGCGCCGCGCCCGCCGGGGCGATCCGGCGCTGCCGAAGTCGAAGGGGTACCTGTCGATCTACCAGCGCAGCGTCCAGCCGATGTCGACCGGCGCCGTCCTCATCGAGCAGAAGTAGCGGTTTCTATACGGCGATGTCGCAGAACTCCCGGTAGGGAAAGTCCGACCCGAGGCGTTCGAGCTCCTCGATGAAGTGCCGATCGATCTGGCGCTGGCGTTCGACGCTCAGCAGCTCGGACGAACCTCCCTGCGTGCCCTTGCGAATCATCGAGCCCGGCTTGCGCCACGGCACGAGCTGCCCGATCCAGAACTTGTGGTCGTTCTGCTTCATGTACTCGAACGACGAGAGCCGGCAGACTTCGTCGATGAGGGAGTCCGAGGCGCGGATGCCCAGGAAGTCCGCGACCTTCACGACGGTGCCGCGCAGATCGGCCTTCATCGACTTGAACGACACGACGAGCACGTTCGGCCGGTGACGCTCGGCCCAATAGCCGGCGGCGTTCACCGCCCACGATCCGCCGAGCGGGAAGTGCGGCGACAGGAAGAGGTCGAACCACGTGTCGACCGACGGCATCGCGCTGCCGTACACACCGTCCCTGACGAAGAGATAGTTCGAGACGAAGATGTCCTTGGGATCCCTGATGACGGCGATGTACCGCGCCTGATCCGAGTGCGGCAGCAGGTCCCAGTTGTAGTGGGTCTTGATGACGCGCTTCCGCTCGGGCGATTGTTCCCAGTGGGTGGCTTCTTCGATGGGGATGGCGTACTTCTTCATGAAGAACGGCATGATCGTCGTGTCCGGCCACGGCACGACCTCGTGCAGGTGGTTGTACTCGCCCTTCCCGTGGTAGATGAGTTGATGCGCGATCTGCATCATCCAGTTCGTGCCGCTCTTCGCGAACGTCATCACGAACACATCCTGGGGTCCGGGCGTGTACCGGAGGAACGGATTCCTCTGGCGGATCCGCTTCTCCTGCTGCGCGGCGATGCGGGCGAAGAACTTCGAGGCATTGCCCCGCCGCTCCTGAAACCGGATGAGTGGCCCCATCACCCGCTCGATGACGGTGCCGAAAAGCACCTGCATCGGGAGTGAAAGCGGGCGTCGCTGGAAAGACATGCTTGAGCCGGAGGCATGCTACAGCAGTAGAATCGCCGGGGCCAGGGGCTTGGCTCGGGGCTCGTGGCCCGTGGCTCGTAGCTCGTGGCTCGGGGCTCGGGGCTCGGGGCTCGGGGCTCGTGGAGATTGGAATGCGCTGGCTGGTGTGCGCGGCAGCACTGCTCTTGGCGGGCGTGGTTACGCGCGCGCAGACGCAGACGGCTCACGAGGGATACGCGGACCTTCCGGGCGTCCGCCTGTTCTACATCGACAGCGGCGGCTCCGGCACGCCGCTCGTGCTGATGCACGCGGCGACCGGAAGCGTCCGCGCCTGGGAGCATCAGATTCCCGCGTTCACCGCGGCGGGCTATCGCGTCGTGTCGTTCGATCGCCGCGGCTGGGGCCGGACCGAGAGCGCGGCCGGCTCGCCGCCGGGTACCGCCGCGGACGACTTGATCGCGTTGATGGATCACCTGCACATCGACCGGTTCCATCTCGTCGGCACCGCCGCCGGCGGCTTCGTCACCTTCGACACCGCCCTTTCGTTTCCCACACGTCTCCGCAGCATCGTCGTCGCCAACAGCATCGGCGGCGTGCAGGACGAGGAATTCCTCGCGCTCGGAAGGCGCATCCGCCCGCCCGAGTTCACGGCCATGCCGGCCGAACTGCGCGAGGTGTCGCCGTCCTACCGCGCGGGCAATCCCGAGGGCACCCGCAAGTGGGTCGAGCTCGAACACATCAGCCGGCCGCCGGGCCCGCCGGCGCCCGCGCAGCCCCTCAAGAACAAGATCACGTTCGCGCAGCTCGAGACGATAACAGTGCCGACGATGCTTCTCACGGGCGATGCGGATATGTTTGCGCCGCCGCCGGTCATGAGGATGTTCGCGGCGAGGATCAAGCGCGCCGAGACGCTCGTCGTACCCGAAGCCGGTCACTCCACATATTGGGAACAGCCAGACGTCTTCAACCGGGCCGTGCTGAATTTCATACGGAAACACTAATGACCAAAATCAATCGAGTTGCCGTCGCATCCATCCGGGTCGCGTTCATTGCCGTTGTGCTAGTCGCCGCGCTCGCGAACGCGGCCGCGCGCCGCGGAGATCAAAGTGCTCTGCTCGAACGGTCTGAGGGCCGTGGTGGAAGAGCTCGTGCCGCAGTTCGAGCAGAAAACCGGCAACAAGGTCGTCCTGAAGTTCGAGCCGTCCACCGCGATTCAGAAACGGATCGAGGCTGGCGAGGCGTTCGACGTCGCGGTGATGACGACTGCCCTCGTCGATCAGGAGATCAAGGCGGGCAGGCTGGCCGCAGACTCGAGGACGATCATCGCGCGCTCAGGCCTCGGCCTCTCCGTCCGCGCGGGCTCGAAGAAGCCCGACATCGCCAGCGTGGATGCGTTCAAGAAGGCGCTCCTCTCGGCCAAGTCGATCACGTACGCCACCCAGGGCGCGAGCGCGGCGCCTTTCGAGGCGCTCGTCACGAAGCTCGGCATCGCTAACGAGGTGAAACCCAAATATCGCCTTCGCGACACCGCGTCACAGGTCGGCGAGGTCGTGGCCGACGGCACCGTCGAAATCGGCGTGGCGCCGGTCAGCGAGATTCTTCCGGTCAAGGGCGTTGAGCTCGTCGGTGCGTTTCCGGCCGACATTCAAAGCTACGTGGTGATGACCGCCGCGCTGAACGTGAAAGGACAGGAGCGAGGCGCGGCGAAGGGCTTCGTCGATTTCCTGATGGCGCCGGCGAATCTCCCCGTGATAAAAGCAAAGGGAATGGAACGCTAGAGGGATGAAAGCTGTAGTCCTGGTCGCCGCTCTCGTCTTCGTCTCAGGCGCAGCGTTGCTGCCGCTGCGGTTGTCGGCTCAGGCAGGCGTGATGACGGCATCCCGCGGAGCGCCCGCGCGCCCGCCGGCGCCCGCGCCTGGATCGGCGCCGCCGGGCCGTCCATCGACCGCAGCACCGCCGCGCTCGAACCAACCACCGTTTGGATGGTCGATGACCACCCGTCCCAGGACGCTGCCGGGGCGCGCCCCCTTTCCTGTTCGCTCACTCTGGTTCGGGTTGCTGTTCGTCGATCCGTACTATTGGGCGCCGGTCGGCTTCGATACGCCGTTTCCGGCGGCGCCACCGCCGCCGATAGATGCCAACCGGCCGACAGGCGGGCTGCAGCTCGACGTGGATCCGCGCCGGGCGCTCGTCTATGCGGATGGATGGCCGATGGGCATCGTCGAGTCCTTCAGCGGCTACTACAACCATCTCGATCTGCCTGCGGGACTGCACCAGATCGAGATCGTGGCGCCCGACTACGAACCCCTCGCGGTCGAAGTGATCGTCACGCCGGGACGAACGACGACCTACCGGGGCACGCTGAACCGCGCGCCGCGCTAGAATCTCTTGCTACCCGCCACGCCCATTGGCTATTGTCTCCCCGGGAGATCCATCAATGGCCCGGTTGCGCTCCACCTTTGCGGCCGCCGCGGTACTTCTCGGAGTGCTCGCCTGCGCCAGTCCCGCCTCGGCGCAGGCAGATTTCTCCGGGCACTGGGCGCCCCTGTTTCACGAGGATAATCCGGAACGCCTGCCTGGCCCTGAGCTGGGCGACTACCTCGGGATCCCGCTGAGCGAGGCGGGTCGGCTCCGCGCCGACAGCTACGACGCCGACCGCATCTCCGTCGTACAGGAATATCAGTGTCGGCCGCACGCGGGCGACTACATGATGCGCGGGCTCTCCAACATGCGCGTCGACGCCGTCCGCGATCCGGTGACCAACCGTCTCGTCGCCTACCACCTGCGCATGGGATTTCAGGAAATGGAGCGGACGATCTACCTCGACGGCCGCCCGCGTCCCTCGGCCAACGCGCCGTACACGTGGTCGGGCTTTTCGGTGGGCTCGTGGCAGGACAACGTGCTCAACATCTACACGACGCACCTCAAGGAGAACTACATCCGCCGCAACGGCATCCCCGCCAGCGACAAGCGGACGTTTACCGAACACTGGGTTCGGCACGGCAACTACCTGACCGTTGAAACGGTCATCACCGATCCGGTGATCCTGACCGAACCGCTCGTGCGCAGCCAGACGTGGGTGCTCGATCTCACGCAGCAGATGGGCCGCGACATCTGCGAGACTGCCGCCGAGCTCCCAGGCGCGGCGAACACCGTCCCGAATCATCTGCCCGGCACCAACCCGTTCCTGCACGAGGTGGCGGACTGGTACGGCCTCCCCGCCGAGGCCACGCGCGGCGGCGCGGCGACGATGTATCCGGAGTATCGAAAGACGATGGGCAAGCCGGCGAACCCGCCGCCTGCGATCTGCGTGCGGTACTGCAACTGCGGCCTGAACGGCGGCGGCTGCAACCTTCAGTAAGGAAGCAGGAGCCGCCCCAATGCGCCGATTCGTTCTCGCGCTTCTCGCCGTCGCGGTCGTGTCGGCCATCGCCGCCGGCTCGATGCGCGCGCAGCAGCCGCCGGCCGGCGCCGGTGCGCCGCCGGCCCTCGAAACGCTTCGCGTGCAGCGCAACGTCTACGCGATCTTCGGTGCGGGCGGAAACGTGACCGTGCAGGTCGGCGACGAGGGCGTGCTGATCGTCGATTCTGGAGTCGCGGCGTCTTCAACCGCGCTGCTCGCCGAAGTGCGCAAGCTTTCGACGCGTCCGATCCGGTTCATCATCAACACGCACGTGCATGCCGATCACGTCGGCGGGAATGTGGGCCTCGCCGCCGGGCCGCCCGATCCACGCCCGGATTTTGCGCCGGCCACCGGGACGAATGCTCCCGATCCCCTCCAGCCGCTCAACATCATCGCGCACGAACGTGTGCTGAACCGCATGACGGCGGCGCTGCCGCCGCTGAAGCCCGGGCAGATGGGCGGGTCCGAGCGGCTCCGCGGCATGCCGCTCGACGAGTACTTCATGCCGACCAAGGACATGCACTTCAACGGCGAAGCGATCGTGCTGTACCACGAGCCCAACGCCCATACCGACGGCGACAGCATGGTCCTGTTCCGCGGATCGGATGTCGTCAGCGCGGGCGACATCTTCACGCCGGACGGCTACCCGTTCATCGACATCGCGAACGGCGGCAGCGTTCAGGGCGAGATCGCGGCGCTCGGACACCTGCTCCAGCTGGTCGTGCCCGCTCACACGGAAGAAGGCGGCACATATGTCGTTCCCGGCCACGGCCGCATCTCGGACGAAGCCGACATCGTCGAATTCCGCGACATGGTCGTCATCGTCCGCGACCGCGTGCAGGACATGATTAACAGGAAGATGACGCTCGAGCAGATCAAGGCGGCGAGGCCGAGCCGCGACTACGACCCGCAGTACGTCACGCCGGCGAGCTTCGTCAAGGCCGACCAGTTCGTGGAGTCGATTTTCAGGGGCCTGGCGAAATGAGCCGACGTCTCCTCGCAATCCTGTTCGCAATTGGCGCGCCCGCCCTGTTGATCGCGCAGGGCCCGCCGGCCGGACGCGGCGCGCAGCCCGCACGATCGCCGAAGGATGCGGCGCCCGTCGATCTCACGGGTTATTGGGTGTCGCTCGTCACGGAGGACTGGCGCTGGCGGATGGTCACGCCGCTCAAGGGCGATTCGGCGAGCGTCCCGGTGAATCCGGCGGCGAAGAAAGTCATGAACGACTGGGATCCCGCAAAGGACGAAGCCGCCGGCAACCAGTGCCGGGCGTACGGCGCGGCCGCGATCATGCGGATGCCGGGCCGGTTGCACATCACCTGGCAGGACGACAACACGCTGAAAGTGGACGCCGACGCAGGGACGCAGACGCGAATCTTCAACTTTGGCGGCAACGCGCCTGCGAACGCGCCGCCCAGTTGGCAGGGGTATTCCGTCGCGCGCTGGGAAACCGGCCTCAGTCCTGTCGGCGTGCAGCTCCCGCTTGGCCTCGGTCAGCGGCAGGGCGTACGGTCGCGGTCTCTCGAGGTGGCGACCACGAACCTGAAGCCCGGCTACCTGCGGAAGAACGGCGTGCCTTACAGCGGCAAGACCACTGTCACCGAGTACTTCGAACGCTTTGCTGAACCCGACGGCAACGATCACCTCATGGTCATGACCATCGTGACCGACCCCGAATACCTCGCTCTTCCATTCGTGGTCACGTCGGACTTCAAGAAGGAACCGGATGGATCGAAATGGGATCCGACACCGTGCTCCGCCCGCTGAAATACACTTCTCTAGTGTGTTCCTTCCTCCTGGCTTCCGCCTGCGGCGGTTCTGCGGGCCGCGCGTCCGGCACGAGCGTGAGCCCGCCCGTCGCCGACAAGCAGCCGAAAACGATCACGGTCCACGGCGACTCTCGGGTCGACGACTACTTCTGGCTGCGTGAGCAATCCAACCCGAAGGTCACGGACTACCTGAAAGCCGAGGACGCCTACACCGACGCCGTGATGAAGCCGACCGCGGCGCTCCAGGACACGCTCTTCAAGGAGATGGTCGGACACATCAAGGAAACCGACGACACGGTCCCCTATCGGCGCGGCGACTACTTCTATTACTCGCGCACGACCGCCGGGCTCCAGTATCCCGTGCACTGCCGGAAGCACGGCAGCCTCAGCGCTCCTGAAGAAATCGTGCTCGATCTGAACGAGATGGCGAAGGGCCAGAAGTTCATGGCGCTCGACGTCTACGAAGTCAGCGACGATGGCAACCTGCTGGCGTATTCGACCGACAACGTCGGCTACCGGCAGTACACGCTGCAGGTGAAGGATCTGCGCACGGGAATGCTCTTGTCCGAGCGCATCGAACGTGTCGATAACGCCGCGTGGGCCAGCGACAACAAGACACTCTTCTACGTCACCGAGGACGCGGTCACCAAGCGCCACGACAAGTTCTTCCGGCACGTCGATCGGCACCGACAAGACCGACCTCGTCTACGACGAGAAGGACGAGCTGTTCGACATCGACCTCTGGCGCACGCGCGACCGGGCGATCCTCGTCCTGCAGATCGCCGCGAAAACGTCCACCGAGGCGAGGTTCATACCCGCGGCGAACCCAACGGCGCCGCTCACCGTCGTCGCGCCGCGCGAACCCGGCCACGAGTACGACATCGACCATCGCGGCGATCTCTTCTACATCCGCTCGAACAAGGGTGCGAAGAACTTCCGGGTCGTCACGGCGCCGGTCGCCCACCCAGCCGAGGCGAACTGGAAGGAGCTGGTGCCGCACCGTCCGGAAGTGAAGATCGAGGGAATGGATGCGTTCGCGGGGCATCTCGTGCTGTCGGAGTGGGAGAACGGTCTTCAGCAGATCGAGGTGATGGATCTCGGCTCCCGGGAGCGGCATCGCATCGCGTTCCCCGAACCCGTGTATGCCGCGACGGCTGGTCCCAATTTCGTCTTCAGCACCGCGACGCTGCGGTACAGCTATCAATCGCTTGTCACGCCGGCATCCGTTTACGACTACGACATGACGACGCGGAAGGCGACGCTCCTCAAGCAGACGGAGGTGCCGGGCGGATTCGATCGTTCGGCGTACGCGTCCGAGCGAGTGTTCGCGACCGCGCAGGACGGGACGAAGATTCCGATATCCCTCGTCTACAAGAAGGGCGTACCACGCGACGGGTCAGCGCCGCTGCTGCTGTTCGGCTACGGCTCGTATGGCTTCTCCGTCTCGCCGACGTTCTCGTCGCAGCGGCTCCCGCTCCTCGATCGCGGCGTCGTCTACGCGATCGCGCACGTTCGCGGCGGCGGCGAGCTTGGCGAGCCGTGGCGTGATGCCGGGCGGATGATGAACAAGATCAACACCTTCACGGACTTCATCTCCTCGGCGACGTTCCTGATCGGCGAGAAGTACACATCGACACAGAAGCTCGTCATTCAGGGCGGCAGCGCAGGCGGAATGCTCGTGGGCGCGGTGGCGAACATGCGGCCGGATCTGTTCAAGGCCGTCATTGCCCAGGTGCCGTTCGTCGATGTGCTCAACACCATGCTCGACGCGACGCTTCCGCTGACGACGAGCGAATACATCGAGTGGGGCAACCCGAACGAGAAGCCGGCGTACGACTACATGGCGAAATACTCGCCGTACGACAACATCAAGGCGCAGGCGTATCCGGCCATGCTGGTGAAGGTGTCGGTCAACGACAGCCAGGTGTCGTACTGGGAAGGCGCGAAGTTCGTCGCCAAACTGCGGGCGACCAGGACCGACAGCAATCCGCTGCTCCTGAAGGTGAATTTCGGCGCCGGCCACGGCGGCGCATCAGGCCGCTACGATGCCCTCCACGAAACCGCGCTCAACTGGGCCTTCGCACTCTGGCAGATGGGCTCTAACGAATAACGAATCTGGTCATTTAGTCATCTAGTCATCTGGTCATTGCCGATCAATAGATCAGAAATGACCAGATGACCAAATAACCAGATGACTAGATTCGACCTACGGGACGCGCTGCATGGCGTTCTCGAGCACGTAGCTTGCGACCGATGCGCCGAGTGCCGTCCCATCGTCTGTCGCCGAGCGGAAGTGAATGCCGGCGAAGATGCGCGCGTTCTTCACTTCGTTCAGCGCTGACGTAAAGCTCCTGAACGAACGCTCGACGCCGGGCATCAGGTCACTCGTCACGGTGAAGTGCGAATGTTCTCCGAATTGATCCGCCAGCACGGCGCCAGCGGCGCCGCTGATGCACGAATGGCCGGATGGATATTCCGGATGCGCCGGCGTCGCAAACAACGGCATCCACGCTGCGATCGGCGCTCGGTCGCGGGATTTCCATCGGTGTCGGCCAGGGGGATCGCCGTGACCGGCCGCCAGAAGACGAAGTGATACTTCGCGTCCCAGCACCCGATCGCCGCGTCCGCGATGGCCAGGTTCAACTGAGCGAACAGGCGTGCGTTCTCGAGCGTCGAGGAGTGGTGCCGCGAATGCCCGTCGCGATCCCAGTCGTGATCGCCGTCGTCATCTCCGCGGTCGACGAGGGACATCGCCACCGTGTTCCAGTCGTAGCTGGCGCTGCCGGCCGCCCAGAACCAGGAAGCCACGGTCTGGTCGGACGTGCGCGTCGTGCTCGAGATGCTGCCCATCATCTTTGTTTCGATGAAATCCTTGGTATAGCGGGCGCTGCCCAATGCCGGGGACCGGCGGGACGGAATTGATCGGGCGCGATGATGGTCCACGGAACCATCGTCGCAAACTGCGGCCCGGCGCCCGGTGCGAACGCGGGCGGAGTCGGACGCCACTGCCCAACAGCGGTCCCTCCCAGGTATGGAGGCGGCGCCGGCGTAAAGCCGTCGGTGTTTCGCCACGCCCAGGATTGCGTTGGCGACGGTTGTTCCCCATGCGACGCCGGCCGCGACGAGGCGCTGCTCGCGTGCTTGCCGATTTCCTCCATCGAGACAGCGAGCCTCGCATCGAACGTGGCCTTCTGGGTCGGGAACAGCGCCACCAGCGCTGTGTAGGCCGCCTGAGCGGCTGCCGCGTCCTTTGAGGCCCCGGCGGGTCCGGCAGGGGCGACATGAATGGGAGTGTAGCGGCGGGCGATGCCGTTGACGGCATCGAAAACCGACGCCTGGACGATGGCCGCCTGGCGGGTGACCACCAGCGGCGTTGAGCCGCCGATGAGCGCGGCGCGGAAGAATATCTGGTTCCAGTCGGTGACCTCGTCCGCCCGCGCTGCAGCAGGCAGGAGGACGGCGAGGGCAATGGGGACGAGCAGAATGGCCTGGACGAGTTTTCTCATAGTGACTCCTTCGCCGGGTATTAACGACCGGGAGCGCGAAAACTAACGGGGGGCCTGGATGACCAGATGCTATTTGACGATCGCTTGCATCACGGCGTTCTCGAACTCCGGCCGCATGTCGCGCACCGGCGTTTGAATCATGAGAACCGCGATGAGGTCTTCCTTCTGGTCGACCCAGAAGTGCGTGCCGTAGGCGCCGCTCCAGCCGAAGCTGCCGTCGGACACGCGCGAGCCGCTGGCCACGGCGCTGTGGACAACGCGAACACTCAACCCGAAGCCTTCGCCGGGAATCCGGCCCTGCAGCGTATCAGGCGCATGGACTGAGGACATATACGCGACGGTCCGCGGGCTGAGCAGCCGCTTGCCGTTCAACTCGCCGCCGTTGACGAGCATCTGCGCGAACTTCGAGTACTCCTCGGCCGTCGTGATGAGGCCGCCCGATCCCATGAAGTACACGCGGCTCTGCATCCCGCCCGAGTTCGCGTTCTTCACCATCGTGCCCTTCGGGCCGATCTGGTATGCCGTGACCATCCGCGGCTCGAGCGTCTCGGTGGGATAGAAGGCCGCTTCCTTGATCCCGAGCGGCTCGAACACGCGCTGCCGCAGGAACTGATCGAACGGCTGGCCCAGACGTGATCTCGACGATGCGGCCCAGGGTGTCGAAGCCGGCCTGGGGGCTGTAGGACCAGCGCGTGCCCGGCTGGAACTCGAGCGCGCTCTTGCCAAGCCGCGGCACGTAGTCCGCGAGCGTGTCCGTGGGCTTGCGCACGATCTCGGGGCGGCGGATGTCGGAGTTGCTCATCGGCCCGCTCGCGAGACCGGACGTGTGCGTCAGCAGGTCGCGGATCGTGATCTCGCGCTCGGCGGGAACGGTGTAGAACTTCGGCGGGCCGGCCGGTTCGTCGCCGGCGCCGGGCGGCGGTCCCACGCGCGGCTGCGCGACGGCGACCTTGAGATCCTTGAAGCTCGGGATGTACTTCGAGACCGGATCCGTGATGCGGAGCTTCCCCTCCTCCATCATCATCATGATCGCGACGCCGGTCACCGGCTTCGTCATCGACGCGATGCGGAACACCGCGTCCTTCGTCATCGGCTTCTTCGATTCGATGTCGGTGACGCCCGTCGCCTCGAAGTGCGCGATCTTCCCGTGCCGTGCCACCAGCGTCACGCCGCCGCTGATCTCCCCGGCCGCGATGTGGCGCTTCATCATCTCCGTGATGCGCCCCAGTCGCTCGCTCGAAAGACCAACGTCTTCAGGCTTCGCAACCGTCGTCTCGGCCGCCGGCCGCAGAACGAAAAGGGAGACAAACAGCACGACCGCCAGGACCGACACCGTGCGAAGCCGGAGATTCATACGCACTCCCGTTCTCTCGTGGCTCGTGGCTCGTGGCTCGTGGCTCGTGGCTCGTTTTCCCGACGTTCTACGTTTTACGTTCTACGTTTTGCGTTTTTCTATGGCGTCCCCGCCGGTCCCTTGATGTGGACCGCGTCCTGCTCGTTTTCCTGGCAGATGTATTCCATCAGCTCTTCGCCGGGGCGCAGGCGCCCGGTGAACGTGATGGTGAACGGCTTCGTGTAGTACACCGGGTCGGTGATCGTCGTCTGGACCACGATCGAGCCCATGTCTTTGCGCGTGTACCGCTCGACGGTGTGCAGCTTCTCGCTGTGCGGGTGGCCGCGGAAGTCGAACCAGAACTTGTCGTTGAACCCGATTGTGTCCACGACCAGCGTGTCGCCTTCGTAGTGGCCGACCGAGTGGCCGTACCAGGTCGGATCGGGATCGTCCGGGTGCTTGCGGCCGTCGACGAAGATCTGGCGGTAGCTGTGGATGTTGCCTTCGAACAGGATGAAGACGTGCGTCGGCGTCTGCAGCAGGCGCCAGGGATATGGCGCCGTGCGCGGAACGCCCGTCGGCAGGCAATTGGCTTCGGGATCGTCTTTCGACTGCCGCGCCGCCATGACGCGCTTGCCTTCCTCGTTCAGCGGAATCTCCTCGCCCTTCGGCATCCCCTGCGCGAGGTCGCCGACCGGACCGCCGCCCTGCCAGACGCCGGAGAAATCCGGGTGGCCGTTGGCCAGCTTCGGCGCCGGGCCGGAAGGCGGCGGCGCGCCGCGTCCGCGCCCGGTGTTCAATCCGCCGCTGCCGGCAGCGGAAGTCGGGCTCGGCGTTTGCGCGAGCAAGGCGGGCACGGCCAGCGCCGCCAGTGCCACGCCGATGAACATTCGTCTGCGCACGCTCATGGCTCCCCGTCCTTACTTATCAACTTCAAACTTCGAAAGTTAACTTCTCGACTTTGAACTTTGAACTCTTGACGTTTCGGCCGTCACTTTCCTGTGGCGGGCGTCGCAGCCGTCGCCGCGGGTCCTTCGCCATCGGCGGACGATCCCGCGAAGACGCGCTTCCCGTTCGCCAGCGTCACGATGCGGGCGTTCGCCATCTTCGACCCGTCCTTCGCCATGGCACCCTGGACCGTGATCTCATCGCCGATATTGAGCGTCTTGCGCGTCCAGCCGTTGCGCGACAACACGTTCGGGCTCGCCAGCTCGAGGTTCCAGGTGAACGTGCCGGTTTCGTCCTTCACCTCGATGTAAAAGCGCGCGTGCGGGTTGGTCCATTCGATCTTGGACACCACGCCCTTGAGCGTGATCGGCTTGGCCGCGTCGTACTCGGCGGCAAACGAATGGTGGGCGCTGACGGCCGCGCCCGATACGAGCAGGCCAGCACAGGCCAGCGCCGCTCCCAGGGACGTCTTCATCAGACTCTTCTTCAACGTGTTCTTCAGCGTCGGTCTGGCAGAGCTCATTGGAGGAACCTCCTCAGGTCACCCGAGCGTCTCAACTGCGGCATACTACGCCCGGCCCGGGGGGCTGTAAAGGCAGAACGGCGTGGGCCATCGCAGGAGCTGATGCCATGAAGACTCGATCGATACCCGCGGCGGTTCTGGTGGCCGCGGCCGCGCTGACGGCCGCCGCCTGCGCGAAGCCGCCCACCGCCAAAAGCCTCGTCCAGGACGCCGTGACGGCGATGGGCGCCGAGAAGCTCCGGGCGGTCAAGACGATCACGATGAAGGGCGGCATCGGCACCCGCGAGCAGCTGCAGGAATCGCAGCACGTCGGCGACGCCGAGAAGCCCGGCACGCTGGCCAACGTCGTCGAGATCGTCGATCTGGCCGGCGGGCGGGCGTCGATGAACTACGAGATCGACAACGACGGCTTCAAGCAGCACCGCCACGAGGTGCTCACCACGCGCGGCGGCAAGGCCGTCGGCATCGAGTACGTGGACCCGCGGCCGGTCGTCGCGACGTCCCCAGGCGGTCTCTTCAGCTGGGGCACGCAGAACACGCCCGTGATGACGCTTCGCCGAAATCCGATCGCCATGCTCCTGGCCGCGGCAGATTCTGCATCCGATACGGCACCCGTGGACGACAAGACGTTCAACTACGTCATGGCGAAACACACGGTGGTCAAGACCGCGGCTGGCGACGAGCTCTCCCTCTACTTCGATCCGCAGCGCAAGTTCCTGATCGGCGTGGAAACCACCGACACCGAGGCGCTGGCCGGCGACGTGCCCGCGCAATACATCTTCGACAACTTCAAGACAGTGGACGGCGTCACGCTGCCCCACACCGTCGCGATCATGAAGGGCGGCAAGAACTACGCGACGCGTGACGTTCGCATCCGCCGTCGTCAACGACCCGGCGGTCGAGAAGGAATTCGAAATTCCTGAGGCGGCGTCGAAGCAGGCAGACGAGGCCATCGCCGCCGGCGAGTTCTCACCGATCACGCTGGAGAAAATGGCCGACGGCGTCTACTTCGCCCGCGCGTACTCGCACAACAGCCTGGTCGTGGAATTCCCGAGCGGGCTCACGGTCATTGAGGCGCCTTACACCGAC
Organism: uncultured Acidobacteriota bacterium; assembly: GCA_963729215.1. Taxonomy (GTDB): domain Bacteria; phylum Acidobacteriota; class Vicinamibacteria; order Vicinamibacterales; family CAVVIG01; genus CAVQJU01. The sequence continues at coordinate 99,668 of CAVSND010000023.1, read as the reverse complement.
GCACAGAGCGCCACGCTCGTCCGCGTCCTGAAGGCGCAGTTCCCGGACAAGCCGATCCGGTACGTGGCGGTCACGCATCACCACTCCGACCACATCGGCGGCGTGCGAGGCCTCGCCGCCGCCGGCGCCACGATCCTCGTCGAGAAGGGCCACGAGGTGCCGCTGCGCACGATCCTCGACTCGCACCACACGCACCCGGTGGACGAGCTCGAACGCAAACGCAGCGCGGGAGAGAAGGTCGGCGCCATCGACGTGTACGAGGGCAGGAAGACCATCACCGACGGCAGGCAGACGCTGGAGCTGTACGCGTTTACCGGATCGCCCCACGCCGATCCCATGGTGCTCGCCTACGTCACGGGCCCGAAGGTGCTGTTCCAGAGCGACCTCTGGTTCCCCGGCACGGGCGGCACGGGCAATCCGCCCGCGAAACAGCTCCTGGAATCGATCCGCATGCTGAACCTCAAGCCCGCCATCAACGCTGGCGGACACGGCGGCACCGCGCCCTTCGCGGAACTGGAAAAAGCGATCGCAGCGATGAAGTAACTGTGGCTGTGTGGAATTCGAGTAACGAGCCACGAGTAACGAGCCACGACCTGGAGGCACACGTGCGTAACACATTTCGCTTTCTTCTGCCTGCGGCGACTGCACTCTGTGCCGCGATTGCTATTCAGGCACAGAACGCCGCGCCGATCACCAATCCGATCCCGGCGCCCATCGTCAAACGCGGGCTGACCGTTGGTGTGAAAGAGGTCGTGCGTTTGCCGGACACCCGCAAGATGCGTCCGGCCGATCAGGACGTGACGCCCGCCGGCTGGGCACGCGTCAGCTTCATCCGCGATGCGCCGGACGGCCGGCGGTTCGCCAACGACTCGCGCGGGATCCTGTACCTGCTCGATCGCAACAATCAGCCGACCCAGTACGCGAACATCGGCAGCTTCTTCCCGCTCGCCGTCTACAACCGGCTCGAGAGCGGCTTCATCGGGTTTGCCTTTCACCCCGAGTTCGTCCGCAACGGGCTGTTCTACACCGTGCACAGCGAAAAGGCGGCGGGCAACCCCGCCGCGCCGAACTTCATCCCGCCGGGGTTCACTGCGGCGGACGTCAACTTCCACAACATCATCACGGAGTGGCACGCGACAAACCCCGCCGCGAACACGTTCGAGGGAACAAAGCGCGAGTTGCTGCGCGTCGGCCAGATCGTCACAACGCTGACGCACCCATTCGGCGACGTCGAGTTCAACCCGACCGCGAAGCCCGGCTCGCCCGACTACGGGCTGCTCTATACGAGCGGCAGCGATCTCGGGTTCAGCAACGGCGGCGGCCCCAACGCGAACAACCCGAAGCAGACGCAGCGCCTCGACACGCTCATCAGCGCGGTCCTGCGCATCGATCCGCGCAGCCCGTCGGTGTCCGGTGGCACGAAGGGCCTCGGCGACTACACCATTCCGGCGATCAACAAGTTCGCCGCCGATGGCGATCCGAAAACCTTCGGAGAGATCTACGCCTACGGATTCCGTAACACGCATCGCCTGTCCTGGGATCTCATGGACGGGACGATGTTCGGGTCGGATATCGGGATGAACAACGTCGAGGAGATCAACATCATCCACGAGGGGAGGAATTACGGGTGGATGAAGCGCGAGGGCATCTGGGAGAACGGCATCTTCAGGCCGGGCGGCGCGCTCGATCAGCTCTTCGCGCTGCCTGCGGAGGTCCTGGACGGGCGCGTGAAGGACGAGTTCACGTATCCCGTCGCCATGTACGATCACAACGAGGGTCAGGCGGTCGCCGGCGGATTTGCCTACTACGGCAAGATTGCGGCGCTGCGCGGCAAATTCGTCTTCGGCGACGTCGTCCGCGGCCGCGTCTTCGTCGCCGATCTCGCCGCGATGAAGAAGGCCGACGATGGCATTCCGCAGACCGTGGCGCCGATTGAAGAGGTGCAGCTCTACACGAAAGATGCGGCGGGCAAGCGGACCTACGTCACGTTCCACGAGCTCGTCGAGGCGACGAACGGCGCGACCGCCACGCGCGCCGATCTGCATCTGGGCCGCGATCGCGACGGCGAGATCTTCCTGACGTCGAGGCAGGATGGCATGATCAGGATGTTGGTGCCTGACTGAGAAAGCGAGGTTCGGCTCTGCTAACGACTTCCTTACGAACCGCGAGCTCCCGCGCAATCGCGTCTAGAATCCTGCTGACGCTTTCGCAAGGGAGGCAGCATGAAACGAGCATCATTGGCGCGGTTGTTCGCCGGTGTGTTGATCGCGCTTGCGGCGACCGCAAGCCTGACATTCGCGCAGGCCGCGGCGCCTGCCGCGAAACCAAAGCCGCCGGCAGCCACGGCGCAGGCGGCGACTCTGCTCGATCTCAATTCGGCGACCAAGGAGCAGCTGCAAACATTGCCTGGCATCGGCGACGCCTACGCCCAGAAGATCATCAGCGGGCGGCCGTACAAGGCCAAGACCGATTTGACCAAGAAGAAGATCATCCCGGCCGCCACGTACGACAAGATCAAGAATCTCGTCATCGCCAAGCAATAGATAAAGTTCGGTCCACGGGGTCCACGGGTCCACGGGTCCACGGCGTAGCGGCCGGCTTCAGCCGGCCGGCGAACGTCCGCCTGAAGGCGGACGCTACAGCTGACCGAAAATGCTACCCTTCCCCGGGTAGGCATGCTCGCACGACGCTTTTTCGCTGTCCTTCTTCTCCACGCCTCGGCGACCGCTTTCGCCGCTGCGCCCAATGGGGCTCTCGCGCTCGCGGCTGAGCGCGGCGACCAGGCGCTGGTGCGCTCGCTGATCCGGCAGGGCGCCGACATCAACGAGTCCGGCGTGGACGGCTCGACTCCCCTGCATCGCGCCGTCTTCGCCGACCGCCTCGACACCGCCAGCCTGCTCGTGAAGGCCGGCGCGAAAGTGACGGCCACGGATCGCTACGGCGTGACGGCCCTCGCGCTCGCCTGCATCAACGGCAACGCGAAGATGATCCGCCTCCTGATCGAGGCCGGCGCGGATCCCAATGCGGTCGATTCGGCCGGCGAGCCGGCGTTGATGGCCGCGGCGCGCACGGGTGTTTCCGACGCGCTCCGCGCGCTCGTCGACGCCGGCGCAAAGGTCGACGCGCGCGACACGCAGTTCCAGCAGACCAGCCTGATGATCGCGGTCCGCGAGAACCAAACCGACGCCGTGGCCTTCCTCATCAGCCAGCACGCGGCGGTCGACGCGCAGACGCGAAAGGGACCGCTGCCGCCGTTCGTGAAGCCGTGCAAAGGCACGGGCTGCGGCTCGGAGGGAGTCGGCATCAATCGCGGCGGCCTGCCGGATCGCGGGAGGCGGGCCGAGGCGAAGGGCGGCATGACGCCGCTGCTGTATGCCGCGCGCGATGGCCGGATTGACGGCGCGCGAAAATTGATCGCGGCTGGGGCGGACATCGAGCTGGCCGAGGCGAACGGCATCCGGCCGCTGCTCATGGCGGTGCTCAACAACCACCTCGACGTCGCCCGGCTGCTCGTCGAATACGGCGCGGACATCGACGCCGATGACTTCTGGGGACGTTCGCCGCTCTGGGCCGCTGTCGAGTACCCGCAACCTCGACATGAATAACAAGGACCAGGACACGCCGACCGATAACTTCGTCGACCGCGCGCCCATCCTAGTGTTCATCCACGAACTGCTCGACGCGGGCGCCGGCGTCAACGCCAGGACGCGCGAGGTGCCGCCGAGCCGCCGTTGGCTGTACGCGCTCGGCGACGTCTCGTGGGTCGATTTCACCGGCCAGACGCCGTTTCTCCGCGCCGCGCTCTCGGGCGACACGACGCTCATGCGCCTGCTGCTGAAGTACGGCGCCGATCCGAATCTCGCGACGCCCGCCGGCACGACGCCGCTGATGGCCGCAGCAGGCGTCAACTGGGTCGTGCAGCAGACGTACACCGAATCGCCGCAGGCCGTCCTGGACGCCGTGAAGATGTGCGTCGATCTCGGGGCCGACGTCAACGCGTCCAACTCGATGGGTCTCACCCCGCTGCTTGGCGCCGCCAACCGGGGATCGAACGACATCATCGAGTACCTCGTGTCCAAAGGCGCGCGCCTCGACGTCAAGGATCGCGAGGGCCGCACGCCGGTGCGGTGGGCCGAAGGCGTCTTTCTCGCGGCCGTGGGCGCCGAGCGCAAGCCCGGGACGATTGCGCTGCTCGAGAAGCTCGGCGCCAAATGACGGCAGACAGAACCCGCGCGGTCGCCATCGCCGGCGTGCTCGTGGCCATGATGACGGTCCCCGCGCGCACGCAGGAACCACCGCAGAACCCTGACGGTCCGCGTGCCGTCGTCCAGCGCTACTGCCAGACGTGCCACAACGCCCGCACCAAGGCGGGCGGACTGCAGCTCGATCAGCTCGACGCCGATCATCCGGATCGCGATCCGCAGTCGTGGGAGAAAGTCGTCCGCAAGCTGCGGACCGGGATGATGCCTCCCGCCGGCGCACCGCGCCCGGAACGCGCCACCCTCGATCGCCTGGCGGCGTCCGTCGAAACGGCGCTCGATCGCGCGGCGGCTGCGGCGCCGAACCCCGGCGCGGCCGTGCTCCATCGGCTGAATCGCGCCGAGTACGCGAACGCTGTTCGCGACTTGCTCGACCTCCCCATCGATGCGGCGGCGATGCTGCCAGGTGACGATTCGAGCGACGGGTTCGACAACATTGCCACGGTGTTGAGCGTCTCGCCGGCCCTGATGCAGGCGTACGTGTCGGCGGCGGAGAAAATCAGCCGGCTCGCGGTCGGCGATCCGACGACGACGTCGGAGGTCGCGACGTATCCGGCGCCGCGAGGTCTCTCCCAGGCCGATTCGCGCGAGGGATTCTCGCCGGGCACGCGCGGCGGCTTCATCGTCGAGCACATCTTCCCGCTCGAGGCGGAATACGAATTCAGGGTCACGCGGACGGCCGGCGGGTTCGGGCTGCCCGCCGTCGGCACCGAGGAACCGGTCGAGATCGCCATCGATGGCGCGCGACTAATGATGATTGGACGCGACACGCCTCGCGGCACCCGCGTTCGCGTGCCGGCGGGACCGCATGCCGTCGGCGTGTCCGTGGTCCGTCAGGCGAACGCACGCGGTGTGGACGATTTGTTTGCGGAGTGGGGCATCAGCTCGGGCGTCGGCAGCCTGACGATCGTGGGCCCGACCAACCCGACCGGTCCTGGCGAGACGGCGAGCCGCCGCAGGATCTTCATCTGCAGGCCCGCCCGCCCTGAAGACGAAACGCCGTGTGCGCGTCGAACCCTGGCGGCACTCGCCACGCGCGCGTACCGGCGCCCGGTTCCGGAACAGGACCCGTCGATCGATATCCTGATGGGCTTTTACACGTCCGGGCGCGAGCGTCGCGGCTTCGACACGGGAATTCAATACGCGCTGGCGCGCGTCCTGGTCGATCCGCGATTCATCTTCCGCTTCGAGCGCGAGCCCGTGGACGCCCGGGGCAGGCCCCTGCCGGACGGCGCGGTCTATCGTCTCGACAACTTCGAGCTGGCCTCTCGTCTCTCCTTCTTCTTATGGAGCAGCGTGCCAGACGAGGAGCTGCTGGCGGCGGCGAAGGCCGGAACGCTGACGAATCCGGCAGTGCTCGAGCGGCAGACGCGGCGGATGCTGGGCGATCCGAAGGCGGACGCGCTCGTCGACAACCTCGCCGGACAATGGCTCCTGCTGCGGCAGCTCGATGCCATCTCGCCGGGCACGAAGGAATTCGACGGCAACCTGCGATACGCCTTTCGTCGCGAGACCGAGCTGCTGTTCGAGACGATCCTTCGAGACGATCGCAGCGTGCTCGACCTGCTCGACGCCGACTTCACGTTCGTGGACGAGAGGCTGGCGCGGCACTACGGCATTCCCAACGTCAGCGGCAGCCGTTTCAGGCGCGTCGCGCTCGGGGACGGCCCGCGGCGCGGGCTGCTCGGACAGGGCAGCGTCCTGACGGCGACGTCGGCCGGAAACCGCACATCGCCGGTCAAGCGCGGCAAGTGGATTCTCGAGAATCTGCTGGGCGCGCCGGTACCGAACCCGCCGCCCGGAGTGGAAACCAATCTCGAGAAGTCGGTCGGGCCGGCAGCGGCTGACACGTCGCTGCGCCAGCGGCTCGAGCGCCATCGCGCGAACCCGAGTTGCGCCTCGTGTCACGCGGTCATGGATCCGATTGGCTTCGCGCTCGAAAACTACGACCTGATCGGCAAATGGCGGGACACCGACAGCGGCGTCCCGGTGAATGCCTCTGGCAAACTGGTGGACGGCACGCCGCTCGACGGCCCGGCCAGCCTGCGCCGGGCCCTGCTCGCGCGTCGTGAGGCATTCGTCACGAACACCACCGAGAAGCTGCTAACCTACGCGCTGGGCCGCCGGATCGAGTATTTCGACATGTCGGCCGTCCGGGGCATCGCCAAGAATGCCGGGCCCGACGACCATTTCTCCTCGCTCGTCGTCGGCATCGTCAAGAGCGTGCCGTTTCAGATGAAGCGAAAAGAGGGAGACGCACAGCCGTGATGTTCCTCACGAAGAAGCATCTGTCGCGCCGGACGTTCCTGAAGGGTACTGGCGTCACCCTGGCGCTGCCGCTGCTCGAGTCGATGGTGCCGGCGGGCACCGCGCTGGCCGCGACCGCCGCGGCGCCGAAGACGCGGCTCGGCTGCATTTACATCCCGCATGGCGCGACGATGGACAAGTGGACGCCGAAGGGCGAGGGAACGGCGTTCGAGTTCTCGGAGACGCTGCAGCCGCTCGCGGCGTTCCGCGATCGCGTCAACGTGATCAGCGATCTCGCGCACGCGCCTGTTGCGCCGTGGACCGGCGAGGACACCGGCGGCGCCGAGAACCACGTCCGCGCCGCGGCGGTGTTTCTGAGCGGCGCGCATCCTGTCAAAAAGAACGAAGCCCACGTCGGCACGACAATCGACCAGATCGCCGCGCAGCAGGTCGGACAGGACACGCCCCTGCCGTCGATCGAGATGTCGATGGAGCCGCTCAACCTGACGTGCGGCGACGCGGGCTTCACGTGCGCCTACCGGAACACGCTGTCGTGGAAGTCGGCGACGCTGCCGCAGCCGATGGAGAACAATCCCCAGATCGTGTTCGAGCGGCTGTTCGGCGACGGCAGCACCGAGGCGCAGCGGCAGGAGCGGCGCCAGCAGTCGCGCAGCCTGCTCGATTCCGTCGCCCAGCAGGTTCCGTCGCTCGAGAAGGATCTGCCGGCCTCCGACCGGCGGCGCCTGCGCGATTACCTGGACGAGGTGCGCGAGATCGAGCGCCGGGTCAAGCAGGTGGACGCCCAGCTTTCACGCCCGCTCGATCTGCCGACCGCCCCCGTCGGCATTCCCGCCGCGTTCGAGGATCACCTCAAGCTGATGTTCGATCTCCAGGTGCTCGCCTACAAGTCGGAGATCACGCGCATCTCGACGCTGATGCTCGCGCGCGAGAACAGCAACGCCGTCTATCCCGCGACCGGCATTCGCGAGGGTTTCCACAACGCGTCGCATCACTCGAACGAACGGAAGAACATGGATCAGTTCGCCGTCATCAACCAGTATCACGTGAAGATGCTGGCGTATTTCCTGGGACGGCTTCAGGCGACGCCCGACGGCGACGGCACGCTGCTCGATCACTCGATGATTCTCTACGGCAGCAGCCTGAGCGACGGGAACGAGCACAACTTCGATCCGCTCCCGGTCGTCCTGGCCGGCGGCGCATCGGGTCAGCTCCGCGGCGGCCGGCATCTCCGCCATGCGCCGCACACGCCGATGTCGAATCTGCTGCTGACGATGCTGGACAAGATGGGCGCCCGGGTGGACGCGATCGGCGACAGCACCGGACGTATCGAGGTGTAGGCTCGGGTTCTCGTTCTGCGTTTTCCGTTTTACGTTTTACGTTCTACGTTTTACGTTCAGGGCGGCGTTCTTCAGCGCCCTGCTATGCTGCCATCGGCATCAAGTTATACGCTCGCGCCAGGTCGTTGATGCTGTTGCGCAGTACACCCCAGAGCCGCTCTGCCTGCGTTCCGTAGTGGCCGCGAACCAGGACCTGGTTGATGCGGCGGCCATCGTCCAGCACCTTTTCCACCTGCGGCCGCGTCTCCATCCATTTGTCCGTGGGATCGAATTTCCGGCGCAGCCGGTTCGTCGATCGGTTCAAATCCGACAACGCGTCTTCCAGCTCGTCCTTCTTGTCGCGAGCCGCTGATTTCTGCGATTCGGTCGCCGTGTTCTTGCGCGTGCGTCCCGCCGCCTGGCCCGCCTGGGCCTTGTTCTCTCCCTGCTCGACGCGGTTCTCCGACCACTTGCGAAATTCATCGACGCCGTCTTCGACCTTGCGGATGCGGTCGCCGACCTGCGCTTTCGTGAACGCCAGCTGCGCAAATGCCGCTCCGCCGACGCGCCAGGCATGCGACGACCGCTCCGACAACAACGCGTTTGTTCATCATGATTCCGTCCTACTGCCGCGCCATCGCGATACGCAGCCGCTCGTCCGGCGAGATGTAGTGGTCCGCGTCCTCGGCGTCCTTGTCCAGGTCGATCTGCACCCAGTGGATCTTGCCGTTGAACCGGCTGGTGTGCGCGTTGTAGTCGGGGCTGACGCGTCGTGCCCGACTCGTAGCCGATGTCTGTCGTCTCGTCCGCCGAGAAGACGAACCCCTGCGTCTGGTCGACCCGGCCCTTGCCGACGGCCTTGCCGCCGCAGTAGCAGCGTGACGTTGCCGCCTTTGCCCGGACCGCCGCCGTCGTACGCGAACTCCACGCGCACCTGCGTCTTGCCGGTGGGAATGGGACTGGTGGATTCGACCTCGTACGACTTGATGCCGAGCACGTTGTAGACGAACTTGGCTTTGCCGCCCTTGGCGTAGAGGCTCCAGCCGCCGAACCGGCCGCCCTGCGCGATCATCACGCCCTCCGCGCCCTTGGCCGGCACGTCGAGATCCGCGGTGACCGCGAACGACTTGTTCTTGATGCTGACGACGCTGTTTTCGGAGAGGCGCCCCATGCCGGCAAACAGCAGCTGCCGGTTGCCCTTGATCAGCGTCGGCCGGCCGGCCATCTCGGGAACGAAGCGCTCGATCTGACGGTCGTCGAGCGGCAGCACGTTGTACTTGACCGCTTCGATCAGCCACAGCCGCTGCAGCTCGTGCAGCTTCTCCGGCATCTTCTTCGACAGGTCCTTTGCCTGCGTCCAGTCCTTGCTGCCGTCGTAGAGCTCCCACACGTCGTCGTCGAAGGCCGGCATCTTCTCGCCGCCCATCGCCCACGGCGTGCGGTGCTTGGTCACCGCGCTCCAGCCCTTGTGGTAGATGCCGCGGTTGCAGAACATCTCGAAGTACTGCGTCTCGTGCCGCTCCGGCGCTTTCGCGTCGTTGAAGCTGTAGAGCATGCTGGTGCCTTCGTACGGGCTCTGCTGCACGCCGTTGACCATCGTCGGCTCGGGAAGACCGGCCGCTTCCAGCACCGTCGGGGCGAGATCGATCACGTGGCTGAACTGGCTGCGCACGCCGCCCTTTTCCTTGATGCCGTTCGGCCAGTGGACGATGGTGCCGTTGCGCGTGCCGCCCCAGTGCGACGCGACCTGCTTCGTCCACTGGTAGGGCGAGTTCATCGCCCAGGCCCAGCCCACGGCGAAGTGGCCGTAGGATCCTTCGCCGCCGAATTCGTCGAGCTTCGACATCATGAATTCCGGCGTCTCGATAGCGGCCATGCCGTTGAAGTTCGCCATCTCGTTGAAGGCGCCCTGCAGCGTGCCCTCGGCCGACGCGCCGTTGTCGCCGATGATCAGAGTAGATCAGCGTGTCGTCGAGCACCTCGAGGTCCTTCAGCGCGTCGATCAGCCGGCCGACATGATGGTCGGTGTGCTCCATGAACGCCGCGTACACTTCCATTTCGCGCTCGAGCACCGGCTTCAGCCTCGGATCCATTTCGTCCCAGGCCGGAATCTCGGCGTGCCGCGGCGTCAGCTCGGCGTCGGCGCCGATCACGCCCATCTCTTTCTGGCGCTTGAACGTGATCTCGCGCTGCTTGTCCCAGCCATGCGCGAACTTGCCCTTGTACTTGTCGATCCACTCCTTCGGGACGTGATGCGGCGCGTGCGTGGCGCCCGGCGCGAAGTACATGAAGAACGGCTTGTCCGGCAGCAGCGCTTTCTGCTGCCGCGTCCAGGCAATCGCCTTGTCCGCGAGATCTTCGGTCAGGTGATAACCCTCGGCGGGCGTTTTCGGCGGCTCGATGGGCGTCGTGCCCTCGTATAAGGCCGGATCCCATTGGTTGTTCTCGCCGCCGATGAAGCCGTAGAAGTACTCGAATCCGCCGCCGCCCGACGGCCACGCGTTGAACGGGCCCGCCGGACTCGTCTGCCACACCGGGACCTCGTGGCACTTGCCGAATTGCGAAGTCGAGTAGCCATTGAGCTTGAGGGTCAGCGCGAGCGGCGCCTTGGTGTTCGGTAACACCGAGCTGTAGCCTGGCGCGGCGGTCGCGATTTCGGTGATGCCGCCCATGCCGACCGAGTGATGGTTGCGCCCCGTGAGCAGCGCCTGCCGCGTCGGCGAGCACAACGCGGTGGTGTGGAATCGGGTGAACTTCAGTCCGCCTTGTGCGAGCTTGTCGAAATTCGGGGTCTGGCACGGACCGCCGAAAACGCTGGCGGTGCCGTACCCGACGTCGTCGATGAGAATCACCAGGACGTTGGGTGCGCCCTTCGGCGGACGCACGTCCCTGATCGGCGGGAATTTTGTGTCGGGATCCTTGGCGTCGTACGTGATGAGACCCGGATGCTGGATATCGGGGATGGGGAGGCTCGATCGCTGAATCTTGTCGTCGGAACTCATAGAGTCTCGGCTCCTCACTACTCGTTGTTTGTCTGCCTCGCTTCGACCCGGTCATCCGAATGGGGCCCCCGATCTTACCTCCGGCCGGCCAATCTCCAGGCTAACCCCGTTGTTCTAGCACTCCTCGCCCTGTTCCGTTAGGATCCGCGAATTGAATCCCCGCCTGCACCGAGTGAGGGCGTCATAATCGCGGCCGTTCGCCGGCGATGCTGGACGGGCGTCCTGCTGCTCGCCCGGCGCTCGTCAGGAAGGGAGCGACGCTCGATCAGGTAAAGGCGGCGAGGCCCACCGCCGACTACGACACGAGGTACGGCGCCGCGTCAGGCGCGTGGACGACCGATCGATTCGTGGAAGCGGTGTATGCGTCGCTGTCGCGACGCCAGTAAGACATCCGGAGCAGTTCACGGAACACTGTGCCGCCTTGCGTCGCTGTTTTATGAGGCGCGCTCAAACGTGACAATCTGCGCCAGCAGATTCGGCCGGGCGGTTCGGTTCGCAAGCCTCCAGGAATCGGAGTAGCTCGGGGGAGGAGCGCCGGCCGCAGGGTTCGTCCACCACTCGTTCTGGCGGCGCGCCTCGTCTGGAAGCGCAAAACCAAGCAGGTCCTCAATCTCCGCGAACGTCAGGACGACCGTGTTCGCAAATCGATCCTCGAGGTAGGCGTAGAGCAGTTGATACTTGCCGGACATCCGGCGCCTGGGCGGCGGTGGTGCTTGTTCGCGCGCCTCAGGTTCATGGTGTGCCGGCCATCCGCGCCGCTTCAACCAATCCAGCATGGCGCTCACATCTCCAGATTCAGCAGATCGGGAAGCGCCGCGACCGCCTCTTCGCGGCTATCGAACCAGCAATCCTCTGGAGGAATCGGTAGGTCGTCGCCATCGATAAACATGGCCGGTAACTGGATCAACGCAAACCGATGGGTCACAGCGTCCTCGTAAATGGCGTACTTCACGTCTTCCGCATCCTTCTGCTGCTTCGCGATGGCTCGTTGCGGCGCCTCTCGCTGTCCAGTCGACGGAACGCGAGGGGTATCCAACATGCTCTCAACGCTACCCTTAGCCTACGGACAGGCCTGTGCACAATTGAACACGATGTGGAAGGACGACCGCCTCAACATGATGCTGTTGCACGCGGGACCAAAGAAGTCGCAGGACTCGACCGAAATCCATGAACACGCGTAAGCCCGCTCTTGAACTGTCAGCTGCCGCTACCCTGCTCCTGGTGGGGATGCTGCTCGTCATGTGGACTCAGCGGACGTCGTCTCGCTGCGTGCTGGCGCCCGACGCGCCGCGACGCCTGGTGTGGAATCGAGACACGGACCGCGAGCACCTGATGAACGATATCGCCTCCGCCGATCGGATCGCGAAACGCTATGCCGCGTCGACACCGAGTGCGGCGGATCCGGACGCTCGATTTCTCGACTGTCAGGCAACGTTACTCCAGCAGGTTGCGAACGTGCATGGGATGCCGTTGGATCGACTGCGAGGAAGTGCTCGTTTATCGCCGTGATGGCTTCAGTCGTGCGGGCACCCCTGTTTACCTGCGCGAATCCTGACTCGTTCCGAGCCGGTGCTCCGAAATCCACTGGTGGCTGACCGCACCCAGGTCTTGCGTCTGATCGGCTCGGCGCCAGAACCAGAAGATCGAGGTTGCTGCCAGACCGAGACCGACAAAAACGACCCATACGCTGCTCATTGCCATCCGAAAGGGCTCACGCATCTGCGCGGCTCATCGGCGCGGGCCGTCCTTGGTTTCAGCCGCGTGGAGAATCTCGGCGACCGTCGGCGTGCGTGTGCCGTGGAGGAGCGTCATGATCACGACGGGCGCGCCGCCGAGCACGAGAAGGATCGCGCTCGTCGAGAGGCTGGCTCCGAGTGCCACGCTCGAGCCCACGATAACGGCAAGGGTTGCGGACCAGGCGCCGATGAGCCACGACCGCGATACGGTATTCAGCATGATGAAAGCACTCCTGCAACTCTCTGGTTGATCGGTAACGCGTGACGGATCTTGTGCGCGCTTCGAATCGACGGCCGAAGTGGGCCTGTCGGCGCGCACCCCAGAATGAAGGGGGCACTGCTCGAACGCTGGCGGGCTCAGAGCGGAATTACAGATCCACTATATAGGAAACCGTGACGTCGCGTATTTGATGCGGGATTCGCCGGGCCGCCGCGTATAATTGACGTCTTCGCACTCGCTTTCCTGAGCCCTGCAGCCATTTCCGGCAACCAGCCCTCACCAAAGCATGTCCCTGGAGGGCCAATGAAGGGTTCCACGCCGCCGATTCCCTTCGACATCCTCCGCGGGCGTCACAGGCGGTTCGTGTCCGGGCTGCCAGTCGTCCTCCATCGTGACCACTTCGAAGATTCCCGACGCCGACAGTTACTGGCGGTGCATGAAGTGCGGCGACGTGTGGAACGTGGCGCGCTCGCGCGGAACGCGATCCAGCGGGCGGGATGATTGGATGCGACGACGTACGTCGTACTAGCCGTTCGCGATCATTCAAAAACAGGGGCCGGCCGATTGAGACCAATCGACTGGCCCTTTTGACGTTCTACGCCTTCTTCGGTTCGTGCTCAGTCGCGATCGTGGCGGTGAGGCAGGGATTCGAACCCTGGATACAGCTTTTGGGCCGTATAACGGTTTAGCAAACCGCCGCCTTCAGCCTCTCGGCCACCTCACCGCTTCGAGCCAACCATTCTCGCACGAGGACCGGCTTATTTCAGAGGTTGGACCGGAGCCCGGCGATCTGGCTCGATTATCCCTGAAATTGCCTGCCGCAGCGTCGAGACGCGTCGGCCTCGGGAAGGCCGTCGCGCTCTATATTGTATCGCTCGAACACGCGCAAAGTCTTGTGCTTGATAGACGATCATGAGTGTCGTGGTCACAGCGTTCAGCTACGAAGAGCCGTACGAAAACCGCCGGCAGGCGGGCATCGAACTGGCGGCGCACGTCGGACACCTTCACGGCCGAGGCGATGTCGTCGTCCTCGCGCTGCCGCGCGGCGGCGTGCCGGTCGCGCACGAAGTCGCACGCGCACTTAACGCCCCGCTGGACATTTTCCTCGTCAGAAAGCTCGGGCTGCCGGGACATGCCGAGCTCGCGATGGGTGCGATTGCATCAGGCGGCGTCCGCGTTCTGAACGAGGATATCGTCCGGTGGTTCAGCGTTCCCGCCGCCGTCATTGATGACGTCGCGCGTGAGGAAGAAGCCGAGCTCGTCCGCCGCGAACGCGACTACCGCGCCGGCAGGCCGCCGGTCGAGCTCACCGATCGCATCGTCCTGCTGGTCGACGATGGCCTGGCGACGGGCGCGACAATGAAAGCTGCAGTTCAGGCGGTCCGCGCACAACGTCCATCGCGCATCATCGTCGCCGTTCCCGTGGGTTCGCCCGACACCTGCCGCGAGTTGGCCGACATCGCAGACGAGGTTGTGTGCGCGCGTACTCCCGAGAACTTCACCGCAGTTGGACAGTGGTATCGCGACTTCTCGGAGACCACCGACCAGGAGGTCCGCGATCTGCTGCACGGGAGGAACGTGATCGCGTGAAATCCGGACGCCGTGCTAATCTGCACGGGTTACGGGCGGGTCTGAAAGAGACCGATCGGGAGAGACGATGATGACCACTCGATCATTCGGCGCCGTGCTTCTGGCCGCGGCGGTGTCTGTGACCCTCGCCGCGCAAACCTCCACATATAAAGTCCCGCGCACGCCCGACGGCCACCCGGACCTGCAGGGATTCTGGACGAACTCGACCTACGTGCCCCTCGAGCGGCCCGCGGGCGTCACGAAGGAGTTCTACACGCCGGAAGAAATGGCCGCGATCATCAAGCGCGCGGCCGCCAACGAAACCAAGCAGACGACGCCGGGCACGACTGAAGACGTCCACTACGACTTCAGCCAGTTCGGCCTGGACCGGAGTCAGTCGACGCTCACGCGGAACCTGCGCACCTCGCTGATCGTTGACCCGCCCGACGGGAAACTTCCGCCGATGACGCCCGAGGCGATCAAGCGCGAGGCGGAAAAAGCGGAGGCGGCGAAGAAAATCGGCCGCTGGGACTCGGCGCAGAGCAACCAGCTCGACGACCGCTGCCTCATCATGGTCGGCTCGGGACCGCCCATGATGGACGCCGCCTACAACAGCAACTACCACATCGTCCAGTCGCGCGACTACGTGATGATCCTCGTCGAGATGATCCACGACGCGCGCCTCATCCCGCTCGACGGCCGTCCGGCTCCCCCGTCGAACGTCCGCCAGTGGATGGGCGTGTCCAGCGGACGCTGGGAGGGCGACACGCTGGTGGTCGAAACGACGAACCTGAACGGAAAGAATCCGTTCAGAGGATCCACCGAGAACATGCGCGTGACGGAACGCTTCACGCGCGTGGCGGACGATGTCATCCGATACAGGTTTACGGTGGAAGACAAGTCGACCTGGACACGGCCGTGGACCGGCGAGACGCCGATGCAGAAGACGAGCGGTCCGCTGTTCGAGCACGCGTGCCACGAAGGGAACTACGGCCTGTACAACACGCTCGTCGGCGCGCGCCTCGAAGAAAAGAAAGCGGCCGAGCGCGCGACTCAAGGCAAGTAGTTGGTCCACCCACGTCCACGCACGTTGGTCCACGTCGTCCGCACGGTGGTCCACTCCACGTCCCACGGACGTTGGTCCACTTCGGTCCACCGGGTCCCAGCACGTTAGTCCCCGTCGGCCCAGCCCGTTGCTCCCCGTCGACCTAAGCACCTTGCTCCCCGTCCTCCCAAGCCCGTTGCTCCTCGTGGTCCCTAGAGTGACTTCAGGTACTCGATCAGATCCTTCTTCGCCTGCTCGCTGAGATTGAGATTGAGCGCCTGGTTGTAGTGTTCGACCACGGCGCGCAGGTCGGCGTAGCGGCCGTCGTGGTAGAAGCCGCCCTTCTGGCGGGTGAAGAGGCCCGCGAGCGGCGTCGTGCGGTAGCGCTGATCAGGCGATCGGCTGGACTGGAAGTCGTCGATCCCGATTTCCGCGGGCGTGTGCATGTTCCAGCCAGGCTCGGTGAAGAGCGGCGGCACGTGACACGTCGCGCAGCGGCCAGCGCCGTTGAACACGGCCTTGCCTGCGATCGCGGCGCGTGCGTCGAAGCTTCCATGCGGCGGATCCGGCGCAGGAATCGAGAGCTGGTAGTACTGCAGCGCCGGCAGCTTCGAGGTGATCAAGTCGGGAGTATTTCGTACGTTGCCGAAACCCGCGCGCGCGGCGACGGGAAACTGGAGCGGATCGTTCAGGCGGGCATCGATGAACGTGCCCTTGCCGTGCATCTCGAGGTTCGCCACGAACGCGTTCCAGTGCGACACGCCGCCCCAGCCGGTGTACGTGTGCAGGTTGACACCCGCGAGGCCGAACGCGGCCGGCAGGAGCGTCGCGGCGCTTTTCCCATCCGGCCGAAACGCCTTGCCGTCGAGGAACAGCTGCGCATCGAACTTCCCCACTCCCCAGCTGTTGAGCACCTTTCGCACGGTCGGCTGATCGGTCTGGAGGAGATCGGCGACGGCACTGAGATCGGGAGCGAGCGCGATGATGGCGCCCACATTGAGATCACGATTCGGCCAGCCGTCGAGCCGGCGGCCGATGCCCGGCGCGACCGAATTGTCCACGGTCGAATGGCACAGCGAACACTGGATGCCGACGGAGGCGAGGCCGCCGTTCGCGTCGCGGTGACCGGTGAGGCCAACCACCGCCTTGGCGTCGAGCAACGCCAGCGTCACGGCCGGATCGTTGAGGTTGACGCGTCCATGCCTGATGTCGCTCAGCACGTCAGGCGGGAGCGCGTCGGCGTCGACCTTCAGTCCCACCGCCAGGGCCGTCGCCGGACTCACACCCGGACCGACGCCGCCGAATTTTGCTCCTTCGATGGCCTTGTGCAGCTGGAGCGTGCCGCCCCAGAAGGCCTCATCGCCGAACGTGTCGAAGCGGAAGATCCGCCGGCCTTCCTCCAGCATCCGATCGCTGTTCCGGCGAATCACTTCATCGAACGTGTTGTCCGGTTTCCTTGCTGACTGAAACGGCAGCTGAGCAGCGGAGTTGATGGCGACCATGCCGCCGACGCACGCCACGACCGCGAGGACTGTCGAGAATCGCGTTGAAAATCTCATGGAGCCTCCGGCTCTAATCAGGACCTGTGCGGGACCAGCGTGTTCAGTCTGTCCGGCCGCTCGCGAACCTCAGCACCGACACCGGCTTCGGTGAGACGCGCAAGGGTGAACGCGGCGATCGCCATAGCGACGTCCCGTACGGCGACGTCGAAATAGCGCCCGGTGGTGACCAGGTTGACGGCGATGCCGACGAGCCAGATCGCGGCAACGTATCCCCCGAGCTGGGTGTAGCCTGCGAGGATGACGGCGCCCACAGCCATCTCGACAATGCCGATGACGTGCATGAAGGACGTGGCACTCATCGGCAGCACGTGTGCCGCCAGCGGACTGAGATATCCCGGCCAGTCCGCGAGCAGATTGAAGAACTTGTCCAGCCCGGCCAGGAAGGCGGCGGCTCCAAGAGCCACCCGCAGGGCCCACCACGGTGTCGTCAGTCGTTCGAAACTCACATGAACCTCCTGTCCATGAGAGGCGCCGGGATAAAAAAGGTGACAATTCGACAGCTCTGCAACGAAATCCACGGTTGAGGCTCTAATGAACATGGGAACCTCCGAATCGGACGGAACAGCCACGGTGCCGGCGTCCCTCTCGGATGCCGAAATCGTCCTGCGCGTGCGCGCGGGCGATGGCGCGCTCTTCGAGATCCTGATGCGGCGCCACAACCAGCGGATCTACCGCGTCGCGCGGGCCGTGGTGAAGGACGAGAGCGAAGTCGAAGACGTGATGCAGCAGGCGTATTTCAACGCCTACACGCATCTCGACCAGTTCGAGGAGCGGTCCCAGTTCTCGACGTGGCTGACACGCATCACGCTCAACGAGGCGTTCGGCCGCCGCCGCAAAATGCGGCAGTCCGAAGCACTGGGGACGATGCGGTCGCACGAGGACATCGATTCTGGAGACGTCATGGAGACCGTCACATCATCGCAACCGGACCCCGAGCGCCAGGCGTATGCGCAGGAGCTGCACCGCGTGCTCGAGGAGGCGGTCGACGCGCTGCCGGAGACCTACCGCACGGTGTTCATGCTGCGCGACATCGAAGGCCTGAGCACGAGCGAGACCAGCGAAGGTCTCGGCCTTGGCGACGAAGCGGTCAAGACGCGCCTGCACCGCGCGCGCGCCATGATTCGCCGCTCGGTCACGGCGAGGCTCGGCGATGCGACAGCCGGCGCGTTCCAGTTCCACGCGCCGCGATGCGACCGCGTGGTCGCCGCGGTCCTTGCGAGAATCAGCGGCAGGCTGCTGAAGAACGCAGCCTGGCGTAAACGCAAAACGTAGAACGGAGAACGTAAACGATCCTCGAAAAGACCTATGATCGCAGCGTGCCGGGCACGATTTCGAGAAGCCTCGCCGCTGTCCTCCTCGCGTTCGCGCTGACCGGCTGCAATCGGCCTGCTCAGGACAATCCGGCGGCAGCGCCGGCGCATTCAGCGAACGCGCCGGAGCAGCGTTCAGCCAAACGAACCCTTCACGATCTGTCGGCAGACGAAGCGATGGGCGGCCATACGCTGGCCCGTCACGTCGGCAAGACAGACGCCGAGCTGCTCGCGCGGCTTCGCCGCGAGCCGCAGATCGCGAGCGCGTCCACATATTCCGATCGCGACACGGCCGAGCAGGTGGTCGGCACCGTCCTCGAGTCCCCCGGACGGTCCTTCGATGCGTGGCTCCGGCGCACGGGCCGCCGGCCCAACTTCGTGCTGTGGTATGCCGCGGATCGCCCGATTGGCCGCACGATTTCGCGAGGACGCACCTCTTCGTCGCCCTGCCGGTTTGCGCGCATCATCGTCCGCTGGGACGAACGGCGCGGCCGGTACTTCGTCCTGACGTCGTATCCGGAGGAACACCGTTGACGCGCGTGACGGCATCGGCATTTCCGGGGCTCCGGCGCGTCTTCGGCGGATACCTGCACGAAGACGTGCTCGCCGAACACGGGTCGGCTGAAGCCGCGCTCCGCGCGTTTCGAGCGCGACGCCTCGCCGGCGGAGCTGCGACGGTTTCGAAAAGACATCACGCGTTTTCTCGCGCAGACCGCGACGCTCGATCTCGACGAGCTCCGCGCCGTCCTCTCCAAGCTTGGCTGTCGCTGGATTCCGCCGTCGCGCGAGGCGTTGATCGCGCTGCTGACCGCCGCCGCGAACGACGAGAACCGTCGTGACATGAGCACAGTCGATCTGTTCAACCTGCTCGGCCGGACGCTCGGCTTCTCTTTTGCCGCGGGCATCAACCTCTATGCCACGATCGCGATTCTCGGCCTGGCCGCACACTACGACTGGGTCGATCTTCCGAGGCAGTATCGCGTCTTCGACAACAAGTGGATCATCGGCGCGGCGATCATTCTGTATGTCGTGGAATTCATCGCCGACAAGATTCCGTGGGTGGATTCGATCTGGGACGTGATCCATACGGTGATCCGGCCCGCGGGAGGCGCGCTGATAGCGGTCACGTCGATTGGCCACGCGCAGCCGTGGGTGCAGGCCCTCGCGGCGATCGCCGGCGCGACACTCGCGACGAGCACGCACGTGGCCAAGGCCGGCACGCGGGCGGCCGCGAACACGAGCCCCGAACCGTTTACGAACTGGGCCCTGAGCTTCGCCGAGGACGGCTTCGTCCTGGGACTCGCCCTGCTCGCCCTGACGCACCCAATCGCCGCCGGCCTCGTCGTCCTCGCCTCGCTGGCGGTCATCGCTGATGACGCTGCGCTGGTTGATCAAGGGCATCCGGAGGCGGCTGGCACGCTTCTCCGACAGTCCGGCGTAGAAGGTCAGCGGCTGCTCATCACGAAGACACGAAGACTCACGAAAGCGGTGTACTGAATTCGCGGTGGCAGCCTCGCGCCGGTGAGAGTAGAATCCCGCACCATGATTGGACGTCACATACGACTGATCGCGTGCGCGATCTTCTTCACTGGCGCTCAGGCGAGCAACCTGACCGCGCAGGTCAAAGCCGACTGCGATCGCGGCTGCCTCCGCACGACGCTCGATCAATACCTGCGCGCCGTGATCGCACACGACCCGGCGGCGGCGCCGCTCTTCGTCGCATTCCGCCAGACCGAGAACGCCATCAACGTCCCACGCGGCGAGGGCATGTGGAAGACGGTCACGGGACTGGGCAAAGTCCAGCGCCGGTTCTTCGATCCGGTCACCGGCCAGGCCGGCTACTACGGCATCGTCGAGGAGGGCACGACCCTGGCGATTGTGACGGTGCGCGTCCGCGTCGAGCAGCGCAGGATCACGGAAGCCGAATGGTTCATCGCGCGCGCGGGGGATCCGGGGCTGCGCGGTCCGGCGCGACCGGGACAACCACCGCCGAATCTCTTCAACCCCGACGCGCTGACCGCCAGTCCTCCACCCGATCGCACGTTGCCGCCGGCGAAGCGTGCGCCGCGGGAGGTGCTGCTGGCCGTGACGAACAGCTACTTCGACGGCATCACGTCGCACGACGGCACGGTGATCATGGCGCACCCGGGATGCAGCCGGATCGAGAACGGCACGCTCGTCACCGTTCCCGGACCCTCCGGCGGTCCAAACTCAAACACTCCCGTGGTGGATCGCGACTGCGCCTTCGGCCTGAAGACCTTCGACCTGGCGATGGTGGTGGGACGCCGGCTTCCGCTCGTGGACGAAGAAGCAGGCGTCGTGCTCGGCCTCGCGATCTTCATCCGCCGGCCCGGTTCGACGACGCCGCGCAATGTGTTCAGCGAGTGGTTCTTCATCGACGACAACAAGATCCGGAGCATCTACACGGCGATGTTCTACCCCGGTCCCGATCTCGCCGTGCCGAACTGGCCGCCGTACGAAGGACACTGGCCTCTGCCCGCGCCAGCGGCCGACAGTTCCTGCTCCGGCTCCCCGATGAACGGCCGGCTGAAGCCGGCCGCTACGAAGACTGCCGTAGCGTCCGCCTTTAGGCGGACGTCCCCAGGAAGGGATGAAGCCGGCCGCTACGTGACTGGCGTGCGCCAGCCGCGATCGACGTAGGTCTTGCGCACCGCCTCCGCGTAGGGCACCGCGCTGACGATGGCCCGGATTTCGATCTGCTTGTGCCGCTCGACCGTGGGCTTCCTGGTACCGCCGTTCTCCTCGCCCCAGACGAAGCCGACCTCGGTGCCGGGCTCGGCATGGTCCGCGTCGAGCACGGCGAGCGTGAGCATCTTGCGCTCGTTCGAGCTGTAGCCGATCCACGTCGACACGCCGACGGTCTTGCCATCGGCCACCACCTTGTCGAACGGATGCATCGAATAGACGGCGGACGGGAACTCCATGAACTTCGCGCGCTCGTTTTTCCCGAGCTGGCTGCCGATGGCATGCATGATGTCGGCATCTTCGAGCGCCAGGGTCACCTTCTTTCGGTGCGTCCCCTTCGCCATCTTCTGCAGCGCCTCGCGGCCGATGAAATCGTGCTCGAAATCGATGAACGATCCGTAGCCCATTTCCCACGGCGTCAGGTAATAGTCCTCGATCTTCTGTGAGACGAAGCTGCCGCCGATCGAGGCCTTCGCCTCGTAGCTCTGATCGGTGAGCCACTGGCGGTAAGGCTTCATCAGCTCGCCCGAGTAGACCGCGGGAAGCGGCGAGGGGATCCATCCCGATTCGAGCGTGTTGGAAGAATAGGCGCGGCCGCCGACCTGGCGCAGGCCGAATTCTTCTCCCGCCCTCACGATCGCGTCGCGCACGGCGTC
The DNA here is from genome assembly GCA_963729215.1 of uncultured Acidobacteriota bacterium. Lineage (GTDB taxonomy): Bacteria > Acidobacteriota > Vicinamibacteria > Vicinamibacterales > CAVVIG01 > CAVQJU01. Next base: position 78,019 of record CAVSND010000023.1, on the reverse strand, counting down.
GCCGTCGGCGTAAGGCCCGAACAGCTCGAAGCCCGGCTGGCCGGCCATGCCGTGGCGCAGGGCGCTGACCTGTCTGCCCGCGATCGTCAGGCCGCGCACGTGGAAGAACTTGACCTCCGGCGGCGGCGCACCGAGGACCTTGGTCATCACCTTCATGGCCGCGGGCCCCTGGATCTGAAAGCGATAGGCCTTGCGGTTGAAGGGATCCGGGCGCGCGGCCGAGCGTTCGTCGAGCTCGACTTTCACGTCGTAGCCGCCGGTCGCCGCGTGGAACATGATCCAGCTGAGTGCCGGCACGCGCCCGACCAGGTTGAAGCGGTCCTCGGCGAGCTGGAAGAGGATCACGTCGCCGATCACGTGGCCGTCGTGGCTGCACGGGATGAACTGCTTCGCCCGCTCGCGCGAGAGATTCCTGAACGTGTTGATGCCGAGGTGCGAGAGCAGCTTCACCGCGTCGCGTCCCTCGACCAGGAGGTCCGCCATGTGAAACGACAGCGTAAACAGGACGGCCGTCTTCTGCCAGGCCTCCTGCTCGTCGCGCCAGTTGGTGAATTCCGGCGGGCACGCCGGGATAGACGTTCGGCCCGGTCTGGGAATTGCGCAGCATGTCCACCGGGTTGCCGGCGGCCTGAATCAGGTCTTCGAGGGACTTGGCCATCGCTCGGGTGGTTCCTTTCGTGGCCGGTATTGTACTCAACGCGGCCACACGCCCGATTGAACCTCAGCGGCGTCTAAACCGTATTGGTTGTATTGGTCTCGTAAGGGTTTTTCGCAACATCAATTAGAAGAGGGGCCGGCGTTATGAGGCGAGTACCTTGCAGCCCTGGGCGTCCCTGTCATCCCTGTCATCCCCGTCATCTTTGTCCTGGTATCCAGCACCAGCCACGCGCAACCCGCCGCAAGCGGGCCCAAGTTCGACGCCGCGGAGGTGCACCTGCGCACCCGCACGGCCACCGGGTCGCCCGGCGCATCGGGCGGTGTGCTCCGGGGCGGCCGGTACGATCTGCGGAACGCGACGATGGTCGATCTCATCAGCGTCGCATACCGCATCAACGCCCCTGAAATGATCGTGGGCGGACCCAACTGGCTCGAGCGCGATCGCTTCGACATCGCCGCCACGGCGCCCAACGCGACATCGCCGGCCGACGTCCAGCTGATGCTGCAGCAGCTGCTTGCGGAGCGCTTCAAGCTGGTGCTGCACAACGACACGCGGCCGATGCCAGGCGTCGTGCTGACGACCGGCAAGGGCCCCCACAAGATGAAGGAAGCGGCGGGACCAGGCTCCGGATGCCAGGCAGCGGCGCCACAACAGCCCGGGAGCATTCCCATGCTCTCCGGCACGTGCAAGGGCGTCGGGATGGAGCAATTCGCGCAGATGCTCCGCTCGATTTCCGGCCCCTACATCACCAGCCCGGTCACCGATCAAACAGGCTTGAAGGGCTACTGGGATTTCGATATCCATTTCACGCCTCGCGTGGCGCTCGCGCTCGCAGGATCCGATGCCATCACCGTCTTCGATGCGGTCGAGCAGCAGCTCGGGCTGAAGCTCGAACAGCAGCGCGTGCCGACGCCAGTCATGGTCGTCGACAGCGTGAACCAGACGCCGACGCCGAATCCGTCAGGCGTCGCGACCAACATTCCCGCGCCGCCGCCGATGGAATTCGATGTCGCCGAGGTCAAACTCAGCCAGCCCGACGCACAGCCGCGCACGCGCCTGATGCCGGGCGGCAGGATCGAAGCCGACGGCGTGACGATGCGGCAGCTCATCTCGATCGCGTGGGACATCAACCTGGACGAGCTGGTGGCGAACGCGCCGAAATGGATCGACGACACGAAGTACAGCATCCTCGCCAAGACGACAACGGCTGTCAGCGGCAGCGGCGCGGCCATGAACGTGGATATCGACGACCTCAAAGCGATGGTGCGCGCCCTCATCACCGAGCGCTTCAAGCTGAAGACGCACTACGAGGATCGGCCGGTGACGGCGTACACGCTCATCAGCGACAAACCCAAACTGACGAAGGCGGACCCCGCGAATCGAACGGGATGGAAAGAGGGTCCGGCTCCCGATTCCAAGGATCAGCGGACGGCGATTCTCGGCCGCATGATCACGGCGAAGAACATGACGATGGCGCAGTTCGCCGAGGATCTGCAGCGGATGGCGAACGGCTATATCCGCGTGCCCGGTTGAAGACAAGACGGAGCTCGAGGGCGCCTACGACTTCACGCTCGTCTTCACGCCGATCGGGATCCTGAATGCGGGACGAGGCCGCGGCGGCGCCGACCCTGACGCCGCTGCTGGTGGCGGGGCGAACCTGCCGGCGCCGGCGGATCCGACAGGCGCCCTGTCGCTGTACGACGCCGTGAACCGGCAGCTCGGGCTGAAGCTCGACATGCGCAAGCGGAACATGCCGGTGCTCGTGATCGACCACATCGAAGAGAAGCCGGTCGACAACTAGGGCATCTTTCAGATTCGTGTGGCGACGCCGATCGTACCCAGAGCCGACGCGCCAGGCGGCGGCCGGTGGGCCCTGCGTCGGGCACGGTCGTCAGCCCGGAAAAACGGCGCGGCGGCGGCATCGGCTACTGCCATGGCGCTCGGCCCAGGCTTGGGCTCTCGCGGCGGAGGCCGCCGCGTCGTTTTTCGCGACCGAGACGGGCTGAGACCTATCGCCCGACACAGGGCCCGCCGACCACCGCCTGACATATGCACGTCCGCGTGAGACACCAACGGCCAGCAGCCCGGAATAGGGGACGAGGAGTCGCGGTCGCGGTCCCGTATCGTGGCTCGGCCAACGATAGAAGGCGGCGTGATCGTCGTCAGACGCTAAAACGCGGCGCCGGTCTCCTCCGCGAGAGCCCAGACTTGGGCCGAGCGCCATGACAGTGACCGATGTTACCGGCGCCGTGTTTTTCCACGCCGAGCTTCGTGTTGGCCGAGCCACGATGCGGGACAGCGACGGTGGTTCGACCACACCGCCGTGGAAAATGCTGTAGCGTCAGGGATGGGCAGACCCGAAGGCCTGCACTACGAATGGCTACTTGAAGCCGGCTTCCAGGTCGGCGTACGAGAAGCCGAAGTTCACGATCGCGTCGGTAAACGACTGACCATCGGCGAGCCGGTGCAACAATCGCGTCCAGCCGAAGCCGGGCCGGTCGGCCATGACGTTCACGGCCAGCAAGGCCTCGTCGTACGCCACCTGCGCTTCGGCCGCACCCAGGTACCCGAACGAGTGCTCGAGGTTCTGGAGGGGAATCGATCCACGGATCGCCCTCAGGCGCCTCCGGGCGGCGGTGGGATCCGACCCGTCGAAGTACTGCGCCAGCCCCTCGTTGAGCCACGCCGGCATGCCGCGCGGCACGATGCCGGCGATCACCGCGTGCGTCAGCTCGTGCGTGAACACCCGCTCGAATAACACGGGATTCTGCGCCGCACCGGCGACCGGGATCCGGATGCGGCCGTCGGTACTGACCACCGGCCCAGTTGGGCGCGCGCGTGACGTCGCGAAACTGCTTTTCGGTGTACAGGACCGCGACGATGGTGTGCGTGGGATATTCGCCGAGCTTGTCGCCGATTCGAAAAAACTGCGAGTTGAACACCTTCGTGGCCTGGTTGGCCAGCGACTCTTCCGCGCGGCCCTCGAACATCACGCGGAGACGATCGTACCGTTCCTCCGTGAAACTGGAATGAACGTCAGCGTCCTTCCGCAGCAACTGCAGTCCGCTCACCAACTCGGCATCGTCCGGCGCCAGCTTCAACGCCTTCTCGTACGTGCGAATGGCGAGGTCGACGTCGCCTTCGTCGAAGGCGATCCGGCCCAGCATCTTCGAGGCGGCGGTCAGGCGAGGGTTCAGCTCGAGCGCCCGTGACAGGCGGGCGATCGCCTCCTTCTGGTTTCCTCGTTCGTGCGCCGCGGCGCCCGCTCCCATCAGCAGCACGGGCTCGTTGGGCCGGAGGGTGAGCGCTTCGGCAAACAGCGACGCCGCCTTGTCGCTGTACCCGTCGTGAAGGGCCTTCCAGGCCGCGTCGTTCAGTTCCACGACGCGCGACGACTGGGCGTGGAGCGCGGTCAGCGAGAAAAGGCCGATGCACAGTGTGGCAAACGCTCGTCGTGCAAGCATGGGCATGGCATTGGCAAGCGCCATGCCTGTAGCAACGCAGCGCCAGAATCGCAAAACGCTGCGGCACCACTGACGGGTTTGTCGCGGGAATCACATGTTCGTGGGCGGCGTGTTACTTCGAGGCGCGATACGGCGCAAAATCCTGCCAGATCTGCTGGATCACTTTCGGATCGACGACGCGGGTGTCTTCCTTGCCCGGCTCCTTCTCGGAATACAGCACGATCGTCACGCCCGCGCAGGACGGGGCGAGTGCGGCGGGATCGAACGCGTAGAGACCCTCGTAGACCGCATCCGTCTCGGACACACGCAGCTCGAGCCTGAACGGATGAATCGGCGTGACTTCCTTGTCGCCGCAGTAGGCGCGCATGCGCAGAAAGCCCGATCGGATTCGCTTGAAAGGCGGCAGCGCCACGCCCTGCGTCGACGCGGCGCCGCGGGCAACTTTCGTCCAGAAGCTTTCCACCATCTGCGGCGTCACGCGGACCAGCAGTACCGGCGGAACATTCGCCACGTACTCGGACCAGTTGCTGAAATCCAGCAGCGGGCGGATGAAGCCCTTGTTCAGGTCCTGGAGCATCACCGGCGTAATGAAGGCGACATCGAAGGCGGTGGACGCCATCTGGTACGGATTCAGGCTTCCCACGCGCCGCAGCGCCATCTCCTTGAGCGCGATCTCGGGGACCGCCACCATCGGTTCCACGGGAAGATGCGTGCCGGCCGGCGGCATGGCGTCTTTCATCTTTTTCTCAGCGACGGCGACGACGCCGCACACCTCTTCGACGCGGACGACGCGGGAGCTCTCGCGCTTTTTACCTTCCTTTTCATCGTCCAACGACGTGATCCCGACCACGCTGCCGCCCGCGGCGAAGACCGGGCCGCCCGCGCTGCCGGTGGGCAGGTTGAAGTCGGAGACGATCGTGTGCGGCTCGACACTGCTCACGATGCCGAATTCCGGGCCGCTCTGCTGGCCGAGCGGCGCGGCGATCGTAATGATCTCCTGCCCCGCCATGACCGGTGGCGTCGGCTGACCGCATCCGAGCGGGACCGGCCGCACCGATGCAGCGGCCGCGGGGTTGATCCAGAGCACGGCGGCGTCGCGAACAGGATCTGTCGCGAGAACGCTGGCGGCGACTTTCACTGACGGTGTGAGCTGCACCTCGATCGACGTCGCCGTACCGATGGCCCGCTGGCTCGTCGCCACGAGTCCGTTCGCGTCGATCACGAATCCGGATGCGTGGGTTGTCGGAGTCCAGAGGCCGACGACGCTGTCCTGCCATTGCGCCAGAAGCGTGGAGAGGTCCGGCTTCAACGGAGCCGTGTCTGTTGTCGCCGCCGCCGCGGAACTGGCTTTCACGATCTCTGCGTTCGCGGTGGTCAGCTGCAGAACCGCGTCGCGGCCCGCCACGATGTTCAGCGTCTTCGTCCACTGATAGGCCTTGCCCTGGAACGCCGCCGGCTCGTCGGATTCGACGGTGTAGTTCCCCGGGCGCAGCCGGACTTCTGCGGTTCCATCAAGACCCGTGACGACCCGGCGCGGAGACGTCGTGGGCGGGTTGTCGCTGATGAGCAGCGCGTGACGGGGGACCGGCGTCTCTTTCCGTTCGGCGTCCAGCAGGACAACCTTTATATGAAGGATGCCGGTCGCCTGGGCGGTGAGGCCTTGCGGGACCGCCAGGAACAGCGCCGCGATAGCCAGGGCGCGAAGCATCAGGCCATCGTCTCGCCGTGACCGGTGGATGTCAACGGCGCCGCCGGATTCATTTTGGACGTGGGCCGGAGCGAGTAGACTACGCCGTGACGCTCGTATGAAGGTGCCCATGCCGCTACGACATTCGGCCCTGGCCGCGCAGGTTGCGTGTCTGGCCCTCGTTTTTTCCGTGCCCGCCAGCGCGCAGCTGCTGAATCAGGATCACCCCGGCCAGTACAGCCGCGAAGACATCGCCGCCGGCAATCGCGTGTACGGCGTGCAGTGCATCCAGTGCCACGGACGGGACGGCGATCAGATTTCCGGCATCGACCTTCGCCGCGGCCTGTTCCGCCGGTCGGCGACAGACGAGGACCTCGCGAGGGTCATCACGAACGGCACGCCGGCGGGCATGCCACCGTTCAGGCTGCAGCCGGCGGAGCTGACGGGGATCGTCGCGTTCATCCGCGCGCGTTTCGATGTCACGGCATCCGTGCGCGTGGGCGACGCCGCCCGCGGACGCGCCGTCTTCGAGGGGAAGGGCATGTGCGGCACGTGCCATCGGGTCAACGGCCGAGGGCCGCGCGCGGCGCCCGACCTCAGCGACATCGGCGTGGCGCGAGCCCCCGCGGCGCTCGAGCGGTCGATTCGCGATCCGTCAACCGCGATGCATCCGATCAATCGGCCGGTCACGATCGTGATGAAGGATCGCACGACCATCCGCGGGCGCCGGCTGAACGAGGACACGTTCACGGTGCAGGTCGTGGACGACAAGGAACAGCTGCGGTCGATCAACAAGCGCGACATCGAGCTCCTGGATGTCGGCACGAAGTCGACCATGCCGGGTTATGCGGAACGCCTGACGGCAGACGAGATTGCAGACACGGTCGCGTATCTGCTCACGCTGCGCGAATAGCGAGTAGTGCGGACTCTCAGGTCCGCAGGATCAGGCAGGCCTGAAGGCCTGCACTACGATGAACAACATGAAGCGAAGATTTCTCCTGGCGGTATCCCTCGTCCTCTTGCCGCTTGCCGTCAACGCGCAGGTGACATCAGACCGTCTGCTGCGCGCGGCCGACGAGCCGCAGAACTGGCTGACGTATTCGGGCGGGTACGCGAGCCAGCGCCACAGCCAGCTGAAGCAGATCGAGCCGGGAAACGTCAAAAACCTCGAGCTCAAGTGGATCCTGCCCAACCAGGTGTTCGGCGCCTGGCAGTCCACGCCGATCGTCGTGAACGGGATCATGTACGTCACCCAGCGGCCGAACGACGTGCTGGCGCTCGACGCGAAGACCGGCCGCGTGTTCTGGCAGTACCGGTACACCGTGTCGCCGGACGCGCGCGTGTGCTGCGGCTCGAACAATCGCGGCGTCGCGATTCTCGGCGACACGCTCTACACGGGCACGCTCGACGCGCACCTCGTCGCGCTCGACGCCACGACGGGCCATCCGCTGTGGAACGTCACGGTCGCGGATCCGAAGCTCGGCTACTCGATCACGATGGCGCCGCTCATCGTCAAGGACAAGGTCCTTCTTGGCGTCGGCGGCGGCGAATACGGCATCCGCGGTTTTGTCGCGGCGTTCGACGCGCGCACAGGAAAAGAAGTCTGGCGCTTCTACACTGTTCCGGGGCCAGGCGAGGCCGGCAATGAAACCTGGAAGGGCGACGCGTGGAAGACCGGCGGCGGATCGTTGTGGGTGACGCCATCCTACGATCCGTCAACCAACCTCACGTTCTGGGGCGTGGGGAATCCAGGTCCGGACTGGAACGCGGAGCTCCGGCCTGGGGACAATCTCTACACCGACAGCGTCGTGGCGCTCGATGCCGATACCGGAAAGCTGCAGTGGCATTTCCAGTTCTCGCCGAATGACACCTACGACTACGACTCGGTCCAGGTCGCCGTCCTCGCCGATCTCAACTGGCGCGGCACGCCCACGAAGGCGATGCTCTGGGCGAACCGCAACGGATTCTTCTACGTGCTCGATCGCACGAACGGCCGTTTCCTCTTCGGAACACCGTTCGTGAAAGTGAACTGGGCCAGCGGGCTCGACGCGAAAGGACGGCCCATTCCGACGCCGCAGCCGCCGGGGCAGCCGACGTGGCCGGGCAACCAGGGCGGCACGAACTGGTACTCGCCGTCGTTCAGCCCGTCAACGGGGCTCATGTACGTCTCCGCGTGGGAAGACTACGCGTCGATCTTCCGGAAGGAACCGGCGGAGTACGTCGCCGGGCGAAATTTTGCCGGCGGCGGCGCCAACCCCGTCACGCCGGTGCCCGGTGCGCCTGGCGTGCGCATCGGCCGCACCACGCCGATCAACAACTGGACGGATGTCGTCGGCCACGGCACGGTGATGGCCATCGATCCGCAAACCGGCCTGAAGAAATGGACGTTCCGGCAGTACGACGTGACCGACAGCGGCATCCTGACCACGGCCGGCAACCTGCTGTTCACCGGCGGACGCGAGGGTTACTTCTACGCGCTCGACGCGCGAACCGGCGCCGAGTTGTGGAAAGCGAGCCTCGGCGGACAGGTTGTCAACGGACCGATCACCTACTCGGTCGATGGCAAGCAGTACGTCGCCGTCATCTCCGGCAACTCGCTCGTCACGTTCGGCCTCAGAGAGTAGCGATCTTCGTGAGTAGTGCAAACCTTCAGGTTTGCCGTGGCGGGCCTGATAAGGCAGGCCTGAAGGCCTGCACTACTTTCGCGGGCGACCAGCTTCGTGATGCGGCGGATAGCCCGTGTCGCCCGTGTACAGATTCCCCTGCGCGTCCATCGCCATGTAGCTGGACTCGGTGAACTGGCCCTCGCCGGTTCCGGGTCCGTTGCCGATGGCGCCGAGGATGCGGCCGTCCCAGTCGATCTTGAAGATCTGGCCATCCTGGCCGGTCGCCAGCCACAGCTGCTTGTGCGGATCGACAAAGAGGGCGCAGGTGAGATTCCGCAGCTGAATCGTCCTGATGAACTTGCCGCCCGCGTCGTAGACGACGAGGCGGTATTCTTCGCGGTCGCCGATCAGCACGTTCCCGTTGTCCGGATTGATGGCGATCCCGTGCACCATGCTGAAGTGGCCCGGCCCCGCGTGATTCCCGAACCACTGATTGATGAACTTGCCGTTCTTGTCGAGGTGCAGGACACGCGCGGCGCCGATGCTGTTGGTCGGCGACTTCTCGGTGTCGTTGGGGCTCTCGTTGGCGTGGCCTTCGCCGATGTAGATGTCGCCGTTCGGCGCAAACGCGACGTGCAGCGGCTGCCATAACAGGCGCTGGCCTTTCGCCTCGTCCCAGTCGCCGCGCTGCCCTCGAACGCCGATGGTCATCAGGAGCTTCCCCTCGGGACTCAGCTTCATCACCGTGTCGCCGTTCTCGTCGCAGATCCAGATGTTGTCTTCCGAATCGACGGCCATGCCGTGCGCCTTGTTCTGGTGTCCGATCACTTCGTCCCCGATCGTGCGCACCAGCGCGTGGTTCTGGTCGAACTCGAACAGCTGCGGTTTCCCCGCGGCGTTGCGCTGGAACGCGAAGAGGTGGCCTTTCGAATTGATGGCGACCGCCGAGACACCTCCGCCGCCTTCGGGCAGCGCGAACGGGTACGCGTAGGTGAAACCAAGGGAGGGTTTCTGAAGTTCGTGGGAGATGATGTTGCGCTCGCGGCTCCAGGCGCACAGAGGCGAACGCGAGCAGGGCTCTGCGCCGGAATTACCTTGAATGCCACCACCCTGCTGAGCTCCGGCCTGCGCTGCGGCCCGCGGAAGCACGAGTGCCGAACCGAGGAGCGCGGCAGCGGTCACACCAAGGAAGAAACGTCCTGTCATTTCACCCTCCCGTGACGGCAAATCTAGATCAAAAAGCGGGAAGCGATGCATCTATTTCATCGCGCCACGGCTCGAGTTGCATCGAACGCCCCACTCGCCGCACGATTGATGGTCAACACTGCCGATGGGTGATCCACGCATCCGTCTCGGGATTTCGGCCTGCCTGCTCGGGGAACGAGTGCGCTTCGATGGCGGCCACAAGCGGGACGCGTTCCTGGTGGAAACGCTGGGGCGGTTCGTCGAGTGGGTGCCCGTGTGCCCGGAGGTCGAGTCCGGGATGGGCGCGCCCCGCGAGCCGATGCGACTGGTGCGGCAGGCCGGGGGCGAGCTGCATCTGCGGGTCACCGGGACCGGTGAAGACCTGACCGGCATGATGAACCGCTACACGCGGCGCCGGATCGAAGTGCTTGCCGGAGACGATCTCTGCGGCTTCGTGTTGAAGAAGAACTCTCCAACCTGCGGTCTCGAAGGTGTCAAGGCGTTCAGCAGCACCGGCAAGCCCGTGAAGCCGGGACGGGGACTGTTTGCCGACGCGATCGTGTCGCGCTTTCCCCTGCTGCCCGTCGAAGAAGAAGGACGCCTCGACGATCCACGGCTGCGCGAGAACTTCGTCGAGCGCGTGTTCGCGTATCAACGCCTCCGCGCGCTTTTCGGTTCCAGGTGGACCATGGGCGAGGTCGTCCGGTTCCAGACGATCCACAAGCTCACGCTCATGGCGCATCAGCCGCAGGCGTATCGTCGTCTCGGCCGGCTCGTGGGCACTGGCAAGACGATCGCCAGGCGTGACTTCCAGGAGTCCTATTCGTCGGCCTTCATGGCGGCGCTGGCCGTCGTCGCCACACCGCGGCGCCACACGAATGTGCTCCAGCACATGCACGGCTATCTGAAGAAGATGATCAATAGCGAGAGCCGGGCCGAGCTGCTGGCCCTCATCGAGGACTATGCCAGAGGGCAGGTGCCGCTCGCCGACCCGCTGACGCTTTTCGCCCACCACATCCGGCGGTGCGGCGTGACGTACCTGGCCGATCAGACGTACATGCAGCCGCATCCATCCGAGCTGATGCTGCGGAATCACGTCTGAACTGGGACTCGTGGCTCGTGACTCGTGGCTCGTGGCTCGGTCCATCACCCGCAAACCTGCCCGTCGCACTAGACTGCTCGCGTGAACCCATCCGGATACCGCGGGCGGATCGCGCCATCTCCAACGGGATTGCTCCACGCCGGTCATGCGAGCACCTTCTGGGTCGCCTTTCAGCGAGCCGTCGAGGCCGGAGGCCGGCTCGTGCTGCGCGATGAGGATCTCGACCCTCAACGCTCCCGGCCCGAGTACGCAGCCGCCATGGTGGAAGACCTGCAGTGGCTGGGGATTAGATGGGACGAAGGACCCGATGTCGGCGGCCAGTACGGTCCGTACCGGCAGAGCGAGCGCCGCGATTACTACCTCCGCGCCTGGCGTAATCTGCGCGCGCGCGGTTTGCTCTACCCGTGCAGCTGCTCGCGCAAGGATCTCGCGGAAGCCGCGCAGGCGCCGCACGAAGGCGGCGACGAAGGCATCTACAGCGGCCGATGCCGGGGCCGGACATCAGCCGTCATGGATCCTGCCGGCACGACATGGCGTTTTCGGGTTCCGGATGGCCGCGCGATTGAGTTCGACGATCGGGGCGCCGGCGCGCAGTCCTACATCGCCGGACAGGATTTCGGGGACTTCGTCGTGTGGCGCCGGGACGAGGTGCCCGCGTATCAGCTTGCCGTCGTGGCGGACGATGTGGCGATGGAGATTACGGAGGTGGTGCGCGGACGCGATCTCCTGATATCCACGGCGCGACAGCTCCTCTTGTATGAGGCGCTGGGAGTCGAGCCGCCGGCGTTCTTTCATTGCCCGCTCGTGACCGATGAAAGCGGCGAGAGGCTCGCCAAGCGGCATGATGCGCTGAGCCTGCGGGCGCTGCGCGCGTCGGGGGCCACGCCAGCTGACGTGCGTGCGCGGATTTTCACAGTCCGCGATCGTAGAGCCGTGGCCGCGGGTCCACGGTTCCACGGTCTACGAGCCACGAGCCACGAGCTACGAGCTACGAGCTACGAGCCACGGGATGTCGTTCCAGAAACCCGTCACGGACTCGATCTGGCCGGCCGCGTTGAACACGAAGACGTTGGTGCCGCGAGCGCGTTCCTGCCCGTCCTGGCCCTGCGCGGTCCAGTCGGCGAGCACGACGCCCTGGCAGTGTCGAATGTCGCCGTTTCGGCGAAGCTGAATGCCGGGCATGAAGCGGTGGCTGGCATCCAGGTGCGCGGTGACGTCCTGCCGGCCTTCGAGCGCGCTGAACCGGTCGCGGAACAGGACGCCCGGCATCGCAATGCGCGCCAGCGTCGTCTCGCGCGCCGCCGAATCGGGATCGGACCACGCGCCAAACCACGCATCGACCGCGGAGCCGGCCGCGGCGCACACCTCGTCTGAAACCAGGTTGGCAAACAACGAGAGCTGTACCGCCACCCCTGCACGTGCTCGTCGCGAACACTCGCGTCGTGGAAGTCGTGGGTGAGCCTCAATCGCGTGCCGGTCTCGATGGCTTCCAGCCGGATGGAGACCCGGGATCCGCCAGCCGGAATCGGCGCGCCGCTCGCGTATCCGTACGTGAAGGTGATCTGGCTGGGCGGGTTCAGATCGATCACCTCACCGACCGCTTCAAGCGCGTTGGGATAGCGAATCAGGACTTTCCCACCAGGCCGGGCATCAATCGTCGAGCCGGCGCCCCACCACGCGGCCCAGCGGACCGGGTCGGTAAAGAAGCTGAAGACGGTTTCGCGGCTGGCCCGTATCACGACCTCGCGATTCAGTTGGTGCGGCAGCGCCGCTGTTGTGGTCATCGCTTTCTTCCTTTCGCGTTTTTCCTTTTGCCGCCGGCCGGCCGCGGCCCCCTGCGTGTTTCTTCCAGCTCCGCCTGCAGCTTGAGCCGCCACAAGGCATCGCCCCACATCTGCTCGAGGATTCCGGCGACGGGCCCGAGCGCTTCGCGGCGCGCACGATAGAACCGTTCCCGCCCGTCTGCGCGCGATTCGACCAGGCCCGCCCGCAGCAGGGCGCGAAGCTGGAGTGACACGGCGCCAAACGTGACGTCGGGCATCGCCTGGGAAATCGCCCCGGCCTGGCGCTCGTGGTCCCAGACCAGCCGGAGGATCTCCCGGCGGCGGGGGGAAGCAATGGCGGCCAGCGCGGAACTCTCGAGCACGCGATACTTTAGATTAAACTAAAATATGTGTCAAGCCGATTCATAACGCAAGATCGCAGAACGCCGAGGAGACAGTCTTCTCGTGCGATCTCCGGATCTCTGGCCCGTGCGGCGTCGACGCGCCTCGTAGTCCGTGCTCGTGGCCCGTGGCTCGTTGCCCGAGGCTGGTTTTGCGTTCTCCGTTTTCCGTTTTACGTTCTACGTTTTCGAGGAGTCACCCATGGTTACCATCGACAAGTTCTGCGCGCCAGGCGTCTTCGACCCGCAGACGTACAGCCAGGGCGTGAAGGTCACGCAGGCTCAGTCCGTTCTCTTTTTGTCAGGACAGGTTGCCTACACCGCGGAGGGCGGCGTGGCTTTCCGCGGCGATTTCAAGGCCCAGGCGCGTGGAGCGTTCGAGGCCATCAAGGCGCTCGTCGAGAGCCAGGGTGGGGCGATGGCCAACATTGTAAAGATCACGACGTACGTCACCGACATGCGCTACCGGGCCGACCTCGCACCAATCCGCGAGGAATTTCTCGGCCGGAAAGGACCCGCGTCCACGCTCGTCGAGATCTCCCAGCTAGCCCATCCGGACTGGATGATCGAGATCGAGGCGATCGCGGTCCTCTGATACCGGCTACGCGGCCCGCCCCGTATGATGAGGGCCCGCCTGCTGCCTGGCGCGAAGCGGCTTCGCGACATCACGGCGCTCGGTGTCCGGAAAGTCCCTGACGTAGATGCCGTGACGCGATCGGCTGACGACGTGCGCGTCCGCAAGTGCGTTGAGCACCGCTTCACACGAGATTTCGTCCACGCCAAAACGTTCACGCGCGGTGGCCGATGTCAGCGCCAGCCACGGCGTGCGAAGGAAATCATCCTGGATCCGCATCACGAGATTTTCGATTCGGCCGCGTGTCGCTCTCATTGTCGTATCCTCCCGTCGTGCATCCACGGCCTGGAATAGAGCAAGTCACGTGCCGCTCCGAGCCGCCAGCATCAAGGCGTTGAAAGGGTTTCGTGTAAAGAACCGCTACAGGCTCAAACTCGACCGCGACGGAATTCCCGTCACCGAAGAGTGCGGGCTTCGCCGGCTACGGTATGGCACCCGCATGTAGTGACTTGATGTGGTGATTTGTTACATGGTGATTTGGTGATTTCATGAATATCCAAATCGATGAATGGCTGCCGGGCCAGCCCGGCACCGCTTCGCTTCAGCAGGACATCCACATGCTGGCCGACGTGCTTCGCGCCATCGTGCACATGGGCCTCGGCGTCACCTTCGTCGTCCCGTTTTCAATCGACGACGCGTCCGCGTTCTGGGCGGAAAGAGTGCTGCCCGGTGTGCGTGCCGGCACGCGGCGTGTGCTCGTCGCGCGAGACGGCGATCGCATCGTCGGCACGGTTCAAATCGACCTCGCGATGCCTCCCAACCAGCGGCACCGCGCCGAGGTCGTCAAGCTGCTGGTTCATCCGGATGCGCGGCGGCAGGGGATTGCCCGTCAGTTGATGATCGCGCTCGAGACTGTCGCCCGCACCGAGGGCCGCACGCTCCTCACACTCGACACGTGGACCGGAGGCTACGCCGAGTCCCTGTACCGATCGCTCGGCTACGTCGTCGTCGGCGTCATTCCCCGCTTCGCTCGCGGATCCACGACGCCTGACCTGGAAGCGACCACGATCATGTACAAGGAGCTGTCTCCTTAATAAGGCGCGTCTGACGGCGGCCCGGCCTGGGGCTTTCCCTCCACGTTTGCCCGTACACTGAAGAGCCTCGTCAAGGATGAGCTATGCCCCGAAATGACCATCGTGAATGTCGCGGATATCGCGGATGTCGGTCACTCGTCATCGCAGCCATGGCCGTCGTTGTGCTCGCCGGCAGCCCGGCGAAAGCGGGGCAAACCACCGAGACGCCGTTGGCTGAAATGGACGTGCCCACCCTGCTGCGGGCGATCCGCAACAAACCGCCGCCTCCGCCGGCGGATCCCAACGCACCGCCGCGCAAGATGTTCGTCATCGCGCCGGTGATCGGCGCAAAGCCCGATACCGGCGTGACGATTGGCGGCGCCGGCAACGTCGCGCAGTTCCTCGGCGACCCGAAAACGACGCATATCTCCACGAGCGTCTTCAGCGCCACGGTGTCGCAGCACGGGCAGACGCTGACGAGCGCGAGGCTGACGATGTTCACGCACGACGATCGGTGGCTGATTGTCGGCGACAATCGTTTTCAGTGGACATCGCAGGATACGTTCGGCCTCGGGACGTCGTCGGCAGCAGACGATGCGGTCAACGCACATTACGATTTCTTTCGCGTCTACGAGACTGCGTATCGCTCACTCGGCCATGGTCTGTTCGCGGGCGGCGGGCTGCTCGTCAGCACGCGACAGAACATCAGGCCGGCGGAGGGCGAGGAGGCGACGTGGGACTCATCGCCGTTCATCGTCTACAGCCAGGAGCACGGTCTGGCGCTTGACTCGTCGATGTCGGGCGGAATCAGTTTCACGGCGCGCAAGGACAGCCGCGACAGCCAGATCGACGCGAGGCGCGGCGTCTTCGTCAACGGAAACTACCAGACGTTCTTCAAGGGCTTCCTCGGCGGCGATACGAGCTGGCAGGAGATCGACCTGGACGCGCGCGCCTATCGATCCCTCGACACGATGGGCCGCCATCGTCTGGCGGTGTGGATCATGGGGAATTTCGTCGTGGCCGGCACGCCGCCCTATTACGATCTGCCGGCGACCGGCATGGACACATTCGGCCGTTCGGGCCGCGGATACCAGGAGGGCCGATTCCGCGGCGAGCACCTGTTATACGGCGAAGCCGAATACCGGACGACGCTGATGGCGAACGGCCTGCTGGGAATGGTCGCTTTCCTCAACGCGACGACGGTCAGCTCGACCGATCGCGGCGAGAACCTCTTCGAGTCCGTGGCGATCGGCGGGGGCGCGGGTCTCCGCCTGTTGTTGAACAGGCGATCGCGCACCAACCTGTGCGCCGACCTTGGATTCGGCAAGGATGGCTCACGCGGTTTCTACCTCGCCGTCCAGGAAGCGTTTTAGAGCACATATTTCAGATTCGTGCGGGGTCTTCCGATCGTACCGGGGTCGACGCGTCAGGCGGCGGCCGGTGGGCCCTGCGTCGGGCACGGTCGTCAGCCCGGAAAAACGGCGCGGCGGCGTCATCGGGTACTGCCATGGCGCTCGGCCCAGGTGTGGGCTCTCGCGGCGGAGGCCGCCGCGTCGTTTTTCGCGAGCGAAACGGGCTGAGACCTATCGCCCGACGCAGGGCCCACCGACCGCCGCCTGACACACGTGCGTGCACGTGAGACACCAACGACGCTCCAACCCCAGATAAGAAACGAGGAGTCGCCGTCGCGGTCCCGCATCGTGGCTGGGCCAACGATAGAAGGCGGCGTGATCGTCGTCAGACGGTAAAACGCGGCGCCGGCCCCCTCCGCGAGAGCCCAGACTTGGGCCGAGCGCCATGACAGTGACCGATGTTACCGGCGCCGTGTTTTTCCGCGCCGAGCTTCGTGTTGGCCGAGCCACGATGCGGGACCGCGACAGTGGTGCGACCACACCGCTGTGAAAGCGCCCAAGCGCCACAGCCTGCCCGTGAGCCTTTCTCCTCCAGGCCTGCGCGTAAAGAAACGGACGGCCGCATCCGTCTGAAGCCACTACCATCTGTTTTGCCGAGCTTGCACGGTTACTCGACAATCAGGTGGCGCGGCCTGGGCGGCGCTCACGATAATGTAGCTCTCCCAAGCGCACGTCGCGCCCCAGTGGATTCGATCAGGAGTAGAAGATGGCGCTCTATGCGTTCGACGGTACCTGGAACAGCGTGAAGTCCGAGGAGGATCCGCAGTACGAAAACACCAACGTGGTGCGGTTCTACAACGCGTACAAGAAACACTCGGGCACGCAGGACCTCTACGTGGCGGGCGTGGGCACGCGCTTCGATCTGGTTGGCAAACTCGTCGGCGGCTTTTTCGGCATGGGCGAGCTGGTGCGCATCAACGAGGCGTACGACCACCTGTGCCAGCAATGGGCCAACGGCGACAAAGTCATCGACGTCGTGGGGTTCAGCCGCGGCGCCGCGACCACCCTGGACTTCTGCCAGAAGATCAAGGCAAACGGCATCCGCAAGCCGGGCACCGACGTCGTCGTCGAACCGACTCCGAAGATCCGCTTCGTCGGCGTCTGGGACGTCGTCGGCGCGTTCGGCCTCGCCAGCCTCGGATTCACGGATCTCAACATCGGCCATCACCTCTCGCTGCCGAAGGAAAGCCTCGAGTACTGCTTTCACGCGATGGCGCTCGACGAACAGCGCCCATCGTTTCTGCAGACGCGCCTGTTCGGCGCGACCGAGGTGTGGTTCCGCGGGGTGCACTCGGACATCGGCGGCGGCAACAAGAATCCCGGCCTGAACGACATCACGCTGAAGTGGATGTTCAGCAAGGCGAAAGCTGCGCAGCTTCCGATCCTTCCCGAAGATATCGCCGCGCTGCATCCGGATCCCGCGACGCCGCCCAAGCCGGTCCTGAAACTGCCAATCAACGTGCGCCTTATTTCCGCGGTCGATCACGTGCACTACACCGTGACGCCGCTCAACGGCGCGACGAACCCGCCGGTCACCTGCATCGTCGAGACGGCGGCGGACGAGCAGGTCGCGAAGGTGATCGGCGCCCTCGAAGTGATCCCGCCCGCGATGCGCCGCAATGTCGCCGCCCTCTGGGAAAGCGCGGCCGCGACCGCGGCGCAGTTGAATATCCCGATTGACGGCGCGCGGGACGCGCTGCTGACGCTGTTCCAGGGACGGAGCCCGCTGATCATCACCGACAGCGATCTGGTGAAGGCGCGCCACTCGACGGTTCAACTGGTGGTGCAGATGGTGCAGAGCGCGGCGGCGATGAACTTCCACGTCCTGAGGGAATTCCACCTCAACGAAGCGCTCTTCCACCTGAGGCCTCTCTATCCATTCACCGACTAACCATGCCGAAAAATATCGTCATCTGTGCCGATGGCACGGGGAACACCACGATCAAGGATCGTGGAACGAACGTGTTCAAGCTGTTCGAGGCCGTTGACGGCAGCGGCCACCGGTTCGACAGAACGCTCGTGCAGCAGGTGTCGATCTACCACGATGGCGTCGGCACCGAGTCCCTGCGGTGGCTGCGCATCTTCACGGGCGCGACCGGCTGGGGCCTCAGCCGCAACGTCAAGCAGCTTTACGGCGAACTGGCTCGGGTGTACGAGTCTGGCGATCGAATCTTTCTCTTTGGTTTCAGCCGCGGCGCGTTCACGGTGCGCACGCTCGCCGGGCTCATCAACGCCTGCGGCATCCTCGACGTGTCGCGTTATGGCTCGAACGGCCTCTTCGAAAAGGGCATCCGCGAGACCTACACGGAGTACCGCCGTAAATACCAGACGTGGTTGTCACGGATGGTGTTTGGCGACAACACCAAAAAGAAGCCCGACCCGGAGAAACTGCGGAAGCATCACTTCGTGCACATCCCGGGCTTCGACGGCTCCTCGCCGCCGGTCATCCACTTCATCGGCGTCTGGGATACGGTCGATGCCGTCGGACTGCCCCTGCGCCTGGCGGATCTCGTCAACACCCTGTTCTGGCGGTTCAAGTTTCCTGACACGAAACTGAGCCCGAAGGTCGGGGTCGCGTGCCACGCGCTCGCGATCGACGAGTCCAGGAGGAGCTTTGCGCCCGTGCTGTGGGACGAGGAGCCGGAGGATCGATCCAAACCGCCGCGGATCGAGCAGGTGTGGTTCGCCGGCGCTCACTCGAACGTCGGCGGCGGGTATCCGAGACAGGGCATGTCGCTCACGGCGATGGATTGGATGATGACCCGCTGCGAAGCCAACGGACTCCGCTTCCACGCGGACGTGCGCGCGGCATTCAAAGGGCTGGCCGACGTGAACGACAAGCGCTACGACTCCCGCGCCGGCCTGGGCGTCTTCTACCGCTGGACACCGCGTGATATCGAGAAGCTGTGCTCGAAGTGTCACGTGACGCCGCAGATCCACCGGTCGGTCTTCGAACGGATCGCGCGCAATACCGAGGGCTATGCGCCGGGCGGTCTGCCAACGACCTGTCAGATCGTGAGCACGTCGGCCCCTCCGGATATCCGCGATCGCCTTGCGGCCATCATCGCAGACGCGTTCAAACCGGGCCCTCCGCTCGTGCAGCGGACGAAGCGCCGGCAGCTCGTCGGACAGGCCGGATACGCGCTGATGATCCTCACCACGCTGATCATCGCGGGGCTGATGCTGGCGAAGTACGTGCAGGACAGCCGCCGCCATGCCGAGAACTGGCAGCAGATCGTGGCCGGTCTTGCGGACAACGCGTTGAGCTCGCACTGGCTGAGCGTCGTGGCCAGCACGGTCTGGCACTATCCGTGGGTCACGATTCTCGCCGGCGCATCGCTCACGCTCCTGGTCTGGACCGATCACCGGCTGGACACGACCTATTCGTCCTTCTGGCACCACATCAGGGAACGGCTGCGCCTCGCGATGTAAGGTTCGGCGCGATCTTCGATTGGTTCCTGGTCCGTCCTTAGTCCGTCGTCCGGCGCCTCATCCCATAGTCACTGCGGACGAAGGACCCCGGACCAAGGACCGTCTCAGGTCTGCCGCGCCTTTCGCTGTTCGTCGTCTTTGACGGCAAGCACCGAGCGGAGCTGCAGGAGCCGGCCGAGCGCGCTGTACCAGAACGGCGCGCCGAGGCTGAGCAGCAGGCTGGTGACCAGCACGCCGAGCACGTTGATCTGGCCCCAGCGCTTCATCCACTCGGCGGGCGAACGCGGCGCCGTCACGAGCCCGTTCTCGGCCAGGAACGACATGTACTGAAGGTCGAGTTCGCCGGCGCTGGCGTCAGCCGCCGCCGGCAGCTGGCTTTGCCGCTCGGCCGTTTTCAGGAAGGCCTGGCGCATCATGTCGTCGGCCGAGAGGCGATTGACAAGACCGATGGTGTCGACCTGCAGGCCCGCGGCAATCAGCACGCCGACCACGAACGTGATGGCGCGCGCGTGCGCGGTGAACCGCAGCGTGACACGGTCGATCGCCTGGTCGAACGAGTTGTTGATCTTCGCGACGAAATCGCTGCTCGCCTCATGAAGAATCGCCACTGTCTGCCGGACGTTGACGGCCAGGCTCGGATTCTCGGTCTCGAGCTTCAATGACATCTCGCGGATTTTCTTCAGGGTTCCCGCCGGATCGGCAATACCGTTTCGAGCGAGCGTCTGCTTCAGAATGGCCTTCGCATCCTCGTCCAGCGCGGCGGTGTCGTCGGTGAGGAAGAGCAGGAGCCTGGTGAGCTCTTCGCGGTGCACGACCGTGCCCAGCCGCCGCCCGGTCGCGCTGATGAGCGGGTGCGTCAGTATCGCGTCGGCCACCCGGCCGGCAACGGTCTGCCCGGCGGCGGCCGCCCTGGTGGCGAGCGCCGGGTCGATCTGGTTGAGGAGATCCATGATGCCGCGTTTGAGATGCCGCCCGCGGCTGTTGAGAACCGTCGTCACAAACTGCGTCAGCATGGTCACGCCCATGCTCAGCGCGAGCATGATGACCGTCAATCCGATCAGGACGTCGAGTGATTTCAGCATCCGCGTGCTCCCCTTTGAGGAAGTGAGGACATCAGGAACTCCTCAGGCCATGCAGGAACCGTGAAGAACGGCGCATGCAGTGATTGACAATTCTCAGCTGGCAGACCAGCATTTTGCGGCGAGCGCCGCGCATCGTTCGTGCAGCGGCGGGGCCTCATGGAGGAACGGTGGACGGAAAGAAGCGGTGCTTCGTATTGATGGGGTTCGGCGTCAAGGTGGACTACCGGTCCAACCGATCCCTCGACCTCGATAAGACCTACAAGATCATCAAACGGGCCGTCGAGGCGGCAGGCCTGGAGTGCATCCGCGCCGACGATATCGTGCATTCGGGCGTCATCGACAAGCCGATGTACGAGAACCTGCTGAGCGCGGACGTCGCGATCGCGGACCTTTCGACGTCGAACGAAAACGCCATCTACGAGCTCGGCGTCCGCCATGCGCTGAAGCCGCGGACGACGATTGTCATCGCCGAGAAGCAATTCAAGTTCCCCTTCGATCTGACGCACGTCGTCATCCGCCACTACGAACATCTCGGCACCGGGATCGACTTCGACGAAGCAGAACGGCTGCAGAACGAGCTGACGAAAGCCATCCTGGCGATCACGGCGGCATCCGACTCCGTGGACAGCCCCGTCTACACGTACCTGCCCGATCTCATTCAACCGGCGGTGCGAATCGCCGCGAAACTGGCCGACCCCGGCCCCCCGCCGGCTGCGGCGTCGGCTTCCGATCCGGGCAGTCAGACGTTCACGATTCTGATGGAAGCGTTTCACGAAGCGTGTAAGCAGGGCGATTTCCTGCTCGCCAAAAAGTACCTGGAAAAAGTCCGTGAGAGCCGGAAGAACGACCCCTACATCGTGCAGCAGCTCGCCATGGCGACCTATCGCAGCCGTCACCCGACGCCCGTGGACGCGCTCGGCGAAGCGCGGCAAATCCTCTCGGCGCTCGAACCGGAAACGAGCGGCGATCCCGAAACGCTCGGACTCTGGGGCGCGATTCACAAGCGGCTCTGGGAGGAAACGACCGATCGCGCGGCGCTCGATCGAAGCATCACCGCCTACGAGCGCGGCTTCGTGATGAAGCGCGACTGCTACAACGGGATCAATTACGCGTACATGCTCGACGTGCGCGCGGGCGTGCAGACCGACGCCGAGGAAGCGACGGCCGACCACGTGCTGGCCCGCCGCGTGCGACGCCTGCTGCTCGACATCGCGGACGCCAGCCTCAAGACGATGCCGCGCGACGCGACTGGCGGCGTGCAGTCGATCGCGGACTGGTACTGGCTCGAGGCTGCGCGCGTCGAGGCCATGATGGCGCTCGGCGATCCGGGATTCGAACCGGCGCGCATGCAGCTCTACGCGAAGGCCCCCGAGGCCTGGATGCGCACGACAACCGAAACCCAGCTCGACAAGTTGCAATCGCTGCTCCGCAGGTAAACAACCGTGAAAATACCCGTGTTCGTATCCTGCCCGACGCGCCTGACGGTCGATCAGGCGATCTCGCGCAAGCTCGTCCTCGACGAGCTCGAACGATACCAGCTCGAGCCGCGCGCGCTTGGACGATCGGACTATCCGACCGAGCTGCCGCTGCGCGAGGTGTACACCATTGCCAAACATTGTTCGGGAGGCGTCATCCTCGGATTCGAGCAGTTCCTGGCGACCGGCGGATCGTGGAATCGCGGCGTGGCTCCCCGCATCAACGCCGACAAGCCGGTGCCGTTTCCTTCGTCCTGGAACCACCTCGAGGCCGGCGTGCTGTTCGGGCTCCGCATCCCGCTGGTCGTCTTTCGTGAACCAGATTTGACCGGAGGCGTCTTCGACAACGGCGTGACCGACGCGTTCATTCACAAGATGCCCACGGACAAGATGGATGAGGAAGATCGGGCGGGCTTCATCCAGGTCTTTCTCAAGTGGCAGGCCAGCGTTCGGGAACACTACTACCGATAGCCGCCGGCGGCCATCACGCGGACAAGTCGACGGTGAGCGATAAGTCATGCTCGCCCCTGAACGTGTAGCGATGCAGAGGTTCGTCGTGCGCCTCTTTCGCCAGAAACGTGTCCAGCATCGCGCCGAGGCCGTCGAAGCCCGTCCTGTTGGTGAGGAATACCTCGTACGGCTGGCCGTGCCGGGCCGCGGAAAGCCAGCCGAGCGCGTCCGGATGCGGAATGCCGTGCCGGCCGTTGCCTGAGATGACATAACGGTCGGCCGTCACGCGCTCGAAGAAGTCCTGCGTCGTGCTGTGGTTGCTGCCGTGATGCTGCACCTTCAGCAGATCGAAGTGGCAGCGGCCCTGGCTGCTCAGCCCGGCGACATCGAGTGCCGTCAGAATCACGTCGCCGCGCGCATCGCCGGTCAGCAGCATCCGCCTGGCGGAGTGTCCCGCGACCGCGGCTTCCGCGAGCACCACGATGCTCGACATGTTGGGGACTGTGTTGTTCAGGTAGTCGGCCGTTTGCGCCGCCGGATCGGCAGGGTGATCCGCTTTCGCTTTGTTCCAATCGTGCTCGAGACGATCGAGCTGATCCCTGCGGCGGCGCGAGAATCGTGAACGTCAGGCCGGCGGCGATGGAAACCGTGCGCCCGCCGGCGGCAAGCGGGATCACCAGCGGCGCGCCGGCGCCTTCGTTGAACGGGACCTGAAGGTCGGTGGCGAGTTTCCGCAGCTGATTCCCCTGCGGCACGCTGGCGACCACCGCCTGCGTCTGCTCGTCCAGGCCCTGAATCGGAGGACCGCCGAGGGCGGCCGCGCTCGCGGCCGCCACGGACGGATGCGTTTCGCCGTGCACCTGCTCGAACGAGTTGAACCACAGCGTGCGAATCCGGCAGAACGGCTCGCTGCCTGACTGCTGCTGGTCGCTGAGCACCTTGAACAGATCGACGATGCCGGTGATGTGATCGAGGTCGATGTGGCTGACCATCACCATCCGCAGATCGAGCGGGTGCTGACCGCGCAAGGCGTCAATCCTCGGCTTCAACACCGTGTTGTAGACACCGCGGGAGCCGCCGTCGATGAGGACGAGCACAGGCGCCAGGCCGCCAGCGGGCGCGCCTGCCGGCGAGTAGTGCAGGAGCAGGCAGTCGCCGTCGTTGGCCTGGAGGGCTTCGAGCGCAAATCGCATCAAACCTCGCGCAAGTAGAGGCCGGCTTCAGCCGGCCGTCGGACGTCCGCCTGAAGGCGGACGCTACGTCAGATCGACTGCAGGGCCCGCAGGACGTCCACCATGCCGGCGCCCTGGAAACGGGGCTCGCGTCCGAGATCGGTCGCGGTGCGGCACAGAATCTCTTTGACCCGCCGCGGCTGGCCAATGAGCTCCCGGTGCCGCGACAGCAGCAGCGCGGCCGCGCCGCTCACGTGCGGCGCCGCCATGCTCGTCCCATCCATCGTCTCGAAGTAGTCGTTCAGCGCGCACGAGTCGATACGCTCGCCGGGCGCCACGAGGTCCGGCTTCGTACGGCCGTCACCGGTCGGACCGCGGCTGGAGAAATAGGACACGCCGTAGTTGTGGGGCAGCATGCGATGCGTCGAGCCAACCGTGATGACGCCCTCGGCATTGCCCGGATCGGTGATGCTGATGTATCGGTAGTCGCCGTACGCGGCCTGTTCCTGATTTCGCCTGTCGAACCCGCGGTTGCCGGCCGCCGTCACGACGACGACCCCGCTCGAGACGACGCGCTCGCATTCCTCGCAGACCGGCGTGCGGCCGCAGGCGTAGTTCGCCACGTCGTGCGGGACCGACAAGCTCAGGTTCACGCCGTGAATCAGCATGAGGTTCT
Source organism: uncultured Acidobacteriota bacterium (assembly GCA_963729215.1). GTDB lineage: Bacteria > Acidobacteriota > Vicinamibacteria > Vicinamibacterales > CAVVIG01 > CAVQJU01. The sequence goes on along the minus strand of CAVSND010000023.1, from coordinate 53,807 downwards.
TGTTGGCGTTCAGATACCGGATGAACTGCAGCGCGGCGATGATCGTGAACTCGTCGGCCTTGTCCGCGGGATTGTCTGGCAGCACGCGCAGGTCGTAGATCTCGAGGTCGGGACACACGCCGTACAGCGGCTCCTGCAGCGGCGTCGACGCCGGCGCATCCGGCCAGTTCGCGGCGAGGATGCCGGCCACATGCGTGCCGTGCGACTCGAACGCCGGCGGCTTGTAGAGCGACCGCGCGTGGGAGATCCGAAGGAGCGGCTCGAGCAGTCCCCAGTCGACTGCCCTGCCCGTCAGCAATGAACGCCGCAGCTCCGCGCGGACGGGTTGGAGAGCCGCCGCGTCGCCGGCGGAGGGATCGATTGCCGCATCCGCATCGGGATCGAGCAGCGCCTTGATGCGAAGGAAGTCGTACGTCTTGATCACGCGGCTCTGTATTTCGTCCCCGGACGCCGCGTCTGCCTTGTCCGTCTGCCCTGCCGGTGCCGCCCTCCTGAACGCGGGGTGCTTCGCGTCGATGCCCGTATCGAGAACGGCCCAGCGAATGCCGGTCGTTCGGGCTTCGAACACCCGCGACGCCGCATCGGCTTTGACCGTCATCCGCGACCGCCACACGCTCGTGCTGGCCTCGCGGTTCAGGCTGATTCCCCAGACGGTTCCGGCCGCGGCGGCAGGGACGGGCGCCAGGTTGTCGAACAAATCGGCGAACCCCTCGATTTCCTGCGGGGTCGGCCGATCTCCCTGCGCCTCGGGCGCATCCCGGCGGCGGCGCTCGCATTCAATGGCGCCGGCGATGCGAATGAGCTTGAGGAGCAGCTTGGGATCCGCGCCGGGAACCAGGGATTTGCCCGCGGCGTCGGCCGTCAGCCGGGTCGCGGCGTTCATGAGGGCCGCGCGCGTCCATTCCTGGCCGAGCGGCGAGATCACCTGCTTCCACCAATCGGTCAGCGGTAGCGCTCCGCGAAGCAGCTCCCAGAACGACAAAGTCGCAAGGACAACGGATTCGTTGAACAGCACGCGCGGCGGACCGAGCCCTGGATGTTCGTTCTTCCAGGCGGCGCCGGTCCGATCCTGCTCCAGCCGGGCCCGGAGCGCGGTGGCGACGGCGGCGGCGTTCGACTCGGTGTGCGGCGTCAGCAGCACCTCGATGCGGTCGGCCGGCGCCCTGCCGTATGCGATCCAGACATCGGGGAGCACCGGAAAATCCTGCGTGAACCGGCGCTGGTGTTCCGGCCGGCCGTAGAACAGTTCCTCGATGCGTTCGCGTTTCATGTCAAAGGGTTTTCATATATTCGATGAGGGCGGCCTTGTCGGCTGGCGACAGGTCCGTTCCATACAAATGGCCGTCGTTGCTGCCACCGGTCAGCGATGTGTCGAACAGGGTGCCTACACGGTCGGCCTCGGGTCCCGATGTCACGAACCCGACGCGCACCGGATCGTACACGTCGTAGCCGCGCCTGAACACCTTCGGACGGCGATCCGTTTTCTCGAGCAGATCGACGAGCGTTGGCACCGACCCGTTGTGCAGATACGGCGCGCGCAGCCACAAGCCTTCGAGCGGAACGGACACATACCCGCCCGTCGTCCTGAATCCCGAGAACTTCCACGCATGTCCGGCGCCGTAAGCGTTGTAGGCGGTGGCGGACGCTGGCGTCCACATTCCGAGGCGATGCGGATCCGTGCCGACTTCGGCCACGGGAACGACCGTGCCCGTGCGAGCGCCGCCGAACGCGTGACAGGACGCGCAATCCCGCTGGTAGATCGTTTCGCCGGCCGCCGCCAGCGGACGGTTGATCGGAAACGGATACGGAGGCGCCTGCACGTTGCTGATGAAGTTGGTCACGCGCCGGAGGCTCGACATCTCCTCGGGACGCGTATTGTTCCACTTCGCGAAATCCCGATCCACCCACTTCATCGTCGCACCGTCGCCGAGCGCGGACGACAGGACAACCTCCTGCAGATTGGTGTTCAACCCGTCCCAGTGGTACGAGAAGCCCGTGTGCTGCTTGAGGTTCCAGAGCGGCACCATGTCCGAGTGGCCGATGGTGGTGTCGATCGGCTGTTTCAGGATCGTGTACTTCACCGGGTTGAACGGGTCGATGCGGCCGCGGCCCCAGTCCGGGCGCTCCCACATCCAGGCGTCGGCGCTGCCGAGACGCCGGATCGCACGGCGCGTCCCGGGAATGATCGCGAACCGGTACAGCATGCGGTCCAGCATGGACAACTTCGTGTTCTTCGCGATTTCCGCGAGGATCGTGTCGGGCGTGAAGCGCGGATCCGACCCGGACAAGATCAGGAAGCGGAGGTATTGCTGCGGCGCCGTCTGATGCGACGGCGCTCCCGCCACGATGATCGGCGCATCCCCAGGCCTGAGGCGGTAGCTCGCCGTGTGGCACATCGCACAGTTGATCGCGACGCGCGGAAACCCGATCGTCACCTTCGAGAGGCCGACGGGCATCTCGTGGCCGTCCTTGGACAGGATGCCCGCCGACGCATACCCGCCAGGGCCGGGCAGGTATTCGGGGAAGATGCGCGGGAGCACGAGCCAGATCCAGTACGGGATCCCCTGCTCGCCTTCCGTGCCGACGGAGCCGAACAGGAAATGCTCTTCGTCCGACGCGAAGAACGGCGCCGGCTCCTCGCGGAAGAACTTCACATACGTGATGACGCCGCCCACGACCAGCATGATCACGAGCAGAGACCACAGAATCGGATGCCGCGTCCGAAGCCGGCTCGTCATGCCGCGCCTCCTTCCTGCATCGCCCGGACAGCTTTGAGCGCAATCGGCAGGAGGATCGCCTCGGGCACGAGAAACACGAAATCAAACGTGCCGAACAGCCGGTACTCGGGCGGCTGCGTGACCCAGAAGAAAAACACGCCCGCCAGGCGGGAGACGATCGACAGCCACGCCGTCACGCGGTACTTGTACGGATCGATCGCTCCGGGCATATAGAAAAGGCTCAACAAAATCAGCAGCCACGCGGCAAATCGCGGCCACAACAGCGGCATGGCCGGCGGCAGGTTGGCCATCTCGATCACCCGCTCCGGCACGAAGAGCGCCGGTATGGCGAGCGCGAAGTTCGCGAGAATCCCCAGCCACACCACGCGTCCAAACCACACGGCGGCCTTGCTGCGCACGATAGTCATATTCACTCCAGGCTGTTCGCTTCGGCCGTCCCTAAAACGTCTTGAGATACTCGACGATGGCCTGCTTGTCCGCATCGGGCAGCGCGACGCCGTAGATGTGGCCGCCGTTGCCGTTGCCTTCGACTGCCGTGTTGTACTGGAAAAACGCCCGGCCATCGGCCTGAGGCACGTTCGACACGAAACCGACCTTCTCGCGATCGATCACGTCGTACCCGCGGTAGAACGTGGCCGGGCGGCGGTCCGGCGGCTCCAGCAGGTCGCGAAGCGTCGGGACCGATCCGTTGTGCAGGTACGGCGCGCGCAGCCAGATGCCGTCAAGCGGCTGGTTCGCGTAGCCGTTCGTCTTCCTGAAGTGCGTGAACCGGTACTCCGAATCGGGATAGAGAGCCACCTGGTTCGCGGCAAACACGTCGGTGTACGAATCGAGGCGGTGCCGGTCCGTCGCGATCCGGGCAATGTCCTCGACCTCCCCGACGCGCGCACCGTCCTTGACCCCGTCCCGGAACCGGTGGCTGCCGTGGCAGTCGAGACAGTGCTGCTGGTAGAGCGTCGCGCCGCGCGACGCCAGGTCCTTGTCGATCGCGTACGGGTACGGCGGCGGCGGCAGCGTCCAGATCCAGTCGCGGATACGCTTGATCGCCGCGTGATCGACCGTGACCGGCGTCACGCCCGCGCCGAGGGCGGCGCTGAGGTTCCGCTCGTCCACCGACGTGTTGTCGCCGTCCCAGTGCAGGTGCATGCCCTCGCGCGGCTTCTGGTTCCAGAGCGACGGATAGTCCGAGGCGCCGACAAGCTCGGAACGCGGAAGCCTGTCGAGCGGCCAGTTGAACTGAATCGCCTTGTAGGGATTGAACGTGTCCACGCGGCCTCGTCCCCAGCGCGGCATGTTGTCCGCCAGGATGGGCGTCATGCGATTGCGCAGCTCGAGCGTCTGTCCCTTCAGGCGATCGATCAGCCCGAATTGCATCAGCACCCGCTCGAACAGCGACACGCGCCCGCCCATGGCCGCGAAGCGGCCGCTGACGTTGGCGCCGGTCGTCCGGTTGTCGAGCGAGCAATCGAGCACGAAACGCACCAGCGATTCGAGGTCGAGCTGATGCGCCGGCATGCCGAGCATGATGCGCGGCTGCGACGTCGGCGTGTCGCGGATCGTTCCGCTGTGGCAGAGCGCGCAGTTGAACCCGACCTGATCGATCCCGAGCCGCCGGCGCCGCGACACGCCGACAGGCAGGTCGTGGCCGGGTTCGACGATCAACCCGACCGACGCAAACCCGCCGGGCAGCCGATCGCTGCAGATCGCCGGCAGCGTCTTGAAGACCTCGTACGGGGGCAGCACGCCGCCGACGGGCGCCAATAGCGATCCTCCCGGCTCGCTGCCGATGGACCCGTACTTGAAGTGCTCGGTGATGTCCGAGTACACCACGGGGTCATCGGTTCGCACGGCCGACACGGCCCACAAGCCGGCGACCACCAGCACCACAAATCCGACGACGACGGCTGCCTTAAACACTCGCCATATCATGGTGATTCCCTGACTCGTTTCGTTACTGGAACGGCGGCGGGTGGAACACCGACATCACCTGCGCCATCATCTCATCGCGATCCTTGAACCGGCTCTCTTCGTAACACCCGAGCGGATGCTCGACCACGTGAGCGAGGCACTTGTTGCAATAGGTGCAGGGCTTCTCCGCCCGATCACGGCCGGCGGCGAACTGCTTGACCAGATCGTTGTTCGCCACGAGCGTCCTGGCCATGCTCACGCCGTCGCAGTCGCCGCGGTTGATTGCCTCGCGGATGACCGACGCGGTCTGGAATCCGCCCGTGCAGATCACCGGGACCGGCATCGCCTGCTTGATCTGACGCGCGTCGGGCAGCGTCAGCCCTTCGATCTGATCCGGCGGGACGCCGGCGTCCAGCCACTGCTTCTTGAAGACATCTCCAGAGATCCTGCCCTGGAAGAGCACCAGGTTCCTGAAGGTGTTGTCACCGCTTGCCGCCAGCTGCTCGTAGGTCTGCTTGAAGATTTCGATCGGGAAGTCCGAGCCGCACGGATTCCGCGGGTGCGGGAACGACGACCCGGTCGAGACGTGGATGCTGTCCGCGCCCGCGTCGACGAGCCACTTGCACACCTGGATCGAGTCCGCCACGGTGTTGCCCGGCTTCTCGAGCTTGAGCAGCAGCAGCGCGTTGTTGTGATCGGTCGCGCTGATCTTCATCTGCAGGTGAAAATCCTTGCCGACCTTCGCGCGAATCGCCTTCACGATCTCGATGACGAACCGGGCGCGGTTCTCGAGCGGCCCGCCGTATTCGTCCGTGCGGTCATTGATCGCGGAGCTCAGGAACTGCGTGATCAAGTAGCCGTTGGCGCCGTGCAGTTCCACGCCGTCCAGGCCCGCCTCGCGGGCGCGCCTGGCGCCCTCGGCGAAGTTGTTCACGGTGTCCTTGATGTCCGCGAGGGTCATCCGCTTGCACTCGAACCCGTGCAGCGGATCCGACTTGTCCGTCGAGCTCATGTTCATCGGGTATTCGATGCCCGGCACGTCGCGCTGACGGCCGCCGTGGCTGAGCTGCATGATGTATTTGCAGTCGAACTTGTGAACTTCCTCGCCCAGCTTCCGCCAGAACGGAATCTTGTCGTCGCTGTCGACGGTCGCGTAGTTCGGCAGGATGCGTCCGTTGATGTGCACCGGCACGAACGAGGAGATGATCGCGCCGACACCGCCCCTGGCGAATTTGACTTCCCAGTTGATGCGGGCCTGGTTGCCGGACCCATCGTAGTTGTCGAACCGCCCCGAGATATTCGATCGGAAGACGCGGTTCTTGACGGTCAGGTTCTTGAACTTCAACGGCTGAAAGATCACATCGTCTGGCATTGGCTGTTCCCCTGTTCCATATGCGCGTTCACTCGACGGTCAGAAGGTCTTCAGGAATTCGACCAGGGCGCGTTTGTCCGCGTCCGGCAGCTCGGCGCCAAACGTGTGCCCCCGATCCTCGATGAAATCCGGCGCAAGATTGCGCGACAGCAGCTTCGACATAATCACGTCGTCCGGCGTCAGCTTCAGCACGAGATCGGCCAGCGGGAGCCGGGCCACGAGCTGCGCGAGCTCGGTGGGGTCCACGCGGGCGATGTAGTCGACCGGCGTGCCCATGGGGATGCGGAGAACCCGCGTGGTCCCGCTGATAGTGATCGTGCTGTCGGTGGTCGTTACAGGAATCGAGCGGATCCCGAGGCGTTTTTCCGGCCAGAGCAGCTTCTCCGTCCCGTCGCCGAACGCGGCCATCCGGGCGCTGACCGACGGATCCTTGATAAAGACGCCGACCGAGTTGTTGTGCAGGTACGGAGCCGTCGCCCACATGCCCGTGAGCGATGCGGTCCGGTAATAGCCGCGTCCACCCGGCGGCGCGTCGAAGGCAATCGGACGAGCGGGGTCGCGCGGGTTGTACAGCCCCTTGATGAGTTTGACCGGCGGGAGCGTTTTGTAAGTGTCGGACGAGAACTGATCCCAGATGTGGCCGCGCATCGCGTTCGAGCCCATGGCGCGGGCAATGTTCGTGCCGATGACCGTGACGGGATAGCGCTGGTCATCTGAGAGGAAATTTCCCGTCAGGAAATCCGGCGCGAGAACCGACTTCGCGATACCACGCCACCGTGTTCGCGGTGCCCGCGGGCGGCTGCTTGCTCGAATGGCAGAGCGCGCACTTATCGGCGAACGCGATCTTTCCGAGGCGAAGGGTGTCCTCGCCGGCTCTCAAATACGACGAACCCCCGGGCGCATCGGCCAGGCGCGGCGGCGTCAGCGTTTTCAGGAAGGCCTCTGCCGCGGGCATTCGTGCTTCGGTGTTCCGCCAGTCCTCGCACCCGGCCCGCGCGCGGTCCATGTCGAACGCTTCCTGCGCCTTCTTCACGCCGTAGATCGGATCGTGCAGCGTGGTCGAGTAGTCGCCGCACATCCCGATGTTCACGTATACGCGAAGCGACGCGCCCGCGATGCCAATCGAGTCCGCGCCGTCCTTGAGGATGTGGTTCACGAGGCGCGTGGACCCGTCGCGCATTTTTTCCGGAAACGCGGGACGGAACGGCAGGTTGAAGATCGTGTTGATCGCATTCGGGTTGTCGATGTGATCGGTCGCGAACCGCGACGTGTCCGACGTTCCCGGCGGCTGCTGATTGGCCACATGCCACCGGAAGTCGGACGGCGTCATGTTGAGGCTGAACAGCTTTCCTTCCTCGAAGTACTGATTGCCGATGGTCGGTGAAAGGTTCGGCCACGCCGCGCGGTTCGGGTCGGCGGGGGGATTCACGGGACTGAAGCCGACGTGGCAAAACCCGCACGACATGCCGACCAGGTACGGCGGCTCGATCGTCCGATCCGCCAGGTAGGCCTGCGCGTTCCACCGCGCGGCGTCGAACGCCGGGTTGTCGAATCGCCGCAGGCCGACGATACCGACGGGCGTGCCGGGAATCTGGGGAATCTGTTCGGCCGCCGAACAATCGTCCATCCACAACCCGTAGCGATCGGCCGCCCCGGCCGCCTTGCAGCCCGGATAGTTGATGACCCCGAAGCGCTCGAACCGGCTGTCGTGGTTCCGCGAGTCCACGTACGTGAGGAGATCGACGTTCCCGGACGTGGTCACGGCCATCCTGCGCCAGAACTTCTGGTTGCCGGCCGTCCAGAAGTACCAGGTGTCGCGGCCGAGTTTCTGCTCGGCCGTCAACGAGCGGCCGTCGTATTCGTACGAGCCCTCGCCTGTGCCGAGCTGCATGGCCCCGAGGGTCGACATGACGATGAAAAACACGGCGCTAATCCCATGTAGTGCAGGCCTTCAGGCCTGCGCTTTTCTTCCAGTGCTCGACGCGTATCCGGCATCACAGGCTCACGAGCGTCTGCCCCGCGGCGACGTCCGCACGGGGAGGCAGCGCGCCTCCCAGAAAATCGTTGAGCGCGAACGCGTGGCCCTGGCCCAGCACATATAGCGTCAGCATCGCGCCCGGGCGAACGGGTTGACCCGCGGGATAAATCGCCGCCGACGCCTCGGCCAGCATCGTCGGGCCCAACGTGCGCACCGCTTGCGGACTGTAAAGAAACTGAAGCCGCCCGTTGAACGTGTCCACGAGCGTTCCCGCGAACTCCGACAACGTGCGGACCGCGGTCGCGGGCGCCGTGGCGGTGGACGCGATGGCCGCCGCGATCTTGCGAAGCGCGTCGGTCGCCCCGGAGACGATGCGCGACTCGGCATTCAGGAGGTTGAACAGGTAGTCGTCGCCCATTTGTCCGAGGGCCTGCTGGACGAACTGGCTGACACGCGCCGGCCGGAAGAGGTCGGCGTTCGGCTTGCCCGCTGCGCGGAGCCGCGTCTCGGCGTCTGCAAGCGCCGCCGCGAGCGCCGCGGCCGTATGTGAATCCCTGGCCACGGCAAAACGTGTGTCGCGCGTCGCGTAATCCCAGAAGAACTCGCGGTCGGTGTTGAATGTGACGGGCGCGAGCGTCCCGTCCGACCGACGTGGACACCGGCATGGAGGTCCAGACGAGCAGCGCCGCGACGCTTTCGTTGAACTGCAGGTTGTCGATGTTTTCGAAGTATGTCCGGGCGATCAGCCGCCTGAGGCTGACCTGGACGGCGCGGGACAATCTCATCCCGTCTGCGCGAACCGCCGCCTCGTCGCGAGGAAGCAGCCAGCTGGCAAGGACACCGGCGGGATACGTCACCTGCATCGAGACGGCGACGTCGCCGAGGTCGTCCCTGTTTCCGCTGACTTCGTCGTAGAAGGCCTGGATCGATGCGTCGCCGCCCGGGAACAGCGACGACAGATACGTCTCGATGAAGGGGCGCGTCCGCCGGTCGAGCTCGACCGCGCGCATGTGTTTTGCGACCTGCCGCGCCTCGTACGCCACGGTGCCACTCGCGGCGATCGGCACGCCGCGGCCGGGCATCGCGCGCAGCGTGCCGAGGACGGACAGCTCGCTTCGTGCGCGATTGGCCGTCGTGACCTTGTCCGAGGCCGTGAACTCGTACATCAGGACGCGGCCGGCGTGCTCTTCGACGGACATGCTGGCCAGGCTTTGCGTCACGTGGGTCACGTCCGCGGTCAGGAACGGCAGACGCAGCTCGACATTCGTGGTTCTGCCTGTCTCGTGGCTGAGCGCGGCCCGATTGAGGGTCACGCCGTCTGTTTCGGACACGAGCAACTCGTTGAGATCGCCTTCGTCCACGACGCGGCGGAACAGCGCCAGGCTCGCCGGCCGGGAGAGGTCGAACGACACGTCGAGCAACGCCGTGTCCGCGGCGGTCCGCTGATAGGTTGCGGCCAGGTCGGCGGCATATCGCCTGGTCAGCGCTTCGATGCCCGCCGCGTAGACGTCCTTCACCTTCCGATCGACGGCAAACACGGCCTGCTGGATCTGCTTGATGTCGTCTATGCCAGGGATGCCGGCGATCTTCTTGTTGATCACGTCGCCAAGCCGCCCGACCAGCCACTCGTTCAGGCGGCCAAAGTCGGCGTCCTGCGCAGCCTGGCGGATCGGCTCGAGATCCAGGCTCGACGCGATGAAGTCGTGAATGCGCTTCGCGACGTCGCCGTTCAATGCCTCGAGCGTGGTCCGCGCGAGCGCGCTGACGCGATCGAGATCCTGCGCGGCGGCGAGCACGCCTCGATCGGCGATCGCCTGCAGCCATTTGAACTGCGGCTTGTCCGCGAGCACGTTCCTGAGCGCGTCGGTCAGCGCCTGGCCCTTTGCCGGGGCGTCGAGACCCGCCAGCGTGCCCAGGAACGTCTTGAACTTCTCGACATCGCCCGCGGGCGTCGTCTTCGACAGAAACTGCCACGTGGTCGCGGCCACGCCTGGCGGCAGCGCGTCCCATTTCTTCAGCGTGTCGAGGACCTGGCCCTTCGCATCGTCAAACCTGGCGGCCGGATCGAGACCGGTGGCCTGGCGCAGCAAGTCGAGGCCGGTCTTCGTCGTCAGCCGCGCGACGTTCTCGCCGAGATTGCTGTTCGGTCCCGTCCACTGTTCGATGACGTGCAGGTCCTTCACGACCTGCAGGCCGTTGACGCCAAAGACGGTTTCGACGAAGTCGTCGAACGTGTCCGGGAACGGAACCGTGCCCACGACGCCGACGTTGAGATTCAGGGCGAAGTCGAGGCCGTTCTTCGACTGCTTGTGCAGGCGAAGCCTGACCGTCTTCGACGCCGTGTCCGCGTGTTCGCGCCCGACCATCACGAGGTAGCTGCCGCTGGCGGTGACGCCGAGCGTCGCCTTGACCTTGGCGTCGATCGCCACGCCGAGATCGCGCGTCAGCCCGAGCAGCCCTGGCGTTGACAACTCGCGCATGAAGCTCACGTCGTACCCGAGGCGCGCGCCGACGGTGAGCGACAGCGACCCATCCACCTCGGCCACCAGCCACGTATTCGGGGCCAGGTTCACGTCGGCGCCGTCGAAGCCAACCTGCCGCGGCAGCCGCCAGCTTTTCGAGGTCGTGGCGAGGACATCGCGCGCGCCGGCCGCCGCGTCGAAGCGGTGCATGACGCCATACACGCCGCCGCGGCTCGCGGACACGCCGACCGACACCGCGGCGATCACGCCAATCGGGTACGATCCGGTCGCGCTGCCCGTCACGTCGTAGCCCCAGCGCATCGACATCCATCGCGCCGCGCCGCCGCCGGATTCCGCGACGGTCAGGTCGATGCCCTTCGACGATGGCAGCGCCAGGCTGGCGACGGCGTCGGCCGGCGAATCGAAGACGCCGATGCCGGCCGAGATCTCGGCGGAGCTCTTGAAGCTGACGGTCGTCGCGCCCGCCCTGAAGGCGAGCCCCGACCCGGTGCTCGCGGAGACGGCGATCCGCCCGAGCGCGATGGTGCCGTCGGGGAACGGATGGTTCGCGGCGATCGCCGCGGCGGCCGCGGCGCTGTCCGGAGCGTCCACGGCAAGGTTGGCGGCGCTCCCCTGGCCGAGGATGTCCGGATCGAGCGGGAACTCTCTTGTGAACCCCGGCATTCCGATCGTCTCTCCTCGCTACGCCACGGCGACGGCTTTCAGCAGCGCGAACGCGACTTCGTCGTGACAGATATCCGAGTGGTCCTCGATGATCGCGTCGGCGTCGAGGTTGTAGACCTTGCCGTCCTCGAAGGAATACGCGCCGCCGACTGCCTTCAACATCCCGTCGACGCTCTCGGGCGTGTGCTGGGCGCCGTTGGTGCCCATCCCGCCGAACCGATCCTCCGCATCGCCAAGCGCGGAGGCATCCTGCCCGGCGATGCGCGACGCCAGCGGATACGCCACGCCCACGGCCTTGTCGTTCTTGCTGTGCGTGATGATGATCGGCCCGCGGACTTTGTGGGCGCTGACCACCGTCCGGAAGCCGCCGTTGCGGCTGCCATCGAACTTGACCGCGAAACCGTTGTGCGAGAACGCGGCCTGGAGGAGCGCCATGGTGTCGAACGAGAGCGACGGCTTTCCGGCCGGGCCATCAGCCGCGGCTGTTACCAGCCTCCCGCCGAAGCTGTGGCCGACCAGGTGCATGCGCAGATCAGGCCTGGCTTTCTTCAGGTCGCGCAGCACGCTGTTGAGGCCTCCACTGCCCACCGTGCCCGCACGTCCTTTCATCAGGTAGTAGGTCGAATAGTTCAGCAGGTTGCGCGCGCCGGACAGCACGCCGCTGAACGCATCGCCGATACCGCCGGCCGCCCCTCCGGTGACTCGACCGATCGAGGCCGCCCCTCCCCGCGCGGGCCGAGGCGCCGATGGAACGCCGACGGGTTTCGACAGGCGATCCATGAGGTCCCCGCCCTTCCGGTCGAAGAATGCCTTCGAACCGTCGTCCACTTCGGCGGCGCGCTTCGGAAGCGCGGACCGGATCAGGTCGGCGAACTTCTCGCGGGCCTTCGGATCGTTCTTGAGCGACGGCAGAAGCGCGCGGGCGCGCTTGATCTTGCTCTTGCCGGCGGTGTCCACCGCGGACTCCAGGCGATCGAGCTGCTTCTTCACGAGCGCGGGCGTGACGACGGAGCCGACACCCGCGGCGCCGCTCGGAATGAGATCTTCATCGGCGAATTTGATCGACGGCCACAGCACCGCCAGCACGGCAAACGATCGATCCGTCAGACCGGAAACAGCCTTCTCGTCGAGCACGTGCCGAACGCACGCCAGGAACTTCGCGTACAGCTTGCGCGAGTCGTTCATGTCGTTGTTCCAGCCATGGGAAATCACCAGAAGGTCGGTGGCGTTCGGCTTCTTGAGAAAATCGCGCAGATCCGCGACCTCGGCCGCATCGTCCACCTTGCCGTCTTTCGTGAACTCGATCTCGAAGTACGGAAACCCGCTGACGGTCTTCATGCCATTCTCTTGTCCGTGGCCCGTGGCTCTCTCGTGGCCCGTTCAGCCTTACGCTCTTCAGCAGTCTGCTAAACCGACTGGATCGCCCGCATCAAGTCGACGAGGCCGCTCCCCTGAAAGTAGCGGTCGCGCTTCAGATCTGTAGCGCTCGACAGGATGATCTGTTTCACATCCTCGGGCCTCCCGATGAATTCCTTCCTGATTGAGAGAAACGCGGCGGCAATCCCGGACACATGCGGCGCGGCCATGCTGGTGCCGCTGTCCTCGACGTACAGGCACTTCTCGCTCTTGGACAGCGCAGGGCCAGCCTTGTCCACGCGGCCCGAGGAGGCTTCCTCGACCGCGTCCGCCTTGAGCTTCCCGGCGGCACACGACAGGATCTTCTCGCCGGGCGCGACGACGTCCGGTTTGAGGCGTCCGTCACCGGTTGGGCCCTTCGAGGAAAAATACGAGACACCGTAGACGTGCGGCGAGTCCCGATGCGTGGCGCCGACCGTGATGGCAAGCTCCGCGTTCCCCGGATCGTTGATCGTGAGACCCATCCCCGCGGCGACCGAACCGCGAAACGCGGACTGCGCGAAACCGTAGCCCGTGTTGCCGGCAGCCACCACCACGACGACGCCGCTCCGGACGAGGCGGTTGACCTCGACGCACAACGGGCTCTGGCCGCACGCGAACCATTCGGGCTCGAAGTCGTAGCCCACGCTCATGTTGACGCCGTGCACCTGGAGGCGGCGCCCATACCCGTTCATCTTCTGAATCGTCGCGATGGCCGCGATGAGATTGCTGGCCGTCCCCTGTCCCTGGGCATCGAGCACTTTCAGGCTGAGGAGCTTGCACTGGGGCGCCATCCCGGAAATCGTGTCGAGCTTCAGCTGGTCGAACGCGATGTTGCCGTTCTCGTCGCGATGGCGCGCCAGCGCCACGATGTGGTCCTTCGAGCCGCGCGGCACCTCGCCCGCGATGATGCCCGCCACGTGGGTCCCGTGGCCGAACTCGTCCTTGAGCGGCGCGCCTTTGCCCCCATCAACGGTGAAATCCCTGTGCGCGAGAGCGGGGCTCAGGTCCAGCGTGCGATGCACCGCGAAGTGCGGGTGGTGCTCGTCGATGCCGGAATCGAGGACCGCCCAGACGATGTCCTGGCCGTGAGCCGAGAATGAGGATCGCGCCGCATCGGCCTTGACCGTGGCGAGGCTGCGATTGATGAGGGCGTTGATCGGGAAGTCCGGCCAGATGCGATAGATCGCCCGCTGGTGCACCCTCGCGCCCGGCTCGTCTGACGTCTTTCGCTCGCGGTTGTCGATCTTGACGAGCGCGCGGATCACGGCGACTTCGAGCGAGGCGAAGAAATACTGTTCCGACAGCTCGCTCTTCTCTTCGTTGATTCCCTGGACGACCTTCTTCGATGTGCGGTGCTTGAGAATGGCCTCCGCGACCTCTTCCTTGATGCGATCGCGCGCGGCCGCCGCCCCGGCCCGGTACTCCAGGTTGATGTCGATGATCACGGGCACGGGCGCCGGCTTCTTTTTCCTGGATTCCTTCGTGAGGATGTCGAGAAGCGGAATCGCGATGACGGTTTTGTCCAGCACCCGTGGCGTGAACGGCTTTTTGTTCGGATTGGTTTCCATGTGTGTGCGTCAGATCACGCGGCAGCCGGCACACTTCGGCTCATCGAGAAAGGCTGAGCCCGAATCCGCTGTTCCCGCGCGTGTCAATCAGGCCCAATGATATGGTCTTCGCGCCCGCGCGTTTCACAGGAATCGATCGAAATCGGTGACGCTCACCTGCTGCTGGGTTAAGCTGCATTCTCTTATGGGTTGCGGGATCGCTGCGCTCGACCGTTTGTGGACCGACGATACGGCCCCATCGATCGCGCCTACCGATCGCGAATCTGTCGCGGCAGTACAGGCCCTGCTCCTCGGCCACGGCTTCAGCGGCATGCCGACGGTCCTGTCGCGCGACTGCGGCGTCTACGGACCGCAGACCATCGCCGCGCTCCAGTCGTTCCAATCGGATCAGGATCTGGGCGCGACCGGCGCCATCGACCGCGTCACCCTGCGCGCGCTGGCGAAGGTCCCGGCGAAGACTCCCGTCGCGTCGAGCGCGTACGCCGCCTTCGTCCTCGAGATTTCCGCGACCGGGCTTCTGCGGCCGGCCACCATCACGATGCAGTTCGAGGGCGGCGGCCGCTTTGCCGCCGCGAACTGGAACACCGATCGGGCCGGCTTGTCCTTCGGCCTGATTCAGTGGGCGCAGCGGCCGGGCCGCCTGCATGAGCTGCTCGCGGCGTTCCAGCTTGCCGACCCGGTGCGCTTCGTCCGTATCCTGGGCGCCGGCGACGCACAGGCGGCGCAGGGCCTGGTGCTGCATACGGGAGGCATCAACGGCGGCGTCGATCGCGTCACGGGACAGACCAGGGACCCCCACTACGACCTGATCGCGGAGCCCTGGCGGAGCCGGTTCCTCGAAGCGGGCCGCGATCCGGTCTTTCAGCGTGTCCAGATCGCGACCGCGCTGGCCGCGTTCAGCATCTCCGCGAAGAACATCCGCCAGAACATGCCGCTCGTCGTCTCCGAGCGCGCGCTGGCCTTCATGCTCGACGTCGCGAACCAGTTCGGGGACACCGGCGCCCGATCGGTCGTCTCAACGGTGATGAAGACGCTCAAGGCCGGCGCGAGCGAAGCGGATTTCCTTTCGGCGGTTGGCGGCGAGACCGTGACCCGTATCGCACGGCAGTTCGGTGCGGCGAGCAAAGAGGTGCGGTCGACGTCGAACCGGCGCGAGGTCATGCGGACGACGCCGTGGCTGAGCGACACCCCCGCGGTGTTTACGTAGGAGACGCTGCGTGCCGCTGTCACCGTTTCCTCCGCTGCCGCTGCTGCCGAAGACTCCGTCTGCGTCAATCGACGAGGTCGTCGGCGTCATGACGGCGATCGAGCGGGCGCTGCCGAAATCCGATGGACTGTGGTGGTTCAACCACCTCTACCTGCGGGTCACGCTGGGCGTCAGGGCGGCCATGACGACATCGACGGCGTTCGGCGATACGGCCTTCCTCGAACGGCTCGACATCGTCTTTGCCGATCTGTATTTCGACGCCCTGGCTGCCGGCGACGGAAAGCCCGATGCGGCGCCGCCCGCCTGGCGGCCGCTGCTCTCGTCGCGAACGGCGGCGCACGTGCACCCGCTGCAGTTCGCGCTTGCCGGCATGAACGCGCACATCAATCGCGATCTCCCCTGGGGCATCGTCACGGTGTTCGAACAGATGGGCGGCGCACCCCGGCCGGCGGATGCGCGTCACGACGATTTCGAGCGCGTGAACGCCATCCTCGAAACCGTGGAAGGCCAGATCAAGGAAGAATTCGCGACGGGCGTGATCGCGACCGTGGATGCCCTCACGGCGCCGGTGGACGACCGTCTCGCCATTTTCAGCGTCCGTGCGGCTCGCGACACCGCCTGGACCAACGCGCAAGTCCTGTGGGCGCTCAAACCGACGCCGGCCCTCCAGCAGGACTATTTCGATCGCCTCGACCGATTCACCGGTTTTGCCGCGCGCGGACTGCTGGCGCCGCTCGCGCCTTCGCAAACCTGACATGCCGCCCACGACGCTCGAACACGGCGGCAAGGAGTCATAGCGATGCCAAGGAGCACGTCACCCTCGATTCCAATCGGCATGCTGATGCTTGCCGCTACCCTCGCCGGCACGGTCGCCTGTGGGAGCAACAAGCTCCAGTCGGGGCACGTGCAGGACGAAGCGACGCGCGCCAACCGGACACCCGTCTCGATGCCCGCGGCAGACGAGGACTACTTCCACGACATGGATGGCGGCCTCGCGCTGACTCGCGAAGAGGTGATGGGCCGCAACATGTGGCTCGTCTGGACCGGCGGCAACGACCGGTTCTGGGACACCATCTCCGCCACCAGTTTCGGCACCCTCGACTTCCTCAAAACCGTCTCGTCGCACCCCGCGATGACGAAGAGCAACCTGTACAGCCGCGATAACCGGTTCAAGTACCTGGGCCTCGTCAACGAGCCGTGCTTCAAGAAAGCCACGGGGCCCGATCCCAACCGCTACGGCCTGTGGCTCGACGTCCGCGATCCCGCGTGCGCGCCGGACCCGTTCACCAACACGACGAAGTACCCGGGCATCCAGATCGGATCGCGCGGCAAGACGATGCCCGTCGGCTCGTATTACGGGGAGCCGAGCGGGATTGTCGGGCTGCGCCTGTTCCCGAACCCGGATTTCGACGAGAAGGCGCGCAAGAACTGGAACTCCGAGCGCTACTACCGGGACCCGAGCTATTACCTGTCGCGGGATCTCGTCAAGCCGTATCGCGTCGGCATGTCGTGCGCCTTCTGCCACGTCGGCCCGAACCCTGTCCGGCCGCCCGCCGATCCCGAAAATCCGCGCT
The DNA here is from genome assembly GCA_963729215.1 of uncultured Acidobacteriota bacterium. GTDB lineage: Bacteria > Acidobacteriota > Vicinamibacteria > Vicinamibacterales > CAVVIG01 > CAVQJU01. The sequence continues at coordinate 36,918 of CAVSND010000023.1, read as the reverse complement.
GGGAAAATCTCGCCTCGAACGTCGGCGCGCAATATTTCTGGGTCGATCGGATCTTCAACTGGCAGGCCGACGACAACAAGGCGAGCTTCTTCTTCCAGCTCTTCCACACGTCCAAGCCCGGGTCGCTCGACACGTCGCTCGTGTCCACCGACAACATCAACAACCCCCGGACGATGAACGCGGTGTACTACCTCGGGCCCCGCATGGGGCTGGCGAAGAAGTGGGGCAAGGAAACGCTGGCGGGCGGCGGGCTGAATAACCGGCAGTTCAACGAGTTCGTGCCGCCCGGCGATCCGCTCTCGCAATTCTTCCAGGCGCCGAGCACCACCTGGACGCCCCGCGTCCTCAAGGACGGCTCCGATTCAGTCGGCGCGCTGGGCGCCCTGAACCGCGTGTACCTGAATATCGGGTTGTTCAGCGAGGAGTGGCTCACGCACTTCACGCCGCTCATCGGCGGGACGCCGATCTCGCCGATCGAAATCGCGGTCGCTCGCAAGAACTCCGCGTACTGGGGCGCCACCGAGCTGCAGACGCCGTATATGGCGCGGTTCTTTCTCAAGAGCACGGCGCCGCACCACCTGAAGGATGCGCCGGGCGGATCCGCCTATCTGAACGAGGACGCGGCGACGGTGGGCCAGGGCAAGGTGGTGTTTGCCGAACGGTGCGCGCGATGCCACTCGAGCAAGACACCGCCGCTCCCGGCCGGACTGAACCTCGAGAACTGCAACGGCAAGGACTACCTCGGCTGCTGGGACAAGTACTGGGCCTGGACCAAGACGGACGACTTCAAGAACCAGATGCGGCCGATCGTCGCCGCCGACAACTTCCTCGAGGACAACTACCTCTCGACCGAGCTGCGCGTGCCGAGCACGCTGATGCAGACCAACATCTGCAGCCCGATCGCCACCAATGCGATCGCGGGCAACATCTGGGACAACTTCTCGTCGGCCTCTTACAAGGAACTGCCGTCGGTCGGCCGCATGAAGGTCCGGAACCCGTTCACCGGCGCGGAGACCGACTTCGAGCTCCCGGCGGGCGGCCGCGGCTTCACGCGCCCGGCCTCGCTCGTCAGCGCCTGGTCCACGGCGCCTTTCCTTCAGAACAACTCGGTCGGTCATTTCGATCCGAGCCCGTCGGTCGAGGCGCGGATGCGCGTGTTCCAGGACTCCATCGAACAGATGCTCTGGCCTGAAAAACGGGAGAAGGACAAGATCTTCGGCAGCGAGACCGGCGCGGGCGTCGGCAAGATCGATCGAACCACGGCGCCGAGCTTCATCTGGGTTCCGGCCGGCTACATCCCCGACGGGTTCCGCAAACTGATCCCGCTCGGACAGCGGGCGTTTCCGGGGTTGTTCTCGAACGGCGAGGTCACGATCGGTCCGATTCCCGAGGGCACGCCGGTCGGCCTGCTGGCGAACGCCGATCTCATGGGCGCGGATCTTCCAGGCGGGACAACCCGGACCGAGCACGTCAAACAGCTCGCCGACCTGCTCGTTCGAGCGAAGAACGACTTGAAAGACGGGAAGAACTTCTTCGAGAACAAGGAAGTCATGGACTCGATGCTCAAGCTCAGCAAGTGTCCAGACTTCGTCATCAACAAGGGCCACTACTTCGGCACGAACCTGATGGGTGACGAGCCCGGGCTGAGCGACGCCGACAAGCGAGCGCTGATCGCCTTCGTGAAGACGTTCTGACCGTGAACCGCCGCGAACTCATCAAGCGAAGTTTCGCGCTTGCCGCCTGGCTTGCCGGCCGGCAGACCGTCGCCGGGGCGTCGTCTTCCCGCTCGTTCGCCGGCCTCCGTGCCGCCGTCTCCGGCCAGAACGCCTCCACCGACTTCAACCCCGAATACATCGTCGTCGGCTCGGGCGCCGGCGGCGGGACTGTCGCCGCGAGGCTCGCGGAATCGGGGTTCAGGGTCCTCCTGCTCGAGGCGGGCGGCGATCCCCGCACGCTTCAGGGCGCCGATCCGCAGAGTAGCGGCAAGAATGCGCTGCCCGAGGATTACGACGTTCCCGCCTTTCACTCGCTCGCGACAGAGAACGAAGCGCTGCGATGGGATTTCTTCGTCCGGCACTACAAGGACGATGCGCGCCAGCAGCAGGACAAGAAGTTCTGCGCCACGTTCAACGAGCGCAAGGTGGACGGCGTCCTGTACCCGCGCGCCGGTACGCTCGGCGGGTGCACGGCGCACAACGCGATGATCTTCGTCTACCCGCATAACTCCGACTGGGATCAGATCGCCGACATCACCGGCGATCCGTCCTGGCGCGCGGATCACATGCGCACCTACTTCGAGCGAATCGAGGACTGCCGGCACCGGTGGTGGGAGCGCGTGCTGAGCAAGCTCGGCAGAAATCCGAGCCGGCACGGCTGGGGCGGGTGGCTGACGACCGAACGCGCGATTCCGCTGGCGGCGCTCAAGGACGACAATCTGCGAACGACCATCGTCAAGTCGGCCAAGGACGCCCTGGCGGCAGTCGGCGGGCCGCTCGGCGATCGCGCGCGGATCGAAAGCCAGGAGGATCCCAACGACTGGCGCGTGGTCTCGGAAAGCGCGATCGGCATCCGCTACGCGCCGATGACCACGAACAACCATTCGCGCGTGGGAACGCGCGAGCGGCTGCTGGACATCCAGAGCCGGTATCCGGGCCGGCTGAAGATCGAGCTCAACGCCCTCGCCACGCGGGTGCTGTTCGACGACATGAACCGGGCTACCGGCGTGGAGTACCTCAGCGGCGAGCGGCTCTATCGCGCGCACGCGAAACCGAACGACGCCGCCGGCGCCGTCCGCCAGGCGCGCGCGTCCCGCGAGGTCGTGCTGGCCGGCGGCGCGTTCAACACGCCGCAGCTGCTCATGCTGTCGGGGATCGGCCCCCGCGCGGAGCTCGAGGCGCAGAGGATCCCGGTGCGCGTCGATCTCCCGGGCGTCGGACGGAACCTGCAGGATCGCTACGAGGTCGCGGTGGTCAACCGGATGTCCTTCGACGCGTGGGAGCCGCTGCGCGACGCGAAGTTCAACCGGGACGACCCGCAGTTCAAGGAGTGGACGAACGATCGTCGCGGCGTCTTCACGACCAACGGCGTGGTGCTGTCGGTCATCGCACGATCCACGAACGAACAGCCGGAGCCGGATCTGTTCTGCTACGGTCTCATTGGTAATTTCCAGGGTTACTTTCCGGGATACTCGACGCTCGTCGCGAAAAACCCCAACTGCTTCACCTGGGTGGTGCTCAAGGGGCACACGAACAACACGGCCGGCACCGTGACGCTGCGATCCGCGGACCCGCGCGACGCGCCGGTCGTGAATTTCAATTACTTCGACGAGGGCAATGACAGCCGCAAGCAGGACGTGGACGCGGTCGTCAAGGGCGTGCAGCTGGTGCGTCAGATGGCCGGCGAGTTGAAGCGCCGCGGTCTCGCGAAGGAAGAGCTGCCCGGCGAGGCGACGCAGTCACCGGAAGACATCGCCGAATGGGTTCGCAACAACGCGTGGGGCCATCACGCGTCGTGCACCTGCCCGATTGGCGCGCAGGAGCGCGGCGGCGTGCTGTCGGGCGATTTCAAGGTCCACGGCACACAGGGACTGCGCGTCGTGGACGCGTCGGTCTTCCCCCGCGTCCCGGGCCTGTTCATCGTCAGCGCGGTTTACATGATCGGGGAAAAAGCCGCGGATGTCATCGCGGCCGACGCGAAGAAGTAGCGCGCCCGTCTAGCGGACGACGTCGAGCCTGATCGTCGTGTTCTGAAGATTAACGGCGAGGTCGGCCACGTTGATCTTCATCGAGACGGGGATATCGAGAGACGCGACGGCCGCACCGGTGTCGCGGCGCTTCAGATCGAGGCGCACGTTCTGTCCGGTCACTTCCAGGCCACCCTGCACGATGCGCGCGTGGAGCTCTCCGGTGAGCTCCGGATGATAGCGCTGGGACAAGTCCTGGATGAGCGCGAGCGCAAAGTCGCGCACCGTGGCCGAGATGCCCGCGGTCAACGCATCGAGGCGCGGAGCGACGGTCGAGCTGACGTCTTTGCCGATCGCGTCGATGAACGTGTTGACGTCTGACATGCTCGTGACTCGTTTCTCGTAGCTCGGGGCGACGGGCGACCGTTCTTCGATTCCTACTTGATACTCGGCAGGGGAATCACAACCTCACCGATTTTCACGTCGGCATCCACGGGGATGTTGACGTTGAGGATGGTCTTGTTCTTTTTCTGATCGCTCACAGCCGAGAGCAGCGTGCCCTTGACCTTGACGCCGCCGTTGACGAGCGACACGTTCAGCGTGCCATTCAGCTGAATGACGTTTCGTTCGACGAGGTTTTCGATGAGGTCGTCTACGATGGACATTCTCGTTGCTCGTGGCTCGTGACTCGGGGCTCGTGACTCGTAGCTCGGTGGCAACGAGCCACGAGACACCAGCCACGAGCCACGGTTCTTCTATTTCTTCCGCTTCGCGGCCTTCTTTCCGGATTTCTTCGCCGCTTTCCGGGCCTTCGCCTTGCTTTTCCTGGCGGGCTTGGACTTCTTCGCGGCCGGCTTCGACTTTTTGGCGGCCTTTTTCTTGCCGCTCTTCTTCTTTTTCGCTGCGGCCTTCGGCGCTGCCTTCGCAGCCGCCTTCGGCTTGGCGGCGGCCTTCGGTTTCGGCGCGCTCGCCGGCGCACTCGACGCTGTTCGCGCGCGCGCCCCTCCGCTCGAGCGTCCGCCGGCGCCTTCGCCGCCGCCCAAATCAGGCTCGCCCTCGAGGCCGGCTCCGAGATCGTTGATGTCGCCGAGGGACCCGCCGATTATCTCATCGTCGGGTAATCCCATTTCGTTGTCGAAATCGTCCATGATACGCACCTCTTTCGGAGCCCGGTTGGATAGGGCGCCTAGTCTGTTCGAAGCTTCGCGCTCGCGTCAAGCGTCCGGGTTTCCCGGCTATTGCCGGGTGTATGAATCGAGGGTCTGCTCCAGTGCGCGCCGGCAGACGGCGCAAAACGGCACCTGATCGCGGGTAAACATGATGCAGTCGGCCTGCGGCCGATAGTACCCCTTGGCCTCGTAGTTGGCGCCTTCGAAGGCGCCGACTCTTCCCGCAAAGGGTCCGCTCCCCAGCTGGGCGGACGTGCGCGCCAGTTCCTCGCGAAACAGCGCGTTCATCTCGCTCTCGGGGCGGTGATTCGCCCGGATGTCGCGGCGGCGCTTCTGGCCTTCCTCCTGGTCCTTCTCGAACTGCTCCTTGGCCCAGGGCGTCGGCAGCGGCGTGCCCGGTTCGACGAGATCCTTCCATTTCAGCTTCGCGACGTCGAGCAGAGCCGTGACGTTCGGTTCCCACGGTTCGACGCGGTCGGTCGCCGGAAGGTACGCGACGTCGGACGTGAAGTACTCGTCGGCGAGACCCGCCAGGTGATGCCCGAATTCGTGAACAAAGATATAAGGCGCCCACAGGTTGTCAGCGGCGACAGTGCTGTACAGTCCGTAGATTCCACCGCCGCCGTACTTTTCGGTGTTCGTCAGGATCTCGACGACGTCGTACGGGGCGTTGGCGGCGATGTCACGGAACGCGCGGTTCTCCGCCGTGAGAATGTAGCGCTCGGAATCGAACGTGTCGTACATCGTGCCGAGGGGTGTGCGCTTCTGCACGCCGTCCGATGGCCGCGAGATGCCCGAATCCTTCGACGCCGGCACGAGCCCCCACACGTTGATGTCGCGCTCGCGCTCCTTGAACGGCGACGTCGCGAAGAGCACGCCCATCAGACGCCGCGCGTCGCGTTCGAATTTTCCGCGTTCGGCCGCGGTGTAGCCATCGCCGAGGATCAGCAGGTCGAGCTTCTCGGCCGGATCGCCGCGCTCGTGCAATTTGATCAGCGGCCCCGCGTTTGCCTGCGAACCCGATCGGACGATGAACTTACTGGCCGGATCGACGGAGGTCGTCCAGACATCCCTGAACACGTTTCCGGGATCCCGCTTCTTGATCACGATCTTGACGGGCTTGTCGACACTCGGAAACCGGAGCGATTCCGAGAATGTCCGATTCATTGATTTGGCTTCGGCCGTTGTCTCCCACTCTCCGTACATCGACGCGAACCCGTGCGAGTACACGACCTTTCCGCTCGCGGCGTCCACCACCTCGAAGAAGTACTTGCCGCGATCGAGCGTGTCGATGGGCCTCGCAGGATTCCCCGGCCACGCCAGCGGTTCGACGACGATACGGTCGACGCTGAAGTGCTCCTGGGTGGCACTCCCGGTGTGGTAGTAGTCCACCCGCATCGTCATCACGGCCAGCGCGAACAGCAAGTGGGTCATGCGCGTCGTTTCCCCATCTGATAAATCATCGCACCGATCGCCACGAGCGCGACCGATGCCCCGACAACCTTTATAACGGCCAGCGTCTTGTTCGGCTCCTCGTCGGCGGGCACGCACGCCAGCACGATGGCAGCGGCGCTGACCAGGAACCCGAGGGCGCCGAGGACCCGCGCGACGCCCGGACCCCCCGGCACCCGAAGCACGCCGGCTCCCGCCGGTTCGTCCTGCAACTTGATCATTGCCCCGAACATGAAGAGGAACGGGATGAAATTCCCGATGATGCTCATGCTGACGAGCACTTCGTAGGCGCCGCGCACCGACGTCCCCGCCTGCCCGAGGAACACGAATACACCGGCGATGACGGCCTGAACGAGAAGCGCGACGTACGGCGTACGCCACTGGGGATGCAGGTCGGCAAAGACGCTGGGCAGGAACCGGTCGATACCAGCCACGAACGGCAGCCGGGCGGTTGCCGCAAACCAGCCTGCCACGGCGCCAAACGCGTTGAGCGAGACCATTGCCGCCAGCACAGGCACCAGCCACGCGGCGCCGGCCTTGCCCGCCATCGCCTGAATCGCCTGCATGAAGCCCTGGAGGCCTGACACCTGCTCCCTGGGCAGCGCGAGCAGGACGCACAGCGTGGCGACGATGTAGATGATGGTGATGAATGCCGCGGCGGTGAGAATGGCTCGAGGAACGGTTCGCCTTGCATCGACGATCTCATCGCCCATCGTGGACGCGTTCTCCACGCCGCTGAATGCGAAGGCCATCGTGGACCAGAAGATGACATCCTTGAAGCTGGTGCTCGGCAGCAGCGACCGCGCTGTAATAGGAGTCGCCGATCCGTATGTGATCCACGAGTAGAACCCGAACACGATGAGCAGCGCGATCGGCAGCCAGCCGGCGAGCGCGCTGATGTTCGTCATCCACTTGCCGATGTCCAGGCCGACGATGTTCAACCCGACGGCCACGGCGAGGCCGGTGAACGAGACGATCAGAAAGTACGTGCTGTTCGACGAGAGCGCCTGGGCCGACGGTCCGCCGACGAAGAGCGCGTTGGCGGCCGCGAAATAGAGCAGCCCGGGAAAATACGGCAGGTTCGACGACCAATACGTCCAGCCTGTGATGAAACCGGCGAACGGGCCGAAGGCGCGCTTGCTCCAGACGTACATCCCGCCCTCGTGCGGATAGCGCGACGACAACTCGAGGACCGTGAACACGAGCGGAACGAACAAACCAAGGGCCGCAAGCACCCAGATCACGAGCGCGCTCGGACCGACGGCGGCGGCCGTCGCGATCCAGCGCAGGCTGAGAGTTGTCGCCAGGTAGAACAGGACGAGGTCGCGAAAACCGAGTGTGCGACGAAGCTCGGGCGCCATAGGGTTTCGCGATTCTAACCTCGGAGCGATTTGATACGGTTAACCACAAAGATCACGAAGAACACAAAGATGGAATGAACGTTGCCTTCGTGTTCTTGGTGACCTTCGTGGTTCGTGTCTTTTGAACGGCTACCCACGACGAAGCCACAAGGACCGGCCGGTAATCTCCCGGTGGTTCAGGCCGGCGGCTCGATCGAGCTTCTGGACGATCGGGGGCAGGTCGACTCGGAGCCGCCATTCGTCCGCTCGTCCGCCGGCCTTTTCGAACGTCTCGCGGCAATCGTTCCACCACGGCGCCGCACCGCCGGCCAGCGGTTCGACGATGAGCAGCGAGTCGCCCTGCGACGTGCGATCGAGCAGCCGCGCCAGCATCGGGGGGCGCGCGGCGTCCGACAGTTCGTTCAGCGTGAACGCGGCCAGCAGCAGCGCGGGCGATGCCGGCAGCCGCGCCCTCGCCACATCGTCCCGCTGCGTGCGCGCCTTGATGCGGAAGTCGTGGTACGTGCGGTTGGCTTCGCCGAGCGCCCACGGATGGAGGTCGATGCCGAGGATTTCCGGGCGTGTCCGGCATTCAGACGCCCACGCGGCGCCCGCCGCGCCTGTGCCGCAGCCCAGATCGACCAGCCTCCTCGCGCCCGCCGTCGCGCCTGGCAATGCCCTGACGATCTCGCGAACGCAGGAGGTAGTGGAGCGGGCCGTAGAACAGCGCGAAGGCGGCCCGCTTGCCGGCGCCCGCGAGGGCCGCGCCTTCGCGCAGCTTGTGGCGCCGTTCGACGTAGGTGGACGACAGCGCGCGCAGCGACCGTGACAGTTCGGCGAAGGTCAGATCCGACAGGTGCCGGGACGTCAGCCCCTCGATCCACGACTCGAAATCCGTCAATCGTCGTCCTTGCCGCGCCGCCAGCGGCGTTTCCACTCGTTCTCGCGCCACCATCGCCTGCCCAGATCGAAGGCAAAGACGGCAACGAGCAGCACGATAACGAAAACGATTTCTGGGGCCACTTGGCTGGCAGCTTCGGCAAATTGTACCGTATCCTTTCGGGCAGGTTCTCGAGGTCGGGACGCGTTCCAGGGAGAGTGCCAATGCCGCGCACGCTGATGATGGTTGCCGGAATCGGGATCGCGCTGCTGCTGCCCGGCCGCGCGGGCGCGCAGGGCCTCGTCACCGAGCGCAACCTGTCGCTCGCCATGGCGAAAACCATCGCCGAGGCGGCGCTGGCCGAGTGCAAGTCGAAGGGCTTCAACACGGCGGCCGCCGTCGTCGACCGGGCAGGCCAGGTGCTCGTGCTGCTCCGCGACGAGAAGGCCACGGCGCAGGTGCTCGAGATGGCCCGGCGCAAGGCGTATACGGCCCGCATGTTCCGCACGAGCACGCTGGAGTTCCAGAAGCGCACGAGCGATCCGACGCTGGCCGCCCAGCGTGACGTCTCCGAGATTCTGGCGCTCGGCGGCGGCGTGCCTATTCAAATCGGAGCGGAGGTCATCGGCGGCGTCGGCAGTTCCGGCTCGAGCCAGGAGCAGGACGACGCCTGCGCGCGCGCGGGCATTGCCAGGGTCGCGGAACTGTTGCACTGAACGTCATGTCAAGAGCCATCGCACTCGCGCTGACGCTCGCGACGGTTGTGGCGTGCGGCAAGCCGGCGCCCGCGGCCGCTCCGAAGGCGGGCCCGGGCGACGCCGCATTCTCCTCGCTGTCGACGGAGATCCTCGAGGACTTCTTCAGGCGCCACCCGAGCAACGCCACCGACCTCGGCATCCACAAGTACGACGCGGTGATGGACGATGGCTCGGCAAAGGCCGTCGCGGACGAGAGCGCAGCGCTCGCCGCGTTTCTGGGCAGGCTGAATGCCACGAGCGCGGCGGACCTGTCGCCTGACAAGCAACTCGACCGCGAGCAACTGATTCGCGCGATGACGGCCGGCATCCTCGCCAACGACACGATCCGTCAATGGAAGATCGACCCGGACGTCTACAGCGGGGGCGTCACCCGGGCGGCTTACATCATCATGAAGCGCAAGTTCGCGCCGCCGGCCGATCGGTTGAAATCGTTGATTGCCCGCGAGGAGAAGATGCCGGCGTTCCTGGACGAGGGGCGCCGGAATCTCGAGAACCCGGCCCGCGTCTTCACCGAAATCGCGATCGAACAGATCGACGGCAACATCCGGTTCTTCAAGGACGATGTGACCGCGGCGTTCGCGGAAGTGACCGACAAGGCCCTGCTCACGGAGTTCTCGAAAACCAACAAGGCCGTGATGGACGCGCTCGCGGCCTACAAGGTTTACCTCCAGAAGGAACTGCTGCCGAAATCGAACGGCGCTTTCGCGATCGGCGCGGAGACGTACGCGAAAGCGCTGTCTGCCAACGAGATGATCGACCTCCCGCTCGACGAGCTGTTGAAGGTCGCCGAGGCCGACCGCCAGCGGAATGAAGCCGCGTTCCAGGCGGCGGCGAAAGAGATCGATGCGACGAAACCCGCGGATGCGGTGCTCTCGTCGATCGAAACGGATCACCCGCCGGCGGCAGCGCTCCTCAAGAGCTCGCAGGACGCCCTCGACGCCATCCGCCAGTTCATCGTGGCGAAGAAGATCATCACCATCCCGGCGTCAGACCCGGCAACGGTCAAGGAAACGCCGCCGTTCCGGCGATCGACGACGTCCGCGTCGATGGACATCCCGGGACCGTTCGAGACGGCCAGGCTCGAAGCGTTCTATTTCATGACGCTTCCGGATCCGCGAGCGACGCCGGCGGCCCAGGAAGAGTTCCTGAAATCGTGGTACTACCCGGCGATCGCCAATGTCTCCGTCCACGAGGTGTATCCCGGACACTACGTCCAGTTTCTGTATGCGTCGCGCTTTCCGTCGGACGTGCGCAAGGTCTACGGCGCATCCACCAACGTGGAGGGCTGGGCCCACTATGCCGAGCAGATGATGATCGACGAAGGCTTCCACGCCGGCGATCCCCGCTATCGTCTCGCGCAGCTCCAGGACGCCCTGCTTCGCAACGTCCGCTTCATCGCCGGCATCAAGCTGCACACGCAGGGAATGACGATAGACGAGGCGACGAAGCTGTTCGAGACCGAAGGCCATCAGCCGCATCCTGTCGCCGTGCTCGAGGCGAAGCGCGGCGCCGGCGATCCGTTGTACGGGTACTACACGATGGGCAAGCTGATGATCCTGAAGCTGCGCGAGGACTACAAAAAGAAGCTGGGGTCCGAATACACGCTGCAGCGGTTCCACGACACGTTCATCGCCCTGGGTCCCCTGCCGCTGCCGCTCATACGGAAAGCCATGCTCGGCGACTCCGCCGCTCTCGCTCTTCTGAGCGCAACCGTTTTCCCTCGTCTCTGCGTGCTGAAGGTCCGCACCACAGCAGAACGAGTTCTAGATGGCGGCAGTTTGAACGGTTTCTGCAGCCTCGGATAGACGGCGCCGAGCAGCGCGGCGCCGGCGAGCGCGCCCGCGAGGGCCGCGAGCGCGTAGATCTTGCCCTCCCCGATATTCACGAGGATCGGCCCCGGGCACATGCCGGCCATCGACCAGCCGATCCCGAACAGCACGCCGCCGGCGACGTTCCCCCGGTGAAGCGGCTTCAGCTCGATTTTGAGGGGCCGGCCGAGCGCTGTGCGCCCGCGCTGTTTGATGATCCAGAGTCCCGCGGCCGTGAGAACCACGGCAGTTCCAAGGATTCCATAGAGCTGAAACGAACGAAACAGGAACATCGACTGGATCTGGTCGTAGTCAGCCGCGCCCGAGCGGCTCAGTACGAAGCCGAAGATCGTGCCGAGGACAACGTAGAGAACGGTCATCGCGCCATCACCCGAATATCACGCGATAGACGAGCTGGGTTGTCACGATGCCCGCGGCCATGAATGAAGCGGTGGTCAGAAATGATGGCCATTCGAAATTCGACATCCCGAACACGCCGTGGCCGCTCGTGCACCCGCCCGCCAGGCGCGTGCCGAAGCCGATGAACAGCCCGCCCGTAAACATCCACGCGAGCTTGCCGGCGGGTCCGAACCCGATGATTCGATCGAACATGCCGAGCGCCCACACAGGCGACCAGCCTCCGGCGAGAACCGCCGACAGGAATCCACCGAGCACGAGGCCGGCCGCGAACGGCAACCGCCACGGGCGGCCCGAGATCACGGCCGGGCGCTGAAAGTACGGCGTGGTCAGGGCGAAGCTGCAGAGATCCTCGAAGCTCGTCGAGATGCCCAGCCGGCGGTTCGCCACGAACAGCAGCGTGAGCGTAACAGCCGCGATGCCCGCGCCAGCGAACGCCCAGTGAATTGGCGTCAGGCCGTGGAGGATCAAAGGCACTTTGTCTATCGAACTCCCTCGCGCCCGCCGGGCGAGGCAAGCAACAAACGATTCTTCGGCGTGATGTCGGCCGGAATGGACTGCGTCCAGACGCGATAGCCTTGCTGCCTCAGGCGCACGGCTCGCAGGATATCGATGGCGAGCGGGCCGTCAACCCAGCCGGCCAGATCACGGGCGTCGCCGGCGGCGAGGTCGTGGCAGCACGGGAGGACAGCCACGCGCGCACGTGCGTGCGCACCCCGTTCGAGCACCAGGTCCGTCAGGCTGCCGCACGCGTGGCAGGAGACCACGATGTCGTCTGGACGAATTGCGACGTCTTCGAGCGGGCTTGCCGCGAACGTCACACGGCCGGCGATCCTCGGCCACTGCTGGACGAGCACCTCGTGCAGCTTCGCGCTCGACGCCGGCACCGTCTTGTCCACGGCGAGCGCGCACGGCGACGAATCGTCCAGCAGGAGCAGGATCTGGGCGAGCAGCCCGTGCCCCGCACCCAGGTCGACGATGCGGCCGCCGCGGAAGAGACGGCGGACACGACGGGCCATCTCCCACGCTTCGAACAGCTCCTTGCGCGGAAGGCACCCGGCGTGGCACACCGTGCGGGCGACGCGGTGAAACAGCGTCGTGCCCGGAAAGCGACCGAGATCGCGATCGGTCAGACGGCCGCGGGAGGACTAGTGAGAAGTGCGGAGACGCCACCATGATCAGATCTTCCGGCTGTCGTAGGCCCAGTGCAGCACGGCCTGCCGCTGCCGCCGGCGGCATTCGAGATCACCCGGCTCGCAATTCTTGCGAATCGCCGCGATATGACGGGCGATCGCCCGCCATCTCCTGATCTGACGGGCATCGTCCAGACTGCGGCGGCCGGAGTAATACCGGCAGTACCACTGGAACCACCCGCGCGGATCCTGTCCGCTGATCCAGCCATTGCGGCGCCACACGGCGAGGGGTTGCGACGCGTTCACGCCGAAGCAGTTCAGCGCGGCGTCGTGCTTCGCTGCGCACAGCTTCGCCCGCGTGAACCACGCGTTCGGAAACTCGTGCCGGCAGTCGGTGAGATAGCGCCCGCCGAACACCCCGAGCTGGAGCATCTGGGGCGGCGTGAGTTCGGGACTGAAGGCGGGATCGAAATTTCTGCCGGCGGGCTCGGTGCGGTAATACACGTACCCGTGCTGCATCTTGTCGTGGACAACGACTCTGCGTCTCACTTTTCAACTGTAGCAGGAGCCGGCTGGAGAGGAGAGCCCTCCCCGAGCCACAGGGCTCGGGGAGGCAGGTGTCAGGTGGTCGCTAGCAGACGTGTCCCGGGCCAGCGATGCAGGGAATCGCGCTCAGGTACTCGTAGATCGCGCGCAGGTCGTGGTCAGTCATGTGCTGGTAGGCTGGCCACGGCATGATCTGCAGCAGCGCGCCGTTGAACGGAAACGGCAGCGCCGGATGCAGCTGATCGGGATCCACGCCCGTCCTGATCGTGTGCCGGAACTCCTCGAACGTGTCGCCGCCGATCGGCAGGCCGGACTTGTCCGGTGTCAGATTGCGCGAAATGATTTCAACCGAACCGGGGCCTCCGGGGAACAGACCGAAGCTTCTTCCACCACCGAGGTAGGTCTTCGGATTGACCTGCTCCTTGCCTGAAAAGGGCGGCATGAGCAGGTACGGGTTGCCGTTGGGCATGGCCGTGAACTGCGTCTGCGGACCCTGCTGAGTGGCAGCCGTCGCATTCGCCGACGGCGTTGACGATGTAGCTGCCGAGACCGACGAGTTCGCGGTTCTTGTGGCGCAGGTTCAAAGGAACGGGGGCGATCTCAAAGCCCCTCCTCACCCGGGAATCGCCGTCGTGGTCATCGTCGTGTGCGATCAGGCGTGGAGACGCGAGCAGGAACGCACCCAGCACGAACGCTCCGACGGCGACGATTGACCCGACGTTCGCTAGTTTTCTTGGCGTCATTTCGGCCCACCTTTCTCGAACATGTGTACGAAGGTCAGAGAGGCGCATCACTATATGAGGCCCCCACCGCTTTCACAAGCATTTCCTGATCTGACGCGCGACAACGCGCGGGGAAATCAGCTGGAAAATGGGCGACAATGCCGCGTTCAGGCATTTGGGGAGGATGGTGGGTCATGTTGAAGCTGCGATTTCTCACGGCGGCGATGATCGCCGCCGGCTCGATTGGCGTGGTGGCGGTGGTCGCCGGACAGCCCGCGCGCGCGGCAGCCGGCGCCGGAGATGACTTGCTTGCGGAGGTGCGGGCGCTGCGAGCGGAAATCAACCAGGCCGCTGGCACGAACGTCCGGACGCAATTGCTCGTCGCGCGGTTGCAACTCCAGGAGCAGCGGGTGATCGGCGCCGCGCGGCAACTCGCGGACGTGCAGGAACGTCTTGCCTCCGTTGCGCAGGCGCAGGCGGCGCTGGTCGAGCGACTCGCGGGCTCGGAAGAAGGACTCGGCGTCTGCCTCCCGAGGACCAGAGCGACGATCAAATCCGGGCCTTGAAGCTGCAGCTGGAACAGTCGACGAAGCGCGAGCAGGACCTGCGCGCGCAGGAGGCTGCCGCGTCCAGCAGGCTGGCCGCCGAACAGGCGAAATGGACGGAGTTCAACACCCGGCTCGATGCGCTCGAGCGTGCGCTGCCGGGCCCGTCTCCACGCTGATTACAACCTGTTTCTTTGGCGCTGCGTGATCTTTGTGCGATAGTCGATCCAGATCATGCAGGCAGACGGCGAAGTCATGAAGCAGCTCCGGGACGAGCTCGAGAACTTCGAGCGGATCGCGGAGCACCTGATTCCGAAGCCGGGCGACCTCCCGCGCCTCAGCGGGTTCGACGTCCACGGCGGCACCCTTGCGCTGAACGGCATCCTGGGCGGCGACCACTTGATCTACGTCGACTTCAAGCAGCGCTTCGATCTCGAACGCCGGATCCAGCACGCCACGGAAAAAGGACGCGCCGAAGTCGTTCAGAATCTGAGGCGCTGCCAGAGGACCGCCGGCATCGCCGTCCTCGACGTGTCCGGCCATCGCATCACCGACGCGCTGGTGGCCGCGATGCTGCACCAGGCGTTCCTGCTCGGCGCGATCTACGAGCTCGATAATTACGGACAGATCACGAGGCGGCTGTTCGAGAACCTGAACACGCGCTTCTACCAGTCGTCGAGCCCGCACAAGTTCGTCTCGATGATCTACGGCGAGATCTCCGAGGATGCGAAGTTCAGGTTCCTCTCCGCCGCGCAGCCGTTCCCGGCGGTGTTCTCGAGGGAGAACGATCGTTTCATGGAAGTGAGCGCCGACCTGTGCGTGTCGTTCCCGCCGCTCGGGATGATGCCCTCGTTTCACGTCACCGATCGCGACAGGACCGAGAGCCTGCTCGGCTTCAAGGAACGGTACGAGATGAACGAGTGGGTGATCATGGGCGAGGGCGACATCCTCCTCCTGCACACCGACGGCCTGTCCGAGCACTGCCGTGGATCGGAGTACTACTTCCCGGCGCGGCTCGAGCAGAAGATCCGCGAGGTCAAGGACCTGAGCGCGGCCGGGATTTTCGACGCCGTGACCGGCGACGTCCTGGCGTTCGCCGAACCGTCCGACGACATCAGCCTCGTCGTCATCAAAATGGACGGCGCCGGCCGGTAGCCGATTCGATCTGCTACGATTCGGCGCATGGCCGAACCATTTGTCATTGCGCGGACCGCCGACGGCAACGACCTCACCTTCGTGCCCGGCATGGGCAACCGGCACGGGCTCATTACCGGCGCGACCGGTACCGGAAAAACCATCAGCCTGCAGGTGCTGGCGGACCATTTCTCGCAGCTGGGCGTGCCCGTGTTCCTGGCCGACGTGAAAGGCGACCTTTCTGGCGTCGCCGCACCCGGGTCGGCGTCGGCGAAGCTCAAGGAACGGCTCGCCTCGACGGGTATCGCCGAGCCGGCGTGGAGCGCGGACCCGGTCGCGTTCTGGGACGTCCTTGGCAAGGGCGGCGTGCCCGTGCGGGCCACCATCTCGGACATCGGCCCGCTGCTGCTCGGCCGGCTCTTCAACCTGAACGCGACACAGCAGGGTGTGCTGTCGATCGTCTTCAAGGTCGCCGACGACAACGGGCTGCTGCTGCTCGACCTGAAGGATCTGCGCGCGATGCTGCAGTACATCGGCGACAACGCCAAGGAGTTCACGACCAACTACGGCAACGTGTCTGCCGCGTCGATCGGCGCCATCCAGCGCTCGCTGCTCGAGATCGAGCAGCAGGGCGGCGAGAAGTTCTTCGGCGAACCGATGCTCAACATCGACGATCTCATCCAGACCGACTCGAAGGGTCGGGGCATCGTCAACGTCCTCGTGGCGGACGAGCTCGTCAGGCAGCCGAAGCTGTATGCGACGTTCCTGTTGTGGATGCTTTCGGAGCTCTTCGAGCATCTGCCGGAAGTCGGCGATCCGGAGAAGCCCACCCTCGTCTTCTTCTTCGACGAGGCGCATCTGTTGTTCAACGACGCCCCGTCGGCCCTCGTCGAGAAAGTGGAGCAGGTCGTGCGCCTGATCCGCTCGAAGGGCGTGGGCGTCTACTTCGTGACGCAGAGCCCCGCCGACATCCCGGACAACATCCTCGGGCAGCTCGGCAACCGCGTCCAGCACGCGCTTCGCGCGTTTACGCCGAAGGATCAGAAGGCCGTGAAGACGGCCGCGCAGACGCTGCGGGCGAATCCCAAGGTGGACATCGAGAAGGCCATCATGGAGCTCGCCGTCGGCGAGGCGCTCGTGTCCACGCTCGACCCGAAGGGCACGCCGCAGATCACGTGGCGGGCGTGGATGGTGCCGCCCTGTTCGCAAATCGGACCCATCTCTCCGGCCGATCGCGATCGCGTCCGCAAGGCGGGTCAGGGGATGTACGGACAGGTACGAGCAGGCGGTGGATCGGGAGTCGGCGTACGAGAAACTGAAAAGCCGGACTTTGTCTAGAGGGGGCACAACGACCGCTGGTGCTTCTGCTACACCTGCAACGACGACCGCGGGAGGGGCAGCGCCGCCGGCGCCGACATCGCCTTCAGCGACGTCGGAGATCGCGGGCGCATTGGCAGGCGTGTTGTTCGGGACCACCGGACCCCGCGGCGGGCATCACGACGGCCTGATCAACTCGGCCGCGAAAAGCGCCGCGCGCTCCATGGGATCGGGCGTCGGCCGCGCGATCCTCCGCGGCGCGCTGGGCTCGATTCTCGGCGGCAGCAGCCGTTCGCGATAAGCGCTAGCTGCAGGACGCGCTGACGGGGTGGAGCGTACGCGGCCGCATCTCCCGGTTGACCAGCGTCCCGGTCGCCGCAATGCGCTGTCCGACGTAGCTCGTCAGCCTGAGGGCGTGACCCGCATCCACGAGCTCGATGCGCGACGGCCGCTTCTTCAGGAATCCCGATCGCCAGCTCCGCGACGTCGGCGCCTCGGCGCCTGACGCATCGCTCAGCCAGAACGCCTCGTCCTCGTGTTCGAGGCAGCCGGTAATCGTGACCGATGCGACCGTCTCTGGCGCCGGCGCAGGGATGGGCTCGATCGCTGCGGATTTGACGCCGGGCTCCTCCGCCGGTTTCCATCCGCTGTACGAAGCCTTCACCGGCTCCGAGGCTGGAACCGTCGGCGACGTGGATTTCCTGGCTTCGATCACCGGGACCACGGGCGCGTGCTGTGATTCAGTCTTCGCAGCGCCTCGGGAATTCCGAGCGCTGGCCGCGGGCGCTCCGTTTACTGGCTGACGACCGCTCGCGGTCGAGGGCTGGCTGCTGATGGACGCCGGCTGATTGCCCGTTGCCTGTGTGTTTTCGTGCGCCGGAAGCAGCGCGACGGCTCCTACGAAGCAGACGACACAGGCCACGCCGAAGATGATCGGCCCCGGGCCGATTGCTGGAGACGAAGACGCTTTCGAAGGCGAATGTGAAGGCGCCAGCGAACGCGACGCCCTGGCCGTCCGCGTCTTTATCGCCAGCCGCCGGGTTGCTGTCTTCTTGCGCGCCGAAGTCCTTTTCACTTTTCTGGCAGTCGAATTTTTCACGCGCACAGATCGCCTCCTGGAGTGAAACTCCCGAGTTCCCTTCCCTGTTGAGCAAATGGGGTGCCCTGCCGGCCTGATCGGGGCCTCGGCGTAACCTACCGTGAGCGCATGACTTGTTGTCGCGAACGGGGGAACCAGCGGCGCTTGTCACAGAATGGAACACCCAATTGCGTGATCCAGACGCTGAGGTGGAAATTGCCGGGGCGAAACGAGCAGGCTGCGAAGAACGCAGCCTGAAGGCAAAACGTGGACGTAGATCCGCGTATTTCTTCGTTCTGCGTTTTGCGTTCTACATTCAGGGCGAAGTTTTTCAGCGCCCTGTCAGGATCTGGTTGATCTTATCCGCGAGCGACTCGTACAGCATGTGCATGAAGCGACGGGAACGCTCGCTCCCTTCCCGCAGGTCTTCCTTCGTGGCAAAGCGCTCGAGATCGACCTTGGTCGCCAGCACGCACCGGTTCCAGCCGGAGAATCGTTGCGCAACTTGCGTGCTACGGTCGAGCTGCAACCGCGGCCGAATCGCGTAGGCTTGACCAAGCGGCCACATGCCTGCGACCGACGCGCCCATCCTCGTCACCGGCGCCACCGGCTTCGTTGCCTCACGAATCGTCGAGCAGCTTCTCTCCATGGGCCGACGCGTGCGTGGCACGGTCCGGTCGCTGAGCAGGAATCGTGATCTCGTCGCCGCTGCGGATGCTGCCTGGCGCTGCGGCGCTCGAACTGGTCGAGGCCGACCTGCTCACCGAAGGTTCATTCGATCGCGCGGCCGAGGGATGCTCGTACGTCCTGCACACCGCCAGCCCGTACACGCTGACCGTCAAGGATCCCCAGCGCGAGCTCGTGGCCCCGGCGGTCAACGGCACCATCAACGTGCTCGCGTCGTGCGAACGTGCGCGCGTGAATCGCGTGGTCCTGACATCGTCGATGGCGGCGGTCACCGACGAGCCCGAGAGCGATCGAGTACTGACCGAGGCCGACTGGAACACGAAGTCGTCGCTCGAGCGCAATCCGTACTATTTTTCGAAGACGCTCGCCGAGCGAGCCGCCTGGGATTTCGTCAAGCAGCGGCGGCCGTGGTTCGACCTGGTTTCGGTCAATCCCTTTCTGATCGTGGGCCCATCGCTCGTCCCCGGGCTCAACACGTCGAATCAGATCTTCGTCGATCTGCTCAAGGGCACGTACCCGGGCATCGTCGGCCTCACGTGGGGATTCGTCGACGTTCGTGATGTCGCCGCCGCGCACGTACGGGCGATGGACACGCCGACGGCCAGCGGGCGTTATATCTGCGCGGGCGAAGCCGCCTCGATGCGAACGGTCGTCGGACTGCTCAGAAAGCACGGCTGGGCGGTGGGCTACAAACTGCCGTCGATCGGTCTGGACAATCCCGTGGGCGACGTCATCGTCCGGCTCGGGTCTTACCTGCAGCCGAGCGGCGTCGGGTCATATCTGCGAACCCATGTCGGGCGGGTGCCGCGCTACGACACCAGCAAGATCAGGCGGGAACTGGGAATGACCTTTCGACCCCTCGCAGAGACAATCGCGGAGACGATGACCGACCTGCAGCGGTGGGGCCATCTGCCGGCAGTGCGCTGACAGGCTGCTGAAGAACGCAGCCTCGAACGTTGTGCATCATTCCATGACCATCGGTCCCTTGTGCGGCGGCGCCGCCTTCAGACACAACACCAGCGGAATCATCCCGAGAAACACGAGGGACAGCACCCAGAACGTGTCGGCCACCGCTAGCATGGCGGCCTGCCTCTGCACGAGGCCGTACAGCTGTCCCACGGCCTGAACCGCCGCGTCGGCGCTCGAGGCGCCGTGGGCCACGAGATTCGCCGTCATGCCGCTCAGCGTCGGCAGGACGTCTCCGTCGAGCGGCGTCAGGTGACTGACGAGCACTTCCTGATGAAACTGCTGACGGCGCGCCATGATCGTCGTGATCATCGCGATTCCACCGCTGCCGCCGATATTGCGGAACAGGTTCATCAGACCCGTGGCGTATCCGAGCTTCTCGGGTTTCACCGAACTGAACGCCAGGGTGTTGATCGGCACAAACAGGAACGCCATGCCCAACGCCTGTAGCGTGCGCGCCCACATCGCCGTCCGGAAATCCACGTCGAGGTTGAAGCCCGACATCCAGAACAGGCCCGCCGCCGCCACGACCAGTCCGAACATGATCAGCGAGCGCGCCTGGAACCGGCCGAGGAGCCGCCCGACGATCAACATCCCGAGCATCATCGCGATGCCGCCGGGCGAAAGGACCAGGCCGCTGAGGAGCGCCGTGTAACCCAGAATCGTCTGCAGGAAAATCGGCAGGATCGCCGTGCTGCCGTAGAGGGTGAAACCGACCGCATACATGACGACCGCTGCGAGTGCGAAATTCCTGTTGGCGAGGATGCGGAAATCCACGACCGGCTGTGCCTGCCGCAGTTCCCAGACGACGACCGCCACAAGCGAGACGACAGCGATGACGGCGGCGGCGACGATCATGTTCGAACCGAACCAGTCGTTGCGCTGACCCTCGTCCAGCAGGATTTCGAGAGACGCCAGGCCGAGGCTCAAGAGACTAATACCGATGTAGTCGAGCTTCAGGCCATTGGCGAACGTCTTCCGGACGAGATGCGGTGGATCGAAAATCATCGCAGCCGTCAGCGACAGCGAAAGGATGCCGACCGGGATGTTGATCAGGAAGATCCAGCGCCACGTGTAGTTGTCGGTAATCCATCCGCCCAGCGTGGGCCCGATCACCGGGGCCACGACGACGCCCATGCCGTAGAACGCCATCGCGACGCCCTGCTTCTCGCGTGGGAAGCTCTCGACGAGGATGGCTTGCGAGATGGGCTGCAGCGCGCCGCCCCCCAGGCCCTGCAAGATTCGGAAGAAGATCAGCGAGCCCAGCGTCGGCGCAACGCCGCAGAGCAGGGAGCTGATCGTAAAGATCCCCACGCACGCCATGTAGAAGCGCTTCCGGCCGAACAGCGTCGAGAACCACCCGCTGAGCGGCAGCACGATCGCGTTGGCGACGAGATACGCCGTCAGGACCCACGTCGCTTCGTCGACGCTGGCCGACAGATTGCCCGCGATGTGGGGCAGCGCGACGTTGGCGACGCTGGTGTCGAGCACCTCCATGAACGTCGCCAGCAGGACGATGCTGGCGATCACCCAGGGATTGATGGCCGGTTTGGTGTCCATGTGCGCGCTCGATTCTTTACTTCGTGAAAATCGTGACGTCCACGTTCATGCCGGGCCGGAACGTGAAACCTTCCGGCGCACGGTCGAGCGCGATCTTCACCGGGATGCGCTGAACGATCTTCACGAAGTTGCCCGTGGCGTTCTCGGGCGGCAGCAGGCTGAGCTTCGCGCCGGTCGCGGCGGCAATCGAGTCCACGTGGCCGTCGAACGTGCGGCCGTAGGTATCGACATGAATCTCGGCGCGCTGGCTCGGACGAACGCCCGCGAGTTGCGTCTCCTTGAAGTTGGCCGTTACCCACACATCCGACAGCGGCACAATCGTCATCAACGACTGTCCGGGCTGAATGATCTGCCCGAGCTGAATGGACTTCTTCGTCACGATGCCGCCGATGGGCGCCGTCACCGTCGTGTAACTCAGCTGCAGCTGCGCCGCGGTGACCGCCGCGCGCGCCTGCTGGATCGCCGCCGACGCGCTGCCGGCCTGCGCCGCGCTGATGTCCACCTGCCCGCGATTCGCGGTCGCCTGCGCCAGCGCCGCGCGAGCGGCCTCGATCCGAGCCTGCGACGCCACCATCACGGCCTTGCTGCTGTCCGCCTGTTTCAGGGCGTTGGCGAGCTTCTGTTCCGACGCGGTCAGCTCGCTGATCGCGACGCGCTGCGCCGCCTGGTACGCGTCGAACTGCTGCTTCGAGATCTCGTTCTTCGCCGCGAGCGGCGCCATGCGCTCGAGGTCCGCGCGGGCGCGTTCGGCCGTCGCACGTTTGGATTCCACGTCGGCGGTCGCGACGGCGGGCTCTGAAGACGACGCGCGGTCGTAGTCGGCGACGGACCGCGCATGATCGGCGGTCGCCGCCGCCAGTTGCGCGCTGGCGGCCGACGTGACGCTCGCCGTTGTCGCGCTCGTCAGCGGCACGCCGGCATCCGCGCCGCGCGCCTGGCTTTCGGCAGCCAAGAGCTGCGCGCACGCCTGGTCAAGCCGCGCCTGGTAGTCCCGCGGATCGATTCGCAGCAGTACCTGCCCGGCCTTGACGACCTCGTTGTCTCCCACGAGGATCTCGGCGATATTGCCGCCCACCTTGGCCCCGATCGGCGCAATATGCGCATCGACCTGCGCATCGTCGGTCGAGACACGGCTGGCGAAATGGAAATACGCCCCGGTCGCCGCTGCGGCCGCGACGAGCAGGCCAACGCCGGTAACGACGCGGATTCGCGCTGCTCCGCCGGAAGTCATGATTCGTTTGAACGCATTCATCGTCAGTCTCCTGTCAGGTTCTGCCGTTCCGTCACTTTGCGTAGAGCGCTTCCATCTGACCCGTGGCGCGCGCGAGGTCGGCGCGCGACTGGTTGAAACGATAGAGAGCCGAGATCTGGTTGTCGTTGGCGCGTGCGAGCTGGTCCTGGGCCGAAATCACTTCGATGTTGTTGGCGACGCCGGCGCGGAAGCGATCCTGTGCCTGCGTGACGGCTTCCTGAGCGAGGTTGACGCCCAGATTGGCGGCATCGACCTCCACGCGGGCGGCCCCGATCAGCGCCGCGGCGCTCCTCACCTCTTGCGCGATCTGATTCCGCGCCGCATGCGCTGACTCGGCGAGCTTCTTCAGCTCGATGTCGGCGATGGCTACTCGGGCGCGATTACGTCCGCCCGTGAAGACGGGCATCTCGACGGCGAAGCCGTACTGGTAGACGGGAATCAACGTCGAATCCGTCAGGCCTTCCATCCGCCAGCCACCGCCAAACGACACGCGCGGCGCCTCGTCCGCAGCCGCGGCGCCCTTCTCGAGCTCGGCCGAACGAGCTCGTGCATCGAGCGCTTTGATTTCCGGGCGGGCCGCAAACGCGCTGGCGATGCTTGCGTCGGCGTCAAACGCGGGCGTTTCGAAGAATCGCGGTTCGTCGGCCAATTCCACGGTTTGCTGTGGATCGAGACTCAGCAGCTGCGCGAGCCCGTAGCCCGACAACTTGAGCTGCGCCTCGGCCGCGGCGTGGCGCTGGCGTTCGTTCTGGAATTCGACGTGCGCCCTGAGCGTGTCTAAACTCGTACCGACGCCGTTCTTTTCGAGGTCTGA
This sequence comes from uncultured Acidobacteriota bacterium, assembly GCA_963729215.1. Taxonomy (GTDB): domain Bacteria; phylum Acidobacteriota; class Vicinamibacteria; order Vicinamibacterales; family CAVVIG01; genus CAVQJU01. Next base: position 13,658 of record CAVSND010000023.1, on the reverse strand, counting down.
TGCGAGGTTGAACAGCGCCTGCGCCAGGTCGAGCCGCGACTTCGCGGCCGTCAGATCCGCGGCAGCGCGGAGACCGCCAAGATACTGAGAGACGACGAGCTGGACGTTCAGCTCACGAACGGTGTCGCGTTCCGCGCCGCTCGCGTGAACGGATTCACGCGAGGCCTGCCACCGGCGCCACAGCGCGAGGTCGAACACCGGAACCGAGAAGCGCGTCCCGGCCTGAACGGTCCAGAACGGGCCGATATGCTGCGGGAACCCGGGAACGGGGCTGCCGAACAAGGCCTCGACGTTCGCGCGGGTTACGAAATCGGCGGCGCCAACGGAAACCTGCGGCAGCAACGCGGCCCTCGACACGTCGCGTGCGCTCTCGCTCTCGGCAAGATTGAGATTGGCGATGGCCACTTGTGGGTTTTGTTTCAAGGCGAGCGCCACGGCTTCCTTGAGCGTGAGGCGAAGCGGCGGCAAGGCCGCCTGGGCCTCGGCGGGCCGCGCGAAGACGCCGCTTCCGATCGCCAAGGCCACCAGTCCAAACAGCACACGAGAGCAGCCGCGCGTCTTTCGTTGCGAGCTGCCCTCGAGCATTTCTTCGATGAGTTGAGTCATGCCAACGCCCTCCGTGATAAACACCGCGCCCGCTTCTTTCATCGCGGCCAGCAGCGTCCATCCGTCGCCGTCGATCGACGTCACGCCGGTCAGGTCCACCTCGAGCGGCCGGCCCGGGACCTGTGCGCCGCGCCACGCCTTCTCGGCTTCCACCACCCAGGCCCCGACGAGCCTTCCTTCGACGATGAGCCGGAGCATCGCGTCGTCGTCCTTGATGGTGATTCGGAGCATGGGCGCCTCCCTCGTGACGCCGGTCAGAACGCAGGTTTCGACGCCATCGTGGCTCTGGCTGAAAACACCAGTAAAACCGGTTGTTTCAGCGTGTCAGCCAGCAAGTGCCCACGGGTGCCATGTGCCCATTTCTTGGCAGTGTGCCAATAATCCGGCACATCCCGGTGTGGTGTGCTAGCGTGGACGGATGACTGACGTATCGCTTGCCGCGCGCTACGAATCGCTGATCCGGCTGTCCGCGGCTGTCCGGTCGAATCACGATGGCCGGGAGCTGTTCGAGCTGCTGGCGCGCGAGCTGCGGCGGGTCGTCCCATTCGACGCCATCGCGCAGTACGACGACCGGCCCAGCAAGGTGAACTGGCACGTCTGCGCGGAGATGCCGCAGCCATCGGACACCCCGCTCGGGGATCTGGCCACCGAGGAAACGCTGGCGTGGTGGGTCCACGAGCATCAGGAAGTCGTGGTGGTTGCCGATCTGGAGCTGGAGACCCGCTTTCCGAAAACGATCCAACGCCTGCGCGCACGGGGCATCCGCTCGTTGTGCGCGCTGCCGCTCAGCACGACGCACCGGCGGATCGGCAGCCTGATCGTCGCCAGCAAACTCGTCGATGCGTATTCGGCCGACGAAGTGAGCTTTCTATCGCTGGCGGCGGGCCAGGTCGCGCTGGCGATAGACGACGCCCGGAATTTTCACGAATCGCAGCGCGTAGGCGAGCGCTTGCGCCTCCTGCTCGATCTCACGAACCGCGTCGTATCGACGCTCGATCTGCACGCGCTGCTGCGAGAAGTCGTCGCGAGCCTCCGAAGGGTGATGCAGTGCGAGGGCGTCGGCGTGACGCTCCCCGACCCGGATACCGGCAAGTTGCGGCTCTACGCGCTCGATTTCCCCACGAGCCGGGGCTTTCTGCACGAAGGGCAGCTGACAGCGGACGTCAGCGCGTCGGTGACGACGGTGTTCGAATCACGCCAGGCAGTGAACATGAACCGCGAGCAAATCGCTACCGACGGCCCTGTTGCCCTCGAAGGCGCGAACTCGCTGTGTCGCGTCCCGCTGGTGAGCCACGATCGCGTGCTCGGCGTGCTGTCCCTTGGCTCCGTCCGCGAACAGGCGTTTTCCGAAGACGACGTCGCGTTTCTCGGACAGGTCGCGAGCCAGATCGCCATCGCGGTGGAGAACGCCACCGCCTATCGCGAGATTGCCGAGCTCAAAGACAAGCTGGTGCAGGAAAAGGTGTACCTGGAGGATGAAATCCGCAGCGAGCTGAACTTCGAAGAAATCGTCGGCAGCAGCCAGAGCCTGCGGCACGTGCTGGGGCAGATCGAAACGGTCGCCCCCACCGATTCGACCGTGCTGATTTACGGGGAGACGGGCACGGGCAAAGAGCTCGTGGCCCGCGCCGTCCACAACCTCAGCCCGCGGAAGGCCAACGCGTTCGTCAAGCTGAATTGCGCCGCCATCCCGACCGGACTGCTCGAGAGCGAGCTGTTCGGCCACGAGAAGGGCGCGTTCACGGGCGCCATTTCGCAACGCGTCGGCCGGTTCGAGCTCGCGAACCACGGCACCGTCTTCCTGGACGAGATCGGCGAAGTCCCGCTCGAGCTCCAGCCGAAGCTGCTGCGGGTGCTGCAGGAACGGGAGTTCGAGCGTCTCGGCAGCACGCGAACGCTGAAGACCGACGCGCGATTGATTGCGGCCACCAATCGCGACCTCGAAGAGATGGTCGAGGCGCAGACGTTTCGTTCGGATCTCTTCTATCGCCTGAACGTCTTTCCTGTCCGGGTCCCATCACTGCGCGAGCGGCCCGAGGACATTCCGCTGCTCGTCCGCCATTTCGTCCGGCAGTTCAGCCGGAAGACCCAGCGGCGCATCGAGACCATTCCATCAGAGACCATGGACGCGCTGGTGCAGTATCACTGGCCGGGCAACGTGCGCGAGCTGCAGAACGTCATCGAACGCGCGGTCATCGTGTCGCAGGGGTCGGTGCTGCGGGTGCCGATCGCGGACCTGAAGCCCAGGCCGGCTCAGAAAGCCCGGCCGAGGCGACAGGCTGCTGCGGCGTCGGGGCAAAGCCTGCGGGAGACGCTCGACGAGACCGAACGTCAGCGGATTCTGAATGCCCTCGAACGCGCAAACTGGGTAGTCGCCGGTCCGAATGGCGCCGCGGCGCAGCTGAAAATGAAGCGGTCGACGCTCCAGTTCCGCATGCGGAAGCTCGATATCAACGTGGCGCGCACCGGCGCGTAAGGGAACTATTCCTTGCGAACGACGGCCGAGACCTCGAGCGTGCCGGCGTTGTCGGTTGTGAGCGCCAGCGAGACCTTGTCGCCTTCCTTCAGCGCGCGCTTGAGATCGAGCAGCATGAGGTGCGGCCCGTTCGGGGCCATGTCGAGGCTCTCGTAGGCCGGCACGCTGAGGAATTCCACCGCCTTCAGGCGCGCGTCGCCGCCCTGGCTCCCGTCGCGCAACTCCACCTTTCCGGCCGCGTCGCTGCTGGCGGACGTCACGTAGATCCCGTACATCGTCGGGTTCTCGATCGCGACGAACGCCATGGCCTGGGTCTGACCGGCTGACGGCAGCTTCACCCAGCTCTCTGCCGCCGCGACGCGCTTGCCCTGTGCGGCCGTCCCGAGGGACAGCAACGTGAGCGACAGCGCCGCGACGATCGTTGCTGCCGCGCACGTGCGGCGGGCCCGGGCGATCACCGGCTTACCGCTTCCGCTCCCGGATCATGGTCTTCTTCTTCGCGCGTTTGGGCGCCGGCGCGGCCGGCTTGATGACCTTGTGCACCGGCATGACGTCCGGCTGGCCCGGATCGATGCCGAGCTGCTGGAGAATCGGCATCAATGTCTTTCCGAATTTGTCGAACGCCGCCTGGGATGTCCAGACGTCGAACACCATGATTTTTTCTTTCGGGCCAAACGCGGAGTGATAGGACCGGCCGGGCGGATTGCCGGCGCCGGCCTTTCGGAGCAATTTGATGCACTCGTCGTATTGCGCCGAGGACATCGCGGCCGGCGCGAAATAAACCCCAATAGCCATGGCTTCAGCCTCCTGGTCGGACTCCGCACCACCGGATCCGGTGGTGAGCGCGGATCTTAATGCCTGAGGCGATCTGCCGCAACGTTGTGCCGGCCGTGTCCATCTGGAAGCCATAAAGACGACGCACGAACTGGGTCCGAGTTCTCCGGCGTAAGTGGCGGCTGTTCAGGCATGATCGACTCGAGAGGTGCCGTGAAGATCGCCATACTCGACGACTACTTCGATACGCTGCGGACGCTGCCGTGTTTCCGGAAGCTGGATGGCCACGACGTGACGATCTGGAACGATCATGTGCAGGACGTCGAGGCGCTCGCCGGGCGGCTGCGTGACGCGGAGGTGCTCGTGCTGATTCGTGAGCGGACGGCGATCAGGGGTCCGCTCCTCGAGCGCCTGCCCGCCCTGCGGTTGATCAGCCAGCGCAGCGTCTACCCGCACATCGACATCGACGCGTGCAGCCGGCTCAGGATCATCGTGTCGTCGAACATGCATGCGGACAGCCCGTCGTACGCGGCGGCGGAGCTCACGTGGGGGCTGATTCTGGCGGCGATGCGCCAGATTCCGCGTCAGGCGGCAGCGCTCCGTGACGGCCGGTGGCAGATCGGCGTCGGGCACTCGCTTCGAGGGAAAACGCTCGGCATTCACGGCTACGGGCGCATCGGCAGTACCGTCGCCGGATACGGAACGGCGTTCGGAATGCGCGTGCTCGTCTGGGCGCGTGAAGCGTCCCGCCGTCGTGCGGCTGATGACGGCTACGCGGTGGCCACGAGTCGCGAGGCGTTTTACGAGGAGAGCGACATCGTGTCGCTGCACATGCGGCTCGTCCCCGAGACGCGTGGCTGCGTCACGCTGAGCGATCTGTCACGGATGAAACCCACGGCGCTTCTCGTCAACACGAGCCGCGCGCCGCTCGTCGAGCCCGGGGCGCTGGTTCGCGCGCTTCAGGGCGGCCGGCCCGGGATGGCGGCCGTCGACGTGTTCGAGGAGGAGCCGCTTCGGGATCCGCAGCATCCACTGCTCAACATGGACAACGTCGTCTGCACGCCGCACATCGGCTACGTGACGCGGGATGAATACGATTTGCAGTTTTCGGACGTGTTCGATCAGATCGTCGCCTACGTGGAAGGGCGTCCGATCAACGTCGTGAATCCATCAGTCCTGACGCGCTGACCGCCGCTCTACTGCGGCGGGGGGGTGCCCAGGCGGCGGCCGCTGCGGACTTCCCACTCGCAGGCACCGCTCATCGGCCCGTGCGGGGCGGCCGGTTGATTTTCCTCGCTGCACCAGCGGATGGTCCGCAGGGCCAGCCTCGCGGGCGACAGCCAGCGGGACCGGATCGCATCGAGCCGATGTTCCTCAGCCGTGAAATCGACCGGCTCGTCCCAATCGTCGACGTAGACGCGGTCGCTGTGATCAGGATCTGGCCGTACAGAGTTGACAGGGGACTTCCGCAGCACGCTGACGATGTGCGGCCATTGCCTACCGAACGACCAGCCGCCGGCGTCCGAACGCTGAGTCAGGCGATGAATCCAGAAACCCGAGTAGAACACGACGGCGCCCTCGTCGACGGAGTGGACCAGGAACGTGTCCGAGCGGACGGGCGCGCGCCACTTCTCGATCGACTTGCCACCGCGGGGCCGGACGACCTCCAGGGTCTGCTCGCCTGTCGAGAACACAGTAATGCGCTGTGAGCCCGGCCCAAAGGCCACGTCGCCCTGACCGGTGCTGAACTGCTTCAACTCACGGGTGCTGGAGTCGCCGTACCACATGCCTTCGTTGTCGGTGATTACCACGACACGATCACCCCTGGAGCTGATGAACACGCTCCTGGGCGTCAACAGCCCGGCGGCCACGTCCCAATCGTGGAGCACGCGCGGGTTCGCTTCGTCTGAGGCTGCCGGGCCGACGCAGACGCGATGGCCCCGCACCCACGCCAACCACTGACCGTTGACACTGCGGCCAAGCGTCCCGCCTGGTGCCGGCGTAGGCACCGGGGAAGGCGTCCGCGGACTGCGGTCCTCGAACGCGGCCTCGCTTCGCAGATTCCACAATCTCACGGCCGTCGCGTTGTCGTCGATCGACAGGAGCCGGCGGTCGCTCAGACTCGCAACGCTCGCCGGCGTCAGACGGCGTTCGGCCGGCAGCGCGGTTCGCGACGCGGTCATGGCGAGAACGTGGAACTGCTTCTCGCTGCCGTGATCAGGATCCGAAACCGCGACACGCTGGAATGCGTCGAACGACACCAGGAGCGGCTCATCTGCCGCAAAGGCCTTCGGCCACATGTCGGCTGGCACGGTGACGGCGCGTGGAGACGTTTTAGAAATCCACTGCCACTTCGAGCCAATCTGCGCGAGAAACCCTCCGCGCCCGTCGGTCACCAGTGACCCGCGGGGCGGCAGGAACGCCTCGGGGGCCGGCAGCTCGCGGCTCCGCGGATTGTGAGCATCGGTCTGCCAGAAGGTGATCCGGCTGTACGGCTGGCGGTCCTGATCGAGCCGAGTCGAAGGAGTCGCGACAGCAAGGACGTCGTTCGACACGAATGCGGCATCCACGACCGTTTGGCCGTCTCCCAGCGGAACCTCCCAGCTCGATGTCTTGCCGAGGACGACCACCCCGCCCGAGTGGATGGCGACGAGCCGCGAGTTGTCCGGGCTGAATGCGGCGCGGAACGTGGACCGGGCGTAGTCGTTGCTGCCGGGCAATGCCGCGAAGTTCGGCTCATGCTTCCCCGTCTGCGTGTCGATGACGCCGAAGGTTCCAGACTGAGACTCGCCGGAAAACCACACCACGCCTGCGTGCCTGCCGTCCGCCGACAGGCAGAGAACTCTGGGCTTCTGAACGCGGCTGTCCTGAGCGACGGCGGTATGTTGCCAGGCGTCCGGATCGTCTGCGGCAGCCACGAACGGGATGGTGTTCCTGAGACCACTTGCGAAGTTCCACCTGATGATCTTGCCTTCGTTCGTGCCGATGACGACCTCGGCGCCGTCAAGCGCTGCGTCGCTCACGCCGGCCAAATGGGTGGCCGCGCCCTCGAGCTGGGCCCCGGGGCCGAGCACGGCGTCCACGCGGTCGGGCAGCATGTCGTCACCCCCGGCGAGGCCGGCCAGCCGGTAGCCCATTGCCCCGTCGCTGTCCTGAAGCAGGGCGCTCAGCGTTTCGAGCCGGTGTGTGTACTCGCGCCACAGCCAGTCTCCGACCGGACGCAACACTACCGTCGAGGCGAACGCATTCCGCATGTCGAGCACGGTCGACACGTCACGCTGGCTGATTGGTACTGAGCTCCGTCGCCGTGAGAAACACCGATGCCCGAGCCCAGTTGAAGACCGGCCACACGACCAGCCATAGCGCCGCGGCCGCGAGGACGACGGCGGTGACGAACGACTGCCGCCGTTCGCGCTTCTCCTGTTCCGTCTTCCACTTCCAGAGCATCGGCGCGTACATATCGTGGTAAAGCTCGAAGACTTCCTGGTCGGGCCACTGCCTCAGGATCCGAACGTCGTGCCGGCTCAGGCTGTGGAGGATCCGGGTAACCGCAGTCTCGTTCGCCCCTATCTGCACGGCCAGCTCGGAGACCCGGGCTGGTTTCTTCGCTTCGTACGGACCCGTCAGCTGCTGTATCGCCCTGGCGACGATTTTGCGCTGCGTCCACGAGAACGCGGCCAGTTTCTCGGAACAGTACGCCTGCAGCTCGCGGCTCGCTTCACCCCGCGAATAGCTCCGTAGAAACGGCGCCTCGCTATCCGATTCACGGGCCCAAATCCGCCGGCAGACGATCTGGAGATATGGCGGGTCGACAAAGAGGCCGCCTGATTGCGTCGCGTCGTGTACCGCGCTCAAGTCGTCGATCAGCGTCGCGACGTGCTCGCTGTCCGTTCCGCGCCCGCCGAGCCTTGCGGTGTTCTCGATGATGAGGCGAGCGTGTTTCTGCGTGAGACGGCCGAGGCGGTAGTAGTTGGTAAGGACGCCCGGCACGAAGACGTCAAAGAGGGACAGGTCGGCGAGAAACTCTTCCCGGATTGACAATAGAAGCCGCACGTTAGCGCGCTCGTCCTGGACGATCTCCGCCAGCTGATCGCCGGCGTCGCGAAGCATCTGAGGCTTCGACAGGTGCTGAAAGATTTCCTCGAACTGGTCGAGGACGATGATGCTGCCGCGGCGCGAAGATTCGCCGCCGCGAACCTGGGCGCGGGCGGCCGCGATGGCGGCGGCGGGATTCGTCAACGCCCACTTCACAGGCATGACCAGATTGCCGCCGCCGAACACGTTTTTCAACGTCGGCATCAGCTTCGCGTTGAGGAAGGATGTCTTTCCTACCCCCGATCCGGCAAACAGCACCGTCGTACGACTGGACCACATGCGGCTCTGAATGAGATCGACGTCGGCATCCCGGGCAAACAGCGTGTCGCGTTCCTCGTATGGCACGAGGCCGCGGAACGGATTCGGGTCGGCGGCCGCGTCGAAGGCAGCGATGGATACTTCGGTGTCTGGGATCGTCATGGCGGGACCTCTATGCGGCGAGCGCCGCCGCCAGTTGCTCGAGATCGGTCACCAGCACCGAGACATCCCACTGGCGGAAGAAGTGGTCGTCGCCAGGCTCGTATGAGCGCAGCACGATGTAGTCGCGGTCGGTGGTTTCGTCAGGATCAATCTGCTTTTCGCTCTGGATGCGGTGCCGATCCTTGAGGAAATTCCGATACAGGCTGCGGACGTTCCAGTCCGAGAAACTGTACCCAAGGAAAAAGAGCGCAGCCGGGCCCATCACGTTCTGCACGTACGCCGGCACCAGGCAGTTGCGCTGGCCGTTGTCCTGGATGAAACGGACGTAGTCCTGGTCCGAGATTACGATGTTGTCGAATGAGCCACGGTTGTCCATGAGCGGGCAGCCGTGAATCTTGTAAACCATCACGAGCGAGTGCTCCTTGTTCTCCAACTTGAAATTCGCGGCGATCGGCCGGCGCCGTCGCCCGCGCGCAGAGCCGGCGTCGACGAGGGCATTGCCGCTGCTGAATACGCTGTCGTCCTCTTGTACACCCGCTTCAACGCCTGGAACGCACCGTCGTCGAGATTGAGCGCGGCCTGCGTGTGTGGAAGTACTTCGGCGACCACTTCGAATGTCTTCCACTTGACCGTGACCAGGCACGTCGGCACGCGTTCCTGCTCGAGCCGCATCTCGAGCAGCGGGTCGTAGTTCGTCGTGATGATGAGGTAGTCGCGCTTGTCGGCGACACTCCCCTGGTTTCTCGCGTTCACGAAGCCCTTGGCGATCTGGATCACGCGCTCCTGAATTGCCGTCGCCTGCGTGACACCCGAAAAGCGTTTGAGCAGTTCGTCGCACAGCATTTCGCGCCGCTCGCCCTCGTTGAAGTAGCTGGCGACGGTCAGGAGGGGTGGAATCGCCCTCGACAGGCCCATGAGATCCGCCACTGCCGTCACGATTTCGTGGTAATCGCCGCGGTCGATGGGCTCGCGCAGCAGCCGCCTCAGGGTGTCGCCGATCGGCTGGAGCGGCTGGAGTTCCAGCAGCCGCACGAACTGTCCGGCCAATTCCGGTGACGAGGGCGCGCTTTGAGCGTCGGCCTGTTCGTTGAGCGCCTGGCGGTACGCGATGAGCTGGGCAAACTGAATAGCCACGTCGAGGAACCGTTTTGCCGTCGGATCCGAGAGACCGACTTCAGTGCACAGCCGCTCGAACGATTCCGGCGCCGGACGGGTAGCGGGCGGTCCCATTTCCATCGACGGCCGCGTCTTGAGCGACGCGCCGGCGCCGAGAAACGGGATCAGCCGCTGCGAGTCGATGTCGTAGAGCTTCTGCCGCAACGGCCTGATGGGCAGCGCCTTGACGCCGCCCGGCCAGATTCGCGCGACCGTTCGTCGAAATAGAGTCTTGCCATGGACAATCTCCGCGTTCGGCCGTCTCCGGCCACTCCTCAAAATCCGCAGACCACCACGTCCCACGGGTGAAGTTTGTGGACGCACGGATAGACGTCGCCATTCGGATGACAGGGCACCGGGCCGAACGGCGAGTAGCACGCATGGCTGCAGGGTCCCAAGTCGTACTGATGCGCCTGGTGAATGCAGGGTGCATTGCAATACCGATAATTGGCTCGCACGGGAGCGATGGCAGCCGTCGCGGCAATCGCCAGGACGCCGAGGAACAAACGGACCAGCTGCATGAGAACCTCTTTCTTGCTGCTCGCCGATGTACGCGGTGTTTGCGCGAGGGTGGGCTCAACCGGCCAGCGGTAAGAGTGGAACCTTGGAGGAAAGAAGAAAGGACCGGTAACCGACCTGGTCAGGCAGACAGCGGCAGCATGGTCGGCAACCGTTCGCCGACTTGTTCGAGATCCTCGAACCAGACCGTGTCGCCCGACACGTAAACGGAGGGCCCCTGCTCTTGCTGCAGGACAAAACCCAGCACCGGGCCGCGGTCGCCACCAGCCGGCCCGTGTCGCGCCGGCACCGCGGTGAGCTTCACGGGCGGCGCGCCGGGCGGAGAGCAGACAGCCAATTCCCACGGCGCAAGACCCCGCGTCCGGGCGCCGAGTCGCTCGGCGCCAGCGGTGGTGGTGTACGTTTCGCGAGCGGCCGCGAGGACGCTGCGGCCGCTGTGATCAAGGTTGTCGAAATGATGATCGTGGCTGAGTAGAACGGCGTCGATCTGGCCGAGCTGCGCCGGCGCGATCGCGGGCGACTGCGTCTTGCGCAAAGTGTATGCGGCGGTGGGGTATTCCGTGCCGGCCGGGTCAAACGTCGGATCAGTGAGGAATCGAAGGTCCGCGAACTCGAGCAGGGCCGTCGGGCCGCCTATGTAGGTCATCCGAAGCTCTCGAGCCATGGATTCACGATAACGGGCTAAGGCTGATTCCAATCAAACCGCGGCCGCCAAAGCAGATCGATGCCGAGCAAAATAAGACAGATGAATAGAATTCCGTGGGTCCACGATGCTGGAAATCTGCCGCGGCGCATGCTGTTGACTGCCAGCGAACCGGCGATTGCCGCGGCGATCCCGTTCCTCAGGCGGTCACAGCATTTCCCGCCGTTGCGCGGGTTTGGTCGCAAGGATTGCGTTTCCGGGCCGCCGGACCCGAAACATTGGACATGCGGTTCCTGCACGAGCTCCTGGCGACGGACGAGAGGCGCGCGCTCGAATTTTTTGTCGTTGGCCTGCGGGATGTGTCCGGACCCACCGTCGACGGACATGAACTCCTGTACAACGCCAGCGTCCTGGCGCACTACGCGCTGGTATCCACGCAAACCGCGCATGATACCCCCGCGCCAAGGACCCTCGAGGACGTGTTCGACGGGTTCGTGATCAACACGAGCCTGCACCGCGACGGGCCGATGATGGAAACCGCCGGCGCGCAGTGCCTGCTCCTCGCCGGGTTCTTCGAAGGGCAGATGCGGCCGCGCCACAACATCAGATGGTATGCGGCGCTTGGCGCCGACTTCTTCAACCGCGCCGCGGCGCAGGAGGTCTCCGAGCCGAAGGCTCGCCTGCTTCAGGGCATCGCGCGCGGTTTCGAACCGTGGCGCCGGCGTCACGCGCGGCTGAGTCGCGAGCTGCGGGATCAGGCGTATCTGCTCGCGCCGGTGCGGCCGCCGATGTAGGTGTTAGAGGGCACTCCTGCGTTCATACTCCGCCACGAGTTGACCCGCGACATCTCGTTCAGTCCCCTGAAAGCCGTCCTGCCCCGCATCGTTCAAAAGTACGAACATGATCTGGTACTCCCGATCGTCTGGAATGTGGCCTCTCGCGAAGATTGCAGGCGTCGCCTGGAAGTAAGGTGGGGCGATCTGTGAATTGACAAACCCAAGTGACCCGGACAGGCTTTCATTCTGAAGGCCGCCTCCGTTGCGACTGGGCGGCCTTCCTTTCGGGCTCCTGCTTCCTGGTGGACGGACCACCAGCCGGCGGCCGGCGTTCATAGCAGGGCGTTCCAACGTGGCAGGCATTGTTCGGACGCACATGCCAAAACACCAGGCTTCAATACATCAATCGCTCGCGCACGGAGTTGTTGCCGCTGCCGCAATCGCCGCACTGGCTTTTGGCGTCCTGTACGGTACGTTCGCGGCGGCCGACACGGACCCGTATGGATACCTGAGCGAAGCCGAGGTTCTGGCCCGCGGAAGCCTCCGCATCGACCAGCGCTCGCTTCAGGATGTCCCCTGGCCGAACGCCGAGGCCACCTTCTCTCCGTTCGGATGGCGTCCCGCAACCGTCCACGGGTTCATCGTGCCGATCTATGCTCCCGGCCTTCCTGTTGTCATGGCCGCCTTTCAGCGCCTGTTCGGCCGATCGGGCGCATTCTACGCGGTGCCGATCCTCGGGGCGCTGGCCGTATGGGCGGTCGGGCGACTGGGGACGGTCGTTCACAGCAGCTTCGTGGGCGCGAGCAGCGCGGTGCTGCTCGCCACGAGTCCAACGTTTCTTCGCCACCTCGTTCAGCCTGTCAGCGATGTGCCGACGATGGCGTGGTGGACGTTGAGCCTGGCCCTCGCATCGGCGGGCGGCAACGCCGCCGCGTTCGGAGCGGGATCGGCAGCCTCGATGGCGATCCTGACGCGGCCCAATCTCGTTCCTCTCGCAGTGCTCGCAAGTATTCTGACGCTGATTCCGAGAGCGGACGAAGAGAAGAGCGGCCGAACGGCCTGCGTCGCATGCTGTTTCTGGTTGTGGGCGTCGTCCCGGGCTGCGTGGCCATCGGCGTGGTGAATTGGCTCTCGAACGGGTCGCCCCTGCTTTCAGGCTACGGAACCCTTGACTACCTCTACTCGTTCGCGAACGTCGTCCCCAACCTTGATCGTTACCCTCGATGGCTGTGGGAACAGGAAACGCCCTTCATCTATCTCGCGATCCTCGCTGCTCTTGCAGCCCGGTGGCGAGGCGCCCACAACGGGCAACTGCGTCCAGGCCATTTGGCTGCGCTGCTGATCTTTGCGCTCACGACATTGCTTCTGTATCTGCCCTTCAGCGTGTTCGGCAGAACGGAATGGGATTACCTGCGGTTCATCCTGCCCGGCATCCCGGCCCTGATTGTCCTCAGCATAGCGGCGATGGTCGACATCGGCACGCGTGTCCTGCCGCGCAAGCTGCGAGTGGTGGGTGTGCTCACTCCACGCACGTCATCTTGGGCTGTACCACGTCAGGTTGGCGGCCCGCACGGGCACATTTGCTATCGCGATCTCGGAAAAGCGATACGTCGATGTTGGCCGGTACATCGCCCTCGCCACACCGCCGGGAGCGGCGTTCATTGCCGGACTTCACAGCGGGACGATTCGCTACTACGCGGACCGGCTGACCCTCCGGTATGACCAGATTGAGCCCGACTGGCTCGATCGCACGCTTGTGTAGATGGGATCGCACGGACACCCGACGTACATCGTTGTGGAAGAAGGTGAAGAGTCGATCTTCAAGAACCGATTCGGGAGCAGGAGGACCTACGGGCAACTGGACTGGCCGGCCTCGGTCGAGCGTTTCGAACCGATCCACGTGCGTATCTATAATCCCGATGACCGGGCGCGGTACCTGGCGGGCGAGGCGATCATCACCGCGGATATCGGCTTCGTCGGGCAGCCGCGACTCCATCAGCAAGGGCTGGAGAAGTCGCCTTGACCGGATGATGCCGGAGCCTCCGCCTTCAGCCCAGCGCCAACCACACTCCAACTCCCGCCATCTGAAGGCCTGGCGATGCGGCTGAGCCAACGTGCCTTTCCGCGTCAATGCCCGCTGGCCCAGTACCCGCCCGCCCTGGGCATAGATCTGCAGGCAGGTGAATTCGATGAT
>CAVSND010000022.1:0-89129 GCA_963729215.1 uncultured Acidobacteriota bacterium | reverse complement strand
AAATTCCATGCGCACCTCGTGCCGGCCGGCCGGAATCGGCGTGGTCGCTTCGACCATGAAGTGCTTGAAGCTGCCCCAGTTGTAGCAGTATTTGAGCTTGCCTCCCGTGGTGTACAGGCTCCAGCCGCCGATTCGCGTGGTCATAATCATCTCCTTTGCAGTAAGCTATCTTCTGATGCCCTCTCCGCGAGTCACTGGCGCCGCACGGCGGGCGGCGCCCAGTCCAGCGTGAGCGCGGCCGGACCGGGATTGTAGAGGCGTAATCCCAGGTTGAACGGCCCTTCGGGAGCGGGCAGCCAATTGTTTTCCTTATCCTTGCCGGGCGTCTCGCGTTGGATATAGATCGTCGTCGAACCGTCGTCGTCCGGCACGAGCTTGTCGTAGGTCCCGATCTGCGTGCGGTTGATCGCGTTCGCAATCATGAACCCGGTCGCGTCATACAGCGTCACCGACCAGAAGGCGTCGACCGTGGCAACTGGCCCTTGTCGAAGCGGAGCACATAACGATTCGCACCCGTCAGCGGCGAGCCTCGGCATCGTTGAAAGCCAGGGGTACATCGCTTCCGTGGCGTTCTGTCCCGGCTGCGCTTCTTTGGCTATCGCTGAGCGGAGCAGGAAATCGAGCTGACCGGTGTCGGGTGTCTGCCAGTTCCCGAGGTCGGTGGTGATCTGCCAGTTGTTAATCGATTGACCGAGCCTGGCGATGAAGTCCGCGGTGAGGATCCGCGGACCGATCTCCAGGCACGCCTGAGCCCTGCGGCCGTTGCGGCATCGAGCGTCTTCGGATCGAAGGCCTTATTCGGGCCGATGTTCAAGCTCTCGAACAGCCCCAGCATCACCAGGTCCTGCCCTTGTGGCGGGTTACGGTTGAGGCCCTCATTGAGCAGCGCGAAGAAACTCAGCGGATCCCTCACCTCGTATGGCGGCCACGGACGATAGCATGTTGCTGCCGACCGTGTTTCGCCGTCCGGCAATCCACTCGCGCAACGACGTCAAGGTGAGGGTGTCCTGCAGTGCATTCACGTTCCCGACGTCGTCGGGACCCGTCACCTCATTCGTCCGATGAGCCAGACGGTATCAGTCGCGACGTTCACGCGATGGAGCTTCTCGGGTAGCGTGCCTTTCCAGCTGGGCCCGACGAACGCATACGCGCCGCCCCCGCGACCGATGGTCGCGTTACTGAGGTTTTCATTTCGCTGGTAGTAGTCCACGTAGTTGAACGTGAAGTACCGGCCGGGTATCGCTGGGAATTCCAGGACGATGGGCTCAACGGACAGATCGAGCCAGGCCGAGGAATAGAGCGTCGCGCTATTGGAGCGCACGACGCCGCCTTTGCGCGCCATTTCGGGCGTCAACAGTGCGCGACGATGGGCGAACGTATTGACCGCGCTGGGCGTCGCCAGCGAGTGCGAGCGTACGCGGTACAGCTCGTTCATCGTGAAGCCCCACAGGTACGCCGTGGTGCCGAGCGTATATGCCCGCTCTTCTCGGATCCTATCGGCGCTCGGGCTTTCCGGGGGTGAATCTGGCATCTCGCCTCCTTTAACCGGCTAGTTCACCGCGACGATGTCCGCCGGCGCCCACGTCTTGTCGAACCATGGCTGGAGCGGTCCGTACAGACGGAAGATCACGAACCAGCCCACGCCTGGCACGGTGCGGATCCAGTTGGTCTCCTTGCCAGCAGGCGGATCGGGACGAAAGTAGATGTCGATGGAGCCATCGCTGTTGGCTTTGATCGATTTGTCGTAGGAATTCTTGCTCGCCGCTCTCTGGCCATTGGGCAGAATCAGGCGGGTCCAGTTGTCGTACGCCACGATCGACCAGAAATCCTTCGCCGGCGGATTCGGCGGAATCCGAAACTTGTAGGTCTTCTCTCCGAGCAGCCATCCACCGCTCGCATCGTTGTAGGTCCACGCATACTGCGAGCCTGTCCCCGGCTTCGGTGCCGACATCGCCTTCGCGGTGCCGGTCGCGAACCAGGCCATGCGCACCAGGGCATCGAGCAGCGTCCGCTTCCCGTCACTGAACAGCGGATAACCTTCGATGCCGGCGCGCCATGCGACCCGGACGCCAGCTGCCCCGCGTCGCGCGGACCGTACGACAGCGTTTCCGCGATGAACCCACCGTCACGCGCGGCCTCACCGAGGATCGCTTTCAGCCGTTCGTCGGGAGCGAACGGCTTGCCCTTCTCGATGCCGATGGTCTTGAGCATGCCTGCGGTCTCGGTGTCGATTGCGTCTTCGTGTTCACTCTCGACGAGCTCGGCGAGCATGTCGAAGTAGCGGCCGTCACCTGGCGAGATCGTGTCGAACGTCTTGCCGGTGCGTCCACGAATCGCATCGGCGGCGGCGCGTCCTTCTGCGAGAGCGGATAGACGCGGGTGCGCTTCAGGAGTTCAAAGGCCGGCGCCGTGTCGCCGGTCGGGCTCAGGAACGCCCGCAGAATGAACCAGTGACCATAGGTGCGGGTGGGGATTGTGAAGTACCCGGCGTCTGGGAGCGGGCCGCTGTAACCGGGAGGCACGAAGAGATACTGGCCGCCCTTACCCGCATCGGGACCGCCCACGCCGATGTCCTCGACCGGCCGCATCCACATGTCGTCGACGAGACCGAGCACGCCGGGAGGAGCCTCGACGACGGTCGGTCCATCCGTATCGAGTCGCAAGAACGTCGCGCTATACAACGTCTCCGAATTGGGCGTGAGCATCAGGCTGTGGGCATCAGCGCGGAAGATCGCCATTACGTTGGGCGCATCAACGCCCAGATCGCGCGCCAACCCCAGGCGAAAGCAGTGCATGCTATGGGCGGCGAGACTGCGCAGCATGACCTGCACCGCGCGCTGATAGTCGAGCGCGTCGTATAGCGTCGCCATCGTCTCCGTCGTCGGATAGCCATCCTGAAACGACAATCGTCCGAGAAAACGCGACTGCACGTTGGCGGGTGGCGGTGCAGGAGCCGTGAGCGTCGGGATCGAGGTCGGTCCATTGAGCGTCGGCGGGATTGATTGTTCGGCCATTCGAGTCTCCCTATGTCCGGTGCGAGCTCTCGTTGAGAGAGCGAGCGTCAGCTCGCGCGCTTCACCGGTGGCGGCGCCCACGTGCCGTCGGCGACTGCCTTCTTCGGCGCATAGAGGCGCAGCGCCAGCTTGAACCCGGCATCCTTGGGCGCGGGCAGCCAGTTGCTCTCCTTGTCCTTACCTGGCGAGTCGCTCTGGATATAGAGCGTCAGGCCGCCGTCGGCATCGAACGTCAGGTGGCTGCGGTCGCCGAGCGCGTAGCGGTTGATCGGGTTGGCGACGAGATAAGCATCGTCGTCGTACATCGTCAACGACCAGAACGCGTCGACTGGCGGAATCTGGTCCTTGGTGAAATGCAGGGTGTATTTGTTCGCGCCATTCAACGGTTGCCGTCGCCGTCGATTTCGGCAAACGGATAGACGGCGTCTTCGGGCAGGTTGCCGCCGACGCCGAAGAAGGTCCACCCCGCCCGGTAGGTGTAGTTGGTGCCGTAGCGACCCATGTCGAGCGCGATCTGCCAGCCGTTGACCATCTTGCCGCGAGCGGTCTCGCGCATCACCTTGATCCCGTCGGCGACGCCGTCCTCGATCGCTTTACGCACTTCGGGCGTGAACGCGTCCATGCGGAACGTCGCGCCCGGTGCAATGCCGAGTGTCGCCAGGCGCGCCATCGTCTTCGGATCTTCCGGTTCCGGCGGGTTCGTCACCAGCAGGCGATTGAGACGATTGAAGAACTCCTCGGGCGACATCGCCAGCACCTGCTTGGGCACCGGCGTCTTTGCGTCCACGCCTTCTTTGAGCGGCACGTTGTCCGGCGGCGTGTACGGCTTGCCCCATGACGACAGCGGCACCAGTTTGTACTGGTCCTGCAGCGCATGCACCGCGGCGTAGTCGTCGGGACCGCCGGTATATGTGCGCCCGCCGAGCAGGGCAAGATTCGTCGGCACGCGCAGTTCGGTCACGCCTTGCGGGCAGTGTGCCCTTCCACGCCGGTCCGACGATCGCGAAGTGACCGCCCTTGCCACCGACCGTGCGGGAGCCCGGCGCATGCGGCACGTTGTTCCACGCGTCGATGATCTGCATCAGCCAGAAGCGGTCGCCCATCTCCGGCACCGACAGGACCATCGGTTCCTTTGACAGATCCAATGCGCCAGCGAGTAGAGCGTGTCGACGTTGAAGCCGACGACGGTGCGGTTTGAGGCGTCGGGGAACTCACGATAGTGCGCGAACTGGTTGATCGGCGCATGGCCCGTTCGATTTGGAGACGTGGGTCATCGTGTCAATCTGGATCTCGATGTAAACCAGCGGCATGCCGAAGATCCACGCGTCCTGCGCGATGGCCTTCGCTTCGTCGGGAGAAAGAGACGTCTTCTGGGGTTGCGTCATAAACCGCTGCCTTTCAGGAACACTCGTGGTTCGGCCGCCCTGGTTCAACAGGTACAGACGGACGGCTCGGGCACTACCATCGCTCGTGCAGAGGAATCGGCACGCAGGCACAGAGGTTTCCCCGGACAGCGGGCAAGCCGCCAGTTTGCCAGATGTGCAGCGGGCCTCGAAGCCGCGTCGAGCCGATCAATCGCAGCCCTCTTCGCGTTGAGACGGCTGTGCGCTGAAATCGCCGTAAGTGATCGCCAGATATTGCGAGGCCTGACACAGTTTCGGGGAACAGTTGCTCTGGCAGGCGCCAAATCACTCAGTGCAAACAAGATCGCGGAATGGCTTGGAGGGCGCCGGCGTGTGCGATAATCACTGGATACCCAACTTATCTAACAAAGCCGAGTTGAAGGAGCACGCTTGGAAATCGACTCCCGTCACGCGTGCTGACTCACATCAGATCCCAACCAACGCACTTCCGATCAACGACTTCCTGCAACAACGATGTGCGTCAGCGTGTCCCCGGAAATTGCAATGTTGCCCATGGGTTTCAGGGGGCATGCGACACAGTTCTGACACAGCACTCGTTCGCACTTCGCACGATCCGAGTCAGCTCTTCTGCGGTAGCGCCGCGATGAGCTCCGATGTCGCCGTGATCGCGTGAGCATATGTCGGCGCGTTGACCACGTGGGCGGCGTGCATGCCGTCTTTGCTGAATGCCGCCGTGGAATCCTTGACCAGGGTGACGTGATAGCCAGCTCCATCGCATATCGCCCAGTCGACTCGACACAGGTGTTGGCAATGAAGCCGACGAGAATGACTTTCCGGATGCCGTGTTGTTTCAACTGCTGGTCCAGGTCGGTGTTGGCAAATCCGCTCTGAGCCCAGTGCTCTTTGATGACAATGTCGCCGGGCTTGGGACCAAATTCCGGATGCCACTCGCCGCCCCACGTAGGCCTGCGGCAAACAGCATGATCCGTTCGGCCCCTCGTTGTGAGGAGCTGACTGCCAACCAGTTGTCGTAGTCCCCCTTGGCCGCTCTGTGGTGCGGCACGATGAAGACGGGTATTCCCGCCGTACGGATCGCGGGAATCAGCTTCCGCATGTTGTCGTAGAAGCCAACTTCCGTTGCTGTTTCCAGCGTCGCCTTGTACATTTCCGCCCTCGCTCATGAAGTCGTTGTACGGGTCGACGATCAAGAGTGCGGTGTTGTCCCTGGCGTATGAGGGGCCGGCTGCGGCCTTCGATTCGCCGCGCTGCGTTTTCCGCAAAGGAGATCCGATCTTCCGAAGCCTCCCAGCGCCACGCTCATTCCGAGAAGCGCGCGTCGACTCATGGTTCGTGGCGGTGCATTTTTCCTCCTGTCACTGGGCCTCGTGTCGCATCAAGGGCATGATATATGTCCTTCCTTTGACTATGGGAACATCACGATTTGCGGCATCCACCCGGCGACGACGACGGCGACCGCATCCGCGGGTGACCGACCGCGCGGCCAGGAAGCGCGGTACACACGAGCGCATCCTTCAATCGGGCGCCACGATCGCACGGCGGGAAGGCCTTCGCGCGGCGGAGCGTCCCGCGGGTGATGCGCGGCGCCGGACTGACCACGGGTGGCTTCTACGCCCGACTTTTCCTCGAAGAGCGCGATGGACGTCGCGATCGTCCAGACGCTGCTCAATCCATTAATCGGTCTGACGGATCTCGAGGGAAACAGGGCCTCGACTGGCTGCAGCGAGCCGTGAAACGCTATCTGTCGGTCGCGCATCGCGACAACGTCGATGGGTGCGGCTATCCGGTGGTGTTGTCCGAAATCGTCTCGGCGCCAAGCGAAGTCCGGCGCGCGTTTGCGGAAGCGCTCGAAATACGCGTGGCGGCGTTTCAGCCGCATGTGCCGTCGACTCGATCATGGCCCGGGAGCGGACGCTCGCCACGATGGCACTGACGATCGCGGATTGCCGCGCGTCCCGCGCAGCACGAGGAACGCCCATCAGTGAGAGAGCTGCCGTCAGCCTGTCGCAGTTGGGCGTTGCCCGAGGCCGCAGCCGGCGACAACCGGCCGCGACGGTAACGGGCATCGTGTGGCTTGGCGTCGGGGCGCACCAATCGAGGGGAAGCGCGAGGAGCGAACCGTGCCTGATCAGAATATTTCGCGTCGGGGCTTCGTGAAGTCGATGGCCGCTACGGCGGGTGCTGTGGCACTGCCCGACAACGTGTCCGCGCAGGCCGCAACACCGCAAACCGTGGCCGAGGCCGCCCCGTTGTCGCTGCGAAATGTCTCGCAGTTCCCGGGGCTCAGCCCACGCGGTGGTGGCTGGCTTCGGTTCCTCTGGGAGAAGGCGACGACGAGAGACGACTGGAGCGCGGCGGGTGCGCCCGCATCCCTGGTGGAACAAGGACACCGCGCCCGTCGTCCTCAGCTATGGCCGGTTGACCGGTCGTACTCCGCCTACGGACTGCTCCTCATGGCGGACCAGACGCCGGCGTGGCGCGAGGTTTACACCCGGAAGTGCAGACGAACTCGCAGGCCGGTACCCCACGCTATTGGGGCGCCATCGATTGGTTTACGCAGATCGGTGACGACCCGAAGCGCGCCAACTATCCGCCGCCGATCATGGCCGCAGATTCCGGCCAGCGCTGCGCGGCAAGTACAACCGCTTCGGCTGGACCGCGAATGGGATTCCAGCCATGGGGCCTGCAGTCCGATCCGATCGCTGCGGACGGATACCTGTTTTTCCGCGCCTGGTTCCTGCTGCTGCTGGCCACGCACAAGGACATCTCGGGCGACGACAAGTGGGCGCGGCCGTTCAGCTACCGGGGTACCACGACGAAACGTTCGAGTGGGACATGCACCGCATCGCCGAACGGCTCGAATCGCAGTACCGCGCGCATCCCGAAGGGCCGCACTGAGAGAACACGAAAATCTGGGTGTTCTGCAACGCCGCTGGCGGCCTCGGCATGCACCTGTACGACAAGGCGTTCGGGAGAACACTCACCCGGCGTTCGAGAATTTCATCGGCTACACGCGCGAAAACTACATGAAGGTCGGCTCCGACGGGAAGCTGCAATCGATTACGAGCTACTACGACCCGATCGAGAAGTTCCATTTCGGTGCCAATCCCGCCGCCGGGCTCCTCACCGCACATCTGATCCAGCCGCAGAATCCCGAACTCGGGCGGTTGCTTTATGACGGGGCCGCCAACACGTTCGGATGGCGCAATGGGACCGGCGACGTGAGGGCCAATCCAACCGGCCTGGTCATGGCGCGGGGAACCGGGCGACGATGTCGTGTACGCAACGCCGAGTGCGGCCGCCGAGCGCGAATACGAGCCCAGGTTCTTCGGTGAACACAAAGAGCAGTTCGGCTGGTTCTTCAATAACAAGGAAGGATTTCCACGCGGGCAAGGCAGCGCGATGCTCATCGCGGCCGAGATCGCGGGACCCGGCGACTGGACGCGCGCGTTCGAAGCCCGGTATCTGGACAAGTTCACCGCACCGACGGTCGAAGATATCGAGTTCCCGTCGCTCGGTGTGTCGCAGGCCTGGAACGACCGGAGCACCGGGACGTTGCACGTCGTAACGTATGCGGCCGCTCCAGAGAAGCGCGGCGCACGCGACGCGGTGGCGCGTGACCAACCTGCCGAGTGTCGCGAGCCTCACGCTCCGGTTGAACGGCCAGCCGTTCACACGCTTTGTTGCCGTCGGGCCGCGAACGATCGAGCTCACGACGACCATCGACGCGCACCAATTCGAGATCGTCACGGGGTACAAAGGCGATGGGCAGCGCGCCGAAGTCGAGCTGCCGCCGCAGCCGCGCGCCGCAGCCGCCGCCTCCTTGCTCGCTTCCACCGGCGACGGGACGCCAACGCCGAATCCACCGACGATGGGCCCCGGGTGCCCGTGCTGCGGATCCGCTTCCGTGTGAGAACCCACATGACACAGGACGCATTGACCGATCTTCTGAACCTCTCGTCGCCGGCAGTGGCGATCGCTTTCAGTGACACGCCGCCAGCGGGTGTCGGACGCATTGCCTGTTCAGGACCGGCGAGCTGCGACTACTGGCGGCAAGCAGCCGAGGGCCGGACGTTCTACACCATTGCCGACGATCACAAAGCCTGTCCGATCGGCGCCCACACTCACCATGTCGAGACGTCAGCCGAAGAGCAGCAGCAGTTGATGGGGTTGATCGAGAACATGGTCGAACTGTCGTACATCAAGATGGAGGAAGTGCCTTCCATTCCGAGACGCCCACGCCGCTACGCGTGGCGGGTACGCTCCGCTGGCATCGGCGCCGGTGGCTCCGGACGTCGTGCTCGTGCGCGGGAACGCACGGCAACTCATGTTGATCACTGAAGCGGCGCAGCTGGCCGGCGTCGCGGGGGTCGGGCCGCGATGGGTCGGCCAACATGTGCCGTGTTGCCGGCCGCGATCAACTCGCAAGCCGTCTCCGCGAGCTTCGGCTGTGTGGGGAACCGTGTGTACACCGGTGCGACCGAGAACGAGGCCTACGTGGCGATCCCCGGTGCGTGCATCGACGCCCTTGTCGAGAGCCTTCGGACCATCCTCGCAGCGAACGCCGCGCTCGAGCAGTTTCATCGCGAACGAGCGTCTGCCGAGTCATAGCGAAACCATTGTTCAAGGACTCGAGGAGAAGAAAATGCAGCGACTCCGAATCTTGGGAATGCTGATGGCGCTGTCTGTCTGTTCGCCGCTCGCTGCTTTTGCGCAAGGCGCGACGGGAGACTGGGAACTCACAATCGCGCTGCCGCAGGGCCCAAGCACGATGACCATGAAGCTGACGCAGACCGGCAACACGGTTGCCGGGACGATGACGAGCCCGTTCGGCTCGGCACCGATGACCGGCACGGTTTCCGGGGCCGAAGTGACCGTATCAGCCGAACTCAACCTCCAGGGCCGAGCACTCCCATTGACGTTCAAAGGAAAGCTCGAGGCCGATGCGTTCAACGGCACCCTTGCGATCACTGGAATGGGTGAGAGCCCGTTCACTGGAAAGCGCGCGAAAGCCGGCGTGTCGGCGACAACAGCCGCCGCACCAGCCACTGCGCCGGCCGGTTCGACCGGCGCAGGCATCGCGGTGGCATCGCCGACTGTACGTGTCGATTCCTCTCGAGATCACCGTGGATCGGCCGGCCGCTGAAGTCTGGAAGCGCGTGGGGAAGTGGTGCGACGTCGGCGAGTGGCTGCAGATCCCGTGCACGATCACCTGGGGCAAAGACGGCGAACTTGGCGCCATTCGATTCGGTCGCCGACGAGATCCTCGTCGGCAAGACCGATCTTTGTACACGTACACGCAACCAGCGAGAGACGGGCGGCCGTTCAACGTTTACCACGGTACGCTCGAAGCCAAACCGCTCACGGCCACGACGTCGAAACTGATCTATACGCTATTTTTCGACAACTCGATGCTGCCGGATGCGACTGCGCGCGACCGCGACATCGCTGCCAAAACGGCGACCTTCAATCGAGCGCTGCAAAACATGAAGGTTCTCGCAGAGGGCGGTTCGTTGCCACCCCGACCCGGCCGAGGCGCGAACCCGGACCGTTGAGGTGACCTTGCGGATCGCCGCTAAGTGATCCGGCGACATTAGAATCTGAACATCTAGACCGTTTTTAGCTTGTACGAAGCCGGTTCGCGTGGCGAGAAATTGAGGTTTACGGGTGTCGCTGAATGACCTTAGTCAGTCAACGCATTGTGCTCCGCGTCGAACCGGGCGAAGGGCAGGGAAGTTGACAAGTCATGCGAGAATCTCAAGTGTCCTGCAATCCGCGTGGCTTTCTATGCGTAACAAATGAGCTAATCACAAAGGACATTGAAGACATGCGTATCTTGACGATCTTCACGCGTTATGGAACGAATAAATACGCTGTTGCGGAGCGCGAACTCGACGAGCTTTTCGACACGCAGCTTCCCGCTGCCGAGAGAGACGTGGTGATCGTCGATACCGCGTTGACACCAGGCGTCGTGGAGCAAGCAGGCCGGCGCACACTGCTCGGGAGCGACAACGAGGCTTGGGAATTCTCCGCGATAGACACCGCCGTCAGGTTCCTCGGTCATCGTCTGTGGGCGTACGATCTCGTGAATGTGGCCACCAGCGCCTTCCGGCAGCTCTACGTGGGATACCTTGAACGCTTCACGCCCGCGGTACTTCAGGCCATCGAAGGGCGGCCGGTCTGCCTGGGGCACATCGACTGCTACAACGAGCCGATCAGCGTTCTCGAGTACGTGAGCCAGCATTGGATCCGGACTTCGTGTTTCTTCCTGCCGCCGCCCGAGCTCTGCATTCTGCAGTCGGTGCGGTCCGCGGGCGGCCGCGATCGCTGGTTCAGCGGCGATCCTGCACAGCCATTTCGCGACGATGCCCCGCTGTCTTCGGGCTACCGCCGGCTCATCGTCGATTGGCTGACCGGGGGCGACACAGGTCAGGGTGCGACCTGGCACTCGACCATGGTCCTCGACGCCGAGCGTCTCGCACATTTTGAGCAGAAGGCGCTGGCCATCCTCAACGAGCACCTTCTCGCCATCCGGCTGCGGGCGGCGGGGTGCCGCCTCGTCGACGTCACCTGGCTCTCGACGCGCGTCGGAGACGGTTGGGGTCGGGTCGACTGGGATACTCCGTGGTGGCGTCAGATCGCCGAGCGCCAAGCCGACGCCGTTCACGTCACGCCCGGTGGCACTCGCCTCTCGGACGAGTAGCCCGGCGAGAGAATTCCCGCAAGAGTCGGGTCTTGCCTTCATTCACCAGATCGAAGGGCAGCTCTGCCGCAAGTACACTTCGGAGCTGCTCTTCTCAGGAGTCTTCATGCTGACGAAGCCGACATCCGCACTGGAGACACGAGTCCGGCCGCGCGAGCGCACCGGAGAAGTACATCTACCAACCTCCAGCCGCGCCTTGGTGAGTTTTTCCGAGGCGGTCGGACTGCTCGCAGAGCGCGGCTACACGACGGTCGTAGGGCCGGTCGACATCACCAACCCAGGGACCGTCAGCAAGATTCGTCGGCAAGGGGCAGCGTCAGGCATCGTCTTCGCCGAGCATGCCATCGATCGGAAGCGATTCCAGAAGTACCTCGCCGACGCAGGCTACCGCGTGCAGTATGCCGACTACTATCGGAGGCAACCAGGTCGAGAAGAGCCTGGAGCACTTCATCGCGCTCGAGCTGTTGCAGGTATCCGGGGGCGATGTGTTCATCGACATCGCCAGCGAGCACTCGCCCTTTGCCGAGATTCGTCGCCCGCCTGAAAGGCGCCACCACTTTCAGCCAGGACATCATGTATCCCGACGGCGTGATCGGGAATCGCATCGGCGGCAGCGCTTGCGCGCTGCCCGTTCCCGATGGCTTCGCATCGAAGGCCTGCCTGACCTGCTCGCTCCAGCATTTCGAGGGCGATGGTGACACACGCCTGTTCGTCGAATTGGCGCGCGTCCTGCGCCCGGGCGGCGCCGTCTGCATCGTTCCCTTTTACGTGAACACCGAGGCGGTCACGCAGACCGACCCGGTCGTCAGCGTTGGGGTAAACGTTCACTTCGAATCGGTGTGCCGATCCACTGTGCCGAGGGTTGGGGGAACCGCCACGGCCGTTTCTACAGCCCGGAGTCGTTCGCCAGACGAATCGCGGAACCGTTGCGCGACAGGTTCCGATTCGACTTTCTCTATCTGACGGACGCCGCGGCAATCGATCCGACCGTCTATGCGCGGTTTGCTTTCGTCGCCACGCGGCTGCCCTTCAACTGAGTTGTTGGCGACGATTCAACGATTTACCCGCGACCATCTTTCGCGCATCCGGGCATGGAATTGAGCGCAACGCGCGCTCTCATCTGGGTCAGGCTCGCTTCTTGACCAGCGCACCGAGAAAGCCGTCGATGTCGCGGCCCACCTCACCATCCAACGCGCACTCGACTCCCGCGCGCGCACCTCTGACCGCCGCCTGCACAACCGCACAACGCTTCATAATCTATCTCGCTCTCACAGCTACTATGTCGTCTCGTTCACCCAAAACCTAGCCTCTAGATCCCCCCTATCGAGCTACTCGGGCGGCGAATTTCATATCGTCGCTCAGTTCTCCTTTGATCGCTCGAACTTCCTCAATGTCGGTGTCCTGCGAACTTCACCTGGGCGATCCAGCCCGAATCACCCCGAGCGGCAACTCTGCACATCCCTTGCACTCAATTTCTGCTCGATCGGAGCGACGATCTCGAAACGCGTGATTGAACTTGGCCAGCCTTCAATTCGTTTTCTCCCGCGCCTCGATGATCGAGGGCTTGTCGATGCGCTCTGAAGCTAAAAAAATGAGGATTCCTTGGCGCATCCTGACGTTTGCGGTCATCGCGCTCGCCGTGCTGGCTTCATCTCTGACCGCGGCACCCGCCTACCGCATGAAACACGATGGTCTACGACTCTGGCGAGAAGGCACGGATGTTTGGCGGCTTCGACACACACGTCGCGTTCGCAGGCCACGCGGTTCATCGACATCTGGGAATACGACAGCGCGACCCGCACGTGTCCAACGTCACGCCGACGAGCGGCGCCATGCCTGCCCCGCGATCGGGCATGCGTTCGCGTTCGATCCGACCCGACCAGTTGATCGTGATGTTCGGCGGGTGGCCCCGAGCCTCGGCTATCTGAACGACACCTCGGAATGGAACTGCGCGGCGCGGAGTTGGTCGAGAATCAGCGTCGCGACATCCCCCTCGGGCCGTGTATGGTCGACGCATGATTACGCCCGGCTGCGAGCCGGATGATCCTTTTCGGCGGCGGCGACGCGAACCGTTTCTACAACGAGACGTGGCAATACACGGGCGTCCACGTGGGCACGCGTGTCAACGACGGCCAGCTCCGCCGCGGGTCGCACTTTCAACGGTCGTTGTTTCACGGCTCGTGTATCACTCCGGCAGGGGCAGGCTCATCATTTTTGGCGGCGTCGGCTATCCGAACGGCGCGTTGGTCGGCACGTGACCGACTTCAATGACATGTGGGAGCTCCAGGCACCACAGTGGGTCGACATCACGCCGGCCGATCGACGCCAGTCGGTCGAGGCTGGTTAGGAATGACCTATGAGCCCGCATCGAACCGGGTGGTCGTGTTCGCCGGTTGGAGCACCACCACGGGGCGCTCCGGATACGCGGACACATGGGCGTGGAATGGATCATCGTGGTCGCAACTCATGGCCACCAGTCCACCTCTCGCCCGCGACAGCTTTGCGATGACGTACGACGCGGATCGGGCGCGGTCGGTTTTGTTTGGCGGCTACTGGTCGGACCTGTGGGAGATCATCGGCAGTAACTGGACGCTCATCACAACGACGGATGGTCAGCCATCGGCACCGCCTCCTCCCCCGTTGGCGCCGGACTCCGATGGCGACGGGATTTCTGACCTGATGGTCTATCGCCCGTCCACTGGACAATGGTTTCTCCGGAAATCAGCTTCAGGGTATTCGTACACCGATGCGCAGACCTTCGGGTTCGGACTGAGCGATGACAAGTCGCTCGCCGGGGACTACGACGGCGATGGACGTCTGGACCTGACTCTCTGGCGGCCATCGACCGGCGAATGGATCTTCCGGTACTCGACGACCGACTTCGCGCCGAGCAGCCAGGCCGTGTACCGATGGGGATTGCCCGGAGACATTCCCCTCAGCGCAGATTTCGACGGGGACGGGCGGAACGACCTGGTCGTCTACCGGCCCGCGACGGGCGAATGGTTCGTGCGATTTTCGTCGACGTCCTACTCATACTCGAATTGGGTGTCGTATCAGTGGGGTCTGCCTGGCGACGTTCCGATGGCGGCGGATTTCGACGGCGATCGGAAGACGGATCTCGCGGTTTTCCGCCCGTCCACCGGTGAATGGTTCTTCGGTTCTCCGGATCGAACTACAGCTACTCCACATGGCTGCGGCTTGGATGGGGGTTCCCGGCGACATACCGGTCGTGGCCGATTTCGACGGGACGGACTGGCCGACGTCACCGTATTCCGCCCGTCGAACGTCGGCTGGTATATCCTCCGATCCTCGACGGGATATGCCGTCAGCTCGTACGTGCTGATTGGGTGGCTCCCCGGCGACGTGCCACTTGCTCCTGTCGACTTCGACGGCGACCGCCGAGCGGATATTGCCGTCCTGAGGCCCTCGACCGGCGAGTGGTTCATCCTATATTCGACGGCGAACTACGCCGTCTCGAGTTGGCGCGGGTACCAATGGGGATTCCGGGTGACGTTCCAATCATCAGTCGGTGAATCCGCTCGCCGAACCCGTATCAGCAGCGACGTGACACTCTCATCAGCGACGATTCAACGATTTACCCGCGAGCGTCCTTTGCGGCAAATCCGAGCATGGAATTGAGCGCAGCGCGAGCTCTCATCTGGGTCAGGCTCGCCTCCTGGACCAGCGCGCCGAGAAAGCCGTCGATGTCGCGGCCCGCCTGGGACCATCCGAACGGCGGGCACTCGACGTCCCGCGCCAGAGGAACCTCGGGAACCGGCCGGCCGTGCGCGAGCCGCGAGAGACGCTTGATAAGGTCGATCTCGCTCTCGTACACCACGAGCCGTCCGGGGCCTTGATAGACCCCGCTGATTTCCCGCACGAGCGCCGAGTCGCGCGCGACAACGGTGCGGCCGTACGCGAGCGCGTTCACAATGGGCAATCCGAAGCCTTCGTAGAAGGACGGGAACACCACGATCTCGGCGTTCGCATAAAGAGCCTGCATGCGGGGCTCATCCGTCTGGCCGCTTTCGAGCTGGGTGACGCATGGTCCGCGTTTGGGCCCTCTTTCGCCGACCGCGATCAGTCTCTTCCCGGGAAACGCGCGGGTGATCAGGTCGAGTGTCGGTGTGAGGAATTTGTGGTCGTACGAGTTGCCGACAATGAGCCAGTAGGGATCCGACGCCACCGAATGGCCGACGTCAACCGCGTAGTCGGCCGGATCGAGCGAGAGGTGGACGACGCGCGAACGCACCGAGGGCGACAAGGCGAATCGTGCCTGAAACCGCTGGCGCGAGAACTCCGAGATGAACAACAGGCCGTCGGCGTAGGCGGCCAGATATCTCCAGGTCTTCTCGAGCGCGCCAAATGCCGGGTAGACCACATCCCAGGCGATGGTGTCCAACATCACGAACACGTTGACAGGCGCCAGCGCGTGCAGGTCGAGTGCTTCGGTGAGTTGCCATGGCTGGGAGAGACGGAGCGCGGCGCCGAAACGGTCGGCCGGGGGCGACGTGATGATCCGCCAGCCTGCATACCGGCGCTCGAGCTCGTGATAGTCCGCGGCGGCGGCCGTCACCCAGAGTGTCATGTCGGACCCTCGTCGGGCCGCATGCAGGCCGTCGCAGATGCCCAGGGTCGCTTTGACGGTGCCATTCACATACCCATACCCGACAAGATTCCGGCCGTCCAGCAGCCAGCGCTCCGGTCTGTCGAAGAACTGCGACACGAGCCGTTCGTTCTCGAAGGCCTCGGCACGCGAGAATTCCCGTCGAGCCTTCTCCAGTTCCGGAAAGCTTGATCGAATCACTGCGACATCCCTCGCGTCCGGCTGCACCTCCGCCGAGTCCGCAGCGGGTGGGTCGAGCCGGACGACTGCCCGGTTGGAGATCACGGTCCGGAATCCCAGGCGCCGCGCCCGTACGGGGTACTCGGCAAACAGGCCTCTCGCGTCGATCCAGCCCTCAATCGTGGGCGCGAGATTGGTCACGAGGTCGCGGCGAATCAGGAAGCAGGGGCTCAGGCATTCCGTGGTCACGTAGAAGTCCGGAAGCATCGCCAGTACGCCACGGGCCACATCGGACCGCGAAGCCCCGCCGCTCTCCATCGACGGCGACACGCGCTGGCCTTCGGCATCGGAGAATCGTGGATGGGCGATACCGAACAGCGGATCAATGGCGAGCGTCGCCGCCAGACTGCCCATGGCGTCCGACGTCGGACGTGCGCCGTCGAACACGACGAGCAGGTGTGCGCCAACGTCCGCCGCTTCGTAGAACGCCTGCTCGCACGCTCGGGCCGAAGTCATCGGCCGTCGGATCCACCTGTTCGGGAGCGCGAACTCTTCCGGTGCGGCGACGGTCGCACGTTCGACGAGACCACCGAGTGCGTCCATCCGCTTGAGCCACTCGATCTCGACGGCCGCGGCGCGACCCGCACAACGCGACAAGTCGACGAACGCGTGAACCGGCACCGGTGCGGAAACGCGCATGATGGCTAGCGGGAGTGCTGGGCGTCGAAGTAACGGGCCAGTCGCGCTTCGAGCTCGGCGTACACGTGATCGGACGAGAGCAGGTGCCGGATCGACGCGGCGGTTGCGGCATTGAAGGCAGGCGTCTCGGATCGTAGCCACGCGATGACGCGCTCGGCAAAATCGAGCCAGTCCTGTGCAGGTGGCACGAGCTCCGCCATTTCGGGGGGCAATCCGTCGACGCCGTTCGGCCAGGTGACGATGGGCCGCAGGCGGCTCAACGCCTCGACCGTCTTGATCTTGAGACCCGTGCCCGCGACCGCTGGATTCACCACGACGCGCGCCCGGCGGTACACCGGATCCAGATCGTCCACGTGACCCAGCACGTCGACATCTTGCAGGTAATCGGGCACGGCCGCCCCGATACTCCCCGCCACGGCCAGTCGGACATCGGGGACGGCGCTCCGAATCTCAGGCCAGGCGAACTTCAGAAAATCGCGCAGCCCGAGCAGATTCCTCGGGTTGTCGGATCCAACACAGAAGACGACAGGCTTCGCCGGCCAGTCGCTGCGCTCGACCACGTCGAAGTCCACTCCGGCCGTCACCACCTCGTGATCGGGTGCCAGATTGCCAAGTACTCGCGCCTCCTCCGGTTGGATGGCGACAAGGACCTGTGCGCGTGCGAGCCGCCGGGCTTCGTCCTCGGGTCGCACCTGCATGCCGGAGACGCCGAAGGCGCCGACTTTCTCGTGATAGGTCGAAAAGACATCGATCGTATCGATGACAGTCAGCAGGCCAGGGTCGAGCAGCGGAAGGCCACGCGTCATCCACACGTATTCGGCCAGCACGGCGCAGGGCGGCAGCGACGACTGCAGTTGAATGAGCGTCGCGATGAGCGCATCGGGGCAGAACGTGCGGTCGACGTGCAGCAGTTCGGCCTCGGCCGGCGGCAGCGGGCGGACTTCGTCCAGCAGCGCGGCGTAACGAGGCGTGCGATGCCCCTCCAGCGGCGCCAGCACGTCCGGACACTCGTCCATTCGGTAGCGGATCTGCCCGTCGCGCTCACAATGCACGACGTTGCCGTACGCGGCAGCGAGCGCGCCCCAGCGCGCATCGTCGATGGCCTGTGGCGACAGGGGCGACACGACGAGCACGATACGGTAGCCGGACTGGCGCAGTCGAACGAGCATCCGATGGATCCGATACTCGTTTCCGGCGCGTGGCGGCAGCGGAAAGACGTGACTGAGACAAATGATCGTGCCGGCGAAGGGCGTGGCCGTTGTTTCGGAGCGAACAGGTCTGCGCGGTTCCGATGCCGCCGGCACTGGATGGAGCCGCAGCGTGACCGCTGGCGGTGAGTCAGGATCGATTTCGGGGACTTTGGAACTCGGGGCATCGGTACGGCTGTCGATAGGCGGTGTTTCCAGCACCGCTTTGCCAGGTTCCTGGCGGTACCGCTCGCGGAGGAATTGGAGCCGCTTGGGAGTGTTCCACGGTGTCAGCACCCAATACACGGCCTGCAGTCCCGTGCGTGCCATCGTTCTCAGCGACGAAGGCAACTTCCCTGCAGCCATCCGGAGTGGAGCCGAGGCGCGCCAGATCGTCGAGTCAAGAATCACCTCAAGCTCGCGGCGAAGCGCTGTGACCTCTGATTGGTGTCTGCTGCATTCGAGCTGCAACTGCTCCACTTCGGTACGCCTGCGAGCATCCATTTCGGCGAGCTGGCGTTCGGCGTGGGCGATCTTCGGCTCCAAATCGGATCGGATCTGCGCTTGCGCGACGGCGACTCGCCTTTCCACGCCCGCAACCAGACGCTCAGCCTCAGCGCGCCGCTGCGCTTCGGCTTCCACTCTCCGCTTCTCGCTGTCAGCGAGCGCTCGGTCGATTTCCGCGCGCGCCTGCGTCTGCGCCTCCGCTATAAGACGCTCTGCTTCCGCGCGCGCCTGCGTCTGCGCCTCCGCTACGCGACGTTCCGCTTCCAGGTTCGCCGAGCGTTCGATTTCCCTGAGTCGTCCCGCCATCTGTGCCCGCTCGTGACTCTGCGCCGAGTCGCGGAGCTGCCGTAGCAGGGCCTCGCCAAGCCTGGCGAAGAACTCCCGGACGGTGGACGCAGTGTGCTCACGACTGTTGACCTGCTCTACGAGCCACCGCACGTCGGCGGGCAGGCTGCGGCCAACCCCGACGACACCCAGTCCATGTCCGTGGAGAAAGGCGAAGCTTGGATACCGGGACGCGATCTCTGCCCAGAAGCGCCACACTCCGAAGTCTGCCTCGCGCACGTTCGTGTCGTGCATGAGCACGACCGCCCGGTTGCTCAACTTCGGCAGCCACGACTCGAAGTCCTGGCGGACAGCCTCGTAGGTGTGAAGGCCGTCGATGTGCAGGAGATCAACGCCCCCGTCCGGGAACTTCGACAGGGCCTCGTCGAATGTCGACCGTACGAGTCGGGAAAATGCGCTGAAATGATGATCGTGGAACGAGGCCCACTCCTCGAACACGTCTTCGCCGTAGAAGCCAGCCTGGTGATCACCCTTCCACGTGTCCACGGCATAGGTCGCGGCGTCGAGCCCAAGTATCTGAACGGCCTGCGCGAACGCCGAGTAGCTCACGCCGGTGTGCGTCCCGAGCTCCACGACCGTGCGGGGCCGCAACGCGTCGATCAGCCAGAACGCGAAAGGAATATGAGATACCCAGCTGGGCGGATCGACGAGCCGCACCGGCTGCGTGAAGACGATGGATCGCAGGAGCAGTTCGCCGGAGGAAACGACGGTGGACATCACGTTTTCTTTGCGAGCCGGATACGGCGACTCGACGAGGGCCATTATACTGAGGGAGTACCTCTCGGCTAACGCGCCTGTCCTCGGTGTAGACGACCTCCCGATTATTCGCTTAGGTCGTTCAGCGACACCCGTAAACCTCAATTTCCCGCCACGCGACCCAGGACCCGGGCGTGTCCACCGTCTCGACCTTGACCTTACGAATTCCGCGCCCGACCTCGTCAGGGACCGCCAGGACGACCGCTCCACCAGAAGTCGTGTTGCCTTTTAATTCGCCCAGCAGCCGTGTTTGTCCGGCTGCCGTCGTTCCCGAGATCCTGTGTTCCGTGTATCCAGCCGGCTTCTGTTCAGGAATGACGGTCACATGGTGCACCACGCTGTCGGCACCCAAATCGATTTCGACCCACTGTGGTGGAAACCCTTCGGCGTTCCAGATCGCATTCGGATTTCCATCCGTGACTGCTTTCACGTTTTTCGCATTCGACGCGGTCACTGGCGCTCCGCGTGAAAGCAACACGGGGTTCGATGCACGCAGTCTGTGGAGGCTGACTCCGACAGGCCGCCGCCGTGACAACGCCAAGGAGCACAAGAGCTATCGGACCGATCCGATTCATCTCGTGGGACCTCGCTAGGTATGAGTATGAGCCGGATATTCTGCACGATTGAGAGCCAACGGCGATGTTTCGCGGCGCGGTCATGTCGCCTTCGTCGGGAAGTCAGAGATGACCTCCAATGGAGCGCGATCATCCCGCGTAATTCTCGGAAGCTGCAGAATCGCAGCGTCACGTGTACCGCCAAGCCATGGCTGCAAATCTTGACGCCCTGGGCCATCCAGGGTCGCTCTGGAAGGAGAAACATCTTCCGTCTGATGTGAAAGGAGAGCCTCGACGCAAACGGAACCGGACCCGAATGACGATAGTAGACAGACTCTGAGGCGGCTCGGTCCTTCGACGAGCATACTAGCCCCTGAACCAGTCTCCCTGGTGCAACTCCCTCTCACCACCACACCATGGGACTAAACAACCCCAGTGTCGGCCGCGCGGTCCCTCATAAATCAGATCCGGAATCCGGCGGCTGTCGCGTCGTCGTAGAACATCTTCACGGTGTCGAGCGAGTAATCGCCCAGGTCCTTGCCCACCAGCGATAGCTTCTTCAGGATGTCGTTGGTGACCGTGATGATGTGGCAACCGATCTCGTGGGCCTGGAAGACGTTGAGGAGTTCTCGGGGGCTCGCCCAAATCAGCTCCGCGCGCGGCTCGACCGACAGGATGTCGAGAGCCGCCTTCATGTGCGGGACAGGGTCGCGGCCGGTGTCGGCAATCCGGCCGGCAAACACGGACACGTTCGAGGGCGCGCCTCCCTTGAGCGCGTCCACGATCGCCCTCACCTGTTCGAGCGTCATGATTGCGGTCACGTTCAGCTTGACCCCGGCGTGTGACAACCGTCGCACCAGGTCGTAAGCAGGCTCCCGACGCGTGTTGGTGACCGGGATCTTGACGTAGACGTGCTCGCCCCACGTGGCAATTTCGCGCGCCTGCCGCTCCATGTCCGCGAACTCGTCCGAGAACACCTCGAACGAGATTGGTCGATCGGGAATGGCCGCCAGCACTTCGTGCGCGAAGGCGCGGTAATCGGCGATGCCGGCCTTTCGCATCAGCGTCGGGTTGGTGGTAAACCCCTTGATGTGCGGTTCACGGTACATCGCCAGCATTCCGGAAAGTTCGGCGCCGTCGGCGTAGATCTTCGTGCGGAGATCGGTCAGTTTCATGTTTGTCTCTGCTTCAAAATGTCGCACTCGTCAGGCCCGATCGCTGCGGGCAATCAACCAGTCGGCCGCCTCGGCCAGCGACCGCACACGAACGGTCGGCGCCGCTGTTGTGGGCTCCTCGTAGCCGTAATCGATGAGGATTGTCGCACCGCACCCGGCCGCCTGTCCGGCTTCGATGTCACGCCACCTGTCGCCCACCATCACGCTGGCTGGCATGTCATGCGCCGGTTCCTGCAGCAGAAGTCCCGGCTTCGGTTTCCGACACACGCAGCGGTCTGCGTCGTCGTGCGGGCACATCCGGATTTCATCGAGCGGAAGGAGGGCGCGCAGCCGCGCGTTGATGCGCTCGACCGCGGCCATCGACGTGCTGCCCCTGGCGATATCCGGCTGATTGGTCACGACGACGAGCGCATAGCCGGCAGCCTTGAGGCGCTGCAGTGCTTCCGGCACCCCCGCCAGGATCTCGAGCTCGTCCGCCGAACTCGGGGGATATGGCTTACCCTCCCGGACCAGCGCCCGATTGATCACACCGTCACGGTCGAGGAAGACCGCTGGGCGTGTCACCGCGTCGATTCCCACTTCGTCGCGTTCACCTTCAACGCCGGATGCGACACGAGCAGGTGCCAGACGACAGCCTGGAATGCCTCGCTATGAGGCGTGACGGTCTCCGGATTCACCGTCGGGACGATGGCGCATGCATCGGCAACCGTCGCCGTGTATCCCCCATCGCGACCAACCACGCCGACGATCGCCGCGCCGACCTCTTTGGCAAGCTGCAGTGCGCGCACAAGGTTGGGACTGATGTTCTTTTCGAGGCTGCCGCCGCCAACCGAGAACACGAAGACCGCGTCCTCCTTCCGGAGCCGGCTTCCTTTCAGCCATGCCGCGAACACGGTGTCCCATCCCTCGTCGTTGGTCCGCGCGGTCAACTCCGAGACGTTGTCGGTCGGCGCGTACGCCTCGAAACCGGCCAGCTTGCGGAAATCGTTGACCGCGTGGCCGCAGTTGCCGGCACTGCCACCAACGCCGAGGAAGAAGAGACGGCCGCCACGCGCACGGACGCCGGCCAGGATCTCGACCATGCGTTCGATGGCCGCGTGATCGAGTTGCTGGATGATGTCGCGAGGCTTCCTGCAGATGACGTTCGGTGTAGGTCATGGTCGCTGTCGCTGCGCCTTTCGCCGCAGGTAGACGTCGGTGTCGGCGATTCCCGCTGGAGATCCTATTTCATAGAACCGGTTCGGCACCTCGTAACCGGTGAGCTGACCGGCAGCGAGGAGGTCCTGGTAGACGGTTGCGAGATCGAGAGGTCGTTCGGGCGGATACGGATCGAATGCGCTCGACTGGAAAACGCCGAGCCCCCAGTCGATGTGGTGCATGGACTCGGTGCGGACCTTCTTGTCGTATCGCACGATCCGACCGTTCTCGAACTCCACGTTGCTCGTGTCGAATTGCCCTTCGTTCCGGTAAACGGTCATCAGGGCCGAGCGCCGGCTCTCGAGGAACACACGCTCCACGTCGGCAAAGTCGCACTCCAGGTACGAGTCGCCGTACATCACGAAGAAGGCGGGGCCGAGGTGCGGCAGGGCGCGGCGGAGCGCGCCACCGGTCCCGAGCAGCACCGGACCGTCATGCACGTAGGTGAACCGCATATCCCACCGACTGCCGTCGCCGAGCGCGGTTTCGATCTGATCGGCGCGGTACCCGACGAGCCAGGCCACGTCTCTCACTCCGTGCTGCTGTAAGAGTTCGAGCTGGTGAACGGCAAACGGCTTGTCCGCCACTTCGACGAGCGCTTTCGGAATAGTCTCGGTAACCGGCCGAAGTCGCGTGGCCAAACCTCCGGCAAGCATGGCGACCGGAAGGCTCACGCCAGCAGCACCTTCGTCCCTTCGAAATCGAAGCGGAACCGCACTTCCTCGAGGCCGGCCTTGCACATTGCGGCACGGAGCCGTCGATGGTCCTCCGAATAGAACAGGAGGAAGCCGCCGCCGCCGGCCCCAACCAGCTTGCCCCCAATCGCGCCGTTCTTGAGTCCCAGCTCGTACCACTCGTCGATGTGCGGGTTGCTCATGCCGCCGGAGCGACGTTTCTTCTGCTCCCACTGCTCGTGCATCAGGGCCCCGAAGCCGCCCATGTCGCCCTTCATCAGCGCATCGCGGGATCGGAGTCCGAGTTCCTTCACGTCGTGAAGATTGGCGAGCATCTCCGCATCGTGTGTCTCGCTGCGCTTCTTCTGGTCGGCCAGGATGCTGCCCGCGCTCCTCGAGAAGCCGGTGAAGAACAGCAGCAGGTTGTCCTCGAGATTGAACAGCGCGTCCATGGGCATCCTGAGCGGTTCGGCCTGCACGCTGCCGTCGCCGCTGAAAGTGAAGCAAGTCACGCCACCGAACGCCGCGATGTACTGGTCCTGCTTCCCAACCGGCTCGGCGAGGCGGTTGATCTCGATGTCGCACGCCAGTTCGGCGAGTTCGTTGGGATGGAGCAGGCGGCGCCTGTGCGCGTAGAGCGCTTTCAGGAGCGCTGTCGTGAAACTGCCCGACGAGCCGAGACCCGTTCCTGCCGGAATGTCGGCGAGTGTCGTGATCTCGATTTGCGGAGTCCTGAAGTCGAGTTCGAGCAGCGCCTCGCGAATGAGCCGGTGCTGCACGTCATCGATCCGCTCGACGTGCTCCAGGTGCGAATACTTCAGGAAAATGCCCGGCGTGAAGGGCCGCATCACGGTGACGTAGACGTACTTGTCAATCGCGGCTGCGACGAGGAACCCGCCGTGGTCCTTGTAGTAGGACGGGAGGTCGGTGCCGCCGCCGCCGAGCGTGATCCGAAGAGGACTGCGGGTGATAATCATCGTTGCACGGCCACACTCGGTGAGGATTCAGGCAGTCGCATAACCCGAACGTCTGTAGATCGTCCCGACGGCTTCCAGGGCCGCCTTTGCGTCCTGCAGCCCGGGGTCCGGTTCGCGACCTTCGTGGATGTCCTTCACGAACTCGCGGAATTCGATCGCCCAGGACTGGTCGCCTCGCGGAAACTCCCAGCTGACCGTGTCCGGCGGACCCATCTCGGGCAGCATCTGGTACCAGGTGATGCGCTCCACGCCGTAGCTGCCGCCCAGTCCGTCGATGGCCAGCTTTCCTGTCCGCCCGTAGATCTCCAGTGAGAACAGGTTCTTCCACTCGCTGCAGCTGACGTGCAGAAACGCACACTGCCCGCCGGCCGTGCGGAGCGTCAGAAACGCGTTGTCATCGACCGGCATGTCCCAGAAGTAGGTCGCGGCAAACCCTTCCACCGTCGTGAACGGACCGAGGAACCAGCGGGAGAGGTCGATGAGATGAACCCCCTGATCAATCAACTCGCCGCCGCCGGAAAGCGCCGGGTTCGCGCGCCACTCGCGATCGTAGCCGACGCGGCCGCCGTGCCCGTAACGTCCGCGCATGAACATGAGTGGCCCGAGCGCGCCGCTGTCGACGATCTCGCGCGCCTTCTGCAGCGCCGGATGATAACGATGGTTGAAACCAACGCGAACGCGCACTCCCTTCGCCGAGGCGGTCGCAATCAGCGGTTCGAGTTCGGCCACGTTACGGGCGGCCGGCTTCTCGACAAGCACGTGCTTCCCGGCGTTGAGTGCCTCCTGCGTCACGGCTGCCAGCGCGTCGTTCGTCGTCGCCACGACGACGACGTCCACGCCGGGATGTGCGACGGCATCCTGCCAGCGCGTCACGGCTTCGGCGCCGGCGGCCCTTGCGAGCGCCTCGGCGCGGTCATGCGCCAGGTCCGCGCACGCCACGACGCGACCGCCAGGCAGCGCCGCCGCCCGCTTGCGGCCGATCAGTCCACATCCCACGATGGCGACGCCAAGATTCATCCGCAGATTGTTCTCGGAAACACTCAATTCTACGCTCTGGCGCCTCGGAAAGGCGCTACTTGTCGCCCCATTCGTGGCCGCGATCTTCGGGAACGATGCGCCGCAGGGTGTAGATATCGGATGGATCGAGCGCTGCGCGATGCTGCTGCAGCCGCTGCCACGGATCCCACGGCGCAGAGATCAGGCGACCGGTGATGCCGTCACTGTCGGCAGAGCCCAGGAAGACCGCGAGAGCGGCACCGACCTCGAGCGGGGTCGTTCCGCCTTCGGCCATCGCGGCCATCCGCTTGTAGAACGCTTCACCCACGGCCTCGGCGCCAGCCGCGAGCAACTGCGCCATCATGCGCGTGTTGAGAGCACCTGGCGCGACGCAGTTGATGTCGATGCCGAAGTCCTTGACGTCGATGGCCACGCTCTCTGCCAGCCGAACAATCGCTGCCTTCGACGCAGCGTAGGCCGTAATGCGGGGCAGGGGGTTGGTCGCTCCGCCGCCGGACAGCTGCACGATCTTGCCGTAGCGCTGTCGCTTGAAGTGAGGCAGCACCGCCCGCATCGGGAGCACCGAGCCGTTGATGTTGATGTCCATCGCGCGTGTGAACTCGTCCCAGTCGATCTCCTCGATCGGCCCCATCGGGCCGTACACGCCGGCGTTGTTGACGAGCACCTGGAGCCCGCCGAGCCGCTCGAGCGTCGCTTCGATGAGTGCGATGACGTCGGACTGCACCGATACGTCCGCGCGCATCGCGAACACCCGCTGGCCCGGCGCAGCCTGCGCCGCGACTTCGTCGCGCGCCTGGGCGAGCCGGGCTTCGTCTCTCGCGCACAGCATGACCGATGCGCCGGCCTGCACGTACGCCCTGGCGATCGCGAGGCCCAGCCCCTGGTTGGCGCCGGTGATGAGCGCGCAGCGTCCGGAAAGTGAGTAGCCCGTCGTCATGTTCACGAACCGGCGGCGCCACATGCCGACGGCGGCGCCCACCGACACCAGTCGAAATCGTGCGTCGCGGCCAATCGTGTTACCGAGGAATCTGTTCCCGTCGATCACGACCCGCCCGCTCATTGCGGTCGCCAGGATGTCCAGGTCAATGGACCTGTAGTCGGGCCACTCTGTCGCCACGACGAGGGCATCGGCGCCAGTTGCCGCGTCCTCGGGCGAGCCTGCGCGCGTAACGGCCCCGAGATCGTCGGGCAACGCTCTGGCCGCCGGGTCGTGAGCGCGCACGTGCACGCCCTGCTGCACCAGCCATCGACACAGTTCAACGGCGGTGGACCGGCGAAGCGTGTCGGTCCCGGGCTTGTAGGTGAGCCCCCACACCGCAACGGTCTTCCCCGCCAGTGGCGCCACCACCGACTCGAGCCGACGACGCGCCCAGTTGCGGTGCTCGCGGTTGGAGACCTCGACGCCTTCCATGAGCGGCGTCGGGCGGTTTACCGCCCGACCCAGTTCGCGGAGGAAGACCACGTCCCTCGCCAGCGTGCCTCCGGCAAACGCCGTCCCGGGACCCAGGTAGGCATACGGACCGATGCGCTTCTCGGTCTTGAGGCCACGCTCGACTTCCTTGGCGTCGGCGCCCGCCTGCTCGCAGAGCGCCGCAATCTCGTTGATGAAGGTGACCGACGTGGCCAGAAAGGCGTTAATCGCGTGCTTGGTCATCTCGGCCGATTCGACCGACATCCATTCGAGATGGTCGGTGATCGGTTGAAAGAGGGCTGTCAGCACCGCCTTCGCACCGTCATCCCGCACGCCAATGATGACCCGGTCGGGATGCGTGAAGACATCGATCGCTTTGCCGAGCCGCAGGTTCTCGGGAGAACAGGCGAACGAGACGCGACGGCCGCCGCCTGTCTCGGCAAAGGCACGTTCGAGGCGTGCGACGCTGCCGACAGGCAGCTGGGACGAACTGAGGACCACCGCGCCGTCCTTCAGGTGAGGGAACGCTGCTGCAACCTGTCGCATGACGTAGTTGACGTCGGCGCGATCCTCGTCGTCGACAGGAGTGTCGAACGTGATCCAGACGACCTCGGCGTCGCCGACGGCCCCCCTTGCGTCGCCGGTGAACCGAAGGCGGCCGGACATCAGCCCCGATGCCACCAGTGCGTCGAGGCCCGGCTCTGCGATCGGGGCGCGTCCGGCGTTCAGCGCGTCAATCGTGTCGGCATCAAGATCCCAGCCGGTGACCTGATGACCGGCTGCGGCGGCGCAGGCCGCCGTCACCGACCCCAGGTGCCACAGTCCGAGCACGGCGACCTTCATGCGCGCGCCTCGAGAATCGCGGGATTCGCCTGCAGGTATTCGAGCGTGCGGATGATGCCGTCGCGGATCGTGAGCTTCGGCTGCCATTCGAGCGAACGGATCTTCGCCGTGTCGAGGAAGATAAACGGATTGTCCCCGATCCAGCCACGGTCACCGCCGGTGTACTCGCGAACGGGACTCACGCCGAGGCGTTCGCAGATCCAGCCGATGGAATCGTTGACCTCACAGTACTCGTTCGTTCCAAGGTTGAAGACTTCAATAGCCCCGCGCACCTTCGACATCGCCAGCAGCATCGCGTCGAGGCAGTCGCCGATGTACAGATAGGACTTCCTCTGCTTGCCGTTCCCCAGCACTCTCAGGCGGGTTGGGTCCATTCGCAGGCTCTTGTAGAAGTCGAACACGTGTCCGTGCGTGTAGCGCTCCCCGAGAATCGACACGAACCTGAAGATGCAGCCCTCGAAGCCGAAGCCGCTGCCGTACGCAGCGATGAGCCCCTCGCCCGCAAGCTTCGACGCCCCATAGAGCGACGTCTGGACAGGAAACGGCGCGTCCTCCGGCGTCGGAAAGACCGCAGCTTCGCCGTAGACCGACCCTGTCGATGAAAAGGCGATGCGCCTGACGCGATTGGCACGCATGGCCTCGAGCACATTGAAGGTCGCGATCGTGTTCTGCTCGAGGTCCTTCTTCGGATGCTCCGTGCCGAATCGGACGTCGGCATTGGCCGCAAGGTGAAACACGACATCACAGCCAGTCATGGCACGCGTGAGCGCAGCAAGGTCGAGCGTGTCGCCCTCGATGAGCGTGAAGCGGGGATTCGAAACGGCGCTGGCGAGAAACCGATGGAGGCCGGTTGAGAAGTTGTCGAAAGCCGTGACGTTGTGCCCGTCCGAGAGGAGCCTATCCACGAGGGAGCTGCCGATGAACCCGGCACCCCCGGTGACAAATGCGTGCATGCGGGTGAGATCATAACGCACCGGGCTGCCGGCCCGCTGCGCTCAGCACGACGACAGCGCGCGTGTATCGACCTGCCCGTTCGCATTTCGTACTCTTCATTTGCGCCAGTGGGTGTCCAATGCCGCCGAATGGCCACGTTTGCCCTGATTGTTCTGAGGAGACTCGAGGCCCAAGGCATAATACGATTCGCGTCGACGGTCGAGCAGGGAGGACGAGCATGACAGGGAGGTCGCGGATCTTTGTCGCTGGGGCATCTTGGGCTGGCCGGTTTCGTCATCACCCACCATCTTGATGTGCAAGGCAACCCGCCGCGATCGTGACGAACGCTCGCAATCCGGGCACCTGTTGAACCTTGTTATCGGGCGCCTTCGTCGGCCGCCTTTATAGTCTCCCGTGCCTCCGCTTCGCGTGGGTCTCGACGGTCGCGGCTTCAGCTCACCCGCGGGCGGCGTTCGGCGCTACGTAAGGGAACTGACGACCGCGCTTGTCGCCATCGACCCGGAGATGCAGCTCTTGGCGATCGGCGCCAGCTCGGGCGACGCGCTCCCGGCCGGTGTGACCGGCGTTCCGATGGGGCGCTCGCTTCCGTCGAACTTCGGATGGTCGATCGACGGACTGCCGCGCGCAATTCGCCGAACAGGCCTGGACGTCTTTCATGCGCCGGCCTACACGGCTCCCCTCTGGGGCGCGCATCCGCTTGTCGTGACGATCCACGACGTCAGCTACGCGCGGCACCCGGAGTGGTACCCGTATCGAATCGATCCTGTGCGTCGCTGGTTTTACCGGCGGAGTGCGCAGGCCGCCGATCTGGTGATCACCGATTCTGAGTCCTCGCGGAGGGAGATCGAGGCTGCGTATGGAATTGCACCCGAACGCATTCGGGTGATTCCGCTCGGTGTCGGCGAACCGTTCGCGCCGATGGCCGATGCGCGAGGCGCACAAGAACGCCATCGCTCGCCGACCATGCTGCACGTCGGCGATCTCCATACCCGCAGGAACCTTCGCATCCTCGTCGACGTGCTGGCGATGTTCCGGTCGCGCCAGGACTCCCTCAGGGACACGTCATTGGTGTTGGCAGGTGCAGACCGCGGGGCTGGCGCAGACATTCTCGAGCACGCGAAGACGCTTGGCGTGGCGGATGGCATCCGCTTTCTTCCGGCCGCCGACGACCGGGCCGTCGTCGCCCTGATGCATCAGGCAGATGTGTTTGTCTATCCCTCGCTCTATGAAGGCTTTGGTCTGCCGCCGCTCGAAGCCATGGCGTGCGGAACACCCGTGATCGCATCCATGGCCTCATCTATTCCGGAAGTGGTCGGCGACGCCGGGCTGCTTGTGGCTCCGGACAACGTCCGTGGCTGGTACGACGCCGCCGTGAGCGTGCTGACATCCGAGCTGCACGCGGTGGCCTTACGCCGCTCGGGTCTTACCCGCGCCGCCTCGTTCACCTGGCAGCGAACGGCACGCCAGACACGAGACGTGTATCGTGAAGTCGCGCAACTGCGTACTCCCGCGTGAATACGCAAACGGCGGGGAGCGCGTCGGTCTGCCGGGGCGCCGCTATTTCGCTGCGACGACCCTGACTTGTCCGATCTCCACGTGGCTGAAACCTTGCGCCTGAGCGGGGTCACCCGCCACTGCGATTGCGAGATTGATCCGCTGACTCGGTTCAAGGACCTCAGCACCAGGCAGCGGAACAACCTGCGTCGTCCAGTCGGTGCCGACCTGTCTTTCTGTTCGGCTGAATCCGGGCACGATAACGGCGAGGAGCGCGGAACGGCTCGAGCGGTCGCCGCTCAGACGCATCGGGATTTCTACTGAGGTGACCGCAGGCCCCACGAAAAGGCTGGCGGCCGGGTCGGCTTCACGAAACGGTCGCCCGGAAGGGTCGGTCTGCCAGGGACCGAAACCGTAGTCCCCGGGAACCAGTCTGACGGGCACCACTCCGCGGAAGGGCGCGGTCAACAAGAGAACGCACGCCAGCCCGATCGCCACCCGATCAGACCATTCCGATCGCGCGGGGGCACCAGCCAGATGTATCGCAAGGCCGAGGACAACCCAGAACGGAATCGCAGTTTCTGGTACCAGAAACGGATGACCAGCCAGGGCCGTCACCAGGTACGCGAGCGTCCCAGCGAGACATCCCGCCATCACGCCGTTGGCCTCCCCTCGCCAGACACGTTTCAGCTGAGGAGTCAGGGCTGCTCCGAGGACCCACAGGAAGGCCACTAAACCAACGACACCCAGTTCCGCGGCGATCTGCAGGTAGTAGTCGTGCGCGTTTTCGCGGCCATAGACCAGGCTGAGCCACGGCGGCAGGGTCAGCTTCGACAGTGGATAGTAGCGTCCGGCCCCGATGCCGAAGACTGGTTGTCCCTCGATCAACCGCAGGCTCGTCTGGGTGAAACCGACGCGCATTTCGAGGCTGGCCACCGAGCGCGCGCTGCGGACAA
The DNA here is from genome assembly GCA_963729215.1 of uncultured Acidobacteriota bacterium. GTDB lineage: Bacteria > Acidobacteriota > Vicinamibacteria > Vicinamibacterales > CAVVIG01 > CAVQJU01. The sequence goes on along the minus strand of CAVSND010000022.1, from coordinate 58,498 downwards.
ATGCGACCGCGCTACCGACCATCAGCGCGAGCACTATAGCGCCCACAATCTTCCAGTGTCGCGCTGCCGCAGATGCCCTACGCAGCACGAGAACGACGACCACAGTGGTGCTCGCAATCAGCGCGGAACCCGAGCCCGTGAGCGCGACCGCGGCGAACATCATCGCGGCCGCCAGCAGCCACGCCTGGCGCGTTGCGCCGCGCGACGGTCGCGACACCGACGGCGGCGAAAACAAGCAGCAGATACGAGGAGGCAGCCGCGTTCACATCACCGGTGACGGCCGAGTAACGCGCGAGACCGTTTGCCGCTTGGCGTGCCAGCATATGGGCAGGCGCAACGCCGATCGCCAGCAGGCCGCTCGCGATGCTCGCCACGACGCCGGATGCGACGAGGCACGCAAGCAGCGAGAGTCGATCGCGCACGTTGCGCTGGCCGATCTCCGCCGCGGCGACCATCAGTCCGAGTCCCTCGAGGAGTCGTCCGGCCGTGTGAAAGCCGATCGGATCATCAGCGTTCAGCAGGTACGACTGGGTCAGCGTCGCGATACGTACTCCGCAGGGCCGCGGGGTTTTCCCGGTAAAGCTGCAGGGCCGTCGACGCAACCGATGCGATCAGGACGCCCCCGAATACCCACATGGCGCTGGTCAGCGTCGCCGGCAATGCCACGCGGCGACTCATCATGGTCGGTGCGAAACAACAACCAGCCGGCGAGAAAAGCGACGGTCAGTGTCTCGGCGTGCCTCAACGGCGGGCCGCCGAAGATCGGCACGACGATATCGCCAAGCGGTGCGAGGAAGGCGACGATCATGAGCCCGATTGCCGGGCGTATGAGTGTGACGATGAGTACCAGCGCGGCTTCCACACGGATCGCCATGGATACGGATCCGTTTGTGAGAAGGACGGCCAGCACGAACGCCGGGATGAGACCGGCGGCCAATCGGGCCCACGGTTGGCCGAACTGCCAACGCGTTGTCATGTCACCATCTCTGAAACGATTGCCTCAGCGCGGCGGCGAGGCCGATCGTTCAGGCGCGACGCGGTCCTGCAGCTCCGCGAGCCGCGCGCGAATGTCCTGGAGCTCCGTCTGCATGTCGGAGAGCCGGCGCTCGTGCTGATGGTCGCGCGCCAGCAGCGCCTCCGACCGCTTGAGCAGCTCATTCGACACAGCGTCGATTCCACCGGAGAGGCCGCGGAGCAATCCGGCGACGTCGCGATCGCGCGTGTCCACGTACGGCGTGATCTGCTGCAGGAAAACGATCAGCAGCGTTTGAAAGCGGGCCAGGTCCGCGATGTGCTCGCGCAGGACGGTCAGCCCGGCCTCGATCGCGTCACCGCTCGCCTGTTGAACCGGTGCGTTGCGATTGAGATGATCGACGAGCGCGCCGTTGAACGCCTCCTGCTGTTCGAAGAGCGGCGCGACGATACGGCGGACGGCGGCAGCAAAGCGGCCGCGGATACCCGGTTCGGGCGCCGGCGCCGTGAGCTTCCAGCGCGTGTTGAGCGATGGGAGTTGCTGGACGTCGGGACCCGGAGGGCTCGCTGGGAATTGCTGCGGAAAGGCCTGGATTGCCGCGTCGAGGCGTGTCAGCGCGTCGTTGTACGCGCGGTCGGCGGCCGCCCGCTCCGCCTTGAGGCCTTCCAGATCATCCGGGCTCTTGGGCATGCGCTCAGCGTCCGACCAGTCCTTCGATCGGGCTGCTCGCTGTCGCGTACAACTTTCGCGGAATACGGCCCGCCAGGTGAGCGAGCCGGCCGGCACGAACGGCGAACTTCATGGCTTCGGCCATCGCCGCCGGATCCTGCGCGCCGGCGATCGCCGTGTTCATCAGGACGCCGTCGGCGCCGAGCTCCATGGCGAACGCCGCATCCGACGCCGTGCCGACGCCGGCATCGACGATGACGGGCACGCGCGAGAACTCGCGGATGATCCGGATGTTGTTGGGGTTCTGGATGCCGAGTCCCGAACCGATCGGCGCGCCAAGCGGCATCACGGCCGCCGCGCCCGCGTCCTCGAGCTTGCGGCAGACGACCGGATCGTCGCTCGTATACGGCAGCACGACGAACCCCTCGCGCACCAGCACGCGCGTCGCCTCGATCAGCGCCTCGTTATCCGGAAACAGCGTCCGCTCGTCGCCGATGACCTCGAGCTTGACCCAGTGCGACAACCCCGCCTCGCGCCCCAGCCGCGCCGTCCGCACGGCATCGTCGGCGGTGTAGCAGCCGGCGGTGTTGGGGAGGATGAAGTATTTCGACGTGTCGATGTAGTCGAGCAGGCTCTCTTCTTTAGAACCGCGCGGGGCCCCGCCCCCCCGCGGCAGCGAGATATTGACGCGCCGGACGGCGACCGTGACCATGTCGGCGCCGGACGCCTCATGCGCCTTCACCATCACGGGGTGCGACGGGTATTTTCCAGTGCCGATGATGAGGCGTGACGCGAACGTCTTACCGGCGATCGAGAATGTGTCCATATTTACGGGAGGTCTACCCGCCGCCCACGAAGTTGACGATCTCGACCTGGTCGCCTTCGCGCACGATCGCCGCGTCGAACGCCGTCCGTTTGAGCACGACCAGGTTGTGTTCGACGGCGACGCGCCGTGCGTCGATGTCAAGCGCGACCAGCAACTGGCTCACCGTGAGCGGACCGGAAAGGTCGAAGGGATCGCCGTTCAGGGTAATCGTCACCGAGCTGAACCGTCCGAAGGGGATCTTATCTCACAACTACACATCGGGACTTGTTTCGTATAAGGATCAAGGGATGGCTTTTGACCGTGCGGCCGCCATCTCGTGGTACCGGCGCAATCGCGCCCGTTCCCGCCAGCTGTTCGACATGCTGCCGGAGCAGGTGTACTACAGCCGGCCCATCGCGCTTCGACACCCCATCGTCTTCTACGAGGGCCATCTGCCGGGGTTCAGCTTCAACACGCTCGTGAAGAAGGGTCTCGGCGGCGAGAGCATCGACCCTGGTCTCGAGACTCTGTTCGCGCGCGGCATCGATCCCCACGAATCCCAGTCCGGTGGTGCGAGCGCGGCGTGGCCGGCGCGCGAGGCGGTGCGTCAATTCGCGGACGAGGCTGACGCCCGGGTGATTGACGCGCTCACGCGTGAAGACCTCGAACGGCCGGGCGATCCGCTTCTCGACCGCGCCGAGGCCGTGTTCAGCATCCTCGAGCACGAAGCCATGCACCAGGAGACGCTGCTGTACATGTGGCATCGCCTGCCGTTCGACGAAAAGCGCTCGCCGGCAGCCTACGCGCCGCGGGTGGAGGGCGACGCGCCGCGGGAAGAGCTCATCGCGGTTCCGGCTGGACGCGCCGTGCTTGGCGTCGATCGCTCGGCTGTGCCGTTTGGATGGGACAACGAGTTTCCGAACTGCACGAGCGAGGTGCCTGCGTTTGCGATCGAACGGCACAACGTGACGAACGCGCGGTTCGCCGAGTTCGTGGACGCCGGCGGATACCGCGACGAGCGATGGTGGCGGCCCGAGGACTGGCGCTGGGTGCAGACCGAACACGTCGAGCACCCGTTGTTCTGGGAGAAGTCCGACCGCGGCTGGTTCTGGCGCGGCATGTTCGATCTCGTCCCGCTGCCGATGGCGTGGCCCGTGTATGTCAGCCACGCCGAGGCGGCGGCGTACGCCCGATGGCACGGCGGGCGTCTCCCGACCGAGGCCGAGTATCAGCGGGCCGCGTTTGGAACGGAAGACTCGTCGCCCCAACCTCAATATCCGTGGGGCGAAGCCGCGCCGGACGCCTCGCATGGGGTCTTCGACTTCTCGAGCTGGGATCCGGAGCCCGCGGGGAGCCATCCTGCCGGCGCAAGTGCGTGGGGCGTCGAGGATCTGGCCGGCAACGGGTGGGAGTGGACGAGCACCCCGTTCGCACCGTTTCCGGGTTTCCACGCGATGGCGTCCTACCCCGAGTATTCCGCGGATTTTTTCGACGGCGACCATTTCGTGATGAAGGGCGCCTCGCCCGCCACCGCTCGTGAGCTGCTGCGGCCGACATTCCGCAACTGGTTCCGCGCGCGGTATCCGTACGTCTACGCGTCATTCAGGTGCGTCCGATGATCACGCGAACCACGACTGCCGCCCCGTCGGCCCAGTTTGCGGCCGATGTCCACTACTACCTGTCGCTCGCTCCGCGTCAGCTGCCGTCGCGGTATTTCTACGACGAGCTCGGGTCCGCGCTGTTCGACGCCATCTGTGCGCTGCCGTGGTACGGCGTGACCCGCGCCGAGACGCGGCTGCTCGCCGAGCACGGGCGTGCGATCCTCGGAAGGCTGCCCGGCTTGACCACCATCATCGAGCTCGGGCCAGGAAGCGGCGCCAAGCTCGCGACCCTCGTGGAAAGCGGGCGACGAGACGTCGATCGCCTCGACCTGCGCCTCGTGGACATTTCTCCGAGCGCGCTGGGCCTGGCCGCGCGGACACTTGCCCCCCTTCCGAACGTCCACATCGCCACGTACGAGGCGACGTATGAAGCGGGCCTCGTGCAGGCCGCCGGCGACACCGCGGCCGGCCGCGCGCTCGCGCTGTTTCTGGGATCGAATATCGGGAACTTCGATCGCCCTGGCGCCGAGGCATTTCTGCGAGGGATTCGCGCCAGCCTGCGGCGCGGCGATGCCTTGTTGATTGGCGCCGACCTCGTGAAGCCGGAGCGCGATCTGCTGCTGGCGTACGACGATCCGCTCGGCGTCACCGCCGCGTTCAACCGCAACCTGCTCGTCAGAATCAACCGCGAGCTTGGCGGAGACTTCGACGTGGACCAGTTCGTCCATCGCGCCGTGTGGGAGCCCGGACCGTCCCGCGTGGAAATGCACCTGGTGAGCCGCATCCCGCAGCGCGTGCGCATTGCGGCCGCCGGCGCCGAGGCCGGAGGTGAAGGCGAGTTCGTCTTCGCGGAAGGCGAGACGATCTGGACGGAGAGCTCGTATAAGTACCTCCCCGAGGAAATCGTCCTCAACCTGGAACGGGCAGGCTTCCGTCTGCTCAAGCAGTGGAGCGACCGCGTAGACGGATTTGCGCTGACCCTCGCCGAAGCCGCCTGAAGCGACCGACACGCGCGACGAGTATCCGTAGCGTCCGCCTTTAGGCGGACGTGTTCAGCGAGCGTCGCGAAGCGACAGCACGAACGTACCAAGCGGCATCTCGGCCTGCATCTTCAGCGGATACCGTCGTGCGTCGTTCGAGATCCAGATCGCCATATTCGAACCGACTTCGTCACCCTTCTCGTCGGTGACAACCGGGACGACTTTCCACCCGGACGTCTCCCCCAGCGGCGTCTTGACGCGCTCCTGACCGACGACGTCGATCGTCATGGTGTATTTCACGCCATCGTCGCTGATCGGCATCGTCAGATGCGCGCCGGCGTTGAGCGGAATCGTCCGAAGGACGTAGATCGCCGAGAGCGCGTCCTGCGTGGATGCCGCGATGGGGAAGTCCGCCTTGACCGTCGTCGTCGATTGGTATTCGAAGAAGGCCCGCCGCGCCTTCCGATCGAAGAGGGTCGTCTTGAGGGAGTGCCGCTTTCCTTCTTCGGTATACAGAGAGCCGCGCTGCGACAGCAGGGTGGAGGCGTCGAGCAGCGTGTCCAGCTTGTAGTACAGGGAGTAGATCGAGGACAAGAGCGCCGTTGGCCGCGCCTCGGCGACCATGTAGTAGGCCGTCGAATCGAACGACTGTTTTTTCTCTTTGACCGTCGTCACGACGGTGCCGGCAACGAGGAACGTGGACCACGAGACGTCGTACGTCAGCGTTTCGCCGGTGCGAAACGGTACCGTGCGCTCGGTGCGTCCTGCTGGTGCCGGTGTCTGGACCCGCGGAGAGGCGTTTGCCGCAACGACCAGGAGCCCGAGCGCCAGGAACGCGGCGGGCCTCACGTCAGTTGATGCGCCAGCCTTCGGTACGAAGGTCGTTCATCAGCTCGACGGAACGTTCGATGAGGTCGGTGGGCTGATCGAGTTCTTCGACCGACTCGGATCCGTCGGGCCGCGTGACGACGAGCCGATAGCAGCCCGAGTTGCGATCGTGACTGATCTCGTAGCGCAGGCGATCGCCGTCCCTGTCGAAGAACCAGATCATCGTTGGTGTTTCCCAGAATACAACAGCGCAGGCACTCGCGGACCTCTTCCATGCACGCTATTCCTGTGCAATCGTCGCTCGTGTTCTTTCTCTGTCGTCTCTGTCAGGTATGTGAACAGAAATTCGCAGCGCCCAGCAGACCCGCGCCGGAATTGACGATCACCTTGACGGGCATGGCACCCAGCATCGACTCGAACGGCGCTTTGGCCCGGAACGCGTTCATGAAGGAACCGTTCGTGAGGGCGGACAGGATTTTCGGCGCGATGCCGCCGCCGATGAATACGCCGCCGGTTGCCATCGCGCGGAGCGCGAGGTTTCCGGCCTCTGCGCCGTACGCCCCGACGAGCACGTTCAGCGTCTCGACGCAGCGAGGGCAGCGGCGTTCGAGCGCGGCCGTTGAAATCAACGCGGGCGCATCCGGCGCGTCCAGATCGATCGCCGCCGCGCAGGCGATCGGTTCGCCTGAATCTCCGGTATGGGCGACGCGATGGATGTCGAGCAGGCCACGCCCCGACACGACATCTTCGACCTGCGCGCGCCCATAGCGTCCGACGAGATGGCGCAGCAGGGTGATCTCGCGCTCGGTGCGCGCGGCGAAGTCGGCATGTCCCGCTTCCGTCGCAACGGCGACGTACCGTCCGTCCACGTGATGCAGGAGCGCTTCCCCGAGGCCTGTGCCAGCCGCAATGACCGCGATGTTGCCGGTGCCCGCGGCGGGCTGACCCTGCTGCAGCACATGAACTTCAGACGCGTCCAACACCGGCACCGCGTAGGCCATCGCCTCGAGATCGTTCAACAGGCGTACCTGAGACATCCCGTACGCGCGGGCGACATCACGCGCGTCCACCCGCCACGGAATGTTCGTCAGGCTGGCGGTCTCGCCCGTCACCGGCCCGGCCACACCAACGCACGCCGACGCGATCGAGACGTCCGTCAGCGACTCGGCACGGAGAAACGCCGCGATCATCGACGGGAGATCGGCGAAGTCGAGCGTCGTGAACTCGCGCGCGGCCACCAGCCTCGGCCGGGAAGGCGTCTTCTCGAACAGCCCGAGCCGCGTGTTCGTGCCGCCGACATCGCCGGCGAGCAGATTCACCATTGACATTCGAGTCATTCTCCTTCATCTTGATGCCGTTCCCCCGCTCGCCACGCACCGGCGGAGGCCGATTGCCAGCACCGTCATCTCACCAACCTAATCATCACGCCCTCGCAGGACAAGTTGTCGTGTTTTCAGGCAAGCTGAGCTCGCTCGGCCGCAAGGACGCGAGCGCTCTCGTGGCTGTGCTCGGCGGCTCGACCGCCGAGGACGTGAATGCGAAAACGACGATGGTGGTGATCGGAGCGGAGGGGCTCCGGCTTGCCGCCGGAGACGCGGGCGACTCCGGAGACGAAGCCCGCAGCGTGAAGCTCAAGAAAGCCGAGGAGTTGAACGCGGAGCATGGGGCGCAGATCCGGATCCTGAGCGAAGACGAGTTCTGTCACCTGGCCGGCGTGCCGTCGCCCGAAACGCTCAAGCGTCAGTACCATGCGACGCGCGACCTGCTGGCGCGGTACCGGGCGCTCCGCGACGATCACGTCCGCTACCTGGTGAAGTGCGGGCTCATCCGACCCGTGCTGCGGACCAACGCCGACACGTTCTTCGCGTTCGCCGATCTCGGGATCATCAAGCAGGCCAACGACGAGCTGGAACAGGGCGCGTCCTTCAGAAGCGTGGTGCGGACGCTGACGGCGTCTGCGCCACGGCCAGCTGGCGTTCGACTTCCGGCTCGACGCGGCACCGGCCAAGATTATCGCCCTGCGGCGGAAGCCCGTGGACCCCGCGCCTCGCCCGGCCGGCCAGCCGGCCATGGCCGCAGCGGCCCGCGACGCGGCCCTCGCCGAGCGCTACTTCCTCGAAGGCTCCGAGCTCGACGGCGACGAAACGAACCTCGAGGCGGCCGCCGCGGCGTACCGCAAGGCGCTCGAGCTCGATCCGTATCTGGTTGCGGCGGTGATCAACCTCGCCAATATTCACTACAGCCGGGACGAGCTCGTCGAGGCGCAGGCGCTTTACGAGCGCGCCATCGGCCTCGAATCGGATTTCTTCGAGGCGCATTTCAATCTCGGGAACATCTATCACGACCTCGATCGCTTTTCAGAAGCCCAGGCCTGCTACCGCGAGGCACTGCGCCTCAACCCGCTTTACGCGGACGCGCACTTCTATCTCGCCGTGACGTTCGAGAAGATGGGGCTGTCGCAGGACGCACGTCCCCACTGGCGCTCGTATCAACAGCTCGCGCCGCAGGGCGAGTGGGTCGAGCTCGCAAAGGAATTCTCGGAATAAGACAGAAGTTCGAAAGGTTCGAGAGTCGAGAACCCCGAAACTCTGGGAACCTCTTGGACCCCTGAACTTCTCGAACCTCTAGAACCTCTTCTAATATCGATATTCGTTGGGGTCGCGTTTCTTCGGCGTGCGCCTGAGCTTGTAGAAGGTGCAGTCGGGGCACCAGGCCTCGGGATCGAAGCCTGTCGAGCCGGCCATGGGCAGGACGTCGCGGTGACCGCAGCACTCCGGTCCGTCTTCGGGCGGACGGCGCCATCGGCACGACTTGAAGCGTGCGACGGCAGGCGACTCCGCCGGCGCGTCAACGGGCGTCGGCCCGGATCCCCCGGACGGGGGCAGCGGCGCAAACGGTTCAGACATCGGATCGCTTCATTGTAAATGAACACCGACGGACTTTTCTAACGCCGCCAGCGCGCGTTGCTCTTCAGGCGCGACGAGCGTGATGGCTTTCCCCACCTCGCTCGATCGACCCGTCCGGCCCACGCGGTGCACATACGTATCGGGTGAATCTGGCACTTCGTAGTTGATCACGGTGTGGATGCCGTCGATGTCGAGGCCGCGCGCCGCGATGTCGGTCGCGACGAGGACGTTGTACTTGCCGCCGCGGAACCCTTCGACTGCCTGCCGCCGCTGATCCATTGTGCGATCGGAGTGCAGGGCGATGCAGCGGACACCCGCCGCGGCCAGCTTGCGTGCGAGGCGGTCGGCGCCAATCTTCGTGCGCGAGAACAGCAGCACCGGGCCTTCGGGCCGCTTGAGGTGGGCGATCAGCCACTCGATTTTCTGTCCCGACGGCACGACGTGCACGTGATGGCTGATCGTTTTCGCCGGCGCGCTCCGGGCGCCCACCTGCACGAACTTCGGCTCGCGCACGATCTCGAACGCCGATCGCACGACGTCATCGGGCATCGTGGCGGAGAAGAGCAGCGTCTGGCGCTTTGCCGGCAGCGCGGCGATGATGCGCCGCACGTCCGGCCAGAAGCCCATGTCCATCATCCGGTCGGCTTCGTCGAGCACCAGCAGCTCGACGGCGGACAGGTCCGCGTTCTGCTGCCGCATGTGGTCGATCAGCCGTCCCGGCGTGGCGACGATGATGTCGACGCCGGCGCGGAGCGCGCGTTCCTGGCCCCCCATTTCGACGCCGCCGAAGACCGCCGCGCTCGTGAGGGTCGTATGGTAGGCGAGCCCGTGGATCTCGTCCTCGATCTGCACGGCGAGCTCGCGCGTCGGCGCCAGGACGAGCACGCGACTCTTGCCCCCGGTCGTTTCCTTCGGCACGGTCAGCAACCGCTGCAGCGTCGGGACGACGAAGGCGCAGGTCTTGCCGCTGCCGGTTTCGGCGCACGCGATGAGATCGTCGCCGGCGAGCGCGAGCTGAATCACGGCGCTCTGGATCGCGCGGGTTTCGGTGAATCCGAGGTCGCGAATGCCTTCGAGCAGGCGCGTGTCGAGATTCAGCGACGCAAAAGCGATCGGCGTCGTGTCGCAGGGCGTGGGTTCGAGCGCCGGTGCATGCGGCGTGGCTGGGCGCGGCGCCGGGACGTGCGGTCCTCGACGCGCGTGGCCCCGCGGCGATCGGCGCGGTTGGCGAGCTCGTCTATCGGTTGTTCTGGAGTCCAAACAGTATTTGGCTAGCGTGCGCGGAACGTGATGATGCCCCGGACCGGATCGTACGGGGAAACGCCCACGGTTACCCGATCGCCTGGAACCACCTTGATGCGAAAGCGGCGCATACGGCCGCTCAACTGCGCCAGCACTTCATGTCCGGCGTCGCACTGCACGCGGTAAAGACCGCCGCTATGGACCGCCACGACCGTGCCCTGCATGTCAATCAGATCGTCCTTGCTCAATCGGCTAGCATTCCTTTCCCTTCAATCCACCATTGTCGCACAGGAAACATCTGGTCATCTAGTCATTTGGTCATCTGGTCATCGCGGGCGAATTGGCTCAAATTCCCCAATTAAACGGCGATAACCAGATGACCAAGTGACCAGATTGACCAGATTTGCCTTCCGCATGGACCGTCTGCCTCTCGGAAAAGTTTAACGATCGGCGAGGGCGCGCACCGCATCTTCGACCTGCCGGGCGAGCGCGGCGTAGTTGTCCCCCGTCAGCCGCATCGGCGCGCCGAATACGACGCGGACCCGTCCCGGCCGGGCCATGCGCCACGTGTGGTGCAGGACTCTGTCGAGGCCCACGATCCGGACCGGGATGACGGGCACGTCCAGCCGGGACGCCATCATCCCGATGCCCGGGAGAAAGTGCCCGATCTCCCCGCTGTCCGAACGCTTGCCCTCAGGAAAAATCAGGACCGAGTAGGCGTGCGCGAGCAGATCGCCCACGTAACGCAGCGTCTGCCGCGCGCCCGCCTCGCGCTGGGGCAGCGGAAACGCGTTGAAAAACAGGGCGGCCAGCCAGTAGTTGAGACTATTCGTGAACCAGCTGACCCGGCTGTACTGATCCGGGAAAAAGTGCGCCTTGAAGAACTCCTTGGCCATGGCCGTCGCGACTCGATACCGGATCCGGCCAGGCAGTGCGGCCAGGATCACGGGCGTGTCCATGTGGCTCTGGTGGTTCGCGGCGAAGATCACGGGACCGCTTGTCCTGGTCAGGTGCTCGCGGCCGTCGACTGTGATCCACGCGAACACGCGCGCCAGCGGAAGAATCCACGTCGGCAGGCTGGCGCGGCGGAGCGCCCGCGCCGGCCACGCTCGATTCCACGTCGGGAACTCGACGGGGTCGGCGGACGCCGCGTCGCTCTTCGGCGCCTGCTCGACGAGCGACTTCAGCTGGCCCAGATCGCGGGCGACCGAGAACGCGCCTTCGTCGATGCGCGTTTCGAAGGCGTCCTCGAGCGCTACCATCAGCTCGACGCGCTCGAGCGAGCTCAGTCCCAGTTCCTCGAGCGTGGTGGACGATGAGAGATCGGCGCGCCCGGCGGCGTACTTTGCGACGAGCGCCGCAACGCGATCCGCCGGCGGAGCGGCCAATGCCGGAATCTGGCCGCTCGACGCCCACTGAGCGATCGCCGTGCGTTTGAGCTTGCCGGTGCCTTCCGTCCGCGGCAGCTCGCGATCCGGCCAGACGAGCGCGCGGCGAATCTTCTGATGATCCGCGAGGGCGGCGTTCGCCTCGCGCACGACGGCCTCGACGTCGGTTCCCGGCGCCGGCACGAGCACGGCGTGCACGCGCTCCGCTCCGCCGGTCGAGACGCCGACGACTGCCGCGTCGATCACGCCCGGGATGCCGTGCAGCACGCGCTCGACGTCCTCGGGGAATACGTTCAGGCCTTCGGGCGTGACGATCATTTCCTTCTTGCGCCCGCGAATGAACAGCTCGCCGCCCGGCCCGATCTCGCCCACATCTCCGGTGTGGAACCACCCGTCTTCGAACGCGCGCGCGGTCTCTTCGACGGCGTTGAAATAGCCGCGCGTCACGTTTTCGCCCCGCACCATGATCTCGCCGTCTTCGGCGATCCTGACCTCGACTCCGGCCATCACCTTGCCGACCGATCCCTTCTTCGTGCCGAAGGGATGGTTCAACGTGACGATTGGCGCCGTCTCGGTGAGGCCGTAGCCTTGCACGACCACAAACCCGAGCTCGCCCCAGAAGGCCTCGAGGGTGCTGTCGAGCGGCGCCGCGCCGACGACAAAGGCCCAGAATTTCAGGCCGAATTTCCGATGGATACCCCTGAAATGCCACCAGCGCCTGGCCCAGTGCCGTTTCGGGCTGGGGGTTGCGGCTTCCGGCGCGATGCGGAGCACATGCTCGCGGAGAACTTCCAGGATTTTCGGGACGCAGACGATGACCGATATGCGGCGCGTCTTGACCTGCGCCACGATATCCACGGGGCTGAAGCCCCGCATGAACACCACCACACCGCCCAGCATGGGCGGGACGAACGTCGCCATCGCCTGCCCGAACATGTGGCTGAGCGGCAGGAGATTCATGAACCGGATCGGCCTGAACGGCCGGCTCCACTTGAGGTATTTCAGCACCTCGCGCTCGACGGGAACGATGTTCGCGAGGACGTTCCGGTGCGTGATGACCACGCCCTTGGGCTCGGAAGTCGCGCCGGACGTGAAGATGATCTCGGCGACGTCGTCGCGGCTGGTCGAGACCGGCGGGGGAAGAGAGGGTTCCGTCTCGGGCCACTCCATCTCGTGCAGGAGCCAGGCCGGTGCGGCGGGCGCGTCGGGAGCCGCGCGGAGCGGAGGGACGTCCTGACCCACGAGCACCAGCTTGGCGGACACAATTCGGCTGACCCGCAGAAGAAAGTCAGGCGACGAGCGGTAATCGATGGGCACCACGACCACGCCGCGCAGGAGACAGCCCCAGAAGGCGGCTATCCACTCGGGCCGGTTCTCGCTCCAGAAGACGACCGTATCGCCCTTGCTGAGACCGGCGTCGTGAATCCGGCCGGCGAAGGTCCGGGCCATGCGGGCAATTGCCCCGTACGAGTACCGGCGGCTCCTGAAGCCGTCGTCGTACACCAGGAAGTCCCCGCGCGTCGAAGAGAGGTCCTGGAAAAAATCGAGGAGGGTGTCGCGAGCCACGACTGCACTATGATATACGCCCGCGATGAGAATCTTCCTGACCGGCGCGACCGGATACGTCGGGAGCGCCGTACTCGACGCGCTCGTGCGCGCCGGCCACGACGTGACGGCGCTGGTGCGCGACAACGGGAAGGCGCGGCTTGTCGGGAAGCGCGGAGCGCATCCGGTCGTCGGCAATCTCGCGGAGCCTGACTCGTTCAAGAGCAGCGCCGAGGCGCAGGACGGTTACGTCCACACGGCGCTCGACCGGTCGTCGAGCCGCGCCCCCGCCATCGAGATGGCGGCGCTCGAGCTGATGGTGGCCGCCGCCAAACGTCCGCGGACAGCCGCTTCGACCTCGCCCGCCAGCCGTTTCATTATCTACACGTCTGGCGCGTGGGTCCTTGGCCAGTCGCCCGATCCGGCCGACGAGGGTGCCCCGGTCAATCCGATCGCGCTCACCGCGTGGAGGCCGGCCCACGAGCAGTTCATCCTCGCCGCCGCGACGGACCATCTCAGGACGATTGTTGTTCGCCCGGGCGTGGTGTACGGCGGTGGAACGGGGATCGTGGCGGACCTGTTCAAGTCGGCCTCGAACGGGCTGGTGCGCGTGGTTGGTGACGGCAACAACCACTGGCCGCTCGTGTACGACCGCGATCTCGCCGACCTCTACGCGCGGCTGGTCGCGAGCCAGGATGCATCCGGGATCTACCACGCCAACGACGAAGGCGATGAACGCGTCAACGACATCGTCGCCGCGATCCGGCCGTACGTGTCGGTCAAGCCCGATGTGCGGTACGTGCCGATCGAGGAAGCGCGATCGAAGATGGGCCTGTTTGCCGAGGCCATGGCGCTCGACCTGGTCGTGCGAAGTCCCCGGGCGCGCGCGCTCGGCTGGGCGCCGACGCTGCACTCCGTGGCTGGAAACGCCGCGCGGCTGCTCGAAGAGTGGCGGAACGCGCATGCGCAAGAGCAAACGGCTTAGCGCAGGGGTTCGAGAGGTTCGAAGGGTTCAAGAGGTTCAAGAGGTTCGATAGTTCAACGGTTCGGACCTGTGGACCCGTGGACCCTGTGGACCAGTGGACCTTGTGGACCCTGTGGACCCGTGAACCTCCGCTAGTCCCCAAACTTCTCGAGATCGTCTTCCTCGGCTCCCGGCAACAAATCGAAAAACGCGTCGAAGCTGCGGTCGAGCGCGCGCCGCAGCTGGGGGATCGTGCCGTCTATCGTGTGAAGCGTGACGCCCGCGTTCGATCCGTCTGCGAGCGTCAGCGTCGCGTCTTTCATGCCGGTCAGCGTGCCTTCGGGAACCAGTCGGACGCCGTAGACGAGCGTGTATCGGGCCATGCTTGGATTGTACAGGGGCAGACGTTGGAGGTTAGAGGTTAGAGGTTAGAGGTTGGAGGCCAGAGGTTGAAGGTTAGCGGTTGAGCGCGCGCCTGGCGGCGGCGACGGCATCTTCGAGCGTCGTCACCGTCCCGTCGAGCTGCTGTTCGTACACCGCTTTGAGGATCTCGCCGACGCGCGGGCCGGGAGTGAGGCCGATCTCCAGGAGATGCCTGCCGAGGAGAATCGGGCCGGGCGCACGGTGCTCGACGCCGAGCTGGCGGGCGCGGTCGAGAAACCAGTCCATCGCCGAGCAGTCGAAGTGCCCGGGCTCGCGGCCGAGGCAGTCGGCCTTCGCGACGCGGGCGAGCAGCTCGAGATCCACTTTTTGCGCCAGCCGCCGGAACGCGCCGTCGCCGACTTCGTCCCTGACTTTGAACCACGCGCCCGGCTTCAGGTGCTGCGCCACGAGGCCTTCCACCTGCCGGCGCACGTCGTAGCCATCGATTGAATGGATGTTCAGCCGATCGAGAAAGACGGACGCGGGCGCCACGCCCTGCTCTTCGTGATCATGCGAGCGAATGCGTCCGTCCATGAGCGCCGTTGTCGCCGGCTTGCCGAAGTCGTGACACACCGCGCCCAGCATGATCGCCAGCTGCTGCGCACGAGGTAAATCGTCCACCCGCTTGCGGGCCTGGTCAACGACCTGCAGCGTGTGGACCCAGACGTCACCTTCCGGATGCCACTCCGGTTCCTGGGGACACCCGACGAGCGCGTGCAGTTCGGGAAACAGCCGCCCGACGATCCCGAGGTCCAGCGCCAGCGTCAGGCCCACTGAGGGCCGCGGCGCAAACAGCAGCTTCTCGATTTCGCCCCACACGCGTTCAGCCGGCAAATCGTCGAGCGCCATCGTCCGGCACAGCTGGCGCGTGGGTTCATCGAGCGCGAACTCGAACCTCGCGGCGAACTGGACGGCGCGCAGCGCGCGGAGGCTGTCGTCCGCGAACGTCGAGGCGTCGACGGCCCGAAGCAGCCGATGGTTCAGATCCTCCCGCCCGCCGTACGGATCGAGATACTCGTCCGTCAGCGGGTCCCAGCCGATGGCGTTGATCGTGAAGTCGCGCCGGCGCGCGGCTTCAGGAAATGTCATCTCGGGATCGCCCGCGACCTCGAACCCGCGGTGCCCGCGTCCGGACTTCGATTCGCGCCGGGGCAGTGAGACGTCGACGTCGCCCGTCTTGTAGACCTGAAAGCTCTCGCCCACGGCTTCGACGCGTCCGAAGGTTTCGAGAAGCGAGCGCACGCGCTCAGATGGGAGCCCGAACACTTCGAGATCGACGTCTTTCGACTCCCGGCCCATCAATCGATCGCGGACCCAGCCGCCGACGATGAGCGCGCGGCCGCCGGTCTCGCGGACTGAGGCGGCAATGGCGCGGGCGCGGTCGAACGACTCAGACATGATCCGGGCGAAGCGGCTGGCGGCCGTATTTCTTCACGAGCCGGTCGCAGAAGCCGGGCGCGACGGCGTTCAGGATGACCAGGCCGCGCGACTTCCGGTACGGATAGACCTCAGGGACCGGGTTCGCGAGCGCGCCGGCGATCGCGTCGGCCACCTGTTCGGCCGTCTGCGTCGGCCCGGTTGACTGGGTGATGGCGTGTCCCGTCTCGCGCAGCATGACCTCCTTGAATTCGGTGTCGGTCGAGACGGGATACACCACGCTGACGTGGATGCCGGATCCTTCGACTTCAGATCGGAGGCATTCGGCGAGGCCCACCTGCGCGAACTTCGTCGCGGAGTACGCCCCCATGAAGGGGACGCCGCGCTTGCCGACAATCGACGACACGATCAAGATATGGCCGGCGCCCTGACGGCGGAAGACGGGCAGCGCCGCCCGCGTGGCGTAGTAGGTGCCGAAGTAGTTGATGTCCACGAGCCTCCGCATCTGGTCCGGCGTGATGTCGTCGATCGCGCCGTAGATGGCGAACCCGGCGTTGCACATCATGACGTCGAGGCGGCCGAATCGTTCGACGGCGCGGGCGACGAGATCGTGCATGTCGGCTTCGCGTGTGACGTCGGCGACGATCGGCAGGGCCTGGCCGCCGGCGGCTTCGATTTCGGCGCGGAGCTGTTCGAGGCGGTCCAGCCGTCTCGCGCAGACCACGATGGCTGCCCCGTCGCGGGCCAGCCGAAGGGCCGTGGCCCTGCCGATGCCGGCGGAGGCGCCGGTGATAGCGACAACCCGGCCCGGTGGATTCTGTCCCATGGTTCCTCAGCTTACTGCGTTCGCCGTGTGATCTTCGGATAGTCCGTTTCCATTATTGAGCTCCCGGCAGCCGGCTTCGTAGAATCCGGACTTCGCACTCACTTCCAACTTTGTACTTTGCACTTTGCACTTTCTGCCATGCCTCACATCGCGCTCCCTGAAGGACTGCCCGGCATCACCAGCGGATTCGCATTTCGGCCCGAGACGGCCGGGCCCATGCGCGAGCTCGCCGAGGTGCTGCTCCGGGGACCGAACACGCTGACCAGCGGCGAACGGGAGATGATTGCGGCGTTCGTGTCCTCGAGAAACGACTGCCACTTCTGTCAGGCCAGCCACAGTGCCGCGGCCGCGCATCACCTGTCCGGCGACTACGACATCGTCGAAGCGGTCAAGCGCGACTACCAGTCAGCGCCAGTGTCCGCAAAGCTGAAGGCGCTGTTGAATATCGCGGGCAAGGTTCAGCAGGGCGGCAAGAACGTCACGAGCGCTGACGTCGAGCGCGCGAGAGCGGAAGGCGCGACCGACAAGGAAATTCACGACGCCGTGCTGATCGCCGCCGCGTTCTGCATGTTCAACCGCTACGTGGACGGCCTCGCGACGCTGACGCCGACCGACCCTGCGGCGTACGACCAGATGGGCCAGCGCATGGCGAAACAGGGTTATGTTCAACGCCCGTAACTCCGGACCGTTGTACCTGCCAGGCGTCGAAGCCAGTCATCAGCCAGGCCCGTATCAGACACTCATCGCGGAGGCCAAAGGCCGCGGCGCCGAGTACTCGAAGATCTGGGATCTGTTTGCCTTCAAGAACGAGTTCACCGTGCATCTGGCGCGTTTCTCGCACGGTGTCATGCGTCTGCCTGCGACGATCAGCCCGGGGCTCCGCGAGCTGATCGCCGCGTACACCTCGTATCAGAACGAGTGTGCCTTCTGCACGCAGGCGCACGCCGCAGCGGCCGCTGAACTCCTGCAAGACGAAGCGCTCGTATGGACGGCGCTGCGCGACCTCGAGAACTCGAACGTCTCGGCGAAGGACAAACTGCTGCTCCGGTTCGTCGGCAAGGTCACGAAGAACCTCCCGCGCGTCAACGCGGACGACATCGCGGCGCTGCACGCTGGCGGCTGGGACGACGAGGCCATCTACTACGCGATCACGACCTGCGCGTTATTCAACTTCTACAACCGCTGGATCACCGCGACCGGCGTCCCCGAGATGTCGGAAGCCGCTCATCGCCAGCAGGGTAAATCGCTGGCGTCCCGCGGGTACGGCCGCGAGTAGTCCACCACGAGCCACGAGCCACGAGCACGAGCCACGAGATGGCCCACATTACGCTTCCACCGGATTTGCCAGGCATCAGAGGCCCGATGGCCTTTCGGCCTGAGACGGCCAGGCCGTTGAACGAGCTGGTCGACGTGCTGTTGCGGGGTCCGCATACGCTCTCGCCTGGCGAACGTGAGTTGATCGCCACGTACGTGTCGTCGCAGAACGACTGCGAGTACTGCCAGACGATCCACGGCGCGATCGCCGCGCATCACCTGAAAAACGAACCGCTGGTCATTGACGTCAAGCAGAACTACCAGTCCGCCGCCATCTCGCCCAAGCTGAAGGCGCTGCTCGCGATCGCGGGCAAGACGGCGAAGGGCGGCAAGAACGTCACGGAGGCCGACGTCGATCGCGCGCGTCAGCAGGGCGCCAGCGATCTGGAAATCCACGACGCGGTGCTCATTGCCGCCGTGTTCTGCATGTGCAACCGCTACGTGGACGGCCTCGCGACGTGGATGCCCCACGATCCGGAGTTCTACCGGCAGCGCGCCGCCCTCGTCGCGGCGAACGGGTATGCCGCCTCAACGCTGGCCAGCCAGCAACGTCCAACCTCGACGGAGTGACCGATACGATGCGCAGGATACTCATCTCCGCGGGACTGCTGTGCCTGCTTACGGCCACGGGTGCATTCGCCCAGGATCCGACCGGTGCGATCGAGGGGGTGATCACGGACAAGACTGCCGCCGTCATCACCGCCGCGAAAGTGCTGGCGAGGAACACCGCGACAGGATTTACCAGGGAGGCGGTGTCAGGCTCGGATGGTTTCTATCGCGTCACGGCGGTGCCCGTCGGCACGTACAGCCTCACGGTCGAAGCGTCTCAGTTCTCGACGTTCACCCAGAATCAGATTCAAGTGAACGTGAACCAGGCGGCGCGCGTGGACGTGCAGCTGTCGGTGGGGACCGTCGCCGAATCTCTCACCGTCGCCGCGCGCGTGCAGCTCGTGGATACGTCCAGCAACGCCCTGGGCGCCGTCGTGAGCGGACGCGAAATCCTCGACCTGCCGTTGAACGGCCGTAATTTCACGCAGCTCGGGCTCCTGCAGACGGGCGTCGCGCCCCTCACGGCCGGTGTGGCGACCGCCGGCGGGAGCCTGCGCCAGGGTCAGGCGTACGCCGTCAACGGCATGCGGCCGGAGCAGAATGTCTACCTCGTGGACGGCGCGCAGAACATCAACCGGATGGACGGCGGGTACGCGCTCAAGCTGCCGGTTGATGCCGTCGCCGAATTCCGCATCCTGACCCAGAGCGCGCCTCCTGAATTCGGCGGCACGGGCGGCGCGACGACGAGCGTCGTGACGCGATCGGGGAGCAATCAGTTCCACGGCAATCTGTACGAGTTCGTGCGCAACGATGCATTCGATGCCAGGAACTACTTTTCCGAGACAGTCGAGCCGCTCAAGCAGCATCAGTTCGGCATGACGTCTGGGGGGCCGATCAAGAAGGACCGCGTGATGTTCTTCGGCTATTACGAGGGCTTCCGGAACGACCAGGGGACCACGACGAGCGCGACCGTGCCGACCCCTGGACAGCGTCAGGGCGACTTCTCGGACCTGGGTGTGCCGCTGATCAATTTTGCGGCGGGCGGTGTGCCGATTCCCGGGAACAAGCTTCCGCCGGCGGCCATCAACCCGGTCGCCCTCAACGTGATCAACATGTATCCGCTGGGCAACGTGTCGCCGTCCATCTATCGAGCCACGCTCATGGGCCGGAACTACTCCGACCAGGCCGGCGGGCGTGTGGACGTCAACGTGTCTTCGTCCGATCAGTTCTTCGGTCGCTATTCGTATTCGGGCGGCTACAACGTCAACCCGATCTCCGTGCGCGGCACCGACGTGCCCGGTTTCCCCACGCGGGACGATCTGGCGACGCACTCGGCGGCGCTCTCGGAGAATCACATCTTCTCCTCGGCCATGATCAACTCCCTTCGAGGGAGTTATCTGCGCCATAAGTTCTTCTTCGATCAGCGCCTGAACCAGACGCCGCCGAGCGCGCTCGGCTTCGGGTACGTGTCGTCCAACTCCGAGGGACAGGGACCGCCGTTCTTCAACGTCAGCGGGTACAGCCCGATTGGCGGTGCCATCACCGGACCGCGCAACTCGACGCAGAACATGTTCGAGCTGCAGGATGCCCTGTCCTGGACACGGGGCGCCCACCTCGTCAAGTTCGGCGCCGGTTACCAGCACACGGCGATCGACATGTTTCAGGCGATCGCGCCGAACGCCTTCTACGTGTTCGCGGGCACGTTTCCCACGAACAACGCCGTGGCCAACCTCCTGCTCGGCGCGCCGGTCACGTTCTATCAGGGCCTGGGCGACTTCGGCCGCGACATCAGCGTCTGGGGCGCGAGCGCGTACGCGCAGGACGAGTGGCGGATGCGCAAGAACGTGACGCTCAACGTCGGGCTTCGTTACGAGCGCATCAACCCGATCACCGAGGCGCAGAACCGGTTGACCGGTTTTATTCCAGGCGTGCAGTCGATCGTGTACCCCTCCGCGCCCAAGGGATTGGTCTTTCCGGGTGACCCGGGTATTCCCGATGGCATCGCGCAGAGTGCCAACGGCGTGATGCCTCGCCTCGGGTTCGCCTGGGATCCGACGGGCGCCGGCGTGTGGTCGGTCCGGGCCAGCTACGGACTCTTCTACGACCAGTTCGAGAACGGCGCGGGCACCGCGTCGCAGGTGCCCGTCAGCTCGATTCCGTGGGCGCAGTTCAACCAGTTCAGCGGCGCCGGGCTCAATTTCCAGAATCCATATCTCGGCCACGCGTATCCGGCGCCGAACTCGTTTGTCCGTCCGTCGACCGTGTTCACGATCGACACGGCGGCGAAACCGCCATATACACAGGACTGGAACGTCGGCGTGCAGCGCGCGCTCTTCGACCGATACATGCTCGAAGTCCGGTTCGTGTCGGCGAAGGGCAGCCGCATCCCGCGGAATATCGAAGACAACCCGGCGGTGTACGGGCCCGGGGCAACGGCGCAGAACGCCGACCGCCGCCGTGTCTACGCAAACTGCCCGGCGGATGGCGGAACGTGCGACTTCTCGACGATCGCCATGCTGTCCTACATCACCCACTCGAACTACGAAGCTGGACAGGTCAGCCTGTCGCGGCGCTATGCGGGAGGCGTCGGATTCAACGTCTCGTACTGGCTCTCGAGTACCAAGGACGAGTTGTCCTCCATGAATCTGTCCGGCGCGGCGGCGAAGTCCCTGGCGGGCGAGAACGACCTCGCGCAGAACCCGTTCGACGTTGGCGCCGAGTACGGCCCGTCGCTGTTCGACGCACGGCACCGGTTCGTCGCCAGCGCGAGCTGGGGGCCGCGCGTGCCGGAGCACGCGAACTCGGCTGTGCGCGCCATCTTCGACGGCTGGCAGGTCAACGGGATCGCGTCGTTCAACTCTGGCACGCCGTTCACGGTGACGGACTCGGCGAACGTGTCGCTTGCAGGCAAACAGCCCGCCGATCTCGGGCTTCGTCGCCGCCCGTCCCAACCAGGTCGGCGATCCGAATGCCGGCCCCCATACCGTCGACGCGTGGGTGAGCCGGTCGGCCTTTCAGCGTCTTGATCCGGTCACGCAGGCGGGGCAGTTCGGCAACGAGGGGCGCAACAGTGTGCGCGGCCCGGGGTACGCCGACATCGACCTGTCGCTCGTCCGCAACATCCAGCTCTCGCAGGGCACGCGCCTCGAACTGCGCCTCGAATCGTTCAATGTCACGAACGTCACGAATCTGGGACTGCCCGTCGCGGATCTCAACTCCGCCAACTTCGGCCGAATTCTTTCCGCCGGACCGCCGAGACTGATGCAGTTCGGCGTGAAGCTAGTCTTCTGACTCTTGAATCTGGTCATCTAGTCATTGGTCATCTGGTCATCGCTGATCAATTGGAAGATTGATCCATCTCAAAACGATGACCAGATGACCAGATGACTAGATGACCAGATTCATGAGCGAGCATGACGCGCGCTACGAAGGGTGGCGCGTCGCCATCGCCTCGGCCGTTGGCGTGTTCGTCAGCTTCGCCTCGCTCCTCGTCTACACGTTCGGCATCTTCCTCAAACCGCTCGCAGAGGAATTCGGGTGGTCGCGCGCGGCCGTCTCGGCGGCGTTCGGCATCGCCGCGATGACGGTGGCCGTCTGCTCGCCGCCGCTCGGCTACCTGCTGGATCGCGTCAGCCCGCGGCGCATTCTCGTGCCGTGCATGGCCGTCTTCGGCTGCGCGTTCGCGTCGCTCGCGCTGCTGACCCCGCACATCTGGCACCTCTACGCGACGTTCTTCATCATGGGCATCGTCGGAAACGGGACGGCGCAGATGGCGTACAGCCGCGCCGTGTCGAGCTGGTTCGTGAAGCGGCGGGGAATGGCGCTTGCCGTCGTCATGTCCGGCGGAGCGATTGGCGCGATGGTGTTGCCGCCCGTCGCCGAGGCGCTGATCGAACGCATTGGCTGGCGCGCCGCGTGCGTCGTCCTGGGCGGCATGGTCCTCGCGATTGGACTGCCGGCGGTTGCCAGCCTCATTCGCGAACGGCCGTCCGAGCTTGCCGGACACCCGGCGAGCCAGTCGGTGGCCGATGGGGCAACGGTCCGCGAGGCGGTGAGATCGCGGCCGTTCTGGATTGTCGTGGCCGTGCTCTTCTTCGCCTCGATCGCGCAAAACGGCGCGCTGACGCATCTGCCGGCCATGCTCACCGACCGCGGCATCTCGCCGGCCCGTGCCGCGACGGCGCTCGCCGCGATGGGCGGGGCGAGCCTGGTCGGACGGTTCCTCACCGGCTGGCTGCTCGATCGCTTTTTCGCGCCTCGCGTGGCGTTGTTGCTGCTGTCGGCGGCCGCCCTGGGCACGTTGCTGCTCGCCAGCGCGCACTCGTTTGCGGCAGGCACGCTCGCGTCGATCCTGATCGGACTCGGCATGGGTGGCGAAGCCGACGTGACGCCCTACATCCTCTCGCGATACTACGGGCTGCGGTCGTTCGCGATGCTCTACGGGTTCACGTGGACCGCTTACGCCGTGGCGGGCGCGATTGGCCCGGTGCTCATGGGGTGGGTGTTCGACGCGACGGCCTCGTACCAAACGCTCCTGATCGTTCTGGCCGCGGGAACCCTTGGCGCTGCCGCGCTCATGCAGTGGCTCCGCCCTACGGGCGGAATGAACGGAGAACGTAAAACGCAGAACGAAGACGTGAAGAACAGCGAGGCGTCGCGCGCTCTGCGTGTTACGTTTTGATTTCGGTTCTGCGTTTTACGTTCATCGCGGAGGCTGCGGAGTACCGACGCGATGTTTGCCGGCCGCTCGCCCAGGCGGCGCATGAAGTAGGGAAACCACTCCCGTCCGAACGGAATGTAGACGCGCACGCGGTGACCCTGCGCGACGAGCGCGGTCTGCAGATCGCGGCGCACGCCGTACAACAGCTGGAATTCGTACCGTTCAGGGCCTATGCCCCGTGCGGCCGCCCACTCCTGTGCGAGCCTGTGCATGGCGGGATCGTGCGTGGCAAAGGCGGGGTAGTCGCCTTGATCGAGCATCATCCGCATCAACGTCGCGTACGCCGCATCCACATCCGCCTTGTGCTGGTGCGCGACGTTCTTGGATTCTTTGTAAGCGCCCTTGACGAGGCGAACGCGCGCTCCAAGCGCCAGGATGTGTTTGAGATCCTGCTCCGTGCGAAGCAGCGCCGCCTGCAGCACGACGCCAATCTGGCGATGACCCTGCTCCCACAGTGTTTCGAAGATATCGAGCGTCACCTGCGTATACGCCGAGCTCTCCATGTCGATGCGGACGAAGAACCCCGCCGGATCCGTCCGGGTGAGGATCTTCCGGATGTTGTCCACCGCGCTCGCGCGATCGACGTCGAGGCCGAGCTGCGTCAGCTTGAGCGAGATGTTCCGGCCGATGCCGGCGGCGACGATCGTCTCGCCGATCTCGCGATACTCGCGCGTGGCGGCGTCGGCGTCCGCAAGGCTGCCCACGCTTTCGCCCAGGTGATCGAGCGTGATGAGCAGGCCGCGTGCCTCCACGGCGCGAGCGGCGTCAAGGGCCTCGGCGGTCGTCTCGCCGGCGATGAACCGGCGCGCGAAGCTCCGCGGCCGGCGCATGCCGTAACGCGACGCGAGTGTCTTGAGGTTCTGGCTCTTGGCGAGCAGATGGAACAGAGCTTTCGACGCGCCGCCGAGCATCTAGCGGTTACTCTTCGGGCTGATACGCGCCACGTCAATGCGTCCGGCCGGACGTCGCCAGCAGGTGCTCGATCGTCCGCGCGTAGTATCGCAGCACGCTGCGGTCGCGCACGCGAAACCGTCCGCGCTCGTGAACGATAATGCCGCGGGTTTCGAGAAGCTCGGCGGCCTCTTCCACCGCCTGCCGGCCGGTGATGACCCCGAGGTTGGCCTGGCGGGCCGACAATTCGTCGATCAGCCGGTCGATACGGGATTCGAGATCGCGCCGGACGATCGAGGGCCGCATGGCCGAGGCAAACAACGCCGTGGGCAGCACCTTGTGCAGCGCGCCGATCCGCGTGCGGATGAGACGCGTCAGCGCCAGCACGTCGCTCCGCGACTGCGGATCGTACCCCGTCACGGGAATGGCCGACCCGAAGGTGACGAAGACGCGCGACCAGTAGCCCACGGCGTAGCGCACCATCTCGGCGAGCTCGCGCGTGAACGGACGCTGGATCTTCTTGACGCCCTGCTTGGCGAGGATGTGATCTTCCAGCACCAGGTCGTAGGCGACCGCGACCGGGACGATCACCAGGTTCGGCTCGTTCGCGGTGAGCGCGGCGTGGAGCAGCCCCGTCTTGCCCATCTTCAGCTCGCCGCTGTAGCTCCGGCCGCCCTCCGGGTAGAAAAACAGGTCGTGCTTCTTCAGGATCTCGGCGATGTACGCCTTGAGCGTGATCAGGTACGCTGGATCCTTCGTGCTGCGGCGGATCGGAATCGCCCCGGTGATGTGGCGGTGCAGCAGCCCGAGCGGGCCACCGAACAGGTTGATGCCGGCCGCGATCAGCGGCGGCCGCACGCCGGCATCGTCGAGGACGATAGGTTCGACCAGGTAGTCGATGTGGCTCTTGTGGTTCGACGCATAGACCACGCGGTGGTTGCGCGTCGCGGCCACGGCGTGGTGCGCGTGCTCGGGAACCTTGTCGATCTTGCGGAGAATCGGGTACAGCGGGTGCTGCAGCGCACGATAGAATTCGTAGCGCTGGGTTGTGCGGAGCTCGTCGAGGTAGGCGTGGACGCGTTCACGCGCGCGCTCCTCGTTTTCGCCGTATCCGCCGCGCAGATACTTGACGACTTCCTCACGAGCCAGAACCGCTTGGGAGAGCTCGTCGAGCATGGACCTCGGTTCGCGACTATAGCACCTTACCGACCGCGGCGGTGAACCCTCCTGTGAATGACATCAGCCACGCAAACGACGTTCCTTATACCGTCGAACTCGTGACTGCTGCTGTGCTGCAGGCGCTGACCAGTGAAGCCCCGACGGCCCCCGCGGTGCGGCTTCTCCTCCGGCGGTACGCGGCCACCGGCCGGGATGACATTCGCGACGCACTCGAGCCCGCGCTGACCCAGGCTCTCGACATCTGGCCGCAGGCCGAACGTGCCGAGCAGTCGGGCTGGCTGATCCTGTTCGCGGAAGCTGGCGGAGTGTCAGACGATGAGCGCGTGCACGAGGCGGCTGCCGGACTGGCGGCGACTCTGCAAGCATCCTGGGGCCGCCAGCACCCGATCGCCGTAGCTCTCGCTGGCGTCGATGCCTGTCTTCGCGCCGGCGTCCAGGAACCCGGCGGGAACATCCAGGCGGCGCTCGATGAACTCGAGCGCCTGGTGGGCGCGGCGTACCAGCCAGGCGAAGGCGTCGCGCTGGGGGCGCCTGGCGGCCGTGTCCGGCTGGCCGATCACGTCAGCGCCGCGTCTGCGCTCATCACGGGATTCGAATGCACGGGCCGTCTTCCGTACTCGATGCTGGCGGAGGAATTAATGCAGTTCGCGGCGCGGATGCTGCGGGATGCCGCAGCGCCGGGGTTCTTCGACGGCGAGACCGGCTCGAAGCCGTTCGCCCTCAACTGCGAAGCGGCTTCCGTCCTGTTTCGCCTCGCCGCGCTCCACGGTTCCGACGAATATCTGGGCGCGGCCGTTGTGGCGGCCGGCGCGGACTACGGTCGAGATGCCGCGAATATTCTTTATGAACTGGCGCCGCAAGCTCCGCGGCTCGGCCTGGAAGGCGCCGTCTTTGCCCTGGCGGCCTCCGACTGGCATTCGCCTCTTTGAATTCCACGACGCGCCATCTACAATCGCACTCCCATGTCTCTCGATCGTAATTCGCTGATTCCTGCGCTGAAAAACGTCGCCGTGCGACTCCGGATCGACTCGCTGAGATCCACGTCGGAGGCCGGGTCCGGTCATCCAACGACGTGTTGCTCGGCGGCGGATCTGATGTCCGTCATTTTCTTCGCCGAGATGCGATACGACCCGAAGGATCCCCGGAACGCGGAAAGCGACCGGTTCGTCCTGTCGAAGGGCCACGCCGCGCCGATCCTCTATTCCGTCTGGGCCGAAGCCGGCGCGTTCGACCGCGCCGATCTCCTGAACCTGCGCCGCATCGATTCCGATCTGGAAGGCCACCCGACGCCGCGCCTGCCGTTTGTGGACGTCGCGACCGGCTCGCTCGGCCAGGGCGTGTGCGCGGCGATCGGCAGCGCGCTCAACGCCAGGCGCATCAAGTCGGACTATCGCACGTACGTGCTGCTCGGCGACGGCGAGTCGGCTGAGGGCTCGGTCTGGGAGGCGGCGGACGTCGCGGCGCTCAATGGCCTCGACAACCTCTGCGGCATCACCGACGTCAACGCGCTCGGCCAGAGCCGGCCGACGATGTGGCAGCACGACATGGAGGCCATCGCGCGGCGCTGGCGAGCGTTTGGCTGGCACACGATTGTGATCGACGGCCACGACCTCGACGCGATTCTCGACGCCTGCGCCGAGGCGCGCCGCACCAAGGGCAAGCCGACGATGATTCTGGCCCGGACGATCAAGGGCAAGGGCGTGTCGTCGGTCGAAGGCAAGGAGGGATGGCACGGCAGGGCGTTCAAGAAAGGCGAGGAGCTCGACAACGCGCTTGCCGAGCTCGAACGGCAATTCGTGCCTGCGCCGCCGGGCGTCAACCTCTCGCTGCAGATTCCGAAGCCGCCCTCACGGCCGCGAGCGGTTGAAGTGGCCAGGCCGGTGGCCGCGCCAAACTACAAGCTGGGCGACGAAATGGCGACGCGCGAGGCGTATGGTTTCGCGCTCGCCAGGCTTGGCGAGGCCGATCCGCGTGTCGTCGCGCTCGACGCCGATGTCAAGAACTCGACGTTCAGTGACAAGTTCGAGAAAGCGTTTCCCGATCGCTTCTACGAGAACTTCATCGCCGAGCAGGTGATGATTGGCGCCGCCATGGGCCTGGCCGCGCGCGGCGCGATTCCGTTTCCCTCGACATTTGCCTGCTTCCTGACGCGAGCGGCGGATTTCATCCGGATGGCCGCGATCAGCAACGTCGGGATCAAGATGGCCGGATCGCACGCCGGCGTGTCGATCGGCGAGGACGGCCCGTCTCAGATGGCGCTCGAGGACCTGGCGATGTGCCGGGCCCAGCCGAACATCACCGTCCTCTACCCGTCCGACGCGGTGAGCGCCGAGCGCCTCGTGGCGCTGGCCGCGTATCACCCCGGGCCGGTTTACATCCGCACGAGCCGGCCCAAGACGCCGGTGATTTACGGAAACGACGAGCCGTTTGTCGTCGGCGGCTCGAAAGTCGTGAGGCAAAGCGGGGCCGACGCCGTCACGATCGTCGCGGCGGGTGTGACCTTGTTCGAAGCGCTCAAGGCACACGACGAGCTGAAGGCAGCCGGCACGGCGGTTCGGGTGATCGATCTGTATTCTGTACAGCCCGTCGACCGAGACGACTCTGATCGCCGCAGGCCGGGCAACCGGCGGGCGTTTCCTGACCGTCGAGGATCACTACGCCGCCGGCGGTATCGGCGATGCCGTCGCCGAAGCGGTGGAGGGTGAGGGATTCACGGTCGAGCGCCTGGCTGTCCGCGAGATTCCGCGCAGCGGCAAGCCCGACGAGCTGCTCGATCGCTACGGCATCTCGGCCAACCACATCGTCTCCGCCGTGCGCGCGCTGCTGACTGTCGCACGCTAGTCAGCCGTAGCGTCCGCCTTCAGGCGGACGTTCGCCAGCCGGCTGAAGCCGGCCGCTACGGCCGCTGCAGCGCCTCCGCGGAGGGTGAGTCGGGCCACACGGGCTGTGGTGCGGCGACGTACCCGGCGTGAGCCAGGCGGCCCTGGAAGAGCGCCGTCTCCGACGCCCAGAAGATCAGTTTCACGCACAGCCGCGCGAGGATGTACAGCTGCGCGATTCCGAAGCCCATCCACATCGACCAGCCGACGCCGCCGGCGCCCGGAGCCACGGCGGCATACGCCGCGAGCGTCACGCCGAACAGCGCCACGTCCAGAAGATAGAGCGCGACCGCCGCGCCGAGATTGCGACGGACGAACCGGAGCCCCGAGACGAGCGCTCCGAGCGCGCTGCGCCGATCCTCGACGACCGCGCGGACTTTGGCGTAGTCGAAGACGAGGTTGCAAAAACCGAGGACCAGGCCGAACACCAGGTACAGTCCCATGCGGATCGCGAAGGCCGTGCGTTCGACGTTGACCGAGCGAATCAGCCGCGGATACAGGCGATCGAACAGCCACGGGTGCAGGTACTCGAACAGCAGGCCGTAAACGACGAACATCACGATCGCGAGCCGGAAGAACCGGAAAAAGAACACGCCCGAAGCGGAAAAGAAACCGTGGATACCGGTGACGCGGTCGCGCGCGTACCGGTCG
This sequence comes from uncultured Acidobacteriota bacterium, assembly GCA_963729215.1. GTDB lineage: Bacteria > Acidobacteriota > Vicinamibacteria > Vicinamibacterales > CAVVIG01 > CAVQJU01. Next base: position 29,788 of record CAVSND010000022.1, on the reverse strand, counting down.
ATGATGCCTCCGGCCACGAACAGCCAGAGCGCCATATACGTCCCCGCCGCGCCGACGATGACGATGGGCCGTGCGGTGTTGTCCACAAACGCGCTCAGGTTGTCGAGCACGGCGCCGAAGCCGAGGATCGGTGGGCCTGAAGGTCGTGCCGATCCCCGAGGCCTGGTCGGTGAATTCCTGCATCCACTCGTAATTCACGCCGCTCGCGGCCGTCTCGGCGGCCAGGCTGGGGCCCAGGTGTCCGGTGAGATCGCTGCGCAAGGAGAGGGCGAGCGGCAGGCTGACGAGGCTGGTCATCAGCCAGACTCCCACGAGGATCGATGGAGCCCCGGCGACCCGGCGGATGCCGTCGCGCCAGGCCTGCGCCGGGCTCATACGAACACGCTCCACGAGAGCAGGCAGTCCTGCAGCCAGACCATCCACTTGAGCGACCACTTCGTGGCGGCGGCCGGCCCTTTGGGCTCAAGGCTCCGCGAATTGTTCGTCTCGTTCACGTCGAGCAGCAACACGCGGCCGGGATCGGCTTCGGCCGTGCGCGCCTTCGCGGCTCGCTCGTAGACGTAGAGACGCCAGCGTTCCCGTCCGTCCCACTGTTCGCTGACCTGCTCGCCGTCGTCGAACGTCGTCCGGACTTCGATGGGAAAGGTCGCATCGCCGTACCGCCGCACGACGACCTCGGTGCGGAAGCGTCCGGCGCCGTCCGCCGTGCTGCGCAACTCCTGGATGCCGTAGTCGAATGTGCTCGACCCGCGATACACCTCGTCGAAGTACCAGCCCAGATCGCGTCCGGCCACTTCATTGGCCACGCTGAAGAAGTCTTCGGGTTTCGGATGTTTGAATTGCCACCGCACGAAAAACGTGGACAGCGTGCGCTGCACGGTCGGCCAGCCGAGCCACCGCTCCATCGTGTTCAGCCACAGGGCCGTCTTGTTATACGTGATGACACCACCGGGGCCGGGATAGTACTGATAGCTCGGCGTCGACTGGCGATCGGTCGTCGCGGCGCGACGGTAGCCCGCGAACCGGTTCCAGACGCGCTCGCGATCCAGGCGGATGTCCTTGAAGACGAACGGGACGAACCCCCCGAAGTAGCGCTGAAAGTAGCGCGTGACTCCCCACGCGTCCATCACGCGCGCCTCGCCGAACGTATTGATCCCCTCGTCCATCCAGGCGTCCTCGAACTCGTTGCTGCCGACCATTCCGTAGAAGAACTGGTGTCCGGTCTCGTGGATCACCACGTCTTCAGGGTCGTCGGTATGGGCCGGGGCAAGCCACCGGGTGCCGGCCGTGATGAGCGTCGGGTACTCCATGCCGCCGGCCCCGCTCTGGTAGGCCGGATCGACGATGGTGAGGTGCCCGTACGGGTAAGCGCCGAACCATTCGCCGTACAACTTGAGCGCGATGCGTGCCCCATCGAAATGGCGCTCGGCCTGGCTCGCGTGCTCGGGCCTCAACAGCAGCCGCATCTCGACGGGCGGAAGCGTCGGATGTTCGAAGCGCGCCGTCCGCTCGAGAGCGTCGGGGCTCGTGGTCCACGCGAAATCGTGGACGTCCTCCTGGTAGTACCGATGCGTTTCGGTGCCGTCCGCGTTTGCGCGCCGTTCGCGCGCGACGCCCGTGGCGCCGACCGGCCAGGCTTTTGGAACGGTCATCCGGACGTCGTAGACGCCGTAGTCGGAGAAGAACTCCGTGCTCGCGTGGAACTGATGGCAGTTCCAGCCACCGTCCTCCAGCACGCCGAGTTTGGGAAACCACTGGGCGATGAAGAAGAAGTCGCCGATGGCGCCCGTCCGCGCGACCGGTCGGGGGACGTGCGCGGTCCACGTCACCTCGATCGTCAACGTCGTGCCGGGCGCCGCCGGTTGCGGAAGCGGCGCCTGAAGCACCGTGCGATCGTCGGCGTTGTTGTCGTCCGGGGCGATGAAGCGCAGCCGGGTCGTGAGATCGACGGGCCCGCCGCTGCCGGTGACGCGGAGGGATGAGACATCGATGCTCGCACGATCTCCCGGCCGCGTATCCCTTGCCGGTGTCCGGGCGAGCGCCCGCTCGCGCTGCCAGGTCGAACGATCGTCGCGCCACGCGTTCCAATACAAATGAAAACGCAGATCGTCCACAGACCTGGACGTGATGTTCCGCCACGTGATGATTTCCGACGCGGTGATGGTCCGGCTGGCGGGGTCGAGCCGGACGTCGATCGAGTAGCTGGCGTTTCTGGGCGAGCGCGGCGGCGTCATCTGTCCGGTGATCTGGGCGTGGAGAGACGACGAAGTCGCGAACGACAGGACCAGCGCGAAACCCAGGGACCGCATATAGCGAATGGTAGGGAATCCTACATCGGAAGGAGGACGATCGACACGAGCGCGCCGGCAGGCGCACGGTCGAGCGGCGCTGCCGGTTGTCCGTCCTGCATGAGATGCGCACGGTACCCGGCGGCGCGCATGGCGGACAGGAACGCATCGGCGTCAGTGCCCGATGCGCGATCGAGCTGCGTCGGGTGGAGCTCCGAAAGGACGACGGGCCGGTCGTCGCGGAGCAGGCGGGCAGCCCCCTTCATCACGAGCGGCTCGGCGCCTTCGACGTCCATCTTGATGAACCGGACGGGCCGCCGGAGCGGCAAATCGTCCAGCGCCACCACGGGCACATCTCTTGTCCGGTTGCCTCCGACGGGCGATGTCCCTTCGCGCAGCAGGTACGCACCGCCCGTGTTCAGCGTTTCGAGGGGGAACGTCAAGTGTGGCCGTGCCGCTGCTGGCGCCGACCGCCGCGCGCCGGAAGACGATGCGATCTTCGAAGTGGTTCTCACGAATCGATCGCTCGAGGAGATCCGCGTTCGCGTCGAAGGGTTCGAAGGCGTACACGGCTCCCTTCTCGCCGACGGCCGCGGCCATCTGCATCGTAAAAAATCCGATGTGCGCGCCGGCGTCGATCGCGATGTCGCCGGGCTTGAGCACGCTGCGGGCGAAGCGCGCCTCGTCCTCCTCGTAGTGGCCGCGGACGATATTGAGGCCGATCACGTGATCCGACAGATCGACGAACAGGCGTACGCCGTGCTCGAGCTCTTTGATCACGAGCGTGCGGTCGTTGGTGTGCGCGTAGTCCCGGTTCTTCTCCTGGAACTCGGCCGAGGTCATCAGGTGCCGGCGCAACTCCGCGGTGTCGCGCGAACCGGCCAGCTTCGGGCCGATCACATCTTCGTTTTCCGGATCGCGATCGAGCAGCAGGCGATACGCCCAGACGACGTGATCGCGTGTAAGCGGACTCTTTGGATCATCCGACATTCGGCCGCCATCGTACCACCAACCCTCGGGCTATAATTCGGGACCTATGTCGACCATTCGAGTGGTGCATTTCGGCCTCGGGCCGATCGGAGCGGCTGTTGCGAAAGAAATCGCCGCGCGGCCGGGCTTCAAGATCGTCGGCGGCATCGACACGGATCCCGCGAAGGTCGGCCGCGATCTCGGCGACGTCGTCGGACTGCCGCGCCGTCTCGGCGTGAAAGTCTCTGGAGATCCGGCTGCAACCCTCAAGAAGGCCAGGCCTCACGTCGTACTCCTCTGCACCAGCTCGTCGATGAAGCAGGTGATGCCGCAGCTCCTGACCGTGCTCAAGGCGAAGGTTCCCATCGTCGCGACCACCGAGGAGCTCGCGTATCCGAGCTATACGCATGTGCGCCTTGCGCGGCAGGTGCACGCGCTCGCGAAGAAGGCCAAGGTCGCCGTGCTCGCCACCGGCGTCAATCCCGGCTTCGTGATGGACGCACTGCCGATCGCGATGACCGCGGTGTGCCAGCGCGTGGACCGCGTGACCGTGCACCGCATCCAAGACGCCCGCCACCGCCGCCTGCCGTTTCAGCAGAAAATCGGCGCAGGGCTGACCACCGAGCAGTTCCAGAAGCGCGTGGACGAGGGCAGCATCAAGCACGTGGGATTCACCGAGTCGATCGCGATGATTGCCGATTCGCTCGGCTGGACGCTCGACCGCATCACCGATCACGTGGAGCCCAAGCTCGCGCAGGTGACCGTGTCCAGTGAGTTCCTCGCCGTCGACCCCGGCTATGTGTGCGGGATCGTTCAAGAGGGTATCGGTTACCGGAAGAAAGAGCCGGCGATCCGGCTGCGCATGGAGGCTTATCTCGGCGCGCCTGACCCGTACGACCTGATCGAAATCGACGGCAACCCGCGCCTTTCCGTGCGGATCGCCGGCGGTGTTCACGGCGACGTGGCCACGGCCGCCATCGTGGTCAACTCCATCCCGAAAGTCCTCGAGGCCACGCCAGGCCTTCGCACGATGCGAGACATGCCCCTCCCGTCGTTCTTTGCAGGAAAGTAGCGGGTCCCCCTTCCGCATGGAAATTGTCGCCAAATGCCCGCAGTGCGATGCGGGGCTGCCGGTTAACGCGGCTGACGCGCCTGCCGCCATCAAGTGCGGCGGCTGCGGCCGTGACATCGCGTTATCGTTCTCGGACCCGGTGAAATCCGGTCTTGGACTCGATCGCTGTCCCGTGTGCGGCGGCGCCGACTTCTACGGCCGCAAGGACTTCGATCCGAAGATGGGTCTCACGGTCGTCATCATCGGTATCGTCATCAGCGCGGCGTTCTACTGGTTCAAGCGCGATCTCATCGCCTACAGCATCCTCGCCGCCGCGACCCTCATCGACCTGGTCATCTACCAGCGCCTCAAGGATCTCTCGGTCTGCTACCGATGCCACACGGAGTTCCGCGGCCCCAACGCGCGGAATTCGCCCGCGTTCGATCTGCACACCGCCGACGTGCTCGAGATGGAGTACGAACGAAGGATAGGTCGACGCTAACGAATCTGGTCATCTGGTCATTTAGTCATCTGGTCATCGTTTGTTCAATTGTTGCAATTGAGCAATTGATCCGAAGACCGATGACCAAATGACCAGATGACCAGATTCGCATTTCAGAAGAGGGTGACTTCCACCTCTTCACCCTCTTTGATGACGCTCTGGTCCGCGGGAATCCGGATGTAGCCGTCCGCCTGTGACAGGCTCGTGATTTCGCCAGACCCCTTGAACGCCGGCAGTGCAAGCCCGCCCTCGAGTTTCACCGTGTAAAACTGCAGGCGGCCGGCTTGCGAGACGATCGGCTTGCCGAGGGGAACGCGAAGCGTGCGGCCGCGGAGCGGCGGCAGCCGCGCGACGGCCCTCAGGAACGGCACGAGCAGCACGTACGCGTTCGAGAGACACGATGTCGGGTTGCCCGGCATTCCGAAAAACGGCGTGCCGCCGGAGTGCAGACGCGCGAACGCCGTCGGCTTGCCAGGCTTGACGGCGATGCCGTGGAAAATCATCTCGCCGCGCGAGGCGATGAGATCGACGATGAGGTCTCGCTCGCCGACAGAGCTTCCACCCGAGAACACGACGATGTCCGCTCCGGCGCAAGCGTCGAGAGCGCCTCCCAGCGCATCGACCGAATCGTCCACCGGCCGCCGTGGATCAGCAACGCCGCCATTCGCCTCGACAATAGCGGTCAGCGTGAATCGGTTGACGTCGAAGATCTGGCCGGGGCGGAGCGGAGTGCCGGGCTCCACCACCTCGTTGCCGGTAGAGAGTATCGCGACGCGCGGCCTGACGTAGACCTCGACCTCGGCGCATCCAATCGCGGCGACCGCGCCGATGCGGCCGGGGTTCAGCACATCGCCTCGACGCAGGACGAGCGCGCCTGCCGACACGTCGCCGCCGCGGCGTCCGATGTTCTGCCCGGCTGCCGCGGGCGAGCGAATCAACACGCATCGTTCGCTCTCGAGCGCGGTCTGCTCGACCATCACGACGGCGTCGGCGCCGTCGGGCAGGGGTGCGCCGGTCGCGATTTCCGCGCATGTACCTGAAGCGACGGCGTTACGCGGCGTCTGACCCGTGTAAATGCGCTCGACGATTTGCAGCCGCACAGGGGAGCCGGCCGAAGCGCCTGCCGTGTCCGCCGCGACGACGGCGTACCCGTCCATCGCCGAGCGCGCGAACGGCGGCACGTCGAGCGTCGATGCGAGGTCGCCGGCCGCGACACGTCCCGAGGCCTTGTCGAGGGCGATTCGCTCCGTGCGAGCGATGGGAACGACGGCGTCGCGCAGCCGCTGCTGCGCTTCGTCGAAACTGATGGTCGATTTGAAGGGACGCACTATCGTCCGGCCTCGCGAACGAGGTGGCCCAGCTCGGGAATCAGAAGTTTTTCGAGCGCCAGCCTGACGGCGGCTTCGGATCCCGGCAGCGAGACGACGACCTGCCGGCCGATCGTGCCTGCCACGGCGCGGCTCAGCATGGCTGCGGCGCCGACTTGCTCGTAGCTCAGCATGCGAAACAGCTCGCCGAAGCCGTCGAGTCTCTTCTCGAGCAGGCCCGTGATCACCTCGTACGTCGTGTCGCGTGACGAGATCCCCGTACCGCCCGTCGTGATGATCACCTGCACGTCGGGGTTGGCGAGCTGGCGTCCAATCGTGTCCCGCACCTGGGCCGCATCGTCTTTTACGATGGCGCGCCCGGCAACCCGATGGCCCGCCGCGGCAAGAAGTTCGACGATCGCGCGTCCGCCGGTATCGGTGTCTTCGGTGCGCGTGTCGCTGATGGTCAGGACGTAGCAACCGACAGAAGCGGGGGCGGTGGCCTTGTGTTCGAGATCGCTTCGCGTCTTGCCGGTGGCCATTTGCCGCATTGTACTGCGCGGAATGCGGCCTAGCCTGCGTGTCTGGCAGGCAGGAGAAGCCTCGTGATAGACTCAGGGTTTCGTTCGACCTCGCTGTTTCACGTTGTTTCTAAGGGCGGGCCCATAGCCCAGTTGGATAGAGCGCCTGGCTACGAACCAGGAGGTCGCAGGTTCGAGTCCTGCTGGGCCCACCACCACAACGCGTCCGCCGCAAGCCGCCAATTCCCCGAACAAAGCAGACGATAGAGACGCGATATAGAATCCGCGCGTCAGATATGGGGATCCGATCTGTTTCGCGCGGCGAGTTCGATGCCTACGATCCGGTCCGGGCGGAGAACATCGACGAGATCGTCGAGGAGACGGAGTGGTTTGCCGATGACGATGGCATCGTCATTGGCGTCATCGCGCTCGACAAGGCCGATCGGGACTGGCTCATAGCCGTCCTGGGACGGGACGCGCACGGTGATTTTCGCGCGATCGATGTCGAGAGCTGCGTCAGGACGATCGACGAGGCAAGGAGCCAGCTGCTTGCGATGATGGAGAAGGCGCTGGCGACGGGTGAAAGAATCTTTCCTCAGAAAGACTGAGACACTCGACCAGCGCCCGAACGGTTCGTGAAATCACTGCCGCCCGCAGAACGTGCGGGCAAACCGCTCCTTCAGCGCATCGCTTTTGAGCGACTCGAACGGAACGGCCCGGGTCACGGGGCCGGTCTCGCCACGGCAGGACATCGTGGCCTCCTGTCCATCGTTGCTGACCGGGTCGCGACGGTATGCGAATACGATCGGCGACGGACCGTCAGCGTCGAGCGTTTCCGACACGATGTAGTGGTTTTTGTCGTATCGCGTCACGATCAAACCGTCGCCGTCGTCAAAGGCGCTCTCGACAACCGAGCCGTCTTCAATAACGTAGCGGGCGGTCGCGACGTATGGATCGGGGTCGGATTCCGAGTCCTTGAGCACCTGGCGGACCCAGCGGCCGGTGTCGTCGAACCAGTTCCTGATGATCCGCCCCGGCTCGCGTATTTCAATCAGCTTGCCGCGCTCGTCGTATGCGTACTCCCGGACGATGCCGTCCGACCATGTGGCGCGCAGGAGCCGGTCGCGGTCGTCATACAGGTAGGAAACCTCGCGACGCAGCGTGTCGTGGACCCGAACAATCCGCCTGCGGTCGTCGTAGTCGAACGCAATGCTCTGCCCGTCTGACTCCATCTTGAGGAGCGTACCGTCGGCGTCCCTGACGTACGCGATCCGGTGCCCCTGCGCGTCACGCCGCTCGACCAGGGAGCAGACCTCTTTCCGCGAGTTGCAGTCGAGGAATCGGGCGGCCGAGCCATCGCGAAGTCGCATTTCCCAGAGCGACCCGGTCCAGCTGAGAAGCGCGCCGTTGAACTCGGTCGGGCTGCTGTTGTGGAGAAGGACGGCGTCCGCCTGTGTCTGGCCTGGCGAGATCCGTTCGAAATGAATGCGTGTACCGCTGGCCAGTATCAGATCGGCCCACGGGATTCGCGGATTGCCGTCGCCATACAACCACCACTCCCCGGAATGGGACCAATCGAGACCAAAGCGCCGCACGTGGGCATCTCCCGAGTTGTACGTGCGCCGGAGCACCATCGGCAACGCCGTGTTCAGCACGAGGTCGTCGTCTTCGCGCCCGTAGAGGCCGGTCGAGAGGTCGACACCGCCTTTGTGGCGGGGCCGAACAGGGGGCGCCGACACAGTTTGCGGAGGAGGTGTGTTCGCTGCTGGCGTCGCCGGCGATACAGCCGAGGGCGCGCGCTGGACAGCCGGCCCACAGGCGCAAATCCCGACCGCGAGGGCACACGCGGCCATTCGTTTCATCACGGCGCACACTCCGAGAACTGGTCCGAACCAGGTGGACGGGAGTTCTCAGTTGCAATCCGTGGGCGAGACGAGCGTTGCACGCGGGCGCATGGAATTGCACGGGCGATCGTAGATGCCCGATCGCCGCCGGTTACGATTGTCTACTTTGAGTCCTTCAACTGGGCGCTGGCATCGATCTTCGGGATCCCGAACTGCCCGCCCAGGGCCGCCAGCTGCGCGAGATCGATCGTGCCGTCGATGGTGACGATCGTCAGCTCTTTCGGCTCGGCCGCGATGATGGACACGCCCGCGACCTGACCCTTCTCCTGCTTCACGAACACCTCGACGTGCTCGCGGTCCTCGCGGTTCACGGTGTCCACGATGCGCGACCAGGCAGGGGAACGGAGCTGCGATCGGTACGCGGCGACATCCCCCTCGGAATACTCGCCGGCCCTGTCGAATTCGAAGGTCCGGACGTGAATGGCCTTCACTTTCGAGATGACGTTCTTCACGCGCTGATCATCGGCATTTTTCGAGCTCAGGAACTGCCCGGCCAGCTGGAGCAGGGGTCCGTCGAGGGTGATATTGACCGTTTCCTTCGCTATGGCGGACAGCTTGTCGATCTGATCCGGGATTTTCACATCCTGTGCACGCCCGGTACCGGTAACGGAGACGAGGAACGTCATTGCAAGTCCGGCCACGATACTGGTCATTTGTCGCTCCATGGGTTCAGTTCCTCAGGGTTCGTTCAGGACTTTCGCCTGCACATGCTGCAGTTTGGCGCCGGCGATGCGGAGGCTGAGCAGCACCTGGCGTCGTGCAGCTTCGCCTTCCGCCTGACGACGCAGTTCGGCCCGATACCATACGCCGCCAGTGACCGCGACACCCAGGACGGCAGCCGCCGCCCAGCGAGCCATCGATCCGCCGGCCGCGCTCCACGCGGGCCCGTGGCCGGAAAGAGGTCCGTTGCCTTTGCGCGCCCGCGCCATGACTCGGTCGGTGAAACCAGCCGGCGGCTCCACGCGCTGCAACGCGTTCCTGAGGCCATCATCTGTGTACGTCATGGCCGTGGGTCTCCGGCGACTCGAACCAGCTTGTCGCGCAGCGTGGCGAGCGAGCGCTGCAGCTGGCTCTTCACCGTCGCGATGGGGATGCCGGTCGCGTCCGAAATCTCGCTCGGCGTCAGATCTTCCTGATACCGCAGGATCACGATGAGACGAGCCTTGTACGACAGCGATGCGACCACCGCCCGCACATGCCTCGTGAGGAACGGGTCCCTCGTGCGCTCCTCAGACAACGGTTCCGGCGCCGCGGCGAGGCTCAGAAACGGAAGCCTTCTGCGGCGCGCGTAGTCGATACACCGGTGCGACGCGACCTTCCGGAGCCAGAACGTGATGTGCTCGGCGGACTGGAGGCCGGGTAAATGCCGGTACAGCTGCAGAAACACGTCCTGCGCCAGTTCTTCCGCCGCGGCGCGATCCTGAAGGAAGTGAAACGCGATGCTGAACACCATCGCCTGGTGGCGGCGGACGAGGTCCTCGAAATCGAGAGGCTCCGGGTTGCCCGCGTCGACCGGGCGCGCGAGTTGGGGCCTCACCTGAGCGTCCACATCCTTCTAGGGACATATACGAGAAGAAGGGGGTCCGAGGATGCATGGCCTCCAGGCAGAGGCCGCGGACTCGGCTACGACCTGGCGATGAGGTCGTGGTCGGCGAGCCAGGCGAGGATGGTCGCGAGCGACTGGCTGACGCTCTCCCGGTCGGTGTGCACGGCGATCTCGGGTGTTTCTGGACGTTCGTAAGGATCGGACACGCCCGTCATGTGGGCGATTTCCCCGCGCAACGCCTTGCCGTACAGACCCTTGACGTCCCGCCTGATCAGCTCGTCGAGCGCGCAATCGGCCAGGATCTCGACAAACGGGGCCTCATGCTGGCCGCGCACTTCGTCCCTGAGGGCCCGGTACGGCGAAATGGCGGCCGCGATGGCGACGACGCCGTTTCGCGAGAGAAGGCGCGCGACGAATCCGATCCGGCGGATGTTCGCGTCGCGATCCTCCCGCGAGAAGGTGAGCCCTTTGCTCAGGCTCTGACGGACCTCGTCGCCGTCCAGGACCTCGACGCGATGACCCTTGCCGCGGAGCTCGTCCCGGAGAGCGGCCGCAAGCGTCGACTTGCCGGCGCCCGACATGCCGGTGAACCAGAGCGTGAACCCGGTGTGCTGTGTCATGACGTGCGGTCCCGGAATGGCGGAATCGGATCGGCGGCGTCTGGCCAATAGACACGCGACAGATAGTGCAACGCGATGCCCGCGCCCCACCGGTTCGGGGCCGTCACGACGATGATGATCCCGAGCACGGCAATGACGATCAAGCCCACGACGAGATGCGAGCGCACGAGGCCGAAGTAGACGGCGACGATGATGGCGGCGATGGGAAGCCGATCGCCGATGATCGTGAACGCCCAGGTGTCGCCCGGGTTTCGCTCGAAGACCAGGCCGCACACCGAGCACGACGGGAGATGCGTCCAGCCGGAAAACAGCCGGCCCGCGCCGCAATGCGGGCACCGTCTGCGCAGCCCGCGGCCGAGCGCCGTCCTGATCGGGTGCCCGCCGGCGTCCATGGTTACCTGATCGTCCAGAGGTAGACGTGCGTGCCCTCGAGGCGGACGTCCGCCTCGGGCTTCCAGTCCTCGCCCATGTCGAACCGGTGCGACACAATCCGCGCGCCCGGCTTGAGCTGCCGCTGCAGGATCGACGCGATGCGCCGGTTGATGGAGTTCGACAGATACAGCGTGACGACGGTGGCGTCCGAGAAATCGGTCTTGAACAGATCCGCCTGGACGAACTGCACGCGGTCTTCGACGCCGGCCTTGCGTGCGTTCTTGTTCGCCGCCTTGATCAGTTCGGGGTCGAGCTCGATGCCGACGCCCCGCGCGCCGTACTTCTTCGCCGCGGCGATGACGATGCGGCCGTCTCCGGAACCGAGGTCGTAGACGACGTCCTGCGGTGTCACCTTCGCGAGCTTGAGCATCGCATCGGTGACGCCATTGGAGGTGGGCACGTAGTGGATATCCGGCGTCGGCCGCGGCGCTGGCGCCTGGGCTATCCCCAGCCCAATCGCCATCGCGAGCGCCATATGCAAGGGGGTCATTCAGAAAGAGTAATACGGCGCAATCAAGGCGTCTGTTTCACCCCCTGGCGACCCGTTTTGACGATTTCGCTGCAGGACGTGGCGGCGGCGCCACCGGGGAGCCGCTCGATCGTGAGGGCGTCGGGCTGCGCCTCGACGAACGCTGTGTACCTTGGGTAACGATCGACGCCGTTGACGGGAGAGACAATGAGCCGCTCCCCGGTCAGAAACGTGAGTTTGTAACTGAGCCAATAGTCGGCGTACGCGGCGTGCACGCCGGCGGCATCCAGACAATCGATGATCGCGCGCGCCTCGCGATCGGGCTGGAGCCGCCGATACCAGTCGGCCTGCTGCCAGGCGAAGACGGCGACCAGCCCCATCAGGAGCGCGACGCCCGCAATCCGGCTGGCGCGCAAGACGGCCTCGATCCCGACGGCGTACACGACCGGCAGCGCCGCGTAAAGGGGCATCAGGTACCGGTACGACTGTGCGTCGAAGAACGCTCCGCTTGCGAGGAACATGACCGGTGCGACGATCAGAAAGGCGTGGAACACACCTGGATATCTGTCCCAGTCCGTGCGTCCCGTCTGTGCCGCCTGTCGAGCGCGCCTCAATCCCGCGTAGCCGGCGACGATCGCGGCGACGATCACCAGGGCGGACCAGGCGGGAACCGCCAGCCGTTCCGCACCCGGGCCCTTGAACCCGAAGACCATGGGCAACGCCACGCCGCCGAACGGCGACAGCGCGGACTGAAGCCCGGCGAAATCCATTCGGGCCGTTGGCGCGCCGTAGCCCTCTGCCAGCAGCCGGCCGGCAATCGCGGGCGAGAAGCCCACGAGAAAGCCAAGCGCAGGCGACAGCCACGTTTTCCACGTGCGGTCCTGTACCAGTCGGCCGAGTGTCAGACCTGCCGCGGCGATGAACAGGAGCGCCCCCGCAATCCACCACATCTTCTGCGGGTGACTGACCGTGATGGCCACTCCCGGCAGCGTCACGTTGAAGCCGAGGCCGAAAAAGGCCGCGAAGCCGAAGACGAAATAGACCAGGGCCGCTGCCGCGAAGAGATGGATCGCGAACCGAAGCCACGCGGGCAGCCCTGCGCCGGCGCCAAGCTCGCGAAGCCGCGCACGCCCGGCAGGTGTCCAGTCCACGGCGGCGACTGCGATCGCCGCGACGTAATAGAGGATGTACTGCTGAATCCACAGGCCGAATCCCAGCGAGGCTGCGGCCGCGATGAGACCCGTGCGGGATCCGCTCCGTCGCCAGGCAGCAAAGCCCAGCAGCAGGGAGGTGCCCGCGAGGAGGGTCATCACGATGTCCGCGCTGGCGCTCAGGCTCCAGACAACAAGCGTGGGCGGACCCGCGATGACGAACGCCGTGGCGATCCACGCGACGCGGCGTGAAAAACATTGCGTGAGCAACCGGAAGTTGAGGCACGCATATAAAACGAAGCAGGCGAGCGTGACGGCTTTGAGCGCAATCACCCCTTCCGCCCCCGGCCAGGCGCGCAACGCGACAGCCGAGAGGTACACCTCAGGCACGCCCTTGTAGCGCTGACCCCAGAGGTAGAGTGGAAACTCGCCGCCGAGCACGTGCCGGGCCATCAGCCCTTCAACCGCCTCGTCCGAGTCGAAGAAGCGCGTGCCCTGGAGCAGAAACGGCAGGCGGGCGAGGAGGACTGCGCCCGCGACGACGGCGAGGCCGATCCACGCGACGATGGACGGGCTTGACATTCGATTTCCGGGAGAACCCGGCCGAGGCCATGGCGTATTATGCCCGCCAATGGATCGAGACGCGTTGATGGATGAAGCGCTCGCCGAAGCGAGGCGCGCGCGCGACGCCGGCGAGGTGCCGATTGGCGCCGTCCTCGCGCTCGACGGCGAGATTGTCGGGCGCGGGTTCAATCATCCAATCGCCGCCGCAGACCCTACGGCGCACGCCGAGATCGCCGCGATCCGCGATGCGGCGCGCCGCACCGGCAACTACCGCCTGACGGGCTCGACGCTGTACGTCACCATCGAACCCTGCCTGATGTGCGTCGGCGCACTCGTCCACGCCCGCGTCGGCACGCTCGTCTACGGTGCGGCTGAGCCGCGGTCGGGCGCGATCGTCTCGACGGTCGCGGGCGGCGAACTGCCCGGCCAGAACCACCGGTTCGAAGTGGTCGCGGGAATTCGCGAAGTCGAATGCCGCGAGCTGATGCAGGAATTTTTCAGAGCCAGAAGGTAAACCAGCCAGCGGAATTGTGCCGCGGCTCGATCGCGCACATTCTGCCGAGACGAGGACGTCAGCGATCGATCACATGCGTAATGTTCCGCTGAACGCGAACGACTCGACGGTTTGTCTCACGTGCTCGACGATTCTCCTCGCGCACTGCGGCCTCGTATTTCTGATCGCCGGTTTCTGACGAGCGATCGCGCGCATTTTCATCCGCAAGAAACGCTCGAGCCCACCCGGCAATTCTCGCTGCAGAAAAACTGTTCCGCTCGTCGTGGAGCACAAATTGCTTTCTTGATAACTTCGTAACTCCGATCAACACAGTTCTCAAGCTATTCGTCGCACGACCGGGAATGAACGACCGATCATCGCGGTAAGACTTACACGCGCGATGATCCATCGATTCCTTTCCGATGCGCCGCTCGATCTCTAACCGTAGAGATCGAAAACCCGACGTCACTCAAAAAGGAGAGGGTTATGGGAGAGAGGGAGAGGTGTGTACGTGTGGGGTTGTGGTCGCTGGGCGTGGCCGCGGTGGCGTGGTCATTTGCCGCTCAGCACCAGATCTCGGCAGCGGGTCAGACGACCGATGCCGCGCGGGATCAGGTGCGGCAGCAGATGTTCACGTCCGCAACGGCGGCGGATCCGGAAGGGCCGCCGCATCAGACTCTCGAGCGTTCCGAAGCTGACCGAGGCGCTCGCCGCATTCGACAACCAGACGAACGGCTTCACCGATCAGGGGACGTTCAACGCCAACAAGGAGACATTCGAAGAGGTCGAGCAGATCGCAGACGGACTCGGTCCCACGTATAACGCGCAGAGCTGCCGTGAGTGTCACCAGAACGTCGTGACAGGTGGGGCGAGTCAGATCACGGAGCAGCGAACCGGGCACCTGATCGGCGGGCAGTTCTTCGATTCGCAGGGCGGGTCACTCATCGCGTCGCGGGCGACGCATCCGGATGCGACGGAGCTCGTCGCGCTCGGCGACACGGTCCGGACCTTCCGGATTTCGACCAACCTCCTCGGCGCCGGGTACGTCGAGGCCGTGGCGAACAACACGCTCACGGCCATCCGGGACCTTCAGCCGGCAGCCATGCGCGGGCTCGCCATCACTGTTCCGGTGCTCGAACAGCCCGGTCGAACGAGGATCGGACGCTTCGGGTGGAAGAGCCAGCACGGCAGCCTCGAATCGTTCGCGGCTGACGCGTACCTGAATGAAATGGGCATCACCAGCCCGCTGCTTCCCACGGAGAACACGGTCTCCGGCAAAGACATAAAGCAGTACGACACCGTTCCCGACCCCGAGGACGACGGCGCCGATGTGAAGATGTTTGCGGACTTCATGCGCGCGCTGAAGGCGCCGTCGCGCGGGGCGATGACGGCGGCGGTGAAGTCGGGGGAGCAGGTGTTCAACCAGACCGGGTGCGTGACCTGCCACGTGTCGTCGCTCGTCACGGCGGCGCCCGGCACGGTGATCAACGGCGGGGCGTTGACCGTGCCGGCGGCCCTCGGCAACAAGATCATCCACCCGTACAGCGACTACCTGCTGCACGACATCGGCACAAGCGACGGGATTCCGATCCAGCCGACGAATGAATTCCTGCCGACGGCCAGCCGGATGCGGACGGCACCGCTGTGGGGGCTGCGGACGCGCAATCGTCTGATGCACGACGGACTCACGTTTACGTGTGAGGAAGCGATCCTGCGCCACGCGGGCCAGGCGGCGACCGTGACAAGCCGGTACAAGGCACTCAGTGCGACCGACCAGGCGAGTCTTCTAGCGTTTCTGCATTCGTTGTAAGGGCGGACTTTCCGGGCGGCGGGCGAACACGGTAAGATGAAGGTTCGCCTGCCGGCCCGGAGAGGTACCGAAGTGGTCGTAACGGGGGCGCCTCGAAAGCGTCTTGTCCGAAAGGGCACGTGGGTTCGAATCCCACCCTCTCCGCCAATCTCCAAACAATTAAGAACAAAAGACTTGCGGCAAATTCGCTGCTCGCTGCCACTCTTTCGAAATTCTTGACAAGCTGCACCCTGTGTGGACGACGTTCACCCGCAAAGTAGACATCGAGTCCTAAGGTTTGCACGTGCTTGATACGTGTCACCATCGAGGCTTCATGTTGTGTCGACGGCCGAGCCAGTCACCTGGTGAGCATCCGGTTCTGGACCGGACGAGCCCCCCAACCGTCTCTCAACCATAACGAGGCTTGCTACCGCAGCTATCTAGGGCGAATCACGCTTTCTGCGGCTGAAGTATGGCGATGGTGTGGATGCCGGATCATCCACGGCACGATGCCGAATAGCAGGAAGAGTACGAACACCGCGAAGATCCAGAATTCGACGGACAGATTCTTACGAAACGTGATCCGCTTGATCCGCTTGCGCGAACCCCGATAGGGTACCGATCGTGCTCGGTCTCGCGGTATGTGGTCCGCCGGCGATGTTGGAACCCACGTCGGCGGAAGACGTTACTCAATTGAGTCGAATCAGCCCGTTGCTTTTCAATGAACCCCCGGACTCTCGCGGCGTGTGGGTGCTTTCGGCCAATGAGCGGTCGTCGTCACAGCTTCAGGAAACGCTCGCGAAGGATCCGTGACTGCAGGCGGCTGACGGGTAATTCATGCCCCGTGCTCAACATGGCGACATGCGTGCCACCGGGCATGACACTGACTCTGGTGATCAGGTCGACGTTCGCGAGCGTCCCGCGGCCGAGTCGAATGAATTGATTCGGATCGAGTCGTTGCTCCAGATCCTTCAGCCGATGATTGATCGTATGCCGTTCGTTCTTCACCGTCGTGATGTGCAGCAGCTCCCCGTCGGCCACGATGGAGGCGATCTGATTGACCGGCACAATCAGCACTTCTTCTCGCTGCCGGATCGGAATCCGTTGCAGGTAGGGAAGTTTGGCCGACGTCTCATACGCGTCGATCGCGGCGGTGACGCGCGAGGCCTGCTCCGTCACGATTTCGGCGTGCTCGATGCGCTCCTGGGCGCGGTTCAAGGTTTCGCGGAGTCGAGCTTTGTCGACGGGCTTGAGCAAGTAGTCGACGGCGTTGATCGCGAACGCTTTGACCGCGTATTCATCGTACGCGGTCACGAATGCGACGAGCGGCATCGCGTCCTTCTTCAGCATCCGAACCACGCCGATCCCATCAAGTTCCGGCATCTGCCAGTCGAGCAGGACGAGGTCAGGGCGTTCCCGTTCGATCAACACGATCGCTTCCTTGCCCGATTTCGCTTCGCCGATCACCTGCACGTCCTCGAACGACCGCAGTAAGGCCACGAGAAACGAACGGGCCGGCCGCTCATCGTCGGCCACCACCACCCGGAGTCGGGCGCTCACACGGTCACCCGGCGAACGTCCGACTCGTCCGCCGCGAGGGTCTCAACCGGCAGCCGTACCTCCACCGTCGTGCCCTGACCGACGGCCGTCTGAATCGACAACGAGGCCGCCGCCCCGTATTGACACGCGAGTCGACGTTCCACATTGTCCAGGCCGACGCCGCTCTCGCGGCCCTGTTTCACGGCATCCGGCGTGGAACCCGCACCACTGTCGTGGATCACGACCAACAGCTGATGGGTTCCGTTGGGGCCCCGATCGATCCGCGCGCGAATCATGACGTCTCCGCCCACCTGCTTATTCGCGATCCCGTGTTTCACCGCGTTCTCGACCAGCGGTTGAAGGACCAGCGGCGGGATCCGGATCGTTCTCACGGCTGATGGCACATCAATCGTGACGTTGAGGCGTTCCTCAAACCTGGCGCGCTCGATGTCGAGATACGCCTCCACGACCTCGAGCTCACGACCGAGCGTCGTCCATTCGCCTTCCGACCCGAGGACGGCACGAAGGAGCGCCGTCAGCCGCAGCAGCGTCGCGAGCGCCCGGGGTGGAGCCGTTTGAATCAGATACCCGATGGTCGTGAGCGCATTGAAGAGAAAATGCGGATTGACCTGCGCGCGGAGGGCTCGCAGCTCGGCTTCGGTCGCCAGCTTGCCGATTTCCCGCTCCCTCAGCTCCCGATCGTAGCGTTCGGTGGCGAGGCGAATCGTATCGATCCGGCGCGCCAGGACGACGGCAATCGCCTCCAGCGCGTCAAAATCGTCGGAGAAGAAGCGCCGCCCGCCCATGAGCCCGGCAATCGCAATGACATACTGCGGCGATTCGCTGGCCGGGACCGTGACGACGAACGCCGTCACGCGCGGCTCGGTAGCGCGGGGACGAGAGTGAGGCCGTCGCCCGCACGAGGGCCGCGGCCTCACGCCCCATGACCACGGACGCGCCCAGTGGCTCGCCCGCGTCGCGTGGCCGCCATTCGCGCCACGTCACGGACTGAGCGGTCAGGGCAGGCGCCAGCAGTGTGCAGACGTCCGTGAGCAGACTCGAGACCTCGTGCTGCGCCTGCGCCCGGCGGGCGATCGTGGCGCTGAGCGCGCGATAATCCGGTCGGCGCAGCACCACCGTATCGACAAACCACACGATCGCGCGGCGCATGGTGGGATAGATCACCACCGTCCCGACCCACAGCGTGACGAGAATGCTCACCTGCCGGGGAAATTGGGCAAATTGGGCGAACACCGCGGAATGCTCGCCGAATGTGGCGATGGCGCCGAAGACGAGTGCCACGATCGCGAGCAACGACAACGCCCGCTTCAGGAAGAGATCGGCCAGCGCGAACGGATAGTCCTGATACAGGATGGCGACGGCCAGCGGAAGCGAGGCGTGGTGCCCCAGGAGCTCAATCGGCCATGCGGCCTCGCCTTGATGTAGCTGACTCAGATGCAACGCGGACACCGCAAAAATGGCGAGCGCGGCGGCCCACAACGCTCGCCGTGCGCCAGGCTGCCGCCGCGTCACCGCCGTCAGCGGCACGACCAACCCGACGAAGGTGTACGTGAGCAGGCGCATGCCCAGCGCCGATGGCACCGGCTCCCCGGCCACGGCCGCTCGCGCGTGCAGCACCAGAGCCACGGCACTGATCGCGTAGGCGACCGTCGCCAACCAACGCCTCAACAGGCCGAGCGCCGCACGTCGATCGCCGCGCATGACGGAATGCACGACCACCGCCGGCAGGAAGCCCAGCGCGCCGAATGCCACCGCGCTGAGGTACGGAAACGGACCCTCCACGCCGACTTTCGGCAGCTCATAGGCTGGCAAGGCACAGAGATTCCAGGTCAAGCCGAGCACGGCGGTCACGAGGAGGAGGGGATCGAACTCAGACGCCCCTTCGCGCGTCCGGCTGGCGCGAAGGACCATGACCAGCAGCATGGCGTAGAGGACGACGCCCGTGCTCAGGCCGATGACGTTCAACAGCTCGCCAATGCTCAATGTGCCCGACACGGTACGCCTGTCTCCATGAGCCTTGAATCGGAAGTCAGCGAATGGTCGGTTCTTGTCAATGAACGGTTGTGCTGAGCCATGAGTGGCGCCTCGGTGTCGACCCCGTCAGCGGTCGCGATTCCCCGTCCATTCCAGCTCTGGAACCACTCATCGGGATACGCGACCGCCTATTCAAATCCGCTGGTCGTTTCACTGCACGACGGCCACGATCGCCGGACTATGTCCACCATACACGCGATTCGTTCAGCCGCCCGTCGCTGGCGTCTTCCTATCTTAGGTCTCCAGGTGATTGGTCTCGCCCTGCTCACTGCCCTTACAGCCGGCGCCCAAGGGCTCGGCGCGGGGACGGTGCAGGGGACCGTTAAAGACCCGACCGGGGGCGTGATGCAGGCCGTCGAGGTTCGGATCAGCAACGTCGTGACCGGGTTCAGCCGGACCACGACGACGGATGCGTCTGGCCGCTACGTGTTCAACAACCTGGCCCCTAATCCGTATCACGTCTCCATTGGCGTCGAAGGCTTCCAGAAGTTGGAACGCGACGTGGAAGTCAGGGGCGGCGCGCCAATGGTGCTCGACCTGAGCCTGGCCCTGGCGACCGCGACCGCGGCCGTGGACGTCGTTGGACATGTCGAGGATCTGCTGGAGCGCGATCCGACCGCACACACCGACATCGACCAGAGCCTGATCGCGCGGATGCCGATCGAGACGTCGTCCGGAGGCCTGAACCATGTCGTGATGCTGGCCTCGCCCGGTGTGGTGGCCGACTCGAATGGATTCTTCCATCCCATCGGCGACCATGCGCAAACCCAATTCTCCATCGACAACCAGCCGATCACGGATCAGCAGAGCCGGTTGTACTCGAACCAAATCTCCCAGGATGCCGTGCAATCGCTGGAGGTGATCACCGGCGTCGCGCCCGCCGAGTACGGTGACAAGAGCAGTCTCGTCGTCCACATCGTCACGAAATCCGGTCTTGATCAAGCGAAGCCGTCGGGCAGTGCCTCGTTCGGGTACGGCTCGTTCAACAGCCCGACCGGTGAGTTCAATCTCGGCGCCGGCTCGCACACCGTCGGCAACTTTGTCTCCGTGTCGGGGCTCAGGACCGATCGCTTTCTCGATACGGCGGAGTTCGAGCCGCTGCACGCGGCCGGCCACAACGCGGCACTCTTCGATCGCGTCGATTACCACCTGAGCGATCGCGATACCTTCCATCTCAACGTCCAGTCGGCCACCTCGAGCTTCGACGTCCCCAACTCCTACGACACGCTGGCGCAGAATCAGCACCAGGACATCACGACGTTCAACATCGCCCCCGGCTACTCGCGCGTGCTGGGATCGAACCTGCTGTTCACCGCGAACGGATTCGTGCGGCGGGACCATGTCACCTATACGCCGAGCACGAACGCGTTCGACGACCTGCCGGCCACGATCAGCCAGGATCGCACCCTGATGAACATGGGGGGCAAGGCTGACCTGTCAATCACCGCCGGACACCACAACGTGAAGTTTGGCGGAACGATTGCCGCGACGAAACTTCACGAACAGTTCACGTTCGGGATCACCAACCCGAGCGATCCGGCATTTGCCGGAGAAGACGGCACCTTCGACCCGGCGTTCGCCCCGTTCGATCTGACGAATGGCGGATCACCGTTTGCCTACGACCAGTCGCTCACCGTCAAGCAACAGGCGGCGTACGTCCAGGACGACATCAAGGCGGGCGATGCCACGTTCAAACTCGGCCTCCGGCTCGATCACTACGATGGCCTGACGTCCGAAACGCTCCTCCAGCCCCGGCTCGGCGTGTCGTACGCGGTCCCGCGCAGCGGCACGGTGCTGCGGGCGTCGTACGGCCGCACGATGGAGACGCCGTACAACGAGAACCTGTTGCTGTCCGCCGGCTACGGCCTCAACGGGCTCTTCGGCGGCGGCGATCCGGTGCCGCCGGGCAGGCGCAATCAGGTCGAGTTCGGCGCCCAGCAGGGATTCGGTCGCTGGGTGGTCCTGGACTTCGGGTACTTCGATAAACACACCGACAACGGCTACGACTTTGGCGTGCTGTTCAATACCCCGATTGCATTCCCGGTCGCATGGGACCACTCGCGGATCAACGGGTTTACGGGCCGCGTCAATCTGGTCGAGCACAACGGGTTCAGCGCGTTTGTCGTCATGGCCCACACGAACGCGATTTACTCGCCGCCAGGCGTCGGCGGGATTCTGCTGGAGCAGCCCGCGGGCGACTTCCGCATCGACCACGATCAGAAGTTCAACGCCACGACCAACCTCCAGTACGTGTTCGAGAAGTCGCGGGGCGCGTGGGCGGCCCTGTCCTGGCGGTACGACTCCGGTCTGGTGGCCGGCGCAGTGGGGAGCCTGGAGGACGCCTTGGGCCTGACCGCCGCTCAGCAGACGGCCATCGGCTTTTTCTGCGGGAACAAATCCGCGTCGCTGGGTGCCGCGCTCACGGCGGATGACTGCACGACGTCGAATTACGGTGCGACGCGGCTCCGGATTCCGGCTGAGGGAACCGAGGACGATGTGAACAATCCCGCCTCGGATTGCACCCCGCCATTTGTTCGACCTCGGCATGGGCGTGGACAACCTGCTGCATTCGAGCCGCACGAAACTGCGGGTGCGCTTCAGCGTGCTCAATCTGACGAATCGGGAGGCGCTCTACAACTTCTTGTCAACGTTCAGCGGCACGCATTTCGTCACACCGCGGGCCTATCAAGTGCAGGTCGGTGTCACGTTCTGACGGCCATGTGTTGATCAGCGACGCCCTGGGCTCGACGTCTGCTTCCGTGGCCAGGAGCGACGATGGTCCCGCGTTGATCGAGCGTGCCGATGTCGTACGGATTGCATTCGTTGGAATAGTTGCGACAATTCATCGGCACGCACGTCCTGGATGCCGCTGGGCACACGCGGCTCCTGGGTGTCATCGCCACGCTCATCGGCGGCTATCCGATCGTCAAGGAGGCGCTCGAGCACATCGTCCAGCGCCGCATGACGATGGAACTGTCGATGACGATCGCGCTGACGGCCGCGCTCGCCATCGGCGAAGTGTTCACCGCACTGGTGATCACAGGGTTCGTGCTCGTGGCTGAAATCCTGGAGACCCTGACGATTTCGCGCGGGCGGAGCGCGATCGGTCAGCTGCTAGAGTTCCTGCCCCAGCGGGTCAGGCTGCGGCGCGGAGGCGACTTCCTGGACACGCCGATTCAGTATGTGAAGCCAGGCGATCGAATCCTCGTGGTTCCAGGTAGTCGCATTCCGGTTGATGGCGTCGTCGTGGAGGGGGAATCATCCGTTGATCAAGCCACGATCACAGGAGAATCCCTGCCCGTTGAGACGCGTCCGGGCAGTCAGGTCTTTGCGGGCAGCGTGAATCAGTCAGGCGCTCTGGAGATTGAGGTGGGGCGGATTGGGCGCGACACCACCTTCGGCCGAGTCGTCGAAGCCGTCGAACATGCCGCGAAGAATCGTGCGCCGATCCAGAAGATCGCTGATCGACTCGCGGGTTACCTCGTCTTCTGCGCTGGGGCCGCGGCCGTGGTGACGTTCGCGGTGACGCGGAACGTGCAATCGACCATTGCGGTCATCATTGTCGCGGGCGCCTGCGGCGTGGCGGCGGGTACGCCACTCGCGATTCTTGGCGCGATTGGCCGGGCGGCGCGTTTTGGGGCGATCATCAAAGGGGGCATTCACCTCGAGGCGCTGTGGTCCATCGACACCGTCGTCCTGGACAAGACCGGCACCGTCACATTTGGTGATGTGCGCGTGCAGGCGGTCTATCCGGCCGCTGGCGTCTCTCCTCGCCAGGTACTTGAGGCTGCCGCCTCCGCAGAATCTCGATCTGAACACCCCATTGGCCGGGCGATCCTCAGTCACACCCGCCACGCAGGCATACCAGTCCATGAGTCGAGGCGATTCTCGTACGTGCCTGGTCAGGGCGTGCGGGCATGGTGGGAAGGAGACGAAATCCTCGTCGGCAACAGTGCCTTTGTGACGGCTGGCCGGCTCCCAGAGCCACCGCACCAGATCGGCGGCTCGACGACGGTGTTTCGTGGTGCGCGGAGGATGCTATCTCGGCTCCGTGGTCCTGGCCGACGTGCCGCGTCCCGAAGCCAAACGCGCACTGGCCGACCTGCGCGCGCTGAAGCTGAAAATCTTGTTGCTCACGGGCGATTCGCGACCCGCGACCGAACGGGTGGCGCGCGATCTCGGTGTGGATGACTTCGAGACGGGACTGATGCCGGACGCGAAATTGGCGCGCGTGCAGGCACTGACCAGAACGCACCGCGTCGCGATGGTCGGCGATGGCGTGAACGATGCCCCGTCACTGCTTGCGGCGACGGTTGGCGTGGCGATGGGATCAGGAGCTGACGTCACCAGAGAGAGTGCGGATGTGGTCCTCATCGGCAATGACCTCTTGAAGTTCGTCGACGTCATCCGCCTCGCCCGCCGTACGCGTGGCATTATTCTGCAGAACTTTGTCGGCACGCTGGTTGTCGACAGCGTCGGCATTGGCCTTGCTGCCGCCGGGATTCTGACCCCCGTGATGGCCGCCCTCATTCACGTCGAGCTCCGAACTGCTGTTTGTCCTCAATTCCGCGCGCCTGATCCCTCGCTAGTCAGTCCTATTGAAAGGACGGTGGCAGGTTGAGCATCCAGTTCTTGGACCGGAGTGTTGGTCGGCCGTCGTCTCCCAGTCGGCTGGCGCGGCACTGCGAAGTCCGCTCGCGCCATCGTCTTCTGCTCACTGCGGACTAAGCTGAGCTCTTGATGTCGGGTCAGAGCCATCAGTTAGCTGCCTCTAAGGCTGTGCATTGCCTCAGTTCGGTCAGCGACAATCCGTCGACCATGTCCACTACGGTAAGGCCGCCCGGGGTGACGTCCAGCACGGCCAGGTCGGTGTAGATCCGGGACACGCAGCGTGCTGCGGTCAGCGGATAGGTGCACCGATGGACGATCTTCGGGTCGCCCTTTTTCGTCACGTGGTCCATCATCACGAACACCCGCTTCGTCCCAACCGCCAGATCCATGGCCCCGCCAACCGCCGGAATCGTGTCGGGCTCGCCGGTGTGCCAGTTAGCTAGATCCCCATCCACTGACACCTGAAACGCGCCGAGCACGCAGATGTCCACGTGTCCGCCGCGAATCATCGCAAAGGAATCGGCGTGGTGAAAGTAGGCGCCGCCACCGAGCAGCGTGACCGGCTGCTTGCCCGCGTTCAACAAATCCGGGTCTTCCTCGCCAGGGGCCGGCGCCGGCCCCATGCCGAGGATGCCGTTTTCACTATGGAGGAAGATGTCTCGGTCGGGCGCGAGGTGGTTGGCGACGAGCGTCGGTAGCCCAATGCCGAGATTCACGTACGAGCCGTCCGGGATGTCCCGCGCGATGCGGGCGGCCATCTGGTCGCGCGTCCACCTGTTCATACCGCCACTACACGCTGGACGAAGATCCCAGGCGTCACGATGCACTCGGGGTCGAGCTGGCCGAGCTCGACGATCTCGCTGACCTCGGCGATCGTGCAGCCAGCCGCCGTGGCCATAACGGGCCCGAAGTTCCGCGCGGTTTTCCGGTAAACCAAGTTGCCCCACCGGTCGCTCGTCCGCGCCTTGATCAGCGCGACGTCGGCATGGATGGGGTACTCGAGCACGAACTGGCGGCCGCCGATTTCGCGTGTTTCCTTCCCCTCAGCCAGCATCGTGCCGTAGCCTGTCGGCGTGAAGAACGCGCCGATGCCTGCCCCTGCGGCGCGAATTCGCTCTACCAGCGTGCCCTGCGGTACGACCTCGAGCTCGACCTTGCCAGCGCGAAAGAGCGCGTCAAACACATACGAATCGGACTGGCGCGGGAACGAGCAAACGATCTTGCGCACGCGTCCGGCCTTGAGCAACGCCGCTAAGCCCGTCTCTCCGTTGCCGGCGTTGTTGCACACGACGGTCAGATCCCCGGAACCTTGCGCGATCAGGGCATCGATGAGCGCGGTAGGCATGCCCGCTATCCCGAACCCGCCGATCATGACGGTGGCGCCGTCTCTGATTCCAGAGACGGCGCCGGCGAGTGACTCTACGACCTTGGTGACCACGGTCGCCTCATCCGCCGTTGCTCAGGATCGTGCCATCGCTTTTGACGACGCGCGCCGTCAGGCACACGTGGCTATTGTCTTTAGCAGGACTGCAGTACACGGTAATTGTCTCGCCGACCTTCAAGGTGTCCCGCTCCCAGCCGGCGCGTCGCAGCACACCTGGCCCGCGGCCTTCCACCGTCCAATCCGCCTTGGCGCCCTTGCCATCGTCCACAGTGATGTAGATAAACGTGTGAGGGTTGATCCACTCGAACTTGGTGACGGTGCCCTTCAGCTCGATGATTGTTTCCACGTAGAACGCGGAGTTGCTATGGTGAGCCGACGCCGACGCGCCGGAGAGCAGCAACGTTACCAACGTGGTTACACGCAGCCTCATCACACACTCCCTTCATTGAACTCGGGTTTCAATGCGGCACACGCTCGTCAGCGACGAGAGCGCTTCGGCTTCTCACTCGTGATTGATCCGGTCGACGAGATACGCCACGACTCCAATCGCAACCACTGTGGCAGACACGACCAGGGGCACCGCGAGCCAGACGGGCATCTATCGCTCCAAGTGCATGGCGTTAGAAGGCGTTGCCGAGGAACGGTAGCATGTGCCCCGAAAACAACACGCCGAGCCACAGGGCGATGCCGGACGCGGCAAAGATCTTGGCGTTGAGTGGCGCCTGGCCTCCCGGTCCCGCCGCCCAAGCTTCGGGGCACAGCATCAGGTACAAATCGTTGACGCCGGCGATCACCACCAGCACGATCTTCCAGAAGAACATGACGTTGCCCGTGTATGTTCCGGACGTCCCAGAAAGAACAATGTCCCGGTGATCAGGTTGACACCCAGGCCCAGTGCGCCAACCGGCAGCAATTGAGAGACCGTGGAGACGGGGATCCGTGTCCCGACTCCCAGCAGTCGAAGATCAACCAGAAGTACAGCGGCAAACAGAAGACTCAGGCCGACGAAATGCAGCGTTTCCGCCGTGGGCCACACCCAGCTGTGGTCGACGACCCATGAACCAATCGCTCGCGCCGTTCCCGACACAGCGGCAGGGTCCGGAGATTCTCCGGCCGGTGTTCCTGCCTGCACAGCCGCGCGAATCTCGCTGTGGTTGATCTCGCCGCCAATCGTCGCCGCCCGAGCCATGAGGCCAAACGTCACGATTGACAACAGGAAAACGACCGACAGATTCCACTCCGGCAGCCGCTTGCGCGTACGCCACTGCCAAAGTGCCAGCCAGGCGAACGCGCCGGTGATTTCCATCAGCGTAAACGCGATGAGTGCAGCATCTTCATGCCGCTGAATCGTGCTCAGCAACAGGTGGGGCGCCGGATTGGCGGCCGATGCGAGAACCACCGTTTCAGCGGCTTTCCCGCTGAAGAAGGTTGGAATCGAGAGAATTGCCGCTACGAACAGCACCAGCAGGCTCGCACGTTTCAAGTCGTCGTGGCTGCGTCCGACCACCGACAGGACGAGGAGCCCCAAGCCAACACCGAAGCCGACCGTCGGCACGTGGTTCAGCAGCAAATGGACATGCGCCAGGTTCAAAACCGACTCCTATCTCAGCGGCCCGACGTACGCCAGCAGACGACCACTGACGATGGCGCCCAGCCAGAAGAGCAGCGACGTTCCGGCGAGCACTTTGGCCTCGGTCGTCAACGGCCGCTTGTCGAAGTCCGGATCTAGAAATACGTGCTTCCTGAGCAGGCGCAGGTTGATCAGCGCAAACGCGATGAATCCCATCTTGATCAGGAAGTCTGGGCTTGTCGCCTTGGCCCTGGCATCGATGGCGAAGAGCACCGTACCCGTGACTGCGTTGATCCAGAATCCCAACCACAGGACCGGCAGGAACCTTTCCAGTGGCGCCAGCGGAATCGCCGGCGCAAACCCCAGAATGCGAAGGTCGATCGCCGCCGCGATCCCCACGACGAGGGCCATCCCAATCGTGTGAAGGAGCAGAATACTGGGATACGCAAACACGGACGTCGATTCATGTACCCAGGTCACGACGCCGCTGTGCTCGAGCTGAGCCAGCAATTCCATCACGTGTGTCTCCGCCTGAAAAGCCTCAACCCGATCGAATTGCCGGATCTATCGAGCCAGATGTGACCGCGAGGGAAGTGTGCAGCAGTTGAGAAGATGGCGTCCCTGCCACGCGCGCGCATTTTCGATCAGCGGACGGCGAACCCTGACGCAGGGACAAACTGCTTCTTGTCCTTGTCCCGGATCGCCCTGATCCATGTGGCCGCCGGCCGGCCGTCCTTCATTGGATGTCCCGTGATCGTAATGACTGTTCCCGGTGTGAAGTCTTTCAGGTGGATGCCCGCGCGCGTTAGGCTGCTCGGGCCTTCAGCTTCGAAGCCCCACGTCGTCACCTTGCCGTCGTTTCCCGTCACGTCCACCAAGAGCCACGAATGCGGGTTGGTGTATTGGAATTCTTTGACGACTCCGGTCAACGTCACTTCCTTCTTATCATCGAACATCGCGCCAGAGTGATGGGCAATGGCGGGAACCGCCGCGAGGCTCAACAGCATCGCGACGAACAGCGTCTTTGGGTGCACCAACGCCATGGTCAGAGTCCTCATTTGGTCTTTGCGCCCTTGGACGTGCTGCCCGCAGGCGCATCCTTCGGAACAAAGGTGAAATCCTTGAACTGGCTCGTGCCGTCGTCCTGACGAACGATGTCGTTGTTCGAGTTCTCGCGGCAATCCCAGTACCTGATACGCAGCTGTTTATCGTCGTTGGTCAGCTGTGTCTGGCTCTGGCGTGTGTACCACGGCTTGGCGAGGTTCACCGGATCGAACACCCACACGTCGGCTTGAAGCGTCTTCGCGTCGACCTTGTGCCAGCGCTCGACCGTTTCTGTTTTCTCCGAGTAGTTCGGCTGCACGCCGCGCTGATACTGCCCGTTCATCAGATATTTCGTGTGAGTCACCAGTACATCACCATCCCAGAAGCCCACGGTGTCCCCGTTCCAGCTCGGGTATGCGTCGTCTTCCGGCGTATGGCTTCGTCCGTCGGTATAGACGCGACGAACGTCGTTCACCATTTCATTGATCAACCACGTCTGATTCGGCGTGACGATGAATTCGTGAAGGAAAGGCTCAGTGAACCAGCGCGGAACGCCCGGCGGGCGGCAATCACTGATCGGGTCGTACTCACCGCCCGTGCGGGCGAGGCGATCAGCTTTGGCTTTCACGACGGCTGCGCCCGCGGGCGTGAGTTTCGCGGAGACAGGGCCACTGGTGTTTGGCAAGTCGGGGTTGAAATGCGGCGACAGTTTGCTGCGACTGTAAACGCCGGACCAGTCGTACGCAGGCTCAGCCATCTGCGCCCACGTCGGCGGCTTGCCGCCATGAGCCTGCTGTTTGAGTAATTCGTACATCGCGCCGGACGTAGCGAATCGCTCCCCGAACGCCTGGAGTTTTTCCTTGTTCGCGGTCCAATTGGAGTCCTGATTGATCCAGGCAGGTGCGTTCTGTGCCCGGACTCTCGGGATGACCAGCACGCCGAGCGTTGCGGCCACGACCAGGAGTACGCCGATGCCCAGAAAGGTCCTAGAAGTCATTTGCGCGCCTCAGCAGCTGCTTCCGCGTCCATCGTGCGTGACGCGCTCAGGACGTTTCGTAATCCGTAGTTGCCCTCGTGACACGCGTACTCGAACACCCGGCCCTGGCCGTGATCGAGCGCAAAGTCGATGAAGAATGTCCAGGGCGCGCTCCATGCCGCTGAGTCCTCGAGGGTGACCTCGTAGTGCAGAGTGTCGGGGCCCGTCCTCGTGTACCGCTCCGTCACGTGAAGGCTCGCCGTGGAACCCCGAAAACTCGCTTGATCCGTAATATTCGTGACCTCGACGACCAGTGTGTCGCCCTCCCATCGCCCTCGTGAATCGCCCAGCCACTGCCGAATAGACGGCGCGATGTGCGGCTCCGGACGCAGAGGAATCACGCGGGCATCATGAATCATTTCCGCGATGACCGCCACGTGATCCTGCGACTGCACGATCTGATAGTTGTTGTTGTACGCCGTCGGCGTCATCGCGCCCGGCATGCCGCGCGACAGGCACCGGACCCACGTGCCCAGCTCTTCAGGGCCGGCGAAGTTGCCGGTCATGAAACTGCCGGCTCCAAGCCTCGGCGTCGCGGCACGTTCCTGTCCCAGTGGCGTCATGGGCGAAACATTGAACGCCACACGCTGGATTCGCTCTCCCCAATGATTGGGCGGATTGACGTCTCCAAGCCCGCCGGCGCCGGCCGGGGCGGGGGGCGGGGCCGCTGGCGCCCGCGGCGCGTCGTCGCTTGGCACGGAGAGATCGGCGCTCGTCCAGACGCCCTGGAGATCGGGCGCCCCCCACGGAGTCCGAGGGACTTTCCACGAGGCCGACGCGCGTGACTGCGCGCCTGTCTGTGCCGCGCCGACAGGAACCAGAGCGACAGCCAGAACGAAGAGCGCTGCTCGCGGGCGGAGCGGCGATGCGGATCGTGTCATGGCAGTCTCCGATGGTTCACCGCCGGCCAGCATGATGAAAGCAGCTTTACGCGGCTATCATA
>CAVSND010000021.1:0-101660 GCA_963729215.1 uncultured Acidobacteriota bacterium | reverse complement strand
CGTTTCCAGACGTTCTATGTCCCGAACGGGATGGCGATGGAGTACTGGACGCCGAAAGGCGAAGGTACCGGGTTCGAGCTTTCACCGATTCTCGAACCGCTGGCGCCGTACCGGGACCAGATGCTCGTCCTGTCCGGCATCAAGGCCAGCTGGAACTACATCCATGCGGGGGCGTCCGGGTCGTTTCTGACGGGCACGCCGAAGGGCGGGAAAACCGAGATCGAGATCTTTGCCGACGTCTCGATGGACCAGTTGCTCGCGCGGCATTTCGCCAGCGACACGCAGGTGGCGTCGCTCGAAATGTCGATGGACGCGCCGGCCAACGCCGGGGCCTGCACGGGCAACCTCAGCTGCGTCTACACGCACACGCTCTCGTGGCGCAGCGCGACACAGCCGCTGCCGATGGAGTGGAACCCGCGCGCCGTCTTCGAGCGGCTGTTCGGGGACAGCGGCAGCACGGACAAGACGGCCCGCGAGGCCCGGCTCCAGCAGCACAAGAGCATCCTCGATTCGGTGGCGGACAAGCTGGCGAGCCTCAAACGCGAGCTTGGCCCCGGCGATCAGTCGAAGGTGAACGAATATTCCGACGCGATTCGAGACGTCGAGCGGCGCATTGCGCGGGCGGAAGAGCAGCGCGACGTCGAGCTCCCGACGATCGACCAGCCGCAAGGCGCTCCTCCGGTGTTCGAGGATCACCTCGCGCTGATGCTCGACTTGCAGCTGCTGGCCTTCCAGTCGGATCTCACCCGCGTCATCTCGTTCATGATCGGCAAGGAGCAGAGCGCGCGCCCCTATCCGCAGATCGGCGTGCCCGAAGCGCACCACCCGCTGTCGCATCACAACGACATCCCCGAGCTGATCGCGCAGATGTCGAAGATCAACCGGTACCACACGCAGCTGTTTTCAAAGTACCTGGCGAGGCTGCGCGAAACCCCGGACGGCGACGGCTCGCTGCTCGATCACACGATCATTCTCTACGGCGCGGGGATTTCAAACAGCCAGCGTCACTCGGGCGATAACCTGCCGCTGATGCTGGTCGGCGGCGGCTCGGGACGGCTGAAAGGCGGCCGTCATCTCAAGTACACCGACAAGCCGATGATGGCGAACCTGCTCGTGACCTTGATGGACAAGATGGACGTGCCCGTCGATCACGTCGGCGGCAGCACCGGCAAGCTGCCCATCGACACTTTGGCAGGGATTTGAGTGAGCGCGGCCTCATGAACGCACGAAGATCACGAAGATCACAAAGCTATGACCAGTGCTTCGTGCCCTTCGTGTTCTTCGTGATTTATGCTGGTGAATCAAAGGACAATGCGGTCTCTTGTTCCATCAGCCTCGCGATGCTGCTCACGCGGCGACGGCAGCCGGACGGCCGCCTTTGGCGGTTGCGGCCAGAACCGGCGATCGCGACGCGCTGCGCGTCCTGCTTGCGGAAAGGCGCCGACGTCAACGCGGCCGAAGCCGACGGCACGACGGCCCTCCACTGGGCGAGTTATCGGGACGATGTCGAGAGTGCGGACCTGCTGCTTCGGGCGGGCGCGAGCGTCAACGCCGCGAACGACCTCGGCGTCACGCCGCTGTGGACCGCCAGCCAGAACGGCAGCGCGGCGATGGTCACGCGCCTGCTCTCGGCGGGCGCCAACCCCAACGCGGCGCTCCTGGCCGGCGAAACGCCCGTCATGGTGGCCGCCCGTTCCGGCAAGGCCGGCGTGGTCGCACAGCTGATTGCAGGCGGCGCGAATGTGAACGCCCACGGCGCCCGCGGCCAGACGGCGCTGATGTGGGCCGTCTCACAGCAGCATCCCGACGTCGTGGCCGTGCTGCTCGCGCACGGCGCCGACCTGAAGATGCGATCCGAGGTGTGGAGCCAGGTCATGGCCGTGCCGCCGCACGGGTATCTGCCGTACAACAAGACGATCCCGGCTGGCGGCGAGACCGCCCTGCTCTTCGCCGCGCGGGTGGGCGACCTGGCCTCGGCGAGGCTCCTCGTGGCCGCCGGCGCGAACGTGAACGATGCCGATGCCTGGAGCGTCAGCGCCGTCACGCTGGCCGCGCACTCTGGCTTCACCGATCTCGTGGAGTACCTCCTCGAGCAGCATGCCGATCCGAACGTGGCGCCGAACGGCTTTACCGCGCTGCACGAGGCGATCATGCATCGCGACGAACGCATGGCAGGCGCGCTGCTCGCGCACGGCGCCGACCCGAACGCCCGTCTCGAGACGTGGACCCCCACGCGCCGCTCGTCGGACGATTTCAACTTCGCGCCGGAGCTCGTGGGCGCGACGCCGTTCTGGCTGGCGTCCCGCTTCATCCAGCCGGGCGTGATGCGATTGCTGGCTAAACGCGGCGCCGATCCGCTGTTCGTGCACCACGGCGAGCGCGTCGTCGAGGGCCGAGGCGAGGCGTTCGTCCACCGGAAGGACGTGACGACGGCCGTGATGGCGGCGACGGGCATGGGAGGCGGCCGCGCATGGGCACAGCCCGCCGCGGGCCAGCGCGAAGCGCTGACGCTCGAGACGGTCAAACTGGCCGTGGAACTCGGGGTCGACGTCAACGCGGCTAACGCCGATGGCCGCACGGCGCTCGATGCGGCAAAGACCCTCAAGTACGATAGCGTTGTCGCGTTTCTCGTCGAGAAAGGCGCCAGGGCAGGCACCGGAGCTGCCGCCGCCCCGGCCCGTGGAAAGGATTCCGGCCGATCCGCGGAGCCGCCCCGCTAGGCTGGTCAGGGCTCAAGGAGGGATTGTTCGTGCGTACAACACTGGTGTCAGGCCTGTTGGCGGTGACCGCGCTGATCTGTCTTCCGGCTGCGCACGCGCAACAACCCGGGGCGGCCGCGTCCCTGGACTACGACTACTTCAAGACAAAGGTCGAGCCGATTTTCCTGACGAAGCGTCCCGGCCATGCGCGATGCATCGCCTGCCATGGCAGCGGGACGCCGTTGCGCTTCCAGCCGCTCGCGCCCGGCGCGACCACCTGGAGCGAGGAGGAGTCGCGCAAGAACTTCGAGGTCATCCGCCGAGTGGCGCAGCCCGGCAACATGAAAAGCCGGCTGCTGACGCACCCCCTCGAGGAGCAGGCGGGCGGCGATTTCTATCACAACGGCGGCAAACATTTCGCGTCGCAGAGCGATCCCGAGTGGCAGGTGCTGAAGACGTTTGTCATGGGGCAGACGAATTAGATCCGTTCGGAGCGGCCGGCTTCAGCCGGCCGGTCGCCGTCCGCCTGAAGGCGGACGCTACAGGAGGAGTTGACAATGATGAGCACTCAACGGCTACGGCCGTTCCTGCCGGTGGCAGCCGGCGTGCTGCTGTGCACGGCGACGATGATGGCCGCGGACCGCAAGGTCCGGATCATCCAGACCAACAGCGCGGGCGACAACGTGCACGTCATCGACCCCGTCACGAACAAGGTCGTGGGCGTGATCAACGGCATCGAGGTGAGCCATGGCGCGGCGGTCGCGCCCGATGGCACCCGGATCTACGTGAGCAACGAGGCGGACAGCACGCTCGACTTCGTGGACGGGAAATCGCTCAAGGTGGTGAAGAAGGTCCCGTTGAGCGGACACCCCAACAACATCGCCATCTCGAAAGACGGCAAGCACGTCTACGTCGGCATCATCCAGGCGCCTGGCGGTGTGGACGTGATCGACACCGTCGCGATGACCAACGTCAGGACCCTCCCCACCAAGGGCACGATTCACAACGCCTACGTCACGCCCGACGGCAACTACGTCGTCGCGGGCTCCATCGCGGGCAAGACCATCAACGTCTTCGACGAGAAGACGGGGGCATCCGCGTGGGTGCTGGACATGGATCTCGGTATCAGGCCGATGGCGTTCGCCGCGAACCCGGATGGATCGACCAAGTGGATCTTCGTCCAGTTGACGGATTTCAACGGCTTCGCGGTGATCGATTTCCCGACGCACAAGGAGGTTCAGCGCATCAAGAACCCCGACCTGCCGCCCGGAAAGGCGACGGTGCCGGAGGGCTCCGATCCGTCGCACGGCATGGCCGTCACGGCCGACGGCAAGACGCTCGTGGTCTGCAGCCGGCTGAACAACTATCTCTACTCGTACTCCCTGCCGGATCTGAAACTGACGGGCTCGGCCGAACTGACGGGGAAGGGCGCTGGCTGGGTGACGCTGACGCCGGACGGGAAAACGGCCTACGTGGCCAATCCGGTGACGAACGACGTCTCAGTCGTGGACGTGAAAACGATGAAAGAGGTCACGAAGATTCCGGTCGGTTTCGTGCCGAAGCGGAACACGACGGGCTACCTGCAATAGGGGGTTAGAAAAGTTCGAAGTGCAAAGCTAGCAAAGTGGAAGTTAGAAGGCTAAGTGAGTGCCGCAAGAGGCACTTGGCTTCTGACTCTCCCGTTCGCACTTTTGCCACTTTGCTCACTTTATGAACTTTCCCGAGTACAAGTTTATTTCCCCATCCCCGTGAACGCGTACTTGTAGTAGCGCTGGCCGTTGTTCACCTCGCCGATGAACAGGTTGCCCTTCGAGTCGGCGACGATGCTGTGCGCGTGGAAGAATTCGCGGGCGTTGTGGCCGGCGTGGCCGCCGATATTCGCGACGAGCTCGAGCGTCTGCCGATCCAACACCCGCACCGCTTTATTCGATCCGTCCAGCACGTACAGGAACTTCTGATCTTTGTCCGGCGACAGCGCGAAGCTGTGGACCGTGCCTTCCGCCTGCAGTGTCGTCCTGGCGATGAACGTTTCTTTGACAAACGTGCCGTCGAGACGGAACACCTGCAGCCGGTTGTTGGTGCGGTCGGCGACGTAGACGAGCTCGTCGTTCGACACGACCACGGCGTGCACCGGGTTGTTGAACTGCGGTTGCGGCTCGCCCTGAACCAGCTGCGCCCGCGGCGGGAACTTGTAGCTGTCGTCCGGCCGCTTTCCGTACGCGCCCCAGTGCCGCTTGTACGCGCCCGTCTCCGCGTCGAAGACGATGACGCGATGATTGAAGTAGCCGTCGGCGACGAACAGCTCGTTCGTCTTCGGATACACGAACAGGCCGGCCGGGCCGCCGACGTTTTCGGTGTCGTTGCTGCCCAGGTTTTTTCCGGCGTGGCCAATCTGCATCAGGAACTTTCCGGTGTTCGTGAACTTGAGGATCTGGTTGTCCTCTTTCGCGCTGCCGCTCAGCCACACGTTGTCCTTCGTGTCGACGAAGATGCCGTGCTGGGTCGCGAACCACTCGTAGCCCGGTCCCGGCCCGCCCCACGCGTGGAGGAATTTGTCCCGCCGCGCTGAACTCAAGAACGGCGGGCGCCGGGATGCAACACTCGGCTTGCGGCGGATTGAGCGACGCGGCCTTCTCGCCGTCGGGAATGCTGCCCTCGCGGTGGAAGACCCAGACGTTGTCGTGCGAGTCCACCGCCATGCCGCCCACGGCGCCGGTCACCCACTTGTTGGGCAGCGCCTGGGACCAGAGCGGATCGGGGTGGAACTGAGGTACCTGCGTGACGGCAGCACCGGCAGTGGCCAGGAGAACGGCGATTACGGCTATCGTCCAAGCGGCCTTGGTCATGGGACTGCTCCTGCTCCGGCGTGGGACGTAGCGGCTGGCTTCAGCCGGCCGGGCCCGTCCGCCTGAAGGCGGACGCTACGAATGCCTCCGAATGTTAGCCGGATTGGCGCGTCTCAGGAGGAGTAAGATCCGCGGCAACGTCAGGAGCAGGCCTATGAAGATGCGGTCCGCCGTTCCGGTGCTGATCGTCGTGCTGCTGGCGGGCTTTTGGGTTCATGCGCAGGTCAGAGACTATCGTCCGGTTACCGAGGCCACGCTGCGCAACCCGGCCGCGGGCGACTGGCTGCACTGGCGCCGCACCGACAGCGCCTGGGGGTACAGCCCGCTCGATCAGATCAACCGCCAGAATGCATCACAGCTCCAGCTCGCGTGGTCCTGGGCCATGGACGACACCGGGGCCCAGGAGGCGGCTCCGCTGGTCCACGACGGCGTGATGTATCTGCCGAGCCCGCGAGGCGTCGTCCAGGCGCTCGACGGCGCGACCGGCGATCTGATCTGGGAATATCGTCCCGACGAGCCTGCCTCCGTGCCTCAGCGGAGTCTTCGCGGTAACGGCTGCCGAGCAGACGGATATTCCGCGTCTTGCGCAGCGGCCAGCCGCGCCTCCGGCCGGCGGCGGAAGCGACACCGAACGCGGCATTCAACGAAGCCTCGCGATCTTCGGAGACCGGATCTTCGGCACCACCGGCGATGCCCACATTGTCGCGCTCGACGCGCGTAGCGGCCGGCTCGTGTGGAACACGACCGTCGCCGACGCAAAACTCGGATACGGGTATACGTCGGGGCCGATCGTCGTGCGCGGCAAGGTGATCGCAGGAATCGGCGGCTGCAGCCGGTACAAGGAGGACGTCTGCTTTATTACCGGCCACGATGCGGCGACGGGCAAGGAATTGTGGCGCACGTCCACGATCGCGCGGCCGGGCGAGCCGGGCGGTGAAACGTGGGGAGACCTGCCGCTCAAGTTCCGGGCGGGTAGCGACGCGTGGATTCCGGGCAGCTACGATCCCGACGCAAACCTCGTCTACTGGGGCACGGCGCAGGCGAAGCCATGGGCGCGAGCGGTCCGCGGCACCGACGGCTCCGCCCTCTACACGAACTCGACGCTCGCACTCGATCCCGACACCGGGAAGATCAAGTGGTACTACCAGCACCTTCCCGGTGAAACACAGGACATGGACGAGGTGTTCGAGAACATCCTGATCGATGTCGGGGGACGAAAGTCATTGTTCAAGATGGGTAAGCTCGGGATTCTCTGGCAGCTCGATCGGGCCAGCGGCGCTTTCGTGCACGCCACCGATCTCGAGTACCAGACGATCCTCGACGTCGATCCGCAGACCGGCAAGGTGACTTACCGGGCCGGGAAGGTCCCGGAGATTGGCGTCCAGGTCGACATGTGCCCAAGTCACGGCGGGGTTCAAGAGCTGGCGTGCCATGGCGTACAGCCCGCAGACCAACGCGCTGTACATCCCGATGAGCCTCAATTGCGAGAAAGCGATCTTCGGCCGTGGGCCGGAGAAGGAGCTGGGCCGCGGTGGCACCGGACCCGTGCAGCGCCGGGACTACAAACACCCGGCTTCAGGAGGCAACCTGGGTGAGTTCCAGGCGCTCGACGTGCGAACGGGTAAGACCCTGTGGCGGCACCGGACGCCATCTCCGTCCAATACCGCGGCGCTCGCGACGGGCGGGGGAGTCGTGTTCGGCGGGGACTGGGATCGGCACATGTACGCATACGACGCCTCGACCGGACGCATCCTGTGGCAGACCCGCCTGCCGACTTCGGCGCAGGGGTTTCCGATCACGTATCTGGCGAACGGGAGACAGTACGTCGCCATGCCGGCGGGGATCGGCGGCGGCAGCTGGTCGACGTTGCTCGTCCCTGAGCTGGCGCCGGAGATTCGACGGCCGAACGGCGGCAATGTCCTGCTGGTGTTCGCGCTGCCGAAGACGTAGCGAGAGCTTAGGACGCGGAGACAGATTACTAACGCGGAGATCGCAAAGATCGCCGAGATTCTGTCTGTCTCCGCGATCTCGGCATCTCTGCGTTTGATTCGTCTCTGCGTTCTCGCACGGGGGTGATGCGATGAAACATCTCGAACGATCGAGCCGACGGCAACTGCTGCGCATGGGCGCGGCGCTTGGCGGCGGCATTCTCGCTGCGCGGCAGGACGCGCTGGCCTGGGATACGCCGGGAAAGCTGGGGATTCCGCTCGGCCCCTACGGCGAGCGATCGCCGTTCGAAAAGTCTGTTCGCTGGCGCCGCGACTCGAGAACGCCGGAGACAGGTTCCAGTTTCACGCCGCTGCAGGACTCGGTCGGCACGCTGACGCCGTCTTCTCTGCACTACGAACGGCATCACGCGGGGATCCCCACGATCGATCCGGCGCAGCATCGGCTGGTGATTCACGGCATGGTGGAGCGTCCGATCTCCCTGTCGATGGCCGAGATCAAACGCCTGCCCTCGGTGACGCGAACGCTGGTGCTCGAATGCGGCGGCAACAGCGCGGGTGAATGGGCGGCGACCACGGGGCCCGACGTGCAGCGAAGCTACGGCCTCGTCAGCTGCAGCGAGTGGACCGGCGTGCCGCTGTCTCTCGTTCTGGCCCGTGCGGGCGTGCGTCCCGGCGCGGCATGGGTGATTGCGGAAGGCGCCGATGCCTGCCGGATGGAGCGCAGCATCCCGCTCGAGAAGGCGATGAAGGACATCCTGCTCGCGTACGGGCAGAACGGCGAAGCGATTCGCCCCGCGCAGGGTTACCCGCTGCGCCTGATCATTCCCGGGTGGGAAGGCAACACGAACGTGAAGTGGCTGCACAGCCTGAAGCTCACCGATCAGGCGTACATGGCGCAGGGATGAGACGTCGAAGTACTCGGACCTGATGCCCGACGGCAAGGCGCGTATCTTCACCTATCAGATGGAAGCGAAGTCGGTCATCACGTTTCCGTCGGGCGGTCAGACGTTGCCCGGCCCGGGCGTCTACGAACTGACCGGCCTCGCGTGGTCGGGGCGCGGGCGGATCGAGCGCGTCGAGATCACCACCAACGGCGGACGGACCTGGACGGCCGCCCAGCTGCACGAACCGCGGTTGCCCATCGCCTTTACGCGTTTCCGCCTGGCCTGGCGCTTCGATGGCAAGCCGGCTGCGATGGCCTCGCGGGCCATCGACGAAAGCGGCTACGTCCAGCCGACGCGCGAAGCGCTCGTCGCCGTGCGCGGCATGAACTCCATCTATCACTTCAACGGCATCAAGTACCTGGCACGTGAAGGCCGACGGGACCGTGAGCAATGCGGCGATTTAGTGTTCTGGCGATCGCGCTGGCGGGCGCCGTCGCGGTCGCGGCGCAATCGCCGGCGCCGGACATCGGACGGCCGGCCACGCGCGGACGAGATTCGCAACCTGGGTGCGGCCATCGCGCCTGACGGAGGCGGCCTGCCTGAAGGATCGGGGTCAGTCTCGGCGGGCCGCGGCGTGTTCGCGCTGCGGTGTTCCAAGTGTCACGGCGAGAAGGCCCAGGGCGATGTCGGGCCGGCGCTCGTCGGCGGGCGCGGCACGCTCGCCACGCCGCGGCCGCTCAAAACCGTCGGCAGCTTCTGGCCGTATGCGACGACGATGTGGGACTACATCAACCGCGCGATGCCGTTCGACGAGCCCGGTCTGCTGAAGCCGCCGGAGGTATACGCGGTCACCGCATACATTCTGAACATCAATGGCATCATCCCCGACGACAGCGTGATGGACGCGAAGAGCCTGCCGAAAATCCGGATGCCGAACCGCGACGGGTTCGTCGCCGATCCACGTCCCGACGTAGGGCGTAGGTAGTGCGACGCCCGGCCGAATGACGGACGCCGCACGTCAAAAGTCCTGGGAGACGCGGATGAACAAGCGAATGAAGAAATCGACGCTCGTGTTGTGCATCGCGGGCGCAGCGGCAGTTGTGGTCGCGCAGGAGGCTCCGCCGCCATCGTTCGAGGTGGCAACCATCAAGATCAACAAGTCGGGCGAGAACAACCAGCTCATCAGGCGCCAGCCGGGCGGCCGCGTCACCGTCACCAACCTGCCAGCGCGATTCCTCATCACCTTTGCGTATCAGCTCGCACAGTTCCAGCTGACCGGCGGGCCGTCGTGGATCTCGAGCGACCGCTTCGACATGGTCGCCAAGCTCGAAGGCAACCCGGAATTCCCGGCGCCCGGTCAGGGGCCCGACCCAATCCAGCTCGCGATGCGGACGCTGTTGGCCGATCGTTTCAAGCTGAGGGTGCATCACGAGACGCGGGAGATGGACATCTACGCGCTCGTTCTTGCCAGGCCAGGTGCGGGACCTGGTCCGGGACTCAAGCCCTCGACTGCCGATTGCTCGGATCGCGGTCGCCGCGGCCAGCCGCCGCCGCAAGGGCCGCCGCCGATTCCGCCGGCCGGGATCGTGCCGTGCAGCATCATGGGCACCCCCGGCCTGATTCGCTTCGGCGGCTTTCCGATTTCCCAGATCACGACGATGCTGGGCGGTCAGACAGGCCGCATGGTCGTCGATCGCACGGGGCTCACGGGCAATTGGGAATTCGAGCTTCACTTCGCGGCGGAACAGCGCGGAGCGCCGCCGCCGGGCACCGATCCGCCAGCAGCCGATCCCAACGCGCCGTCGCTCTTCACCGCGCTCCAGGAGCAGCTGGGGCTGAAGCTCGAATCGACGAAAGGGCCGGTCGAGGTCGTGGTGATCGACTCGATCGAAAAACCAACCGAAGACTAGGGAGTCTGCGAATCGCCGACGCCTTCATCACGAAGGCACGAAAATCACGACGTCTACTCTGTTGAGAAAATTTTGGGGTGGAAGGGCCAGGGGGCGCCACCTCACGTCTACCTCGTGACGTCTCCGAAGTACGACGGCAGCCCCGGCTTCGTGTCGCGCAGGATCTCGACGATCGCGCGCCGATCCGCCAGCGACAACGCCGACTTGTAGCGCGGCTGCCGTTCGCTTCCGGACAGGATCTGCCACATCCGTCTGTAGATGGGGTCCTTGGCGCCGGGTGGCAGTTGATCGAAAGCCGTTGAGTAAATCAGGTAACTGCAGGGGTATTTCATCAGACGGCGGTTGAGATCGAGCTCGTGCAGGGATCGTCCCTTTTTGTCCCTGGGGCCCGATGCCGAAAATCGTTCGGCGAAACCCGCGCCGCCACGGACAGGGTCCGTCAGCGTCGTTTCATCGATGAACAGCATGTAGTCGACCACTTCGTTCGCGACGCCGTTCATGACCGCGGCGAGCCGGGCGTCCTCTCCAGGCTCGGCCACGAACGGCGGGTGCAGCCTCGGATCCCCGGCGCGCGCCTCCCATCCCGCGCGCGTAATCAGGTTGGTCATGTAGGTCTGGTGCGAGAACACCATCAGCGCGGCGATGTCGCTCGTCGTAGCGCGGAAGCCGTCCGGCTCGAAGAGTCCGCTCGCCGAGGCGAGCTCGCGAGTCGGCTGGCCATCGAGCGCGGGCACTCTGTTGCCGATATGCTCGGCCATCCCGCTGCTGCCGGTCACGAACCAACCGCCCCAGCGTTCCTTGAGCGGCATCCGGTGATCCATGGCGATCGACCTCGCCGGCCGGATGTCGGAGGCCGGCGTCGTGCTGAACATCAGCAGACCCGGTACGCCCAGCGTGTCGGCGGTCAGGTGGCAGCCGAGGCAGGTGGTCACGCGCTGAAATTGGGGCGCGGCCGCCGCTTTCTGCTCGAGCGTGTAGAAGACGATGCCCTCAGTGGCGTCCTGCGCGGCCACTTCGAGAATCTCCCCGTTGCGGACGTACCCGAGGACGACGCGGTCGTTGAAGAAGAGAGCCCGTGGATTGCCCGGATTGATCAGCCGGGCCTGCAGGCTGGTTGCCGAGAACACGAGCATCTGCGACTCGACCGGGATGTCGAGCGCCTGCAGCGCCGACTGCAGATACCCGCCGCGGCCGTCGAGCGCGAGACGAATGGTGCCGTCCTTGAGTTTCTCGTTGACTGCGACAACGGGATTGTCGAGCGGTGCGCTTCCGTACCGGATGGCCGCGTCCTCGGTCGATCCGAGAAACATCCCGCCGCCCCGCTGCGCGAGCAACAGCGCGGTCAACGATGACGCCAGGCCGATTGCCAGTGCGAGTACGACCCTGAAACGCATGAAAAGAAGCCCAGTGTTGCGTGCCGGCTCATCGGCGTCAAGCCCGCACGTTTCCACGTTCTGCATTCTCCGTTCTGCGTTCGGAGTCGTCTGTTCAGCGGCCTGCTAGAATGGCGGTTCCGCGGCTGGTTCAAAAAATGGGGCGAGACGTTACTCGTCGACGATTTCTCGAGCTCTCCGCCCTGGCGGTTCCCGCCGTGCCGTCGCTGCTGCAACGGGCTGCCCAGCCGGACGCCGCGAACAAGAGAAGCCCCGGAAACGCTGTCGTCGTCGTCGGCGCCGGCCTCGCCGGGCTGCGCGCGGCTGACCTCCTGCGACGGGCAGGACGGGAGGTCGTCGTTCTCGAAGCGCGCGAACGTGCCGGCGGCCGTGTGCTGACGGTGCGCTCGCCGTTCGACGACGGCCTGCACGCCGAGGCCGGGCCGATCCGCATCGCCGGCGTCCATCAGGCGGTGCTGCGGGCCGTCCGATCGTTCGGCCTCACGCTGACGCCGTTCGCATCGTCGCAGGGATCTCCGGTCGTGGCCATCCAGGGCAAGGCATCGACAGCCACCGAGGCCCACGGCGCGGATCAGGCGGCGCTGCTCGATCGCTACATCGGTGTCCTGCCGGACGATCTTGCGGAACCGGCTGCGACCCCCGATTCGTACGCGCGATGGCGCTCGTACGATCGGATCAGCTGGCCGGATTACCTGCGATCGCGCGGTGCCTCACCCGGGACGATCACGCAGATGACGGTTGGCGGTGACGCCACCGATCTGTCGGCGTTGTACGTGCTCCGGCAATTTGCGATGCTTCGCCGTTCCACCCAGCGCTACAAGATTGCCGGCGGGATGGATCTGCTGCCGCGCGCCATGGCGTCGGCGCTGGGAAACGTCGTTCGCTACAATGCGCCCGTCGTCAGAGTGACTCGCGAGGCCGCGGCCGGCTTCCGCGTCGAGTACCCGGGCGGACGATCGCGTCGAGCGCCTGGCGGCCAGTCGCGTCGTTTTCGCGATTCCGTTCACGACGTTGAGGGATATCGAGATCCGTCCGCGTCTGTCCAGGTCGAAGGAGCAGGCCATCGCGCAGCTGTCCTACTATGCGGGCACGCGGGTCCTGCTGCAGGCGCGCAGCCGCTTCTGGCGATCCGCCGACCTGAGCGGGTCGGCCCGGACCGATCGCGCGACGGAAGTGTGGGACTCGACCTTCGACCAGGTCACCAGCCGGCGCGGTATCCTCGGCGCGTCATTTGGCGGCGGCGTCGGCCGGGCCGTCCTGGACATGA
Source organism: uncultured Acidobacteriota bacterium (assembly GCA_963729215.1). Lineage (GTDB taxonomy): Bacteria > Acidobacteriota > Vicinamibacteria > Vicinamibacterales > CAVVIG01 > CAVQJU01. Next base: position 88,711 of record CAVSND010000021.1, on the reverse strand, counting down.
CCCCTCAGGACAGTCTCACGTTCGGGATCGGCCTGGTCGCCGATGCGTTTCCGGCCATTCGCTCCGAGTTCGAGAAGGGCTTCGTCCAGCGATGGGCCCTCGACCCCTGGTCACGCGGCGCATTCCCCGTGTTCAAGCCGGGCGAGATGAGTACACTCATGCCGGCGATCGCTCGCCCGGAAAACGGCATCCACTTCGCGGGCGAGCACACCTCGTCCTGGACCGGATGGATGGAGGGCGCCCTGCAGTCCGGCGAACGAGCCGCACGCGAGGTGCTGAATTCATGATTGTCGCGCTGCTGATCGTTCACGGGTTGCTGGCGGTCGCCCTGCTCGGCGCCATCACGCACCAGGCGTGGAGCGTGGTCCCCAGGCGGGGAGGTGCCGGGACGCTGTCCTTTGCGGACCGGTTCAGGAGCGTGGACAGCAGCGCGTATGCGACGGCCATCGTCGTCCTGTTTGTCGTCACGGCGATCGGCGGCGCGCTCCTGTATCCGCAATACCGGCTTGACGTTCGCACGGCCCTCGAGGACCTGCAGCTGCGCGCGGCCAACGGCGTCTTCGAAATCAAAGAGCATCTGGTCGCGATCGGGCTCGGGCTGCTGCCGACCTACTGGCTTTTCTGGAAAGCGCCTCTCGTGCCCGAGCAGGCAACCGCACGCCGGTACCTGACATGGCTGCTGGCATTCATCGTCTGGTGGAGCTTCCTCGTCGGACACGTGCTGAACAACATCAAAGGACTCCTGCCGTGAGTGCTTCACAGAGACGCCCGTCGATCGAGATCTTTTCGATGCTCTTTGGCATCGTGTACCTCACGTGCTTCTACATGGACTGGGCGCCGTTTCGGGTACTATCCCGACCCGCGCAGGTTTCATCTCAGGATCACGCCTCAGGACGGTCCCGCCATCCTGTGGTACGGGTGGGTCACCGCGGCCGCGGCCGTCAGCGCGGCGGTGGCGCTGGCGGTCCCGCGTCGATTGGCTGAACGGCTGCGTCCGGGTTGGGCCTGGGCCGTGCCGCTCATCATCGTCATCCTGCTGCTGATCTACGAACGGCGCTGGTTCGTGTAGGATTGACGCTGGAGGCCGTGATGAAACGAGACTCGGCATTCCGCCAGGTCGCCATTCTAGGGTTCGCCATCCTTGGGTTGATCGGGGCTCTGGCACCCGCCGCCTGGGCAAACGGGGAGGAGTTTTTCGCCCCCGCGAAGAACAGCAAGATCGATCTCGTGTATTTCGGACGGATCAAGGACAGCCAGACCGGCCGTTCGGTCACCGACTCCGTGTACTTCCTGCTCACGGACAAAGCGACCGGCCTCAGTTTTCCCTTCACCAACGACAAGCCCGGTCACTTCAGAACCCCCGACGTCGGGACGGCGATCAAGGAGATCGGCGAGCAGATCGACGTCAACTCGTTCGTGATCACCGTCAACGTCGCCGGCTACAAACGGGCGACGATCACGCGAATGCCACGCAAGGCGCAAGGCGCGATTGAGCTCGACGTGAAGTTGGAGCCGGTCGTCTCAGCGGAAGTCCTGGCCGCCGGCCTGGGCGGCTCCGATACGCAGCCGTACACGAAGACGGGGATCATCCTGGTCGGATGCCTGGTGGCGTGGGTCATCGCAAGGGTGGCGCGAACATCAAACCGCCCGCCGACCCCAACGCGTTGACGCCTCGCGGCAGTTTGACGGCGCTTCCCATCCCGACGTTCCGCTCGTAGACCTCGCCGTAGTTGCCGACGGTCTTGACGACGTTGTAGGCCCACGCTTCGTCCAGTCCCAGCGCCTTGCCGTTGCCAGGCGTGACGCCGAGCAGCCGCCGCACATCCGGGTCCGCCGCTCTTCGCCATCTGTGCCACGTTTGCGGACGTGACGCCGAGCTCTTCCGCGTTGATCATCGCGAAAATCGTCCAGCGCAGCACGTTGAACAAATCGACGTCCGTGTCGCGCACGAGCTGCGCGAGCGGCTCCTTCGAGATTTGCTCCGGCAGAATCCGGAAGTCGCCGGGCTTCCGCATCGCACTCCGCAAGGATCCGAGCTCCGAGACGTCGGCGGTGAAGGCGGCACAGCGCCCGGCCGAGAGCTCCGCTTCCGCCTGCGCAGGTTGAATCCGTCGTTTCTCCAGCGTGAGCTGGTGCGCCCGGAAGTAAGCCGTCAGATTGGACTCGTTCAAGCCCCCGGAGACGACGCAGACCGGGGCATTCGAGAGTTGACGCACCTGCTGCGTGGGGAGCCTGGCCGGGACCATGAAGCCCTGGCCGTCGTAAAAGATGACGGGTCCGAACAGCAGTCCCATACCTTCCCGCTGAAGCGACCACGTCAGCCGGCGCGATACGAGGTCGACGTCAGAGCCGCGTTGTAACTGGTCGACCGATGACGCGAGCGAGTAGCGGACCTTGTCTGGCGTGCCGAAGATCGCTGCGGCGACCGCCCGGCAGACGTCGACGTCGAGACCGCGATAGCGGCCCTGCCCGTCCACTTGCGCGAAGCCCGCCACCCCGGGCGCTACGCCGCAGACGAGGGCACCCCGTTGCCGGATGCGCTGCATCCGCGCCGGCGCCACGGCCGGGCTTGGTTGGTTCCTGGTGCCTGGGGCTTGGTACTTGGTCCGTCCCAGGTCCTCGGTCCGTCCCAGGTCCTTGGTGCTTTGTCCGTGCGTGCTCGCCCCCAGGGACAAGGGACGAGGGACGGACGACAGGATCAGGACCAGCCACCAGGCCCCGGGAACCCGAGAGAAGCGCTGCAACGTCTGGAACATGCGCCCTGGTCGCAGTTGACAAGTCATTTCGCCGGGGTTACCGTCCTCATCGTCCTCGTACAGAGGCTGGCCATTTCTATTATCGCCTCGTCTCGACAGTGGTGGTTCGCGCACGACGCGTCATTCGCCGAAGGAGATCCCACATGACCAAGAGGACTTTGTTTTCACGGGCCGTGGCTGCCGCGTTTGCCCTGCTGGCGGCGGCTTCGCTCACCGTCCTGCGCGCCGGTCAGGCTCCTGCCGGAACGGTTGCCGTCGACGCGGACGACATCGGCGGCGTTGTCACCGGAGCAAAAGGGCCGGAAGCTGGCGTCTGGGTGATTGCAGAAACGAGGGATACGCCAACCCGGCTGATCAAGAGCGTCGTCACCGACGACCAGGGGCGATATCTGGTGCCGGACCTGCCAAAGGGCAATTACGACGTCTGGGTCCGCGGCTACGGGCTCGTCGACTCTCAGAAAGTGAAAGCGACGCCTGGCCAGAAGGTGAACTTGAAAGCCGTGGCGGCGCCGAACGCGAGAGCGGCGGCGGCCTACTACCCCGCGCAGTATTGGTTCTCACTGCTCGAGGTTCCGCCCAAGTCTGATTTTCCGGGCACCGGACCGCAAGGCAACGGGATTTCTCCCAGCATCAAGAGCCAGGGTGAATGGATCCGCAACGTCGTCAACACCGACGGCTGCAGCGGCTGTCATCAGTTGGGCAGCAAGGCCACGCGCGAGCTGCATCCGTTTTACGCAGGCATGAAGACGCCCGAGGCCTGGGAGAAGCGCCTTCAGGCCGGGCAGGCTGGCGGAGGGATGAACAACCGATTCAGCCAGGTCGGCCGCTTGCGCGCAATCGGGATGTACGCGAACTGGACCGATCGGGTGACGGGCGGCGAACTGCCGACCGCCGCGCCCGCGCGTCCGCAAGGGAGAGAGCGCAACGTTGTCATCACGATGTGGGACTGGGCCGACGCGAAGACCTATGCGCACGACGAGATCTCGACAGACAAACGCAATCCGACCGTGAACGCCAACGGCCCCATTTACGGCGCGCTCGAAGAGAGCGCCGACTACATGCCGACGGTCGACCCGACACGCCATGTCGCTGGTCAGGTGAAATTGACGGTGCGCGATCCGAAGACGCCGAGCGCCGCCAACACGCCGCCGCCGCAACCGTCGCCGTACTGGGGCGAGGAGACCATCTGGAACAGCCAGACCAGCACGCACAGCTTCGCGATGGATCGCCAGGGCCGGATCTGGGCGGCATCGCGAATCCGCCAGAACGCGACGCTGCCGTGGTGCCAGGCCGGATCGGATCATCCGTCAGCCAAGGCCTTTCCGCTCATGGCCAGTGGCCGGCAGCTCGAGCTGTACCGATCCGAAGACGAAGCAGACCACGCCCATCGACACCTGCTTCAGCTCCGGTCACGTGAATCTCGACAACAACGACGTCTTGTGGTCCTCCTTCGGCCCAGCCGGTGTCGAGGGCTGGTTCGACACGAAGATCTGGGACAAGACGCACGACGAGCAGAAGGCGCAGGGCTGGACGGCGTTCATCCTCGACACCAACGGCAACGGGAAGAGGGATGCCTATACGGAGCCCGACCAGCCGATCGATCCGACGAAGGACCACCGGATCAACGGCACGTTCTATGGCGTGTCGCCCGCACCCGACGGATCGGTCTGGGGAACCGTGCAGGGTATGCCCGGCGGCCTCATGCGACTGATTCCCGGAACCAATCCGCCGGAAACGGCGCTCTCCGAGTACTACGAGGTGCCGTTCAACAATCCGAAAGCGTCCGGGTCTGGCTTTGCGCCTCGTGGAATGGACGTCGACAGCAAGGGCGTCGTCTGGACGGTGCTGTCCAGCGGTCAACTCGCGAGCCTCGACCGTCGCCTCTGCAAAGGGCCGCTGAACGGCCCGACGGCGACCGGATCGCACTGTCCCGAGGGATGGAAGCTGTATGCCGCGCCCGGGCCGAACTACAAGGGCGCCGTCGACTCGGCGAGTGCGGATTCGCTCTACTACAACTTCGTCGACCAGTTCGACATGCTCGGCGTTGGGAAGGATGTCCCGATTGCCACGGGCAACGAGTCCGAGGCGCTGCTCGCATTGGTCGACGGCAAGTTCCTGACGTTGCGAGTGCCGTATCCGATGGGCTTCTTCGCGAAAGGTATGGACGGGCGCATTGACGATCCGAACGCAGGCTGGAAGGGCAAGGCCATCTATACCTCGCTCTCGACCCGCGCGCCGTTCCACGGCGAAGGCGGAAAGGGCGACACCAGCAAGCTCGTGAAGTTCCAGGTGCGGCCGTCGCCGACGTCGAAGTAGAAGTAGAAGAAGAGGTTAGACGTTAGAGGGTAGAGGTTGGAGGGTTGGAGGTTGGGGTGAAGTTCGGAGGGTAGAACGTCCCTGGCCTCCACCCTCTAACCTCCAACCTCTACTTTCGAGCGCCCTATTTCTTCGCGAGACTCCGCAGGTAGTTCACGACCTTCCAGACGTCCTCATCCTTCAACTGATCGCCGAACGCGCCCATGTTGAACTCGGGCCCGATGCCGTTCTTGATCGAGCTGAAGATCTCGCCGTCGGTCGATCCGTGCTTCCATTGTTTGTCTGTGAGGTCAGGCGCTTCCGGCGTCAGGTCGTTGCCGGGACTCCCTTCGGCATTCAGGCCGTGGCAGTTTGCGCAGTATCGCGTATACGCCTGCTTGCCCGCCGCGATCGACTCCGGTGACGAGGGCACCGGGTTCTGGAGTTTGGCCGCGTCCGGGTTGCCCTGAGCGGCGATACGCAGGCCGGCGAGGGGCGCCAGCAGCAATCCGGCGAAAAGCGCTCTCACGAACAGTTCACGCACGCCTGCCCTCCTGGTAGCCAGCTATCCACTCCGGCCGACCATTCTAGCATCGCGAAAAACCGTCCCGCCGTTACGGGTTCTTAATCCGGCAACCTGAACGCCAGCAGTTCGCCTGAATACGCGCCGCCGCTGACGGCCAGCACGATGTACTGCTTGCCGCCGAGCATGTAGGTCATCGGGGCGCCGCTTTCGGGCGCCGGCATGTAGACGGCCCCGACGTCCTTGCCGGTCGCCTTGTCGTACGCGCGAAGCATCGCCCCTCGTCTTCCGGTCGACGTCGTCGTCGGACGCGGTTCGCCTGAAATCAGCAGCGTCTTCGTGACAAGCGTGGCGGCCATGCCGCCCTGGCCCGTGCGGGGGATCGTGAGGCCCTTGAGCGCCGGATGTTCCTTGACGTTGTCGGGTGTCTCGCCGTGGGCGATCTGCCAGCGAATCTCGCCCTTGTCGAGATCGATGGCGCTGATCCTGCCGTAGGGCGGCTTGCCGAGCGGAAGCCCGCGCACGCTCAGCCCGCCGCCGGCATCTTCCGCCGCGGCTGCGGCTGCCGCGCCGCCTCCGGCAACAGTCCGTCCGCCACCTGCCGACGATCCGCTGCCGCCGGTCAGGCGGGCGCCCGCGATCGCGTTCCCGGAGATGTACCGCATGTCGGAGAACCCGGCCGGCGGTGGCACCAGCCCCATGGTCCCGATTGCGCCGGTGGAGTAGACGTATGCCAGGTGCGTCTCGGGATCGTACGAGCCGCCTTTCCAGTTCGTACCCGCGAGCGCCCGCGTGAGCAAGGCCAGCGGACCTTCGATCTTGCTGACGACCGGCGGCGTGAACATCGGCCCCATCGCGTATTTCTTCGCCAGTTCGACCGCTTCCGCGTGAAGTTCCGGCGTGAAGTCGATCAAGTCGTCGAGGGAAACACTGGTGCGTTCGTACGGTGGGGGTTTCGTGGGAAACGGCTGCGTCGGCGCGTACCATTCGCCAGGCACGTCGCCCTTCGGGACCGGCTTCTCTTCGATAGGCCAGATCGGCTGGCCCGTGACGCGGTCGAATACGTACAGCACGCCTTGCTTGGTTGGCTGGGCGACTGCTTTCACCACGCGACCGTTCACAGTGATGTCCGTGAGAATCGGCGCGCAGGGAATGTCCATGTCCCAGATTCCGTGGTGGACGAGCTGGTAATGCCACTTTCTCTTGCCGGTTTGCAGATCGACCGCGACGAGGCTCTCGCCGAACAGTCCGTTTCCGGGGCGATGGCCTCCGTAATAGTCACCGGTCGGCATCTCGACGGGCAGGTACGCGAGGCCGAGTTCCTCGTCGATCGAGATCTGTCCCCAGACGCCGGTATTGCCCGTGTAAACCCAGGACTCTTTTTCCCACGTCTCGTTGCCGAACTCGCCCTGCTGCGGAATCGTGTGGAAAATCCACAGGCGCCGGCCTGTCTTCACATCGAAACCTCGAACGTACCCTTTCACATTCTGAAAGCTCTTCGGGTTTGCTCCGGTCTTGCCGGCGGCGCCGACGATGACGACGTTGCGCGCGACCATGGGCGTGGCATGAAGCCCGATGTCGCCATTCAGGGGATCGATCGACTGGTCATCGTCCAGCTTCAGGTCCACGATGCCGTTGACGCCGAAGCCGGCGGCGAGCGCGCCGGTCTTCGCGTCGAGCGCCACGAGACGGTATCCGGGCGTCACGTACAGGATGCGTTCGTCGCGCCCGTCGGTCCAGTACGCCAGGCCCCGGCCCGATAGCTGACGCGGTGCGGCGGCCCCGCGCGGCCCTTCCCGTTCGCTGTGCATCCAGAGCTGTTCCCCGGTGGCCGGATCGAGCGCCACGACTGCGCGGCGGCTGCCGGCGGTGGCGTAGAGGACGCCGTTCGCGAAAAGCGGCGTGCCCTCGTATTGATACTCCGGGCGCGGGCCCAGGCTGTCGGTCTTGAATCGCCAGGCCACCTCGAGCTTGCTGAAATTGGCCGCGTTGATCTGGTCAAGCGGGGAATACCGCGTGCTGCCGGTGTCGCCGCCGTAGCTTCGCCACTCGCCGTTCTTCGCGCCCGCCTGGGCGCCGAGCGAGGCGGGGATCGAGAGCAGGCAGGTGACCATCACGAGCGAAATCGATTTCACTTGCGCTGTCCTTTCATCACGATGTCACGAAGGACACGAAGTTCACCGGATCAGATCCTGGAAGTTCCTCGCGCTCTTCGTGGCTTCGTGAGGATCGGGTGTTTCATTGAAAGTTAGCGGCCTTACGTGCCGGGCCGGAGAGCTCGAGGATGTGCAGGCCGGTGTTGGCCCGATCGGCGATGTAGATGTACCCGCGGTCGTCCACGTCCACGTTGTTGGTTTGAATTGCGACCTTGCATTTCTCGGCCGCGCCCGTGCCGACGCAACGCTTGTCGGTCTTGTCCGTGATCGCGGGGATATAAAACCCGATTTCTTTCGGGTTGAACGGATCGCGGACGTCGAGCGCGCGCACGCCGGCGTTGAAGTGGGCGATGAACAGCACGCGGTTGTAGTAGATCGGCGTCATGTTCTCGTTGGACGAGTGCGTGCCGAAACGGCCGCCGCGGTCGCAGAAGTGACCGCTGGCTTCGGGGACCGTCCAGGTGGAGACGCCAAACGGCTTCGACTCCACCGTGACGTCCACCATCCTGACGAGCTGCCGGTTTTCGAAACATTCATTGGCCAGCGATTCGCCGACGACCGCGATGAAGTCGCGGCCGGCCTGTGTTCTCACAGGGGCGGCGCCGTCGTGGTCGTGTTCGATGCCGGCGGCCGCAGCGGTGCCTGGCCGCAGCTTCTGATTCGCGAACTCGCCGAGCTGCATCCCGAGCATCGGGAATGCGGTGTGCGCGCCTGCATCGGCCGGCAGGTCGATACGGGCGACCTGCGGGTACGTGAGATTCACGTCGGTGGGCTCTTTGGGCCCATTCAGAAGTTTGTTGCGGTCGACGATCTGCAGGACGCCGTTGCCGCCGGTGCCGTAGCCGAAGTAGACGCGGTTGCCGCGCGGTCCGGTCGAAATCGGGCCGTGCAGATCCGTGGGGACTGGACCCGTGGCGCCGGGCTGCTGGCCCGGCAACCCGAAGTTGCGGATGAACTCCGGCTTCGACGGATCACCCAGATCGTAAATCATCGTCATCCGGCGCGTGCGCCAGTCCGGTGCGCCGCCCACGATGTACGCGATCCCCGTGTCGCATTCCCACCAGCTTTTGTGCGTGTCGCGCAATCCGCTGACGACGACCGTGATGCGGCTCGGCGCCGACGGTTGGGTGACGTCCCAGACTTCGTGGGACTGGCCGCCGAAACTCCGCAGCAGGTAGACCTTGCTGCGATCGGCGCGCGGCAGCGAGCTGCCGTCGCAGACGCGGACCATCTGCGCGCCGCCGGCCTCGGCCTGTCCGACCGCGCCGGGGATATGGGCGAGGTACTTCGGCTGCTTCGGGTTGGTGACGTCGAGGATCGAGGTGCCGTTGTCTTCCGACTTGCCGGTGAGGGGATTGAGCACGGCGGCGCCATGATGGCCGATGTAGGCGATGAAACGATCGCCCTGCTTGTGCACGAGCGGCTGATAGGCGCTGCGTCCCTGGAGATCGCTCCAGCCGACGAGCTCCATGTTGGACTTTTCAGGGGCCGGCGTCTTCTGCGCTGTGAGGACGCCGCCGAGGGCCACAAAACCAAGCACCGCCGACCACATTCGCATATCGCCCCCTGGCCCTGGTCGACACTCTCGCCGTGTTTCCGGCACGAGCTCCTGGCCCGCCCAGCCCGGATTAATGCGCGCCTTCGCCCTCGACCTTTTTCTTCGGCCGCTCGAACAGCTTGTTGACGTCGGTCTTCGGATCGATCGACATCGTCACGATGCTGAGCAGCATCTCTTCCCAGCTCTGATCGCCCCAGTGCACTTCGGCGCGCGGATCGGGATTGAAACGGTTGGCGGGCGAGTTGTCCCACACGCCGACGACCTCGAGCCTGGTGCCGCGCGGGGCGCGTCTGGCGGCGTCAAAGGCAAAGATCTGCTGCCAGTTGAAGTCATACCGGGGCACGTGGAAGAGCATTTCCGCGCGGCCGTCCGGATACACGGCGCGAAGATCCATCGCCTTGCCGCGCAGGTGCATGTGCGGGCCGGCCGACAGCAATTCGACATCGGTTGCGAGCGTCACCGCCGCGCGAGCCTCGTAGCTCGGATCGCCCGGCGGGATCACGAAGGAGCCATCGTTCACGAGGCCGATGAACGCGCGTTTAGTTGGCGGCTCTTTCGACAGCACCATGCCAATCCGCGACTGGTCGGATCCGGCTGTTCCGTTGGCCGTGTAGTGCAGTTGGAGGACGAAATCCGAACCGGCCTTTACCAGAAATGCGGTGCTCGGAGGCAGCGTGTACGGCGGAGCCCCGGGAACGTAGCCGACGAGCCATTCATCGGCGAGCGAGCCTTCGGACGTTCGATCGCCGTCGCTCGACCGCTGTTTCGTCCCCGGCCGCGGCGCCGGGACGAATGGCACGCCGACGGGATATTCGCGCAGCCACTTGGACTCCGGCGTCCGCGCGTAGAGCACGGCGTGGTGCATCAGCGCTCGATTGCCTGGCCGCACTTCGAGCGCCTGCACCCAGGTGTCTTCGGTGAAATGCGTCGGGAGAATCACGTAGGTGTATTCGATCGTGCCGGTGGCCGGCACTCGGTACGGCTCCGGCATCTCGATGACTTTGTCGGGCGCACCGATGTTCCAGCCGTCCACGAACTGCCGGGCCGGCGGCGCGTCCTTTGGGTCGCCCTCCGGCGCGCCGTTGTCCACCCACGCGGCAAGCGTGTCGATGTCGGCCGTCGAGAGCGCCATGTCGTTGGCGTAGTGCTGCACGCTCGAGTCCGCGAACCACGGCGGCATCTTCTTCGACTGCGTCGCCGACTTGATGGCCCGCGCGAAGGGCCGTGCCTGCGCGTACGACAGCAGCGGCATGGGCCCGATTTCCCCTGGGCGATGGCAACTCTGGCAGTTCTTCTGGAGGATGGGCAGGACGTCTTTGCTGAACGTGACCGCTGCGGCCGGCGCTTGCGACTGCGCCTCCCCAGGTGCGGCGACAGCGAGCATCAGAGCGGTGACGGCCCAGACCGGAACGCAAGTCCGCGAATTCATGCACAACTCCTGCAACTGCTGACGAATGACGCGGGATCGTAGCATGCCGCGCCGGGAATCAGGAGCCTGTTCTCGGCACGACCTTGACAATCTTCGACACGGCGGCACGCTGGCCGCCCGTCCCAATCAGGAACGCGCTGACCTCGTACAGGCCGGGCGGCAGGTTCGAATACTGAAAGACCGACAGCGGCGGCGCGTCGCGGCCGTCAAGCTCGATGCGGCTGCCCCGGAAGAAGTCGGACGATTGCGCCACGACTTCGAGCGCCCGGTTTTCGTCGCTGGCCTCGATCACGGCGCGCACGCTGATGACCGCGGGCGCCGCCGTCATGACGGGCGACACTTGAAGGGTGAGTGGTTGACCGCCGTTGAGGGTGCCGGCTCCGGCCAGCAGGCCGAGGCACGCCGCCGAGAGAACCCCAATCCGTTTCATCCTCGACCTCCCAGAGAGGGCCGAGCCGTTCGAAGGGGACCGGCGGCCCGCGCTGCTTATCGTATCGGTAAGTGTTGCACGATATTTACAGAAACGATGTAACGATTGTTACAGGAATGGTGTCCGGAGGGCGGCGAACGTTTCTGGCAGGGTCGATTCAGGAGCGGCGCGCACGTCGTTGAGACGAACAACGCGGTCGTATCGTGCGAGGGTGCGAATTACCCGCGGCGGAACGCGCCTGGCGCGGAGCGGGCCCTCGAAGCCGACACGACCGAGGACGCGTCCCAGGCGCGCCGCGCCGTGCAGGGCAACATCAACGGCGCCCTGCCGGCGGCCGCCCCGAAGAACGTTGAACGGTCAGTGGGCGATCGCTTTGACGAGGAGCAGGCCGAGTTCCAGGCATCCGGCCAGAACCGCGCCAATGACGATCTGCCTGCGCACGAAGAACGTTTCCATCATTGCACCTCTGGCTGGACAACAGGGGCAAGGACCGTGCCCCGGCCGGCACGGTCGCAAATGACCTGAGCAGTATCACTTGGACCGTTCGAGTCAGTTCGCCCGAACGAGGCGGGATCACAGAACTCGTACCGGAATTGCAGTCCTGGAGAGCGACACGTTGCTGGAGGCAATTGCCGGAAATGTGCTCGGGTCGTTCCGATGTCGCTGGCGCAGAGCCGGAAAGTCTCACGCGCCGCATGGCGCCGCCAAGGGGATTTGGCACTCCCGAAGGCGGTGTGAGTTTTCGGAGCCGCGTCGATACACGCTCCGATATAACGGAGATTTCCGCAGGCCCGTCGATTTTGCGCCGCCCCTCTGCCAGCCCTCGGACCGACGCCAGATTTCGTTTGAGATGCACACGCAGGAGCGGTATAGACTCCAGGCTATGAGCTTTTGCGAGCATTGCGAAGGGCAGCGGTTCGACCGGGCGCAGGTCCTGCGCGTTTTACGTGCGACGCGTCGAAGCCTCCCCAGGCGCACGCGCGCGGACGAGGCGTTGGCGATGGCCATCAAGGCCGTGCGCGCCCTCGACCTGCCTCACCTCGAACGCTTCGACGAAGTCGCGGACGGCGAGATCATTCACTGAGCCAGGCCCGAACCGCCTCGGGGGCCTCTGGCGACTCGAGCCGTTTCTGCATCCCGATGAGCTGCGCCCCAGTATTGTGACTCGGGCGCGGAACATGAAACCGGCCGCGCGGCGTAACGTTTCGACGACGATCGCGCCTGCGTAATTCGCGTAGTTTCGAGCGCATATCCCTCACCTAGACTCAACCGTTCTTGCGGGCATCGTTTGTGCACAGGGCAGGCCCGGCTTCGGTCCCGCGGCGTTGCAACTCGCAGCGTCAGTCGGTTTTCGAATCGAGGCGGAAGGGTCTTTCAGTGCTGCTCACAGGACGTCGTCGCTACGCCGCGCTCACTCGATCGCTGGCCGCACTTGTTCTCGTCGGCGTGGCCGCACCGTTGCGCGCGCAGTCTGTAATGAACCCGACTACAGCGACTTTTACTGCATCAGCGGATCACAATAACAACGACGCCTCGGGTAATCCGCTCGTGACTCGTTACGATCTCGAGTTCTATCTTTCGGGCGCGTCCGCGCCTTTTCAGACCGTGTCCCTGGGTAAGCCAACCCCCGACGGGACGGGCAAGATCACGGTAAATTTTACGTCCCTACTCGGCACTCCTCTCGCCGCCGGACCGGTTTACACCGCGGATGTCGCGGCGGTCGGCCCCGGCGGACGGGGCACGAGCGCCATGTCCGTCGATTCGTTCGCATACGGGACGACGTGCTCGTTCTCGGTGTCTCCGCTGACGACGAGTGTGGCGGTCGGCGGCGGGACGGCCACCCTTACTGAGACGGCCGGTTCGGGCTGCGCGTGGACGGCGACGAGCAACGCGGGGTGGTTGACCGTCACGGGCGGAGCGAGCGGCTCGGGGAACGGCACGGTCACGCTGACCGCGACGGCCAACACGTCGAGTGTGTCGCGCAGCGCCACGGTCACCGTGGGCGGCCAGGCGGTCACGGTGACCCAGGCGGGCGTGCCCTGCAGCTTCGCGCTTTCGCCGGCGACGCAGAACATCGTGGCCGGCGGCGGCAACGGCACCGTGACGATGACAGCGCCAACGGGCTGCACGTGGACCGCGTCGGACAACCAACGTGGCTCTCGATGACCGGCGGCAGCGGTTCCGGGAACGGCACGGTCACGGTCACGGCGGCGGCCAATACGGGTTCGGCCTCGCGGAGTGCGACAGTGACCTCGGGCGGCCAGTCGGTGACGGTCACCCAGTCGGGCGCGGGGTGCTCCGTGGCGCTCTCGCCGTCGACGCAGAACATCGTGGCCGCTGGCGGCAACGGCTCGGTGGGCGTGACGGTCGCGTCGGGCTGCACGTGGACGGCGACGAGCAGCGCGACGTGGCTGACGATCGGGACCGGCGGCAGCGGTTCGGGCAACGGCACCGTCACGGTCACTGCGGCGGCCAATACCTCCACGTCTTCCCGGAGCGCGACGGTGACCGTCGCCGGGCAGACGGTGACGGTGACCCAGTCGGGCGTCTCGTGCACGATTGCGCTGTCGGCGGGGTCGAACATTGTGGCGGCCGGCGGCAATGGCACTGTGACCGTGACGACGGCAACGGGCTGCGCGTGGACGGCGTCGGAGAATTCGTCGTGGCTGTCGATCGCGAGCGGTGCCAGCGGCTCGGGCAACGGCACGGTCACCGTCACGGCGACGGCCAATACCTCCACATCGTCCCGCAGCGCGACGGTGACCGTCGGCACGCAGACGGTGACGGTGACGCAGTTGGGCGTGTCGTGCACGGTTGCCTTGTCGGCGGGATCGAACATCGTGGCTGCCGGCGGCAACGGCACCGTGACCGTGACGGTGGCAACGGGCTGCACGTGGACGGCGACGAGCAGCGCGACGTGGCTGACGATCACGAGCGGCGGCAGCGGCTCGGGCAACGGCACGGTGACCGTCACCGCGACGGCCAACACATCCACATCGTCGCGCAGCGCGACGGTGACGGTGGGCGGTCAGACCGTCACGGTGACCCAGTTGGGGGCCGGTGGCGCCCTCGGCACCCAACGGCCTTCGAATCACGGGTTGATCGGCGCTCGTTATCGGAGCACCGCGTCGTGCAGCGCACCCGCTGCATGACGTGGTGCCACCCTCGACAGTCAGGTCGCCTTCCCGGCGCCCAAACCGCGCATTCCTGAGCCACCAGACGAATCGGCGCCCGGCGGGCCGGGCAAATCAGTCCCCCGGCCGACCGGCCGCGGCACCATTCCCAAGCACGGGCCCCGCTTCGCTTGCTATCCTGTGAGGTGGGACGCGGCTGCCGGACCCCGCCGGGCCGTCGGACGCGAGGCTGCTTACATCGATGGATGACCGAGTGACACAACCGACTGCCGATTCAGTTCAGAGCCCGCTGGCCGGATCTCGCCATCAACGACGCGCACTTGATCTTCGATTCGGTCTGGCAGGATCTCGAGGCCGATTTCGGCCGCGAGTATCTCCGGTTTCCCAAGGAGATCATCCTTCTCGGGGGCGCGCCCGGAGCCGGCAAGGGCACCAATACGGCCTTCATTGCCAAGGCCCGCAGCCTCACCTGCGCGCCGATCGTCATGAGCGCGCTGCTCGATTCGCCGGAGGCGAAGGCGCTGAAGGACGCCGGCCACATGGTGGGCGATCGCGAGGTCATCGGCCTTCTCCTTCGCGAGCTGCTCAAGCCCGAGTACCACGACGGCGTCATCATCGACGGGTTTCCCCGCACGAAGGTGCAGGTTGAGTGCCTGAAGCTGCTGGTCGACCAGATGCACGCGCTTCGGCGCCAGTACTTCAACACCCCGCTGTCGATTCACTTCCGCCAGCCCACGATTCACATCATGGTGCTGTTCGTCGAGGAGAAGGAGTCCATCGCCAGGCAGCTGAAGCGGGGCCGCGAAACGCTGGCGCACAACAGCGAGGTGCGCACGTCCGGCGTGGGCCGGCTGAGCGAGGATCGGCCGACCGACCACGACGAAGCCCTGGCGCGCCGGCGATACCAGTTGTTCAAGGAACAGACGTGGGACGCGCTGCAGTCGCTCGAGGAGATCTTTCACTACCACCTCGTGAACGCCCAGGGGCCCATCGAGAAGGTCGAGCAGAACATCCTGCAGGAGCTGCAGTATCAGAGCACGCTCGAGCTCGATCCCCGCACACTGGAGCGGATGAGAGGCGTGCCGGTCGCGAGCGAGATCATCGTCCACGCACGCCAGGAGCTGGTGAAGCGGCTCGACGGGTACGAGCTGGAGTATCGCGACCTGTTCGCGAAGGTCATCAGGTTCATCGAGCGAAAGGTGCTGCCCATCGTGCTGCGTCACGCCATCTCCGGCGTCGCGCAGATCAATACTGAAGATCCTGTCCTCGACGACCCGCTGGCGCTCGCGATGCTGATCGATGTGTTCTCGGAGCGCGGATATCATGCCGTCGTGGATATCCATCGCGTCGACGTCCCGGAGCGCTTCGATCTCCAGACCGGGCTGATCACGTGCGGCATCAAGAAGGTTTACCGGATTCAGATTCGGTTTCACGGCTCAGAAATCCGTTGGGGTTAGCGTCGGCCGTCAACATCGCCGATCTGCGGCGGCTGGCCAGGCGCCGGCTGCCAAAGCTCGTCTTCGACTACATCGACGGCGGCGCCGAAGACGAGCTCACGCTCCGGGACAACAGCCGCGCGTTCCACGACATCCGCTTTCGCCCGCGCCAGTGCATCGCGGTGCCTGAGTGCGACCTGCGTACCACGGTGCTCGGCACGACGCTCGAGCTGCCGTTTCTGCTGGCGCCGATCGGGTTCTCCCGGATGTTCTACCCTCGCGGAGAAGCCGTCGCCGCGCGCTCGGCGAGTGCCGCCGGCACCGCCTATGTCCTTTCCACCTTTTCCGGGACGCGCCTTGAAGAAGTCCGCGCGCACGCGTCGGGGCCGCTCTGGTATCAGCTGTACGTGCCGGGCGGCCGCGCCGTCGCCGAAGCGGCCATCGCGCGCGCGCGTGCCGCGGGCTATTCGGCGCTCGTGGTGACCATCGATACGCCGGTGTCCGGCATGCGCGAACGCGACTACCGGAATGGCGTCCGCCCGCTGCTCGCCGGCGACTGGCGCGGCAGCCTGCCTCATCTCTGGCAGTTCGTCACGCATCCGCGCTGGCTGATGAACTACGTCGCCGACGGCGCCCCGCGCGTCTTCCCGAACGTCGAGCTTCCAGGCGTCGGCGCGATGCCGTGCAGCGATGTCAGCGAGTTGCTT
The DNA here is from genome assembly GCA_963729215.1 of uncultured Acidobacteriota bacterium. Classification (GTDB taxonomy): domain Bacteria; phylum Acidobacteriota; class Vicinamibacteria; order Vicinamibacterales; family CAVVIG01; genus CAVQJU01. Next base: position 72,287 of record CAVSND010000021.1, on the reverse strand, counting down.
GCCAGCACCGTCATCACGTGGAGCGACTTCGCCTGGATTCGAGACGCATGGAAAGGACCGGTCGTGGTCAAGGGTATCCATACGGCCGACGATGCGCGGTGTGCGATCGATGCGGGGGCTGACGCGCTCGTCGTCTCGAATCACGGCGGCCGCCAGCTCGACGGTGTTCCGGGCAGCCTTCGCGCCCTGCCCGAGGTGATCGCCGCCGCCAACGGCCGCGTCGAGGTGATGGTCGACGGCGGCATCCGGCGGGGCAGCGATATCGTGAAAGCGTTGTGTCTCGGTGCCCGCGCCGTGCTGGTCGGGCGCGCCTACGCGTGGGCGCTGGGGGCGGCCGGCGGACCCGGTGTCGATCGCGCCATCGCGATCCTGCGTACCGACATCGACCGCACGCTTCACCTGCTGGGGTGTTCGTCAGTCGCTCAACTCGACGCGTCGTACATCGAACGCTGAACTGCGCTACGTTCTACGTTTGCGTTTTGCGTTCAGGCTGCGTTCTCTCAGCAGCCTGCTAGCGTGCCGTAATCCGGATCCCGGCTACCTGAGGCGCCGCAGACGGTTCGCCCGCGGGGACGATCGTGACGCGGACGTCGGCGCCGATCTCGCTCGAGGCGAGCAGACGTCCCACGTGCGGCGTGATGTTCAGTGACATGTCCAGCGGCCGGCCCGATGTCGCGTTGAAAAAATTCAGCGTGCCGACGTAGTGCGGATCGGACGTGCCCTGCGGCACGGCACTGGCGGGCAGGCCGAGGTAGACGTTGTACGTGATACCCGGCGCGGCCGGCGCCTGGGCGCGCGTGAAGGTCAGGTAAATCTGCCGGCCCGCTTCGACGCTTTTCAGCCTGGCGGCAACCGAACCCGAGGCGCCGCTGTCAGGCGCGCCAACGAGGGTGACCTCGGTGGGCCCCGCCCCAAGCGTGATGACGCCGGGCGTCGACGCGGCCAGCGTGCCCGGGTCCTGAGCCATGGCGCCGTGGGAACACGCGGTCGTCAGCAGGATGGCGACCACGAGCCTGCGCGTGCCCCTCATGCACATCTCTATCTGTCGATTATGTCCCGATCACGCTTCGACGAGCAGAACCTGACCGACGGTTGGCTTCTCGCTTTCGGCGTCGCCGTGCCGGACGAGCGTCACGGCGGGCGTCGCCGTGAGCGCGCGGTTGGCCAGGAGCCGCCGCACCTTGTTCGTGATGTTCATCACGATACGGTGACTGGACGGCCCGTGCTGCTCGTGCCCTGCGGCGCCAAAGAAGTGCAGCGTGCCCACGTAATGAGGGTCGGTTGTGCCCGGGTTGGTCACGCCCGCCGGCAGATCCAGAAACACGTTGTAGGTCGAGGCCGCGTCCGCCGGTGCCGCGATGTCCCCCAGCACGAGGTATAGCCGCCGGGACGCCGATGAGAGGCCGAACACGCGTTCGGCAGACGGTGGCGCTGCTGACGGCGGACCCGCGGGCGTCAGGCTGACGCCGACACGTTCGCCGCCAAGCGTGAGCGGCGCCGTTGCGAACGCCCGCGTGACTTTCGGTGCGGCGCCCGTGATGCCCAGGTTGAGGGGCGGCGCACCGCCGGATACTGTCGCGTAGGCGTCGTACTGATAGTTGAGAAGCGAGGGACGATTGGCCTTGGCGGCCGCCACGCTGACAGCCTGTCCCTGGCCGTTTGCGAACGGGAACGAGCGGTTGGGCCACGTGGGATTGGTATGGCCCGCCACGCGGTTCCAGCTCTCCCACAGCCGGTCGATGTTGCAGTGGTGAACCCAGAAAATCGGGTCGTTGGCCGCGTTGGGGACGCTGCCCATGTTCGTCGGGTTCCCGATCAGCACGTGCATCAAGCCGTGGGGATTGCCGTCAATGATGGGGCAGAAGCCTTCACCGCCGTCTGCCGAATCGATGTACTGGGGCTCCAGCAGCGCGTCCAGGCTCAGGCTGCCGGGGTTCTGCTTGTCGACGCGCTCGCCGTTGTTGACCCAGGGATTCCGGTTCGGCCGGTAGAGCGGGCTGGTCGTGTCGCGGAACGGGGCCGGAATCGACAAGTCGCTGACGTTGCCGCTCAGGTAGTTCCAGTAGGGCAGCGTGAACGTCGGATCGTTGAGGACCCCGCGGATGATCTCCTCGAAGTAGTAGACGTAGTGGCGGTGCCAGTTGCAGAAGTACATCTCCTGGAAAAAATTGGGGTCGCTGGGGTTGCTGCTGTGCGCCTGGCAGTTGTCCCACATCGCCTCGGCCAGCTGGCGTCCGGGATCCGTCGCCGGCTTGCCCATGAACACCTGGTTGATCATCTGCTGCTTGGTGGTCTGCGCGCCGGGAAAGGTCGACGGGCCGGGAATCCAGTGCGTGTACCACTGAAAATTCCAGCTGCGCGGATCGGTGCGCGGATACTTGGCGCCATCCATCATCAGGCCGACCGCCGTGGCGTACTTCGCCAGCATGGCCTGGCCCTTGACGCTGCTGGCGCTGTATCGCGTGCGAATCGGTTGCCCGAACGCGACGGGGTCGAACGGCGTCGCGAACGCGGTGACGCCGGCGGTCAGTCCGGCCTTGAGCATCGAGCGGCGAGTGAGTGTCATCCGATCCTCCGGAGGTGAGAATAACGCGCGGACAGCTTATTGACGGGCTCAGCCGCGCAACAACCGTGCAGGCTGGGTTAACATTTCGCGAACTCGACCGTTCACAGAAGACCGGGGCCCATATGAGAAAACGTCTCGCGCTTGCTTCGTCACTCCTGGTCGTCAGCGCATTCGGCGCCGCGCGCGCCGCCGCCCAGGATCTCGTGATCACCAACGCCAGGGTCATCGTCGGCAACGGCACGGTGATCGATCAGGGAACCATTGTCGTGCGGGGCGGGCGCATCGCCTCGGTGTCCGCAGGCCAGGCCCCGGCCACAGGCCAGAATCCCGGTGCACAAACGATAGACGCGCGTGGCGCGACGGCCATGGCGGGATTCATCGACGCCCATCGTCACGTGAACACCGGCGCCAGCGAGAAGGCGCAGATGCAGCAGCTGCTCGACGCCGGGTACACGACCATCCTTTCCGGCGGCGGCCCCGCGGAGGGCAACATCACCCTCCGCGACCACATCGATCAGGGCGTCATCAAGGGGCCTCGCATCATTCCGTCGGGACGCCTCGACCTGGCCAATGGCACACCCGACGCGATGCGGGCGGAGGTGCGGCGGCTCGCCGCCCTTGGCGTCAAGTTCGTCGGCGAGCAGGCGCTGACGCCCAAGCCGGGGCCGACCGCGAAGGAACTGGAGAATCTCAGGGCCGCCGTTGACGAATCGAAGAAAGCCGGCGTGTGGATCCAGATTCACGCTGTCAGTCCACAGTCGATGATGGCCGCCGTCGACGCCGGCGTCACGAAGCTCGTTCACACGCCGCATTTCGGCTGGCTCAGCTTCGACGATGCGAAACGCGTCGCCGCGGCGGGGGTGAAGCAGTTGTCCACGATCGGCTTCGGCGTGCCCGTCTTCGGCGTGTTCGCCGACGACAACAAGCCGCGATTCCGCGACGGCAAGCCCTGGCCCGAGTCGATTCTCGACGGGGACGGCCGCGGGCAGGAAGCCGGCTACAAGGCCGTGAACGCGCGGACATCCTGGGACGCCGGCGTGATCTACGGGTACGGCACCGACACCAACTACTCGCCAAGGGCCGGCCTCGAGCACGAGTTGAAGTCGCTGAACCTGATGTTCTCGATGACGGACGTCGTGAAGCTGATGGGGCCGAACACCGCGTCCTACATCGAAATGAGCGATCAGCTTGGAACGCTCGAGGCTGGCAAACTCGCGGACATCGTCCTGCTCGGCGGGAATCCGCTCGACGGCTACTGGAATCTGTTGAACACGAAAGTCGTGGTCAAAGGCGGCGTGATCGTGTCGGATCAGCGGTAAGCGCAACGCGTAACGGATGTGCAAAGTGTAAGGACGTCGCTGATGATGAGGTGACATCGAGTACGTCGTGGACGCGTCACGCCTTTCGTGTCTACACTGCAACGACAATGGATGATTCCACGGCGACGATGTTTCCCAGCAGCCCTTCACGGGCTGCGCTGATGTTCCCGATCCTGGACGAGCGATCCATCGCGCGGATCGCCGCGCACGGGGTCACGCGGTCCGTGCAGGCGGGGGACGTCCTGATCCAGGCGGGCGAGCCGGACCCGCGCTTCTTCGTGCTCAAGAGCGGGAAGGCCGAGGTCGTCCGGCCTTCTGACCTGGGCGACGCGCGCGTGACCGTCCACGCGGCCGGTCGGTTCACCGGCGAAGCCAACATGATCCTCGGCCGGCGTTCGATCATGCGGACGCAGGTCACCGAACCGGGCGAGGTGATCGAACTGACGCGCGATCAGCTGCTGTCGCTCATTCAGACGGATACCGAGATCGGCGATGTCGTGATGCGCGCGTTCATCTATCGGCGCCTCGAGCTGGTCGCTCAGGGCATCGGCGACGTGGTGCTGGTGGGGTCACTGCATTCGGGCGAGACGCTCCGCATCCGCGAGTTCCTGACGCGCAACGGTCATCCGTTTGCGTATCTCGACCTGGACAAGGATCCGGATACCCAGCACCTGCTGGATCGGTTCAGGGTGGCCGTCTCCGAGATTCCCGTGCTGATTTGCCGCGGCGACGCCGTGCTCCGCAATCCGACCAACGAGGCCATCGCGGACTGCCTGGGATTCAATGCGGCCATCGAACGCACGCACCTGCGCGATGTCGTGGTGGTCGGCGCCGGGCCGTCGGGCCTCGCGGCGGCCGTCTACGGCGCATCGGAAGGTCTCGACGTGCTCATGCTCGAATCGAACGCGCCGGGCGGACAGGCCGGGTCGAGCTCGAAGATCGAAAACTACCTCGGCTTTCCGATGGGTGTGACGGGGGAAGAATTGACGTCGCGGGCGCTGACGCAGGCGAAGAAGTTCGGCGCCGAGATCATGGTCGCTCGCGGCGCCACGCACCTGACCTGCGAGCGGAAGCCGTACCGGGTCCGGATGGACGACGGCCCCGGCGTGCCGGCGAAGACCGTCATCATCGCCACTGGAGCGGAGTACCGCAAGCCCGCGATCGACAACCTGTCGCGCTTCATCGGCGCCGGCGTGTATTACAGCGCAACCCAGATGGAGCGGATGCTCTGCGAGAACGAGGACGTCATCGTCGTCGGCGGCGGCAACTCGGCGGGGCAGGCCGCGATGTTCCTGTCGCAGAAGGCCAGGCACGTGCACATGCTGGTCCGATCGGAGAGCCTTTCTCAAAGCATGTCGCGGTACCTGATTCGGCGCATTGAAGAGAGCCCGGCGATCACGCTGAGGACGAGGACCGAGATCACCGCCCTCGCCGGTGACGGCCACCTCGAGCAGGTGTGCTGGCGCGACGGCGGGACCGGCGCCGTCGAGCCGCGCCCCATCCGGCACGTGTTCCTGATGACGGGCGGCGTGCCGAACGCCGTCTGGCTGCGCGGGTGCGTGGCGCTCGATGCCCAGGGCTTCGTCAAGACCGGTCCCGACCTGACGAAGGACGATCTGTCGGCGGCGGCCTGGCCGTTGACCCGCCCGCCTTACCTGCTCGAGACCAGCCTGCCGGGTGTGTTCGCCGTGGGAGACGTGCGTGGCAACAGCGTCAAGCGCGTCGCGTCGGCTGTCGGCGAGGGGTCGATCGCCATTTCGTTCGTCCATCGGGTGCTGGCCGAGTAGCCGGCCGGCCCTGAATCATCGTGCCCGCGGCCGTGGTCCGCGAATTGACGGACGGGCGCTATCGCGGTTCCGCGGCGAGCGCAATGGCGTTGGCGATGGCGCGCGGATCGATCGGCTTGGCGACGTAGCCGGTGTAGCCAGCCGTCAGCGCACGCTGGCGGTCGCCCGGATTGGCGTACCCCGTGACCGCGATGGCTGGAATGCGCGCGCCCTTCTCGGCCTCGAACGCACGCAGCTGGCGAATTAAATCGTACCCGTCCTGTTCCGGCATCCCGAGGTCCGATACGATCACGTCCGGTCGCCGGGCCGAGTCCCTCAGCACGGCGATCGCGCTCTCGCAGGAGGGCACCATGATGGTCTCGGCTCCGCACCGTGACAGGACGGCGCCGAGCAGATCGCGGGAATCGGCTTCGTCTTCCACGATGAGGACGCGAAGGCCCGCCAGGGAGGGTGTGCCCTCGAGCCCGGCCGGCGGCGGCGGCGCGCCGAAGCTCACGTCGTGCGATACCGCCGTCGGGAAGTCCACCGTGAACGCGGACCCTTTCTGCTCCCCGGCGCTCTCGACCGACACGTGGCCGCCGTGCAGCTCGACGAGCTCGCGGACGAGCGCGAGCCCGAGGCCCAGTCCGCCGTGACGCCTGGTGCTGGAGCTGTCGCTTTGCCGGAACCGCTCGAAGACGAACGGCAGAAACTCGGGGCTGATGCCGTGGCCGGTGTCGCTGATCACGAGGCGCAGCAGCCTCCCGGCCTGGGTCACGCGCACGTTGATGAGCCCGCCCGGCTCGGTGAACTTCACCGCGTTCGACAGCAGGTTCCAGACGATCTGCTGGAGGCGGTGCTGGTCGCCGAGCACCCGCGGGACCTGCGCGTCGAGGCTCGTCCGAATCTCGATCTGTTTGGCCCGGGCCGAAGGCGACACGACGTCCACGGCCCCGAGCACCACGGCCAGCAGGTCGACGGGCTGCATTTCGAGCCGGAGTTTTCCGGACGCGATCCGCGCGACGTCGAGCAGGTCGTCGATCATGCGCACCTGCGACGTCGCGTTGCGATCGATCACCCGGAGCGCGCGTTCGAGCAGAGCGGCATCGACATCCTTCCGGTCGATCAGGATGCGTGTCCAGCCGAGCACCGCGTTGAGCGGGTTCCGCATTTCATGCGAAACGGTCGACAGGAATTCGTCCTTGGCGCGCAAGCGCCTTTTCGGCCGTCACGCGCGCCATCTGCTGCACTTCGATCCGCTGGCGCAGCTCCGCTTCGCGCGCCAGGCGATCGGAGATGTCCTCGAGCGCCGTCACTGTGCCGATCACCGTGGTCGCCGTCCGACAGCGGTCCGATGCGGCCGCTCTGGGGCATTTCGGCGTACCCCAGTTCAGGGTGCGTCGGTGCCAGAGGCAGCACGTATTTGTGCAGGCCGAACGACATCACCGCGATCCGGCCGGCCAGCGCCTCCCGGTAGTACCGGTCCACGCCGCGGTCAACCAGATCGGGGTAGAGGTCGAAGATCGAGACGCCGATCACGCTCGTGGCGGGGCGATCCGTGTGGATCTCCATCCACCGGTTCCAGACGATCACGCGGAACTCGCGATCGGTTGCGAATATCCCCTCGTGGGTCAGCTCCGAGAACCAGCGGACCAGGGCAGCCGGCAGGCGCGAGGCGTCGATGGACAATTCAGGTTCCATGGCTACCTTTGATCGCGCTCCCATTGTTCGATTGCCCGGATCAGGCGCTCGATCGAGGCGACGCTCGAGCACGATCACCAGATATCCGGTCAGGCTGCTGTTCTTGAGGCGGAAGGCGGCATGCACGATCAGGGCGTAACGGAGCCCCTCGCGGTTGACCGTGATCGAGCCCACGACGCCTTCGAGGCTCTCGAGCGTGAGGTGCGGGACCGAGAACGACACCTGCACGTGCAGCAGGTTGCCGAACGTGCCGAGACACGCATTCAACAGGATGTTGCCGATTTCGGTCAGCACCTCCCGCGCCGACGTGTCGATATCCAGCGGCATGGCCGGCTCGTTCGTGAGCAATTCCTTGAGAATGGCCGCGCTCTGCCGATCGATCATCAGCAGCGCGTCCCCCGCGACGGCGCCGGTGAAAATCTGGTGGACGCTGGCCACGTTCGTTGGCAATCATCGGCCGCAGCCGATCGCTCAACTCATCGAGCGGGCACATGGTGATCTGCGGCACTTCGAGCTGCACCCGCTGGCCGGTCAGCTTCGAGAGCGATGCCGCCGCCCGGCCAAAGCCGATGTTGATGACCTCGGTGAGCGCGTCTTCCTGGAGTGGCGGTGAGGTTCATTCGCGTGACTCCATCCAGGACGGCTTCGAGCGTGCTCAGGATCTCAGCACGGTCGAATGGCTTGTTGACGAACGCGCGGGCTCCGGCGTGCTTCGACGAGCTCGTGCGACGAGGTCTGGATGTCCGCGGACACGACGACGACCTTCGCGTTGGCGTCGAGCTCGCGGAGCTTCGTGAGCACGTCGAGGCCGTACATGCCCTTCATCACGAGATCCAGCAGCACGACATCGGGCTTCTCGATGAAGTAGCGCTCGAGCGCGCTCAGCCCGTCCTCCGCCTCCACGACGTCGTAGCCGGCCGGCTCGAGGATCTGCCGCAGCGTGCGCCGCGACAAGCGCCGAGTCGTCGACGACGAGCACTCTTGGCTTTCATACGCGCTCCACAATCGCGGCCGCCAGCCGTTCGAGCGGCACGCTCTCGTCACTCAGGCCCGCTTCCACCACCGACCGCGGCATTCCGTACACGACACAGCTCTCTTCCGCTTCAGTCAGCACGGTACCGCCCCGCGCCTTGATCCACGCGGCGCCCTGGCGGCCATCGTCGCCCATGCCGGTCATGACCACGGCGAGCACGCGCTCGCCGTAGACCTCGGCCGCGGACTGGAACAACACGTCAACGGACGGGCGATGCAGCGTGTCGAGCGGGCTGATGTCGAGCCGGGTCACGCACCGTGCCGCTCGCGTCCCGGCGAACGTCAGATGCCGGCCGGCCGGCGCCACGAAGACGACGCCCGGCGCGGACCTCGTCGCCGTCGCGCGCCTCGATGACGGTCAGCGACGAGATCTCGTCGAGCCGCTTCGCGTAGGCCTCCGTGTATCCGACCGGCATGTGCAGGACGATGGCCACCGGCACGGGAAGTCGGCCGGCAGCCGCGGAATCACCGACTCTGAGGCCCTGCGGGCCGCCCGTTGACACGCCGATGACCACGACATCGTAGCGGTTGCTGAAAGGCGGGCGGCGATCGGCGCGGCTGACCGAGACTGCGCGGACGCACGCGCAGCCGCCCGGCGGCGCGCCCGCGGCGGCTCTGACCTTGCCGACGAGATCCTCGGCAATCGTCGAACACCTTTTCGGTCGCGAGCGCCGTGGGCTTCTGCACGAAATCCACGCGCCCCCGCGTCGAGGCGCGCTCAGCACCCGCTCGCTCGACTCGGCCGCGATGCTGACCACGACGATGGGCATCGGCCGGATCGCCATCTGCCGCTGGATGAAGTCCACGCCGTCGATGCCCGGCATGATCAGATCGCATGTCACCACATCCGGCTTGCAGGCGTTCGACCAGCTCAAGCGCTTCCTCGCCGTCGCGGGCGGTGCCGACGACCTCGCATGTCCGGGCTGCGCGACAGCATCTCCTTGACCACCTTGCGGACGTAGGCCGAATCGTCGACGACCAGCACACGGAGCTCGCGGTCATTCAGACCCTCTCATGCCGCGGCACCGGCGCCGCCATGGACTCGCGGCGTGCGCTCCCTTCACGTAGACGAACGCGCCGCCGATCTCCTGGAGCTCGAACGGCGTCGTCGCAGGCGCAGCAGCGATTCCGAGGCCCCGACACACAGATACCCCGGCGTCGGGCATCGCCCGCGCGAACGCGCTCCACGTCCGGCGGATGCTGTGGTCGGAGAAGTAGATGAACACGTTGCGGCAGAAGATGATCGGCGCGGCCGCGTGCCGCGCCACCTCGTCCGCGGCCATCGAGATTGACGATGTCGTAGCGATCACCCGCCGCTGCAAGCGTCGGGCACGACCGCCCAGTGGTCGCCCTCGCGGCGTGAAGTACTTCTCGCGCAGGGCCGCCGGCAGATTCCGGAATGCGCGCTGGTCCGTAGCGCCCGTTCCGGCGCCTTCGCGATCGCCGCCTGGGCTGGCATCGCTGCCGACGATCTCTATCGGCGCCCGATCGAACCAGCCGCGCTTCGTCGAGCATCATCGCGAGCGTCAGCGGCTCCTCGCCGGTCGCGCAGGGCGCGCTCCAGATCCGCAGCGGATGCCGCGGAGCGCGGCCAGCCAGCCGCGGCACGACGTGGTCGACCACCGCGCGGAGCTGATCGATTTCGCGCCAGAATAGGTCTCCTGGACGGCGAGCGCGTCCATCACGCGGCCCCATTCGTCGTCGCTCGTCCGAGTACTTGAGCAGGTAGTAGTAGTCCATGAACGACGTCATGCCCGCGCGCGACCACGAGCGGGGCGAGCCGGTCGGCCAGCTGATCGAACTGCGCGGCCTCGTAGTAGCAGGCCCAGCCGCTCATGAATCAGCTCATGAAGAATCGTCGTGACCTGTCCTGCCAGTCCGAGGGAGTCGGCGCGAGACTGCATCGTGCCGCTACTCGCCCATCCCGCACGGTCCGCCGGATCGCGTTGCCGCGCGCTGCGTGACCGCCATCACCGCCGCCTGTCGCACGTCGACGTCAGGGTCCGTTCTCGCGAGCGCCAGCGAGTCTTCCGCGACGCGCTGCGGCGTCCCCAGGCGCCGCAGCTCCGCCGATGGCCGTCGCGCGCACTGCCGCTGGCGCGTCTTCGAGCGCGCGTTCACGCAGGCACGACGCCTCGGGATGCTTCATCCGGCCCAGCGCCTCGACGCTCGCCCGGCCTCACGTCCGGCGGAGGGATGCCGCAGGCCCTGCGCCACTTCGGCGATGCGGCGCGGCGGCAGCGCGGCTAGCGCCGCGATCGATGCCTCGCGCCGCGCTCGGTTCTGCCGTCAGCGCCGATCAGCGCAGCCGTGCGGCGGCGCCGTCGGCGCCTTCGCGCGAGCCCGCATGGCGCCAGGGCGCGAATCGCGGCGCGCCACGCTGTCGTCGCCGTCGGCGGCAGCGACCCACTGCAGTATATCGGGCGCCTCGGGTGTCGGCCCGGCGCCGATGCGCGTCGACCGCTTCCAGCCGGTGCGCACGGGTGTCCGCCGACCGGAGCGACCTTGGCGAGCGCCGCTGCCGCCCGCGAATCGGCGGTGTGCCCCAGCGCGCGAATGGCGGCGCGGGCGATATCCTCGTTGGTCCGAACGCGTCAGCGGCCGGAGCACGCTCACCGCGTCGGCCGCATCGAGGCGGCCGAGGACTTCGATCGCGGCCAGTCGCACCTGCGGCGGCAGGATCGTGGTCGATCAACCGCCGGGCGGCGGCCGCGACTGTCCTGGATTGCGGATAGCCGCCGATCGAGCGCAGGGTGAAGTAGCGGACCCAGGCATCCGCGTCGTTGAGCGCTTGCATCGCGGGGCGCGACGCGTGTCCGCGGATTCGACGCGCGCCAGGGCCGCAGCCGCCGCGGCGCGCACGGGCGCGGTGTCGAACTCGAGCGCGTGGAGCAGGGCAGGAAGAGCCGCCGGATCCTCGAAGAACGGCAAGTGCTCGACCGCCGTGCGCCGCACGACCTCGCTGGCGTCGCGTGCAGCGCGCGATGCACGCGCTCGGCGCACGCCGGCGTAGCCGAAATAGCCGGCGATCTTCACCGCCGACTCGCGGACGACCGGGTTCGGGTCGTCGAGCAGCGCGCCGACGCGGGCCGGCATGTCCGGATGACCGATTGAATTGAGCGCGGCGATCAGCGGCCTGCCGCACGGCGGTGTCGGTGTCACCGAGCAGGCCAAGCAGCGCGTCGAAGGCGTCCCCGTCGCCGAGCCGTGCCAGCGCTCCCGCGACCGGCAGCGGCAGCTCGCGGATCGGCCAGGGCCGCGACGAGCGCCGCGCGTCGCTTTGCGATCGCCAATCCTGCCGAGCGCGACCGCCGCCGCCTGGCGCGATTTCCAGATCCTCGGCGCCAAGCTGCTCGACCAGCAGATCGACCACGCCGGCGCCGTTACGGACCAGCGCCTCGACGACCTGCGCTCGGACCATTCGCTGACCAAGCAGACGCGTCAACGCGCGCTGTACCGCCGGGACCGCTGAGCCATCCCATCACCCGGGCGATGCCGCGCAGCCGTTCGGCGCCCGCGTGCTTCACCGCATCGAGCAGGTTCTGGGTGCCCGCCGGCGACATGTTCGCGGCGCACGATGCTGGGCGATGTGATCGCCCGCGCCGTAGCGGCGCTCGTAGCGGTCCCACACGCCGCTCAGCGCGTCGGCGCACGACCTCGGCTGGGCGCAGCCCGGCTCGTTCAGCAGCCTGCACCAGCGGCACCACGACCAGCTCGTCGCCGAGCTCGCCGAGGGCTTCCGTCACGGCCGCGCGAAGCCAGCTCGTTCTTGAGCAACGGCACCAGCTTCGGCGCGACGCTCGGATCGCCGATCCGCGCGAGCGCGTGGACGGCAGGAAACGCCAGAAAGAAATCGCCGCCGCGCGGTAACCGTGAGCAGCCTGTCTGCGGCCTCGGCCGCACGCAGTGTGCCCAGCGCCTCGACGGCATGAAACCTGACGTTCGCGTCGGGATCATCGAGCGCGCGTATCAGAGCCGGGATCGCGCGGCGATCGCGGTGTTCCCCGAGGATCAGCGCCGCCTGGATCCGCAAATCGACATCGTCTTCGCCCAGGAACGCGATGAGCGGCTCGACGATATCGATGTCGGCGATCGAGCAGCAGATCGAGCACGCTGCTGAGGACGTTGAAATTGTGGTGTTGTTCCCGCAGCGTCTCGACGAGGGCGTCGACGATGGCGGGGCCGGTGCTCGAGAGTTCGCGAACGGCGGCGTACCGCGCACGCCAGTCCGTGATCGCCGAGCCTTCGTGCCAGCTCCGACGCGGCGCGTTCGCGCTCGGCGCCCGCCGTGACGTCTTCGACGGTGACCGCCACGCCCGTGATGCGCCCGTCTTCCCGCACGGGACCGATCGTGATGCGCTGGCGCATATGAGGCGCCGTGGTCGCGGATCCTTCCGGCGTGCTGACGATCAGCCCGTGATGCAGCGCCGGCGACAGGACCTCGACCGTTCCGCTGGCGGCGACGTCCCTGAAGCGCGTCAGCAGGCCGCGGTCGTCGAGGCCGGGCAGAAGCGCCCCGATCGGTTGACCGAGGGCATCGGCCGCGGCAATCCCGGTGATGCGCGTGAGAAACGCGTCCCACGTGCGCACGACCAGGTGCGTGTCGGTCGTGAAGACGCCGAGGATCTGCCGATCCTCGTTGCGATCACGCGCCATTGGATCGAACCGGACGCGCCTTGCCTTGCCGGGCTGGCTTTCCCTGTCGTGCGGACGGCTGGCTGCTCAGGGCCGTGAGGGCGGCGGCGCGCCGAAGGAGGTCGTCCGTCCCATTCCGCGTACGTTTGACGCCGCTCGCGTTGCGTTCCGTGATCCCCCGGATGTCGTTCAGCGAACCCTGAAGCGCCGCGGCCACGGCCGAATGTTCCTTGTTCGCCGCGGTGATCGAGCGCATCTGGCTGACGGTGTTCTGCGCTCCGCCGGACATCTCCTTCAGCGTTCGCGCCTGCTCCTTCATGGCGCGATCGTTCTGATCGGCATGTGCCCGCATGGTCTCCGAAGCAGCCGCGACGCGTCCGAAGGCCGTGGTCTGTTCGCTCATCGCTGCGGCCACGCTCGCGAGGCCGCGTCGCAACTCCTCGGTGGATCGCGAAATCTGCTCGCCGGCGGTGGCCTGTTCGGCCATCGACCGCGCGGTGGCGCTGGCCCCCCGGCGCATCGAGTTGGTGGCCTGCATGATTTGCCCCGCGGCCTTGACCTGCTCGCTCGTCGCTTTCCGGATCAGCGCGGCCTGATCCTTGGTGCTCCGGCCGCCTTCATAATGTCGCGCGCCGCGCGGGCCTGCTCGCCCATCGCCTTCTTCACTTCAAGGGTGGTTTTCCGGATCTGCGCATTCGCCTGGACCAGACCCGCCACCGACTTGGCCTGCTCTTCTGTCGCCGTGGCGACCACGCGAGCCTGCTCGGCGGTCGAGGTGATGGCGGCGACGACCTGTCTCCCCGCATCGCGCTGTTCGTCCGCCGCGCGTGTGATCTGAGACGACGACCTTCGCGGTGTCGGTCACACTGTCGAGGATTTTACGCAGGCCCTTGGCGCCTTCTTCGGCCTGGATGTTGCTTTCGTCGATCGCGCGCAGCCCGTCGTTGGCGGCGCTGACGGCCTCCTGCGACACGTCCTGGAGCGCCTTGATGATGGCGGCGATGTCCGACGTCGCCTTTGCCGAGCGATCCGCCAGGTTCCTGATCTCTTCGGCCACGACGGCAAACCCCCGCCCCGCATCACCGGCCCGCGCGGCTTCGATCGAGGCGTTCAACGACAGGAGGTTTGTCCGTTCGGCGATCAGGTTGATCGTGTCCACGATGGTGCTGATGTCGCTGGTCCGCTTGCCCATGTCGCGGATCACGAGCGTGGACTGGGCCACCGAGTCGCGCACGCGGGCGAATCCCTGGATCGCCCGCTGCACGCTGACGCCGCCTTCCTCTGCATCCCGGCTCGACCGCCGCGTCGTTTCGTCGGCCTGCTTCGCCAGCGCGGCGAGCGACTGACCGGTGCGCTCGAGCTGGGTGGCGGTTGTCGCCGCTCCGGCCGCCGCGTCGCTGATGCGCTGACCGCTCTGGGCCACACTCTGCACCGACCGCGCCAGCTGTTCCGTCGAGGCGCCCGTCTGCTCCACAGAACTGGCCAGGCTTTCCGTCATGGCGGTCACTTCCTCGATCGACGCCGCCGTCTCAGTTGATCGAAGACGACGTCTCCTCGGCGCTGGCGGCCAGATCGTCGGAGTTGGCGGCCACGCCCTCAATCGAGCGCGTCATCTCCTCGATGGAGGCGGCGGTCTCGTTGACCGCCGAGACCAGCGATTCGGTCTCCGTGGTCACGGACTTCGCCGATGCCGCCATTTCCACCATGGAGGTCGCGACCTCCTGTCCGGACGTCGTCATCTCCTGTGTGAGCTTCGTCACGCCTTGAATCGACGTCCGGCTTTCCTGGATCGAGCCGGCGACGTCGCGAATCATCCCGGCCAGGACGTCCGTGCTGCTGCTGACCTGCCCGATCGACGCGGCCATCTCGTTGATCGACGACACGAGGCCTTCGGTCGAGCCCGCCACCGAGTCAGCGTAGCCGGCGGTCTGCTGGAGCGATGCCGCCAGTTGCTCGACGCCGCTGCACGCACTGTCGAGCGAACGCGCCTGTGCGTCCGCGCCGGCAGACACTTCGTCCGCCAGGCGCGCGATGAGCCTGGCGGAGTCGGTGATTTCACCGGCTTCGCCGAGCAGCGCCGAGGTGTCCGGCAGGTGTGCCATGTCCGTTTCCGTTCGCAGCAGCCATCGCGTTCTCCTTCAGTCTTTCTGTCGCCTGGTCACGCCGCCACGTTCGGCATGGCGTCGACCACGTGATCGAGGTTCAGGATCAGGACGATGCGATCGCCCAATGTCGCGACACCGTCGATGTAATTGCCGGTCAGCCCGCCGATGGCCTCGCTGGGCGGGCGGATTGATGCCTCGGGGATCGATACGAACTCGCGCGCATCGTCGGCCAGCAGGCCCAGCAGCCGTCCACCCACGTCCACGACGAGCAGCCGCGCGCGGAGATCCCGGGCCACGCGCTCGAACCCGAAGCGGACCCGCAGGTTGAGAACAGGCACCACCTGGCCCCGGGAATAGACGACCCCTTCCACGAACCCCGGCGCGTTCGGGACGGAGGTCACCTGCTCGATCATCTCCATGTGCCTGACCAGGTCGCTCTTCACGGCGTACGTGGTGCCGGCCACGCTGAAGAGGATGTACGGTCGCATCAGACAGCCTCCCGGATTCGCGAGCCGCGATGACGCAGCGATCGCGTCAGCCCGCCCACATCGAGAATGAGAATGAGCCGGCCATCGCCCAGTTCGGTCGCACCCGAGACGCCCGGGACCTTGACGAGCGGATCGCGCAGCGTCTTCACGACGATCTCGCGCTGACCGGAGATCCGATCGACGAGGATGCCGACGGCCGCATGCCCCGTGCCGATCATGAGCACGTGCATGCGGGAGAGCGGAGCGGCGTTCAGCGCAAACAGGCGCGAGAGCCGGATGACGGGCACCGCCACACCACGATGGGTCATCAACTCGTTGTTTTCGATCGCCCGCAGCGCCCGCGTGTCGACTTCGGCCACCTCGTGCACCGTGCCCTGCGGGACGGCGAACGTCCGATCGCCGACGTGCACGATGAGCGCGTCGGTGATGGCGAGCGTCAGCGGCAGCACGGCGCGAAACGTCGTGCCCCGGCCGACGGCGGTGTCGACGTGAAGCGTGCCGCCGAGGTCGTGAACCGTCTCGCGGACCACGGCCATCCCCACGCCGCGGCCGCTGATGCGGTCGGCTTCGTCGCGGGTCGAGAAGCCTGGCGCGCAAATGACCTCGAGCAGGGCGCGGGCATCGAGCTCGCCCTCCGGCATATCGATGCCGGCCGCCCGGCCGCGCCTGGCGATGCCGCGGCATCCATCCCGCGTCCGTCGTCGCTGATCTCGAGCGTCACCGATTCGCCGATCGTGCTGGCCGCCAGGCGGATGGTGCCTTCCGGCCGCTTGCCGGCCGCCACGCGCTCGTCCGGCGGCTCGATCCCGTGGCTGACCGCGTTGCGGACCAGGTGCAGGATCGGATCCATCATCCGCTCGATCAGGAACTTGTCGATCTCGGTCGCCTGTCCGGACATCTCGATCTGGACGCGTTTGGCGCTGTCTCGCGCCAGTCGCGCACGACGAACGGCATCCGCCTGAAGATCTTGGCAATCGGCACGAGCCGGACGCGCATCACGCCTTCCCGCAGATCGCGAAGCTGGCGCTCGATGCTCTCGGCCTCCTGCTGCAGCCGCCGCCACTCCGCCGAGGGCAGGAAGCGTTCGGCGCGGAGCAGCCCTTCCTCGAGGCGGGCGCGCGAGACGACCAGGTCGCCCACCAGGCGCATCAGGTCGTCCAGCCGGGACAGATCGACGCGGACGAAATTCGCTTCAACGGGCGCCGCGTCAACGGCGCGAGGCGCGAGACCCAGGACGTCCTCGATCGGGCCCGCCTCGACCGGCATCGGCTCGAACGCGATCCCGTCGCCCGACAGCGCGCGCAACGCCTTGTCGTCGCGGAGCGGCGACAACGAAATCGAACGCGATGCCGCCGCTGCCCGTCACGCTGGGGCTGACGCTCTCGATGCGGCCGATGTCGGAGAGGCGCGAGCGCACCGTGTCGACCTTGACGCCGCGAGCCACCAGTTCCGGCGTCGGGGTGAAGGTCACCTTCCAGATCGTTCTCGTTTCGGCGGCGGCGGTCGCGCGCTCTGATGCGGGCCGAAGATCGCGGGACGCGGCGACGAATGCGGCCGACATTCGCGCGATCTGCTGCTCGATAGGGGGAATCGCTTCTCCCGCCTTCGTGCCGCGACCACGTGATCCAGAAGGTTTGTGCCTTCAACGAGCGCGTCATAGGCCGCACTCGTCAACACGACGCGGCGGTCGCGAATGGCGCCCAGGCACGTTTCCATTTCGTGGGCAAGCCGCTCGGCCTCGCGCAGTTCGACCATCGCCGAGATGCCCTTCATCGAATGGAAACTGCGAAACAGCTCTTCAACCGTCGCCGATGGCATATCGCCGCCGTCGATGACCGGTTCGAGGAGCAGCAGGCAGCGTCGCACCGAGGCGAGGTGCTCCTCCGACTCCGCGAAGTAGTCGTCCATGAAGGACGCGACGAGATCGATGGGCGGCTCGGACATCGCGAATCTACGTCCGGTTCGACGGGGCGGGGTCCGAGGGCGCCGGCGCTGTGGCGAGGAGGTCGGAAACCGCTGCGGCCAGCGCGGCTGGCACGAACGGCTTCGTCATATAGGAGGACGCCCCCGCCTGCATGACGGCGTCGCGGCTGCCGCTGTCGCCGCGCGTGGTGAGGACGAGGACGGGCACATCCCGGTAGTGCTCGTGCGAGCGGACGAATCGCAGCACGTCGAGACCGTGCATGTCGGGCATGTTGAGGTCGAGGATGACCATGCGCACGGGAGTCACCGCCAGCGCTTCGATCGCCTGCAGGCCCGAGACGGCCTCCACGAACGTTGTTTCTGGCAAAGTGCCAAGCGATCCCCGGACCATCCTGCGAATCGTCGGCGAGTCGTCGACGATCAAAATGGTGTGCATCAGGTTCGCATTCGCTTCGGATAATTCCGAGACGCGAAACGCCGAGCATATCGCACTTCGCTCGCGTCCAGGCATGGATGAGCTAGCCAGACTCTTCAGTGGGAAGAGTGAGCCGCCGGGCGGGCGCACTGCCCGCTACGCCGACCGTCCGGACGACAACGTCACATCGGCGTCACGATGCGCCTTAAGTCCTGGGAAATGACGCCCCTTGAGCCCGGGGCAGGCCCCGCGTAAGATTCTACGGTTAGCCAACTGGAGGATCAGGTATGAAACGCATCGCCTTGTGTCTGGCCGGGATCGTCGCGGCTTCGATTATTGCATTCGCGCAGGCGCCGGCAGGCAGGGGCTTGCCGCCGCCACCGCCGCCACCGCTCGAGCCGGGCGCGTCGCAGGCGGACGTCGACATGGCCTTGCTGGCGGCTCCGGCCAATCTCAAGGACCAGGCTACCGTCATCAAGTGGAAGCCGGACCAGACCTATACGACCCTGCGGAAGGGCACGAACAAACTGGTTTGCTACGACCGGTCAGGCTTTCCGCTCCAGCAGGCGTTCTCGATCGAGTGCACCATGCTCGGGAATCTCGACCGCGTCGCGCAGAACATGAAGATCGAAGCGCTCGGCGACCGCGCGAAGGCGCAGGCCGCGTTCGACGAGCTGGAGAAGGCCGGCACGCGCGTGAAGCCCGAGTTCGGCTCGGTGTTCTACCACACTCAGGGCCCGGAGCAGGCGCGCGCGCGCGGCCACGTCACGATTGCCGTGCCTGGCGCGACGACGGCGACGCTCGGGCTGCCCGACACCGGCCGCGGCGGCGGCGTGTGGATCATGAACGCCGGCACCACGACCGCCCACCTCATGGTTCCGGGCGAATAACTTCGGCGTGAAGTACCTGATCGTTGGTTTGCTTGCCGGGGCGGCGCTCGCCGCCCCCGGCAAGCAGACGTTCACCGGCGTCATCTCCGATGACATGTGCACCGCCGGTCACGCGGCGATGCGGATGGGCCCGACCGACGCGGAATGCGCCGTCGCCTGCGCCGACCTGCACGGATCGAGCTACGTGTTGCTGTCAGGCAAGAAAGTCTACGCGCTCACCGATCAGAAAACGCCAGCCGGGTACGCGGGGCAGAAGGTCTCCGTGACGGGCGTGCTCGACGCCACCGGCAAAACCATCCAGGTCGAGTCCATCGGGCCCGCTCGATAGGGTCAGCGACTCGAACGACAATCCGCCGCAGTTCCATGCCTGGCGTGTTCATCAGTTACCGTCGTGACGACAGCGGTGGATATGCCGGCCGCCTGTTCGACGTCCTTGCCGGCCGTTTCGGCCCCGAGCAGACGTTCATGGACCTCGACGACATCAAGGGCGGCGACGATTTCACGGCGGTGATCGGCGAAAAGGTCAGCCAGTGCAGCGCGCTGCTCGCCGTCATCGGCGATCGGTGGCTGACACTGACGGGACCGGACGGTGTCCGGCGCCTCGATGCGCCGGGCGACTTCGTGCGCCTGGAAATCGCCAAGGCCCTCGAGCGTGGCGTGCGCGTCATTCCCGTGCTGGTGAGCGGCGCCGTCATGCCGCGGGCAGAGGACCTGCCCGAAGGGCTGCGCCCGCTAGCCGTTCACCAGGCGGTCGAAGTGAGAGACGCGCACTTTCACGCCGACGCGGAACAGCTGATCGAGCTCCTGCAGAAAACGGTCCCTGGACTGGGCGCCCGGACGCCGCGGGTGCCGCGCTGGCTGATTCCAGCGGCGGCCGTTTTTCTCGCCGCTGCCGGCATCGCGACCGTCGCCGGCGTCAGGTATCGGCAGTCGAAGCACGCCATCGCGCAGGTTG
This sequence comes from uncultured Acidobacteriota bacterium, assembly GCA_963729215.1. Taxonomy (GTDB): domain Bacteria; phylum Acidobacteriota; class Vicinamibacteria; order Vicinamibacterales; family CAVVIG01; genus CAVQJU01. The sequence goes on along the minus strand of CAVSND010000021.1, from coordinate 52,492 downwards.
AGTCAGCGGCGGCGAGCGTGAGGGGCAAGTGGTCCGGCACCGTGAAATACGACTGGGGCGACAGCTATGCCGAGACGTTCGATTTCGAGGTGGCGGGCCAGGAAGTGTCAGGCACGGCGTCGTTCCTGCAGCGCGGCCGCGGCATTCTTGACGGGAAGCTCGAAGGCAACCGGGTGAGCTTCACGACCAAGTCGATGGTGTCGATTGGCGAGAAGTCGTACGAAGACAAGCACTACTACAAAGGTACGGTCGAAGGAGACGCGATCAGGTTTTCCCTGATGACCGACAGCGGCGCCGAATCACACGTGCCGGTCTACTTCACGGTGCGCCGCTAGGCTCGATGCGCAGGACCATCCCGTCGGAGGCGCCCCGGCCGCTGGCCTGTTCGGTGGCGACGTAGATATATCCGTCCGGGCTCTGTTGCACATCCCGGACGCGGATGTTCAGCGGCAGCAGCAACGCCTCGCGCCGCTCCGCCTGCGACGGCTGACCGAACGCGACACGCTGCAACTGCCGCGTCGTCAGCGCGCCGACGAACAGGCTGTCCTTCCATTTCGGGAACTTGTCGCCCGTGTAGAACATGATGCTCGACGGGCTGATGGACGGCACCCAGTGAATGCGCGGGTTGTCCATGCCGGGGCGGGCCCAGGGTTGATCGGAGACGAGCGTTCCGGTGTAGTTGCGGCCCGTGGAGACGAGCGGCCATCCGTAGTTGTGCCCGGCGATGAGGATGTTGACCTCGTCGCCCCCCATCGGCCCGATCTCGGCCTGCCAGAGCTCGCGCGTCTGCGGGTTGAAGGCGAGTCCGTAACCGTTGCGGTGGCCGTAGGTGAAGATCTCCGGCTTCGCGCCAGCCTTGCCGACAAACGGATTGTCCGCGGGCACGCCGCCATCGTCCTTGAGGCGCAGCGTCTTGCCGACGTGATTGTCGAGCGACTGCGCTTTCATGCGGAGGCTGTTGTCCTCCGTGCCGGTGCAGCAGAGCCGATCGCGGTCGCCGACCGTGACGTAGAGCGTCTCATCGGGACCGAAGAGCATGCGGCCCGCGAGGTTGCCGCTGGTTTCCCAGGCGTCAGCCTCGAAGATTTCCTTGACCTCGCTGAGCGTCGCGCCTTTCAGGTGTCCACGGGCAATCGCGAGCGTGTTGCCGCGCGGACCCGGCTTCGGGTACGACACGTAGACCAGGCCGTTGTCGGCAAAACGCGGGTGCACCACCACCGAGTGCAGCGAATCCTGCGTCTGGCCCGGAGGCGTCGGCGACGTCCACACCGTCTCGGGCATCAGCCGATCGTTGCGAATCATCCGCAGCCGACCGTCGCGTTCCGCGACCAGCAGGCTCCCGTCGGGGAGAAACGCCAGGCTCCACGGATGAAACAATCCCGTCGCCACCGTGACGACGCGGATCTGGCCGCCGGCGACGTCGAGTATTCGGGACGCCGGCACCGCCGCCGCCTCCTGCGCGGTGTTCACGGCAGTGCCCACAACCAGGCTGGCGGCCACGGCGGCCAGCGCTACGCGCCGTCGGATGTCCATTTGCGTCTCCGTTCGCTACGCTTTTGCCAGCACCATCCCGTAGCCCTGCGAGCGCGGACTCACGCCGAGCAGGCGCACGCCGTTCATCAGGCCGTGGGGCGTTGACGACACGACCGGCACCTTGATCTCGCCTTCGAGCGGGACGATCACATTGAGCGTGCGGAGCCCGCCGCACGACATGACGACGGCGTCGGCCCGGTTGGATGCCGCGTAGGCTTCGACGCCCAGCTTGACCAGCACGTCCGGCGAGACAGAGTCCGGGAGCCGCTCGTAGCCGAGACCTTTGGCGGCAGTCACCTGAAAGCCGTATTCCTCGAGAAAGAGCTTCAACCGCTCGGTGACGGTATCCGTGTATGCGGTCGCGAGGGCCACGCGTTTGGCATTGGCGACCTTCAGCCCGTCCACGAGGCCGTTGCTCTGTGTCGTCGCCGGCCGTCCGGTGGCCTTTGTCACCTTCGCCACCAGCTCCTCGTTGAACTTCGCGCCTTTATAGAAGGTGAGGGAGGATCCGAAGACGGAGATCACCTTGGCGCCCTGCTTCGCCAGCGCTTCCGCCGCCGGGAGCACGCGGGGGATCGCTTCGTCGTAGCCGGCGAGCGTCATCCCGCCGGGCAGGCCCACTCCGCCCGACAGGAACTCGACGCCGGTGGGATACAGCAGCTTGGCATCGGGTGGAATCGGATAGTTGAGCGGGGGGAAGATCAGGCCGAGTTTGGGTTCGCCTTCCGCCGTCAGCAAACGGGCGCCCGGGAGCGCCAGCGCCGCAGCGATCCCTCCGACTTTCAGAAAATCACGGCGGGAACTCGTCATCATGTCCTCCCTGAAGGGCGTGCCGGTAAACCGGTGCCGCCCGATATTGTAGCCGCGGTTCGCGATGTTTCCACGAGGTCGTGCTACGGACCGACGGACTCGGCGGGCGGTGCCGGCATGCCGGTCACCGTATAGGAGGGGGCAGGCGCCGGGAAGCCGGCGTCGCCGAACGCCTCGCGGACCATCCGGTTCGTGTCGAAGTACACCTGCCAGTAGTTGTCGTTCTTGCAGTAGGGCCGGACGCAGAGCACCGGTCCGGCGGGCGTGAACTGCAGGACGTCCACGGTCGGTTCCGGCGCCGCCAGCACGTTGGGAATCCTCTTCAGGCCTTCCTTCAGGATCTTGATGGCGTGGTGATGATCCACCGCGTTGCTGATCGTGGCCGTGAGATCCACGCGCCGGTATGGATTCGCCGAGAAATTCTGGATCGTGTCCGAAAAGATCTTGTTGTTGCCGACAATGTTGAGGACGTTGTCGGAAGAGTTGATGGTCGTGCCAAAGAGGCCGATGGAATCCACCGTGCCGACGACGCCGCCCGCCGACACGAAGTCGCCGACCTTGAACGGCCGCAGGAACACCAGGAAGACGCCGGCCGCAAAATTGGCCAGCAGCCCGCCCCACGCGACGCCCACGGCTACGCCGCCGGCCGCCATGAGCGCGGCAAACGACGTCGTCTCGACGCCCAGGAACCCGAGCATCGCGACGATCAGGATGATCTTGAGCGCGATGCTCAGGCCGGTGTGCAGGTACCGCGCGAGCGTCGTGTCGACCTGATGCCGTGACATCGACGCGCTCACCAGCCGCAGCGTGAACCGAATCAGCCAGCTGCCCACGATCCAGAGGGCGAGGGCGCCCGCCAGCTTCCAGGCGACCGCCATCAGGGTGACGATGGCGGCAGCGAATATTTCATGGAGGTCCATTCGTGCTCTCCTTCGTGATCGGTGACGCCTATTTCGGCGTGACGCCGAGGTTCTTGAACAGGAACGAGTAGATGTCCGCTGTCTGCTCGATGGTCTTCGTGGTGCTGCTGGCGCCGTGGCCCGAGGTCGTATCGATGCGGATCAGGATAGGCGCGTCGCCGGTCTGCGCGGCCTGCATCGCCGCCGCGTATTTGAACGAGTGCGCGGGGACGACGCGGTCGTCGTGGTCGGCCGTCGTGATCAGCGTGGCCGGATACTTCTGCGGCCGGACGTTGTGCACCGGCGAGTAGGCCGCGAGCACCTTGAACTCGGCCTCGTTGTCGCTCGAACCGTAGTCGGCGACCCAGTTCCAGCCGATCGTGAACTTGTGGAACCGCAGCATGTCCATCACGCCCGCCTGTTGAACGACGGCCGCGAACAGATCGGGCCGCTGGTTCGCGACGGCCCCGACCAGGAGCCCGCCGTTTGACGCGCCCTGGATCGCCAGGCGCTGCGGCGAGGTGTACTTGTTCGCGATCAGCCACTCCGCTCCCGCGATGAAGTCGTCGAAGACGTTCTGCTTCTTCAGCTTCATGCCCGCCTGGTGCCACGTCTCGCCGTACTCGCCGCCGCCCCGCATGTTGACCGAGGCGTACACCACACCCTGCTCGAGGAGCGCCAGCCGGAGCGAACTGAAGTTCGGCGTCGTGTTGACGCTGAACCCGCCGTAGCCGTACATCAGCGTGGGGTTGGTGCCGTCGAGCGTCAGGCCCTTCCGGTGCACGAGGAACATGGGCACGCGCGTGCCGTCCTTGCTCGGAAAGAACACCTGTTTGGTCTCGAAGTCGGCCGCCTTGAAATCCGGGATGTCGGGCGCCCTGAACAACGTGGATTTGCGGGTGGCGATGTCGTAGCGGTAAATGGTCGACGGGCTCGTGAAGGACGTGAACGAGTAGAAGAAGAACGCATCGTCGTGGTTGCCGCCCAGGCCGCCCGCGATGCCGACGCCCGGCAGATCGACTTCGTTCTCGAGCGTGCCGTCCGGGCGGTACGCGTAGGCGCGTGTCGTCACGTCCTTCAGATACGTGACGAACAGTTTCCCGCCGGCAGTGCTGACGCTCTCGATGGCTTCCGGCTTTTCCGGCACGATGTCGCGCCAGCGGGACGGTCCGTTCGCATGCGGATCGAACCGCACGACCTTCCAGTTCGGCGCATTCGCGTTGGTCTGAATCAGAAACGCGTCGCCGACGTTGTCGATGACATGGTAGCTGTCGTTGGTGATCTCCGAGACAATCGGATGCCACGTCTTGTCCCGCGTGTTGAGGTCGCGGAAGTACAGCGCGTTGCCGTCCTTGCCTTTGCCACGCTCGGAGACATCCAGCACGGCAAACCGCTGATCCTCGGTCGTCGCGACCGTGTGGAAGCGCTGCGGATTCAGCGTGTCCTCGAACACCAGCTCGTCGGCCGACTGCGGCGTGCCCACGCGGTGGTAGTACACCTTGTGGTCGTCGTTCGACGCCGTCAGCTCCTTGCCTTTCGCGGGCTCGCTGTACCGGCTGTAGAAGAAGCCGTCGTCTTTCCAGGCCAGATCGGACACCTTGATCCAGTGCAGTTCTTCGGGCAGCGTCTTCCTGCTCGCGATCTCCATGACGGAGCAATCGTGCCAGTCGGAGCCGCCGGTCGCCTTGCAGTAGGCGGCATACTTCGCGTTCTTGGAGATGACCAGCATCGCGAGCTGCGTGGTGCCCTGCGCCGAAAAACCGTTCGGATCCATCAGCACCTCCGGTGTTCCGGAGAGGCCTTTCTGAATGTAGACGACGGATTGATTCTGCAGCCCGTCGTTCTTCGAGTAGACGAAATAATCCTGGTGCCGCGTCGGCGCGGTGAAGCGCGGATAGTTGTACAGCGTGGTCAGGCGCGCCTTGATGCGCGGCCGGAACGGGATGCCCTCGAGGTAGCCGAACGTGACCTTGTTTTCGGCTTCCACCCACCTGGCCGTGTCAGCCGAGTTTTCGTCTTCGAGCCAGCGGTACGGGTCGGCGATCTTGACGCCGAAATAGGTGTCGACGTGGTCGTCCTTGCGCGCCTCGGGATACCGCAGCCGCTGCGCGGCGAGCGAAACCGCCACGGCGGCAAACGCGAGAGAAACCGCCAGACGAACGATGATGGGCGTGGTCATGGTCACCTGCCTTGGGCTTGCCCGGATTATATCCGTCTATATCCGTCCACTTGCGGGACAGTGGTATGGTCTAGCGGCATGAACGATCGAATGAGGCTGTACGCCGGCGTCATCTGTGGCCGTGGGTTTCCTGACCGGCGGTGTCATCGCGAGCCCGGCGATGGATCCCCCAACGGCTGCCGTGGTCTTACCCGTGGCACAACAGAACGATCTCGTGCGGAGGTTCTGCACCGTCTGTCACACCGACGCGAGCATGAATGGCGGCCTGTCGCTCGAACACTTCGACGCCGCGCGTCCGGATCCCGGCGATGCCGCCATGGTCGTCAGCAAGATGAAGTCCGGAGCGTTCGGAGCCGCGGGCATCCCGCCGCCGGACAAGGCGACGCAGGAGGCGCTGATCGCCGCGCTGTCGTCGGCGGCTGCGGGCGCCCATGAGTGGACGGTCAGCCGGCGAGAGAACGTCAGAACGACAGGCGCCGATATTGATGGTCAGCGTCGTGCAAGGCGTGCCGTCCACGGCGAACCAGGGCGAGCCCGACCTGTACCGGCTCACGCTCACCTGCCGGGCGGATGCGCGCGAAGGTGAAATGCAGCTGGCATGGTCGCCGAACGTTCCCCAAAACGGGCGTGTGATCTCCGCCGTCGCGGACGGCAAGACGCCGATGACATACAAGGTCGAAGGGACCGAGAAAATGGGCAACGGGACGGCCGGCACCTCCGGACCAGGCTCCGTCGTTCTTCGGGCCATGCCGCTGCCGTCGCAGACGCTGACGATCAGCAATGTGTTCCCCGACCAGCGCGTCGTGTTTCCGTTCAGCAAGCTGACGTCGGCGGCGCGCCAGGCGCTCTCGACCTGTTTCGGGAGTTGAGGATGACGATCGTGCACAGACAGCTCACTCGCCGGGCTCTGGCGTCTCTCGCCTGCGCCAGCGCCGCCGTGCTCGTTGCCGCGAATGTGTCCGCCCAGGACGTCGCGATTACCAACGCCCGCGTCGTCGTCGGCAACGGCACGGTGATCGCCTCGGGCACGGTCATCGTGCGGGGCGGGAAGATCGTCTCCGTGTCGCCGGGCCCTGCGGGTGCTGTTTCGACGCAGGGGCTGAAGACGATCGATGCGAAGGGCATGACCGCCATGCCGGGGTTCATCGACGCCCACCGTCACATCAACACCGGTCCCAACGAGAAGGCGCAGATGCAGGCGCTGCTCGAAGCCGGTTACACGACGATCCTGTCGGGAGGCGGCCCCGCGGACGGCAACATCACGCTCAAGGAACACATCGACAAGGGCGTCATCAACGGACCGCGCATCATTCCATCCGGCCGCGTACAGCTGCGGAACAACACGCCCGACATGGCGCGTGCGGAGATTCGCGCCATGGCCGCTGCCGGCGTCAGGTTCACGGGAGAGATCGCGCTCACGCCCGTGCCGGGGCCGAGCGAGCAGGAGCTGGAGGTCCTGAGGGCCGTCGTGGACGAGGGGAAGAAGGCCGGCGTCCTGATCCAGGTGCACTCCGTCAGCTCGTCGGCGCTCGTGGCCGGGATCGACGCCGGCGTGCGCCTGTTCGTGCACCTCCCGAACAAGAACTTCATCAGTAAAGAGGAAGCGAAGAAGCTGGCGGACTCGGGCTCGAAGATCCTCACGACCACCGGATTCGGCCCGCCCGTGTTCGGCGTCTTCGCAGACGACAACAAGCCGCGGTTCCGCGACGGCAAGCCGTGGCCGGAAGGAATCGTCGACGGCGTGCGTCTCGGTGAAGAGGCCGGCCATGCGATGGTGAACGCGAGGACCGCATGGGACCAGGGCGCGATCGTCGCCTATTGCACGGACACCACGTATGACCCGCTGGCCGGGCTGAACCAGGAGCTGAAGGTTCTCAACGTCATGTTCTCGATGCAGGACATCGTCAAGCTGATGGGACCCAACACAGCGTCCTACATCCAGATGAGCGACCAGCTCGGCACGCTCGAGCCGGGCAAGCTGGCTGACGTGGTGCTGCTCGACGGCAACCCGATGGACGGCTACTGGAACATGCTGAAGACGAAGGTCGTGCTGAAAGGCGGCGCGATCGTCGTCGACAAGCGCTGAAGGCGTGCGAACAACTCGCGACGTTTACGCGGAGGCGCCCGAGAAGAACTGCTCGCGCGACATCGGGCGCGGCTCGTAGGACGTCAGCGGCTTGTCGAACGTCACCGCGGTGTGATACGTGACGCCGCGGGGAGTGACGTCGGCGACCTCGCTGCGGACGAAGGACGCCGGAATGACGATATCGCCTTCCGGGCTGCACAGCCTCAGGTCGCTCACCTTGCCCGGCTGGATCTTCGTGCCGCTCTCCAGCAGCATTCCCGAGTTCGAGATGTTGATGACGCGCAGTTCGAGGCCCCACGGAAGCCGGACCGTGCGGAGCCAGGACACGTCACCGCATTCGATACGCTCGGCGCGGGTGCGGACATCGAATTCAGTCCGCCGGATCGACGGTGCCTCCTGGGATCGAACCGGCACGAGCGCTTTGCTCGGCGCGAAATACAGCTGCTCGAGTGCGCGCTGCCCCGCATCCCCGAACGTGATCCCGGCGCGATAGCAGGGTGTGTGCATCGCCCCGCTCGTCTCGAAGCTGCTCCACACGATGGCGCCATCGCAGGAGATGCCATCTGCCTCTTTCCAGAGCTTGACCTGCACCGATTCGCTTGGCCGCAGAACCCTCATCGCCGACAGGACCTGCGCGCCCGTCACCGATAGATCCACCAGATCCACGACCGCACCGTTGATCAGGACCTTTGCGCCGGCGAGACGCTCGAATCTTGCCGCCGTGCGTCTCTCGGAACCGGGGCCTTGCGGCGCCGGCCTCATGATGGAGAAGGCGTTGCCCGGCTCCATCTCGCGCATGTACTCGGAAAGCTGCTCGGCGAACGCCGACGCGTCACACCCCGTTGGCTGCACGCCCCGGTTCAGCAACGAATCGAACAACCGGCGCTTCGGTCGCTCGTTCTGTGGCGCGAGCAGTGACGGGAGCATCAGGATCAACGGGGAGGGTGGTGGAACGTCCCGGAGCCGGGCGACGAGCTGGGTTTCCTCGTGCGGGGGCATCAGCGGGCCCACGAGCACCAGGTTGGGAATCTCCCGGTCGATGTGAGTCATCGCCGCTCGCACCGACCCGACGACCGTCAGCTTCGCGCGCGTCTTCGTGCTGACATGCGTGCGCAGAATGTCAGCTTGTTCCCGGTGAGGCTCGATCGCTAACGCGTAGGACAAGGGTTACCGCCACACGGTTCTACGCAAGTAGCACGCCGTACACTCCTGGTTTGCTAAGGCGTTATCGCTGATGGTCTTAACGGAAGTCGGCGAGCTCGCGCGCAGACAAGTCTTGTGCGGAATTTGCGCACCGGGCAATCGTTCCTGCTGCTAACGCGTTGGTGCGCATTGAGATAGAGCGGTACGACAATAATCGAACAGTGTGTCTTTTATTGGCATACGCGAACAGGCGCCTCTATCTCAGATCTGCACGGTCCTTCTCGTTCTCGTCGGCCGCCGCCTTGTCCACCCACCAAAGCAGGACGCCGTTGGCGGGGCGCACGCCGGCTGCAGGATAGACGTGCGGGTCTGCACTCCCCGCGGTCGCCGCTCGCAGCGCCTGCGCCTTGTCGGATCCCGAGACAAGGAAGTACGTATGCGCCGACTGCGACAGCACAGGCAGCGTGAGCGTCAGGCGCATCGGCGGTGCCGGCGGATCAAGGACGGGCAGCACCCAGCGCGTCCGCTCGTCGACCGCCTGCGATCCAGGGAACAGCGAGGCCGTGTGGCCATCCGGCCCGAGTCCGAGGAACATCAGGTCGAAACGAGGCCAGGTGGTGGAGAAGTGGCTCCTCAACGTGGCCTCATAGTCGCGAGCGGCCGCCTCCGGCGTGGCGAAATGCGTCGGCATCGGGTGGATGTTGGCTGCCGGGCACGGCACGTGGTCGAGCAGCGTCTTCCTCGCCATCCCGTAGTTGCTGCGCGAATCGTCCGGTGGAACGTAACGTTCGTCGCCCCAGAAGATGTGGACGCCGCGCCCATGGAATATCCTCGCGAAATCTCGACGCCAGCAAAGAGTAGAGACGGGCCGGTGTGCTGCCGCCTGAAAGCGCCAGCGAACATTTTCCACTCGCCTGAACGGCGTCGCGGATGACGACGACGGCCGACTCAGCTGCATGAAGGCTCAGTTCGTCGAGATCGGAGAAGACACGCAGGTGGGGCGCCGGCAGGGCCATGCCTATGTCTAACACGCCGGCCGTGCCTCCACGCTAGAATCGTCCTCGATAACAAGATGCCGCCTGCTGACTTCGAACCCAGTCCACTCGCGCCGAGGCGCACGCCCGAAGAACAGGCCCGCGATCGCGATCTTGGCTTCGGGGCGGTCGTCGGCCGCGCCAGCCGGGAGCGCCTGCTCAATCGCGACGGTTCCTTCAACGTCGCGCGGACAGGACTCGGGCTGCTCGAAACCGTTGCCCCATACCAGCTGCTCCTGACGATTTCGTGGACGGGCTTCCTCGGCCTCGTGACGCTTCTGTACGTGGCCGTCAACCTCGTGTTCGCTGCCGCCTATCTCGCGTGCGGCCCCGACGCACTGCTCGGGCCCCGGCTCCAACATGTTCGGGGGCACCTTCGGCCGTGCGTTCTTCTTCAGCATCCAGACGTTCGCGACCATCGGGTACGGGCAGCTTGGCCCGAACGGCGTGGCCGCCAACCTGGTCGTGACGGTGGAAGCGCTCGTGGGCCTGATGTACCAGGCCCTCGCGACCGGCCTGCTGTTCGCGCGATTTGCCCGGCCCACGGCGTCCATCCTGTTCAGCCGGCACGCCGTCGTGGCGCCGTATCCCGCCGGCACGGCGTTGATGTTCCGCATCGTCAACCGGCGCCGCAACGAGATCATCGGGCTCGAGGCGCAGGTCCTCTTCAGCGCGATGGAGCCCGACGGCCGCGGAGGATCCGTGCGCCGGTACTCGCTGCTTCCGCTCGAGCGGAACAAGGTGGCGTTTTTTCCGCTCTCATGGACGGTCGTGCATCCGATAGACGACACGAGTCCGCTGGCGGGGAAGACCCGGGAGGCGCTCGAGCAGGCGCAGGCGGAAATCCTGGTGCTGCTGTCGGGCATCGACGAAACGTTCGAGCAGACCGTTCACGCGCGCTCCTCCTATCGTGCGGACGAAATCGTCTGGAACGCGCGATTCCAGTCGATGTTCCTCGCGATGGACAAGCGGTCGCACGTGTCGGTCGACATCAGCCGGATCCACGAGATCGAGCCGGTGGAGTCACGTCCGGTATAATCGGCGCGTCCCGAGGGAGGAGCGTTCCATGAGGATCCCGAGTGTTGTGGCGATCGCGTGCGCCGTGCTCCTGCCGGCCGCGCCATCCTCGGCGCATCACTCCTTCGCGGCCGAGTGGGACAGCAACAACTGCAGGGAGTTCACCGGTACCCTCACGAAAATCGACTGGCAAAACCCTCATCCGTATTTCTACGTGGACGTCAAAGACGCCGGCGGAAAAGTCGAGAACTGGTCGTTTCAGGCATACTCGCCCGTCACGCTGAGGAGAAACGGCACCGACCGGAAAGTGTTTCTCGACAACGTCGGCAAGGACGTGTGGGTGAGAGGCTGCCTCGCCAGGAATCACAATCCGAATGCGGCGGCAGCGGGAACGCTGAAGTTTTCGGACGGCGTGCTGCGTCAGGTCGGCCAGCTCCAGGATTGAAGGTCTGGTTTGAATTGAAAGCCTCGTTTGAAAGACTATCGATGAACGCAAAATTCCGCTCGTGTGCGGCATGCGTGGGCGCCGTGGCAGTGACGTCGCTGATGGTGTCGCTATGCGTCCGTGCAGTCCCTGACCGCCGGTTCCCAGGCCGGCGGAGACAAGGACAAGAAGACGTACGCCATCGGCGTGATGCCGCCGGGCGGCCCGGCTCCCCGCCTGCCGGATGGTCATCCGGATTTTTCCGGTCAGTGGTTTCCGAATGGCGCGGGGCAGGGTGTGTCCGGCCGCTTCGGCGTCGACCCCGCCGCTCTCGGGACGTTCGATCGCAAGGTCACGCCGGAAGAACGGCCCGTGTTTCAACCGTGGGCGCTCGCAAAGATCAAGGCCATGACGCCGACGGAGCTCGAGCTGTCGAAGTCGTCCGTCAACTGCCAGCCGCGCGGTGTGCCGGCCATCTGGCTGCAGAACCCGTACACGACGCTAATCGTGCACAAGCCCGGGCTGATGGCGCAGCTCTACGAAGTGTTGAACAACTGGCGCGTCATCCACCTCGATGGGCGGCCGCTCCCGAAGGATCCCGAACCGTTTTTTCACGGCAACAGCGCCGCCCGATGGGAGGGCGACACGCTTGTCGTCGACTCCATCGGGTTTGACGAGCGGACGTACATCGAGCCGACGGGCTGGTTTCATAGCGACGCGTTACACGTCACCGAACGGTACAGCCGCCCGTCGATGAACTACCTCATGGTGCAGATCACGGTGGACGATCCGAAGGTGCTGGAGAAGCCGTGGAAGTCCGTCCCGCACCGCTGGACGCTGGGCGACGGGGAAGTGTTCGAGTTCTACTGCACGAACAACAAGGAGCTGGAACAGCTCGAAAAACTCAGGGCGCAGGAGCTGAAGGGAAAGTAAGCCCTTCGTGCACCTGCGGTACGGCCTGTCCGATCGCACGATTCGTCTGGGCCTGAAGCCGCTGGTGTTCGCGGCCAGCCTGGTTCCCGCCGGGCTCCTCCTGTGGTCGGCGCTGACAGGCCAGTTCAACGTCAACCCGTTCAACGCCATCGTCCGCAGCACCGGGTTCTGGTCGCTCCGGTTCCTGTGTCTGACGCTGGCCGTGACGCCGTTCCGGTGGCTGACCGGCTGGCATCCTGTCATCAGGTTCCGGCGGATGTTCGGCCTGTTCGCGTTTTTCTACGCCGCGATCCACGTGCTCGCTTACTACCTGTTCGATCGGCTGGCCGGACTGGGCGCACCGGACCCAACAGGTCCGATGACGACCGCCGCCCTCGCGTTGTGGGCGGCGGCAGTCGAGGTCGTCCAGCGGCCGTTTTTCGCGATCGGGTTTGTCGGATTTGCCCTGATGGTGCCGCTGGCGGCGACGTCCACTGTCGGCATGATGCGTCGAGTCGGTGGCCGCCGCTGGCAGCTCGTGCATCGGCTGGTGTATCCGGCCGCGATCGCCAGCGTCGTGCACACGTACTGGCCGCTGACGACGCGCGACCCGCGCTACGGCGTGATTCTGGCTGTGATATTCGTCCTGCGGTTCGGCCGCGCCTACGCTTTCAGAGAACGGAAGGCGGAACTGAAAACGTAAAACGTAAAACGGAAAACGAGGAACGGGTCACGAGAAACGAGCCACGGCCCCCTCAGCGTGTAGCCGCCGCCCGCTGGATCAGCTCGACACGGTTGCCGGCCGGATCGATCGCGATGCCGATGACGATGCCGGTGTTGCCATACGGACGGGGATCGCCGGCCATCGAGCCGCCCGCCGCCTTGACGGCGGCGACCGTCGCGGTCATGTCCGTGACGTTGAAGATCACGTGTGCGATCGGATCGGCGATGGCGTTGGAATCGCGGTGCATGATGACGAGCGGCTGGTTCTTGTTGGCTTTCGCCGCGTCCGCGGTGGCGCCGAAGTTCAGGAAGAATTCCGGTCCGGACGGTGTGTCGAGCCGGTTGACCTCGTGCATGCCGAACGCGGACTGGTAGAACCGGGCCAAAGCCGTCTGGTCCGCCGCCGCCACCCGCACGGAGTTCAGCGTCACCTCGGCGTGAGCGGCGACGGTGAACATCGCGGCCGCTCCGAGCGTTGCGAGAATGTTGCGGATTCTGCTCATGATCTGTTCTCCCGACCTGTTATGACGTCCGGCCGGGCGCGATAATAACGTGCGCCCGCCTCAGATTGATAGAGCCACCGCCAATAAAATACGAGGAATGACGAGGTGTTCGCGCCGCGATACACTGGCGCCGTGAGCGACCGACTCGCGGCGGCCTCCCGGCTTATTGCCACGGCCGCTCGAATTGTCGCGCTGACGGGCGCCGGGATCTCGACGGAATCCGGCATTCCCGATTTTCGCGGTCCGAACGGCGTCTGGACCAGGAATCCGAAGGCGGAGCGGCTCTCGAACATCCACGCGTACATGTCGGACCCGGAGGTCAGGAGATTGTCGTGGCAGGCCCGCCTGGACCATCCTGCGTGGCGCGCCGAACCCAATGCGGGGCACCGCGCGCTCGTCGCGCTCGAACGTGCCGGAAAGCTGCGGGCGCTCGTCACGCAGAACATCGACGGCCTGCATCAGCGCGCCGGCAGCTCCCCGGAAATGGTCGTCGAGGTGCACGGCACGATGCGTGACGTGACCTGTATGTCGTGTGGATGGCGCGGACCCATGCCCGCCGTGCTCGACCGCGTGCGAAACGGCGAAGACGACCCGGCATGCGGCAGTTGCGGAGGCATCCTGAAGAGCGCGACGATCTCGTTCGGCCAGCCGCTCGTTCCCGCCGTGATCGATCGCGCGATGCGCGCCGCCAGAGGCGCCGACCTCCTCCTGGCAATTGGATCGAGCTTGCAGGTGTATCCCGTGGCGGGCATGGTGCCCGCGGCGAAGCAGCGTGGCGCGCAGATGGTCATTCTCAACGCGGAGCCGACGCCGTTCGACGATCTCGCCGACGTAGTGCTGCGGGAGCCGATCGGCAAGGTGCTCCCTTCAATTTGTGCCGGAGTGGAATGATGACGAAGCGCTCCTGTTTGATGCTGTGTGCGGCGCTGGCAGCGGCGATTCCTGCCGTTGTCGTGGGACAGGGCGAAAAGTATCCTGTCACGGTCATCCCGCCGGGCAAAGGTCCATATACGTTTGCGCCCGATTACCAGACGCCGTGGGACAAGATTCAAATCATGGTGACGGCCCGGATGTCGCCGAATCTTTTCGTGCTGCATGGTTCCGAAGGCCTCGATCCCGCGCACCCCGAGGCGTCGGGCGGGCGGGTCATGGTGCTCTTCGGACCCGACGGCGTGTTGATGGTGGACAGCCAGAACAGGCAAGTCGCCGAGAAGACCCTGGCGGCGATCCGCTCGTTCACCGCCGCGCCGATCAAGGTCCTGGTCAATACGCACATTCACAGCGACCACACAGGGGCGAACGCGTTCTTTGCCAGGCAAGGCGCGCTGATCTTCGCGCAAGCCGATTTGCGCGCGGAGATGCTGCGTCCGCCGCTCCGCGCCAACGGCCAGCCGGCGCCGGCGCCCGACATGGCAGGCGTTCCTGTGTCGACCTACGCGTTCAATCCCGCGACGGCCGGCCAGCCCGCCGTCACCTTCACCATGAACGGCGAAACCGTGGATCTGATTCCGATGATGCCGTCGCACACGGCGGGCGACACGATCGTGCGCTTCCGCACGGCGAACGCGATTTACATCGAGGACTTCTACAGGAACTTCGGGTATCCGTTCGCCGACCAGGCGAACGGGGGATCGATCAAGGGGATGCTCGACGCGGTGGATCTCTTCGAGAAGGTGGCCAACGCCGACACGACGCTCGTCCCCGGGCACGGCACGTTCGTGAAAAAGAAGGATCTCCTCGCGTACCGGGCCATGCTGGTGGACATCCTGGCCAGGGTGACGGCGCTGCGCAAGCAGGGAAAATCGCTGAAGGACGTGCTGGCCGCGAACCTGACCGCCCAGTATGACAAGACGACGCTGGGGGACACGCAGCAGAGCAAGGATCGCTTCATCACCGAGGTCTACGACGAGGCAGAAGGCCTTCCACCCGTGGTTGACGGCAAGCGGACTATGCCAGCAGGCCGCTAGCAGACGCTGAAGAACGCGGCCTGAACGTCAAACGTAAAACGTTGAACGTAGAATTCCGGGGGTCGCGGTTCCGCATCGCGGTCGGCCAACACGGCGCTCGGCGTGGAAAAAGCACGGCGTTTTAGCGTCTGACGACGATCACGCCGCGTCTTCTATCGTTGGCCCAGCCACGATGCGGGACGGCGACCGCCGACTCGTCGCCACGCACTGCGTGGCGGGCGACATCACGTTGGTCTCTCCGACGCACACGTGCGTGTCGCGGCGGCGGTCGGTGGGCCCTGCGCCGGCGATAGATCTCAGCCCGTCTCGCTCGCGTAAAACGCGGCGGCGGCCTCCGCCGCGAGAGCCCAAACCTGGGCCGAGCGCCATGGCAGTGACCGATGATGCCGCCGCGCCGTTTTTCCGCGCCGACTTCCGTTGCCCAGACGCATGCGGCTCACCGGCCGCCGCCCGGCTGCGCCGGGTGTTTGACGTCCAGACTGCGTCAAGCGCCGAACTGGCGAAGGTGATGATCCATGTGCTTGTACTGCGTGACGCCCCATTCCGCGCCCGTCAACTTTCCGAAAAAGCCGTGCACGGTTCCTTCGCAGCCTGACTCGCCCAGTTGATGCAGTTCCTTCAGCAACGCGGTCACGCGTTCCCTCGACCGCTGAAACTCCGGTTCGTTTGCCACGATGAACTCGGGACCGGTCGGCGCGTTCCGTCCGAAGGGCTTTTCGCCGACGAAATTACCCCGGAAAATCCAGCCGATCGCCTTGCCGACGAACGCCTGCTTCGTTTGCTTCTTGCCGGCGGCTATCTCGAGCGCCCGCGCCGAATGCTCCAGCATCTGCGACACGGTCATTTTCCCCCACTGGCGCGGAGAGCCCGGCTGAAGGGACTCGACTCGGCGCGTGATCTCCTGGTACGCGGCAGGATCGAAAAGTGTTTTCATCGCGGCACCTCTCAATGGTGTCAAACCCGCCCAATGATAACGCCGGCTGCCGGTTCCGTGGGGCCTCGCGGGCCGAATCGATTAGCATCTACCAGGCTGGACAAGACCTTTCGAGGGCCTTTCGAGGAGCAGGACAACATGAGAAGACTTCTGGCATATCACCTTGTGGCGAGTCTGGGCATCGCCGGCCTGCTGGCGGCCCCTGGCGTGGCGATGGCTCAGGATGCCGCCATCACCAACGCGCGCATCATCGTCGGCAACGGCACCGTGATCGATTCAGGCACGGTGATCGTGCGCGCCGGCCGGATCGTGTCCGTGTCGGCGGGAGCGGTGAACACGCAGGGTCTCCGAGTGATCGACGCGAAAGGCATGAGCGCGATGCCGGGGTTCATCGACGGCCACAAGCACGTCGCGCCGGGGCCCAACGAAAAGGGCCAGATGCAGTCGCTGCTCGAAGCCGGCTACACGACAGTCCTCGCCGGGGGCGGCATGGCGGAGAACAACGTCATGCTCCGCGATCACATCGATTCCGGCATGATCAATGGCCCGCGGATCATTCCATCGGGGCAAGTCAGCCTGCGTCAGACGCCGGCTGAAGCCCGTGCGGCGGTCCAGGCGCTGGCCGCCAGAGGAATCAAGCACACCGGTGAAATCGGCCTGACACCCGAGCCCGCTCCGCCGCAGGCCGAAATCGAAGTGCTGAAGGCCATCGTGGACGAAGCGAAAAAGGCGGGCGTGCAGGTGAACGTCCACGCCGTGAGCAGCCCGGCGATGGTCGCGGCTATCGATGCCGGCGTCACGCGGCTGGTACACCTGCCGAACAAGGACTTCACGACCTACGAGCAGGCCGAGAAGGTGGCGCAGAACGGCGCGATCGTGGCCGGCCTGATCGCATTCGGCGCCCCGAACATCGATCGCCTCTCACCCCCGCCCGCGCAGGTGCAGTGGCCGAAGGACAACACCGTTCGCTTCCGCGACGGCAAGCCGTGGCCCGAGGCCATCGCCGGCGCCAACCGGGACGCCAAGGGCCGGGCGACGGGCACCGAGGGCGGTTATACGATCATCAATGCGCGGCGTATCTGGGATGCCGACCCGAACCACACGACCATTTCCTATTCCACCGATCAGAACGCGGACGATGTCGTGGTGCTCGAGCACGAGTTGAAGTCGTTCAGCATCGTGTTCTCGATGGCCGATATCCACCGGATCATCGGCGCGAACGCCGCGCGGTTCGTGGGCATGGCCGACCAGATCGGGACCCTGGAGGCGGGCAAACTGGCCGACATCATCCTCATCGACGGCAACCCGACGTTGAACATCTACGAGATGCTGAAGACGAAAGTTGTGATCAAGGAAGGCAAGGTCGTCGTCGACAAGCGCTAGTCGCGACGCCGAGATCGGCGCAGACCAATTCCTTACACATCTCTTCGCGATTCGCCGCTAATCAGGCACAGTACCGCGTCGGGAATTGTTAGAATGGCGCCGGAGGAGCATGATGCGAACACCGGCGATTCTTCAGGTGTCGCTCGCCGCTGGCGTAGCAGTCGGGCTGTCGCTCGGGGTCGCCGGCCTGGCCCAGGCTCCGGACGCCCAGCGGAAGCCTGGCTATCGCGTCCCACGCACGGCGTGGGGCCAGCCCGACATTCACGGCGACTACACGAACAAAGACGAAGCGAACACGCCCCTTGAACGGCCGCAACAGCTCGCGGGAAAAGACCCGAGCACGTTCACCGAGGCGGACCTCGCCCGGCTGGCTGCGGAGCGTGCCGCGGTCGCCAAGCAAATCGCCGGCGGTATCGGCGGCGCCGAAACCGGCGCCGGGCCGACGCACTGGTACGATCATCTGAGCGCCAAAGGCAGCCGGCCCTGGTTCATCAGCGATCCGCCCGACGGCCGGCTCCCGCCGATGACGCCGCAGGCGCAGCGCCGGGAGGCCGCGGTGGCCCTGCTCAACAATGCCCGAGACGGCGAAGGACGTGCGGATTCCACCGACGATCGCAGCATGTACGACCGTTGCATCACCCGTGGCCTCCCGGGCTCGATGATGCCGGCGATTTACGGCAACGCCTACCAGATCGTTCAGGCGCCCGACACCATCGCGATCCGCTACGAGATGATCCACGAGACGCGCGTCATCCCGCTCGACGGCCGGCCCCACGTCGGCGCAGGCGTGCGCGAGTTCATGGGCGATGCTCGCGGCCGTTTCGACGGCGACACCCTCGTGGTCGAGACCACCAATTTCACGAACCGCACGCACTTCGGCTACAACAACAACTACAACAGCGAGAAGCTGCGGCTCGTCGAACGGTTCACGCCGGTCGCCCCCGGCCGGCTCAACTGGGAAGTCACGGTCAACGACCCCGAGGTCTGGACGCGTCCGTGGACGTTCGCGATGACGTTGACGAAGGACGACAGCCAGCCCGTGTTCGAGTATGCCTGCCACGAGGGCAACTACGGGCTTATGCACATTCTTCAGGGCGCTCGAGCGGAGGACTGAGTCTCGATGGAGGCTCGCGCCGTCGCAGACGTGATATAGATCTCCGCACCGGGAGGTCCGCCATGTCGCGTCAGCTTCGGCGTCTCGTCTACACGGCCGCGATCGCTTTCATCGCCCTGGCGCAGCCGGGCCTCGCCCAGCACGGCACCAGGGACGGCGAGTGGCGATCGTACGCCGGCGACAACGGAAGCTCCCGCTTCGCCCCGCTCGACCAGATTACCCGCGACAACTTCAAGAACCTGCAGGTGGCCTGGAGCTGGAAGTTCGACAACTTCGGGGGCGGCAACAGCGAGACGACGCCCGTCATGGCGAATGGCGTGCTGTACTTCACGGTCGGCCAGCGCCGGAACGTCATCGCCGTCAATCCGGGCACCGGCGAAACGCTGTGGACGTGGAGGCCCGATGAAGGCGCGCGGTTCGAGCAGGCGCCGCGAAAAGTCGGCCGCGGGGTGGCGTACTGGGCTGGCGGCCCCGGAAATCCTGGAAGTAACAACGACGCCCGAATCATCACCGTCACCCCAGGGTTTCAGCTGGTGGCGCTCAACGCGAAAACCGGCGTGCCGATCCGCGAGTTCGGCAAGGACGGTTCGGTCGATCTGTTCACGCAGCTCGACCTGACGACACCCCTCGATCCCGTCGGCAAGATCGGCAACAGTTCCGCGCCCGTCGTGTCGAACGGCGTGATCGTCATCGGTCCGGCCCTGACGCAGGGCGGCACGAGCCCGAACAAGGAAAACGTCAAAGGCGACGTCATGGCGTTCGACGTCCGCACCGGCAAGAAGCTCTGGACCTTCCACACGATTCCGCGCTTCGGCGAGGCCGGTTACGAGACGTGGCTGAACGAATCGGCGACGTACAGCGGCAACGTCGGCGTGTGGGGTCCGTTCTCGGCAGACGACGAGCTGGGCTACGTGTACCTCGCGACCGAATCACCCACCAACGACGGGTACGGCGGTCATCGTCCTGGCAACAATCTCTTCTCCGACTCGGTGGTGTGCCTGAACATCAAGACCGGCAAGATGATCTGGTACAAGCAGCTCATTCACCACGACATCTGGGATTACGACATGCCGGTCCACCCGATCCTGCTCGATATCACGGTGGGCGGACGGCCGATCAAAGCGGTCGTGCAGATGGGGAAAATGGCGCTGGCCTATGTGCTCGATCGCACGAACGGACAACCCGTGTGGCCGATTCCCGATGTGCCGGTCGCCCAGACCGACGTGCCGACGGAATGGACGTCGCCGACGCAGCCGATTCCCTCGAAGCCGCCGGCCTTCGACGTCGTCGGCGTCACGACCGACGACCTGATCAACTTCACGCCGGCGCTCCGTGCGGAGGCGCAACAGGCGCTCGCCGGATACCGGATCGGCGGTCCCTTCGCGCCGCCGTCGCTGGTCGTCCCGGACGCGAACAAGGGGACGCTCGTCGCGCCGGGATTCGGTGGCGGCGCCAACTGGCAATCCGGCGCCGCGGATCCCGAGACGGGCTTCGTGTACGTCGGATCGCTGACGAGGCCGTTCATCGCGGGCGTGGTGAAAACGGATCCGCCCGATCCCACCAGGGCGGCCTACACGGCGGGCCGGGGCGGTCAGGTTCCGACGGTTCAGGGCCTCCCGCTGCTCAAGCCGCCATACGGGCGCATCACCGCGTACGACATGAATCGCGGCGATATCGCCTGGCAGGTGCCGAACGGCGATACGCCGCCGAACATCAAGGAGGCGTTCGCGAAGCTCGGCCTGACGAACGTGCCGCCCACCGGCTTTCCCGCGCAGGTCGGACTCGTGGTCACGCGGACGCTGCTTGTTGGCGGCGAGGGAGGAGGCGGACGTCCGCTTCTTCATGCGTATGACAAGAAAACCGGCGAGAGCATTGCCGAACTGCCGATGCCGGGTAGTCAGACGGCCGTTCCGATGACTTACATGTACCAGAACCGCCAGTTCATCGTGATGTCGGTGGCCGGACAGCCGGCGGGACAGCTCGTCGCGTTTGCGTTGCCTGTCCCGGGCGGCACCGGCGGAGGCCGCGGCGGACGAGGCGGCGCGGCAGGCGGGGCGAATCAGGGCCAGGGGAACTGACGGCATCGATGGCTGAGAATCGCGACAATCGGGCCGAGTCGAGCGGGGGCTGGCGCAGGGGGATGGAGCTCACCACCATCGTCGCGCTCTGCGCCCTGGGGTTGTCGGGGCTCAGCTTCTACCGCAGCTACATCTATACAAAGCAGCAGCTCGAGATCACCGTGACGGAAGTCTCGTTCGCCACGAATCAGGGCGAGCTGTACATGACGGTGGCGTTTGCCAACAGCGGGAATCGGGATGCCGCGCTGTTGCGCGTCGAGCCGGCGCTGTGGGGACGACGGGACAAGGACAAGAAGGAGGGGGCGGTGTGGATTCCGCTCGCCGACAAGATATATCCGAACATTCCCGTGACGTCGCCCAAGATGCCGACCGTTGTCCACGCCGGTGGAGTCGAGATGGTGAGCCTCTCCGCCAAGTTGAATCCGGGGCAGGCCGAGCAGGCCGCTGCCTCGCAAGGCGGCGTCTTCGTGGGCATCCGCGTCGCCACGATGAACTCCGACGGCAACTTATATCTTCTTCACCACCCGGTCGCCCGCCTGCTCGTTGATCTGCAGGGCAAGATCCGGAGCGCCGAGCCGGCGATTCACCAGAGCCTCAGCGGTTTTGTCGACCTCGACGGAGCGCCGCCGGGAGACAACCTGCAATCGAACAAGAAGACGCCGTTCGTGTGGGCGGACGAACAACCCTGAAGAGCTCAGGGTACTGACCGTGCGCGCCTGCTCGAAATGCGCTATCGTGAGAGCCGTTTGCTCGGGGTCTTGTTCACTCGTTTCGGAGGGCCTATGCAATACCGAAAGATGATGACCCAGGTGACTCTCGTAGTTGGCGTCGCGCTCGCGGCGGTCTTCACCGTGCAGGCCGCGCGCACGCCGGCTGTCGCGGGCGATCTCGCGGGCGGAGCCTCCGGCCTCAAGTCAGCCGGCGCGCTCGCCTTTGGCCCGGACGGCGTGCTGTTTGTCGGCGATTCGGTCGGCGGGGCGATTGCCGCGCTCGACACCGCCGATCGCACACCCGCAGCTTCGGCGAAGATCGACGTCCAGGGAATCGATGAAAAGGTCGCCGCGATGGTCGGTGTCGCCGCGAGCGACATTCTGATCAACGACGTCGCCGTCAATCCGATCTCGAAGAACGTCTATGTGTCGGCGGCTCGCGGGCGGGGCCCCGACGCGGCGCCCCTTGTCGTCCGCGTGGACGCCTCCGGCAAGCTGACGCTCCTGCCGCTCGACAACATCAAGCACGAAACGGTCAGCCTGAGCGACGCGCCGGACCCGAATCCCGCGGCTCGCCAGAACCCGCGGACGCAGACCATCACCGACATGGCGTTCGTCAACGGCAACGTCATGGTGGCGGGCATGTCGAACGAAGAGTGGTCGTCGGCGCTCCGCTCCATACCGTATCCGTTCAAGACCGCCGCCCGGGGCACGCAGCTTCAGATCTGGCACGCGTCGCATGGGCGCTACGAGACGCAATCGCCGGTTCGCACGTTCGTGCCGTACACCATCGACGGTCAGCAATACGTGCTGGCCGCGTACACCTGCACGCCGCTCGTGAAGATTCCGGTGAGCGATCTGAAGGCCGGCGCCCAGGTGAAGGGCGTGACGATTTCGGATCTCGGGTCCGGTAATCAGCCGCTCGACATGGTGCCGTACAAGAAGGACGGCCACGAGTTCATCCTGATCGCCAACTCCTCGTTCGGCGTGGTCAAGCTGCACGCCGACAACCTCGGGCAGTACAAGCCGATCGACTCGCCGACGGTCGTCGATGTCGCGGGCGCGCCGTACGACAAGATCACGGCGCTGACCGGCGTCCGTCACCTCGCGCAGTTCGATGCGGGCAGCGCGCTGATCCTGACCGCGGCGGGCGGCGGCGGGTTCGGGCCGGCCGTCGGGCCGATGAGCCTGCGCACGATCGCGCTTCCGTAGTTCCTCGTTTGCCGTGAAACACCGGCTCACGTGCATCGCGGTCGTCCTCGTATTGGGGACGACCGCGATCGCACAATCCGTTTCCCTTCAGTTCGACGGCACCGCTTTCAAGGTTCTTGGCTGGACGCCAGCCGCGTCCCCGCCGAGCGGCGGATGGTCATCGATTTTTCGCGTCTATGCCGGAACCGGCGACGTTCCTCCTTTGATCGGCACGTATGCGGTCGAACAGCAATCGCTCGTCTTTCGGCCGCGGTACCCGATTGCGGCAGGCGTTCGGTATCGTGCCGTCTTCGACGCGCCCGGCGTGCGACCGCCTGTCGAGAAGTCCTTCGACGGCCCGGCACGGTCCACGACCGCTTCGACGCACGTCGATCGCGTCTATCCCTCAGCCGGCGTACTGCCCGGCAATCAGCTCCGTCTCTACATCTATTTCTCGGCCCCGATGAGCCGCGGCGAGGCGGAGCGGCGGATTCATCTGCTCGATGCCGGCGGGAAGACCCTGCCGGGCATCTTTCTGCCGGGACAGGAGCTCTGGGATCCGAATAACCGGCGGCTCACGATGACGTTCGACCCGGGTCGAATCAAGCGCGACCTGACCTCGAACAGATCGATGGGTCCGCCGATTGTGGATGGCCGCCGCTATACCCTCGTCATCGACCGCGACTGGCCCGACGCGACCGGCCTCCCCATGACCGGGACGTTCAGGAAGGTGTTTCGAGGCGGGCCGGCCGTTCGAGAGCCGCCCGATCCGAAGTCGTGGAAGGTGGCCGCGCCTGCGGCGAGCTCCCGTGACGCACTCGTCGTCAGCTTTGGACGCCCGATGAACTACGCGCTGCTGCAGCGGATGCTGAAGGTGTCTGGCCCGCGAGGAGAAGTTGCCGGCGCCATCGGCGTCGAACGGGAGGAATCTGAGTGGCGCTTTACACCCCAGTCTCCGTGGGCGGCCGGGCAATACAAGCTGATCATCGACACGTCGCTCGAGGACCTCGCTGGCAACAAGATCGGCCAGCCGTTCGATATCGACGTGTTCGATCGCGTGACGGAGCGGATCACCACCACCGCGACATCGGTGGTCTTCGAGATTCGATCGACAGGCAAACCCTGAAGGCGTGATCGCACGAGAGCCAGCCGCGGGCGCCGGCGTCTCAGTGCGAATCGACCCGGTGCGTCATCACCCAATGGGCGCTCACCGAGCCGAGGTCGCGCTTCGGACGTCTTCCGAAGACGATGAGCAGCATGACGAGGACGACGAACGATGCGACGCCGATGCCCATCCACAACATGGCGGCAATCTCCCCTGGTTGTGCAACAGGTGTCTGACGGGAAACGAGTCGTTAGAAAAGATCTAACGTTGCGGGCCGGCCAGGCGCAAGACAAGAGTTCGTCAGTTACCGAAACGTTGCGAAGTTTGAACTGATGAGGTGCGTCTCGATCTTTTCTTAGACTTCTTCCCAGGGATAGCCTGGCTCGGTTGTCAGCCGGGTGTCATCGACCGGTTGACCGACCGTAAAGTGGTACAGGCTCTGGACCGCGTGTCCGCGCTAGTCCGAGGACGTCGTGCACCGGGTCATCGTAGAAACAGCCAATCCCGGTCGCGCGCACGCCGGCGGCCTCGGCTTCGAGGTAGAGCGCCTGTCCCACCGTGCCGGTCTCCCAGAACAGATGGCGATAGAACGAGGGGCCGAAGGTGTGAAGGCTCGTCTCGAAGTCGGCCAGCATCCCGAGGCTGAAGAAACCGTCGGCCGCGATGTCCTGGTCGCAACTGAGGCGGGCCGACAGCGGGCGGGCGTCGAGCGGCGCGAGCAGCCACAGGGGCAGGTCCTCGTCGGCAGCTTCCCACAGGAAGTCGGGGCGGCAGCTTTCTCGAAGCCGATTGAGCGCATCGGGGTCGCGCAGGAGCATGTACAGCCCCGGAGGCACGCCCTCGACGCGATGGACGAAGATGGCGAGGTGAACGCGCGGCGTCCACCACAGACTCGTCCACGGCGCCCGCGGGCCCGGCAACACGCTCGAGAGCATGTTGACGAATGTGGTGCGCGCGACCGTCGTACGCCCGTCGAAGGCCACCGCGCTTCGGCGCTGCAGGAGGAGCGGTCGCGCATCGATCTGCCGTTCGCGGTGAGGAAGACGATCGGGCGCGTTGGACGTGACCGCCGCGTCAATCGTTCGGCCGCGATCTTCAGTGGCTCGCGCCACTTCGTCGATGAACGACCACTGGACGTGATCCTCGCTCAGCTGGTTCGCGCGGCCGGACCATCGGGCCCGTGAGCAGGCGTCGGCGAACGCCGCGATGGATTCCAGCGGCGTATCGAGTGGTTCGCCAGCGGTCAGGGCCATGATGCAGCCGGGTTCTTCGGGTTCGGCTTCCACGAAATCCTGTTCGCGGTCGATACCCGTCGCCGCCGAGATGGCGCGGTGCGACCACGCCGGCAGCAGCCGGGCGCGCCACCCAAGCAGGCCCGCGGCGATCGAGATGGCCGCGCTGGCGTGTCCGAGGTCGTGCTGACAATAGCGGAACGCCCGCTCCCCGTACTTCCAGGCTTCGCGCCAATGGATGGAAGTGAGCGCGACGAACAGGATGTCCTTTCGTCCGCCGAACGCGCCCTCCCAGGCGGCTTCGTCGAAGACGCCCCGCAATTCGAGGGCGTGCCGATCGGCGCCGTAGTGGTAGACGGCCGGCCCATCGGCCAGCCCGGGCAGCGCCGGCGACAGGACATACGCCTCGGTCGGATGCAGATTGCCGCTCGAGGGATTCACGCGGAGCGCCCAGCGCGAGTCCTTGAATCGCTTCCACGCCGAGAGCCCCAACGCGTGCCTCAGGAGGTCGCCGATGGCCGCGGCGCCGAGCGGTTCAGCCGGCACTTCCAGTTGACACGTTTGATCGAAGGTGGCGCGACGGGGCGTGTATTCAGGGGCCGCACCGGGCGTCGGGTACAAGGGGAAGACGACCGTGTCAGCGAAATGACGAAAGGGACGCGGTTGCGACGCCCAGTCGAGGTATCCGAGCGACCGCGCGAACCGTTGAAAATGATGTTTCGTCCCGTCGTGATAGCGGTAAACCGCCTCCATATCGTCAGAGGCGTCACGTCAGCATTCCGACCCTGGCCCCCAGCAGGATGAGGACGCAGCCGAACACGCGGTTGATGGCGACGGTCGAGCTCTCGAACCACGCGCGGATCATCGGCAGGTGCAGGGTCTGAATGAAGATGATCCAGAAGACCGTGCTGACGCCGACCATGACCGTCACGAGGAATGCCGTCTGCGCGAACGACATGTCCCGCGTGATGACCTGGCTGAATACGCCCAGATAAAACAGGATTCCCTTCGGGTTGAGCACGTTGTTGACCAGGCCCTGCCAGTACGGTCTGGTCGGGCGGCCGCCGGCCGGCACATCGCGCGCCATCTTACCCGACTGCCCCGCTCGCAGGCTCTGAACACCGAGATAGACGAGGTAGAGGGCGCTCGCGATGCGCAGCACGTTGAATGCGAGCGGGTTCCGGGACAGCAGCAGGGCGATTCCGAGCGTGCAGTAAGCGATATGAAGCATATTCCCGGTGAGGACGCCGAGAGCCGTCAGGCCGCCGCCACGCTGACCCGTTGTCAGCGTGTTGCGCATGACCAGGATCATGTCCGGACCCGGGCTGAGCATGGCCAGTGTCGTGACGCCGATCACGAGCAGCAGTTTCCCGGTCATATCGGGTCGGTGCGCGTTGGGCTGTCAGGCGGTTTTCATTCGGGTGTAGTGCGGACCTTCAGGTCCGCCTATCCAGGCAGGCCTGAAGGCCTGCACTACGCGGAATCGCGCCTGCGCCCGGTCGTGGATAACGGGCGCAGGTGCGTGTGGTGGCTGCTAGAAATCGATCTGGACGCCGATCTTCATGAACCGCGGCGTCAACACCGACAACGGGGCCAGCCACGCCTGCGATCCGGTCGTCGCCGCCGGATTGAACGTCTGGTTGTACGTCAGGATCGTGCCAGCGTTCGTGATGTTGTAGAAATCAAGACCGATCGTGTTTCGTGTGCGACCGAAACGCAGGATTTTCGCGAAACGCAGATCCACGGCGTTGACCCGGTCGCCCCAGACCTGGCCCGGCGCCACGAGATTGATCGGCACCGTGGTGCCGACCACGGCCGCCGGCCGGCCGAGCGCCGCCGTCACGAGTGCGACGGGCGCGTTCCACGTCGCGGACAGCGGCGCGCCCTGGTCGCTGCGATACGTCCCGCTCACGAGCACGTCGATTTTCGGCAGGGTGTAGCTTCCGAGCGCGGTGACCTTCGTGATGAACCCGGGGTCGCTGTGGCAATACGGATTCCCGACACCGACCGCGGGGCTCGTCCCGGCCGCGACGATATTCAACTCCGGGAGCTGCGCCCGCACCGCGCAGTTGTCCTGGATGGTTTTGCCGGTGTTGATCCCGCCCTGAATCTGGGCGCCGGCGCCGAGCCGCGCGCTCACGTTGACCAGCATCCCGTTGTAACGCTGGTATTGCTCGCCAAAGTCACTGGCCAGCGTGATGTTGTTGCTGGTCTGGCCGAACTTGCCCGGCACGACGTTATACAGCCCGCTGACGACGTAGTTGCCGCCGCCGGGCAAGCGTGGATCGGCGGGCGCCGTGATGCTGTACGGT
This sequence comes from uncultured Acidobacteriota bacterium, assembly GCA_963729215.1. Taxonomy (GTDB): domain Bacteria; phylum Acidobacteriota; class Vicinamibacteria; order Vicinamibacterales; family CAVVIG01; genus CAVQJU01. Next base: position 25,203 of record CAVSND010000021.1, on the reverse strand, counting down.
GTGAAATCTCCAGAGGCGGTGGCCAGGTTGTCGGTCACGGTGAAATTGTTCAGCCATCGGCGGAAATACCCGGCTTCGATCGACACGCGCGGCATCACCTGCTGCTGCACCGAAACGCCAAACTGCCAGTCGTTCGAGCGCACGCTCCAGCCTTCCAGGATCTTCGGATCGATCGCGGCCGTGGTCTGCGTCGTCGTGCCGAACGTGAGGGAGTTCATCTGGCCGCATTCGCCGTTCGCCAGCGGATTGGTGAGGACGCAGTTCGGCACGAAGTCGCGGTTGCTGTCCGTCCAGCCGCGTGCCGTGGTGGTGGCGATCCGGGTAATGGGGTTCGACAGGATGTAATTGTTGTTGTTGCTCGTCGGCTCCAGATACTTGCCGAAATTCACCTTCAGCGCCGTTTTCCCGTTGCCGAAGACGTCGTAGGCGACGCCGCCGCGCGGCGACAGGTCCAGGTACCCAGTCACACCGGGTGTCTCAGGAAATGAGATTGGCGACGCCAGGAAGTTCGTCGGCCCGATCTGCTGGGGGGGCGAGAAGCTCCAGTTGCGATCGAAGCGCAACGCGCCCTGGAGCGTCATCCGTCCGTGCGTCCACTGGTCCTGGCCGTAGAACGACATGTTGCGGGTCCTGTAGCTGGTGGTGTACGGCAACAGGCTTTGCGTCAGCGAGATGGGCGATCCGTTGCTGACGGTGTACGCAAGGTTGAGATCGTTGGTGTGGTTCTCCAGATCCGACACGAGGGCCACGCCGCCGTACCCGATCTTCAGGTTGTGCGCGCCGGTCACGTAGGACATCGATCCCCGCCAGGTGTACTGGGCGTCCCAGCTGTGCCCCCAGTTCGCCGACCGATAGACGAGGTTCGGAATGCCGCCGTTGGCCGAACACCCGGCCGCGCACTGCTCGGTCACCCGCGCGAGCGGCCGCGTGGTGTTGCCGGGGCTTTCATATGGGCCGAAGGGCGCCTGGTATGCGCCGAACCCCGCCTCGAACAGCAGGTGGTTTGTTGTCGGCGACGACCACGTCAACAGGCGCACCCGCGGGTGGTCGTACAGGTACCCGCCCGTCTCGGGCGAGGTGGTCGAGGACAATCCGCCCAATCCGAGAGGACCGTACACCGCTCCCGAGTCCGGCTGATTGCGGCAGCCGTCGCCGCTGGTGGTGTACGTGGACCCGTTGCACGGATGCTGCTCGTCCCAGTGCAGGTTGAACTTGTTGCGGGCCGACGCCTGATACGTCAGACGGAAGGTGTAGAGCCGCCAGCTTTCCGCGCCTTGAACTTCCCGCGTCTTGTCGGGCGCATACAACGTCTTGGTCGCATCGCCGGCGTTCAGGTTGGGATACACATTCGGAATCGAACGGTCCTGTCCCTCGTCGCGCGCCGTCACGTAGTACCAGAGGCGGTCTTTCATGACCGGCCCTCCGATGCCGAACGTATAGTCCCATTGCCTGAGCAGCTTCCCGGGCGTCGTCAGGCCGGCGTTGCGCAACGCATCGCTGTAGTTGCTGCTGACCATGCCCGAGCTCACGCCGGACAGATAGGCCGCACCCCTGATGCTGTTGCCGCCGCTTTTGGGAATGATGCTGAGCGATGGGCCGCCGACTTCGACTTCGCCGAGGCCGCCGGAGGTCGTCGTGACCACTTCCTGCGCGTTCGAGATGTCGGCGATATAGGTCGACACGCCGCTGCCGCCGAGTCCCGCGCCCGCATTCAGGCCGTCCACCTGCATGCGGCCCTCGTTGTTGCGACCGCCCGCGCCGCCGAAGACCGTCATTTGCGGCGTGACCTGGATATCCGTCGGGCCGCCGCCAATGGTGACGATGCCGGGGATGAGCAGCGCCGTCGCCGCCCACGAGCGCGCCGTCGGGATCGAGGTCAGCACGTCGTTGCTGATCGTGGTCTGCCGCCTGATGCTCTGCACGTCGACGATGGGCGTGGACGCGGCCACCGTGACCGTCTCGCTCACGCCGCCGACCGTCATCGCGACGTCAATCTGCGCCGTGAAGGCGCCGCTCAACTCGATGCCTTCCCGCTTGATCTGGTTGAATCCGGTCAGCGAAAACGTCACGGTATACGTTCCCGGCGGCAGGCTCACGATGCGGAAGAGACCGCGATCGTCGGTGACGCCGGTCCGGACTTTCTCGATGAGCGCCGGGCTCGACGCCTCGACGGACACGCCGGGCAGTACGGCGCCGGATGTATCGCGAGCGGTGCCGGCAATGGTTGCCTGGGCAAATGCCGCCGCAGGGACGAGGATGGAAACGGCGGCGAGAAGCACGCCCCGAAGGAAAGTACGCATCTGCACGGCCTCCAGTGTGAGTGGCCTACGGGCCGAGGCACGGGTCGTTCCGAGTGCGCGTAGCTTATACCAGAGTCGATCCCGTTGAGCCGACTATCATCCCGACGTATTTTCAGACTTGAACCAACGGAACAGTGAACTTTTCTTCTGTCCCGTCCACCAATTACAACTGGCAGACCGAGATCGTCGATACGGCCGATGTGAGTCGAGAAGTGACGCATGATGAACACCAGAAGACCCGGTCGGCCTTTCGCGCGCTCGCACTTGAGCCGGTTGGCGACAACTTCGACGACGGTATCTTTCGGCGATTGCGCGACGGACACCAGCTGCGCCGCTGGATCTCGGCGGCGGCCGGCGTCGCAGCCGTTCTGGGTATCGTTCTGCTGCTACGCGCGCCGCGACCGGCGCCGGGCACCGTGGGCGGGCCACGCACGCTGTCGTTTGCCGCATTCGACATCCCAGCGGGCGTGATCACCGGCCCTTCCGACGCCGCCGCGGACTGCGCGCGATCGGGAGCCGTCGTGTGTCACGTCTCGACGCCGTGCGCCGATGAGCTGTGTCGCTCGGCGCCGCTAGCCGCCTTCACCGACATTCACTGACTTCAGACTTCGCCCGACAACTCCGCCGCAGGGATCGCTCGCACCAGGCCCGCGCGTCGTCCTCCAGGAATCAAAAGGAAGTCATGTGGGTTCGCCTCAAAAGACGATAAGTGTCTGCACTGTCGGGCGAGAAGTTATCCGTTCGTCGTACCTCTGAAACGACTCCGTCAAGACGGCCTACTAGGTTCACAAGATGACGCCGATGAGCGTCACTTATGAACTCACTATTCGGAGGACGTTCCATGTTCAAGACCAGGCATCAGGCTGCGTGCGCGGTGGTTCTCGTCTCTGCGTTGGCGTGGGGAGGCTTCACCGCCCATGCCGACCGTGGGCGCGACGATCGAGACGATCGAGGCGATCGAAACGAGCGCCGCGCGAGAAAAGTGTTTGTGATCGCCATGGAAAATCACAACTGGACGCAACCCGCCTCGACGACTTCGCCAATGCCGATCTTCATGAACCCGCAGGCGCCGTTCATCAACAGCCTCGTCAACGGCACCTCCGGCATCAGCAGCCAGGTCGCGTATGCGACCAACTACATCAACGCGGGGGTGGGCGTTCACCCGTCGGAGCCCAACTACATCTGGGCCGAAGCGGGCACGAACTTCGGCGTGTCCAATGACGACACTCCCTATCACGCCGACTGCTCGCCGGACACCGTCCAGTCCACCGACCAGCACCTGACCGCTTTCTTGACCAAGGCGCGAAGGACGTGGAGGTCGTATCAGGAGGACGTAGACGTGGACCTGACGTCCAATGTCCCGCTGCCCAGGGCGTCGTGGACGGTTCCGCTGTTCAATCTGAGCGGCGTGTTCGCCAGCGGCGCGCTCAACTCGTTCAACTACGCCACCCAGTACCAACTACGCGGCCAAGCACAATCCCATGGTGTTTTTCACCGATACGGCTGGGGGCTGCAACACCACCGCTTCGAATCCGTTGCGCACGCAGTACGCGCCGTTGCAGCAGCTCGCGCTCGACCTGCAGAACGACGACGTGGCCGATTACACCTGGATCACACCGAACCAGTTCAACGACATGCACACGGGCCTCACAAACGGGTACGGCGGCCCTGTCGGCGCTCCCAACAAGGGTGACCGCGCTGATATCGCCCAGGGCGACAATTTCCTGGCGCGGATCGTTCCGTTGATCATGGCGTCGAAGGCCTACAAGCACGACGCCGTGATCCTGCTCTGGTGGGACGAAAGCGAAGGCGGGGACACCCCCGATTTCACGCTTCCGTTCATCGTCATCTCCAAAGATGCGCACGAGAACGTGAAGGGGCTGCCCTACGCGAGCGCGACGGAATTCTCCCACTCGTCGACGCTGCGCACCATGCAGGAAATCTTCGACGTTGACCCGCGTGGGGGCTACCCCTGGCTGGGCGCTGCCGCAACTGCGGCCGACTTGTCGGCTCTGTTCAAGCCAGGTTCGATCAGGTAGCGGCCACTCGAAGGCGTCTCGCAGACCCAGGTGTGTGGTCCAACCACGCCTGGGTCTGCGCTCCCACCGGATTACCGCCGCGGCGACGGCACGATATTCAGGATTGTGTACGTCTCGGATTGCACTTTCCGGTTGTCCAGGCTGACCGACCAGATCAGCTTCGCTTCGTCACCGTTGAACTCGGCGGTGACTTCGTCGGCCGGCGGTGTCCGGCAACTGCGGCGGTTGATGTAATCGAAACGCAACGCGTACTTGCTCTCGCAGACGACCCGCACCAGGCGGCGGTCCGGCAACTGCAGCGTCAGCGTTGCGCCCGTCACGGTGTAGCTGCGGGTTTGCGTCCCCTTGTCGGTCGCGGCCGTGCTCTTGTCGCCGCCTGCCGGCTTCTTGTCGCCACTCGAGCTCTTGTCGTCCTTGGTGTCGGCCCGATCGGGAATAGCCGCCGTCAGCTCGGTCTTGGTGTCCTGCCGCTGAACGATGTGAACGAGCAAGGTCTGCGCAAACGCCGCAGGACTCAACGTGAGAGCGATCGCCGCCGTGAGAATGGACCGCGGGATGTTCTGCTGCATGGTCTTCCTGCGCCGAGATGACGCCTCCTTCATTACTGTCCGCGCAGGTACGGGGCAGAGGGGCTCACGGTCGGCGCAAAAGGTCTCCGGACCGTCGACCTGATCCATTCAGCCAGCGGCGGCCACCCCGGGGCCCCTGACCTGGCCGCCTGTAACGCTGGCTCGAGTCGTGACGCTTCCTCCCTGTTGACGGCAAGAGACATCTGGAGGAGACAAACATGACTGCGCGGATCGACGAAATCGCGACTGACCTGTACCGAATCTGCCTGTACGCGCCGGCCTTCGACCTTCAATTCAATCACTTCCTCGTCCGAGACGACGAGCCGCTGCTGTTTCACACGGGCATGCGCGGGATGTTTCCGGCGGTGCGCGAGGCCGTCGCCACACTGATCGATCCCGCGGAGCTTCGCTGGATCAGCTGGAGCCACTTCGAGGTTGACGAATGCGGCGCGCTCAACGAGTGGCTGGCGGCCGCCCCGAACGCCACCCCTGTGTGCGGAGAAACGGGCGCGATGATCAATATCGGCGATTTCTCGAACCGGCCGCCGCGAGGGCTGAAGCCGGACGAGGTTCTCGCGACTGGACGGCACCGGTTCCGCTTCGTTCCCACGCCGCACCTGCCGCATGGGTGGGACGCGGGTGTGCTGTTCGAAGAAACCGAACGGGTGCTGCTGTGCTCGGACCTGATGCATCAGATCGGCGACGTCGACGCGGTGACGACGGACGACGTCGTCGGCCGGTATCGACAGGCCTTCGAAACCTACCAGCAGTCGCCTGTGCTGATGGATTACGTGCCGTACACGGAGAACACGAAACGGCAGCTCGCCAAGCTGGCCGCACTGAAGCCCCGCATGCTGGCGGCGATGCACGGCTCGACGTTCGTCGGCGACGGCGCGGCCGCGCTGATCGCGAGCGGAGAGGTCATCCGGCAGGTGACCGGCGCCGCGGCGACGACAGTCTGACGACGAGAATCTAGTCATCTCGTCATCTGGTTATCTGGTCATCGTTTGTCAATTGAGCAAGGTAGCAATTGAACAACGATGACGAGATGACTAGATGACCAGATGACCAGATGTCACAACCGGGGGCCCGCGGCGCGATTGACTGGCGGCGCAGGCGATAGTAATTTCGGCGTCGCATGCAGGTCATGGTCGACGCGAGCGACGGTGATGTCGCGCGCGCGGTCTCGGCGCGGGTTCCCGGAGCCGCCGAGGCGGCGGAAGCGGAATTGTATCGGCGCTTTGCCCCGAGGGTGCGGCTGTACGGTGTGCGGCACCTGCGCGACGAGGACGAAGCGCGCGACCTGTCCCAGCAGGTGATGCTTGTCGTGATCGAGAAACTGAGAGCCGGCGCGATTCGCGACGCCGATCAGATCGCGTCCTTTGTCCTTGGCGTGAGCCGATCGATGTCGAAAGACTGGAAGCGGCTGGATTGGCGGCGGGAGAAGCTGCGCGAAACCTTCCTGCCCGCGTCCCTGGTCGGCATCCCCAGCTGGGACGCGACCCTCGACCTCGATCATCTCGAGGCTTGTCTCGCGCGGCTTGCCGATCGCGAGCGCATGGTCGTCCTGCTGACGTTCTACGCGGAGAAAACAGCGAGCGAGGCCGGCAAGGAACTTCGCCTAACGGAAGGCAACGTGCGGGTGATCAGACACCGCGCGGTCGAGCGGCTTCGGACGTGTATGACATCCCGATGATGCCCTCCTGCCAGGCCCCGATCTCGGACGCCCTTCTGCTCGACTACTGGGCGGGTGATCTCCCTGACGGGGATGAGATGAACGCGCTGGAGGAGCACCTGTTTGCGTGCGGTGAATGTTCGGCCCGGCTGCAGGATGTGGCGGCGCTCGGCGCCGGGCTGGCCACGCTCGCCCGCCAGGGGCGCGTGTCGGGGATTGTGTCGCGTTCCCTCCTCAACCGGCTCCAGCGTGACGGCGCCCATGTGCGCATGTATTGGCTCGCGCCTGGAGAGACGGTGCCGTGCGCCGTCTATCCCGGCGACGATGTCGTCGTCACCGCGCTGCGGGCCGATTTTTCAGGCGTGGAGACCGTGTCGCTCGTTGTGACGGGACCCGACGATTCGCTCTTTGGCCGAGTCGACGACGTCCCGGTGTCCGGAGCGCGCGGCGAATTGCTCTGGGCCAATCCTGCCGCACTCCTGAATCGGATGCCCTCGATACGGTTGCAGCTCACGCTGACATCCTCGGGCGCCGCCCCCGTCGAACTGGGCCGGTACGTGCTCGAACACTCGGCGACGACGGCACCTGCGTGACAAAATTCGCTGGTCAGTACTGAGCGGACGGCGAAGAGAAACGCAAAGATCGCCGGCAGCAGGAATGCGCTGAAGCGCGAAGCCGGACATCGCGGTAATATCTGGGGTCGGTCCAGGCGCCCGGTCCATGAGGAACTCCCGGCGAGAAGCCATTGTGGATCCGTCGCGTCCCGACACTGGAGGCACACCGTGATCAAATCGATTGTCGCGCTCACACTATCTTCAATTTGTGTGATGGCATGTTCGCAGACGCAGACGCCGCCCGCTCAATCCGGAACCGCGGGGCAGGCCGCTTCGCCCGCGCCGGCGCAATCCGAGGCGTCCAAGCCGGCGACAGCCGCGGCTGCACCCGAATCGACGGCGGCGCCGGCCCAACCTCTGCCGCCACCAGAGCCCGCGCCGCCACCGGCGCCTGCGTTCCGCGAGGTCACGATTCCCTCTGGCACGTCACTCAGCGTGACACTCCTCAACACGCTGGCGTCGAACACGAGCCAGGTGGAGGACCCGATCAAGGGGTCCATCGCGAAGGCCGTGACGGTTTCCGGCGCGACGGCGCTGCCCGTCGGCACGCAGTTGCTCGGATCGGTGACTGAAGCAGCCGAATCGGGCCGGGTCAAAGGCAAAGCGTCTGTCGCGTTCCGCTTCAACCGGCTGGTTGTCGACGGCGAAACGATCCGCATCCAGACCGCGACCGTGCGTCGCGAGGCTGCCGCCGACACGAAGTCCGACGTCAAGAAAGGCGGGCTCGGCGCGGGAGCCGGTGCAATTGTCGGCGGCGTGCTCGGCGGCGGGAAGGGCGCGGCCATTGGCGCCGTGGCAGGCGGCGCAGGTACCGTGCTCGCCACGAAAGGCAAGGAAGTAGAAATTCCGTCCGGCACCGCGGTCAGCGTGCTCGTCCAGGATCCGATTACAGTGAGAGTGGCGGTGAAGTAGTCCTCAGCGTGGTCGTATAGAAGCTGAAAACTGCGGGATGAGGTGACTATGTCGGCTGCACTCCGCCCCCGTTTCGTTGTCGCGTGTTTGGCGCTTGCGGCCGTAAGCGGCTGCGCCGGCGGCTCCGTCAACCCCGGCTCGCCTTCGGGCGGCGCTGGCGCGACCATCGCGGGAACGGTGAGCCGCTCGACTGAGCCCCTCGGCCTGACGGTCGGAGTTGTCAGCACGGACCTGTCGGCGGCCGTTGACGGTTCGGGACACTTCCAGCTCGGCGGGGTGCCCGCGGGCAATGTTCAGTTGAAATTCAAGGGCGCTGCCGTCGACGCCACCGCGCAACTCTCGAACGTCGCCCAGAACGAGTTCATTGAGATCCAGGTGCAGGTCAACGGCGGAAGCGCCACCATCGTGAACGAAAGCCGGTCCAGCGGGAAAGTATCGCTCTGCCACCGCACGGACAGCGGCGAGTATCACCTGATCGACGTCAGTGTGAATGCGGAGCCGGCGCACCGGGCCCACGGAGACGCGAAGGTCGGCGAGCCCGTCCCGGGAACCCAGAAGCAGGTGTTCGACGCGAACTGCCGGCCAGTTGGACCGGCCGTGAAGATCGAGAAATCAACCAACGGAGAAGATGCAGACGACGCACCCGGTCCGAGCATCCTGGTCGGGAGCGCCGTCACCTGGCGTTACCTCGTGACCAATACCGGTACGATCAACCTGACCGACGTCGTTGTGGTCGATGATCGAGGCGTGTCGGTGAACTGCATCAGCCAGACGAATCTCCCAGCCGGGCAGACAATGACGTGCAGCGGAACTGGTGTCGCGACCCTCGGACAGTACACCAACGTGGGGAAGGTAACAGCCGCCTCAGCGCTTGGTTCGGTTGACGACTCCGATCCGAGTCATTACCTGGGCGTCGCTCCAGCACCGCCGCCGCCGCGTCGGGTGAGATGACGATTTGCCACATCCCGCCAGGTAATTTCAACGCGCGCCACACCATCACCATCGGCACGAGTGCCTGGCCCGCTCACCAGGGTCATTGCGCACAGGGAACGTGCGACTACATCAGGAGCGTGCCGGTAGCCAGCCTGGATCACTTGACAGCGTCGCGTCGTCGATCCTGCCGGCGGTCCTGGCTGTGATCGGTCCCCGGGGGATCGACGACCTTGTCTCTGTCCTCGGCCTTGTCCTTCGCGTCTTCCTTTTTATCTTCCGCCTTCTTCTCTGCTTCTTTCTTTTTCTCTTCGCGATTCTTGTCGTTTTCCTCTTTCTTGTCCTTGTCCTGCGCGAGGGCGATCAACGGGACGCACAGCATCCCCAAGCCCGTCACGAATGCGCGTCGACCGAAGGTGCTCTGCATAACTTCCCCTTCCGTGCCGCGTGACCACCGCGAGTGCCAGGACCGAATCTACTGCAACGGGGGTGGCGCGGCCACTGTAAACGCTCGGCGCGGACCGGAAGGCTGATCAACTGAGCCGTTACATTGCGTCGAGTGTTCGCTCGGTATTGTTGAACTTCGCCCGCGCTGAAAACGGGCGGTTGTATCCAAGGCGGGGAGTGGTGGTCGGCCCAGGGTTGACAGCGGTATTCCCCATGGTGAACGCCGCCGATAAACAGCCCTGAATGGCACAACCCCCCCGCGTTCTGGTCGTGGACGACGATGAAGGGATCCGGCAGTTCGCCGCACGGGCCCTGGCGAGCGGTGGCTACGAGGTCGAGACCGCGTGCGATGGGCAAGACGCGCTTCGGTCTATCGAAGCACAGCCTCCGTTCGACCTCTTCATCATTGACGTGATGATGCCCGGGATGCGCGGCGACGAACTGGCACGGCGGCTTCATGACCGTGACCCTGAAACGAAAGTTCTCTACTTCACCGGCTATGCCGATCAGTTCTTCGCGACACGTCCGATGTTGCGGGAAAACGAAGTCGTCCTCGTGAAGCCGGTCACCGTGCGAGCCTTTCTTGAAGCGGTGTCGCGTCGCATCCAGGCGAGGGAGTGACCGGCCGAAACACCTGCCATACGCATCCGCCCGCTGGTTGCCCGATGCTGAAACGCTCGGAACCGCGGCGTCACCAATAGGGAGGAACTGGTGCTCCTTACCCACATAGGTGATTGATGGTGCTCGCGTTCACCGCATTCAACGATCGCACTCGACAACGGATGACCTTTAGCCGGACTGTTTGCGCCGCCGCCCTGCTCCTCGCAGCGACGGCTTGCACAAGCTCGACAGCTGCGCCATCCTCGACCCAGACACTGCGCGGCGACGTCAGCGATCCAGCCGGCGATGCGTTGTCAGACCCACGCGTGCCCGTCGCCCCCGATCTCGTTCGCGCGACTGCGGACGTCGCGGCCGCGAACATTACGTTCGTCATCCAGTTCGCGCCCGGGACGCTCGATCGCCAGACAACACGCGTGTCGGTGTTGCTCGATACCGACCAGGATGGGTCGACGGGCATTCGACAGGCCAGCGGCATCGGCGCCGACTACAACATCGATGTGGCCGCGGCTACGAGCCAGGCTGCGATCACCAGGGCCGATCCGGTCTCCTGCGCCGCACAGCTGTCGTGTTTCGCGCCAGCCGGATCGGTGGCGGTGACCTTTACGTCCGACAGCGTCCAGGTAGGTGTTCCCCTGTCGCTCCTCGGCAACGACGACGGGCGCCTGAGTTTCCAGGCGAGTGCCTACGTGCTCGTCGCGCCGTTGACACCCGTCGTTTTCGATTCCATCCCGAACAGCGTCCTGCCGCCTGCACGCGTCCAATGAGAGGATGTGGCCGAAGAGCAGTCGCATGTTCGTAACGGCCTGGTTTCAGCGATGTGAGGCGCGAAGAGAAGCTGGAGGCGTCCCCGGCAGACCGGGCTCGACCGTTCGTCCTCTTGTGCAGAACCTTCCATCGTGGTCAGCTTGTGGACCACATCTCGCCGCTGAGTGATTCTGTCGCGCAATCGAGGAGGCACATTTATGGCCTGGACCGACATCCCGCTGTCCCACATCAACTTCGGACTCTTCGAGGCCAATCCTGCATCTGCGACCGTCAGCGTGGCCGCCGGCGATCTGTTGCTGTTCCGGTATAAGGAATTGAGCCGGGACACCCTGATCGTCGACTTCAAGATTTCCAAGATCTTCTTCAATCCGAGGAACGCCGCGGCCTCGGGTATCACGATGGAGCTGAAGATCCCGTACGGGAGCGTCCACTTCCCGAGCGTCGGCAGCCCGAGCTCGTTTTTCGATACCGGACAAACCTATTCGAACGATTGCGTCATCGCCATCGATCCGGGCAGCATCAATCACGTCCCGGGTTGCGTCGTCGTGCTCAACGAAGTCAGCCACAAGATCGTCCTGATGGTTCGCGACACTCCAAACGGCAACGTGAATGCGAGCGCCGTCGGCGTGTTCGGCACGTTCGGGCAGATCACGTTCGAAGTCACGTCGAAGGGCAAGCACGAGGACGGCGAAGGGACGGCCACCGCATACGGCGATTGAAGGCGACCCCCGATCAAATCGAGAGGGGAGGGCGGGAACCGGAGTTATGCTCATGGCTTGCAACAAAGCTCGCGCCAGTCGTGACAGCCTCGCAGACGGAAAATGACATGAGTGATGGCGCCGGCACCGAGGCTCGGCTTTGACCGAGCCCGTCCGGGTCCGGGACAAGGCGTCGTGGCGCGACGCCTTGTTGAACGTACTGAAGGCGTGGAACCGCCACCAGGTCTGGAAAATCCTGACCGCTATCGTGGCGATCTGGATCGTCAGCGGGATCGCGCTCCACTTCGCGGAACGTGACACAAATCCAGCGTTCAAGACGCTGGGCGAGTCCTTCTGGAATGTCTGGGTCCTCCTCTTCAGCGGACTCGAAATCGAGATCAACTCTCCCGCCGGGCGGTTCGTGGTTGCCGCCGTGCTTGTCGTCGGTGTCGCCCTGGCCGGTTTGTTCACGGCCAGCGTGGCGTCGATCCTGATCGAACGCGCACTAAGGAGTCGTGAAGTGCCTAATCTTGAAATGTCCGGCCATTTGGTACTGTGCAACTGGACGCCGCGGGCGCTCGATTGGATACGCGAAGTGCACAGCGGTATCGTCACCGATAAGCGGCCAGTCGTGATCGTTCACGACACACCCGACGAAGTCGTGCTGCCCGACAAACTGGATGAAGCCGCCTTCAACGACGTCTATATCGTCAAAGGCGACCCGGCCAACGAAGTGATCCTGCGCCGCGCCAAGGTTGCGCAGGCGCATTCCGTCGTCATCTTGTCGGATGACCGCCAGGAACAGCACGCCGACGGAAAAACCATCGTGTGCTGCATTGCCGTCAAGAACGCGTGCGCGCAAGAGCGCCAGCCGAACATCGTGGCCGAATGCCAGGATCCGAAATACCGGTCGCACATGCGAAAGGCGGGTGCCGATGAAGTGATCTCGGCCGCCGACTTCGGATTGCGGCTCATGGCACGCGCCTCCCTGTTTCACGGCATGACGCGCGTCTATCAAGAGCTGCTATCGGTCCGGCGCGACGCCAACGAGATGTACCTGGTGCCGGTGCCTGCTCAACTTGTCGGGATGGATTTCGTGGCTGCGGCAAACGTGTTCCTGCCCGATCGCACGGTCCTGAAAGCGTGCCTTCTCATCGGGCTCTATCGGGGTGAAGCCATGATGCTCAATCCGGTTGGCGGGGAGGCGGGACCCTTGCGCGAAGGCGATGAGCTGATCTTGTTGAGCCAGACCCTGCCGGATCTTTCCCGGCTGAAGCCGCCAGCCACCCCATAGCTCGCGGGCGCCGCCGGGCCGGACGGGCGCGCTGACGCCTGGAGCGGCTCGCGCCGATACCCCTCTGTGGGGGGGAGCTGTGCGTAACGCTTTGGTGTTCCTGGTTGGCACGTGTCTCATCGGTCTTTCCGCGGGTGCGTGGGTCGTTGCCCAGCAGCCGCCACCGGGCCCGGTCACCCCGGCCATCATCGACGAGATGCTGCTGTCCGTCCGCGCGGATCTGCAGAGCGACCGGGCCGGCATCATCGCGAAGAACGTGACCCTGACCAGCGGACAGGCCGCGAAGTTCTGGCCGCTCTTCGAGGCTTACCAGAACGAGCAGAACGTCATCATGGACGACCAGTTGAGGAGCCTCCAGCAGTACATCGATGGCTTCGACCGCCTGGACGATGCCGGTGCGCTCGCGCTGTTCAACGCTCACTTCGATCGGGACGCCAGGATGAACGCGCTGCGGAAGAAATGGCTCGGCGAATTCACCAACGTCCTCGGCGCCAAACTCGCCGTGCGCGTCATGCAGATCGACCGGCGGCTCTCGCTGGCCCATCAACTGGAGTTCGCAACGCGGATCCCGCTAGCCCATTGACGGATTCCCGACCCGTTCGGGACGGCCACATCCGCCCAACGAACTTGCGGGTAGTGGATCAGTCGGAAATGGCCGCCCAGAGGAGCTTCCCTGCGGTGCCCCGCCCGTGAAGTGCTACGGGGCCGAGGGGCGGCGATCAGTGCTCAGTCTCCGTCGCCAGCTTCGCCGCGTGCGCCGTCTGCTTCTCCTTGCGTGCCATGTTCCGCGTCTGCCACGACTTGTTCTCGGTCTTTGGTTTCGGCTTCAGTTTCTTGTGCGAGTCACGAGTCGGCGTTGTTGTGGTGGATGCCATGGGCCTTCTTTCGATTCTATGTCTGAGGTTCGAGCCAGTCCTGTGAGTGGTCGCGACAGCGGCCTTGCAGGGCGAGCGGTGAAGAAGTGCGAGCGTAGCACGTCCTGACGTCCAACGCTGACCAGGATCAGTTGGAGGAAGCCGCGATTTTCGTTTCGAAAAACTGCCAGCCTTCGCACGAGCCCACCCCAGGGGGCCCTTCATCGGGGGTGTTGCCCCGGGGCTCAGTCCGCGACAATGCTCACGATGTGAACGCCATCGCGCTCCGCCCTGAAGTCGCGACTCGCGATTCGGCGTGGGCTGAAGCCCATCTCGAGGGCAAGTTGCTCGATTTCGGAAGCAATGTGCCTGGCGAGTCGAGGATGATTCCCTTCGCTGAGCAGTTTAGACTCGCTCTGGCATAACGCCATCAACTGCTGCCATTGCTTGTCGAGAGGGGTGAGCTTGGGCATCGGACCCGATCATCTGTAGGCCCGAGGAGTCGGAAGCGTCCCCGGCAGACCGGGCTCGACCGTTCGTCCTCTTGTGCAGAACCTTCCTTCGTGGTCAGCTTGTGGACCACATCTCGCCGCTCAGTGATTCTGTCGCGCAACCGAGGAGGCACATCCATGGCCTGGACCGACATCCCGCTGTCCCACATCAACTTCGGGCTCTTCGAGGCCAATCCCGCATCTGCGACCGTCAGCGTGGCCGCCGGCGATCTGTTGCTGTTCCGGTATAAGGAATTGAGCCGGGACACCCTGATCGTCGACTTCAAGATTTCCAAAATCTTCTTCAATCCGAGGAACGCCGCGGCCTCGGGTATCACGATGGAGCTGAAGATCCCGTACGGGAGCGTCCACTTTCCGAGCGTCGGCAGCCCGAGCTCGTTTTTCGATACCGGACAAACCTATTCGAACGATTGCGTCATCGCCATCGATCCGGGCAGCATCAATCACGTCCCGGGTTGCGTCGTCGTGCTCAATGAAGTCAGCCACAGAATCGTCCTGATGGTTCGCGACATTCCAAACGGCAACATGAATGCGAGCAGCATCGGCGTGTTCGGCACGTTCGGGCAGATCACGTTCGAAGTCACGTCCAAGGGCAAGCACGAGGACGGCGAAGGGACGACCACTGCATACGGCGATTGAAGGCGACCCCCGATCAAATCGAGAGGGGAGGGCTGGAACCGGAGTTATGCTCATGGCTTGCAACGAAGCTCGCGCGAGTCGTGACAGCCTCGCACACGGAAAATGACATGAGTGATGGCCCGGCACCGAGGCTCGGCTTTGACCGAGCCCGTCCGGGTGCGGGACAAGGCGTCGTGGCGCGACGCCTTGTTGAACGTACTGAAGGCGTGGAACCGCCACCAGGTCTGGAAAATCCTGACCGCTATCGTGGCGATCTGGATCGTCAGCGGGATAGCGCTCCACTTCGCGGAACGTGACACAAATCCAGCGTTCAAGACGTTGGGCGAGTCCTTCTGGAATGTCTGGGTCCTCCTCTTCAGCGGACTCGAAATCGAGATCAACTCTCCCGCCGGGCGGTTCGTGGTTGCCGCCGTGCTTGTCGTCGGTGTCGCCCTGGCCGGTTTGTTCACGGCCAGCGTGGCGTCGATCCTGATCGAACGCGCACTAAGGAGTCGTGAAGTGCCTAATCTTGAAATGTCTGGCCACCTGGTACTGTGCAACTGGACGCCGCGAGCACTGGATTGGATACGCGAAGTGCACAGCGGCATCGTCACCGACAAGCGGCCAGTCGTGATCGTTCACGACACACCCGACGAAGTCGTGCTGCCAGACAAACTGGATGAAGCCGCCTTCAACGACGTCTATATCGTCAAAGGCGACCCGGCCAACGAAGTGATCCTGCGCCGCGCCAAGGTTGCGCAGGCGCATTCCGTCGTCATCTTGTCGGATGACCGCCAGGAGCAGCACGCCGACGGAAAAACCATCGTGTGCTGCATTGCCGTCAAGAACGCGTGCGCGCAGGAGCGTCAGCCGAACATCGTGGCCGAGTGCCAGGATCCGAAATACCGGTCGCACATGCGCAAGGCGGGTGCCGATGAAGTCATCTCGGCCGCCGACTTCGGATTGCGGCTCATGGCACGCGCCTCGCTCTTTCATGGCATGACGCGCGTCTATCAAGAGCTGCTATCGGTCCGGCGCGACGCCAACGAGATGTACCTGGTGCCGGTGCCTGCTCAACTTGTCGGGATGGATTTCGTGGCCGCGGCAAACGTGTTCCTGCCCGACCGCACGGTCCTGAAAGCGTGCCTTCTGATCGGGCTCTATCGCGGTGAAGCCATGATGCTCAATCCGGTTGGCGGGGAAGCGGGACCCTTGCGCGAAGGCGATGAGCTGATCTTGTTGAGCCAGACTCTGCCGGATCTTTCCCGGCTGAAGCCGCCAGCCACCCCATAGCTCCCGGGCGCCGCCCGGCCGGACGGGCGCGCTGACGCCTGGAGCGGCTCGCGCCGATACCCCTCTGTGAGGGGGGAAGCTGTGCGTAACGCTCTCGTGTTCCTGGTTGGCACCTGTCTCATCGGTCTTTCCGCGGGTGCGTGGGTCGTTGCCCAGCAGCCGCCGCCGGGCCCGGTCACCCCGGCGATCATCGACGAGATGCTGCTGGCCGTCCGCGCCGATCTGCAGAGCGACCGGGCAGGCATCATCGCGAAGAACGTGACCCTGACCAGCGGACAGGCCGCGAAGTTCTGGCCGCTCTTCGAGGCTTACCAGAACGAGCAGAACGTCATCATGGACGACCAGTTGAGGAGCCTCCAGCAGTACATCGATGGCTTCGACCGCCTGGACGATGCCGGTGCGCTCGGGCTGTTCAACGCTCACTTCGATCGGGACGCCAGGATGAACGCGCTGCGAAAGAAATGGCTCGGCGAATTCATCAACGTCCTCGGCGCCAAACTCGCCGTGCGCGTCATGCAGATCGACCGGCGGCTCTCGCTGGCCCATCAACTGGAGTTCGCAACGCGGATCCCGCTTGCCCATTGACGGATTCCCGACCCGTTCCGGACGGCCACATCCGCCCAACGAACTTGCGGGTAGTGGATCAGTCGGAGATGGCCGCCCAGAGGAGCTTCCCTGCGGTGCCCCGCCCGTGAAGTGCTACGGGGCCGAGGGGCGGCTCAGTGCTCAGTCTCCGTCACCAGCTTCGCCGCGTGCGCCGTCTGCTTCTCCTTGCGTGCCATGTTCCGCGTCTGCCACGACTTGTTCTCGGTCTTTGGTTTCGGCTTTAGTTTCTTGTGCGAGTCACGAGTCGGCGTTGTTGTGGTGGATGCCATGGGGCCTTCTTTCGATTCTATGTCTGAGGTTCGAGCCAGTCCTGTGAGTGGTCGCGACAGCGGCCTTGCAGGGCGAGCGGTGAAGAAGTGCGAGCGTAGCACGTCCTGACGTCCAACGCTGACCAGGATCAGTTGGAGGAAGCCGCGATTTTCGTTTCGAAAAACTGCCAGCCTTCGCACGAGCCCACCCCCAGGAGGCCCTTCATCAGGGGTGTTGCCCGGGGCTCAGTCCGCGACAATGCTCACGATGTGAACGCCATCGCGCTCCGCCCTGAAGTCGCGACTCGCGATTCGGCGTGGGCTGAAGCCCATCTCGACGGCAAGTTGCTCGATTTCGGAAGCAATGTGCCTGACGAGTCGAGGATGATTCGCCTTCGCTGAGCAGTTTAGACTCGCTCTGGCATAACGCCATCAACTGCTGCCATTGCTTGTCGAGAGGGGTGAGCTTGGGCATCGGACCCGATCATTGTAGGTCCGACGCAAACTCGGCAGGACGACTCCCGGCTCTCCGATACGCCTCTTTTTGACGGCAGCGCCATATGCTGAACGATTACGCCTCTAGTGCCTTATCCATTCGCGCCATGGCCGCTCGCGTATCGGGGCTATGCTTCCGCCGCCGGTCTTGAAACCAAACCCCCGTCGACTGTCGACGGGGGCTCGTTGGGCCATCGGCACGGAGCGAGACAGCAAGGCTAAGGTATGACGACGACGTCTACCCAGTAATTCGACGCGCTCCAAGACTGATTCGGGAACCCGCTCGTGGTCCCGTACCGATAGACGCCGTTGCCGCCCGGGGTGCTGTTCGACAGGGCGTGCAGTGGTGCACGGTTCACCGCAGCGGTCAGCCCCGATGTGGTCGCCGCGTAGTAGCCGGAGTTCGTGTGATACGACACCACGTATGTCGTGTTGGCCGTGATCGCAATCGGCGTAGCGAAGGTCGCCTGTTGCCACCCTGATGCGGTCTCGCCCGTAAACGTGACCGTCCCTAACAACGTGCCGCTTGCGGTCCACAGGCTGCCGGTGTGTGTGCCGGTGTTCTGCGCGTATTTGTAGAACCGCACGCCGGCCACATGTCCGCTGATGTCGGACGTGAACTTTACACCGAGCTCGACCGCGGCCGTGTCGGATTCCAGGGGCCCCGGCGTAGTTGAGAGGGTCCACACGCTGCAGGGACAGGCCGAGGTGGTGGTCGTGGTCGCAAACGACCAGACCGGCCCCGTTGTTGTCCCGGCTGTGTTGCGCGCCACGATCTGCCAGAAGTAGGTCGCGCCGGCCGCCAGCGCCGACGGTGTGTAGGAAGCGGTCGTGATGCCGGTCGCCACCAGCGGCGGCGGGTTCGACGTGCCGATGCGCACGTCGAAGCTGGTTGCACCAGTCGCGCTCCAGGTGAGCGTGGCCGGCGTGTTCGTGCCGATGGCTCCGTTCGCTGGACTTGGCGAACCCGGCGCCGAGGGCGGCTGTGCGGCGACAGCCGTCGTGAACGACCACGTGACGTTGCCTGTCATCGGATTGCCGGCGACATCCGTGACGGCCGCCTTCACGGTAGCCGTATATGTGCTGGCGTTCGCCAGCGCAGCCGTCGGCGTCAACGTCACCGTGCGCGTTGCCGCACTGTAGGTCACCGCCGCCGGTACGAGAACACCGCCCGAGCCCGACAACTGCACGTTCGTCGCGTTCACTGTCGCGGTCGCCATCGCTTCGCTGAACGTCGCCGTCACTGCCGTCGTCGTCGAGACGTTTGTGGTACCACTGGCTGGCGTTCGTCCCGTCACGGTCGGCGGGGTCGTGTCGGACGCGACCGAACTCGTCACCACGACGTCCACCCAGTAATTCGTCGCGTTCCAGGTTTGGTTGGGGAACCCGCTTGCAGCCCCGTACCGATAGACGCCGTTGCCGCCTGCCGTGCTGTTGGATAGGGCATGCAGCGGCGATCGATCCACGGCCGCGGTCAGCCCACCGGATGTCGCCGCGTAATAGCCCGTGTCGTGTGATACGACACCACATATGTCGTGTTGGCCGTGATCGCGATCGGATTCGCGAACGTCGCCTGCTGCCACCCTGATGCGGTCTCGCCGGTGAACGTCACCGTCCCCAGCAGCGTGCCGCCCGCCGTCCACAGACTGCCGACATGCGTCCCGGTGTTTTGTGCGTACTTGTAGAACCGCACGCCGGTCACGGAGCCGCTGATGTCGGATGTGAACTTCACGCCGAGTTCGACAGCGGAAGCGTCATTCCCCAGCGGACCTGGCGTGGTCGAGAGAGTCCACAGGCTGCAGGGACAGGTCGTGGTCGTGCCGGCTGCGGTTGTAAACGACCAGATTGGCTCCGGTCGTTGACCCTGCCGCGTTGCGCGAGACGACCTGCCAGAAGTAGCTCGCGCCAGAGAGCAGCGAGGGCGGCGCATATGACGGCGTCGTGATGCCGGTCGCCACCTGCGGCGGCGGGCTCGAGGTCCCGAAGTTAACGGTGTAGCTCGTCGCACCAACTGATGACCAGGTCAACGTGGGAAGCGTGGGAAACGTGCTGACCCCTGTGGATCCCGAAGCCGGAGTTGGACTCGACGGCGCGGACGGGGGCTGAGTCGGCGGGGCGCTGGAAACCGTGGCCATCGTCGTCGCGGACGCCGTGCCGCCTCCGTTGTCGGTGATTGTCAACGTGATCGTGAATGTGCCGGACGACGCATAGATGTGAGACGCCTGAGATGACGATCCGCGAGTGCTCGTACTGTCGCCCCAGTTCCAGTCGTAGGTGGTGATTGTTCCCGTCGAATCGCTCGAGCCGCTTCCGTTGACGGCCAGCGCCGTTCCGGCCTGCCCGCTGTACGGCCCGCCGGCGTTCGCAGAAGGCCCGGCGATGAGCGGCGCCGAGAGTGTTTCGCCGAAGGTGTTATAGGCGCCCACGATCACGGTGTGTCTGCCGCTGGAAAACGGCAGAGGAATGGAGCAGCCGCATAAGCCGTTAGCGCCCACTGGTGTGAGTTGGTAGTCCACGCGAACGCCGTCGACGGTGACGGAATAGCCATTGACCACCGACGAAGAAGGTTCGTCCCACACGAGCCTTGTGGCTGTTTGTGCTCTCGCAGTATTCAAACTCGTTAGACGATGGCCGCGAGAAAGAGCAGTTGTCTGAGTCTGGTTCTCATTCTCTTCTTTCGCGTCCAGGCACACCTTCGGCCTGCTGGACGTTTAGCGTGCTGTACACACCTCCGCTGGGACCGCTCGCAGGCGGCCGTTTGAAGCGGAGGTCTGGCTAAACGAAGATCAACCGGCAGCCCGCAGTGAGCTCCTTGCCGGTCGCTTTCAGATGAGATTCACGGAAGCTGGAGGGAGCTGATTCCGGAACTCGATGTCAGTGACGTCGCAAGAACCAGTCCACACTCGCAGGACAGAAACAGCAGAGTGTCTTGATGGCCGACGGAGCGACTGGAACCTCAGGCTTTTCGGGGAACGTGAATGGGTTGCTGAACGGGGAACTCTCTTCAGTAATTGACGAATTGCCGAGATTCCGGCGCGTAAGATTGTCGCTCAATGTAAGACTTGCAGCCATTGGCGACACGATAGACCGCAGGAATCTACAGGTCAGCCGCGGCCATCGGAACGGATCCACACGGCGTCGGCGGATCGCCGGCATAGGGTCGCACGAGCTATTCCTCCGGCTCGGTGGAGAAGGACATTGATAGAACCGACGCTGATTGTAATGGGGCTTAGTGAATGCATGTAGGCGTGCGTGAGATTCCCTGAGAGAGCGAGCGACCACACATACTCGAAATCCCCAGGTCGGCAACTGGCAATGACGGCCACCTCTGGCCGGATCTGAGTGATGTAACCCACATAGGCGGGACGACTAGAGCCAATCCGATAGTCCGCGTCAACCCAGAGGTTGAATTTCACCTCCCGCACGTCGCGGATCGGCATACTCATTGCGCCACGCAGCTCAAGGCCACAGCGACTGACGGGGTGGCTACGCCTTCGGCTTCGAACTCTTCGACCCGCTTTTCGACGCCGCATGCTTCTTGTGTTGCTGCTTGTGCTTCTTGGTTGACCCCGATGTGTGCCGTGCTGTGGGGCTGGACGTCGCCCGCGCGGCCAGAGGCGTCGTCGCACCCTGGTCCAACTTCGTCGCTGGCGACGCAAATGCAACTGAGCCTGTCATCAAAGCAAGAGCTAACGTCGTCGTGAGCATTCTTCTCATGTGGTCACTCCTCCCGTCGTTCCACGCTGGGTGTTGGGGGCATTGTTGCTGCCTTTAATATCAATATCGATTGCTCGAACGTCGGCTGCAAGGCGCGTCGCGACCGCCGACCATTATCAACTCCTTACGATGGCGATATCGACTCACGGCGCGTCGGTCGACTTTCGCACTGGAGTCTCATTGTTGCTTCGGCGACCGGTTTGAGCGAGTCTACCGTCGTGCCGATAGGGACAAGACCGTGCTCGTCCAGTTTCAAAGCTTGTGAGCCTATGGTCGTTCGACGATTGGTCTTCATCTTCCTGGTGATCCTCGGCGTAGACCTCGTCCGCGCAGACGATGTCCGGAAGATACCGCGTCCGCCAGCTGAGTCCTCCAACGCCGAGGGAAGCATCGCACCGGATGGCTACGCGCCCATTCCGCAATGGCTCGGTCAGACGCACGCGTCCATCGTGGGGGGGCCCTCCCGTTACAAGACCGAGGTGTTCGCGACCGGATTGCGAGGCGGCTTCGGATTCCATTTCCTGCCGGACGGCCGAATCATCGTCAGCGAACGTCCGGGTCGCATCCGCATCGTGAGTAGGGATGGGCGTGTTTCGGAACCGATTGCCGGACTGCCGGAGATCTCGGCGCGGGGCCCGCAAGGGCTCTTCGAGGTCCTGCCGGATCTACTTCGCGACGAGCCGCGTGTTGTTTCTTACCTACACTGCACTCCCGCCCGCGACGACAAGCCGCGCCCCCGCGGCTTGCCGGCGTCCGACCGTTGCCCGTGCGCGTTTGTCCGCCGATGACGGACGCTTGGAAGAGGTTACGACGCTGCTGAACGCGGAGGGCATCGGCGGGCGGGTTATTCAGTCGCGCGACCGCACGCTGCTCATCACGTCGAGCATCGCCGCCGGCGTCGGCATCGATTCGTCGGACTGGCCGCAGCCCCAGCAACTGGACAGCCTCATGGGGAAGATCCTGCGGATCAACCTGAATGGTTCAATCCCCAGGGACAATCCGTTCGTCGGACGGTCGGGCGTGCGCCCCTGAGATTTTCGCGTACGGCATCCGCGACGATCAGGGCGTCGCCCTGCACCCCCAAACCGGCCAGTTGTGGACGAGCGAGCACGGGCCGAAAGGCGGCGACGAAATCAATATCATCCGGCGCGGCGCCAACTATGGCTTTCCCGTGATTGGCTACGGCCACGAGTACAACGGCAAGCCGATCAACGGCGATCGCACCAGCGCCCCGCGCATGCAGCAGCCCGTCTATTTCTGGACGCCGGACATCGCGCCGGCCGGGATCGGTTTGAATGACGTGGCGCTTTTTCCCGTCTGGCGCGGCGATCTGTTCGTGGTGGCCTTGGCCGGAAAATACCTGGTGCGGCTGGTCCCCAAAGGCGACAGGATCGTCGCGGAAGAACGCCTGTTGACCGAACTCAACACACGCTGCCGCGATGTACGGCAAGGTCCCGACGGTGCGCTCTCGTTTTGACCGACGGCCAGGACGGCAGCATCGTCCGCCTGCTGCCGGCCAGGTAGCTCGACGTTTGAGGCGAACCGCGCGCGGCCTGGATCAAAACATCCGCAAATATCTGACTCAGCCGTCTCAATTCACTGGCGCCTCGCCAGTGGTGCATCCGCCGCGACTCGAACGCGGGCTCCCGGCTTAGGAGGCCCGTCGTCCAATCGGTTATGCCAAGCGGTTATACGCCGCTGCTCGAAGTGGTGAATGGTTCCAGGTTCAAATGTTCGCCGTTCTATAATCGCTGGTCACCAGGAGATTTCCATGCGATATCGACTGCTTGTCGCAGCTGGCCTCATCTGCGGCGCTACGATGTCCACTTACGGGCAGGGCAGACAGCCCGTGACGCACGGTGCCCTGTGGCTGATGCCGCGCGTCGGTGCGCCGGTCGTCAGCCCGGATGGCAAATGGGTCGTCGTCTCCGTCGTGCAGCCCGCGTATGACGAGAAGGATCAGACCTCAGATCTTTGGGCGGTCCCGACCGACGGCAGCGCGGCGCCGCGCCGCCTGACGTCTACCAAGGCTTCAGAAAGCGGTGTGGCGTGGAGCGCCGATAGCCGCCGCATCGCGTTCGCCACGAAGCGCGAAGGCGACGACGCGAACCAGATGACACCCTGGATCTCTCAGGCGGCGGCGAAGCGGTTCGCGTCACGTCAGTCTCGACCGGCGCCGGCTCCCCTGCCTGGCGTCCAGATGGCAACGCGCTGCTCTTCACGAGTCTCGTCTACCCGGACGCCGCCGACGAGACGGCAAACAAGAGAATCGCCGCGGAGCGCAAGGATCAAAGGACAAGGTGCGGGCGGTACGATAGCTTCCCCGTCCGTTACTGGGATCGCTGGCTCGACGATTGTCATATCCACGTGTTCGTGCAGCCGCTCGAGGCGGGCAGCAAAGCGAGCGATCTCCTCGCCGGCACGAAGCTCGTGCAGAGCCCCGGCTACAGCGGGCGCCGGCTCGACTCGGGCGAAGAGCTCGACCCCGTGTGGGCGCCCGACGGCTCCTCCATCGTCTTCACCGCGACGACGAACCAGAACGCGGCGGCCTATTCCACGGTGCACACGCATCTGTATCAGGTTGCCGCGACGGGCGGCGAACCGAAGCAACTGACGCACGACCTGGCGAAGTGCACGACCACCGCGGTTCCGCCCGGACGGCCGTGCGCTCTACTTCATCTCGAGCGCCAGCGAGAAGCAGATCTACGCGCTCGACCGGCTGGCGATGGGGGCGTGGCCGTGGTCGGGCGAGCCGTCGATTGTCTCGAAGACGTTCGATCGATCGGTGGAGAGCTGGGCGTTCTCGCCCGACAGTCAGAAGGTCTATCTGACCGCCGAGGACGCGGGCCTCGAGAAGGTCTACGTCGTGCCGGCGCAAGGCGGTGAGACGACGCTGGCCGTCGCGCCGTCGAGCGGCGTGTACACCAACCTCGCCATCGCGCCGCGTGGGACGGGCACGACCCTCATCGCCGACTGGGGCAGCTCGGTGAACCCCGCGGAGATTGTGCGCATCGATCCGGCAGCACGATTGCACAAGCCGCTCACCTCGTTCGCAAGCGCGCAAGCCTCGGCGCTCGACTGGCAGCCGCCTGAGCACTTCACGTTCACCAACTCGCGCGGGCGTCAGATTCACAGCACGATTGTCCGGCCGCCGAACTTCGATCCGAACCGGAAGTACCCCCTGCTCGTCGAGATTGACGGCGGCGCCGCCAGCATGTGGCGCGATCAGATTACCCTTCGATGGAACTATCACCTCCTCGCCAGGCCGGCTACGTCGTGCTGCTGACGAACTACACGGGATTGACCGGCTTCGGCGAAGCATTCGCTCGGGCGATTCAGCACCGACCCGCTCGACGGTCCCGCCAAAGATCTGAACGAAGCGGCGGACGAAGCGATCCGGAGGTTCCCGTTCATCGACGCGACGCGGCAGGCCGCGGCCGGTGCGAGCTACGGCGGCCACCTGGCGAACTGGCTCGAGGGCACTACCACTCGCTACAAGTGCATCATCAGCCACGCGGGCGAGGCGAACATCGAGACCGATGGGGCACGAGCGACGCGACTACCATCGCGAGCTCGAGATGGGCGGGCCGCCGTGGAACAGGCGCCGGTGTGGAAAGACCAGAATCCCATTCGCAAGGCGGCGAACTTCAAAACGCCCATGCTGCTGTCGGTCGGCGAACATGATTTCCGCGTGCCCATCAACAACACGCTCGAAAACTGGAGCGCGCTGCAGCGGATGAAAGTCCCGAGCCGCCTGCTCGTGTGGCCCAACGCAAACCACTGGATTGCCAACGGCGAGGACAGCCGCCATTTCTACGACGAAGCGCACGCCTGGCTCGCACGGTGGCTCGGAACGCCCGGCACAACGACGAACTGACACTGGAGGAGGCCCCGTCTTCTTATGACCCGCTTGTCCCGCACGCGGAGTCGCCGAGGCCACAGCAGAATCACTGCTTCGCGTCTTCCCGCAGGCTCTTGCTGAATACGCCGACCTGG
>CAVSND010000020.1:0-160049 GCA_963729215.1 uncultured Acidobacteriota bacterium | reverse complement strand
CGGGTGATGGCCGCCATCCAGGAACGCCAGCGCCGGATGCCCGAACTGGCGGCGACGATGCACGCGACGGGCCCGGGGCACTTCGGCGTGGCCGAGCGGGGACTGCTGGCGCTGGTCAACCAGGACCGGCTCCGGCGGATCCTGTCGAAGATGCTCGACGAGAACGAGTTCCTGGGGCCGCACGGCATCCGGGCGCTCTCGAAGTTCCACGAGCGGCACCCGTACACCTTCAACGTGCACGGGCAGGAACACCGCGTGGACTACCTGCCGGCCGAATCGAACAACGGGATGTTCGGCGGCAACTCCAACTGGCGCGGGCCCGTCTGGATGCCGGTCAACGTGATCCTGATCAGGGCGCTCCTGAACTACTTCACGTACTACGGCGACAGCTTCAAGGTGGAATGCCCGACGGGCTCCGGCAGGATGATGAATCTCTTCGAGGTCGCCAAGGAGATCGCCGACCGCCTCGCGGGGATCTTCCTCAAGGACGCGTCCGGGCGACGGCCGGTCTACGGCGGCACGAAGACGTTCCAGGAGGACCCGCACTGGCGCGACTACCTCCTCTTCTACGAGTATTTCCACGGCGACAACGGCGCGGGCCTGGGCGCCAGCCACCAGACGGGATGGACGGGCGCGGTCGCGTCGCTGATTCAGCTCTTTGGCATGCTCGACGCGGACACGCTGCTCGCGGCCGGCAAGAGCGGCGCCTTCACTCGTGGAACGTCCCAGGTGAGCTGACATGGGCACGCCGCGCCATCCCTCGCTCTACCAGATCAACACGCGCGTCTGGCTGACGGCGCTGGCCCAGTCGCTGGGCCGGCCCGCCACGCTGGACGACATCCCGGACGCCGAGCTCGACGGCCTGGCCGGTATGGGCTTCGACTGGATCTGGTTCCTGAGCGTCTGGCAGACGGGCCCGGCGGGACAGCGCGTCTCGCGCGCCAACCCGGAGTGGCGGCACGAATTCCAGGACACGCTGCCGGACCTCCGCGAGGACGACATCGCGGGGTCTGGCTTCGCCATCACCGGATACGACGTCCACGATCAGCTGGGAGGAGACGCGGCGCTTGCGCGCCTGCGCGAGCGGCTCCGCGCGCGCGGCCTCCGGCTGCTGCTCGATTTCGTCCCGAATCACACGGGCCTGGATCACCCGTGGGTGCAGGCGCACCCCGAGTACTACGTCCAGGGCACCGACGACGACCTCGCGCGCGCGCCGCAGAACTACACGCGGCTCCAGGGCGCGCACGGCGGTCGCGTGTTCGCCTACGGACGCGATCCGTACTTCGCCGGGTGGCCCGACACGCTGCAGTTGAACTACGCGAATCCCGCCACACAGGAGGCGATGATCGCGACGCTCGTGAAGATCGCCGGACAGTGCGATGGCGTGCGCTGCGACATGGCGATGCTGGTGCTCCCCGACGTGTTCGAGCGGACGTGGGGCCTCCGCGCGGAGCCCTTCTGGCCGCGAGCCACCGCGCGCGTGCGCGAGCAGGCGCCCGGCTTCTGCTTCATGGCCGAGGTCTACTGGGATCTCGAATGGACGCTGCAGCAGCAGGGATTCGACTACACGTACGACAAGCGGCTGTACGACCGGCTCCGCGACGGGCACGTCCGGCCGATCCGCGAGCACTTCCACGCAGATCACGATTACCAGAACAAGATGGCCCGCTTCCTGGAAAACCACGACGAGCCGCGCGCGGCCGCGACGTTCCCCCCCGGCGCCCACGAGGCGGCGGCTGTCATCACGTTCCTGTCGCCTGGGCTGCGCTTCTTTCATCAGGGGCAATTCGAAGGACGCAGGAAGCGGATCTCTCCGCACCTGGTTCGCGGTCCGGTCGAGCCTGTGGATCAGCGCCTGCAGCAGTTCTACGACCGGCTCCTCACAGCGCTGAAGCTACCGGCCGTGCGCGACGGCGGGTGGCAACTGCTCGAGTGCAGGCCGGCCTGGGAGGGCAACTGGACCTCGGACTGCTTCGTCGCGTACGCGTGGCAAGGCCCCGACGGCACGCGAGTCGTGGTGACGGTGAACTACGCGCCCAATCAGAGCCCAGTGCTACGTCGCCCTTCCTTTCGGCGATCTCGCCGGCGCCGAGTGGCGGCTCGCGGATCAGATTGAGGGGGCCGTCTACGACCGCGACGGCGGCGACCTTCAGAATCGCGGGTTGTACGTGGACGCGACGCCGTGGCAGGCGTCCGTGTTCACCCTCACCAGGAGGTCTTCAGGAGCCTGAGGCGTGATGAACATGACTTCCCTGAACCGGATGATGACGTTCGCGGTGCTCGTGCCGGGCGCGCTCGTCCTCGGCGGCTGCGCGAGCCTCGGCATTCACGACACGCAAAGCCTGCTGGCTCCCTCGTTCCACCGCTCCGAGATCGTGGGCTTCATCGCCGGGTTCGGCACCACGTTCGCGGCGATCCCCGACCTGGTCACGATGATCAGGCGGCGGTCGAGCCAGGGCATCAACCCGACGATGGCGAGCATCATGGCGGTGTTTCAGATTGCCTGGATCTACTACGGCCTGCTGATCGTGTCGCGTCCCGTGATCGTCTGGAACGTCGTCGGCGTGGCGACCAATTCGCTGACCGTCTGGGCCTACAGGAGCTTTGCGCGCCGCGAACGGAAAGAGACCGGCGGCCACTAGAGGACAGCGCTACACAGATTCGGAAAGCGCTCCGCGCCTGAGCTCACGGAGGAGCCAGGCCTTCGCAGTCTTCCAGTCGCGCATGACCGTCTCGGGCGAGACGTTCAAGACGCCGGCTGTTTCCGCGACGGTCAGGCCGCCAAAGAATCTCAACTCGACAACCTGGCTCATGCGCGCGTCGAACGTCGCAAGGCCGCTGAGCGCAGCACTGAGGGCGACAAAGTCGGGCCCCTTCGAGTCCGGCAGCTCTTGCACGTCATCGAGACTCACGTGAACCGCACCGCCACCGCGTTTCTGGCGCTGCCGGCTGCGGGCGAACTCCACCAGAATCCGTCGCATCATCTGCGCCGCGACAGCGAGGAAGTGCGCGCGATCCTTCCATTCGACTCGATTGACCTCGATCAGCCGAAGGTACGCCTCATTCACCAGTGACGTCGCCTGCAGCGTATGATCGGGCCGCTCCTGGCGCATATAGCGCGATGCGAGACGGTGGAGCTCTTCATAGACCAGCGGGACCAGTCGGTCGAGGGCGGATTCGTCGCCCTGGCTCCACGCTCGGAGGAGCTCGGTGGGTCCGCTGTCGGAATTCGGCGACATGACAGTTTTTCCGGTCGGATGGCGCCTTCTATGAACAGAGGACGGTATGGTACACCGCGACGCGGTTCCAGACCCGCGCATCCAGGAGTCCGACATGGACCAGCCTGCGATGGACCATTGGACGACGGTCAAACGCATCCATCAGTCTGCGCTCGATATAGACCCGTCGGAACGTGCCGCGTTCGTCGACGAATCGTGCGGCGGTGACGAAACGATGCGCCGCGAGGTCCAGTCGCTTCTCGCGTACGCGACCGAGGCCGAGTCGTTCCTGGAGCGACCGGCAGTGGACATCGTGCCCAACCCGCCGGCTGAGTTGCATCAGGCGACGCTCGTCGGCAGAACCGTCAGTCACTACGAGGTTCTGTCGCTGCTCGGTGCCGGCGGAATGGGAGAGGTCTACCTCGCGCGCGATCCGCGATTGGACCGGACCGTCGCACTGAAAATCCTGCCTGGCGAGTTCGCGGCGGACCCGGACCGCATGCAACGCTTCACTCGCGAGGCGAAGGCCGCATCGGCGCTGAACCATCCGAATGTGGCCACCATCTACGACGTCGGCGAGAGCGATGGCATCTACTTCATCGTCATGGAGCACGTCGAAGGAGAGACCATCATGGCGAGGATGGGTCGACGGTTGACACCGTCGGAGGTTGTCGATATCGCCGTGCAGGCTGCGGACGCATTGGATCTCGCCCACGCCAAGGGCATCACGCACCGTGACATCAAGCCGGCCAACCTGATGCTGACGCACCGCGGTGACCTGAAGGTGCTCGATTTCGGCGTGGCGAAGGTAACCCGCGGCGACGAGGGCAGTCCCAATGGCGATTGGACCGTTGAACCCGTGACTGCCGTCGGCGGCGTCGTCGGGTCGGGGCCGTACATGAGCCCCGAACAGATCGTGGGCGGCGATGTCGACCCGCGCAGTGACGTGTTCAGCCTGGGAGTCGTCATCTACCAGATGGCAACCGGGCACCTTCCCTTCTCGGGAACGACGCGGGCGGAGATGATGGACCGCATCCTTCATACGGCTCTCGAGCCGATGATGCGGCTCAACCCGGATATCCCGTCGGAGCTGGAACGGATCACGCTCAAATGTCTCGACAAGCGGACCGACGGCCGCTATCAGTCGGCGCGCGAGCTCTTGACCGACTTGTGGCCGTTGAAGCGTCAGCTCGACGCGAACGCGGCGCGAGCGATGCCAGATGCGGTGCGGCTCGATCGCGTGAGGAGGTCTGGCTCCATCCACGCCCCCATCCAGTCACCGACGACGCCTCGATCACCGATGCGTCCTGTGCGCCGGAAGCGTCGGCGCTCGTGGCCCGCGGTTGGGCGCATCTGCGCTCGGGGTCCTTCTTCGAACTATCCGACGCGGCGTCGGCGTTTCAGGCCGCGACGGTGATCGATCCAACTGACGCCGCCGCCCACGCCGGCATGGCGCTGGTGCGGGTGGCGCAGGCGACCGTTCACGACATGCCGCTCGTCGAGGCGTTCGGCGAGGCCAAAGCCGCCGCGCTTCGCGCACTTGCCCTGGATCATGAAAGCGCCGACGCACAGGTTGCACTGGGACAGGTGATGTTTCTCGGCGACTGGGACTGGATCGCCGCCGAGCGAAGTTTCCAGCGTGCCCTGGCCATCAACCCGAATCACGCTGAAGCGTACCTCCACTATGGTGGCTTGGTGGAAGCGCTCGGCGAGTTGGATCGTGGATTTCAGCTGAAACGGCAGGGACTCGACTGCGACTCGACGTCGGCGCTCGCCCACGTGCTGATCGCCGTCTCGTTCTGGAATCAGCGTCGGTACGATGACGTGATCGTCTGGGTCAACAAGGCGCTCGATCGCGATCCACGACATCTGTTCGCTCGTGAATTGCGGGGAGGCGCGTACTGGAAGATGGGCGATCTCGAGCGCGCGCTCTCAGAAGACCTGAAGCGTGCCGAAGCGCGCTCTCCAAACGAGGAAACGCTGGCTGCCCTCAAGGGAATGCACGCCGAAATGCTGCACGCCTACCGTCTCGACGGCGACGCCGGGGCCCATCGCTGCATCCTCGAGCATCGGCAGCGCGCGGGCGAACTGCTGTCGGATGGCGGCGCACAACGCGAACGTGGCAATGCCGGATTAGGGCTCGCGGTGCACTACGCGGAGGTTGGAGACCTCGACGCAGCTTTCGAGCATCTTCAACGTGCCATCGACGCGCGCGATCCTGCGTTGGTTCATCTCGCCGTGGCGCCTCAGTGGGACAGCCTGCGCCCGGATCCGCGGTTCAACGAGTGCCTCGTCAGGATGAAATTGCGGCCGGCAAAGTGACCGGGCCGGTGAAAGTGGTCTGTCTCATCGTGAATGAACGAATCCCGCACGCGCGCGGGCGTGACAATCACAGCCACGCACGGTCACTTGCAACTTGTGGAATTTGCCGTCCGCCGGATCTGTTGGCACGAAGCCGATGAGATATTGATCGCGCAAATCGTTGAGAACCCGCTCGACCGCACTGGTGATGTCGGCGTTCTCGTGAACGGTTGTCACAAACCCGCCAGTCGGATCCACCAACGCCTTCAGTGTTTCCTCGTCCAACGGCTCCCCGCGTCTAGACCTGCCGCCAGGTCACGCCGAAAAAAACAATCATCGGCGTTGTGTCAGAACTGTGTCAGATACGATCCGCGTAAAGTGATGGAGTCACCTCCGGCATTTCGGACTGCAGGCCCATCCAACTTCCAACCGAGACATCCAGACGGCAAGAAAGCCTGTGGAAATCAAGACTCAAGCTTCAGCCACAGACGGTCGGTCACTTGCATAGAGCCTGCTGAAACCTGTCTGCATCAAGTACTTGTGCACCCCTGTCCAGGAGAGACGATGGCAGCCGACAACGACTGGAGCACGCCTAAGGCCGTGGCGATTCCGAAGGAGGGCTACTTTACCCCTCAACAGGGACGATACGGCCCGACCTATCCGCGAACGCCCGCGTGTCATGGCTTCACGATCATCGCAAAGATCAAGCCGGGCACCGAAGCTGACATCCGTGCGTACGGGGCACGGATCGAGAAGACCATCGACGCGAATCCGCATGCGCTCGCCCCACTCCAGCTGCATTACCTCCGGTGGGTGCTGTTCGATATCGGATCCGACACGTACTTCATGTATCAAGGCATTTTCGATACGGATTTCGACAAGTACACGGAGGACGCGATCGATCTGTTCAAGGCAACGGGCGTCGACACCATCTTCGAGAAGCTCGAAGGATTCCCGGCGGATTGGAAGACGAACGCGCCGGCCTTCATCAAGTTCGTTCGCGAACATCAGTGCCCGAGCTTCCTCGAATACGGGGAATATCCCTACGTCACGTGCGGACGAAATCAAGAAGGCGCTCACGCTGAAGCAGGCGTTCTCGTCGATGCTCGACCAGATGCAGTAAGCGATCGATGAGCCGCCCAACTGGATCCGGAGGACATTCAGCACTTCCTGCTGACGCGGACGCCCGCGCTCGCGGCGAGGTACGAGTTTCTCAGCTTCGAGAGCGTCCCGGCGGGTCGAGCGTGGCTCGCCGGCCTGGTGGACAAAGTCGGAACGGGACAATCCGTCGGGACCGCATCACCCGACGCACGCTGGGTCACGATTGCGTTCACGTGCAACGGGCTGCGCGCGCTCGGCGTCGACGACACAGGCGCTCGCGACGTTCCCGGAGGAATTCCGCCACGGGATGGCCGCTCGGGCGGAGATTCTCGGCATCGACGGGCGACAGCGGTCCGGATCGCTGGGTCGGCGATCTCGCGAGCCCGGCCCTTCATGCGATTGTGATTCTGTTCGCACGTGACGCGGCGGAGCGCGATCGCTGCGAACGACAACATCGCGAGTACCTGTCAGACGCTCACCGGCGTCAAGGTCCTCTCGGCGTTGAACCTGGAAGCCCTCCCGCCGTTCGACGGCGTCGCGCGCGAGCATTTTGGCTACCGCGACCGCCTGTCTCAGCCCGTCATCGCCGGAACGGGCGAGGAGCCGACCCCTGGTTCAGGACCGCCCGTGAAGGCCGGCGAGTTCTTCCTGGGTTACGAAGACGAGAGCGGAGCCCCGCCGCCGCTGCCCCAGCCCGAGTTGCTCTCACGCAATGGCAGCTATCTCGCCTACCTGCGCATGGAAGAGCACGTCGGCGCGTTCCGGGAATTCCTGCGGCAGCAATCGGAGACGCCGGACCAGCAGGAACTGCTGGCGGCGAAGCTGATGGGACGGTGGCGCAGCGGCGCGCCGCTGGTGCTCTCCCCGGACAAAGACGACCCGGCGCTCGGCGGCGATCTGCAGCGGACAAACGACTTTCTGTATAAGGAAGCCGACCCGCACGGTTATCGCTGTCCGATCGGCGCCCACATCCGCCGCATGAACCCGCGCGACACCGCGGAGAACATGCAGCGCCGGAAGATGATCCGCCGCGGCGGCACGTACGGACCGCCGTTGCCGGCGGGCGCGCCGGACGACGGCGTGGAACGGGGCATCGCGGCGTTCATCGGCTGTTCGAGCCTGATTCGTCAGTTCGAATTCGCCATGAATGTCTGGGTCAACGATCCGAAGTTCAAGGATCTGGACAACGAGCGAGACCCGATCGTCGGCAATCAGGACGGCACGTTCGACATGACGATTCCCAAGCGCCCGATTCGCAAACGGCTTCGCGGGCTTCCCGCGTTTACGACGATTCGCGGCGGGGCGTACTTCTTCCTGCCCGGCATCAGGGCGCTGCGGTTTCTCGCGAGCGGCCAAGCGGAGCACCTGTCATGAGATCGAAAACCAGTCCCCGCACCTACAACCAGGTCGAAGTCCCGCGTCCATACACGCCGGGACGACGCCGTTTCAGCATCTACTGGACGTGGAGTTACCCGTGGGAAGCGAATCGCGACGTCACCGAGATGGACAATCGCTTCTCCACCATCACCGAAGTGCGTCGGGTGGCCTGGCCCGCGTATGAAACCCCTGAGTACTCCGCGAAGATGTTCCTGCAGGGCATCTCCGGCACGCTCGAACTGTTCCATTTGTCGCTGCTTCGTTTCCAGCAGCTGGTCGGAGAGCAGACCGGACATCCCGTCGCCGTCTACCAGCGCGTCGACCAGGCGGGGCAGAAGCTGCCGATCGACGCGGGCATTCTCGACGACACCGACACGTTGATGGTGTTCGGCCTCGATCATCTGGTCACCGAGCAGGAGGCGGCCCCGGCGGAGATCGAAGCGCTGCGCGAGTGGCTCAAGCGCGAGGGCACGTGCCTGATTCTCGGCCCGCACCACGATGTCGGCGTGTCGGCCGATCTCAAAGAGCGCGCCATGGAATACGCGCACCATCGCGACCCGCTGGTTCCCCGTCAGCAGCGGTTCGGCCAGTACACCCGGTCGTTGATGAAGGGGCTGGGCGTGCCGGTTCACAATCAGTACGGATTGCGTCCTGCCACCGTCGAGGGAACCAGACAGCTTCAGCCCCTGGTCAAGCAAGACGGCCTCGATACTCGCGGCTGGCTCGAAGGCGTGCAGACCTTCAACTTTCATCCGCATCTGCCGCACTACGCCATCACCACCGACGATGCGTCGGCCATTCACCTGCTCGCGAAGCAGCCGATCGATACGTCGCGACCGCATCCCTTCACGGAAGCCGGTCACCGTGAGTTCAACATGTTCCTCTGGATGCCGCCGAAAGGCGATCGGGCCGGAGACATCCTGTTCGCCGATTCGACGATCTTCACGACGTTGTTCGGCGGCGACGACAGCCTCGAGCGGTTCTGGAAGAACATCGCGACGAAGTGAAGCGCCAACTGGGTGCGGCGGCCGTAGTGCTGGCCGCCTGCATGCTCGTGATGCCGGGCAGCGCGCAGGCGCAGAGTCGCGGCGTGTATCCGCTCGGCATGACGGCCGTTGGCTCCGGCGTCACGCCAGACTCGGGGTTCACCTACGCGAATCAACTGCTGTTCTACGCTCGTGACGAGTCCAAAGCGGATGACGGATCGACGCTGCCGGCGAGCGGCCAGAACGCCGTCATCATGGACATGAACTCCTTCGTCTGGGTGAGCCGGCGAACGTTCCTTGGCGGCGCGCACTACTCGGCCGTCGCGACGCTGCCGGTCGCGAAGAACCAGCTCGTCTCCGATATCCACGGGCAGCTGAGTGGCGGCGGTGGATTCGCGGATTCGTACTATCTCCCGCTCATCCTCGGCTGGAACAAGGAACGCGCCTCGATCCGCGCCCTCGCGGGTTTCCTCGCTCCGACCGGCCGCTTCACCGAGGGCGCCAGCGACAACGTCGGATCGGGATACTGGACACCGACGCTGTCGTCAGGCCAGACCGTACAGCTCACCCGAGACAACACAGTGACTTTCTCGGCGTTCGAACTCTACGAGTGGCACACCACGCAGCAGGGCACGGACACGAAGCCTGGCGACACGATTAACCTCGACTACTCGCTGCTCAGGACGTTCGCGCTCGAAAAGGGTCCGACGCGTTTGCAGGTCGGCCTCGCCGGATACGAGCAGCGCCAGACCACGGCAAAGACGGGACCGGCGGTCAGCGAGGAACAATCCCGCGAGCGCTACGCCATCAATGCGCTCGGGTTCGTGACGAACCTGGTCTTTCCGAATCACCGCTTCAGTGCCGGCATCAAATTCTTCGAGGAGTTCGGCAATCGCGCCTCGTACCAGGGATATTCGTTTCAAGTGTCGGGAGCCTTCGGCTTCTGATTCGCACCAGGGATCGGCCGGTCCGGACGACTTCACGACCGTCCCACGCCTGCGCCCAGGGTGGCGAGAAGCTCGTCCAGTTGCGCGAACGTCTCGACCTGTCCCATCCAGCTGCTCCCGGAGCCGATGCATCGTCGAGGGCTTCCTTCGAGGGATAGAGGTCGTGCATGACCAGCAGCGTCTTGCCGCCTCTTTCCTCGAACGTGACCGTGGTGACCTGCCCGCTCTCTCCACCTTCTTCATTGGTCCAGACGAGGCGCGAGTGCGGTGTCACGTCGAGGTACCTCCCGAAGAACTCCATGGGCTCCGGGGCAGCAGGGTGATTGAACACGAGCCGGTACTTGCCCCCGACGCGAACATCCAGCTCGCAGGAAACCAGGGACATGCCGGCCGACTTCGGTACCCACCACCGCTTGAATAGCTCGGGCTGGGTCCACGCCTCGAACACGAGACGCGCCGGGCCGTTGAAGGTTCGCGTCACGACCAGCTCACGATCGGACTTCCGTTCCACCGTGGTGCGGTGCTTCATGGGGGTATGTTCACTCTCTCTTCTTGCGTCCATCGACCCTCTCCTTCCGTTTCAGTTCCTCAACAACCTTGTCCAGCTCGTCGAAGCGTGCGTCCCAGAGCTGGCGGTACCTGCTCGATCCATGCCGCCTCTTCTTCCAGTCGGCGCCGGCCGAGCTTGCAGGTCCGCACGCGCCCGACCTTCTCCGTGGTGACGAGCCCCGCCTGCTCCAGGACGCCGACGTGCTTCTTCATGCCCGTGAGGGTCATCTGGAACTTCTCGGCCAGGTCCGTGATCGAAGCGTCTGCACGCCCGAGCTGCTCCAGTACGCCGCGGCGGGTGGCGTCCGAGAGCGCGGCGAACGAGGCATCGAAGCCGGCCCAGTATACTGAACCATGTGGTTCAGTATATAACACACGGATTGGCGCCGTGCAAGGGGAGGCGCGCACGGCCCCTGGTCAGCCGTCCTGGTGTTGCTCAGCGAGCCAAATCAACCGAAGCTGATGCCCGGGGGCCTCACTCAACAGGATTGCCGTCGGCACACAAACGCCTGATGGTCGACAGCAGGTTGACGGGCGCGATCTTCGATATGAAAGCTGATGCGCCCGCTTCGAGGAATACTTGACCGGCGGTCGGATCATCCATCGCCGTGAACATGATCACTTTCATCCGGGGGTTCAGCCGCGTAATCTCTCGGCACGCGCCAATGTGCGGACGTTCGCATGGTTCACGTCGAGCACAATCACGTCGGGCTGAAGCCGCTGCACCGCCTCCAGCAGCGCGCCGCCGTCGGTGACGCTGCCCACCACGTCGCAGTCGAGGGACAGCAACCGGCTGATGGCTTTCACCAGGTCAGGATAGTCATCCGCCAGCAGCACGCGGGGTCGCGTGGACCCGTTCTCCATCGTTCGCCTAGTGTAACGTTCAGCTCTTGAAACCCAGTAACGCCGCGAGCGTACCTGCAAGCGACCCAAGCGGATGTGATAGGTTTCCTGCCATCTTGAGGGCCGTTCGGCGTCTGCTGCGTCTCAGAACAGGCTTTGCGTTACGGTTTCAACGACGAGCAGTGTTTCTGGGCGCCGCAGGAAAGGAAACGACCACGGAACTGATCGATGTTCAGCGCGAACCGCTGCTGAATCGCGAACTCGCCGACCGGATAAGCGCCGGACCACGAGAACGCTCCGCCGGGGCGATGCTCCGAACGTTGGGCGGCGTCCTGGCGAGCACGGTCAGCTACTATGTCGCCACACAAATCGCCTGGACGCTGACGTTCCCCGACAGCAAAGTCTCACTCTTTTTCCCCCGCACGCGGTGCTGGTGTGCGCCCTGTTGCTCGTGCCCACCCGGCATTGGTGGGCATACGTACTCGCCGCCGCCAGCGCTCACTTTTTCGCAACGCAGCAGGCGCACTGGCCCCCGATGTACGCGTTGACGTGCGAGGCGTTCGACGCGGTGCAATGCGTCTCGGCAGCGGCGGCGATTCGCATTCTTGTTAAGTCTTCCATCAAGGCGATCACGCTGCGGGACGCGATTCTCTTCGTTCTCATCGCCGTCGTGCTCGTTCCTTTCGGGACCGCTTTCTGGGGTGCTTCCTTTACGGTCGCCTACGGTTTCGGCACTTCCTATTGGATCGAATGGCGGAACCTCGGAATCTCGAATGCGGTGACGGCCGTCGTCCTGGTGCCAGTCCTGATGCTGGGTGCGCATCATCTGTTCGTCAGACGCCCGAAGGCCATCCCGCTCCGACGCGTGCTGGAAGGGGCTCTCGTCGGTGTGGGTACGGTGGCGCTCGGAATCTTCGTATTCGACAGGACGCCTGCGGGTCCTAACACCTCGCCCGCTCTCTTGTATACGCCGATTCCCCTGCTCATCTGGGCAGCGCTCCGTTTCGGCCTTGGTGGAATCAGCGCCTCTATGGTGTTGATTGCGTTCGAGGCGATCTGGGGAACGATGCGCGGCCACGGCCCGTTCCTGGCCCAGGCCCCCGCCGAGAATGCGACGGCCCTTCAGCTGTTTCTCCTGGTGACAGCCACGCCGCTGATGCTGCTCGCGGTTGTCATCGACGAGGAACGACGCTCGAAAGACGCGTTGCGTGAGAACGCGAACCTGATGGGTCTTGCCGCGGAAGCGGGAAACCTGGCGATGTGGGTGTGGGATGTTTCCGGCAACGATGTGTGGATGACCGATCGGGGGCGCTCGCTGTTTGGCCTCAAGCCGGACGCGCGCCTCGATTTTGCGACAATTCTAGACCGCGTGCACCCGGAGGATCGCGCCGCCCGTGAAAGCGCGATGACACAGGCGCTCCAGACGCGAGGCGAATACGAAGTGGAATATCGCGTGCAGCAATCGGATGGGATGGCCCGCTGGGTCTATGGGCGGGGGCGTTGTGTGGACCCAGACGACGGTACCGGCCCAAAGCTGTTCGGCGTGTCGATGGATGTCACGGCTCGTAAGGAGGCGGAGGCGGAAGCCGCGCAAAAGCGAGTAGAGCTGGAGCACGTCGCCCGCGTCGCCACCCTCGGCGAGCTGACCGCGACCCTGACGCACGAATTACAGCAGCCGCTCACGACGATCCTCACCAACTCCTACGTCGTCGGACGGTTGCTCGACGCACCCGAGCCCGATCTCCAGGAGGTGCGCAGCACGCTGGGCGACATCCGCGAGGTCACTGAGCACGCCGGCGAAGTCATTGGCGGTCTGCGCGCGATGCTCAAGCGCGGCAGCGCGGCGGCGGGCGTGACCAACGTCGACGTGAACCATGTGATCCGCGTCGTCGAGCGCGTCACGCGCGGCGACGCGAACCTGCACAGGGTCACCGTCCGCCTCGACCTGTCGTCCGACATCCGCCCGGTCAAGGGTGACAGCGTCCAGCTTCAGCAGGTCATGTTGAACCTGATGCTCAACGCCTTCAGCGCCATGAACGAAACGGGACTCGACGGCGCACGGCGCCTGATCGTGCGGACCAATTCGATTGACGGATCGGACGTCCTGATCGAGGTTCAGGACAGCGGAACCGGTATCCTGGCGGAAAGGCTCGAGTCGATCTTCGATCCTTTCTTCACCAGCAAGCCGGAAGGGCTGGGAATGGGCCTGTCGATCTGTCGCACCATCGTCGAACGCCACGGCGGCAGGATATCGGCTGCGAACAATCCCGACCGCGGTGCGACGTTTTCGATCACGCTGCCGGGCGCCCGCGAGCGAATCTGACCGGACGGCACTTGCGGCCGCGTCGGGCGCACTCAGCGGAGGGACAAGGTCAACACCGTGCGCTGGTGAGATTCGGGGTGCGTCAGCACGCGTGGGGAGTCGATTTCGAGACGCTAACGCGCCGGCTCGAATAACTCGATGGGGTTTCCATCGGGATCCTCGATCTGGATTTGCCTCCCGCCCGGACCGGTCTCCATGTCGTTCCGAAAGCGCACACCTGTTTTTCTCAGGGTCTCGACGAATGCGGGAAGATCGTTGACCCGAAGCACGACGCGGTTCCATCCGCCAGGTGCCTGCTGCCGGCCATCGGGCATCGGCCGGGATCCGGACGCGCGTGGCCCGCTGAGCAACATGTCCACATCGCCCAGCGACACGCTCGCGAACGCCGGAAGCTGCTGGTGTTTGAGCGTGAATCCCAGGTGTGTCGTGTAGAACGCCGCCGCGCGCGCCACGTCCGTCACTTGATATCGGACGCCATGGACGCTTTTCACAAATACATGACCGCCGCTGTACTTGGTCGCATCGGCGTCAGTTCCCATCTCAGCCATTTCTCCTTTCACGACCAGTTACCCTCACAGTAGCTCAACCTTGCACGGATCACGAAGTGGGGTGTAATACATCATGCGACCAGACATCGTTCCCGGCGCAGTGTTTCCTGACTACGAGCTGCCGGACCACACAAAAATCAGCCGGCGACTCAGCGAGTTACAGGGCGAGGACCCGATGATCCTCACCCTCGCTCGAGGCCACTACTGTCCCAAAGAACATCAGCAGCACAGGGACCTCGCCGCGTTCTATCCCAAGATCGCCGTGGCGTACACGCA
Organism: uncultured Acidobacteriota bacterium; assembly: GCA_963729215.1. Taxonomy (GTDB): domain Bacteria; phylum Acidobacteriota; class Vicinamibacteria; order Vicinamibacterales; family CAVVIG01; genus CAVQJU01. Next base: position 145,580 of record CAVSND010000020.1, on the reverse strand, counting down.
GGTCGTGACGATCGCGACCGACGACCATCACACGCTGCAGGAGTTCCGCGCGTCGGTCGGCGCGCAGTGGACCTTTCTGTCCGACCCGGAACGAACAGTGCAGAAGGATCTCGACATTCAGGAGTACACCGATCCGGAGAACAACCCGATGATCCCCCACACGCTCGTCCTCAGACCCGGCCTCGTGATCCACAGCATCTACAACGGCTATTGGTTCTGGGGCCGCCCATCGATTTCCGATCTCTGGCACGACCTGCGGTCCGCCTCGAGCAAGGTGCGACCCGACTGGGATCTGAGCGCGCCGGGACTGCGCGAGCGTTGGGACGCGGGCGACCACGCCCCCTTCCACGGATGGAACAAACGCGCGGGCCGGAAACCGCCAGCCAGATCGAAGTCCAGGGTGCGCGGTACCCCGAGCACCTCATGAAGATGGTGGGACGCTAAGTCCTGGCTCGCCGAATCAGGGATTCCTGGTCAGCTCGATGGCGCGCTCGCGCGTGTAGGTGATCTCGATGGTGTCGCCACGCTTGAGGCCTTCCAGCAGGCGGCCGTCCGTCACCTGGCGCATGACGTTTCGATTGTCGGCGGTCTTGTAGGTGATCACCTGGGTCGCGGTGTCCACGCTCTCGACACGCACCACCGCCTTGAGCTGTTGCATGACGTCCGCGCGAGCCGCATCAGGCGCCTTCTTCGCCGAGGCCGTGCTGTCTTCGAGCGCCGTCATCTTCGCGTTCGGACGCACGGCCACGACGACGGATTCGCTGATGCGGACCGTCACCGAGTCGCCCGACCGCAACTGGTCGAACGCCTTCAGCTCCTTCCCCGCGTAGACCGTATGCTGCAGGCCCTCGGGCGTCCGCAGCGTCACGGTGCGTGCGAACGGATCGAGCCGCTCCACCTTACCCGCGACGACCGCCACGTCGCGGACGGACGTCACGGGTTGCTGCGCCGGGGCGCCACTCGCCCCGGCGTAGACCCTGCCGCCGAGCGCCGCGAGCAGCGCCACGGCGCCGATCACCCGCACGACCCTGTTATTCAACCGAGAGAATCAGGGCCTCGGTCCAGGTGATGTCGAGCTTGTCGCCCACCTTGACCTTCTCCAGCGCCTTCTTGTCCTCGACGCGGCTGCTGTACTTCCAGCCGTTCGGACCGGTGAACGTGATCGACGGCACCGCCGGATCGATGGCAGCGATGGTCGCCGTGATCGTGCGCTGACGCGACGTGGTGCCGGCCAACGTCCCTTCAGACCTGACGGTGCCTCCCGAGGCGGTATTGACGTCCTTCTCGCCCGGCGCCTTCACGCGCAGCACGAGGTTCTCGTAGTACTTGGCGGTGATCTTGTCGCCGACTTTCAGCGAGTCGAACCGCTTGATGCTCGTCGGGAAGTAGAACACGTCGTACGTCCCATCCGGCTTCTTCACCGTCACTTCCCGCTGCGCTTTCTCGATGGCCTCGACGCTGGCTGTGACCGTTTTCGTCTCGCCGGTGAGGGTCTTCGTCTGCGCCGCCGCCGGGACCGCCGCCAGGGCCAGCACCGCGGCCACTCCGAACATACTGATCGTCTTCATGCGATTACCTCTTTTGGTTACTGCGCGTTTGTGTCTCTATCGACGCCGTCCGCCGCCGCCCCGCGAAGTGGTTCGTGCACCCCCGCCGCCGCTCGATGGCCGGTAACTCGAGCTCGAGCCCCCGGACCGGGTACTGCTGCTGTAGTCCTTTGTGCGCTGGGCGCCTTCGGCGCGCGCGGCGGAATCGCGATTGAGCTGGCCCGACGTGGACGTATCGGGACGGTTGCCGCCGTTCACTTCCGACCAGCCGCCGCCGGATTCCCTCTGGTAGACGTTCCCGTCGCGGCCGGCGTAGACGTCGCCGCTGCCCGTCCGTGCGACGCCGCCGCCGCCCGGGCCGGGTGTGTTCCGGGTCACGGCGGCTCCGCCGCCGCTGCCCGTCGTGACACGCGTGGTGTTGCCGGTCCGGTTGTTCGTGACGCGGGATGTCTGCGCCCACTGGTCGCCGCGCGCAACGCCCGTCGATCCCCAGCTGCCGTAGACGTTCGACCCCTGCCTGGTGGCGCCGACGGCGCCGGTGCGCGGGTTGTACGCCGACGCCGCGGCGCGCGACCCGTACGGGCCGTAGGCCGCCGCGCCGCGCGCATACGTGCCCGTTCTCGGGTTGTAGCTCGCGCCGACGCCGGCGCCGCCGTACGGACCGTACGCGCTGACGCCGCGGCTATACGCGCCGGTCCACGGGTTGTACGACGCGTGGTAGCCGTAGCTCGGGTAGTACGGGCGATACATCGGGTAGAAGCCGCCGTAGCCGACATATGGCGGGTAGTAGTACCCGCCTCCCCAGACGACGCAGCCCCAGGCGATCATCATGCCGGTGTAGGCGGCCGCGGCCACGTAGACCGCCGTGTCGTCGTTGTCTTCCTGTACGGTCACGTATGTCACGTTATGCGAGGGCGAGCTGGCGGGAATCGTGTAGATCTCGCCCGGCACGGAACCTGTCGCCTCCCACGGACCGGTCGGGCTCTTGCCCATGAACCAGACGCCCTGGAAACACATGTAATAGAGGTCGCCGACCTTGATGATGTCCTTGTCGGTGTTCGCCGCGCGCTGCAGGTTGGTCTTCTCGATCGGCTGGAACTCCGGCTTGCCGCCGTCGTACGCCACGTCGGGCGCCTTGATCTGCTTCTTGTTGACGGTCGCAATCTGCGGGATCTGCGCCAGCAGCACCGCTTCGGCGGCCTGGTCGGTGCCCGGCACCGACGCGAGCACGCGCGACCGATCGTGCGACAGCGGGATCTGCTTGAACTCGGGAGGCAGCGACAGCGTCGCAAACGTCCACGGCCCGGTGAAGTCGGGCGCGCTGAACCAGCGGCCCGAAATCAGGAAATAGACGGGGCCGGTTCTGCCCAGGCGGAATACGTCGCTCTCGGTGTTGTTGACCCAGAGCAGCGCGGTATTGCCGACCGTGACGTAGCTCGGGGCGCCCGTCAGCAGGATCAGCTCCGCCGGCCTTGTGCTGACGAACACGTTCGGCACGGCCGATTCCTTCAGCGACTTGCCGGGCAGGGATTCCTTCACTTCCTTCCAGTTGGCGTCTTCCGGCAGGTTCTTGAAGCTGTCCGGGAGCTTGCCGGCCGGCTTCCACGGGCCCTTGAGATCCGAGGCCGTCAGCCAGCTCTCGTTATACCGCAGGAAGTAGGCGTTGGTCTGCGAATGCTGGAACAGATCCCAGTTGGTGTTGACGGCGAACTTCAGATCGTTGCCCATGATCGGGCTCCAGATCGGATCGCTGTCGATGTTCACCAGGATCGCCGCGGTCGAGCTGTAGAAGATCGGCGGCGGTTCGGCCTTCACGTCGGGGTTGTTCTTGGGAATGATCGTGCTCTTGTCCAGGCGCGCGAGAACGCGGTCGAGCCCCAGGACCAGCGCGTTCTGCGGCACCAGCTTGACGATCTCGGCGACGATCTCCTTTGCCAGGTCGTTCGGGACATTTGGAAAGTTCGACTCGGTCACCTTCAGGTCGCTGAAGTTGACCAGACGTTCGTCCACCGCCACCGAGGTGCCGCCTTCGAGCTTGACCATGCCCAAGGTCTGCATCGAGGCGCCCTTCGCGATGAAGGAAATCGCGGCATACGCCACGATCTTGCGCTGACCGTCCCAGCTGGCAATCTGTGGTTGAAAGATCCGCAGCGCGCCGCCGTTGGCCGTCACGTAGTCGCGCGGCCAGCCGCCGTCGGGTTCAGCCGCTGCTGCCGGCGTCGCTGTCTGTCGAGGCCGGCTTGGCCGAGGCTGGCGCCGGCTTGGTCTGCGCCTGAAGAAGCGGAGCGATCGGCGACAGGAAGAGGCTGCCCGCGGTGAGCAGCGCGATCAGAGTACGGGACGTTTGGCGGTGAATCCCCATCAGACACCTTCTTGAGCTGGACACGCCACGAAAGCCCGGAGGATCGACCCGATCCCCCGGGCTGGCGTAGCGCACGATCATAGCCCTTTCTCAGCGCTTCGGATTCAACGGGTTGCCGCCGAGCGCGTTCGAAATCGCGGTAATGGCACGCTGTCCGCGCACGCTGTTGCCGGCATCGTCGAGCGGCGGCGACACGACCGCGATGCCGAATTTCCCGGGTGACACCGCGATGAGCCCGCCGCCCACGCCGCTCTTGGCGGGCAACCCGGTGTGATAGAGCCACTTGCCCGAGTCGTCGTAGAGGCCAGCCGTCGCCATCACGGCCAGCACGCCGGGGACCTTGGCGGCATCGATGATCTGCTTGCCCGTCACGGGATTCTTGCCGCCGGCGGCCAGCGTGGCCGCCATCATCGCCAGGTCTTTCGCGTTCACGCCAACCGAGCACTGACGCGTGTAGAGATCGACGGCCTGCCGCCAGTCGGTCTTGATGTAGCCGTAGGCCAGCATCAGCGCGCCGATGGCCTGGTTCCGCTGGTTCGTGTCCGATTCCGACTTGTAGACGTCCTGCAGGACGGTGAGCTGGCGCCCGGCGTAGTCGTTGTAGGTGCCGATGATCTTCTTCCAGACCGCGTCGGAGTTGGCGCCGGTCACCATGCTCGTCGCCGAGATCGCCCCCGGGTTGACGAGCGGGTTCATCTCGGGCGCGCCGGTCCCGACCACCGAGCGCACGCCTTCGATGGCGATGATCGAGTTGAACCGCGCGCCGGTGGCGTCCACGCCGATCCGCTTCTCGACCGACTGCGAGGCCCTGCTCCTGGATCACCTGCGCCATCGTGAAGACCTTGGAGATCGACTGAATCGACACTTCGGTCTTGATGTCGCCGGCGGTGTAGACCTTCCCGTCCACCGTGATGAGGGCGATGCCGAACAGGTTCGGGTCGACCTTGGCGAGCGCCGGGATGTAATCGGCGTTCTTGCCTTCCTTGAGCGCCTTGAACTGGTTGAACGCGTTGTTGACGGTCGTCTGCGGATCCGGCGCCTGGGCCGTGAGGACGAGCCCGCACAAGGCGACCCCGGCTCCGACACCCGCGATCCAGCGGCGCCGGCGTGATGACAATACTCTGACCATGACTAACCTCCGAACTTGTAGCCGAAGCTGTATTTGAACGAGAACTGGAGCCGGTAGTCGCTGACCGCGAAGCCGTCCGAGTTGTTTTCCCGGTGCGCGTACTGGAACTCGCCGCCCATCATCACGTTCTTCGCGGGCGTCACGAGGAGATTCCCGCTGATGTAATCGCCGTTCTTGTAGGCGTTGGCCGCCTGGCCGTCGCTGTTGGTGATGTTGACGCGCGAGTAGCCGATCGCGCTCGAGTACTTCGAATTCCAGTTGTGATCGAGATAGATCACGATCCCGAGATCGTGCAGCGCCTCGCCGACGACCGGCGTCACGGCGTTGCCGGGATTGCTCTTGATCGCGACGTCCACCGGCGCGTCGTTGAAGTAGTTCTCGACGCCCGCACCCTCGACCAGCTGCAGGCGCAGCGTGTCGTCCGCCCCGAACTTCAGGTTCGAGCTGATGCTGATGCCCCAGCCCCAGACGCTGCCGTTCAGGTCGAACTTGTCATTGGGAATGAGGTCGTCGTAGGCGATCTTGCGCAGGGCGCCGCCGAGCTGGACGTACCCCCATTTCCGGCCGCCCAGGCGATAGTGGCCCGTGAAATCCGGAGACGGGAACCGCGGCTTCACGTTCTGCAGTTCCACGCGGTCGGAGAGCACGCCGGCGTCGCCGCTCGCGCCCGGCGCTTCGATCGCGATGCGCGCGTTCGAGCTCCCGTCATTGAACGGCTCCCAGAACACCTGCACGTTCCGGAAGAACAGCATGCCGTTCGGCCCCCAGTAGTCGAGCACGTTGGGGAACACGTCCACGTCCATGAACTGGCTGTTCGTCTGGCCCGGCACCGATCTGCTTGAACTGTCCCCAGGCATGCCGCAGACGGATGGTGGTCTTGCCGGCGTCGCCGCCGACACCGAACATGTCGAACTCGAACTGCCCTTTCACGGGGCCCTGGGCGGTCGGCATCTCGCCTTTGACGCCCAGGCGGCTCTGACGCACGCTCATGTAGAAACGTCCGTCGTTGCCGAACTGGTTGGCGACGTTCGGCAGCCGCGAGGGCCGGTTGACGTCGTACCAGTCGGGGTTGTTCTGCTTGAAGTCGGCGATGACGTCCGCCTGGCCGAAGCCGTAGATCTCGAGCGTGCCCTTCTCGTCCTGGGCGGCCTGCGCGGGCGGAGGCGCTGCCGGCTCTTCGGCTCGTGCAGCCGTCGGCAGGCCGGCGAGCAGTAGCGCCGCAAGAACGGCCAATCGCCACGCCAATACCGGTGACCGTCGTTTTACAAGCATGTCGTCACTCCTTGTGTGAGCCAGATCGTCCCTGACATTCAGTCGCTCCCTTTCACAGATGCGCGAGCATCCCGCGTCGAATCAGAAGTTCAACTCGAGATTGATGTGGAAAATGTTGCCGTTGGCGCCGACCGGCATCGGATACGCGGTGTAGCCGACCGGGCTGTGATTCACGTGGATGTACTCGCCGTTCAGCCGGAGCCCGCGCTCTTTCATGAAGTACCAGTTCGCGCCGGTGCGCACCTCGGACGGGTCGCCGTAGTCGCCGAAGATCTGCGAGCCGCTCAGATACAGCTGCAGGACGTCCTTGATCGCCATCGCCGACGACTGCAGCTGGTACCCGGTATCGCTGATGTCGGGGATGCCGCCGGTGTTGACGCCGGTGAAGTTCGTCAGCGAGCGCCAGTAGTACTCGCCCTCGAGCGACAGGCCCTTGTATTTGACGCCGGCGTCCACGCTCGTCATCTTGTAGTCCACGTTGTTGACCGCGACGCCCTTGCCGAACAGATCCGGCGTGAAGACGATGCTGCCGTCGGTGAGGCGGATCTGGCTGTTTTCGATCCCGTTCGTGTTCGGCTGGCTCTGCTTGTCCTCGAGGCTGTGCGACCAGTGCACGCGCGAGGCGCGTCGCCACCTTCTCGTGGTAGTCGTAGTCCCCGAACGTTCCGAACAGGCCGAACTCCCCCGTCGTCGGCAGCCAATTCAGCGCGAAGGACTGCGTGTCCATCTTGTTGTCGATCTGCGACGCGCTCACGCCGAGGATGCTCAGGTTGGTGGCGAACATCGCGTTGTATTTGAGCTTCTGGAACAGATCGCCTTTCAGCCAGACGCCGTTGGTGTACCAGCCGCGGAAGAACTCGTCGGCGATCATCCGGCCGTCGACACCGAGCCAGTACGGAAACTGTCCTTCCGTGCTGCGCACGGTCGGCAGCGAGGTGATTCCGCCGCCGACTGTCAGGAAGCGATTGAAGACGTAGCTCAGGTTGCCGCCGCCAACGACCTGCGCGGGATCGCCCTGCGACGCGTTCGACGACCAGACGTACAGGTAGTAGCGCATCTTTGGCGTCAGGAACCAGCCGGAGAACGGCGCGAAGAACTTCGCCAGCTGCACGTCCTGCCGCTGCTGCACGGTGTGCGGGACGCCGAAGGCGTCGGTGTAGGACGCGTCGATATTCCGCTGATTCAGGTAGCGGACATAGCTGAAAAGCCGGAAGTAGATCTGGCCCTTTTCACCGTCGTAGAGGAGAAACCCGGCGTTCGGGACATGTCCCGGCGCCTTCTGCGTTGTCGTCTCCTGCTGCCCCGGCGCCGCCTGCAACGCGAGGAATTCGCCCGCGCAGCCGTCCGACACCCAGATGCCGGTGTCGTCGTACCCCCACGACCTCCCGAGGAGACATGGCGCCGTGCCAACCGAGTTCACGAGCACGACTCCCCTTGATGTGTCCGCGGCGCAGTGGACGCGCTCGCTCGTCGACGCGCACGGAATCCTCGCGGCCTGGCCGCCGCCTCCCGCCTGGGCCGCGCCTCCAGCCTGGACCGCGCCTCCGTCCTCAAACGCTGCCGGCGTGTTCTCCGCAACGGGTGTCTGTGCCAGCACCGGAGTCGCGAACATGGCGAACATGATGGTTGCTTGAATCGCTCTCCAGATCATCCTGAGGTTCGGGAGCACCCTTCGTGCCACCCCTGCCGCATGATTTACTGGCCAAAGCGCGTGTGAAACTCGCGGCAAGCGAAGCGGGCGGCGGCCGACCTCCGAAGTATCGGAGGAACGCTGGGGCCTTGGAGGCGCCGCCGGCGTGGTTTCGGAGGACGGCGGGCCGCCGGAATCCGCGACGGAGCGATTTGCTTACGGATTCCTCAGCATCCCGCGCTCGCCCATCGTCGATCGACATGGCATCGACTCTGCTCAGTACTGTGTTCCACGACGAACGTTCGGGACCCTCCCGAGCGTGCACGAGCCGCAAGAGTCGATGTAAAGCGATGAGAACGGCCGCGATCCGCATGGCGTTGCACTGGCGGGTCATCCCCGAGGAGACCACGGCGATGATGTCCGCGCTCCAGACCGTGCTGGTCCGGACCCGGCGTGAACGCGGATGCATCAGCTGCTCGCTGTCCACCGAGGTCGGGTCGCACGTCGACATCCGATACGTCGCCGACTGGGATACCGAAGACGACCTGCAGCGCCACATCCGATCGACCGATTTCTCGAAGCTGGCCGAACTCATGGAGCGCGGGATCGAGCCGCCGGCCATCGAGTTCGCGCTTCCGTCCGGGATCCGCGGGATGGATTACGCCGAGAAGATCAGGGGAATCAGGCGTCAGGCCTACAGGCACTGACCATCCATTTCGCACGGCAACCTGACGCGCTTGCTCGTACACGCCAATGGAAATGGCCGGACTACCGGCGAACCGACACGAACCGGCGTCCGGCCCGGGCCTCCCGCACGGCCTGTGGCAGGTCCGACACGAGTCGTGACTTCAGCACGTAGCCGATGCCGCCCGCCGAAGCGGCCGCCAGGATGAAGTCTTCCTCGTCGTGAACGGTCAGAAACACGATGGCCGTCGTCGAACCGGTCGCGCGGAGACGGGACGCCACCTCGAGGCCGTTCATGCCGGGCATCGAGATGTCGAGGACGATCACGTCCGGGTGCAGGGATTTCTCCGCGTCAAGCGCCGCCCGTCCGTCCTGGACGACGCCGACGATCAGACAATCCTCCGCCAGCACGGCGCCCGCACGGGAGAGCATGGCGCTGTTGTCGTCCACGAGCAGGACGCGCGTGGGCTCAGACAATGTGGTGCTTGACGGCATACTGGATGAGTTCCGCGGTCGACTTGACCTTGAGCTGCTCCATCATTCGGTACTTGTGAAAGGCGACCGTCCGCGGCGTGAGGTTCAGCACGCTGCCGACCTCCTTCATGGAGCGCCCCTCGGCGAGCAACTGCAGCACTTCGCGCTGGCGGGGCGTCAGCTGATGGGGAGCGGCGTCGTGCATCAGCGATCCCACCAGACCGTCCGCGACGAGCGGCGTGATGTACGACCGCCCCTGCATGACCTCGCGAATCGCCGCCGGCAGCTCGGACGTGGCCGAACGTTTCAGCAGATACGCTGACGCGCCGGCGCGAAACGCCTCGGCCGCCAGATCCGCATCCTCGTTCATCGTCAGGAACACCAGCTTCACGTTGCTCAACTTCTTCTTGATCTGCCTGGCCGCTTCGAGCCCGTTCAACAGCGGCATCGAAATATCGAGCACGATGACATCCGGCTTCAGCTGCTCGGCCGCCGCCACCAGGGCCCGTCCATCGGACACCTGCCCGACGATGGTGCAGTCGGCCGCCAGCAGCTTCTCGAATGCGCCGAGAAGGAGCACGTGGTCATCCGCGAGCAGAACCCGAGGCACACTCATAAGACGTTACTCACGCGCGCCCCTCGCGGCTATGCAGAATCGGCATCAGCAGGTCAGACCGGAACGACGTCTTCCGTGACGTGAAGCGGCACCACGACGTCGAGGCAGGTTCCGGAGCCGGGTGTGGAGCGAATCGTAAACGAACCGTCGATGGTCTCGAGCCGCTCGCGCATGCTGATCAAGCCGAGCCCGCTGCCCCATGCGGCGTCGACATCGAATCCGACGCCATCATCGGCGACGGTCAGGACCAGTCTCTGCGACTCGCCGGCCAGGTGCACGGATATTTCTCGTGCCTTGCTGTACTTGAGGGCATTGTGGAGCGCCTCCTGGACGACACGGAAGAGGCATAGCGTGATGTCCGGAGGAAGCGCCGGCGGCACCTGGTCGTAGGTGAACGTAATGCTCGTATCCGGCGTGGACAGCTCGTGCTGCAACCCCTTGAGCGCCGCGACGAGGCCGATGAGACGCAGCTTCGCCGGGTGCAGGCGGTGCGACAGGTCGTGCACGCTTCTGGCGATGCCCTGCGCACGAGTGAACGCCTCGCCGGCCAGACGTTCGGCTTCCGCCCGCGCGCTGTTCCGCAGCATCTCGAGATCGATCGACAGCAGCGCCACCTGCTGGCTGATGTCGTCGTGCAGCTCGCGCGCGATCCTCGAGCGCTCGGTCTCCTGCGCGTCGAGCAGCCGACCGCCGAGGTCGCGGATTCGTTCGTAGCTCGTGCGAAGCGCCGCCTGGCCGCCGCGAACCTGCTCCTCGGCCTGCCGCCGCCTCGTGCGCTGAAGGAGCAGGCCCGCGATGAGCACGCTTTGCGCGAGCACGAGCAGAGCTGGCGACGAGGATGTAGCTCCGGTATCGAGCCCACACGGAAGGCTCGCGGAACAGGACGAGCGTTCCCGCCGGCACGCGTGCCTCGCTGATGCCCCAGCGCCGCAGCTGCCGCCAGTCGACCTGCCGGCTGTTCAGTTCCGCGGTCGTGATCGGGATGTCGTCGGCGCGTTCTCCTCGAAGGACGCGGACCGCCAGCCGTGCGACGGCCTCCGTTTCGGCGACCTGGCTCTTGAGGCTGCCGCCGACGATGCCATGGTCCATGGCCGAGTCGACCCAGCAGTAGATTGGCGCGCTCGCGACGGCCGAGAGGTTGTCGAGATACTCGAGCGGATGAACGCTGTCGCCCGCGCCGTCCCGGCTGACCATGAGGTAGTAGACAACGGATTGCGGCGGCAGCGCGGCGAGCCGTGCCTGAAGTGCGACCGTCCTGAGGCCCTTCAGATACTCGATTGCGAAGCGATGCTCGAACCCCGAGAACTGCTGCCGCGCCACGCGCTCGTATTCCGCGCTGCCGGCGTCGGAGCCCAGGACGACCACGACCTGCCGGGCGTCGGGCTGCAGCGCGGCGGCCAGCTGAAGGGTTCCCTTGAAGTCCAATTCCGCAACCACGCCCGTGGAATTGGCGATGCGCCGCGTGGCCGCTGACGTGGCAAAGAAGACGACCGGCGTCCCGGGAAACAGTTCGTTGCGGGTGTCGCCGACGAACTCCAGCGCGAGGTCCTGCATCGCGATGATGACGTCGAAATGCACGTCTTTATACTTCGACCGCAGGAACTCCCGGAAAGCGGTCTTGTATTGTGCGTTGGGAAACCTCGCCCGGTCGATGAATTCGGAGTAGTAGTCCAGCCCTCCGTCCAGGCCATCGTCGAGGAGCCGCGGCAGATCGCGTTCTCCGAGAAGGGCAATCTGCGCGTCCGGGCGGGTGGAGTAGAGAACGAGGACGCGCGACTGGCGGTCGGCGGCCCATGCCGGACCGGACGGCCAAAGCCAGGCGAGCAGCAATGCGGCGAGGAGCATGCCGGGCTTGAACGACGGGCGCCGCGAAGGGTCTCGCATGACTAGAACTCGATCTCGGCGCTGAACCGGAAAAAACGCGGGGTCAGGATCGTCTGGGGCTGCAGCCAGGTCCCGCCGGGGACGAAGGCGTTGTTGTACGTGAGCACCGCGCTCGAGTTGAGCGCGTTGTAGACGTCGACCGCGATCACCGTCCGCGAGCGGCCGTACTTCAGGCTCTTGCCGGCGCGCACGTCGAGCTGGTTGATGCGATCGCCGTACATCGTCCCGGGCGCGACGAGATTGACGGTCACGTTCGGCGCGTTTCCGGACAGATTCCTGCCGAGCGACGGGGCGACCACCGAGTTCGGCGCCGCGTAATTGGCCGCCAGCATCGCGCCGGGCTTGCTCTGAAACACCGCGGCCAGCTGGACGTCGGCTTTCGGAATCACGTAGGACGAGAGCATCCGGAACTGCGTCATGAAGCCGGATGCGACGTGGCAGTACGGGCTCACGGTGCTGACCGTGGACGCGTTCAGTCCGGCGCCGAACGGGCTCGTACCCGTCGTCGTCGTGGCCAGCTCGGGCAGGCGGCTGCGGACGTCGCAGTTGTCCGCCACGGTCTGGCCGGTGCTCATCCCGCCCACGAGCGTGAAACGCGCGCTTGACCGGATATTCGCGGTCACGTCCACGCCGTTGAAGTACTGCGACCAGGCGCCGTAGTCCGCCGAACTGGCGATGAGATTGTTGACCTGCCCGGCCTTGCCGGGGACCACATCGTACAAGCCCGGCACGACGTAGCCACCGCCGCCGGGCAGGCGGGCGTCCGCCGGCGCCACGATCTGGAAGGGCGTCAGATCGCCGGGCTTCAGCGCCAGGTTGTCGGCGACGAAGAATCCGTGATACCAGCGGCGAATGTACGCGACGTCAACCGACGAACGCCCTCCAATCTGCTGCTGCAGCGAGACGCTGAGGTTCCAGTCTGACGGACGCACGCCCCAGCCGTTGAGCACAGACGGCGCGAAGTTGTTGGTCAGAATGTTCTGGCCAAAGCTCGTGTTCGACAGCTGGCCACACAGATCACCGCCGGCCGCCCGGCGATCCTGGGCCGCGGAGTCGAGCAGATCGCAATCGGGCACGAAGTTGCCGTTGGCGTCCGTCCAGGACCTCGTCACGCCGGCCGTACCGAACGGGGACGTCGTCTGGGGCAGCCGCAGCGTCGGGTTGGCGTTGGCGTAGTTGCCGGACACGCCCGCGCCTTCGAGATATTTCCCGAGCGTCATCTTGAGCGCCGTCTTGCCGGTGCCGAACACGTCGAAGACGACACCGAGCCTCGGCGTCACATCCTTATAACGCGTCGACGCCGCTCGTCTCGGGAATGAGAATGGCGGCGGGCAGGAATCTGGACGGACCCTCCTGCTGGGCCGGGAACCAGCTGCGGGCGCGGTCGAACCGGACGGCGCCCTGGATCGTCAGACGGTCGCGCGTCCACTGCTCCTGCGCAAAGACGCCGTCCCAGGCGGCGCGCGCGTTGTTCACCCACGGCGAGATGGATTCGGTCAGCTGATTCGGCACGCCGTTGTTGAACCGGTAGGTCAGGTTCTGATTGTTCGTGTACCACGTCCGGTCATCGGTCATCAGCGTGTGCTGGTACCCGATCTTCAGGCTATGCGTGCCGGTGACGTAAGACATCGAGCCTTTCCACAGATACGAGCCCGTGTAGGCCACGCTGAAGTCCTGCGATCGGTACGCCAGCCCGGGAATGTTGCCGTTCGCCGCGCAGCCGCCGGCGCACTGTTCGACTACGCGAATCAGGTCGCGTGTCGGATTCGGCGTCCGTTCGAAATTGCCCGCGCCGAACGCCGTTCCGCCATAACCTGCCTCGATCGACAGCCGGTTGGTCACGGGCGACCACCATTTCGCCTGCGACACATGGAGCGGCCGACCGAGAACCCCGACGGCTTCGGGCGACGACTGCGCGGGCTCCGACAGCCCGGGCGTGGCCCCGGTGCAGGTGCGGCACAGCGTCTGCTCGTCCCAGAAGGCGCTGACGCGATTTCGCGGCGTGATCTGCCAGGTGATGCGTCCGCTGGCATTTTCGAACGTCCTGTCGGAGTACTCCCGCCGGCTGAAGTCCGGCGCATAGAGCCATCGCGCCGGGTCTCCGGCGTTCAGATTGTAGTAGACGGCGGCGCTCTCCTTCGTGCTGCCGCCCGTATGGGCGTTGACGAAATACCACAGCCGATCGCGAACGATCGGGCCGCCGAGCGTTCCCGAGAGGTCGTACACCCCGGTCAGCGGCGTCGCCGCCGGAACGCCCTGGCTGCTCAACGCCGCGGTCAGGTTATCGGATTGAAGTTTTCCGCCGGTTCCGCTGGCGAAGAACGAGGCGTCCGTCGTGTTGCCTCCGGTCCTGGGCACGATGTTCATCACGAGCCCGCCGGTTTCGTTCTCGCCGAAAGCGCCCGTTGTCGTGAACGTGACTTCTTCGGACCGGCCGGTGTCCACCACGTAACTGGTGGCCGAATTGCCGCTCGGCGGGCTGCCGACGTTCAGTCCGTCGAGCGTCAGGCGCCCCTCGTTGAGGCGCCCTCCGTGAACCGGGAACGAGGCGGACGCCGTCCCGGTGACGGTGTCGTTGACGTTGGTGACGATGCCCGGGACCAGTACCAGGAGCGCGTTGTAACTGCGAACCGTGGGAAGCGAGCGCACCAGTTCCGCGCTCAACGTCACCTCGTGCTTCGCGGCGTGGACATCGACGACGGGGACTTCGCCGACGACCGTCACTGTTTCCGCCAGCCGGCCCGGCGAGAGCCGCCCGTTCACAGTGGCCGTGAACGCGCCCGTGAGCTCCACACCGTCCCTCTCGAAAGGACTCCAGCCGTCGAGCGTGAAACGCACCGCGAAGGTTCCCGGGCGCAGGTCCTGGATGCGGTACTGGCCGCTCGCATCCGTGATGGCCGTACGGGTTTTCTCGATGAGCGCGGGGCTGCTGGCTTCCACCAGGACGCCCGGCAGGACGGCGTCGGACGGATCCCTGACGGTACCGGCGATCGCCGGCTGGGCGAACGCCGCGGCTGGACTACCCGCGAAGACAGCAAGGAGCACGAGCGTCTTCATGCGCCTCCGGACGCTCATCGTGGAACTGACACACCGTGTGGGGGGCCATCTTCCCAGATCGCCCCAGGCGAGTAAAGTCGGCCTGCACTGTTACTTTTACCGGCCGACTCTGACAGTTCGGCCAGTTTCAGGCCTTCGAGCCGGGATGTAGGGTATCCGGGCATGGAACAGGTGCCTGGGGACCGCAGGACACGCCCGAATTCGGCGCCGGCGCAGGCCGTTGTCGAGCGGATCGAAGCGTATGCCCAGTCGCACCTGAGCGCGTCCGTCCCGATCTCCGAGCTCTGTCGTATCGCCGGCCTGAGCGAGCGCGGGCTCCGCAACGCGTTCTACCGTGTGCGTGGCATGAGCCCCAAACGCAGCCTGCGGGCCGACCGGCTTCGGGGCGCGCGCCGCGCGCTCGCGGGCGGCAACGGACCGAGGACTGTGACCGGCATCGCGACGCGCTACGGGTTCTACGAGCTCGGACGCTTTGCCGCGGTCTACAAAGAGTCGTTTGGAGAGGCACCTTCTCAGACGCTGCGCGGCACGGCTCGAAAACCGGCACCGGAAACGCGGTAGAAACGAAAGGGCACGGCGATGTTTGCAGCAGCTAGCAGAGGGATGGCGACCGCCGCGAGGCCGTACATCGTGGAGCCCGGTCACCCGCGCGACGGGCACGACACGCGCGAGGCGACGACGGACTGGAGCCGGCTGGATCTTCAGAAAATGATCGCCGACCTGGCCGACCGGCTGATCACGGCCGACCCGGACGCGATTGACCAGGCGATCGCGGAGGGCCTTCGCGGGCTCGCCGGCTTGCTGCGGCTCGATTACGCGGTCCTGTGGCGCGAAGCCGGCGCCGAGACGGGCGCCGTCGCCACGTTCGCCGGGACGCAGCGCGCGGCGCTGCGCGAACCATTGAGGCTCGCGTCGATTTCCTTTGCGGCTTCGTCGCTGCAGGCCGGAGCGGCGATGTGGTTCGCGCGCCTGGAGGACCTGCAGGACCCGGTCGATCGCATTGCCTTTCTCCGGCAGGGCGTTCGCGCGGCCGCCGTCGTTCCCGTGCCTCCCCGCGGTGGCGAGGGGAATGAACGCTTCGCCCTGGCCGTCGCGTCGACGTCGTCCGAGTACCGACTGGACGCCGGCGATCATCGAGCAACTGCGGCTCGTCGCGGGCATCTTCGGTCTCGGCCTGACGCGCAAGGCCCGCCAGGAAACGCCTGCGCCCGCGCTCGACGCGTGCGTGAGCGAGAGGCTTCCCGGCAGATAGTGACGAGCGCCGACCCGGGCTCAGGGGATCGCGCGGTTCGCGCCTCGTCGTGTCGTCCAGCCCGTCCGTGCGCCTCGCGCTCGGGCAGGCCGAGCAGGTCGCGCCGACGCCGGCGACCGTGCTGCTGGTCGGCGAGACCGGAGTGGGCAAGGAAGTCTTCGCGCAGATGATTCACGAGCTCAGCCCGCGGCACCAGCGCCCGCTGATTCGCGTGAACTGCGCGGCCATTCCAAGCGCGCTGATCGAAAGCGAGCTGTTCGGCCGCGAGCGCGGCGCCTACACGGGCGCGATTGCGCGGCAAATCGGACGCTTCGAGGCCGCCCACCAGGGGACCATCCTGCTGGACGAGATCGGCGAGCTGCCGATTGACGTCCAGGCCAAGCTCCTCGGCGTGCTCCAGGAGCGCGTCATCGAGCGGCTGGGGAGCACGCAGTCAATCAAGGTTGACGTCCGCATCATCGCCGCGACCAACCGCAACCTCGAGCAGGCCGTCGCGGACAAGACGTTCCGCGAGGATCTCTACTATCGGCTCAACGTGTTCCCGATCGTCGTGCCCCCGCTGCGCGAGCGGGTCGAAGACATTGCCGGCCTCGTGTGGCAATTCATCGACGAGTTTTCGAAGTCGCTCGGCAAGCGGATCGAATCGATCTCGGGAGACTCGATGCGCCAGCTCGAGCGCTATGCCTGGCCGGGCAACGTTCGCGAACTGCGCAATGTCATCGAGCGCGCCGCTATCCTGGCGACCGGTCCGAGGCTCACCGTGCCGATCCCGCAGCTGGCCGCTCCGCAGCAGTCGTCGCTCGCGCACCTCGAGCTCGAACACATCCGCGCCACGCTCGAAGGCACGAACTGGCGAATCCGCGGGGAAGGCGGCGCCGCGGATCGCCTCGGCCTGAAGCCGACGACGCTCGAAAGCCGCATCGCGAAGATGGGGCTGGTGCGTCCGGAAGCGCCTGGCAGGAAGGTGTCGTCTCCAGCCCTGAGCCGACAGTAGACTCGGGGAATTCGTCTTACGGCCTTTCTTTGTGTAGTGCAAACCTTCAGGTTTGCCGTGCGGCCAGGTCCTGGCAGGTCTGAAGGTCTGCGCTACACCGAAAGCGAAAGCGTGCCAGCCCCGCAGTTCCGCAAATGACCGTCGCTCGACGTCGTCAAGATTGGGCGTGGATGACGGTCTCGAGCTCCTCGATGTCGACCGGCTTCACGATGTGCGCGGCGAATCCGGCCTCCGCGCTCTGCCTGCGATCCTGTTCCTGGCCGTAGCCGCTGACGGCGATCAACCGTGCGCCGGCCTCCTCGAAGCGAGCGGCCAATCGGCGGGCCAGCTCGTATCCGTCCATCACGGGCAGCCCGAGATCGAGGACCGCCACTTCCGGCCTCCATCCATCGACGAGGAGGAGCGCCGAGGGGCCGTCCGGCGCCGTCCGGACGTCATGTCCGTACGCCGACAGGCCGGACGCGAGCATCGAAGCGGCGTCCTCGTTGTCATCGACAACGAGAATGCGCTTCGGGGCGTTGGTGCGCCGGACTGCGAAGCCGGTGGCCACCGGTTCGGGCCTGGCCGGAAGTCGTTTGGCCTCGAGCGGCAGCCGCACCGTGAATGAGGCGCCGCATCCACGCCCGGCGCTCTCCACCGACACCGATCCGTCGTGCAACGACACGAGACTCTTGACGATCGTCAATCCGAGGCCGAGGCCGCCGCGCGAGCGGTCGAGCGCCTGCCGGTCCTGCACGAAGGAATCGAAGACTCTCGGCAGCATGTCAGCGGCGATCCCGATGCCGTTGTCCGACACCGTGAGAACGGCGGTGTCGCGTTCCCGCCGTCCCGTCAGCGTGATCTTGCCTCCGGGCTCGGTGTACTTCGCGGCGTTCGTCAGCAGGTTCGAGACCACCTGGGCGAGCCGATCGAGGTCGGCATTCACCGTCAGGCCCTGTCTCGGCACGTCGACCATCAGGGTGTGCCGCTGCTGCTCGAGCAGCGGGCTGGCGGTTTCAATCGCCTTCGCCACGATGTCGGCCATCTCGGCCGGCCTGCGTTGCAGCTGAATCTTGCCGCGCGTGATGCGCGACACGTCCAGCAGATCGTCGACCAGGCTGACCAGGTGCCTGACCTGCCGCTCGATGACGTTCCGCTCCCGCTCGCCGGCCTCGACGCCGCGGAGCTTCAGCAGCTGCAGCGCGGTCATGATGGGCGCCAGCGGATTGCGCAGCTCGTGACCGAGCATCGCGAGAAATTCGTCCTTCGCGCGATTCGCCACCTCGGCGGTCTCGCGCGCGCGAACCAGCCCGGTGACGTCGTACACGACAACCGCGATACCCTCCACGGCACCGCCGCGATCGAACAATGGCTGGTAGACGAAATCGAAAAACCGCTGGACCGGCGTCGCATCGGATCGGTTGACGACGACGGGCATCGACCGGCCGACATGAGGCTCGCCCGTCGCGTAGACGTGGTCGAGCAGCTCCACGATTCCCTGCGACGCCACCTCGGGCAACGCGAGGCGCAACGGCTTGCCCACCACGTCGCGCCCGTCCACCAGATCGAGATACCAGGAGTTCGCCATCTCGAAGACATGCTCGGGACCGCTCAGGATGGCGATCGCGGCCGGCGCCTGCGCAAAGATGTCCAGCAGCCGGCGCCGCTGCGCCTGTTCGATGCCGCGGATGCGTCCGCGCAGCAGCTGCGTTTCGACGCGGGCGACAAGCTCGCGCGCCGAAAACGGCTTGATGACGTAGTCGTCCGCCCCGGCCTGCAGTCCTTCGACGCGCGATTCTTCGCCGGCGCGAGCCGACAGCATCATCACGGGCACGTCGCGGCTCGCCGGATGTTCGCGCAACTGCCGAAGCAGCTCGAAGCCGTCGAGCTCCGGCATCATGACGTCGGTGATGACCAGGTCGGGCAGGCCGCTCGATCGCGGAGGTCAACGCCTCACGACCGTTCGCCACAGTTGCGACGTCCCACGCCGGCTCGAGCAATCGCCGAACGTACTCCCGCATGTCCGCGTTGTCGTCGGCGAGCAGAATCCGTTCGCGGGCGACAGCAGGCTGCGGCCCGAATGGATCGGCGGCGCTCGTGCCGGCCGTGAACGCCGACAGCTCGTCGTTCGCCTCGAATCCAGGCAGCCACCGCATCGCCTCTTCCACGAACGCGTCGCGCGCCAACCCGGTTTGTGACGCCGTCCCCACGCGGTCGAGCCCCTCGGCAGGGAGATGCGCCGTACCGAGCGGGACGGTGACGGTGAACGTGCTGCCGCGCCCGACTTCGCTCTGCGCGACGACGGTGCCGCCGTGCAGCTTGACCAGCTCGTGGACCAGGGCCAGCCCAATGCCCGTCCCCTCGTGTGTGCGTCCGCGCGTGCCGATGACCCGGTGGAACCGGTCGAAGACGAACGGGATCTCATCCTGCGGGATTCCGCTGCCGGTGTCCTGCACCGTGAGCACCGCCGCGGCGGCGGCGCGCTGCAGACCGACGCGGATCTGCCCCTCCAGCGTGAACTTGAACGCGTTCGAGACGAGATTCAGAACGACCTTCTCCCACATGTCGCGGTCGACGTACGCGAGCTCGCCGATCGGCTCGCACTCCACCACCAGGGCGAGACCGGCCCGATCGGTCGCCGATCGGAACGCGCTGGCGAGGCTTGCCGGTCAGTTCGGCGAGGTCGGTCGGCTCGTAGAACGGCTGGACGCGGCCCGCTTCGATTCGAGAGAAATCGAGCAGCGTGTTCACGAGCTTCTGCAGGCGCAGCGCATTGCGGTGCACGAGCGCCAGCTGCTCCCGATGAGCCTGCGACAGGTCGGCCGACTTCATCAGATCTTCCACCGGCGCCTGCATCAACGTGAGCGGCGTGCGAAACTCGTGGCTCACGTTCGAGAAGAACGCCGTCTTTGCGCGATCGATCTGCGCCAGGGCCTCGGCCCGCCGGCGCTCCGCCGCGTACGCCTGCGCATTCGCCAGAGCGGCCGCGAGCTGTCCCACGTAGAGCGTGATGAAGCTCTCGTACTCGGCGTCGATGGGACGGTACGGATTCAAGCCCGCGATGAAGACACCGGCCGGACGAGTCTGAGCCTGCTGCGCGATCGGCAGCACGATCGCGCGAGCCGGCGGCTTGCGCCAGGGGCCACAAGGCCACGCCGCCGTCGGGTCGAGGTCGACGAAGATCGGCGTCGCGGACGTTGCCTCCAGCACCGCCCGGATAGGCCACATCGGGTCGTCGAGCGGGAGCGTCTCCCTGCCGATCGGATTCCCGGCGCCCACGTTGCTGCTCGCCGCCAGCGTCGCCGCCGAGTCCTCATCCCCGACGAGATAGGTCAGCGTGAACGGCAGGTCCCTCGCGTCGGTCGCCGTCGACTGCTCGACCGCCGCCCACACGTCGAGCATCGTCTGGCTGGCCGCCAGACGGGTGCCGAACTCGCGGAGCAACCCGAGGCGGCGTCCGCCAATCACGCGCGTCGTTTCCTCGGTGACGACGCAGAACATGCCTCCGACTGCACCCTCGTCATCGTGGAGGGGGCTGTACCAGAACGTGTGGTACGTCTCCTCGGGAAATCCACTTCGTTCGAGAAACAGCAGCAGGCCTTCGTCCCAGGTCGCCTCGCCGGTGGCCAGCACGTGCTCGATGCGGGGACCGATGTCCGTCCAGATTTCCGCCCAGACTTCACTCGCCGGTTTTCCGAGCGCCCAGGGATGCTTCGCGCCGAGCGTCATTTGCGCATACGCGTCGTTGTAGAAGAACGTCAGCTCGCGTCCCCATCCCATCCACATCGCGTAGCGTGAGGTGAGCATCATGCGGATGATTGCCCGCACGCTATGCGGCCACCCGTCGACCGGGCCGACAGGGGTCCGGCCCCAGTCGACCTCCCGCATGCGCGCGGCCATTTCCGACGATCCCGGAAAGAGCTTGTCGAGGGGGTCAGGTACTATCAGGGCGCTGCTGTGACGCGAGTGACCTCTTCGTCATCACGGGCGGGGACCATCTTTGAGGGTCCGCAACGCCGGACCCTGCAGTAAATTCCGACAGCCCGATGTACACAGACGAGTCATGGCGCGCCCTTTGAGGAGGAAGTGCCCTTCCAGCCATCGGCCGTGCAGCCGAGCTAGCAAATGTGTTGCCTGATTTGAGGCCCCACCAGGCCGGAGTGGGACCTGACGACGATGGTCCGGCGGGAACCGGGCGCTTTACTCTCAGCGCCGCCGGCCGCAGCTCCGAGTCGAGCGCGCGGCCGAGGCGCACCGCCAGCGCCGGCACCGCTTCGACGTCCGCGAGGCGGCTGTGGAAGTTCACGATACAGGCGCGCAGCACGTAGCGGCCGTTGACCACGGCGTTCGAGACGAACGCGTCGCCGCCACGCTGGATGCGGTCGAGGAGCGACCGGTTCAGCACGTCGAGGTGCGCTTCGACACCGTCCTCGCCGATCCGCTTTTTCAAATCGCCGGGCACGTAGCGGAACGTCGTGATACTCAGCTCCTGCGTCACGAGCTGCAGCTCGGGATTCCGGCCAACCGCGTCCGCCATGGCGCGCGACAAGCCGATGTCGTCCGAGATCATCCGGCGGTAGCCGGCGGCGCCCACCTGGCGCAGCGCGAGCCAGATCTTCAGCGCGCGGAACCCGCGCGAGTTCTGCGGCCCGTGATCGACGAAGTTGGTGGCGCTCTCGTTGAAGTGGTAGTACGGCGGGTGGTAGGCGAACGCGGCCCGCAGGGCGTCCGGATTGCGCACCAGCGCGCATCCGGCTTCGAGCGGCGCGTACAACCATTTGTGCGGGTCGACGGCGATGGAGTCCGCCTCGCGCAGGCCGTGGAGCTCGGCGGGCGCTTCGGGAACAGCAGCCGCAAACCCTCCGTACGCGCCGTCCACGTGGAACCAGAGGCCCTTCTCCCGGCACACGGCCGCGATGGCCGCCAGCGGATCGACGGCGCCCGTGCTCACCGAGCCCGCCGTTCCGACGACCATGAACGGCGCGTCGCCGGCGGCCGCGTCCGCGTCGATCGCGCGTCGCAGCGCGGCCACGTCCATCCGTTGATCGGAGCCCGCGGCGACGAAGCGGACAGACGATGTGCCGAGGCCGGAGAGGTCGGCGGCCTTCTGAATCCAGGTGTGCGTTTCCTCCGACGCGTACACGCGAAGCTGGCGGCCGGCGCCGCCGGCCAGGCCCTGCTCGCGGACGTTCCACCCGGCTTTGGCTGCGCGCGCCGCCAGAAAGCCGACGACATTCGCCATGTTGCCGCCGCTGACGAGGAGACCGTCGCACTCCGAGTCGTAGCCGATCAGCTCGGCGATCCAGCGAACCGTCTCGCGCTCGATCTCGGTCGCGGCCGGCGACAGCGTCCACGCGCCGACGTTCGGATTCACCGCCGACGCGAGCAGCTCGGCCAGCATCCCGATCGGAGCGGGGGCCGCCGTGATGTAGCCGAAGAAGCGCGGGTGGCCGTTGAGCAGCGAGTGATCGAACAAGAGCTGCGCCGTCTGTTCGAGCAGCGGCCCCGGATCCGTGCCCTGCTCGGGCAGCGGGCCGCCGAGGCCCAGCGCGTCGCGCACGGCGGACGGCGACTGGTCGGTGGTCACCGGCCGGTTCGGCACCGATTCGAGAAACGCCGCCACCTGATCGATCAGCCGATACCCGAGGGCGCGGAACGTACCCGCGTCCATCTCGAGCGGCGACTGGCGCTCAGGCGCGCTCACAGCTGCGCCGGCACGGCTCGGGCTGTCGTTCTTCGCGCTCGCGCCAGATTCCTGTTGTTTCATGACGAGTCTCTCGAGGCGCCAAGGCCTTCCATCAGATCCGATTCCCGCCCCCGTCCACCATTCACCGTGCTGAACACCCGGTAGAACCACTGGCGGCCCCACAGGGCCTCCTGGTGCTCGGGCTGCAGCTGCGCCAGCCGCTCGTAGCCGCCGATCTGCGACTCGTGGCACGAGACGGCCCGCCACACGGCCGGCCAGAACGCGCGCGTGTCGATCGCCGTCGTGATCGCCCAGTCCGGCCACGGCACGGCCTGACGCTCGACCCCGTCCACCTTCGTGGTCAGCTTCTTGAGCGCCTGCTGATACGCGTCCCACGTGGACTCTGGCCAGGCGAGGTAGTACAGCTTCGAGACGACATGCGGCCGGCATCCCGGCGACGCGGCGGACGCTGGATCGGCCGCTTTCACGATCGCCGCGGTCGTGAACTGCGAGATCGCGATGTGATCCGGGTGTCCGTACGCGCCGTCGGGTCCGAACGTCACGACGACGTCGGGACGTGCTCGCCGCAGGTGGTCCGCGATTCGTCCGACCACCTCCGCGGGGTTCGCGCGATCGAGGCCGCCGTCGCGGTAGTCCAGGAGCGACAGTTCACGGATCCCCAGCGCGCCCGCCGCTGCGCGCAACTCCCCCACCCGGATCTTGCCGAGCTCCTCTGATCCGGGATGGTGTTCGTCGCCGGGGCCGTGCCCGCGGTAGCGTCCGCCCTCGCCGCGCGTGGCGGTGACGAGGAAGGTTTCGACGCCTTCGGACGCGTATTTCGCGAGCGTGCCTCCGAACCCCAGCGACTCGTCGTCCGGGTGCGCGAGCACGGCCATCAACCGCAGCGGCACGTTGTTAGTCCGACCCTTTCTTCCCGTACCGGGGATCGTCCGCCGGGTTGACGTACTTGAACTCCACCGGACCCTGTCCATATAGCACGATCGTCGTTTCCTGGCCCGTGGTGTACGCGAAATGATTCATCTGGGCCGGCATCAGCGCAAACCCGCCGACCGCGAGCGTCTTGTTCGCGGCGGCGCCCTTGTTCAGCGCGTCGCCCATGCCGAACGTCAGCGCGCCGGAGACGACCACGACATGCTCGTCGGTCGGGTGGGAATGCGCCGGGATGGCGTAGCCGGCGGGAAACTTCAGCCGCACCGCGTACGGAACGGACTTGGTGGGGTCGCCGGCGAGCACGGCGATCTGCGCGCCGGGCGGCAGCATCGGGGGCGCGGGACCCCATTGCGCCTCCTGCGGGGTCTGGATGACGTGGTTGTGGCTTTGTGCCTGCATCACGCGCGGCGCGCTCGACAGCATCATGGCTGCGGTCATCACCGATACGATCGTCTTCATCATCGCCTCCTCATGGGCCGGCCGACAGGCCGCCCAGTGGCGAGAACTGTAGCGAGACCGGCCCGCGGCGCGCGTCCCACGCACGGGCCATTTTTCAGAGGTGGCTGAAAATGGCCCGTACGGGCCATCCGCTCTTCAGGCGAGGAGGCCGAAGCGGGCTGCCTGCGCCACCGCGGCGGCACGCGTCGAGACGCTCAGCTTGCTCATGATATTGGCGACGTGGCGGTGGACGGTGTGCTCGCTGACGAACAGACGCTCGGCCAGCATCTGATTGCTGAGTCCGGCCGCCACCAGCCGCAGCACTTCGATTTCCCGCCTCGTGAGCCCGCACGTCTCGGCCGCGGCCGGGGATGTCTCGCCTTTGCCGGCCGGCGGAGTTGGCAGCGCGTCGAGAAGCCGCTGTGCCCGGGCTTCCTCGTGCGACGCCTTCAACTCGGCGAAGAGCGCGATCGCCCTGCGGAACTCCTCTGCGGCCGCGTCGATCCGCTCGAGCGCGGCGAGCGCGCGGGCCAGTTCGGTGCGGGCGCGCGCGACTTCGAACGGCGCGCCGCTCTGCAGAAACAGGTCGACCGCATCTTCCAGGTGCTGGCGCGCCGCGTCTGGCTCCCCCTCTCCCAGGGCGACATAGCCGGCCGCGAAGCTCGCCGCCGCGCGCAGCGGCGCCGTCGCCACCAGCGTCGCGATGCTCGAGAGCTCGGCGAGCGCCGTTTTCGCGCCATCCCAGTCGGCGAGGCCCGTCAGCGCGCGTACCGACAGATCCAGGCCGGCCGCGCGCTCGGTCCGGTTCGGCACCGGGACGTGACGGAGATAGCGCGCCGACTGCTCGGCGGCGCCGCGCAAATCGTTGTGATCGAATGCCAGTTCGGCGCGTCCCAACAGCGCCAGTCCCTGCCCGCCTGCCTGTTCGAGCAGATCGCCGGCGTCGACCAGACGTCCCTGTCGGCGTCTGAGCTCGGCCAGGCGTACGAGCGCGTCGCCGGTCATCGCCGGACGGCTCGCGGCGAGCTCCTCGCTCGCGGCGCTGAGCTCCTGCTCGGCCTCGAGCCAGCCGCCGCGCCACAGGCAGATCGACGCGTACTGCGTCCGGCACACGGCAAACAGCGGGCGCAGCCCCCATTTCGCGCTGAACGCCTTGAGCCGCGTGCACCATTGCACGGCGCGCTCGTAGTCGCGCACCCGCTCGCACGCATTGATCATGTAGCAGCAGGACAAGCCGATCGCGACGAGGTCCGTCAGCTCGCCGGACACGACCGCGGCGTTCACTTCGTCGAGGCCGCGCATGCCGTCCGCCACGGCTCCCGAGGTCACCTGCGCGAGGCCCCGGACCGCGCGTCCGAGCATTTCGTAGTCGACGTGGCCGATATCGCGCGCGACGCTGATCCCGCTCGCGGCCAGGGCGAGCGCGCGATCGGGATCGCCTTCCTCGAGCAGCACGAACGATCCTTCGCGCACGTCCAGCCAGGCGCGCTCCGCACACGGCGGCTGATCCTCGAGGAGGCGGCGCGCGCGCTGCAGCCATCCGTTGGCGACGGCCGGCTCACCTCGAAAGGCCCAGTAGTCCCAGCCGAGCCACACGGCAACACGGGCGGCGCCGCGCGGCTCATCGCCCGCCAGATACAGGCGGTAGGCACGTTCGCGCGAGTCGAACACCCGATCCGCGAGATCCAGCCACCAGGCCGCCAGCGCAAGACCTTCGAGCGCTTCGGGCGTTTCGTGGCGGCGAAGATCGGCGTCGAACGCGTCGCGCGCCTCGCTCCAGGCTCCACGCGCCAGCGCATCGTCGCCAGCCAGACGTTCGGGGGTCTTCAGGGACGGCATCGGAATTTCTGATTATAGGCGGCGCCAGCAGGACGCCGAAAACGCCGTCCTGAACGTAGAACGCAGAATGCAGAACGCAAACTGCAAAAACGAAGAGATACTTCCCGAATTCGTCGTTCTACTACGTTTTACGTTTTACGTTTACGCTCAGGCTGCGTTCTTCAGCAGCCTGCGCCTACGCCAGGACCGACGTGCAGAACGCGCAGCGCCGCGCGCCGATGGGCACATCGCTGAGGCACTCGGCGCATTTCTTTGTCGTCGGATCCGGCGGCGCCTCGCCGCGCCGCATCCGCGCCATGAACGCGTTCATCGGCACCACGATGAAGAAGTAGACAGCCGTCGCAATCAGCAGGAACGACACCAGCGCGTTGATGAAGTCGCCGATCGGAAACTGGCTGCCGTTGATGGCGAACGAGATGGCCGAGAAATCCGGCTTGCCGACGATGGCGGCGATGAGCGGCGTGATCAGATCCTTGACGAGCGCCGTCACGACGGCCCCGAAGGCGCCGCCGATGACCACCGCGACCGCGAGATCGATGACGTTGCCCCTGAGGAGAAACTGGCGAAAGCCCTTCAGCATGGAATGCTCCTGTAGCCTGACGAGTGGCTAACTATGAGTCAGGCGCAGGCGTAACCGCAAGGCGCCGGTTCAGACGCCCTTGCGGCACGTCAGGAACAGCCGGGCCCGGAACAACCGGCCGACGAGCGGCAGGGACCCGAGCCCATGGAGAAGCGAGGCAGCGTACAAATAGTGTGCGAGGTAGCGGACGTGCACGCTGGCGAACCCGCATTCGGCGAGGAGTCTCTCGTGCTGCGCGGCATCGCGGACGCCGACGTGGCCCTCGACCTGGGTCAGGATGCCGCGCGCCTTCAGCCGCTCCATGAAGTACTCCGCATTCGGCGTGTGGAGGTAGAGGGCCGCGCCGGGCTTGAGCGATCCGTGGATCGCGCGGAAGATGCGGACGAACTGGTCGTCGTAGACGTGCTCTGAAAAATCCAGCGCGAACGCGGCGTCGAACCGGTTCGGGTGCGCCTCGCAGAACGAGACGATGTCTCCGCAGTGAAACGACCCGTTGCGGACGGCGCCGGCGTCGCGCCGCCGCTCCGCCGCGCGCACGAACTCCTCGGAGAAATCCACGCCGACATACGCGCGGACCCTGGGCGCGACCAGTTCGAGCAGCACGCCGTTGCCGCACCCGAAATCCGCCACCTCGTCGCCTGCCGACAGATCGAAGAACGGCAGCATCCGCCGTATCCGCTGAACCGCGTGCGGGTCGTACTGATCGACGTAGCTCTGATCGTAGATGGCTCTCAGCTCTTCGTCGGACTGGCGGGGCATGCTAGAGGTTCGAGGGGTTCAAGGGGTTCGAGGGGTTCGAGGGGTTCGAGAGGTTCGAGGGGTTCTAGAGGTTCTGGGGTTCGAAAGCAGTTCTCTCAGCTTACGAAAAGCCGCGAGCATCTCGGCATACGAGAAATTTGCGTTCCGGCCGCTCGGATTCGGCAGCACGAATACGCGCGCCCCCTCGAGACACTCAGGCTGCAGGCCGAGGCGTACAGGCAGACGGCCGGGGCGCTCGAACAGGCTGCGAAACACGGTCACGCCAATCAGGACCACGATGGATGGCTTGAAGCGGCGGATCTTCCGGCGCAGGATCCGCCCGCCCGCGATGAACTCGGCGGGCTCGAGCGTATCCATCCCCGGCGTGGCGCGCGCGGCCAGGTTCGTGATGCCGAAGCCCCACTCCGGAAGGCGGTCGTCGTCTTCCGCCCTGATGGGCTGAGGCACCAGGCGGGATTCATAGAGCAGCTTCCAGAACCGGTTCGAGTAGCCGGCAAAATGATGCCCGATGGCCTCGGACCGCATCCCCGGATTGATCCCGACAAACAGCGCCTGCACGCCCGGTTCGATGCGATCGCGAAGCATGGCTCCTCGGATCTCGAATTACAATCTGCACTCATGAACTGGCTGTTCAAGGAAGAGCCCACGAACTACAGCTTCGACGCGCTCGCCAAAGACAAGAAAACCGTCTGGAGCGGCGTGAAGAACCCGCTCGCCCAGAAACACCTGCGGTCGGTGAAGAAGGGCGATGCCATCTTCTACTACCACACCGGCGACGAGAAAGCCGTCGTCGGCATCGCGCGGGCCATGGGCGACGCGTACCCGGATCCCGCCGACAAGGCCGGCAAGGCCGCCGTCGTGGACGTCGCGCCCGTGAAAAAACTGGCGCGGCCGGTCACGCTGGCGGAGATCAAAGCCGATCCGGCGTTCAAGGACTTCGCGCTCGTGCGCATCTCCCGGCTGTCGGTCATGCCCGTCACCGCCGATCAATGGCGCCGCATCGAAAAGCTGTCGACGTCGACTGCTTGATGCCGTAGCGGCCGGCTTCAGCCGGCCGGCGGACGTCCGCCTGAAGGCGGACGCTACGGCTAAGAACGCGATTGTACCCTTCCCCAGGAGCAGCGTCACGACGATCGCGACCGCCGACCACGCGGCGAGGAGCACGGCCAGCTGGGCACGCTCGAACAGGAATCCGCCCATGGCGGGTCCAATCAGCAACCCCAGCGCCCACGCGGTGTTGTACACGCCGTAGCCGACGCCGTACGCGTCGGCGCCGCCGACGGACGTGACCTCCGCCATGTACGAGAGCGACGGCGTCACGGCGAGCGGCACGACCATCCACTCGACCAGCATCAGCGCCAGCGCCGACTTCACCCCGATGGCGAGGGCGAGCATCGGCAGCCACACGAGCATCAGGATCAGACCGAGACGAACCAGCCGCCGGCTGCCCCACCTGTCCACCAGCGGGCCGTAGACGATCGGCATGACGATCAACGCGGCTGCAGCCGCGCCGAAGAGCAATCCGATCTGGGGCGGCGTCATGCCGAGCCGCCGGTTGAAGAAGAGCGGCAGCACCGGTTCGAGCATCGCGAGTGTCGCCCCGATGACGACCACATAGGCGGCGCATTCGGCGACGGCGGGCGCCTGGATGACCGTCCATGCCGACGGCGTCGCCCCCGCCGCCACGGGCGCGGCGCGGATCAGCATGAATCCCGCCGCGCACAGGAGCGACATCGCGCCCACGAACACGAACGGCAGCTCGATACCGCCCATCGCATACAGCCAGCCGCCGAGCGATGGACCGAGCAGCAACGCCACGCTCGTGCCGGACATCACATAGCCCATCACGCGGCCACGGTCCTCCGGACCATATCGATCCGCGATGAGCGCAAACCCCACCACCCAGGTGACGCCGTCCGCCGCGCCCTGGACCAGGCGGGCAACGAACAACCACGGAAGCGACCGCGCGAAGGCGAACAACACGCTCGCCAGCGCCAGCGCGATCATGCCGGCCACGAGCGGCAGGCGCCGGCCCACGCGGTCGGAGACGGCGCCCATCGGCACCGAGACGGCCAGCAACGTCAGGCCAAAGCTTCCAAACAGGACACCGATCGTCGTCGGCGTCGCGCCGAGCCGCTGGCTCAGGTCCGGCAGCACTGGCACGGCGATCGAGTACGCGATGATGTCGGTGAACGTGGCGCACGTGACGAGGGCGACGGCGACGGAACGGGAATCACGAAGGGACATAGGTAGGTCGACGGACAGTACATCACGAAGTCACGAAGAACACGAAGAACACAAACCTAAAGAGTCTTCGTGTTCTTCGTGCCTTCGTGAATACGAGGTGTGGGGCTTAAGGTCGCCGCTTCAAAAGCACAGCGCGCCGAGCGGCGGCTGGGGGACGTGAATCTCGCTGGGACATCGGCAGGTCGATCGGAGCGTACATCACGAAGAACACAACCCTAAGAATCTTCGTGTTTCTTCGTGTCTTCGTGAATGAGAGGTGTCGATTCAAGGTCGTCGCTTCAAGTACAGCGCGCCGAGCGGTGGGACGGTCAGCAGCACCGAGTGGTCCAGGCCGTGCGCGGGGACGGGCTCGCTGCTCACGCCTCCGAGGTTGCCGACGTTGCTTCCCCCGTACAGCTCGCTGTCGCTGTTGAGGATCTCGTCGTACCGGCCAGGTTCGGGCACGCCGATCCGCCAGAGCTCGCGCGGGACGGGCGTGAAGTTGAACACCATCACGAGGAAGTCACGCCTGTCGGCGCCATAGCGGATCAGCGAGATCACGCTGTGTTCGCTGTCGTTGCAGTCGATCCAGCGGAAGCCCTCGGGCGCGTAATCCGATTCATACAGCGAACGCTCGGCGGCGTAATGCCAGTTCAGGTCCTGGACGAAGCGGCGGAGGCCCTGGTGCGCCGGATCGGTCAGCAGGTGCCAGTCGAGGCTGCGATCGTGATTCCACTCGCGCCACTGGCCGAACTCGCCGCCCATGAACAGCAGTTTCTTGCCGGGATGCCCGTACATGTAGGCGTAGAGCGTCCGCAGCGTCGCGTGCTTCTGCCACACATCGCCTGGCAGCTTGTCGAGCATCGACCGCTTGCCGTGGACGACCTCGTCGTGCGAAAACGGCAGGATGAAGTTCTCGCTGAACGAGTAGAGCATCGAAAAGGTCACGTCGTTGTGGTGCCAGCGCCGGTAGATCGGATCTTCGTGCGCGTAGTGCAGCACGTCGTGCATCCAGCCCATGTTCCATTTGTAGGTGAACCCGAGGCCGCCAAGGTGCACGGGCCGGCTCACCCCCGGATAGGACGTGGATTCCTCGGCCGCCGTGATGGAGCCGGAATGCTGACCGTGCGTCAACCGGTTCAGCTCCTGCAGAAATGTGACGGCGTCGAGATTCTCATGTCCGCCAAATGCGTTGGGAATCCACTCCCCCTCGTTGCGTGAGTAATCGAGGTACAGCATCGACGCCACGGCGTCTACGCGCAGGCCGTCCGCGTGGTACTCCTCGAGCCAGAACAACGCGTTCGACAACAGGAAATTCCGCACCTCGTGCCGGCCGTAGTTGAAGATCAACGTGCCCCAGTCCTGATGCTCGCCCTGGCGCGGATCGGCGTGCTCGAAGAGCGCCGTGCCGTCGAAGCGGGCCAGCCCGTGCTCGTCCTTCGGAAAATGACCGGGCACCCAGTCGAGAATCACGCCGAGGCCGGCCTGGTGACAGGTGTCGATGAACAGCTTGAAATCCTCGGGCGGACCGAAACGGCTGGTCGGCGCGAAGAATCCCAGCACCTGGTAGCCCCAGGATCCCGAGAACGGGTGCTCCATCACGGGCAGCAGTTCGATATGCGTGAAGCCCATTTCCTTCACGTACGGCACGAGCTGGTGCGCCAGCTCGGCATAGCTGAGGAACCGGTTCCCCTCCTGCGGAACGCGCGCCCACGAGCCAAGATGCACTTCGTAGATCGCCATCGGCCGATCGAGCCGCCCGCCTTGTTCGCGCCGGCTCGCCATCCACTCGTCGTCCTGCCACTTGTAGCCGGAGATGTCGCGGACAACGGCGGCGGACTGCGGCGGGACTTCAAAAGCGAGGCCGAACGGATCGGTCTTCTTCAGCAGCGTGCCGGACGCCGTGCGAATTTCGAACTTGTAGCGCTCGCCGTCCGGAAGATCCGGCATGAAGATCTCCCAGATCCCCGACGGGACGAGCAGACGCATGGCGTGAACCCGGCCGTCCCACCCGTTGAAGTCGCCGAGCAGGCTCACGCGGTCGGCGTTGGGCGCCCAGACGGCGAAGTGCACGCCGGTCGTCGTCCCGACCTTGATGCGATGCGCCCCGAGTTTCTCGAACGCGCGATGATGCGTCCCCTCGTTGAACAGGTGCAGGTCGAAGTCGGTGAGCACGCGGCCGTAGCGATACGGATCGTCGATCTCGACGCGGTGGTCGCCGTCTCCGTTCGCGCGGTAATTGATCCGCAGACGGTAGTCGGCCGCGTCAGCCCGATCGAGACGCACCTCGAACAGTCCCGCCGGGTGCCGCATCGTCATGGGCCGCAGCTCGCCCGTCCGCGAGACGCGCACCTCGACCGACTTCGCGGCCGGGTACAGCGCACGCACCACCCATCCGGACGAATCCTCGTGCGGCCCGAGAACCGCGAAAGCGTTCTGGCTCGTTCCCTCGACGATCGCGCGAATCTCGCGATCGAGCGGGGCCTCTTTGGTGGGATTCATCTCATTTGGTCATCTGGTCATCTAGTCATCTGGTGATCGTTGCTCAATTTTGAGATTCCTACATTGGAAAACGATGACCAGATGACCAGATGACTAAATGACTAGATTCGTTATTTCGCGATGGTGGCGGTTTTGATGTAGTCGAGCTTCGGGAAGGTCGCCACGAGGAACTTGTTGCCCTCGGCTGAAATGCGCGACTGGGCGTCCTGCGGTTTGCTGGCGTACTCCGAGTTCAGCATGTCCACGACCTCCATGCCTTCCGTAACCTGGCCGAACGGCACGAAGCCCTGGGGATCGAGAAACGAGTTGTCCTTGTAGTTGATGAAGACCTGCGTGCCGCGGGTGTTCGGGCGGCCGGTGGTGCCGTAGGTGATGAACCCGCGCGTGTTGCTCTGCTTGGTGGCCGGATCGTCTTTCAGCTCGACCTTGTTCCACGCAGCCGTCACGGCCGGGTTGCCGTTGATCCCGAACTGGGCCATGAAGCCGGGAATCACGCGAAAGAACCGGACGCCGCTGAAGAACCCGTTGGTGACCATGTTGTAGAACCGGTCGGCGCCGAGCGGCGCCCAGTCGCGGTGCACCTCGACGATGAACACGCCCTTGCTGGTGTCGAACTTCGCCTTGAACAGAGCCGGGGCCTTGGCGGTGAGCGCCGCCGGGGTCAGAAGCTTGGACGGCTTGGTCGCCGCGGCCGGTGCCTGGCCCGCGGCGAAGATCGTCGCGACGAACGGAACGGATACGGCGGCCAGGGCCACAGCAGCAAGAACGAACACACGACGCATAACCATCTCCTTAAGGAATAAAAAGCGTGCCTTCACCAGCGAGAACGGCCTCCCCGCCTACGCGCACGGAGCTGATCTCGCCGCCTGTGACTCCAATCGACATATGCACCTGGCTCGGGCGCCCCATCTTCACTCCCTGCAGGCTCAACATCGCGCCCGCCCGATCGGGGGCCACCACGTGGTGCCGCACAAGATAGCAGCCCAGCGGCCCGCTCGCTATCCCCGTCGCGGGATCTTCGGCGATACCGACGTCCGGCGCAAACATGCGGCTGTACACGGTGGCTGCGGGATGACCCTGCTCAGCCGTGAAGAAAAAAGCCCCGTTCACCTCGGCCTGTACGCTGCGCATGAGCTCGGCATACGCCGGCGGATTCATCGCCGCGCGGTCCACGGCGCTCCTGGTCGAGACGGGCACGAAGAGAAACGCGACGCCGCACGACACGACCTGCACGGGCAGGTTCGTGCCCGCCACGTCGTCTTCCCGCAGGCTGAGCGCCGACGCGGCGAGGCCGGGATTGGCGATCGGAGGGCGGAACTCCGGCAGCGGCTGCGTCATCCATGCGAAGCCCAGGTCGGCGTCTCGCCACGTGAGCGCCACCGGAGTGGGACCGGCGCCGAGACCAAACACAAACCGTTCGCGTCCGGGCGCGATCACGCCCGCACGCGCCAGCGCGAACGTGCTGCCAATCGTGGGGTGCCCGGCAATCGGCATCTCGGCGCCCGGCGTGAAGATGCGCATGCGCACATCGGTGTCGGGACGCTCGGCCGGCAGGATGAAGGTTGTTTCAGAAAAATTCATCTCCCTGGCGACGGCCTGCATGGTGTCGCCGGACAGCCCGCGGCCATCGAGAAACACGGCGAGCTGGTTGCCGCCAAAGAGATGGTCGGTGAAGACATCCAGCTGCAAGTACCGGTATGATCGAGGCATCGTCGCGGGCCGCAGCAGCCGACCACGGAGAGAGCATATCAATGTTGTACGCGCATTTCACAACCAGCGAAGGTAACTTCACGATCCAGTTGTTCGACGACAAGGCGCCGAAAACAGTGGCGAACTTCACCGGACTGGCCGAGGGCACGAAGGAGTGGACCGATCCGCGCTCCGGCAAGAAAGTGAAGACGCCCTACTACAACGGCACCGTCTTCCACCGCGTGATCGACGCCTTCATGATTCAGGGCGGCGATCCGCTCGGACAAGGCACCGGCGGGCCCGGGTACAACTTCGAGGACGAGTTCCATCCCACGCTCCGGCACACCAAGCCGGGCATCCTGTCGATGGCCAACCGCGGACCCAACACCAACGGCGGGCAGTTCTTCATCACGCTGGCCGAGACGTCGTGGCTGGACAACAAGCACACCGTCTTCGGCGAAGTTGTTTCCGGCATGGACGTGATCAAGAAGATTGGCTCGACGGCGACGAGCAAACCCGGCGATCGTCCGATCAAGCCCATCACCGTCGAGTCCGTGACGATCGAAAGAAAATAGCGTTACGGCGACGCTGACAACGGCACCCACGGCGCCAGGGGTCGGCGAGCTGCAGTTCACGCGCGTCCGCAGCGCCACGGCGCTGACGCGCGCGCTGGCCGCCAGCCCGCTCAAGGTGCTCAACCCTGGACACGCCGGCGAGTCGGCCTGGGTCTACCTTTCGACGTACGGCGGCGGCCTGCTCGGCGGCGACGCGTTGTCGATCGGGATCACCGTCGATCCCGGAGCGCACGCGCTCGTCGCGACACAAGCGTCGACAAAAGTGTACCGGTCGGACCGCGGCGCGTCGCAACGATTGCGCGCGCGCGTCGATGACGATAGCCTGCTCGTGCTGCTGCCGGATCCGGTCGTCTGCTTCGCGGGATCGCGATACACACAGGAGCAGCACGTGCACCTCGCCGACGGCGCGAGCCTCGTGCTGGTGGACTGGCTGACGGCCGGACGGATCGGCTCGGGCGAGCGGTGGCAGTTCGACGAGTACCGCAGCCACACGCGCATCTCGCGCGGCGAACGGCTCGTGCTGCACGACGGCCTGGTGCTGTCGCCGGAACACGGCATCCTCGCGGAGCGCATGGATCGCTTCAACTGCCTCGCGATGGCCGTGCTGTCGGGCCCCGCGCTGCGGACGACGGCCGCCCAGCTCGCCGGCTCGCTCGGATCGGCGGCGGTGCCGAAGCGCGCCGACCTGCTCGTCTCCGCGGCGCCGCTCGGAGACGATGGTGTCCTCCTGCGGGTGGCGGGCGTCTCGGTCGAACAGGTGGGCGCCGCGCTGCGGCAGTATCTGGCCGTCGTGCCGTCGCTGCTGGGCGACGATCCATGGGCTTGTAAGTTCTAGAGGTTCGAGGGGTTCGAAAGGTTCGAGGGGTTCGAGAGGTTCGAGAGGTTCTAGAGGTTCGAGAGGTTCAAGAGGTTCGCTGATGCATTTGACGCCGCATGAAATCGACAAGCTCACGCTGCATCAGGCCGGCGTGCTGGCGCAGAAGCGGCTGGCGCGCGGCGTGCGGTTGAATCATCCGGAAGCGGTCGCGCTCATCGCCACGCAGATCCTGGAGTTCATCCGCGACGGGCAATCGGTCGCCACGCTGATGGATCTCGGCCGCCGGCTCCTTGGCCGCGCCGACGTGATGGACGGCGTGCCGGAGCTCGTGCACGAAGTGCAGGTCGAGGGGACGTTCCCCGACGGCACCAAGCTCGTGACGGTGCATCATCCGATCGCTGCCGAGCACGGCGATCTGGAGTTGGCGCTCTACGGAAGCTTCCTGCCGGTGCCGGCGAACGTCCGGCCGAAGCCGGACGCGACGGCAGCCGACGCGAGCACGCCCGGAGCGATTACGTGTGCGCCGGGGCAAATCGCGGCGAACGACGGGCGCAAGACGGCGCAGCTCGCCGTCACGAACACGGGCGATCGTCCGATCCAGGTCGGCAGCCACTATCACTTCGTCGAAACCAACCGCGCCCTCGCCTTCGACCGCCGCGCGTCGTACGGCATGCGGCTCGACATCCCCGCCGGCACGGCGGTCCGCTTCGAACCCGGCGAAACCCGCACCGTCGCGCTGGTCGCCATCGCCGGCAACGCCGTCATCCGCGGCGGCAACGACTTCGCCCGCGAATTCGAGAACGCCGGCAACTCGTGAACCCGTGGACCTGGCTCGTGACTCGTGAACCTCGTGAACCTCTGAACCCCTTGAACCCCTTGAACCTCTTGAACCCCTCGAACCCCTATGTCCCATTCCATTGATCGCTCCCACTACGCGGCGCTGTTCGGCCCGACGACCGGCGACCGCGTGCGCCTCGGCGACACCGGGCTCTCGGCCGAAGTCGAACGCGATCACGCGGTCTACGGCGACGAATGCAAGTTCGGCGGCGGCAAGGTGCTGCGCGACGGCATGGGCCAGGCGACCGGCGTCAGCGAGGCGGACGCCCTCGACTGCGTCATCACCAACGCGCTGATCGTCGACTACACCGGCATCTACAAGGCCGACATCGGCATCAAGGCGGGGCGCATCAGCGGCATCGGCAAGGCCGGCAATCCCGACGTCATGGCCGGCGTCTCGCCCGGCATGGTCGTCGGCGTCACCACCGAAGCCATCGCCGGCGGAAGGCCTCATCGTCACGGCGGGCGGCATCGACACGCACATCCACTTCATCTCGCCGCAGCAGATCTTCACCGCGCTCGCGAGCGGCGTGACGACGTTCGTCGGCGGCGGCACGGGACCGGCCACTGGGACCAACGCGACGACCTGTACGCCGGGGAGCGGGCATATCCGCCTGATGCTCGAGTCCACGGACGTGTTCCCGATGAACTTCGGCTTCACGGGCAAGGGCAATTCGTCGGCGCCCGAGGGCCTGGTCGAACAGATCCTCGGCGGCGCGATCGGGTTGAAGCTGCACGAGGACTGGGGCACGACGCCCGCGGCGATCGACGCGTGCCTGCGCGTCGCC
Organism: uncultured Acidobacteriota bacterium; assembly: GCA_963729215.1. Lineage (GTDB taxonomy): Bacteria > Acidobacteriota > Vicinamibacteria > Vicinamibacterales > CAVVIG01 > CAVQJU01. The sequence goes on along the minus strand of CAVSND010000020.1, from coordinate 109,013 downwards.
GAGCAGCACGACGTGCAGGTCACGATTCACACGGACACGCTGAACGAATCGGGCTTCGTAGACGACTCGATCGCGGCCTTCAAGGGCCGGACGATCCACACGTACCACACGGAGGGCGCGGGCGGCGGGCACGCGCCGGACATCATCCGCGTGTGCGGCGAGCCGAACGTGCTGCCAAGCTCGACGAACCCCACGCGGCCCTACACCGTCAACACGCTCGACGAACACCTCGACATGCTGATGGTCTGCCATCACCTCGACAAGAACATCGCGGAGGACGTGGCGTTCGCGGAAAGCCGGATCCGCGGCGAGACGATCGCCGCCGAGGACGTGCTGCACGACCTGGGCGCGATCAGCATGATGTCGAGCGACAGCCAGGCGATGGGCCGCGTCGGCGAGGTGATCTGCCGGACGTGGCAGACAGCCGACAAGATGCGGCACGAGCGCGGCCGGCTTGCCGCGGAGCAGGGCGCGAACGACAACGTGCGCATCAGGCGCTACATCGCCAAGTACACGATCAACCCCGCCATCGCGCATGGGATGTCGCACGAGGTGGGCTCGGTCGAGGCGGGCAAGCTGGCCGACCTCGTGTTGTGGCGCCCCGAGTTCTTCGGCGTCAAGCCGGAGATGGTCATCAAGGGCGGCTTCATCGCGTGGGCGCAGATGGGCGACGCGAACGCGTCGATTCCCACGCCGCAGCCCGTGCTCATGCGGCCGATGTTCGGCGCGTTCGGGCGCGCCACGGCGGCGATCTCCCTCGCGTTCGTGTCGCAGTCGTCGCTCGAGGCCGGCATCGCCGGCCGCTACGGCGTCGGCAAGCGGATGGTGGCGGTGCGCGGCTGCCGCAACCTGGGCAAGCGCGACATGAAGCTCAACGACACGATGCCGGTCATGCACGTCGATCCGGAAACCTACACGGTCACGGCTGATGGAGAAAGACTCGTCTCGGCGCCCGCTGCGGTGCTACCGCTGGCGCAGCGGTACTTTCTGTTCTGACCGGGCGAATTTGGTCATCTGGTCATCTCATCATCTGGTCATCGTTGATTCATTGATCAGATTGTCCAATTGCCAAACGATGACCAGATGACGAGATGACCAAATGACCAGATTCTCTTCGTGGCTCGAGTGGCAGTTGGCCGACTCGGCCTTTCCGGCAGGAGGCTTCGCCCACTCGAGCGGTCTTGAAGCGGCGTGGCAGCAGGGCGAGGTCACCGCCGCCTCGCTGGCGCGGTTCGTCCGGGACGCGGTGATGCAGGCTGCCTCCGGCAGCCTGCCCTTTGTCATGGGCGCGCACGACGATCCGGCGGCGCTCGGGGCGCTCGACGGGCGCTGCGACGCGTTCCTGCGCAACCCGGTCGCCAACCGTGCCAGCCGCGTCCAGGGACGTGCCTGGATCGGCACGGTCGAGCGATCGTTCCCTCGCCCGGAAATCCGGGCGCTGTGCGACAGCGTGCGGTCGTCGTCTCTGGCTCGTCACCACGCGCCGATTTTCGGCGCGAGCCTCCGTGCGCTTGGCGTCGATCGCCAGGCCGCGGCGCGCCTGTTCCTGTTCGGCGTGTGCCGCGGCACGCTGTCGGCCGCCGTCCGCCTCGGCATCACCGGCACCACCGACGCGCAGCGCCTGCTGGACGAGCGGGCGGACGACCTCGATCGCGCGCTGGCCATGGGGATGGCGATCGCAGTCGAGGACGCGGCGCAGACCGCGCCGCTCGCGGATCTCTGGCAGGCGTCGCACGATCGGTTGTATTCGCGATTATTCCAATCGTAGCGTCCGGCTTCAGCCGGACGGCAGGAGTTGACATGCACGAAATCGGGCACCCGCACACGCACGAACACCACGACCACCCGGGCCTCTTCCACGAACGGGACGCGCCCATCTCGCGCGACTACGAGGCGCGCAGCTTCACCGTCGGCATCGGCGGGCCCGTCGGCAGCGGCAAGACGGCGTTGATGCTCGCGCTCTGCCGCGCGCTTCGCGACACGCACAGCCTGGGCGTCGTGACCAACGACATCTTCACGCGCGAGGACGCCGAGTTTCTCGTCCGCAACAAGGCGCTCGACGAGACACGGATCAGGGCCGTCGAGACCGGCGGCTGCCCGCACGCCGCCATCCGCGAGGACATCAGCCACAACCTCGTCGCGCTCGAGGAGCTGATGGAAGACGTCCGGCCGAGCCTCCTCCTCGTCGAGAGCGGCGGCGACAACCTCGCCGCGCAGTTCAGCCGCGAGCTGGTGGACTACACGATCTACGTGATCGACGTCTCGGGCGGCGACAAGATCCCGCGCAAAGGCGGCCCGGGCATCACGCAGTCGGACCTGCTCGTCATCAACAAGACGGACCTGGCCCCGCTCGTCGGCGCGGATCTGGGCGTCATGGCCCGCGACGCGGCGCGCATGCGCGGCGACGGCCCGACGGTGTTCGCGCAGGTCACCAATGGCGTTGGAGTGGAAGAGATCGTGCGCCATCTGGTCGCGACATGGGAACGGGCGGTAGGCGGGACGGTGAAAACGTAAAACGCAGAACGTAGAACGTAGAACGGAGAGAGAAGCGAAGACCCGCCGTTTCTCTCTACCTCTAACTAACCTCTAACCCCCAACCTCTACCCTTTAACCTCTACCCTCCAACCTCTACCCTCGACGTTCGTACAAAAAAGGGCGGCGAACTTTCGCTCGCCGCCCCCAGGTTATCCGACGAGCCGATGCTAGAAGTCGATCTGCGCGCTGATCTTGTAGAACCGGGGCGTCAGCACCGAGGTCGGCGCCAGCCACGTGCCGTTCGGAACGAACGTCTGGTTGTAGGTCAGCACGGCCGCCTGGTTGAGGCTGTTGTAGATGTCGAAACCGACGTTGGTCCGCATCCGGCCGAACTTCAGGATCTTGCCGAACCGGAAGTCGAGCTCGTTGACGCGGTCGCCCCAGACGTCGCCGGGATTGACGAGATCAACCGCGAGCGTCGTGGCGCCGCCCGAAATCGGGCGACCCAGGGCCGGGTTGATGACCGTGGCCGTCGGCGCGTTCCAGGTGGCGCGCAGCGGTGCGCCCTGGTCCGACCGGAACGTGCCCGCGATGAGCACGTCGGCCTTCGGGATGATGTAGGACGCGATCGCGTTCGCCTTGGTGACGAAGCCCGGGATCGACGTGGCACCACGGATTGGACGGGCTCGCAATCGCTCCGAAGATGCCGATCGAGATTTCCGGCAGCTGCGCACGGTTCGCGCAGTAGTCGTTCACCGTCTTGCCGGTGTTGATGCCGCCCTGGAGCGTCAGGCCTTTCATGTTGCGGGCCGAGAAGTTGATCAGCATCCCGTTGTACTTCTGATACTGGTCGCCGTAGTTGGCCGCATCGGTGATGATGTTGGACGTCTGTCCGAACTTGCCCGGGACGACGTTGTAGAGGTCGGTGACCGCGTAGCCGCCGCCGCCAGGCAGGCGCGGATCGGACGGCGCCGTGATGCTGAACTTCGTGAAGTCGGCCGGGCGCCACGAGCAGGTTGTCGGTCGCCGTGAAGTTGCCCAGCCAGCGGCGGAAGTAGCCGACCTCGATGGAGACGCGCGACGCCAGCTGCTGCTGGACCGACGCGCCGATCTGCCAGTCGTTCGGACGGATGCCCCAGCCGTTGAGCAGGTTGTGATCGATCGCCGCCGTGATGGGCGTCGCCGTGCCGAACGCCTGCTGGTTGCCGGCCCGGCACTCACCGTTGGCGGCCTGCGTATTGCAGGTTGCAATCCGGGACGAAGTTCGTTGTTCGTGTCCGTCCACGTCCGCGTGGTGGTGGTCGCGATGCGCGCGATCGGGTTGCTGATCGAGTAGTTGTTGTTCAGGTTGCTCGCCGGGTCCTCGTACTTGCCGGCGTTCACCTTCACGGCCGTCTTGCCGTTGCCGAAGACGTCGAAGGCCACCCCGCCGCGCAGCGAGATGTCCTTGTAGTTGACGCCGTCGGTGCGCGGGAAGGTCAGCTGCGAGTTGAGGAAGTTCGTCGGCCCGATGGTCTGCTCCGGCGAGTAGCTCCACGCGTGGTCGAACCGCAGGGCGCCCTGCACCGTCATCTTGCCCATCGTCCACTGGTCCTGCCCGTAGAGCGCGTCGTAGCGGACGCGGTCGCTCTGCGTGTAGACGCGCAGCGTCTGCGTCAGCGACGATCGGAACCCCGCCGTTGAACGTGTAGGCGAGGTTGAGGTCGTTGCCGAAGTTCTGGATGTCCTCGACGAGGTAGCCGCCGATGTAGCCGGCCTTGAAGGCGTGGCCGCCGGTGACATACGGACGCCGCCATCGCGCCACGTGTTGGGGTTGTCCCAGTCGTGCGCCCAGTTGGCCGAACGGTACTGGAAGTTCGGCGATGGCGCCGTTGAGCGCTGCCAGCTCGGTGATGCGCGCCAGGCCCCGCGTCGGGTTGCCCGGGGCTTCAAACGGTCCCCATGCCGCGCGATACGTGCCGAGACCGGCTTCGAGGAGCAGGCGGTTGGTCACGGGCGACGACCACGTGAACTGGCTGTTCTTCACCAGCGTGTGCAGGTAGCCGGCCGTTTCGGGCGAGACCGAAGCGGTCAGGCCGCCGAGGCCCAGCGATCCGACGAACGCGCCCGAGTCTGTCTGCGCGCGGCAACCGTCGCCGCTCGACGTGAACGCCGAGCCGTTGCAGGGCCACTGCAGGTCCTGGTGGTAGTTGAACTTGTTGCGCGGCGTGATCTGCGCCGTCAGGCGGATGCTGGCGAGCTGGAAGCTCTCCGCGCCCTGCGCCTGCTTCGGTCGTGTCCGGCGAGTAGCTGAACTTCGTCGGGTCGCCGGCGTTCAGGTTCGGGAAGACGCCGGGAATCGACCGGTGCTGCCCTTCGTCGCGCAGCGTGCCGTAATACCAGAGACGATCCTTGAAGATCGGCCCGCCGACGCCGCCCGTGTAGTCCCACTGCTGCAGGAGCTTGCCGGGGGTGCTGAGACCGGCCGCCTTCAGCGCGTCGCTGTAATTGCTGCCGACCATGCCGCTGCTGACGCCTGACAGATAGACGGCGCCTTTCACGATGTTGCCGCCGCTCTTCGGGACGATGCTGAGCGTCGGACCGCCGACTTCGGCTTCGCCGAGGCCGCCCGACGTCGTCGTCACGACTTCGGCCGCGTTCGAAATGTCCGCGACATACGTGGACACGCCGCCGCCGTTCAGGGCCGCGCCCGTGTTCAGGCCGTCGACCTGCATGCGGCCTTCGTTCGCGCGCCCGCCGGCGCCGCCGAACACCGTCATCTGCGGCGTCACCTGGATGTCCGCGCTGGTGCCCGCCTGAATCACGATGCCGGGGATCAGGACGGCGGTGGCCGCCCACGACCGCGCCGTCGGCACCGTCGTCAGGGTTTCATTGCTGAGAGTGGTCTGGCGCTTGACGCTCTGGACGTCCACGATCGGCGTTTCGCCGCTCACCGTGATCGTTTCGGCCACGCCGCCGACCTTCATGTCGGCGTTGATGGTCGCGATGAACGAACCGCTCAGCTCGATGCCCTCGCGCTTCACCGTGGTGAAGCCCGGCAGCGAGAACGTCACCGTGTAGGTGCCCGGCCGAAGATCCAGAATGCGATAGAGCCCCGAGCCATCGGTCACCGCCTCGCGGGTTTTCTCGATGAGCACCGGGCTTGCCGTTTCGACCGTCACACCCGGCAGCACGGCGCCGGATGAGTCCTTGACCACGCCTGTGATCGACGCCTGCGCAAACGCCAGCGTCGGCAACAGGACGAGGCACGCGAGCATGCCTACCGTCTTCAACACTCTGACCACGTCTAGCCTCCTGACCCAAAAAGGGTATGACTTGCTGACTCTCAACGCTAACGTCCACCTTACAGAGTGTCAACGGTTACACGACGTCGATCGCGTGCATTTTGGTGAAGCATCCGGAATTTTGGATTGGGCTGGATGCAGGAGAATGCAGCTGTGGGGACTCCAGATGCAAGAGAGCTGTCGAAAAACCGGCGGCTACACGCTGTCCTTATAAGAAGCGCGAGGCATCGAACCAGTGCGTTCGATCTTTCTTGAATTCGTCGAACGAATCGTCCCGACGATTTCCTTACGCAGCTCTCACGGCGCCGCTGGAACTGCCTGCGGAAAGACGTAGGCGTACAGCATCGAAATGATCGCCATGATCACCATCAGGAACACGCTGTGTTTGATGGTGAAGCGGAACAGCCGGCTCTCGTCGGCGCGCGACATCCCCGTGGCAGCCACCGCGACCGCAATGCTCTGCACGGAAATCATCTTGCCCATGACACCGGCGGCCGAGTTCACCGACGCGGTGAGAATCGGATTGAGGTTCAGCGCGCGCGCCGTGACCACCTGCAGGTTGCCGAACAGGGCGTTCGCGGACGTGTCGCTCCCCGTCAGAAACACGCCGAGCCATCCGACGACGGCGCTGAAGAACGGAAACGCACCGCCGGTGGAGGCGAGCGACAGTCCTAACGTGGACGTCATGCCCGAGTAGTTCATGAGGTACGCCAGGCCGAGCATCGACGCGATCGTCAGCATCGCCAGCTTCAGCTGCTTGAACGTCGCGATGTAGGTGTTCGCCAGCCGTCTGGGACTGACGCGCAGCAGGAGGCACGTGGCAAACGCGGCGAGGAGGCACGCGGTCCCGGACGCGCTGAGCCAGTTCAATTCGAACAGCGCGGCATAGCGCGCCGGCATCTTCGTCACGGGCGGCATCTGCGTGATCGCGTTGTGCAGTCCGGGAACCATGAGCCTCGTCGCCAGCCGGCCCGTTCCGGGCACCGTCGGCAGGAAGCCGGGCAGCAGGCTGTCGGCGAAATGGTTGATCTTCGGCTTGATGTCCCCGTCGCCCCACGCGAGCACGAACGCCACGAGCAGCAGATACGGCGCCCAGGCCATGAGGAGCTCACCGGCGGAATGCGGCGAGACATGCAGGGATGCCGGCTTGTCGCCCTCGAGCCGCAGGATCGACTTCGGCTTCCAGAACTTCATCACCAGCACCATGACGACGATGCAGGTCAGCGAGCTCATGATGTCGGTCAATTCGGGACCGACGTAGTTCGAGACGTAGAACTGCATGCCCGCGAACGACACACCGCACGCGATGATGGCCGGCAGCACTTCGCCCGCGCGTTTCCAGCCCGACATGACGACGATCAGGTAACCGGGGATGAGAATGGAAATCATCGCGCACAGCCGCCCCACCATCGCGCTGAGGGCCCCGACCGGCAGGCCCGTCACGTTCGCAAGCGTCGTCACCGGAATGCCGATGGACCCGAACGCCACCGGCGCGGTGTTCGCCAGCAGACAGATGCCGGCGGCAAAAAACGGATCGAAGCCCAGGCCCGCGAGCATCGCGCCCGACACGGCCACCGGCGCCCCGAATCCCGCGGCGCCTTCGATGAACGCGCCGAACGAGAACGCGATGAACATCGCCTGCAGCCGGCGGTCGCTCGTGAGCCCGCCGACCGAGTCCTTGATGATCTCGAACTTGCCGGTGTCCACGGCCAGCCGGTACAGCAGGATCGAGGTGAACACGATCCAGGCGATGGGGAACATGCCGTACGCGGCGCCGAACAGCGTGGAAATCAGGGCCATCTTGACGGGCATGCCGTACACCGCGAGAGCCACGATCAGCGCGGAGACCAGCGCCGACATCGCGGCCATCCAGGCCGGTTTCCGCAGCACGCCCAGCATGAGGAACAACACCACGATGGGGATCGCGGCAACCAGCGCCGAGAGGCCAAGCGAATCGCCAACCGGTGCGTACGTCTGAACCCAGATGTCCACGACAACTCCTTGGCGGTTCTATAGAGGTTCGAGGGGTTCTAGAGGTTCAAGGAGTTCAAGGGGTTCCCTGCTGTCCCTCGAGAACCTCAGAACTTCTAGAACTTCTCGAACCTCTCGAACCTCTCGAACCTCTTGAACCCTCGAACCGCGCGCCATCATACATAATGACGGCGATGCTCCGGACGACAATCGTGACGGCGATGGCTCTGGGGATCCTGCCGCTCGGCCAGGCGCCCGACTACACCGACCGGTTCGCGACGGTCAACGGCCTCCGCCTGCACTATCTCGAATGGGGCGACCCGGCGAAGCCGCCGATGATCCTGCTCCACGGCATCGCGCGGCACGCGCACACCTTCGACCACATCGCGCCCGCTTTCGCGCGGGATCACCACATCGTCGCCCTCGATCTACGGGGACACGGCGATTCGGCGTGGAGCCCCGAGGGCGCGTATCTCGTTCAGGACTACGTCAAGGATCTCGAGGCACTCGTCGCCCAGCTGAAGTTCCGTGGCCTGACACTGCTCGGCAACTCGACGGGCGGCCGCGTGGCGCAGGTGTTCGCCGGCCTGCACCCGGACCTCGTCGCGCGGATCGTCGTTGAAGATGTCGGGCCCGAACGGCCGCGGAACATCGCCGACGCGTTCGCGCGCCGGGTTGATCAGGAAGCCGCGGGCTGGGCCTCGGAAGATGAGCTCGTCGCGCAGCTGACCGTCGCGAACATGCGGACGCCGGAACCGCTGCTGCGGACCTACGCGCACTTCGGCGTCAAACCGGGACCCGGCGGACGGCTGGTGTGGAAACGCGATCCGGATCTCGTCAAGGGTTTCGTCGAAACCGAGCTGTGGGATTCCGTGTCGAAAATTACGGCGCCGGCGCTGTACGTGATCGGCGGCGGCAGCCGCATCGTACCGCCCGAGACGCAGAAGCGGCTCGCGGACACGCTCCGCAACTGCCGTATCGTGGTCATGCCCGGTCTCGGGCACTACCCCGACGAAGAAGATACGGAAGGGTTTCTTGCGATCGTGCAACCCTTCCTGCGACCGTAAATCTGGTCATCTAGTCATCTGGTCATTTAGTCATCGTTGGATCATTTTCATATTGATCAGAAATGACCAGATGACCAGATGACTAGATGACCAAATTCGAGTGAGGCCCGTATGCGTGTGAGCCGAAAAACTTTCCTCCGCCTGAGCGTCGCCGGTGCGGGCGCGGCGAGCGCGCTTTTGCACTCGCGCGCAGGCGCGGCGCAAACCACGTCGCCCAAGGCGACCAAGGCCGCGATCAAGGGCACGACGGACGCGCTGACGGCGTTCATCACGAACACCACGCTGAGCAGCATGCCTCCCGACGTCGTGCAGCAGGCGAAGCGCTGCCTCGTGGACGGCTTCGGCGTCATCCTCGCCGGGTCGACCGTGAAGGGAAGCGCGATCGTGCGCGACTACGTCAAGACCGTCGGCGCCCGGAAGGAGGCCACCGCCCTGGGGGCAGGCGGCTTCATGACGTCTGCCTCATACGCCGCGCTGATCAACGCGGCGAGCGGCCACGCCATGGACTACGACGACACGCAGCTCTCGACCACGCCCGATCGAACGTTCGGGCTGCTGACGCACCCGACCGTGCCGGCGCTGGCCGCCGCCCTGGCCGTCGCCGAACGCCAGCGCGCGTCGGGCGCGGCGTTCCTCGAAGCGTTCCTCGTCGGGTTCGAAGTCGAGTGCAAGATCGCCGAAGCCATCGATCCCGAACACTACAACCATGGGTTTCACTCGACCGGCACCATCGGCACCTTCGCCGGCGCGGCGGCGGCCGCCAGGCTGATGAAGCTGCCGGCCGCGTCCGTGCGGCACATGCTCACGATCGCGTCGAGCATGTCGAGCGGCATCCGCGTCAACTTCGGCTCCATGACCAAGCCGCTCCACTCCGCCCGCGCCGCGGAAAACGGCGTGGTGGCCGCCGAACTCGCCTCGCGCGGCTTCACCGGCGGCGACGAAGGCCTCGACGGGCGTTGGGGCTTTTTCGAAGTCTTTGGCGGCGGCGTCGATCTGGACCGGCTGATCCCCGTTCTCGGCAGGCCGTACACCATCGTCAATCCGGGATCGTCGTTCAAGCCGTACCCGTGCGGCTCGTTGAGCCACCCGACGATGGACGCGATGCTCAAGGCCGTGGTCGAGCACGACCTGAAACCGGATCAAATCAAGGCCGTGCGCGTCAGGGCTGGATCGAACGTCCTCGAGCCCCTGCGGTACAAGATCGCGACCAACGAGCTCGAGGCCAAGTTCTGCCTGCCCTTCCTCATGGCGAGCCTGATCATCCGGCGCAAGGCCGGCGTCCGCGAGTTCACCGACGAGTTCGTCGCGAGCGCGCCCGTGCAGCAGATGATGCCGCGCGTGACGAACGTGTTCGACGCGAAGATCGAGGCCCAGGGCTTCGACAAGATTCGCAGCGTGATCGAAATCGACCTCACGGACGGCCGGACGCTGGTGCAGGCATCCGACGATCGGTATCGGGGCGGTCCCGATCGGCCCTTCACGCGCGAAGAACTTCGCGACAAGTTCACCGACTGTGCGCAATTGACGCTGGACCAGCGGGCATCAATAGGACGCTCGAGCTAATCGAAAACGTCGACAGGATTAAGGACGTTTCGGAGCTCGTTAAAGCGCTTTCGTAACTCACGCCAAAGGGCGGCGTGGATCATGTAAAGGACGGACGGCGATCGCGCAAGGGGGCGGCGCGGGATCACGCAAAGGGCGGGCGCGACCGCGCAAGGGCGCGCGCGATCACGCAAAGGACGGCCGGCGATCGTGCAAAAGGGCTGTCGGCGCGATCGCGACTGGGCGGCGAGGGCTTAGCCAAGGGCTGGCACGGCGGATGCCTAGCGGTCAGCCATGGCCGTGCGAGATTTTCAGGATCTCCTTGCCTGGCGGTTGTCTTACGAGCTCAAGTGCGAAGTGTTCGCATTTACCGCCACGGGGCCAGCATCGAAGGACTTCAAATATCGCGATCAGATCCTGGCCGCGAGCGCGTCGGCGCCAAGTAACATCGCTGAAGGGTTTGGACGCATTCATCCACGCGACGCCGCACGGTTTTACGAGTTCGCGAGAGGGTCACTGATGGAGACCCGAAGCCATCTCATCGACGGGCGCGACCGTGGCTACCTCGAGAGGGAGTTGTGCTCGAGGCTCTCCAACCTCGCACGAGCGGCGCTAAAAACCACAACGGCATTGTGGCGCGCGAAACGACGACAGGCGGGCCAACAACCTTAAGAGAAATTGGACTCGGTGTCTGGTTTCAACTGCCCCCTGCACGATCCCATGCCGTCCTCTTCCGATCGCGTCCCGTCCCTTGCGCGGATCCCATCTCGCCCTTTCCGTGATCCCACCAAGCCCCTTTGCGCGATCGCCCTGTTAAAACGCATTGCCAATAAACGGCAACATGCGCCCCCAGAACATCACGCCGACCCAGAGGAACAGGGACGTGGCGGCGATGATCTTGGCCGACAGCGGCGCGTCGTCGCCGGGACCGAGCGCGTCGACGGCGCGGGCGACGCCGAACAGATAGAACACCAGCAGGTTCACGGCCGCCAGCGCCATGAAGAGCAGCTTGAACGCGAACGCGATGTTGTTCACGTACTGCGTCGGGGCGCCTACGAAGAAAACGAGGCCGGTGAGGAGGTTGATGACGAAACCGAGCACTCCCCAGCGGATGAGCCGGTTGAGCGGCGCCACGGGCAGGCGCTTCACCGCGCCGAGCAGGCGCAGGTCGAGCACGCCGACGTTGCCGATGAGCAGCGCGAGGCCCATGAAGTGCAGCGTCTCGCACGCCGGCCAGATCCACGAGTAATGCGTGACGGCGCGGGAGACGGACGTGGCTTCGAGCCACACGGCGAACGACGTGATCACTTGAGCGCCGCCGTATAGGCCATGAGCCGGCCGGCCGTGATCGCTCCTCCCCACAGAGCCAGCGAGGCGGCCGCGAGCAGCCTGACGCGGCGGCTGACGAAGGTGTTCGAGCTCCCGGACTGGGGAAACGCGTGCCGCTTGAGCGCGCGCATGACCCAGACGGCCAGCGCGATCAGCACGAGCTTGATGATGAAGGACGGATTGGCGGCTTTCTTGGGCGCGTCAGCGATGAAGAGGACCGAGCCCGACACGGCGTTCACCCAGAACCCCATCCACATGTACTGAAACAGCGGCTCCATGTCGGCCACCGGAACGCTCGGCGCGAACCCGAGCAGCCGCAGGCCAACGGCGGAATTCAATCCCACGAGGACGCCAAGACCCAGCGTGTGCACGAACAACAGGCCGGGATAGGCCCAGGTCGATCCGCTGACCCATTCGCCGACCGGACTGCCGCTCAACCACGCCAGAAACGCCATCGGCCGGCAACGATAGCACTACGGCCGCCGATTGTTTTTCAAGGGCGGTTTGATCTAACGTTTCCACGCCTATACTTACACCTGCCAAGCCGCCGGCCGGACCGGTCGCGGACCCGGGCGTGACTGAAGCAGGCAGGTGATTGTGGTGAACAACGGGAGAAGGAGAACAACGATGAAGCTTGCAGTGCTCGGCGGGGTCGCCCTCGTCTGCGCGACCACGGCGGTTGTGGTCGCACAAGGCCAGGCGACAGCGCCCCAGGTGCAGACCGTGATCGGCTGCGTCAAGGGAGAAGGAACGACGCAGAGCCCGTGGATTCTCGCGGGCGTGGTGATTCCCCCGCCGGTGGCCGCACCGGCTGGACGCGGCGGCGGCGGCCGCGGTGCCGGCGGCGGAGCGTGGCCGCGGTGCCGGCGCCCCTGGCGGCGCCCCGGCCGGAGGCGCCGCGCCCCTGCCACCAGCGCCCCCGCCGCCTCCGCCACCTCCGCCGCCACCGCCACCGCCCATCGATCTGAAAATCACGGGCCTCGACATGGGACCGTGGCGCGGTGGTCGAACGCAGGTTGAAGGCACGATGGGCGCAGCCGGGCACGCCGCGCGAGTTCAAGGCGAACACCGCACGGTCGGTGTATGGAACTTGCGCGAACTAAACGTAAACGTAAAACGCAGAAAGCAGAACGCGGGGCGAAGATCGCATCTTCGTCCCGCGTTTCTCGTTTCAGTCGACGTTGTCCGTGGCTTGCTGCTCGTGGCTCGTTGTCCGTTTTACGCTTTACGTTTTCAGTTTCAACAGCCGAGCCGCGTTCCCTCCCAGAATCGCGATCTGCTCGGCGGCAGTCAGCCCCGGCGTCTGGAGAATCGTGTCAACCGGCGTGCTGCTCGCGATCGGAAATCCGAAGTCGGTGCCGATCACCACCTGGCTGGCGCCAGCGGTCGTCACGAGGTGCCGGACGTTCTGCGGGCTGTACACGAGCGAATCGAAGTAGAGCTGCGGGCCGCGCAAGTACTCGCTGGGCTTCCGCTTCATCCGCTGACACGGCGCCTGGAGCGTGTTGCAGTTGTCGAAGCGCCCGATGTAGCTCGCGAGGAACCCGCCTCCGTGCGCGCCGATGACTTTCACCCCGGCGAACCGGTCGAGCACGCCTTCGAAGATCAGGTGCGCGAGCGCAATCGTCGTATCGAGCGGAAACCCGATGTTGTTGCCGAGCGCTCCCGCCCCTTCGAGCCGCTTCCCCGCATCATCAAAACCCTGCGGGTGAATCATGACGACCGTCTGCAGTTCCTCGACCTTTTTCCAGAACGGATCGAGCTTCGGGTTCGCCAGTTCAGTGCCGTTGACGTTGGCCCCGACGATGAAGCCGCGGAGATCGAGGGTCTTGACCGCGTAATCGAGCTGTTCGACGGCGAGATCGGGCTGCTGCAACGAGACGTTGCCGAATCCGACGAATCGATCGCGATGGGCCGCCACGAGCTCGGCGATCTTCTCGTTCTGCATCTTCACGATGCGCGCGCCCAGATCCGGTTCCGTAAAATACAGGAACTGGCTCGGGTGCACGCTGATGACGTGCACGTCGATCCCCTGGCGATCCATCTCGCGGAACCGTCGATCCATCGTCGCCGCGTCGAGCGCCATGGCGCTCGCGCCCAGATTGGCCATGGCGCGGTCCACTTGCGGCAGGTCCTTCACCAGCGGCCACGCCTCGCTCACGAACACGTGTGCGTGCGTGTCGATGGTGCGGACGCGCTGGCCTCCGACCATGATCTGGCGGCGCGCCGGCGCCTGAGCCGCCAGCAACGCATGCGCGGTGGACATGCCGCACGGGCAGAAGAAAAGACCCCCGCCTGCCGCGGAAGCCCGGAGAAACGAGCGCCGGCTCAGCTTCATGCGGCGGATGGTATCACCTCAGCCAATCGTAGCGTCCGCCTTCAGGCGGACGTTCGCCGGCCGGCTGAAGCCGGCCGCTACGGCTCTCGGAAATGTCTCGTGAGCAGCACGTCGAGTGCGGCGGCACAAAGAAGCGCGTCGGGGCGGCCGCGCTGAGCCTTGGGAAGCGCGGCGCGCTCGGCGATCAGCGATTTCGCCTCGTGTACGACGGCGAGCGCAGCGCCGAGCGTCGACGCCGCCGGCCGCAAGCTTCTTGAGAAGCGCGCATTGGTACTCCTGACAGCTCGGCGGATGCCGTCCGTGCACGCTGCAGCGATTATCGAGGTAGAGCGGACACGGCTGGCGGAAACTGTGCTCGCCGGCCGGATCCTCGACGGGCTCGACTGTCAGACCGAGCGATCGGACCACGGCGACGTCCTGCGCCTTCACCTCGACCGCCCCGTGCAAGGCGCCGGTGCAGCACAGCCCGCAGGCGAGACACAGCGCCGACTGCTCAGCCACTACGCACGGGCGGCCACGCCCTCGATGAGGCTCAGCGGGCACTTGGTCGGGATGATGCGCGTCAGCTTGAGCCCCGCGCGTTTGAACAGCGCCGCGAATTCCTCCTTCGTCCGTTCTTTCCCGGGCACCACGACCATCATCTGGATGTCCAGGAGCTTTCCCCAATCGGGTTTTTCAGCCGGAGGAACGACCGAGTCGGCCACCAGGATGCGGCCGCCTGCGTTCATCGCCTCGCGGCAATTCGTGAGCAGCTTCACGCAGTGCTCATCGTCCCAGTTGTGAAGGATGTACTTCATGACGTAGGCGTCGCCGCCGCGCGGCACCGATTCGAACATGTCGCCGCCGGCGAACGAGCATCGCTCGGCAATCCCCGCTGCGGTCAAGTGGCGATCCTCGCGGGTTCGCTCGATGACGGACGGCAGATCGAACAAGACGCCCTTCAGCCTGGCGTTCTTTTTCAGGATCAGCGCGAGCAGGCTGCCGAAGCCGCCGCCGACATCGATCACCGTCCGCATGCGGGCGGGTTTGTAGACCTTCTGAAATGCCGCGACGAATTCGGGATTCTCGGTTCCGGAGAGGCTTGTCATCGCCTCGCCAAAAATCTTGAGGTTGTCGGGATGCTCGTTGAGGTATCCGTAAAAGGGCTTGCCGTAGAGGCGATCGAACGGCAGCTGCCCGGTCCGCACCGCGAATTCGAGGTCTTCCCACGCATTCCAGACCGGCGATCCGATCAGAAACAGCGCGAAGCCGTGCATCGAGGCGGGCGCATCGGAACGGAGCGTCGATCCGAGCGTGGTGAGCTTGAAGCGCCGGCCCTTCGTCTCTGTGAACACGCCGTAGCTCGAGAGCGTGCGCAGCATGCGGTACAGAGCCGGACCGTTCACCCCGGCGCGCGCGGCCAGGTCTTCGGCGGTGCGCGGACCGTCCTTCATCAAGTCGGCGAGGTTCAGCCTCGCCGCGACGTAAATCAGACGTGATACCCAGTAACCGGCAATCAGGCTCCGCATCTCGGCCTGCGGCGACGCCTTGCTCCTGCTCTTCTTCATCGGCATGGCGCGGATTGTACCTTGGCCGCACAGTAGACTTAAGGGACGGCAGACGAAGCGCGGGAGGTTCGATGGAGTTCCGGCGGCTCGGCGACTCGGGTTTCAAGGTGCCCGTCCTCAGTTTCGGCACGGGCACCTTCGGCGGCGGCAGCGAATTCTTCAACGCGTGGGGCGCCACCGACGTCAAGGAAGCGACGCGCCTCGTGGACATCTGCCTCGACGCCGGCGTCAACATGTTCGACACGGCTGACGTCTATTCGGGCGGACGCTCTGAAGAGGTGCTCGGCAAGGCGATCGCCGGACGGCGATCCGACGTGATCATCGCGACCAAGGGCTCCTTTCGCTCGGGGCCCGGCGCGAACGATCTCGGCAACTCGCGCCATCACCTGATCAACGCGTGCGAAGGCAGCCTGCGCCGCCTCGGCACCGACTACATCGACATCTACCAGATGCACGGGTTCGACGCGCTGTCGCCCGTCGAAGAAACCCTGAGCACGCTCGACACGCTCGTCCGCAGCGGCAAGGTCCGCTACATCGGCTGCTCGAACTTCTCGGGCTGGCACCTGATGAAGTCGCTTGCGGCGTCGGATCGGAGGGGATGGGCGCGCTACATCGCGCATCAGGCGTACTACTCGCTCGTCGGGCGCGACTTCGAGTGGGAGCTGATGCCGCTCGGCCACGATCAGGGCGTGGGCACGCTGGTCTGGAGCCCGCTCGGCTGGGGGCGCCTCACCGGAAAGATTCGCCGCGACCAGCCGCCGCCGGCGGTCAGCCGTCTTCCGAAAACGGCGGCGTTCGGCCCGCAGGTCGCCGACGAAGATCTTTATCGCGTCGTGGACGCCCTCGATGCCGTGGCGAAGGACACGGGCAGGACCGTCCCGCAGATCGCGCTCAACTGGCTGACGACGCGTCCGACGGTTTCGTCGGTGATTGTCGGCGCGCGTAACGAGGAACAGCTGCGCCAGAATCTCGGAGCCGTCGGGTGGTCCCTCACGGCGGATCACCTCGCAACGCTCGAGGCCGCGAGCGCCAGGCCGTTGCCGTATCCCTACTGGCACCAGCGGCAGGTGATCGATCGCAACCCGCCGCCCACGTGATCATTCCAGCCGCGCTTCGGCAGTTGACGCGCGACGGCTGGCTGCTCTTTGGCACCCGGTTCATCCGGTTGTTCGCGTACGGGTCGCTCTCCGTCATCCTGGTGTTCTACCTGGTCGGCGTGGGCCTGAGCGAGCCCCGCATCGGCACGCTCCTGACGCTCACGCTCGCCGGCGACACGCTGGTGTCGCTGTATTTGACGACGCGCGCGGATCGCACTCGGGCGTTCCCGCGTCCTGGTCGTCGGCGCGCTGCTCATGACCGTGGCGGGCGCCGTCTTCGCCTCCGCCCAGGCTTTCTGGCTGCTCCTCCTCGCGGGCACAATCGGCGTCATCAGCCCGAGCGGCAACGAGGTCGGGCCGTTCCTCTCGGTCGAGCAAGCGGCGCTTTCGTCCGTCGTCGCTCCGCAGACGAGGACCGAGGTGTTCGCGTGGTACACGCTCGCGGGATCGGTCGCGACGGCGATCGGCGCGCTGGTGGCAGGCACCCTCACACGCTGGCTCCAGACAACGAGCCGCCTGGCGACCATCGACAGCTACCGGACGATCGTCATCGCGTATGCGGGGCTGGGCATCGTGCTCGCCGCGCTGTTCACGCGGCTATCCCCCGCGGCCGAGTCGGCGGCGCGTGGCGAGCCGCAGGCGAACCGATCGACATTCGAGAACCTGTCCGGCCTGGGTCGATCGCGGGACGTCGTGCTGAGGCTGTCCGCGCTCTTCGCGCTCGACTCGTTCGCCGGCGGTTTCGTGATTCAGAGCTTCGCGGCGTACTGGTTCTACCTGCGTTTCGGCGTCAACCCGGCGACGCTCGGGGCCATTTTCTTCTGGGCGAACATCCTGGCGGGGATCTCGGCGCTGCTGGCGTCGCGGCTGGCGGCCCGCTTCGGCCTGATCAGGACGATGGTCGGCACGCACCTGCCGTCTAACATCCTCCTGATCCTCGTGCCGCTGATGCCGACGCTCCCGCTCGCGACGTTTGTTCTTCTGGTGCGCTTCAGCATCAGCCAGATGGACGTGCCCACGCGCCAGTCGTACCTGATGGCCGTCGTCAGCGCCGACGAGCGATCGGCGGCGGCCGGCATCACCGGCGTGGCGCGCACGGTCGGCGCATCCATCAGCCCCCTGTTCGTCGGCGTGATGTTCGCCAGCCCGGCGCTCATCAACCTGCCGTTCCTGATCGCGGGAAGCCTCAAGATCGTGTACGACCTGCTGCTCTATCGGGCGTTCGTCCGCGTGAAACCGCTGGAAGAACTCTGAGTCTCAAGGGGTTCGAAGGTTCAAGAGGTTCACGGGTCCACGGGTCCACGGGTCCACAACGTTTGGAGGCTGTCCGCGGCGGCATCGTGACATTCGGAGACCGGATTGGACGAGGCGAACTCGAACGCCATCATCGCCGGCGCGCCCGCGAACTTCTCGCTCGTGGGGCGTTTCTCAATCGAAGGGCAATCGCCCGCTCCGCCCGCCCTCAGTTCCCGGCTGGTCCTCAGGCGCCCAACGGCGTTCGTGCTCGAGCAGCCACGTCTTTCGCTCGAGGCCGCCGCCGTACCCGGTCAGTGCTCCAGACGACCCGATGACGCGATGGCAAGGCACCACGATCGCGATCGGGTTGGCGCCGTTGGCCGCGCCGACGGCGCGAGACGCGCCGGCCGAGCCGAGCGCCTTCGCGATCGCGCCGTAGCTCGTCGTCTCTCCCGGCGGAATGCGCCTCAGCGCCTCCCACACGCGTTTCTCGAAGCGCGCGCCTCGCATGTCGAGCGGAAGTCCCGTGATGTCGGCGCTCTCGCCTCTGAAGTACGCATCGAGCCACGCCCGGGCCTGGAGGATTGTGGCCGTGTCGCGATCTTCGATCTCGTGCGGCGGAAACCACCGCCGGAGCCGCGCCTCCAGTCCGACCAGCCGTTTCTCGGGACCGGTGAATTCGAGCGCACAGAGACCGTCGCCGGAATCGAGCGCGAGCATGTCGCCGATGGGCGTGGTGAGGATGGCCCGCGAAAGGATCATGGCTCGGCCGGGAAATGGGTCCGTGTGCACGATAATGCTCCGATGATCGCATCAGATGTGCAGACTTCGATCAAGTCCGGAGATCTCGCGAGCCTTCGCGAGAGCCTGACGGGCTTGCGGCCCCGGGAAGTTGCGGACGCACTGTCGAGCCTCGAACCCAACGACCGCGTCATTGCGTTCCGTCTGCTGCCGCGGCGGTTCGCGTCCGACGTATTCGAGTACTTTCCGGCCCCGGTCCAGGAAGCCCTCGTGAAGACCATGGGGCATGACGACATCGCCGCCGTCCTCAACCACATGTCGCCGGACGACCGCACCCTGCTGTTCGGCGAATTGCCGGCCAACGTCACGAAGCACCTGCTGTCGCTGTTGACGCCGGTGGAACGGGCCGAAGCGGTGACGCTGCTCGGCTACGCGCCCGGCACGATTGGCCGGCTGATGACGCCGCACTACATCGCGGTCCGCGAGCACTGGACCGTGCAGCAGGTGATGGACTTCGTCCGCACGCACGGACAGGACAGCGAGACGCTGAACGTCATCTACGTCGTGGACGAGGCCGGCTTACTCATCGACGACATCCGCATGCGCGAATTCCTCGTCGTCCCGCTCACGCGCCACGTGTCGGACCTGATGGATCGCCGGTTCGTCGCGCTCAAGGCCACCGAGGCCCAGGAGGATGCCGTCGAGGTCTTCAGGCGCGAGGATCGCACGGCGCTCCCGGTCACCGACACGCAGGGCATCCTGATCGGCATTGTCACCGTGGACGATGCGCTGGATGTGGCCGAGCGAAGCGCCACGCGGCAGATGCAGCGAGTGGGCGGATCCGAAGCGCTCGACGAGCCCTACATGGAGATCGCGCTGGGCCGCATGGTGAAGAAACGCGCGGGCTGGCTGATTGTCCTGTTCCTCGGCGAGATGCTGACGGCGACAGCCATGGGATTCTTCGAGCGTGAAATCGCCCGCGCCGTCGTGCTGGCGCTGTTCGTGCCGCTCATCATCTCGAGCGGCGGCAACTCGGGGTCGCAGGCGTCAACGCTCGTCATCCGCGCCATGGCGGTCGGCGAACTGCGGATCAAGGACTGGTGGCGCGTCGTCCGTCGCGAAGCGGTGTCGGGGCTCCTGTTGGGCCTCATCCTCGGCGCGATCGGGTTCCTGCGAATCAGCCTGTGGTCGATGTTCTCGACGATTTACGGCCCGCACTGGGCGCTGGTCGCCGCGACCGTCGGCCTCGCGCTCGTGGCGATCGTCCTGTGGGGCACGCTGGTCGGTTCGATGCTGCCGCTGATCCTCAGAAAGCTGGGATTCGATCCCGCGACTTCGTCGGCGCCGTTTGTCGCCACGCTGGTGGACGTGACGGGCCTGGTGATCTACTTCTCCGTCGGCCTCGTGGTGCTCAGGGGCACCCTCCTGTAGTCGAGGCACGATACACGTAGTCCACGGCGAACGCCTTGCCGCCGTCCTCGCCTTCGATCCGGGCCGTGAGCTCACCCGGCCCGGAGCGGCGATAGATGATGCGTTTCAGATGATCCGCGTGGCCCGGGTTGAGGAACACCACCTCGGAACCGGAGTTGGATGCCATCCTGAAATCGACCGGCGGACGCCCGCCGGGCTGCGCGACGAAGACAACGCCATCGGCTCTGGACTCGATGCGCATGAACTCGAAGCTTTGCGTCTGCCCGTTGGCGACCGTACGGCTCATGCCCGTCAACATGTCGCCGGCCGGCCGCGTCCAGTGTTCCTCGATGCAGGCGGCGCCTCGCGTCATCTGCCAGTCGCCCGCCATCCAGGCCAGGCTCTCGAGCGACACCGGCGGGGGGGCGGCTGCAGCCGCGGCCAACAGGAACGCGGCGGAGTGGATCGACAGCATCAGGTTCGTCAGCCTAGCAGATTCACGGCGTCCGTTCCGCCGCATCCAGGCCCTCGCCTGTCTTGAAGCGGACGAATGCCTTGACCGACACGGAGGCCGACACGGCAGCCTCGGCCTCCTGCAGCGCCTCGCTGACGCGCTGCTCGGGGTTCAACACAAACGGCTGCAGACCGAGCACGGCCTCCTGGAAAAACCTCCGCATCCGGCCTTCGACGATCTTCTCGACGATCTCCGCCGCCTTACCCGTGGTCCGTGCCTGCTCGACGAGCGCCGCGCGCTTCTCCGCGACCACCGCGGCCGGAATGTCGTCGACGCCGATCCACTGCGGAGAGGCCGCGGCGATGTGCATCGCGAGCTTGCGGCCGATGCCGAGGAGAGCCTCGGGCGGTGCTGCACTCTCGAGCGCCACCAGGACGCCAATACGTCCCAGGCCCGGCGCCGACGCACTGTGTACGTAAGACGCCACCGCTCCTCGAGCCACCGAAACGAACCCGCAGCGCCGCAGTTTGACGTGCTCGCCCGTTCTCGCCATCAGGCGCGCAATCACGTCGGCGACGCGTCCGTCGCCGTCGGGCGCCGGCGCCGCGAGCAGGGCCTCGGGATCGCCCGACACCTCGAGCGCAACTCTCGCGAACGACGTCACGGCGTCCTGAAACCCCGCGGTGCGCGCGACAAAATCGGTTTCCGTGTTGAGCTCGATAACGGCACCGCGTGTACCCTCCACGAGGACGCCCACAAGCCCCTCGGCGGCCACGCGATCCGCCTTCTGCGCGGCCTTGGAGGCCTCGGCGGCGCGCAGGCGATCGACCGCGGCGTCGAAATCGCCCTGCGTCTCCGCGAGCGCGTTCTTGCAGGCGATGACACCGGCTCCAGTTTTGTCGCGGAGCGTTTTCACGAGGGTCGCGTTGATTCCTGCCATGTTGTCCCCGCTTCTACGTCTCCAAGAGAAGAGAAACGAATTTGAGCAAAGAGGCCGTCGCTGGAATGCTGCCGATCAGGATCACCTTCAGCCGTTCGCGCTCCCGGTCGTAGATCGTGTCGATTCGCAGCGGACCGTCCGCCGCAGGACGGCCGTTTGTGGCGGCCATCAGCGAATTCGTCACGCGGCTCGCGGCGTCCAAACCGATCGCGTCAACTTCCACGATGCTGGACACCTCAACCTCGCGGCGAGGTGCGCCGGCCGAGTGAACCGGCGCCGCCGCGCGATGCCCGGTCAGCGACTCCAGGTCCTCGCGCGCGATGCGATATTGCTTGCCGATGCGGACGCCCTTGAGCCGCCCATCGCGCACATAGTTCCGCACGGTCCTGACGTGGAGACCCAGCTGGGAGGCAACCTGCTCAACCGAGTACAACTCCTGAGTCGCCATCACAACTCCTTATATATCCTAATACTACTCTATCATGCATCATATTAGACCAGTATAGGGATATTTAGGGAATCTACCGATGGGCGCCCAGCTCCTTCCGCCTTGAACGACGCAATCGGTTATGAGACGC
Organism: uncultured Acidobacteriota bacterium; assembly: GCA_963729215.1. GTDB lineage: Bacteria > Acidobacteriota > Vicinamibacteria > Vicinamibacterales > CAVVIG01 > CAVQJU01. Next base: position 87,004 of record CAVSND010000020.1, on the reverse strand, counting down.
TTCGCCTGCTGATGAAGGCCACGGTCTCCGGCGCGGTCGTCCTCGCTGCCATGTCAGTTCTCGTCCACGCCCAGGCGCCCGCGCCGGGCGGACAACACCGGGCGGCGGCGGATGCGGCGGCGATTGGGGCCGCATCACAACGTGCGCTGCTCGATCGGTACTGCGTGACCTGCCACAACGATCGGCTGAAGACCGCGCAGCTGTCTCTCGAGAAACTGGACCTCGCCGGGGTTGGCGACCATCCGGAGCTGTGGGAAAAGGTGGTGCGCAAGCTGCGCGCCGGCGTGATGCCGCCTCCAGACGTGCGGCGGCCGCCGCTGGCCGAGTACGAAGGCCTGCGCGACTGGCTGGAAAACGCCATCGATCGCCAGGCTCCGCGCATGAACCCGGGCGCCGTCGTGCTGCACCGGCTGAACCGGACCGAATACACGAACGCGGTCCGCGATCTGCTGGACCTGGACATCGACGCCGCGACGCTTCTCCCGCCGGACGATTCGGCGCGGGGCTTCGACAACATCGCCGGCTCGCTCACGATTTCCCCGACGCTGCTCGAATCCTATACAACGGCGGCGGCGCGGGTGGCGCGCATGGCGGTTGGCTACTGGAAGACGCCGACCGAGGCGACATACCTGGCGCCGGGCGACACCTCGCAGAACCAGCACGTCGAAGGGCTCCCGTTCGGCACGCGCGGCGGGATGCTGGTGCACCACGACTTCCCCGCCGACGGCGAATACAAGTTCTCGATTCAGAACTTCGGCATCGGCAGCTACATTCCCGGCGAGCGGCTCGAGCTCGACATCGACGGCGAGCGCGCCCATCTCTTCAAGTATCAGGGCGTCGGGCTGAGCCAGGGCATGTCCGGCGAGGGCGACGGATCGCTCGACGTGACGATTCCGGTGAAGGCGGGTTCGCGCGTCGTGGGCGCCACGTTTCTCGCCACGAACTACCGCCCCAGCCTCGACATGATCCGTCAGTACGATCGCAAGTCGCTCGAGAACAACAGCATCCCGCAGCTGCAGTACTACCCGGCGATCGGGTTCCTGCGCATCCAGGGCCCGTTCAACGCGCAGCGCCCGGACGATTCACGCAGCCGGCGCCGGGTCCTCACCTGCCACCCGGCGGGCAGCGGCGGCGAGCGAACACGAATGCGCGCGCACCATCCTCACGACGCTGGCGCGGCGCGCGTATCGCCGGCCGGCGACCCCGCAGGACGTCGACGCGTTGATGCGCTTCTACGCCGACGGCCGCCGCGCGGGCACGTTCGAGGAAGGCATCGAGCTCGCGCTGCGGCGTCTGCTCGCCAGCCCGCAGTTTCTCGTGCGCGCGGAGAAGGAACCGTCCGCCGTACCAGCCGGCCACGTCTACAGGATCAGCGACCTGGAACTGGCGTCGCGGCTCTCGTTCTTCCTGTGGAGCAGCATCCCGGACGACCGGCTGATCAGCCTGGCCAGCCAGGGCCGCCTGAGCAATCCAGCGGTGCTGGCGCAGCAGGTGCGCCGGATGCTCGCCGACCCACGCTCGGACGCACTGGTCCGCAACTTCGCCCAGCAGCTGCTCTACCTTCGCAATCTGCCGGCGACTTCACCCGACGGCGTCTTCTATCCGGACTGGGACGACGAGCTGCGCCAGGGTTTCAAGCGCGAGGCGGAGCTCTTCTTCGACAGCATCATCCGCGAGGATCGGAACGTCGTCGATCTGCTGACGGCGGACTACACGTTCGTCAACGAGCGCCTCGCGCGGCACTACGGCATCCCGAACATCTACGGCTCGCATTTCCGCCGGGTGACGCTGGGGCCCGAGCTCGACGCGCGGCGCGGGCTGCTCGGCAAAGGCAGCTTTCTCGCCGTGACCTGGACGCAGAACTTCCGGACGTCGCCGGTGAAGCGGGGCGTGTGGGTGCTGGAGAACATCCTCGGGACGCCTCCGCCGGAGCCGCCGCCGAACGTGCCGCCGCTCGAAGACGCGACGGCGGGCTCCCAGAAAGTGCTGACGCTTCGCGAGCAGATGACCGCGCACCGCAAGAATCCGCCGTGCGCCGGCTGCCACAAGATCATGGACCCGATCGGCTTCGCGCTCGACAATTTCGACGCGGACGGCAGGTGGCGCGCGAAGCAGGGCGGCGAAGGCGGCACGCCGATCGACGCCTCGGTGACGCTGTACGACGGCCAGTCCGCGGACGGCCCCGCGGGATTGCGGCGGGCCCTTCTCCGCTATGAACCGCAGTTCGTGCGGATGTTCACCGAAAAGATGATGACGTACGCATTGGGCCGCGGGGTGGAATACACTGATATGCCTGAATTGCGGGCGATCGTGCGCGAGGCTGGCAGGAACGACAACCGGTTCTCGTCGATCGTCCTGGGCATCGTCCGGAGCGCGCAGTTTCAGATGCGGGTGAAGTCAGGCGGAAACGCAGTCGTAGCGTCGGGCTTCAGCCGGACGGGCGACGAGACAGCGAGGCCTTATGTTCATCTCGAAGAAACACATCCCGCGGCGGACGTTCCTGCGCGGCGCCGGCGTGACGCTGGCACTGCCGCTCCTCGAGTCGATGGTCCCCGCGTTGACGCCGCTGCGGCTGACGGCCGCCGCCCCGGTGAAACGCTTCGTCGGCATCTGGCATCCGCACGGCGCCGCCCCCGGCTACTGGAGCCCGCTGCAGGAAGGCAAGGACTTCGACTTCTCCTTCATCACGAAACCGCTGGAGCCGTTCCGCAATCGCACCGTCCTCATCACCGGCCTCGACATGCCGGAGGCGATGGCGACGGACGAGGAACCTGGCGGCGACCACGCGCGCGGCGCCGTCCTGCTGTCGGGCTCGCGCCCGCGGCGCAACGCGGTGAGCCCGTTCCTCGGCGCGACGATCGATCAGACGATCGCGAACAAGTACGGCCAGGACACGATCCTGTCGTCGCTCCAGCTCGGCGTCGAGGACACGGGGAACTTCGGCAACTGCAACTGGGGATACAGCTGCGCGTACACCAACTCCATCTCGTGGTCTTCGCCCACGCAGCCGCTGCCGACGCAGGTGAATCCCCGCGTGGTCTTCGAGCGGCTGTTCGGCGACGGCACGAGCACCGAGGAACGCCTGGCGGGACGAAAACAGAACGCCAGCATTCTCGATTCGGTCACCCACGAGCTGGGCGCGTTCAAGAAGGATCTCGGCGCCGGCGATCGGGCCCGTCTCGACACGTATCTCGAGAACGTCACCGAGCTCGAACGGCGAATCCGGATCGCGATGGACAACTCGGTGAAGGAACCGAACGAAGACGTCCCGTTCGGCCTGCCCGAAAGCAAGCATGTCCATTTCAGGCTGATGTACGACCTGATGGCGCTCGCGTTCGCGGGTGACATCACGCGCTCGGCCACGTTCATGCTCGGCCGCGATCTCACCGGCACCAGCTTTCCGGAGTCAGGCTTTACCGGCGGCTGGCACGGGACGTCGCACCACGGCGACAAGCCGGAAAACGTCGCGAACTACGCCAAGATCAACCGCTATCACGTGCAGAACCTCGCGTACTTCTGCGACAAGCTGCAGCAGACCCCCGACGGCGACGGCTCGGTGCTCGACCACGTGCTGATCTACAAGGGCAGCAACATGGGCAATTCGCACCGCCACGCCCACGAGAAAGTGCCGGTCATCCTGGTCGGCGGCATCGACGGGACATTCAAGGGGAACCGGCACCTGGTTTTCCCCGACAACACGCAGCGCACCTCGAACATGCTGCTGAGCATCCTGCACCTGTACGGCATCGAGCAGGACAAGATCGGCACGAGCACCGGTCCGCTGCGGCCGCTCGAAATGGTCTAGCGACGACTTACTCAGCCATGGGAACCACAAAGCACTCAACGGTCACGAAGACGGCCGTACCCTTTGTGAGCTTCGTGATCTTCGTGGTTCAGTTCCTGTTGGTTCTGGCGCCACCGGTCTCCGCTCAGCTCGCGGGAAAGCCGATCCGCCCGCAGGTGGATCCGCCGAAGGGGCCGGTCCGGCAAGTCCTGTTCAAACACTGCACGTCCTGCCATGGCATCGACGACTACGCCTACAACGCGCTCGACCGCGCCGGCTGGAACGCGTTGATCGACGCGAAGCACAACGGACAGCCGGTGCAGATCCAGGGCGCTGATCGCGAGATCCTCCTGGACTGGATTGTCTCGAGGTTCGGGCCGTCTTCGCGCCGTTCCCCCGCGCGTACGTGCCGCCCGGAGATCACCACCTTCTTCAGCGACGCCGAGGCCGAAGCCGTCGTGGCCAGAGCCTGCACGACCTGTCACAGCGCGGACCGCGTCAACGACGCGCGATACAGCGCGGAGCGCTGGCGCGTCGTGTCGCTCGACATGCGGCAGCGCGGCGCGAGGCTCGACGACGAAGAGGTCGAAAAGCTCGTGGAGTGGCTCGGGCGCGTCAAGGGAACGAATCCGAACCAATGAACACGCGCAGGATGATCGCGAGCGGGCGGAACCGGCCGGGCAAGCCGCGCGGGCTGCCTGCTCCTGGCGCTGGCTGCGGCTCCCCTGATCGCGCAGGGCAGCGAAATCGATTTCACGGCGGTGTCCGCCAACGTCGCGCAGCCTGGCATTCCGGTCCGGATTCGACTGATGCGCTGGTCAACCGATGAGGAGCGAGGTCCGATCGTCGCCGCGCTGAACCCCGCGCCGGCTGACAGCGCCGCCGCCGCAAACGCAACGTCGTCCACAGGAGGCCGGGGAGCCGGACGCGGCGGCCGTGGCCGGGGCGGACGAGGCCGCGGCGCACCGGCCGCGCCGCTGACTCCGACAGCAGCCCTGACGGCCGCGCTCGGCCGCGCGCCCACTGTCGGCTACATCTGGACCACCGACGTCACCGGGTACTCGATCAAATACGCGTACCACGCGGCGTCGCCAGGCGGGGGCGAGCGCATCGTATTAGCCACCGATCGACGCCTCGGCGCCTACTCGCCGGCGTGGAAGCTTGCCGCGCCCGCGGGCGCGGAAGCCTCGGCGAAGGAACCTGCCGACTACGAATTCACGTTCGTTGAAATCCACCTGGACGCGAAGGGCGCCGGCGAAGGAAAAACGTCGCTCACGACGAAGGTCGTGCCTGACAATGAGGCCAGGACGGTGGCGCTCGACAATTACGCCGCGACACCCGCGATCCTCGAACACGTGAAGCGATAACGGAGAGCACGATGGCACGCCGCGATCGGATTCGTTTTCATCGCCATCCTCCTCGCCGTAGAGGCGGGGGCGGCCACATCTGAAGTGGCGGACGCCGCGATGAAGGGCAACCGCGAGGCCGTGCGGGCGCTGCTGCTGCGGAAGGCCGATGTCAACGCGCCGCAAATCGACGGAACCACGGCGCTTCACTGGGCCGTTCGCAGCGACGACGGCGACATGGCCGACTCGCTGATTCAAGCCGGCGCGAACCCGTCGGTGGCGAACCGCGAGGGCGTCGTCCCCATGCAGCTCGCCGCGATGAATGGGAGCGCGGCGATGATCCTCAGGCTGATCAAGGCCGGCGCCAACCCGAATGCGCCGCTGACGGAGTACGGCGACACGGCGCTCATGATGGCGGCGCGCACCGGGAAGACCGACGCCATCGACGTCCTGATCGAGGGCGGCGTCAAGGTGAATGCGGTGGAGACGTGGGGTGGCACGACGGCGCTGATGTGGGCCGTGTCCGAGCGTCACCCGGCGGCCGTGAAGGCGCTGATCGACCACGGCGCCGACGTCAACGTTCGATCCAACTTCGTGCCGGCGGCCAACGGCCGCGGCTTCGAAGGACGGACGCCATCGGCGCCCAAGGCCGGGCAGGGTCCACGTGGCGCAGAGGAATTCGCGAGCGGATCCCTGACGCCGCTGATGTTCGCCGCGCGGGAAGGCGACGTCGAATCGGCGCGACTGCTCGTCGGCGCCGGGGCGGACGTGAACGCCATTGCGGGCGACGGCAAGGACGCGCTCGGGCTCGCGATCTTCAACGGTAACTACGCGGCGGCGTCGTTTCTCGTCGACAGCAAGTCGAAGGTCAACCAGGCCGACACGCAGGGCTTCACGCCCCTCTTCTGGGCCGTCGATCGGCGCAACATGGAAACCGCGCCGAATTTCCCCTGGATGGTTACCGCCGATCCGCTGCCGCTGATTACCAAGCTCCTGGAGGCGGGCGCGAACCCAAACGCCCTGGTCAACAACACCCCGAGGGCGCGCATGCGCGCCGGCTCGCCGCGCATCGTCTTCGCCACGCCGCTGATGCGCGCGGCCTTCTCGGGCGATCTCGAACTGACGAAGCTGCTGCTGGCCCACGGCGCCGATCCGGGCATCATCTCGAAGGATGGCGAGACGATGGTCGAAGCGGCCGCCGGACTGGGATTCATCCAGGGCTACAGCAAGGGCCGGACACCGGCCGAACGCCTCGAGGTCGTGAAGCTGTTCGTGGAGCGGGGCGCGGACGTCAACGCCGCCGACGACTACGGCATCACGCCGCTGATGGTGGCCGGGAACATGGGCGACACGAAGATCATCCAGTATCTTGTCGATAAGGGCGCGGATCTCGGCGCCTTCGACCTCGGAAAAAAGAACGACGGCGCTTTCGGCGCGAGCGTCGAGCCGCTGATGCCCGTGGACTACGCGATCGGCGTCGGAACGTTCGTGCCGAACAACGCCGTCATCATCCACGAGGAAGCGGTCGCCTTGATGACGCGCCTGATGAAGGAGCGCGGCATCGCCCATCCGACCTCGGAATGCACACTGCGCGGCTTCACCTGCGCGCAGGCCAACGTGGATCCGAAGGTCGCCACGCCGGCGGAAATCGCCCGCATGCGGGCCACCGCCGTCGGGCATCAGGTGAGCGGGATCACCGGGGGCCTCGAAATCAAAGACGTCAAAGACACCAAAGATCAGAAGTAGCACACGGGCTACTGCCGCGAGGACGCGACCCCGCTGGCCGTGAAGCCGCCGGCCGGGGAAACGGCCGACTGGATCACTTCGGCGCCAGGCCCGCCAAACTGGATGATCATCTGATTGCCCCGCACCGCGAACCGGCCGGTGTTTTCCGGGTCTTCACGTGCGGCCGTTGCGAAATCGAAACCGCCCGGACCGTTTGCCGGAAGTTTCGACGCATCGAACGTGCGGTACACCCGGCCGTCCGCCGACAACAGGAAAAAGTGCGGCGCCGGCGTAAACGTGCCGCTGCCAACGCCGCCCCACAAGTTCACCTGGAACTTCTGCTTGATACCCATGTAGACGCCAGCCAGCGCGCGGTTTGCCGGACTGGACTCCGCCGACACCTGCGGCGCCGCCGCGCCGGCGACGACGCGCATGGACGTGAGCGCCGCGGTCATCGCGGGCGCGGCACGCTGCCAGGTCGCGGGACTGTTCGACGACATGTCCACGATCGCTGCCGCGTTGCCGGCGACGATGAGCACCCGGACATGCGGCTTGGGCAGGCCGACGATGTTTTCGACGAAGCGCGCCATGAACGCCGCCTGCGCGCCCGGGACCATCTGGCTGCTGAAGTCCGGCGGGCCCGCCACATTCGCTTCGCGGTAGCGGGGATCGATCCAGTCGCGCATGAGGGTTTGTCCCCACGCCCGCTGAATGTCGCCCGTGAACGGCCGGAACGGATAGACCTGCATGGAGGCGTTGACCTCGTTCGAGGAAAAGTCCTCCGGGTTCGTCATGGCGCTTTTATAGAAATTTAACGGCGGCGTGTACTGAAGGGCGGGTGTGGGAGGCTGAGCCCTGGCGGTCGTCGCGATGCACAGTACCATTGCGTGCGCGAGTGCGGCCCTGCGTAACATGACTCCTCCGTTCGATTGACGCCGTGCCACGGCGAATTGTAGCGCCGGGAAAACGCATCGTGTACAAGAACGCGCAATGCATACAATCAAGGGCGCAACGCCTCCCCTCTCCTCGAAAGGACCAGTGCTCATGAACACGATCCTGAAAAGCGCGCTCCTCGTCGCCGCCGGCATTCTCATTGGGATGGGCGTCGCGCGCGACATCGTACCCTCCGCGGCGGCTCAGCAGAGAGAAGGGGGCGGCCGCCGCGCGGCGCTGCCGACGATGGATCAGCTGCCGGCCGAAGTCGCGCAGCTCAAGGCGCTGGTGCCGTCGAACTCGCACATCATGATGGACGTGCAGTGGCACTGGACCAATCTGTGGTGGGCCGGGAAGAAGAAGAACTGGCCGCTCGCCCAGTACTACTTCAACGAGACGCGCGGCCACATCCAGTGGCTGATCCGGAAGTCGCCGGTCATGAAATCCCAGCTGGATCAGAAAGACGTGGACATCGCCGGCATCTTCGACGGCGTCGACACGAGCAGCCTGGCCGCCGTCAAGACCGCGATCGAGAACAAGGACAGCGCGCAGTTCGCGGCCAGCTACAAGACGATGCTCGAAAGCTGCTACGCGTGCCACAAGAGCGTCGGGCGGCCCTATCTCCGGCCGATGATCCCGACGATCCAGACGCAGGCCATTCTCAACATGGATCCGTCCGCGACCTGGCCCGAATAGATCCGGACGCGCCGGGTCCCTGACTCCTGCCGGGCGCCGCCGCGGGCAGCCCCGTCGCCGCACGCCATGCTAACATTACATAGATATATTCATATATACTATTTAATAGAACATTGGCGGCACGCTTCGCGCCTCGCCTCGTCACCAGCCTCCGCGCGTACGACCGCCGCACGGCCGCGGCCGACGTCGCCGCCGGCATCACCGTCGGCCTGGTGGCCCTGCCCCTCGCCATGGCGTTTTCGATTGCCTCCGGCCTCTCGCCGCAGGCCGGCATCTACTGCGCGATCGTCACCGGGTTCCTCGTGTCGGCGCTCGGCGGCTCGCGCGTGCAGATCGCCGGCCCGACGGGCGCCTTCGTGGTCGTCGTCGCCGGGATCGTCGCGAAGCACGGCGTGGACGGGTTGTTCATGTGCACCATGATGGCCGGCGTCATGCTGGTCGTGATGGGGCTGACCGGCATGGGCGCCGCCGTCCGGTTCATTCCCCGCTCCGTGGTCGTCGGCTTCACGAACGGCATCGCCGTCCTGATTGCCAGCACCCAGCTCCGGGACTTCTTCGGCATCGATCTGAAGGATGTGCCCGGCGAGTTCGGGCCGCGCATGGCCGCGCTCGCCGCGCATGCGCGCACGTTCTCGCCGGAGGCGACGCTGGTCGCGATCGTCACGCTGGCGATCATCGTGGCGGTCGTCCGGTGGCTCCCTCGCGTACCGGGATCGATCCTGGCGCTGTGCGCCGTCGACGGCCGCGGTACACGTGCTGCGACTGCCGATCGAGACGGTCGGATCGCGATTCGGCGGCATCCCGGGCGGCCTGCCGCACGTCGCGATCCCGGCGCTTCGGGTGTCGCTCATTCCCTCGCTGTTGATGCCGGCCATTACGGTCGCCTTGCTTGGCGCCATCGAGTCGCTGATGTCCGCGGTGGTCGCCGACAAGATGAGCGGCGATCGCCACGATTCGAACACGGAGCTCGTCGCGCAGGGCGTGGCCAACATCGTCTCACCGATGGTCGGCGGCCTTCCCGCGACAGGCGCCATCGCGCGGACGGCCACCAACATCCGATCCGGGGCTCGAACGCCAGTCGCCGGCATCGTCCACTCGTTGACGCTCCTGACGATCCTGCTCGTCGCCGCGCCCCTCGCCGGCGCGATCCCGATGGCCGTGCTCGCCGCCATCCTGATGGTGGTGTCCTACAACATGGGCGAATGGCGCGAGATTCCCGAGCTGCTGCGGTTGACGAAAGCCGACATCGCCGTCTGGCTTTCGACGTTCGCGCTGACCGTCTTCGCCGATCTGACCGTGGCGGTGGAAGCCGGGATGGTGCTCGCGGCGCTGCTGTTCATCCGCCGCGTCGCCGAAACGACGACGGTCGCCGCCGTCACGGACGAGTACATCAAGGACAGCCTGGATCACAGCCTGCATCGGCTCGAGATTCCACCGTACGTGCGGGTCTTCCGGATCCATGGTCCGTTCCTGTTCGGCGCGACGGACAAGCTTCGGGTCGTCAGCGACAGCATCGCCGCGCTGCCCGAGATTGTCGTGCTGCGGTTGCGCAACATGAACGCGCTCGACGGCACGGGCCTGAGGGCCTTCGAGGACCTCGCCGACGTGCTGCACGACTCGGGGCGCGAGCTTCTGCTCTGCGGCGCGCGGCGGCAGCCGGCTCACCTGATGGAACGAGCCGATTTCCACCGGCATGTCGGCGACGAGAACATCTGCCGGAATATCGGCGACGCGATCGCGCGCGCCGAGACGCTTCACCACGAGCGCAATCAGCGGCAGCCTGTCGTGCCGCACGAGCGCCAGGAGGCACGCGCATGAGCCGGGCGTCGCACGAGTTGCAGACACTGAAGGCCGAGTTCTTCCGGGCGCTCGCGCACCCCGCTCGAATCCGCCTGCTGGAGGTGTTGTCGGCGGGTGGCGAGCAGAGCGTGCAGGAGCTGCAGACGCGGCTCGATCTCGATCAGCCGATCGTCTCGCAGCAGCTCGCGAAGTTGCGCGCCAGCGGCATCGTCGTCACCAGGAAGGAAGGGACGTCCGTGCAATACGCGCTGGCCGATCCACGCATCGCGGATCTGCTGGGCGTGGCCAAGGCGATCCTCAACCGCCGGCTCACCAACCATCGCACGCTGCTCCACGAGCTTCGCCGTCAGAATTGAGCGTCGGGTACCGTTGTTGCTTCCGTACCCCGCAGATGAACAGAACAAGGACCTGCCGGAAAATCGGCACCAGTCTGCTCGCCTCCATCGCGATCGTCGGCGCACTTCATGCGCAGGGATCGTCCGATGCACCGACCGACGCGATTGGCCGCTTCGCAAGCCGGCTGGCCAGCGGCGCGGCGACGCTGGATTTCTCGGAGGGCCGCGGATTTCTCCCCAGCCTGCTCGAACAGCTCGGCGTCAGCATCGATTCGCAGGTGCTGGTGTTTTCGAAGACGAGCTTCCAGCACGCGTTGATCAATCCCGGGAACCCGCGCGCCCTCTACTTCAACGACAACGTCTCGATTGGCATGGTCCCCGGCGGAACGGTCTACGAGATGATGGCGCTCGAGCCTGGCCGGGGACTCGCTTTCTACACCCTCGATACGAAGCAGAGCGACAAACCGGTGGTCCAGCGACGGGGCGTCGAATGCATGTTCTGCCACGGGCCCGGCAACAGGGGCGCGGCGGCGATGGTCGTGGCGTCTGTCATCCCGAACGCGGAGGGCATCCCGGCGTACACCAGCGCGTTCATCGACACCATCGATCACCGGACGCCGTTCGATCGGCGGTGGGGCGGCTGGTATGTCACGGGCACGCACGGATCGATGACGCACATCGGCAACGCGGTTGCGCGCGACCCCGAGCGGCCGCTCGACCTCGAAGCGGAGAACACACAGAACGTGACCTCGCTGGCCGGCCGGATCGACGTGTCGAAATACCTGACCGGGACGAGCGACATCGTGGCGTTGATGACGCTCGAACACCAGGTCGGCGTCACGAACCGGCTGGGCGCTCTGCGGGTGCAGTACGCCGCCGCCCAGCGCTCGGGAGTGGCGAACGCGGAGCGGCAACTGGGCACAGAGATCCGCGACCTCGTGGACTACATGCTGTTCGTGGACGCCGCTCCATTGACGCAGCCTGTCACAGGCGTCTCCACGTTCACGCGGACGTTCGCGCACAGGGGTCCGCGCGACGCACAGGGCCGTTCGCTGCGCGAGTTCGATCTGCAGACCCGGCTGTTCCGGTATCCCCTTTCGTACATGATCTACAGCGATCTGTTCGACGCGCTGCAGCCGGCGATTCGCGAACGCGTCTACTCGCGGCTGCATGACGTGTTGACGGGCAAGGATCCGGCCGCGACCTACCAGGGACTGTCCGACGGCGATCGCAAGGCTGTGCTCGAGATTGTCGCCGCCACGAAGCCCGACGTCCCCGCCTATTGGACGGCCACCGACTGACGCTCGAACCGCCCGCGCGAGCCGTACATCCGTCCACCCAGCCAGACGCACGGCAGCGCCGTCACGACGAGGAGAATCGGGTACCACTTCGGCCCGAGCTCAGGCCCGCTGTTCCAGGTCGCGACCAAGCCGATCGTCGCGGCCACCAGGCCCACGCAACCCGAGCACGATGACGTGCCGCATCGCCTGCGCCGGCGCAAGGCGCGCCGTGATGTAACCTCCGCCGATCGTGTACACAATGCGATACACCGTCGCGAGCACGAACAGCGCGTCCGACATCGGCTGTCCCCACGGCGGAAAGACGCGGACGGCGTGCAGGACGACGTCGGTACCGAGCGAGAGCAGGGCCGTCGTGAAGAATCCCGCGCCGACGGCGATGAGGCTGGCGAATCTGTTCTTCTTCATGACGTCACCTCGATCGGGAAGCCGCCTTCGAGAGAATGGCTTCAAGCTTGCCCAGTTCGCTCTCCCAGCCCGCCACCGCCCGGCTGGTCCACTCGTCGTTGTGCATCGGATCGAGCGTCAGGACCATCCGTACGCCCTCCGACCGGGACTCGAGTTCGACCACCGTCGCGACGTCGTACGGCTCGACGCCTGGAATGAAGTCCGCGAGGTGGATGTAGGCGAGCCTGTGCGGCGGGCTGACTTCCGTGTACGTGATTCGCGCGTCGTGGGAGAGCGGCATGCCGGCCTTCTTCATGAATTCAACCTGCGGGGGATCGATGGCGGTCATCGCGTAGAGCAGCTGGCCTCCGGGCCGCAGGTCCAGCTTCTGAACCGTCACGGCGAATCCGCCGGGGCCCCACCAGGATTCGATGCCGTCCTTCGTCGTCCACAGGTCCCAGACGTCCTCGATGGCGGCGCGGTAGAACCGCTCGATGGTGATGCGGCCGCGTCCCGACTCCGTACCTCGTTGGGGTGTCACGATCGTCCCTCCCTGCGTGGCGCGCCCGCCCGCGCCTTCGTGCGTTTGTCGAGCTCGGTGGCGAATTTGTCGAGCCGTCCTGTCCAGAGTTGCCGGTACTGCATCACCCAGGCGTCGAGGGCCCTGAACGGTTCCGGCCTGAGAGAGTACAGGCGCCGCTGTCCATCCGGCCGCACCTGGACGAAGCCGGCCTCCTGGAGCACGCGGAGATGCCTGGACACGCCGGTCTGGTGGATGTCCATCTGGTCCACGAGGTCGTTGACGGGCTGTTCACCGCCGATCAGCGCTTCGACGATGCGGACGCGCGTGGGGTCGGCGAGGGCCTGGAAGATCGACATATGCACAATGGTGCATATGTATATCACTACATACGATGCCTGTCCAGGCCTGTCCAGCACCGGCGGGCGCCGGGGCTGATCGGGGCTACTTGTCGGGCGTCGTCTCGACGCGCTCGACTTCGATCGTGCATTCCTTCAGCACCGCCGCGAGGGCGGCCACGGCGGCGAGCACGGGCGCCAGCACGGCGCCGATGACGCCCACGGTCAGCGGAAATTCGGCCACCGTGTGGGTGTCGTGCTTGATGATGACGCGGCGGACGTTGCCTTCGTGGATGAGCTTCTTGACCGCATCCACGAGCTGTTCGCCGGCAACCTTGAAGGATTCCGTGAAGGTTCGCTCAGGCATTCGTCATCTGCTCCTACTTCAGGTTCGCCCGCTCCCACGCGCGAACGCGCTGGCGTCCGGCATCGAAAATGCGCGTGTAGTTACCCTTGCGCACCTTGAGGCTCGCATCGGGCGTCAGCTGACGCCAGACCGGGTTCCACATCTCGAAGACCGCATAGTAGGCAGCCGGGTTCGCCGGCGCCACGGTGTCGCTGCCGAACAGGAACCGGTCCGGGTACTTGTTGAGCATCGCCGCCACGCGAGTCGCCGTCGCCGGCGAGGAGACCGCGTACTTGCCCACCTCGTCCCACGAGATGTCGAAATTGACGTGGTTCAGCGCCGGGTCGCTGAGCATGGCCTCGACCAGGCCGATGTGGTTTGGATCGCGTTCGGCGGCCTCCGCGGAGACCTGCACCGGATGCACGATGCGGCCCAGGCCCACGTGAGCCCAGATGATCGACGCGGTGGGATGACGTTTCAGGACCGCCTTCATCTGCGACAGGTACACCGGCTCGGCGTCCACCTTGGCGAAGGGCATGTCGATGTCGCTGTGCATGATCACGACAAGGCCCGACTCCGCCGCGAAGTCGAGGATGCGGTCGAGCGCCGGATTCGTCAGGCTCGCCGTTTCGCCCGCCACCTTCGACGACACGAATTCCTTGTGGATGCTGAACTCGCCGATGCCGGTAAAGACACCGGGAAACACCTGGAGGACCCGGCGGATGTGATCCACGCCGTACATGTCGGATGGGTTGAACCCCGTGATCATCGGGTCGAAGCGCGCCTGTTCGGCGGGCGTCAGCAGCTTGTAGACGCTCGCGATGTAGGCATCGGTGAACGAGTAGTAATACAGAGGCGCGTCGCTCTGCAGGTAATACGTCGGCGCGAACGTGCCGGAGTTCGCGTACGACCATTGCTGCTGGAGCGGGATGCCGAACAGCGTCGAACGGCCGACGCGCGTCCCCATGATCGCCAGGAACTCGCGCGGCGTAATCCCCTGCTGCACGTAGTTCGTCAGGTGGAAGTGCGAATCGTAAAACTCGTTGGCGGCGCCCTGGCCCTGTGCGCCCGTCGAACGGGCAAAGGCGAAGATCAGGAGCGCGAAGCCGAGAACCGAACCGAGCAGGGCTGCCGTGCGGCGCGAACGGTGATGGGTCATAGCGTGCCTCTGAGTTCGAAAAACCAGTGGAGCGAAAGCGCCCTCATTGTTCCATGGGAACACGGTATGCGGTCGAGAATTGCCACCAACTGCCTGCCGGGAAGCGAACTGCTGTGCGTATTCTGTTATGCTGCGACGTTACACGACAGTCAAAAAGATGACTCTACAGCCAAATCTTGCCCGATATCGATGGGGTCTTGGGGCGATCCTGATTGCCCTGACCGCCGCATGCGGAAATCCACCGTCCACCCAGCCGGCGGGGACGTCCCAGGCAGCGGCGGCGCCTCAGGCCTCTGACGCGGACGCTTCAGCGGACGACCCGGCAACGGCGGCCGCTCTCAGGAAGTGGACCGGCGATCTCGACGGCATGATCGATCGACGCATCATCCGGGTCCTCACCGTCTATTCGAAGACGACCTTCTTCGTCGACAAAGGCGCCCAGCTCGGCTTGACCGTCGACGCATTCCACCTGTTCGAAGAGGACCTGAACAAGAAGCTGAAGGCCAAGAACCTCCGGGTGCGCGTCATTTTCGTGCCGGTGGCGGCCGACGATCTGATACCAGCGCTCGTTGAGGGCCGCGGCGATGTCGTGGCCGCCGGCAAGCTGGTCACGGAGTGGCGCAAGGAGCAGGTGGATTTCTCGAACGCCGACGCGAAACGGCATCTCGACAATCGTCGTCACCGGACCTGGCGTGCCGCCCATCACGAGCGTCGAGGACCTGAGCGGCAAGGAGGTCTACATCAGGGCCTCCGACGTCTCGATGAAGAACGTCGAGCGCTTCAACGCGCAACTGGCCCAGGCAGGCAAGGCGCCCGTGAAAATCCGCCCGGCGCCGGAAGTGCTCGCGGACGAAGATCTCCTCGAGATGGTCAACGCCGGGCTGGTACCGATGACCATCGTGGACGACTACATCGCCGAATTCTGGAAGGGCGTGTTTCCCGACATCGTCCTCAACACGTCCGCCGCGGTGAAGACGGACGGCCAGACGGCCATGATGGTGCGCAAGAACAATCCGAAGCTGCTCGCCGAGCTCAACGCGTTTCTCGCACGCTACCCCGAAGGCTCGGCGCAGCGAAACGTGTTGACGCAGAAGTACCTGAAGAGCGTGAAGTACGCGAAGGGCGCGACGAAAAAAGAGGACATGGCGCGGTTCAATCAAACGATCGCGTACCTCAAGAAGTACAGCGCGCAGTACGATCTCGACTTCCTGCTCATGGCCGCGCAGGGCTACCAGGAATCAGGCCTCGACCAGAACAGGAGGAGTCCTGTTGGCGCGATCGGCGTGATGCAGGTGATGCCCGCGACCGGCAAAGACATGAAGGTTGGCGATATCACGAAGATGGACGCCAACATTCACGCCGGCGTGAAGTACGTCCGCTTCATGATGGACAATTTCTATGCGGACGAGCCGATGGAACGGCTGGACAAGGGGCTCTTCACGTTCGCGTCTTACAACGCGGGACCCGGCCGGATCAGGCAGCTGCGGGAGCGTGCCCGCAAGCGCGGGCTCGACCCGAACAAGTGGTTCAACAACGTCGAACTGGTGGCGGCCGAAGCCATCGGCCGGGAGACGGTGCAATACGTCTCCAACATCTATAAGTATTACCTCGCGTACCGGTTGGTCACCGACCAGCAGCAGCAGCGGGCAAAGGCCAGGGGCGGCAGCTAAAGTCTGTAAGGCAATGCGAATTCGGCACGATGGCCGAAAAAATCGAGGCCGCCGACGGAATCTTGGCCGGCTCGCCACGAGATCAGCCTCTGCGTTATCCGGGATCCAAATCCCCGTACATCCAGTTCAAAATATTGTTAATTATCAGCGATTCTGCGCAATCCCGCGGGCGGCACCGCAATTTGTGGATATGATCGAAGAACCGAATCACCTCTGGGGCCGTCTTAAGTCACTGTCCCGAGGATCGGATGAGTCAAACGCTAATCGAAAGGAATCGACCGTATGTTCAAACGAATCGCATTTGCAGCTTGTGCCTTGATGCTGGCGTCAGCGCCGGCCTTTGCCCAGAAAGCGGAGTTGGGTGTCACCTTCGGCTGGGTCATCTCTGACGGAGTCGATTTCGGCAGCAGCGTCGTGGCCCCGGGGGGCGTCTTTACCCGAGTCGATCCCAAGGATTCCTTCGGGTGGGGCATCGACCTCGGGTTCTTCGTCGGACCGAATGCCGAGGTAGGGTTCCTGTACGGTCAACAGCTTTCGAAGCTGGAGGCCAGCGGCTCGAAGATCGTGGACATTGGTGACATGACGGTCAGCACCTACCACGGCACGTTCACCTACAACTTCGGCGCGCATGATGCCGCGGTCCGTCCGTTACTTCATGGGCGGTCTCGGCGCCACCAGCTTCGGCTCGGTGGACTACGTCGGGAACAGGGGCCCCGGGACGATCAACAGCTCGACGAGGTTCTCCACGACCTGGGGCGCCGGCGCGAAGTTCTACGGCGCGTCGAAGGTCGGGGCGCGTGTCGGCCTGCTCTGGACACCGACATATATCAGCTCCGAAGCCGCCGGCTACTGGTGCGACCCGTACTGGGGCTGCTACCTGGTGGGCAACGCGAAGTACTCGAACCAGTTCGAGCTCCAGGGCGGCATCACCTTCCGCTTCTAGATTCTGGCGTAGTGCGGACCTTCAGGTCCGCCTGTCCCGGCAGGCCTGAAGGCCTGCACTACACGGATCGCGCTTTTCGAGCAGCCGTCGCGCCACATGCGGCGGGCGGCTGCTCTTCATCCCCGCAAAATACGCTTTTCCAGTGGCGACACGCCCGCCTTCTATCGCACGGGCGCGAACACGGCGAACCGTTCACCCAGACCGTTGCAGAAAATCTCCACGCCGACCGCCAGCAGGATGAAGGCCGACATGCGCAGGAGGACGGCCGTGCCGGTGGCGCCGAGTATCGCCATGACCCTGGCCGCGAAGCGATAACAGATGTAGATGGCCAGGCCGACCACCGCAATGCCCAGCAACGCGCCGGCGACGCCGCTCAAGACAGACACGTCGGGCGCGCGTGTACCGGCGCCGAGCGTGAGCGCCACCGACAGCGATCCGGGGCCGACCGTCAACGGAAACGTCACGGGGTAGAAACTGCGCCGCGTGATCTCGTCGGCCGCCCAGGCGACCTTCGGCGCCATCGCCGCCGATTCCGGGGCGCCTTCGGAGTTGATCAAACTCCAGCCCGTGGCGATCACCAGCAGCCCGCCGGCAATCTTCACGACGGAGAGCGACAAGCCGAAGAAGCCAAGAACATGCGACCCGATGAGCATCGAGGCCATCAGCAGCAGCGATCCGTTGATGGCTACGCGGCGGGCGAGCAGCGTGCGCGTCGCGTTCGAAGCGCCCGGGGTCATCGACAGAAACACCGGCGCACACCCCGGCGGGTTGACGATCGGCAGCAGGGCCGCGACCGCCAGCGCGGTCATCCGGAGCAGCTCTTCTATCTGGCTCGCCACGGCGGTTGCCTTTCGTGCGCGCTCATGACAGGAGCATCTCGAACCTGTTGGCGACGACGATACCGCTCATCGAGCCCGGGCCGACATGGTTGATCACGACCGGATGATGCAGCGGAATCCGAGGTGGCAGGCGGCGCTGTCTGCTTCCTGCCCCATGCGCGCGGCCGGCCGATAACGGCGGCAGTAGTTCGGGGCGCACAGATACGAGCCGCCTTTCATGACTTTCCGTTTCGGCGAGCCCTTGGTGGCCGTGCAGCACGATTTGACGGGCGATGCCTGCTCCTCGTACCAGTCGGTCGTCCACTGCCAGACGTTGCCGGCCATGTCGTACAAGCCGTAGCCGTTCGGAGGAAACGTCCCGACGGGCGCCGTCCATTCGTAGCCGTCCATCAACAGGTTCTGCCAGGGAAACGACCCCTGCCATGTGTTGGCCATCGGCTTGCCGCCGGGCATGAACTCCTCGCCCCAGGCGTAAGGCGCGCCATCCAGACCGCCGCGTGCTGCAAACTCCCATTCCGCTTCGGTCGGGAGCGCCTTGCCGGCCCACGTGGCGTACGCCACCGCGTCGTCGAACGCCACCTGAACGACGGGGTGGTTCGACAAACCCTCGAGCGAACTCTCCGGCCCCAGGGGGTGCCTCCAGTCCGCGCCCGGCACGTAGAACCACCAGTTGTAGATATCGTTCATGTCCACCGGGCCGCCGGGCCGCCGGAACACGACGGACGACGGGATCAGCATTTCGGGCTTGGCGCCGGGGTACGCGGCCGGATCGACCGGACGTTCGGCGACCGTGACGTATTTTGTCTCGTCCACGAAGCGCGCGAACTCGGCGTTCGTGACGGTGCACGCGTCCATCAGAAACGCGCCGACGGTCGTTTCGCGTACCGGCGCTTCCTCCGGATAGAAGCGATCGGATCCCATGCGGAACGTCCCGCCCGGAATCCGGATCATATTTGCCGTCATGACGCGTCCCTGTTCTTTGTTGCCTGGCCGTGGCGGACCAACAGCGCGAAGCGCGCGCCTCCGGCCGAGAAAGTGCGACGGGCGGAACCGTGACGGCCGGCGCGGGAGCGCTGCGCAGGCAGCGACTCCGGTGCCGGCAGCCACGGCAGGAGACGCAGGTGACAGGGCCGCGGCGTCACGCCGCGGCCCTTCCGGCCCTATACCGTAACTATTTCACGATGCTCGTCAGGATCGCCTGCGTGTAGGTGATGTCAATCTTGTCGCCCGGCTTGACGCCTTCGATATTCTTCTTGTCCTCGATGCGCCGCGAAACCGTCCGGCCATCATCGGTGGTGACCGTGATGGACGGCACGGCCGGATCGACGGCCTTGACCGTCACGGTCCGCTTTTCCTGCGTGGCGATCGTTCCTCCCGGAAGCGCGCCCTTGGCACGGTTCAGCGCGGCCTCGTCGCTCGCGCCGTTCGTTTTCTCGCCAGGCTTGCGGACCTGGAACACCAGCGATTCGTAGTACGTCATCTTCACCTTGTCGCCGACTTTGAACTCGTTGAACCGGGTGACGGCCGGCGATACGGCGAAGGTATCTTCCTCGCCCTTCTCGTTTTTCAGCGTGACGTGGCGCGATGTCAGGTCGATCGCCTCGATGGTGGCCGTCGCCGAGATGGAGTTCGCCTTCGTCACGGTCTGACCGTGAATGGTCACCGCGGTCGCCGCGAATAAGAGAGTGGTAAGCGCGAGAAATGTTCTCATCATGGTTCCCTCTGTTTTGCTCGAGTAGCAGGCACGTCCCTCATGGCCGCCCCGCGGGGCGTCAAGTGTACGACACGTTTACGCGATAGTTTGCCGGTTCGATGCGGCTTGAGGCGGGGGCATGGTCGGATAAGGTCGAGTCCACGTGTGGCACGACACATCGTGCGTTTATGTCGTCTCGAGTCGTTCGCGCAGGGTTTCGCATCACGCGAAAATCGGCGGAAAGGGGTAAGGGAGCGGAGATACACTCGGGCCCGCTCTCATCGGCGCACAGGACACATAACTCGTTGCTCGTTCTCGTTCTCCGTTCTCCGTTCAGGGCGGCGCTTTTCGGCGCCCTGCTAGTAGGACCAGCCGAACGACAGCGACACGCCGATGTCGTTCTTGTCAGCTGAAGCGTTGGGTGGCCGGCTGTCGAACGTGTCGAACATGTTGATGGAGAGAAAGACGTCCTTCCACAACTCGCGTTTGGCGCCGGCATCCAGCTGGATGCGCTGACGGCCGAAGTTGTTGAGGCTTGGGAAGTACTGAAAACCGACGTCCACGTTCGTGCGCGGGGTATCGTACCGGTAGTACGAGTATCGCAGGGTCGCGAGCCCTTCCAGGTTCTGCGTGGGCTCGGTATCCACGCCTCGCTCGTCGTTGGCCGAGAGGCCGCCACCGATTATTAGTTGCGCGCGATTGGTATTGATCAACCGGGGTCCGGCGGACACGCCGACTTGTGTTCGCAGGAGGAGGCCGAGGCTTTCGTTGGTTTCGACGCCGCACGCCGGCAGCGACGACCAGACGTTCGCCGCGAAACCGGACGTACGACGCCTGAATCGTGCCGCGGTCGTCTTTGGTTCCGTCTTCGCCGTTCTGGGTGAACGTCCCCGAACCGACGACCCGTGCCTCGAATGCAGGCCTGCGGTACAGCGTGGTCGAGTTGACGTTGAGCTGCGCGACCTGGCTGGACCGCGTGTAGCTGAAGCCGACATCCACCGATCCGTCGAGCTTCTTCCAGAAACTGGCGCCGATGGGCGTGATCAGCGTGACTTCATAAGTGGGCACCGAGACCGGTCCCGACGCTTCGACAATGACGAGCGACCGCGGGTCGCCAGCAGCCAGGCTCCCGACAAATTGCCGGCCGTCTGACATCGACACGTAGAACTGACCCATGGCTTCGAGCGATACGATCTTGTCCCATTCGAAGTAGATCGTCCCCACGTCGTCTGTCTTGAATTCGAGTTGCCCGCGATCGAGTTTCTTCACCTCGCCGGTGATGCGATCGCCGTTGGCCATCCTGACGACGTCCGTTCTCTGCGCGCGCGCCGTTCCGGCGAGACACAGGAACATAACCACAAGAGCCGCAACGCGTTCGGGGAACCGCACCGGCTGCAATATACAACAACGGTCGCGTTTGCCAATTCGGTCCGTTCCGCGCGTCTCGATCTGCTCGAATACGGGGGCTCGAGCGTATTTCAGATTCGTGAGGCGTCTCCCACCTTTCGCACCAACTGTCGCGGTCCCGCATCGTGGCTCGGCCAACACGAAGCTCGGCGTGGAAAAACACGGCGCCGGCAACATCGGTCACTGTCATGGCGCTCGGCCCAAGTCTGGGCTCTCGCGGAGGGGGCCGGCGCCGCGTTTTACCCTCTGACGACGATCACGCCGCCTTCTATCGTTGGCCAAGCCACGATGCGGCACCGCGACAGCGCGGGCGTCACGTAACTGGGACGGGAGCTTCCGTTAGTTTCACGCGCACGTGTTTGTGTCAGGTGGCGGTCGGTGGGCTCTGCGTTGGGCGATAGGTCTCAGCCCGTCTCGGTCGCGAAAAACGACGCGGCGGCCTCCTCCGCGAGAGCCCATACCTGGGCCGAGCGCCATGGCAGTACCCGATGACGCCGCCGCGCCGTTTTTCCGGGCTGACGACCGTGCCCGACGCAGGGCCCGCCGGCCGCCGCCTGACGCGTCGGTCTGACGACACTGCTGATAAGGACGGAATGGCGGACGCGCCGGATTCGCGGGCGACAACAAGGATCAGGCCGAGAACGCGTGGAGCCGTCTGCTCATGGTGCTCGGAAGAGCATTGGCCTGATCGGACGGCAACACAGTGAGCACCAGCGGTCCGCCCTGGACCGCGTTGATGGCTTCCTGCTGATTACGGGCCAGCTGGATCTCGGCTCGGATCGGCAGGGCAGCAGAACGGTTCCTGTCCTCGCACAACGCGCGGATCGCGAGGATGGTCAGGAGTGTTTTCGAGTCCGCGTACTCCGGATCGACGCGCCGGCGCCGGTCAGTGGGATCCGCGGAGATCCAGTTGGACACGATCGTCACCGCGCTCGCCTCGAGGACGCCGGCCCTCTCCATCGCGGCGCGCGTCGTCGGGTCGCCGGCGACGACCGTGGCGCTCGCGAAACGATCGCTGACCCTCGACTGGGCGCCGCCCGGCTGCACGACGACGATCTGACGGCCGGCCAGCGCGGGGTCCTCCTGCAGCTCGCCCGCAATCTGTTCGGCGCGGCCGCTCCAGTTCAGAAACACGAGCGCGCCGCGCGGTCGGGGCTTGCCGGCGATCCACTCAGCCGAACCCCGGAGCCTGCGCGCCACGGCGACGAGCAGCACATGCGCGTCCCTGGCCTGCGCGCTCTGAATGAAGCGCGCCAGCCTCGCCGCCGCCAGGCGGAAGAAATCCTTCAGCACGTCGGAGAACAGCCAGCCGAGGATCACCGGGAACACCAGCAGTCCGAGCCAGCGCCAGATCTCCCCTTCCGGCGTCATCAACGGAATATCGCGAAAGCGTGTCACCACGCCGAACGTACTGACGAACGACTCGCTGACGGTCGAGAAGCTCGGGTTGATCCGCCCTTCCGCCCGCATCATCGCCAGGCTCAAGAGAACCCATATCGCCGCGAGTGAAGCGGCAATCACCCAGGCGAGCGAACCGGCCGCGAGGCCCCGGCGAACCGCGAGCGGATCCCGCCACCAGCCGGCGGCCAACAGACCGAACGCGAACAGACCGAACCAGATCAGCGGTGACAGATGTCCGCGGAAGTGCTCCTCGGCTCCCGGATGGACGGGCAGCCCCGGGATCGGTTCGGCGCGGCTCAACTGGTCGAGCTCGACGCCGTCGATGTGGCGTTCGATCGCGGCCTTCCGGTTCTCGATTCGACCGAGCAACGCCTTGACGGCACCGCGGTGGCTCGAGGGCAGGTTCGTCACCAGGACCGTCGGAATGCCGACCGTGGGCACGCCGCGCCTCAGATGTCCGTAGTTGCCGAACTCGATCGTCGTCCGCACGTAGAGCCCGTCTTCGGTCAGCCGATCGATCAGATCGCGCGGAAGCGGCATGATCTGCGCGTCGGCACGCAGCAGGTCGTCAACCGACAGCGCGACCGGTTTAGCCGACGGTTCCGCAAGCGGACACGCCGGGCGTTTTCGGCGTTCGTCTGACGGCTGTGCGTGCCCGGGGACCGCCATCGTCCGGAAGTAGGCGGCCAGCCCCGTATTGCCCTCGGCGAGCAGGCAGTTGGCGGCAACATCCCAGCTGAGATCGCTGAGATTCGATCCGAACTTCATCAGATCCTCGTCGGCCACGCCGGCCGCCTGCAGCACTTTCGACGCCGTCTGGCGAGCGCCGCTGCCCTGCTGACCGAGCCATACGCGGGCTCTCCGGCTGGTGCCGTTCCCGCCGCCGCCCCCTCCGTGATTGAGATCCGCCGGCGAATTGAGATACAGGTGCGGCTTGACGAACAGGTGCAGCTTCTCGCTGTACAGGAACGTGACGAGGCTGATGTCTTCGAGCGCGGGGCCGCCGTCGTTGGCGGCTTCGATCGCGTAGTGCAGGGTGTCGAGCTGGACGAGCGCGAACTGCACCTTGCGCTGCTGCAGCAGCTTCAGATTTTCGCTCGAACCGACGGTGGTGCACACCCTGAGCTCCGTGTCAGGACTCCCCTTCGCAACCTTGGCGATGGCGTCGCCGAGCAGCGCGTAAGCGCCCCCAGTCGATGCCGTGGCCAGATACTTGACCGGGCCGGCCGAGTGCGGGATTTCGGAGCAGGGCTTGAAAGAGTTTCGATTGACCGTCTCGAGCGCCGGCCCTCCGTCACCGCAGTGAATGGACAGGAGCGACATGGCGAGCACGCCCGCGGCGGCCGGAAGCCTCCTGAACAACCGCGGTACGGCGCTGTATATTACGGTCATAAACTTCCGTCGCCTTTTGTAGTGAGGACTGACGCGGTCTCGTTTCACCGTTCAACGGGATACGCGCCGAATCGCCGGCGACGGGTGCAACGGAGGGCACGATGAAGCAGCAAGTCGCGTGGGCGGGAACGGTCCTGGCGGGGGCCGCTATATGGCTGACCTCCGCGGTGGGCTCCGGCGCCTCTCGCGCAGAGCGTGCAGGTGCCCATCTTCGAATACGACCCCACGTTTCCGAAACCGCTGCCGGAGAACTGGGCCATTGGCGCCATCGGCGGGATGGCCGTCGATCGACAGGATCACGTTTATGTCGTGCAGCGACCCGGCACGCTGCGCAATAACGAGCGCTTCACGGGCGCCGCCGATACGCCGCCAAAGGCGGATTGCTGCATCCCAGCGCCTCCCGTGCTCGAGTTCGATCAAGCGGGGACGCTCGTCCATTCCTGGGGAGGCCCCGGAGCGGGTTACGACTGGCCGCAGATCGAGCACGGCGTCTTCGTCGATCAACAAGACACGGTGTGGCTCGCCGGCAGCGGCGACAAGGATGCGCAGCTTCTGAAATTCACGCGCGAGGGCAAATTCCTGCAGCAGTTCGGCAAGCCCGGCATGAGCGGCGGCAGCGCCGACACGAAGAACATGGGAAAGCCCGCCAACCTCACGGTCGATCCCGTTTCGAACGAGGTCTACGTCGCGGATGGCTACGGCAACCGGCGCGTCATCGTGCTCGATGCAGGCACGTTCGCCTTCAAGCGGATGTGGGGCGCGTACGGGAACAAGCCGGACGATGCGCCGCTCGGCCCGTACAATCCCGATGCGCCGCCGGCGCAGCAGTTCCGCCTCCCGCACAACATTTCGATCTCGCGCGACGGCTTCGTCTACGTCGCCGATCGCCCGAACAACCGCATCCAGGTCTTCCGCAAGGACGGCACGTTCGTGAAGGAGACCTTCGTCTCGAAGCGCACGCTGCTGCAGGGCGCCGCATCGGGCTTCGCGCTGTCGTCCGATCCGCAGCAGCGCTTTCTCTACATGATCGACGGCGCGAACCACCACGTGTGGATCCTCGACCGGCAATCGCTGAAGGTGATCGCGCGGTTCGGCCAGCAGGGCCTGTTCGGCGGCTCGCTCAACGTGCCGCACGCCATCGCGGTGGACGGCCGTGGAAACATCTACGTCGGCGAGAATTTCGATGCGCGCCGGTTCCAGCGCTTCCTCTACAAGGGCCTCGGCACGCCGAAGGCCGGAACGATTCCTCCGACCACGGTCATCCAATGAACGCGCGCACGCCGATCACAGCCCCCTTTCATCACGAAGGCACGAAGATCAAGACCTCTTCGTGTCCTTCGTGGCTTCGTGATGAATGGCGCTCCTGGGCTCTTCAGTTACGAGCTGTCACAGAATCCACAGCCGTCCGTCTACATATCCGAGAATAGGGTGTGGCCCAGACGGGGATCTCAGGTAACGACGTTCGAGGCGCTGCGCGGCCGCCTCTTCGGCATCGCGTACCGCATGGTCGGCTCGCGCGCTGACGCCGAAGACATCGTCCAGGACGCCTATATCCGCTGGCACCAGGCCGAGCGCGACCGTATCGAAAACCCCGAAGCGTGGCTCGTCACCGACGACCAGCCGGCTGGCCATCGATCGCCTGCGGCGCCTGAAGACCGAACGCGAAGCGTACGTCGGTGCCTGGCTGCCGGAACCGATCGTGACGCCGGCGGCGGCGCCCGATCGCGCGCTCGACCTCGCGGACGATCTGTCCATCGCGTTTCTCACGCTGCTCGAACGGCTGGCCCCCGAGGAACGCGCGGCCTTCCTGCTGCACGATGTCTTCGACGTCGGATACGGCGGAGATCGCGTCCGTGCTCGAGCGGAGCGAAGCCGCCTGCCGGCAGGTGGTGCATCGCGCGCGCGAACGCGTGCGGGGCGATCAGAAGCGGTTCGAGACGACCGAGTCCGCGAAGGCGACGATGCTCCAGAAATTCCTGGAGGCGATGGAAGCGCGCAACGAACAGGCGCTGCTCGCGCTCTTTGCCACCGATGCGACGTGGACAGCGGACGGCGGCGGCAAGACCGCGGCCGCGCCTGCGCCGATCACGGGAGCCGCCCGCATCGCGCGGCTGGTGATCGGCTTGCGCGAGAAGTTCTGGGCCGCGGACCGCGCCATCGAAGTCGCCACGATCAACGGCGAAACCGGCCTGTGCATCCGCGACGGCGACCGTCTGACGGCCACCTTGTCGATCGCGACCGACGGCACGCAGATCTTCGCCGTCTACGCCGTGGTGAATCCCGACAAGCTTTCGTCCTGAGAGCCTGCTTTTCCGCGGTGCTGAGCCGTCAGGCGGCGGCCGGCGCCCGCCTTTGGCACGGTCGTCAGCCCGGAAAAACGGCGCGGCCGTGTTTTTCCACGCCGAGCTTCGTGTTGGCCGAGCCACGATGCGTGACCGCGACCGCTGTTCGAGCAACATCGCTGTGAAAACCTCAGCAGTCCGCCGCTGTCACAGCGCCTCGCGTGCGACGTCTTAGTCAGAGACAACAAAGGAGGCTGACATGACACCACGAGTAGACGTGACCAAGTTCCTGACCTCAGGCATGGGCCGCGCGATGCTGAGCTTGTCGAGCGAAGTGGAGGCGGCCATCGAGCGGCCGCTGTTCGAGCTGATCAAGATTCGCGCGTCGCAGATCAATGGCTGCGCGTACTGCCTCGACATGCACACGAAGGACGCGCGCCGCGCCGGCGAGACCGAGCAGCGCATTTACGCCCTCAGCGCCTGGCGCGAGACGCCGTTCTTCACGGATCGAGAGCGCGCCGCGCTCGAATGGACCGAGGCGCTGACGCGCGTCGCCGAGACGCACGTGCCGGACGATGTCTTCGATCGGGTGTCGAGGCAGTTCAAGGAAGAAGAGATCGTCGCGCTGACGTTTGGGGTCGTCGTCATCAACAGCTGGAACCGTCTCGCGATTTCACTCAGGCCGCCGGTTGGCAGCTATCAGCCAGCAGCCGCGTGACGCTTTCCGAAGGCAAGGGCTGAGCCGCCTCCGAAACGGTCAGGGCTTGAGGCCGTTCGCGAACCGCGGGCTCAGCCACAACACCTGCCACGCGATCGCCAGGGTGTTGAAGTTAGAGCCTTTCTGCACGACCAGGCCTGAACTGTACGACGCCTTCAGTGAGTAGCGGTTGCCGACAGGCATCGAGAGCGTGAGGCCGAGGCGCGAGTTATCCAGGGGGAGGGATGCATCGACGCCATTCACAGTGGTCAGGCCGCCGTGATACCACGTTCCGTCCGCGGCGATCCAGAGGCGTGGCCGCAGCGTGTAACTCGCGTGACCCTGAATCGCGACCAGGGGATTCTGCGTTTTGATCGAGGCCCCAGGATAGGCCTCCGTGTTCGACGTGAACAGCCAGACACCCGCGTAGGCATCGACATCCCAGCGGCCCTTCGGCCAGGCCAGTCCGACCTCCGGCTTGAACGCCCAGCGGTTGTTCCCGATGTTGATCAGCCGTGTGTTGGCGTATTGGCCCGACGGAGCGGACGCAAGGATACTCACGCCCACGATGGTACGGCGCGGCTGCCTGGCGAAGTCGCGCGGCAGCATCGCCGGGTTGCCGCGCAGGTTGACGGAGAATTTCAGGCGCGTGTCGGCAAACCCGTTGCGCGACACCTGGCCCGCCTGCTCGCCGACACGCCCCGTCACATCGGCCCACGAGGCCGGGATCGTGACGCTTGCGAGCCCCAGTTTGCCGAACACGCCGAACGAATGGCCCGCGCCGACAGCGAGCGCCTGCACGTCGGCATGGACATCGGTGATCACCGACGTCGGATCGAAGACCACGTCGCCGCCGGACCAGCTGTAGGCTGGCGACGAGAAAGTTCGCACCCGTCGGTGAGGCGGAATAGGCCTTCGGCTCGAGATCCTGGGCCCGCGCCGGCATCGTCACCCACGCGCCGCTCAACAGGAACGCGATGGCCGCGCGTGAGACATCGACGCGTCGTCACAGATCGCAAGGTTCCGTCACTTCTTCTTCACCCCTTCACGCCGCCTGCCGCCCGACGCTTGCGGGGCGAGGCCTTCTTCGTGAGATGCGATCATACGTTTGAGGGCGACAAGACGGTAGCTCCTGAGGAGGAGCCGCTCCACCAGCCGCCAGTTCACCCGCTGGTCTGTCCACACGCTGACCCACTGGCGCCGTCCGTACGGCGTCTCGAAGAAATTCCTGCGGTGCAACAGGAGATCGACGTCCACTCCGTTGAGGCGGAACGCCACGGACGGACGCCCGGTAATCCATTCAAACGCCGCGAACGTTTTCTTCCCGGCCCTGAAATTCGGATGTCCCCACGAGCCAGCCTCGCTGGCTTCGGGCAGCGCGAGACAGAAGGCGCGTACGCGCCGGAGCGCGGGGTCATCCTTTACCATGCCTCTAATACTACGGGCAGGAGCCTCTCGCCTGCCCGGCGTATACTGCGATCCATCCTGGAGAGAAGCCGATGAAACGGACCATCATCGCTGCGCTGCTTGCCGCGGGAGCCATGGGTGGGCTGCGGCTCATCGGGGCGGCGCAGCCAGCCGCATGCACACCATCAGGCGGACTGACGTTCGTCTGCGGTGTGCAGAACCCGGAAGATCTCGTGCTGATTCCGAACTCGCGCTGGCTGATTGCGA
Source organism: uncultured Acidobacteriota bacterium (assembly GCA_963729215.1). Lineage (GTDB taxonomy): Bacteria > Acidobacteriota > Vicinamibacteria > Vicinamibacterales > CAVVIG01 > CAVQJU01. The sequence goes on along the minus strand of CAVSND010000020.1, from coordinate 58,339 downwards.
GCGGGATGGCGGCGGGCAGCGGACTGCACCTCGTCGACACCCGGGCGAAAACGGCTATCAACATGTATTCGGCCGGGGCGCCGCGCACTCGGCAGGACCGCGCGAAATACGGAAGCTGCCCCGGGCCGCTCGACCCCAAGCTGGCGGTGCTGCACGGCCTCAGCCTGCGGCCCGCGCAGGGCGGCCGCTACACCGTGTACGCGACAAACCACGGAGGCCGGCAGTCCATTGAAGTGTTCGAAATCGACGTCAGCGGCGCCGCGCCTTCGGCAACCTGGGTCGGGTGCGTCCTGATGCCGAACGGCATGGAGGCGAACAGCGTGGCCGCGTTCGGCGATGGTGCGCTTGTCGCGACGGTCCTGATCCTGCCGGGCAAAACATTCGAGGATGCGTTTGCCGGCCGCAACACCGGCGCCGTGTTCCTCTGGACACCCGGGTCTCCGTCATTCCGCATGCTCGCGGGCACCGAGCTTCCAGCGGACAACGGCATCGAAACATCACCCGACGACAAGGAATTCTACGTCGCCTCGACGACACTCAAGCGCATCGTCGCATTCTCGCGCAGCGACTCGAGCAAGCCGCTGCGCTTTGCCCAGCTCGCGGAATTCGGCCCCGACAACGTCCGCTGGACGACCGATAACCTTTTGATCACCGCCGGGATGATCGACAACGAGCCCGCATGCGGCGGTCCGCCGAAAACGGAAGCGGGCATCAGGTGCGCCCGAGGCTACGTGGCCGCCACGGTCGATCCCAAGACGATGGCGGTGAAGGAGCTTGCGCGCGGGCCAGCGACACCGGCCTTCACCGGCACGGCGATCGCCATGCGGGTCGGCAAGCGAGCTGTGGCTGGGATCCTTCTTCGCGGATCGTCTGGCCTATCGATCGCTGAATCCATAGCGGCCGCCAGGTATCAAACAGCGCCCGCGTGCTACGTCATGATCTCAGGAGACCTCCCATGGGAATGTTCGATGGATTGATCGGCGGCATCGTCGGAGCCGGCATGGTGTCGGTGGTGAACGGCATCCTTGAAAAACACGGCGGCCTGCAGGGCGTCGTCAGCGAGTTCGAGAAGAACGGCCTGGGACCCACGGTGAATTCCTGGGTGGGAACCGGACCCAATCAATCGATCTCACCCGACCAGCTGCACAGGGTGGTCGGACCCGAGCTGCTCCAGCAGCTCGCGGAAAAGTCCGGCCTGTCCGTTCAGGAGCTGGCGCAAAAGCTCGCGCAGGTGCTGCCGCAGGCTGTGGACAAGCTGACGCCGAACGGTGTGATTCCCAAAAGCTAGAGCACTTGGACAACCGTAGCGGCCGGCTTCAGCCGGCCGGCGAACGTCCGCCTGAAGGCGGACGCTACGGTCAACAGATTCGCGACACGCTTTTGGAAGGAGGCCAGGGATGAGCCCCGACGAACCGATCGCAGGTGTCGTCACCGCGATCGTGCGCGACAACAAGGACGCCAGCGGCCTCGGGCGCGTCAGCGTCAGTTTCCCGTGGCACAGCCGGCCCGATGAAACGTTCTGGGCTCGGGTCGCCACACCCATCGCGGGCAAGGCGCACGGTTTCTCCTTCATCCCCGAGATCAACGACGAGGTCCTGGTCGCCTTCGACCACGGCGATCTCAGGTCACCATTCGTCGTCGGTTCTCTCTGGAACAGCACCGACCGGCCGCCCACAGGGAATGCCCGCGGCGGGTCTGCCGTGCAGCTGCAACTGTCCGACGGCAAGCGCCTGACGTTCGACAAGAGCGGTATCGCGCTCGACGATGGGCATGGCAACAAGATCAGCATCGAGGGCGGCACGGGCCGGATCACGATCGAGGCCGCATCGAGCATCGCGCTGAAGGCCCCGCAGATCTCCATCGAATCCAGCAGCAGCCTGGAGTTGAAGTCATCGGGCAAGCTCACGCTGCAAGGCTCGATAATCAACATCAACTGAGGCATGGGAAGCCCCGCAGCTCGACTCGGAGACTTGACGAGCCATGGCACTCCGCTGGGACCGGGCCCCGGATGCCCCACTGTGCTCATTGGTGGACAGCCTGCATGGCGCGCGGACAGTGACCTCCATGTCTGCCCCTTGGTGGATGGCCCTCGGCCGCACGTCGGGGGCATTGTCCCGACAGGCAGCGCAACCGTGTATATCGGCGGTAAACCAGCGGTGAGGCAAGGTGATTTCGTGGCGGAGGCCGGCGGGCCCAACGCCGTCGTGCAGGGTGCGGCCACAGTCCTGATTGGATAAGGAAGTGGATAAGGACGGCAACCGTCTTGCACCGACGATGGTTGGCTCGAGAGGAGGCCTCAGATGGATCGCAAAATGGTACGTGTCCTGTTGGCGAGCGGTCTGATGCTTGGCGCGCCATCGATGGTCCTGGCACAGCGATGGGGCCACGAACGGTTCCCGAGAGAGGGCGTCTGCTTTTTCAAGGATCCGAACTTCCATGGCGACTATTTCTGCGCCGGCGCCGGCGACAGCCTGGCCGCCGTACCGGACGGCATGAACGATCGCATCTCGTCGATCAGGATTTATGGACGGGCAGAGGTCACGGTCTTCAGGGACGTTCGATTCAACGGGGACTCGACGCGATTCCGCGGGGACATCGGGAATCTGAAGGATGAGGGCTGGAACGATCGCATCTCCTCGATTCGTGTCCGCGAACTCCAAACGACCACTACAACGACCATGGCGGCCGCCCGGCCTACGACAACGACCACGGCGGCCGTCCGCAGGACGGAGGCCGCGACGCCGACCGGATTGTGCAGCGAGCCTACCAGGACATTCTTCATCGCGACCCGGACCCCGGAGGCCTGAGCCAGTATCGCAGCCGGATCATCGACGACGGCTGGACCGAGGCGGAAGTGCGCAACTCGCTGAAGGCCAGCCCCGAGTACCGCGAGCTGACGACGATGACGCCTGCAAAGGCGCAGGACATCGTGCGTCGCGCGTATCTCTCGGTGCTCAGGCGAGAGCCCGATCCCGGCAGCCGCGGCTACGTCGACCGCGTCATGCGCGACCACTGGTCGCAGGACGATGTGGAGCGCGAGCTTCGCAACAGCGCCGAATACCGCAGCCGGGGTCGTTAGCGCGCGTTCCGGATCGTGTGGCGTCCGCCTTCAGGCGTGACGTCGCCGGCCGTAAAGCCGGCCGCTACGCCGGACAGTCGATCGCGCAATCGCGGTGGCCATCAGCCGCGCGGCGCGCGCGTCCGGGTGACGATCCCAGGGCAGATGCCAGCTCTCGTCGATTTCCACCAACTCGTACGGGACGCCCGCATCGTCGAAAATCCTGCGCCGGATGCGCTCGTCCACTGGCTGCTCCTTTCCGAAATGCGGTACGACTGTGAGCGGCCTGGCACCGCGCGCCTCGGCAGCCTGGACCGTGGCGCGCAGCACGTCGCGCGTCATCGTGATGCCGCGTTCCACCGTTTCATCGCGTCGATAAGGGACGAGCAGGCCGGCGAGCGACGCGAGCCGCGACCGCTGCCTGGCGGGCAGCCACACGAGTCCTGGTCCAAGATGCGGTCGATCTTCGTCGAGGTTCCGGCCGAAGAGCGCCGTCATGAAAATGGAAATCACGGCGACGGGCTTGCGAAAACGCGGCAGCTCCATCTGAAGCCGGAGAAACGCCTGGTCGCTGCCGTAACCGTGAACGGCGAGATTCGCGCTCTGCGTCCCGGTCATCTTGCCAACTTGCGCGGGCACGCTCTCTTCCCACGTCAGGCCTTCGCCGAACATCACGGACTCTCCCACGAACAGGATGGTGGGGCGATCGGGATCGACGGGGGCGTCAATATCACGAACGCGATAGCCCGAGGGGTCGAACGCGTAGTCGATGGCACGACCGCCGACAGTGTTGTGCCCGGTCCGCCCGGGCTCGAACGTCCAGCCGAGCCGCGCGTCGGCGCGACGCCGCGGCTCCTCCTCTGGTAACAACCACTCGGCCGGGCGAAGATGGACGCGGCGGAGCACCAGCTCGCTCGCGCCGAGTGCCAGGACGGCGGCGACAAAGATGTGGAGCAGCTCGCGATGGCGTCCGCACGATGATCCGCGAGGCCGGCCGCCGCACGACGATCCACACACCCAGGGCGGCAATCGTCAGGCGAACACCGGTTTCAATGCGAACGTACAGGTCGTGCGGCAGGAGGAACGACGGCAGGAAGTGCCTGTCGAGCCACGGCTGATTGGCCGCCAGCGCGGCGACGAGCAAGGCGACTCCGACACAGGCAACGACGACCTGGGCCATGACGCTCGACGAATGGTCTCCAGGTCGAGACACAGGTAGTTGCTTACGTACGTCTGGACGGATTTCGAACCGGGTAAGTCGTCAGGTATCGGAGCACACCAATGGGCATCGGATCGGCAGTATAGAAGAGACCAGCCGTGAGGCACATCGGGAACAGAGTATGCTAGCCAGCTCGATGTGACCACCCAGCGACGAGTGCGGATCGATCGGCTGCTGCGGCCCGTCCACAAGTGGGTGTGGGGCGATTTCGATCGCCGCGTACGCAAGCTCCTCCTCTTTGCGGAGGTGGAGACCGATGGCGGCCGCGATATCCTGCGTGCCGCGGAGCTGACTCCCGATCCGCTCTTACGCAGGCTTTACCTGGAGCACGCGATCGACGAGTTGCACCACGGCGATCTGTTCCGTCAACGCGGCTCAGCCCTTCTCCGGACGCGTTCAACCCACGACCAGACGCTGTTCAATGGCAGCCCCCTGCCCGGCGGCCACGGTCTCGACGACCTGCACGTCGAAAACGAACCCGATCACCGGCTGCTGGCCTTTCTTCATGTGGCCGAGAAAGCCGCCGCCGATCGTTTCGCGATCTATCGCGACGTCGTGGACGACGATCCGCCGACGCGTGCGATCTTCGAAGAGATTCTGCGCGACGAAGTCTTCCACATGAACTACACGTACACGCAGCTCGCGCGGATGTCGCCAGGCTCGTACAAACGGCAGGTATGGCGGGCCCGCGCGAGCCGGCTCTGGAAACGCTACCTGCGAGCCGCGGCCGCGGTGGCGGGACTGCTGGGCGCCGTCAGCCTCACGGTCGTGTATTTCGTCGTGCTCCCGCCCTTTGCATGGCTGGCCAGGCGCGCGGAAAAACGTGAGCCCCTCGGTTGGATCCCGATCTCGGGCGACCGGCGGGATTCGCCCACGAGCCAGTACTGACATGAAGATCCTCGGCATCTCGGCGCACTATCACGATTCCGCCGCCGCACTGGTCGTGGACGGCGTCCCGGTCTGCGCGGTGCAGGAGGAGCGCCTCTCGAGGCGAAAGAACGACGCCACGTTTCCGGCCGCGGCCATCGAGTGGTGCCTCGATCGCGCCGGCATCGAGCCGGCGGCTCTTGATGCCGTGGTGTTCTACGAACGCAGCATGCTCAAGCTGGACCGGATCCTCACGAGCTCGCTCAGGGCGTTCCCGCGATCGTGGCGGTCCTTTCCGAACGCGATCAAGAACTCGCTTGGCGAAAAAGTCTGGGTGCGCGGCATCATCTCGTCCTACCTCGGCGTGCCTCGCAGCCGGATCCTGTTCACCGATCACCACATGGCTCACGCGGCCGCCGCTTTCTTCACCGCACCGACCCGTCGCGCCGCGATTCTGACGGCTGACGGTGTCGGCGAGTGGGCGACGCTGACCGCGGGCCGCGCCGAGCGCCGCGACGATGGCACGGCCGACGTCACGCTGATGCGCGAAATCCGTTTCCCGCATTCACTCGGCATGCTGTATTCGACCTTCACCGCGTATCTCGGCTTCGCGGTGAACGAAGACGAGTACAAGGTGATGGGGCTCGCCGCCTACGGCCGCCCGACGATGACCGATCGGGTCCGCAGACTGATCCGGCGCACGCCGGACGGCGGGTTCGCCCTCGCCCCTGAGTACTTCGAATACCAGACGACGGCCAGCCGATCCTATTCGTCGAAGTTCGTGGATCTGTTCGGCCCGGCCCGCCAGGCCTACGATCCCATCGACCTCGAAACAGACGAAGGCAAACGGTTCGCGGATTGCGCCGCCAGCGTGCAGCGGGTTCTCGAAGACACGCTCGTGGATATCGCGCGCGGGCTCCACGAGGAAACGGGCCTGACCGATCTGTGTTTCGGCGGCGGCGTCGCGCTGAACGGCGTGGCCAACGCCCGGATTCTCGCCGAGTCTGGCTTCGAACGCGTGTTCGTCCCGCCGGCGCCGGGTGATGCGGGCTGCGCGCTGGGAGCGGCGCTCTACGCGGACCGGATCTATTTCCACAACGCGGACCGGGATGTCCCGGACCATCCATTCTGGGGGCCGCCGGTCGACGCGGCGGAACTGGCGCGGGCGGCACGCGAGGATGGCCACGACGTCGACGAACTGGATGAGACCACGCTCATCGAGCGGACCGCGGACGACCTGGCCGCCGGCCGCATCGTCGGCTGGATGGACGGCGCGAGCGAGTTCGGGCCACGCGCCCTCGGCCACCGCAGTATTCTCGCCGCGCCGCATTCACGGGCGATGCGCGACCGCCTCAACCGCGACATCAAATACCGCGAGGAGTTCCGCCCGTTTGCACCGGTGACGACGTGTGAGGCGGCCGATCGCTACTTCGAGATGCCGTCAGGCGGCGCGCGGCTTGCGCGCTTCATGTCCGGCGTGTTCGCCGTGCGGCCCGAGTGGCAGGCAGAGCTCGCCGCCGTCACGCACGTGGACGGGTCGGCCCGGCTCCAGGCGCTCGAGCACGATATGGCTCCACGGCTCCATCGCCTGCTCGAGGCGTACGGCCGCCGCAGCGGCATCCCGGTGCTGCTGAACACGTCGTTCAATGTCGCGGGCGAGCCCATCGTGAACCGGGCGGCCGAAGGCTATTCGACGTTCCGCCGCTGCGGGATCGACGTGCTCGTCGCCGAACGCACGGTGGTGAGGAAGCACGCGTCGCCGCCAGCGAGACCTTTGAAGGAGCGCGTCACATGATCAGGCGGCAAAGCGGCATGCGCCGGCGGCTCATCATGCTCTGGAGCGCGCCCGCGGCAATTGCCGATCTCGCGCGAGGGCTGTGGAGAAGCGATTCCGGCAAACGCTGGCTTCTGCCGCTGGCCGTCTTTCTCTGTCTTTTTGGCGTCGTGCTGATCCTGGCCACCACCGTCGAGGCCCTCGCACCGTTCATTTACGCCATCTTCTAAGTCCATGGATCGTCTCCTGGAACTGCTCGCCTGTCCGGCGTGCTCGGGGACGCTCACCACGACCTGGTCGTGCCGCGACTGCGGCAAGCAGTTCGAGATCGCTGACGGGATTCCGAACCTGAGGATACCGGGCGACCAGCGCACGGAGATCGTGCGCGGATTCTACGAGCGCACGCCGTTCCCCGGCTATCCGCCTCGCGACAGCCTCCACGCACTCAGAGCCCGCGCCGGGCGAAGCGAGTTCGCGCGGCTGATGGACCAGGCGATTCCCGGCGATGCCCGGATCGTGGAGATGGGATGCGGGACGGGCCAGATGTGCCTGTACCTGCAGCGTGCCGATCGCATCGTCATCGGCGCGGATCTGACGCGTGCTTCCCTGCGGCTCGGAGCAGCGGCGGCCAGGCGGTTTGGCATCGACCGCGTGCAGTTCGTCGAGACGGATCTGCGGCAGCCCGGCCTGAAGGCAGATGCGTTCGATGTCGTGTACTCCTCGGGAGTCCTTCATCACACACCGGACCCGCGCGCCGCCTTCGGCCACCTCGTCAGGCTGGCGCGGCCGGGGGGCATGATCGTGCTCGGGGTCTACAACGCCTTCGCGCGCCTCCCGTTGCGGCTTCGCCGGCTGGCCGCCCGGCTCACCGGCTTCCGCGTGATCCCGTTCGATCCCGTTCTCCGCGACCGGACGCACGAGACAGCGCGGCACGATGCCTGGCTCAGGGATCAGTATCAGCATCCGGAAGAACACCGCCATACGCTGGCCGAGGTCCAGGGCTGGTTTGCCGAGAATGGCGTCCGGTATCTGCGCGCCTATCCGAGCGCGGTGCTGGGCGAGGAACCAGGCGAACTGTTCGCGCGCGCGGCCGACAACTGGCGGCCGGAGAGCTGGCTGGCGCAGCTGGAATGGATGCGGACGCTCGGGCACGAGGGCGGACTCTTCTTCACGATCGGCCAGCGGGCATAGCTCGCGCGGGACGTTGCGGCAGGGCGCGACGCGTGCAACGATCGGTGTTGGTCGACACCATGGCGCCGATCGTTCCAGACCCCAGACGGATCAAGAGCTTTCGCTCGGCGAAGGCGTTTGCGTCGTGGCTCGGCGCGAACCACGACAAGCAGCCGGAGCTGTGGCTGAAGATTCACAAGAAGGATAGCGGCCTGCCCACGGTGACCGCCGCCGAGGCGCTCGATATCGTGCTCTGCTGGGGCTGGATCGACAGCACCCGGAAATCGTTCGACGAGCGATCGTTTCTGCAGCGATACAGCCCGCGCGGGGCCAAGAGTGTCTGGAGCCAGATCAATCGCGACTCCGTGGCGCGGTTGACGGCTGACGGGCGGATGACGGCTCACGGGCAGCGGCGGGTCGATGCCGCGAAGGCTGATGGCCGCTGGGACGCCGCCTACGCCCCGATGCGGAGCGCGACCCATGCCACCGTTCCCGCGGATCTGCGCGCCGCCATCAACAGGAATCCTCGCGCGCGCAAAACGTTCCGGACGCTCGGCCGCCTGAATCTCTTCACGCTGGCGTTTCGCATGAACAAGATCAAGACGCCGGCCGGCCGGGCGAAGAAGATCGCGGCGTTCGTCGAGACACTGGCCCGCGGCGAGACTATCGTGCCGGAACGCCCGCGTTCCAGCGCGAAGCGGCGCTAACCGGCCACCTTCAGCGCGCCTTCGGCCGGACCACGCCCTGCTCCGGCGTGGTCACAGGGCCCATACCCTTGTAGGTGAACCGCTGGACGCGTGCGCCGGTATAGGTCTCGGTCGTGTAAAGGTTGCCCTTCGAGTCGGTGGCGAGATTGTGGACCCCGAAGAACTGCCCCGGTCCGCGGCCGCCATCGCCGAACGACGTCAGCACGTCGAGCGAGCTCCGCTGCAGGATGTTGATCTTCTGGTCGACCCCGTTCGCCATGTAGATGTAGGCCTGCTGCGGATCGCGCGAGAACGTCATGTCCCACACCGACCCGGACCGGAACGTGTTGGGATCGATGATCGCTTCCTTGACGAATGTTCCGTCTTTGCGGAACACCTGAATGCGATCGTTCACCCGGTCGCACACGTAGACGAAGCCGTCGTTCGACACGATGACGCAGTGGACCGTGCTGAACTGCTTCGACGGAGGGCCCTTCGGGTCGTACGCCGGCATCTTGTCGTCGCTCGGCTTGTTGCCGTACGCGCCCCAATGCCGTTTGTACTTCCCGCTCTCCGCATCGAACACGATGACGCGCCGGTTGCCGTACCCGTCCGAGATGTACATCTCGCCGGCCGATCGGTCTTCCCACATCTTCGTGGGCTGCCAGAAATTCTCGATGTCGTTGCTGCCGTTGTGGACGCCGTGCTTGCCCAGCTGGAAGAGAAATAGTCCGGCGCCGCTGAACTTCAGAATCTGCGTGTCTTTCTGGCCGTTGCCTGCCAGCCAGATGTTCCCCTTGCTGTCGATCGTGATGCCGTGATTGCTGTCGGGCCAGTCGTAGCCCTGGCCTGGACCTCCCCAGGATTTCACCAGCGAGCCGGCCTGGTCGTAGACGAGCACGGGCGGCGCGACCTTGCAGCACTTGCCGATCGTGCCGCCCGTCGCTTGCGTCGCCGGAGCACCAGGAGCGGCTTCATCATCCCGGCCGCGGGTGTCGCCGACCCTGATGTCGCCGGCCTTGAAATTGTCTTCGACTGTATTCGGCCGGTGGATGGTCCAGACGTTGTCCTGCGCATCAACCGCCAGGCCGATGGTCGACCCCGTCACCCAATGATTCGGCAGCGGCTTCGGCCAGAGCGGATCGACCTCGAAAACCGGCGCGTATTTCGCGCCGCCCTGCGCCAGCAGCTGACGGTATCCAGGGGCGCCGAGGACCAACAGCGTCGCCGCCGTCACGCCAATGCGCGTTGCCCGCGCCAGATGTTTTGTCATACCCCGCTCCCGCGAGGACGATAATCCAGAGCCGCATCGGGCGCTAGAACAAAGTTGGCGCCGGCCCTGCTTTGCTAGAATGGCCGAACCGATAAGCCATAGGGCATGCTGTCTTCGGTCGTCCTTGTCGGTCTGCTGCTCAGCCAGGCGACGACGCCGGCCCGCGCTACCACTGCGGGCGCCGACCTGATTGAATCCGCAAAAATCGGAGACCTGGCGCGTGCCAGGGATCTGCTCGTCCAGGGAGCGCCGGTCAACACGGCCGACCGCCGCGGCTTCACGCCGCTGATGTGGGCGGCCGCGGGCGGAAGTCTCGACATCGTCCGGCTGCTGCTCGAAGGCGGGGCCGCGGTCGAGCGCCGCGCGGCAGACGGGACGACGGCCCTGATGCTCGCATCGGCGAACGGATTTACCGAGATCGTGCGCGCGCTCCTCGTGCGCGGCTCGGACCCTACCGCCGTGCGAGGCGGCATCAAGGCGCGTCAAATCGCCATCGACAACCGGCACGCCGACGTCGCCGCACTGCTCGAACAGGCCGAAACACTCGGCACACGAATGCTGCAGGCCGCAGCAGAAGGCAACGACACCGCGGTGCGTCAGCTGCTCGCGCAGGGCGCCCCGGCCAACATGCGGGACGAACGCGGGGCGACGGCGCTCATGCTCGCGGGGCGCAACGGCGACCTCGGCATGATGCAGACGCTGCTGTCGAGGGGCGCAGACGCCACCATCACCGACACCCAGGGCCAAACCGTTTTCGGGTGGGCCGAGCCGTCGCCGACGACCGGCAAGTACGTGATGGCCTTTCTGACGGACCGAGGCGTCCCGAAGCAGCCGGCTCGTCCGGCCGCTCCGCCCCAGTCTCCCCAGGTGAAGGCGAGCCTGGCCACGCTCGCGGCTGCCCTCGCGCGCGTGCCACCGGCGTCAGCATCGGTACGGGCCGCGCAGCGGCGTGCGAGTGCGGCGCTGTCCCAGCTGCACGGCGTTGTCCGCGAAATGGCCGGCGGAATCGCCCGGCGACTACCGCGACAACCTGTCTGGCGAAGTGATCGCGCTCGACGCGGCGCTGAAGGCCGGCACCGCAGACAGCCTGGCCGCCACGCTGGAGGCGATCGCCGAAGATCTCGAGGTCAAGCTCGAACACTGCAACCTGAGCGGCGGAAAACTGGGGGATCGGTTGTCGTCCGCGTGAGGACGATCGCCGGCTCGCAGGAGAAGGGCAGCTGGCAGGTGTTCTACATGCCGCGGGTGTTCGAAGCGGCCAGCAACGCCAGCCCCGATCTGTTTCCGCAGCTGAGCAGCCCGACGGCCGAAACGCTCGTGCCGGGCCGATACGTCATGTGGGTTCGCGATCCGGCGACATCGCGGCTCGGCGAACGCACCGTCGTCAAGGTCGGTGAGGGAAAGAAAGAGCTGATCCTCGACCTGCCTGTGCCGGTCGCCGCTCAGAAATGACCAGCCGCGGCGGACTGCTGAAGCGACACCGGCGAAGTCTGATCGCAGCGGCCGGTGTGCTCCTCGCGGGAATCGCCGCCGCACTCATGCCTCCGCCCGCGGCGGTCGCTGACGCCACGAGCCGATCGATCGTCTCGCTGGTCTCGGCGGCGATTGTGGCGTTCGCCATCCTGCCGCCTCTTGTCTGGCGCGGCGCAGCACGGCCAGGTGTCTGGACAGCGCTCGCGATCGCCGCACTGACACTCGGCATTTCCTCTTTTGTTGCCTCCGGGTTACATCGGGCGCGCGTGCACGGCGAATTACGCGGGCACGCCCGTCGTCATCGGCACGGAGATGAACCCGCTCGGGGCAAACTACAAACGCGCGAACCCCGAACTTTCAAACGAGGATCTCCTGTTCGACGCGGCCGGCGTGCCCGAGAGGATCTGGACGCCGTCTTCGATCGGGCGCTGCAGGGCCCTCGCCGGCGGCACGTACTTCCTCGCGATTCCGTTTCTGGCAATCTGCCTGCTCGCGGCCGCCGAGGCCGTGCCGGCGACGATCCTGTCTCCCGTTCGCTGGGGCACTCAGGCCGCGACGGCCGTCGGAGAGCCTGTGCCGGCGCGATATGACGTGTTCGTGAGCTACCGGCACGTCGCCGCCGATCGGGCGTTCGCCACCGAGCTCGTCTCGACGCTCGAGGGCGACGGCTACCGCGTGGCGATCGACGAGCGCGACTTCCCTGCCAATGCAAGCTTCCTGCTCGAAATGGAGCGCTGCATCCGCGAAAGCCGCTTCACCGTAGCGGTGATTTCGCCGCGCTACCTCGAAAGCGGCGCCACACAGGAAGAAGCGATCATCACGCGCGTGCTCGACCTTGGCGACCGGAAGCGCCGGATGATTCCCGTGGTGATCGAGCCCGTCTCCATGCCGGCCTGGCTGTACGGCATCGTCGGCATCGACTTCACGAAGCGCGATCCGCTGGTCGATCCGTACGACAAGCTCAAAGCGACGCTCGGCGCCCCGCTGGCAGGCTGCTGAAAAACGCAGCCTGAACGTCAAACGTAAAACGTAGAACGACGAACGAAACATCAGAAAGTACTTCTTCGTTTTACGTTTGTCGTTTTGCGTTCGACGTTCAGGGCGGTCTTTTTCAGCGCCCTGCTCCGACCGGGTGCCGTTGAGCGGTGAGGAGGTACGTCGCGGCGAACGGGTTGCCCCACCAGAACCGCCACCCGAGCCGGCGGCGTTCCACGTTCGACGCGCCGAGGGCGCGAAGGGTCGCTTCGTAGAGCGACGTCGCGCGGATGTCCGCGATCACCAGGCGGCCTCCGGGTTTCAAGACACGATAGCCCTCGGCCACCGCCAGTTTTCGATCCGCATTCGATCGGATGTTGTGAATCGCGAGGCTCGAGACCACCAGGTCGAAGGTCCCTTCCGGAAACGGCAGCGTCCGCATGTCGCCTGTCTCCACCTCCACGCGGTCGGCCACCCCTTCGAGGGAGGCGTTGCGAACGGTCACGTCCCTGGCGTTTCCCGATTGATCGTGCGTGCTCCAGATGTCGACGCCAGTCGCCCGGCCAGTGGTCAGCCTGCGGGCGACTGCGGTCAACACGGCGCCGCGGCCGCATCCCATATCGAGCACGCGTTCATCACCGCGCAGGCGAAGACGATCGAGAATTCGTTCCCACTCGATGAACTTGCCGCGTCTGGTCGTGTAAAGAAAGCTCGAGAAGTTCGCGAGGAAGAAGAAGCAGTAAAACGTCGTTAGCGCCGCTTGTCGGTGTGGCCCTTCGCGCCAGGCGATCGCCGCGAGGACGGCGCCGACGATGGTCAGGCATCCGAAGATGACCAGCGCGTAGGGTGCGTCGTAGCCGTATTCGCCGCGTCGCATCACGACTCTTGCTAATTTCGGACGTACTTGGTGACGCCCCTCAGCTGCGCTTCCGCCGTGAAGATATTGCCGGCGGCGTCGATGGCGATGCCTTCGCCCATCGTCCCGTCTTGAGAATTCGGGAGCGCGTGAGGCGGGATGAAGATCGTGACCTTTCCGTCCTCGAGGCTGCCGATTCTGATTCCCCGCTGCCACCCCGGGTGCACTCGTTCGCTGGACTCCGAGTCGGTCGTGTAGATCACGTCGCTCTTGTCAATCGCCAGGCCGCTCGTCCGGCCGAAGTCGTCGTATTCACGGATGAAGGCACCCTGCTTCGTCAGGATCTGGATACGGTGGTTGTGGCGGTCGGCGACGATCAGCCGGCCCTGCGAGTCGAATTCGATCGCGTGCGGCGTCCGGAATTCGCCAGGTCCGGTGCCGCTCCTGCCGATCACTCGAAGGAACTTCCCGCTCTTCTCGAACACCGAAATGCGCCCGATCAGATTGGGGTCCGCGACATCCGTGTGGCTCTCGGCCACGTAGATGTCGCCGTTTCCCGGATCCGTCACAATGTCGGTCGGATCGGTGAGCGCTTCAGGCGGGTTTCCGCGCACGCCCGGTTTTCCCAGTGTCATCAGCACTCTGCCTTCGGGGCTGAACTTGACGACGACGCTGCCCTTCTTGTCCTCGCCGGGAAACTTCGTCAGCTCGTCGCCGCTGGCGGCCCGCGCATCGGTCACCCACACGTTGCCGTCACGGTCGACGTGGATGCCGTGGGGCCAGACGAACATCCCGCCGCCAAAGCTCCTGATTTCCTTTCCTGACTCGTCGAAGTGGTGGACGGGATTCACTTTCGTCCCGAGGCAGCCAGGCGCCGTGCCGGGCGAGCATCGGTCGGTGGCCCACACGGATTTGCCGTCGCGATCGATCGCCACGCCGTTCGAGCCACCCCACGGCCGCGCCTCCGACTGCAGCTGCGCCCAGTCGCGGATGGCACGGTAGGGATTGGCGCCGCTGTTGACGGGCGCGATCTTGTCCGTCTGGGCCGTGCCCCCACGCTGCTGCGTCTGCACGCGGGATCCCTGCAGCCCGATCCCGACGACAACGATCAACGCGGTCACCGAGATCCTGGCGAATGCTGAACCCGGCATTGGCTCACCTCGTGGCATTACTCACTTCGCTCGCTGCGAGTTCTGAATCGTGTTCGAGACATTCGCGCTCACGCTGACGCGGGCCGATGCGCCCGCAGGAAGGAATGGATCTGGCGCACCGCCAGCGGAATGCGCTCTTTGGGCTCCTTCCACGGGAAGATGCTGACTTCAGCCTTGGGCGCGAGCATCGCGGCCTCCATGGCGACCGCGTACGGATGCGCCGGAATATCATCCGGCAGGATCAGCACGGGCGTCTGGCAGGTGCGGACGAAATCGCGCGACACGGTGAACACAAAATCGGGATTGGTGCGGTACATCTTCGTGAGGAACTTGTCCACCATCTCCATCGTGATGTCGGGCCGGCGCTTAACAAAGTCGGGGCCCCAGCCTTTGATGTTGTTCTCGTAGAAGAGGTCGCGCTGCTCAGGACGCGACCCGCTCGGTTGCGCCAGCACGGCCGCGACAATTCGATCGGGCGCTCGCTTCAGGAGGTTCCAGATGAAGGGGCCGCCGATGCAGAAACCCATCACCATGAACTTGTCGATGCGCAGGTGATCCATCACACCGAGCTGATCGTCGGCGTACGCATCCCACGGCCGGCCGATCTCGAGCGGGCCCGAGGACTGCCCCTCGTTGGCGTTGCGCAGGTCGGATGCGATGCAGCGGTATTCGCCCTTGAACTCCTCGATCGGATTGAAAGGGTGATTGGTTCGGAAGCCGGAGATCGTCGAGTTCAACCCGCCGCCGGCAATGAGCAGCAACGGGAAGCCCGAACCGGCCTCCTCGTAGTGAATGCGCACCGGGCCTTTTTCGTAGAAGGACATGGCACCCCCTCCTTTTCCGTTCTGTTGAGCAAACATGCGCGGCGCCGCGGCCATCGCCGTCGCCGCGGCTCCCGCCTTCAGCAGCTTGCGTCTGGTGCGATCCATAGCCGGCCTCCTCGATTCGTTCACGGGCACTCACGGGAACCGTCTGGCGTACGCAAAGGGGGAACGATTCGCGCGATCTTACATGATCGGTCCAGCCGGTTCGCGGAGCCGATCAAAGAAGACTGAGGGCGCCGCTGTCGGGAGACTGCAGAAGGAGGGGCCCGGCCGTCAGGAACCGGCGCTGAAGGAGTAGCACTTCGGGATCACCACGACGCCGCCCTCAGACACCGTGAAGCGCTTCGCATCCATTGCCGGGTCGAACCCGATCCGCTCCCCGGCCGGAATCGTCACGCCCTTGTCGACGATGCAGCGATGCAGGTGGGCGCCCTCCTCGACGGTGACACCCTCGAAGAGCAGCGAGTTCTCGACCACCGCGCCCTGTTCCACGCGAACGCTCGGGAAGAGAATCGCATGCCGCAGCGTCCCGCCGACGATCAGGGTGCCCGAGGCCAGCATGCAGTTCACGATCTCGGCTTCGCGTCCGGATCGGCCCGGCACGCTGCGAGCCGGCGGATGCTGGCCTTCGTACGTCCGGATCGGCCAGTCCCCCTGATACAAGTCGATCGGCGGCACGGGCTGGAGCAGGTCCATGTTGGCTTCGTAGTACGCGTCAATCGTTCCCACGTCCCGCCAATAGCGGTCGGCGGTCACGCGGCCGCTCGCGCCGCCGAAGCGATAGGCGACCACCCGGTGCGTGCTCACGATCGAGGGCAGGATGTCCTTGCCGAAATCGTGAGCGGAGTCGGCCAGCGCGGCATCGTGGCGCAGCAAGTCGATGAGGAGCTTCACGGGAAAGACGTAGACGCCCATCGAGGCCAGCACGTGCCCCGGATCGCCCGGGCTGTCCGGAGGACGCTCGGGCTTCTCGAGAAACGAACGGATACGGCCATCGGCATCGACCGTCATCACCCCGAAGGACTTCGCTTCGTCGACACCCACCGTCAGACACGCCACCGTCGCCTCGGCGCCTGAATCGCGGTGGTGGTTCAACATCGCCGCGTAGTCCATGCGGTAGATGTGGTCGCCCGCCAGAATCAGCACCCACTCGGCGCCGCTGCGCTCGAGCAGATAGAGGTTCTGGTGGATGGCGTCAGCGGTGCCCGTGTACCAGGACGCTCCGGTTCTCATCTGCGGCGGGACGGGCGTGATGTATTCCCCGAGCTCGGGGTTGTAGACGGACCATCCGTCCCGCAAATGTTTCTGAAGCGAGTGAGATTTGTACTGCGTCAGCACGAGAATCTGGCGGAGGCCGGAGTGAAGGCAGTTGCTGAGCGTGAAGTCGATGATGCGGTATCGGCCTCCGAACGGCACCGCGGGCTTGGCCCGTTCGGCAGTCAAAGGATTCAGCCGCGAGCCGATGCCGCCTGCCAGAATGACGCAGATCGTCTTCTCGGGGATCATCTCTCGTTACGATCAAGATACGTCATTCCGGCAGCCGCAGTAGCAACTGAAATACCAGTCGCATCGGCTTACGTGCCGTAAGACCGAGTAGTTGGACGTTTCGGACTCCGACTCTTCGGAGTTCGGAGGTTCGCTCGATTTTCCTGCGGGGACAGGCTTCTCGTGCTACCGTGGCGACCGAGTCGCGGCTGGCTGGATTCTGCCGGCTTGCCGCCGGCGCGTCCGATCACCCTTGAAGGAGACCGTATGAACAGCAGGCGTCCATTGGTAGCGGCCCTCGTCGGAGCGATGTCGCTGTGTGTCCTTCAGGCGAAGGGCGATGCCCGGGCGCAGGACAAGGACAAGGTGGTCGTGCAGATTCCCAAGCCCGGGGTTCCGCAGATCATGACGATGGAGGGGAAGTTCGTCCGGGCCGCGTACAACAACGAAGGCTACGTGATCCTCGGATACCAGGCCTCCAACCGTTCGGTTGGCGAAGAGTGGATGCTCCTCGAGATCGGCATGACGGTTCGCGACAAGACGCCGGACTACCGGTTGACCCGCGACGCGCTGTCGCTCGAAACGCCCGACGGCAAGACGCTTCCGCTGCCGCCAATCACCGAGCAACGGTCGGGAAACGTCCAGGCGATTCAGCAGCGGGCGAAGGTCCAGCGCGACTCCATCAACTACTTTCCGCCGGACGCGCACCGCGCGTGCGGCATCGGTTTCTTTCCCGATCTGGGCTCTCGTGCGCTCCCGCAGGACATCGTGGATCTCAGCAGCGATCGCGCCTGCGTCGGCCGTCTCTATTTCAAGATCCCTGGCGGCATCGCGTATGGCCAGCACTGGCTCAACGTGAAGTTCCAGAACAGCGTGGTGCGCGTGCCCTTCCGGATCCTGACCGAGGAAGAAGAGAAGACCCTCTCGAAGAACTACAAGAGCATCGAGCAGCAGGTCAAAGACGCGTTCACGCAGAAGAAATGATCACGCGGCCCGCCGCGGTCACTTCTTCTGCCGCGTCGGATACTTCGCGAACATCTCCGTCACCGCGGCGTTGATGCCGGCTTCGAGCTTCGCCGGGTCAGCGTCGAGCGGCTTGTCCGTACGCAGCTGCACCACCCGCTTGCGAGTGCCCGGATCCATGAACGCGACCAGCAGCGTGCCCACAGGATATTGCGGCAGCTTGCCCGTACTGTCAGGCTTCGCCTCGAGGTTCACGTCCGTGCGCCTGAGCGAGTAATAGGTCACGAGCACGTCAGGCTTTCCTGACACCGCCGCCTTCATCAGGCCGATGCCCGGCAGTTCCTTGTCCACCGCGGCGACGATTTGCGCGTCAACCGTCTTGTCGGGCGACGGGCCGCCCTTTATCCACGAATACGTCTTGAACTTCGCGGGATCCACGCCTTTCGCCACCGTGACGGTGACGCCGTACGTCGGCAGTTGCGCGCTCAGTACCGCGGCCCCGATCACACTCATCACTCCGGCGATCAACACTTTCATCAGGTTTCCTCCCTGTGTCACTTGCTTCTACAGTCTAGAGCAGGTTTCATTTGCGGACGACGGGCTACGGGTGATACATGAGCGCCGCGATGCTCTGCCTGATATTTCGGGGACGCGGACGCCGCGCCAGTTTCATCGAGTAGGCCATCGTCGCCACGCCCGCGGCGATGGCCAGCGAGATCTTGCGGATATCGCGCAGGGGCGGGTAGAGCGCGCCTTCGTCGAGATCCTTCGGCCGCACCAGGTTCGCGAGCGTACGCGCGGCCTCCAGGAACAGCTCGTCAGGCAGCGTGCGGGCGCGGCACGCCACGGCGCCAAGGCCGATCCCGGGGAACACGTACGCGTTGTTTCCCTGTGCCGGCCGGAGCACCTTGCCACCGTAGGTGACGGGTGCGAACGGGCTTCCGCTGGTGAACAGCGCCCGGCCGCCTGACCAGCCGTACGCCTGCTCCGGTGTGCACTCGGCCCGCGACGTGGGGTTCGACAGCGCGAAAATCACCGGCCGCGGGTTGATCTCGCTCATCCGCTCGATCACCGCCTGCGTGAACGTCCCCGGAGCACCCGTCGCCCCAATCAGAACCTGGGGGCGGATCGCCTCGATCGCGTCGAGGAAGCCGAGAGGCCGGTGCTCGTGCGCGTACGGCAGGTTGTGCGGCATCAGATCCGTGCGGCTCCTTGACGACCAGGCCGTTCACGTCCACGAACCAGAGGCGGCGCCGGGCTTCGTCGGGGGCGAGGCCCGCGTCCACGAATGCCGCGGTCATCAGATCGGCGATCCCGGTGGCCGCCGACCCCGCGCCAAGAAACATGATCCGCAGATCGCTGAATTTCAGGCCCGTGACACGCGTCGAGGAGTACACGCCGGCCAGCGCCACGGCAGCCGTGCCCTGGATGTCGTCGTTGAAGCAGAGCACCCGCTCCCTGTACTTGTTCAGAAGGGCGTACGCGTTCGGCGTCAGGAAATCCTCGAACTGGATCAGCGCATTCGGATAGCGCGACTGCACGGCGGTCACGAATTCGTCGACCAGGTCGAAGTACGCCTTGCCTTCCAGCCTCCGGCGCGGGTAGCCGAGGTAGAGCGCGTCGTTGCGCAGTTCCTCGTTATTTGTGCCGACGTCGAGCGTCACCGGAAGACAGGCCTTCGGATCGATGCCGGCGCAGGCGGTATACAGCGCGAGCTTGCCAATCGGGATGCCCATGCCGTTGGCACCGAGGTCGCCCAGCCCCAGGATCCGCTGACCGTCGGTGACGACGATGACGCGGATGTCCCGCTGCGGCCAGTTGCCCAGAATCTTCCGGATGCGCCCGCGATCCTTCGGGGTGATGAAGAAGCCCTTGGGTTCTCTCGCGATGTGTGAGAACTCACGGCAGGCCTCGCCAACCGTCGGCGTGTAGATGATCGGCAGCAGCTGCTCGATGTGGGCGATCAGCGTCTGGTAGAACAGCTGCTCGTTTTTCTCCTGCAGCGACGAGAGCAGCGAATATCGATCGATGTCGCGGGGCAGGCGCTCGAGGTTCGCGATCATCCGATGGACCATCTGTCGCGACGTCGACACGTTGTACGGCAGCAGTCCCGTGAGACCGAGACGATCCCGTTCCTTCGGGCTGAAGGTGATGGATCGATTGAGCGTCTTGTCACGGAGAACGTCGAACCCGCGCTTCATCTTTTTCTTCTTCAGGGCGTCCGCATGGCATGGACGATGGCCACGACGACCGGCCCCCACACGGTGAGCAGGATGTTGCCGATCGCGTACGGCACCGTATAAGCCAGCGAGCCGATGTTGCTGCCGCTCGCCTCCCGCAACGCATTCAAGCCGGGCGTGCAGGTCTGGGCGCCGGCGAGACCGCCCAGGGTCATCAGCGGGCTCATCTTCAGCATGTAGCGGGCGACGATCGTGCCTACGGCCAGCGGCACGACCGTGACGATCATGCCGGCGAGGAAGATGCTGGCAAAAAACTGGCCGCCGCTCGTGCGATACGCCTCGACGGCGTGAGGCCCGGCGTGCATGCCCACGACGGCAATGAAGACGATCAGGCCGATGTCCATCAGCAGCCGCTGCGCCGGGTCGGGAATGGCGCCAAACACCGGATAGCGGCTCCGGGCCCACCCGGCGACGAGACCGACCACCAGGATCGAACCGGCCGTGCCGAGTCCAAGGACGACGCCGCCGGCGCTGAGCTTCAGCAGACCGAGCAGCATGCCGGCGCAGATCCCTGCGGCGAGAAACGTCAGATCCGTTTTCGACAAGTCGCGTTCGACGAACCCGATGTGTTTTCCGGCGCGTTCGACGTCGTCAGGCGCGCCGACGATCCGCAGGATGTCGCCACGCTGCACGACCGTCCACGGCTCGCGCGGCATCAGCTCGGTGCCTCGCTGAAGCGATTCGAGATAGACGCCGCGCGCGTTCGGGTCCTGCGCAAGCGATTCGAGCGTGGTGCCGTTCACGCCGGCGCTGGTCACGACGACCGACACCGTCTGCACCGGCACCGACAGCAGCGCCGCGTCGTCGATCTCCGGTCCGATGTCGCCCTCCAGCCGGAGGAACGCCGTCCGGCGCGCGGAGACAACAATTCGATCGCCGGGCTTCAGCGCCAGCGTTGGTCCGAGCTTGAGCAGCTCGCCGTCCCGCTCGACGCGCTGCACGGACAACCGGTCGGCGGCGTAGCGCTCTTCGAGCGCCGCGAGGTTCGACGCAGCGGCCGCGTTGGTGCCGAGGCGGTACGCCCGCAGGCTGAGATGCGCGGCCGAAAACGTCGGACCGGACTTTCCACCCGAGAGTTGTTGTTCGAGCTCCTTCGCCTCGCTCCTCAGGTCCGCCCGCATGATCTTCGGGCCGAGCCAGGTGAGGAACAGGATCAGGCCGAGGTCGCCGAACCCGTAGGTAATGGCGTCCGCGAGCGGGGCGTTGGCCGTGAGCGCGGCCTTCGCCGCTTCGGAAATCGGCAACTCGGCGATCGCGCTCAACCCGGTGCCGAGCGCCGCGGACTGGGTCATGCCGCCCGAGAGCAGCCCGACGGCCAGGCCTTCGTCGAAGCCAAATATCGCGGAGACGGCGATCACCGCAGCCAGGCCGCTGACGGCCACGACCAGCGCCACGACAATCTGCGGCACCGCGTCCTTCTTCAGGCTGCCGAAGAACTGAGGGCCGACCGAGTAGCCGATCGAGAAGAGGAACAGGTAGAAGAACGCCCAGCGCAGCAAGTCGGGCAGTTCAGGTTTCGCCACGATGCCGATGACGATGCCGGCAATCAGCGTTCCGACGACGGAGCCGAAGCCGACGCCCTTGAAGTGAAACCGTCCGATGATCGTTCCGAGCAGGATGCTCAGGAACAGGCACAGGGCTGGAAAATCGTGGAGAAATGCCGCAGTCGATTCCATGTCAGGACGCGTCGTCGATCTGCTTGTGGCACAGCTCGCAGTCGGCGCTGATCGTCTTCCCGTCGCCGGCGGTGTGCGACTCGTCGTGGCAGCGGAAGCAGCCGTCCGAAGTGACGTGGCCCTTGTTGTCGAGATAGGACCCGAACGTGACCTTCATGTCGGGAAACACGTTGCGGCGATATGCGCCCTGGACGGCAGCCACGGTCTGCGCCAGGGCCGTCTGATCGATGGAGCCGCCACGAGACTTGTAGAACCCTCGCAGACCCTCGTCGATCGCGCGATCGGCGGCTTCCGGGCTCGGGTACGACGCTTTCACCAGACGGATGCCTTCGCGTCGAGCGAACGGAATCCCGCGGGCCGCAGGTTGCGCGGCGATGGCCTGATCGAGCGCGCGTTCCGGCGTCTGCGCGAACGGATGTCCGACCGTGTTGTGGCAGTCGATGCAGTCCATCGTGTGACGGCTGCCGTCGCGAATCATCTGGTCCGTCGTATCGGGCGCGCGGTATTCCCGCACCTTACCGCTCGCGTCGGTCGCCTTGACGTACGGAATAGTCTTGCGCGATTCATCGGTCGCCACGTACTCGATGCGCATGGCGGGATCGGCGTGGCGGTGGATGGCGGGGCCAGCCGACGACGACGGAACACCGCCGACGTGCATCTGCAGCGTGGTCACCGTCTCGGCATTTGCCTCATCGTCTGCGTATTCCCGGATGAAGCGCATGCGGTCGCCGACGGGCCGCCCGGGCTGATGACAACCGCCGCACGTCAGGGCCTGCGCACCGGGAGGCATCGCGGCGCCCGGCGGGATTGGCCTCGAATAGGAATTGGTCGCGAGCTCGACGAGCTGCCGCAAACCACCCATCTTCGCGTGGACGAACCCTTTCGCGCCTTCGCCGATGTGGCAGTCGACGCAGGCCACGCGCGCGTGCGGGCCGGCGCGCCACGCCGTGAACTGCGGTCGCATCGGCGTGTGACACGTCTGGCCGCAGAAGCTCGGCGACTCCATCCAGTGCAGGCCGCCGTACCCGGCCAGCAGAACGATGACGATGTTGACGGCGGTGAGGGCGATGACGAGGAGCGTCGTCTGCCGCACCCGAGCGACCCGCAGATCCACGACCGGCCAGTCGGCGGCGGCGCTGGGGTCGCGCAGCACCGCCTGGCGCTGCCTCCGCACTCCGACGGGGATCAGCACCAGGCCCATGACGAACAGCGCGGGAAGGGCCACGAACACGACCAGACCCGCGTACGGGTTGGTCAGCATCCCAGCGAGGGCCGCGAGCAGCAGCGTGATGAACAGGACGGCCGCGACCGTCGTGATCACCACGCCCGTGAACGCGAGCGGATGGGAGAGCGCTTCCCGCCTCGTCACGTCGCCTACTTCAGGCTCTGCATGTAGGCGACGAGCCCGTCGAGGTCCGCGGCCGGCAGCGACGCGTACTTGTTGGCCATCGGCGGCTTCTTGGTCGACTTCGCCTTGGCTGCCATCTCGGTCGGGTTCATGATCCACTGCCGCGTCTCGTCGGCCGACAGCTTCGCCCCGACGCCGTCCAGCGGGTTGGCCTTGCTGCCTTTGCCGGCGATGCTATGGCAGACCTGGCATTTCTGCGCGGTGTAAACCTTCGCTCCCTGCTTGGCATCGCCCTGCGCCGCAACGCCGTACGGGCAGTGAAGGCGAGAGTGATCACGAACAGACTCGTCATCGTTCTGAATGTCATCTAATCCTCCGGAGACGTGCTGACCTTGGCTGTTCTACCAGTAGTACCTCAGGCCCACCATACCCGAATTCGCGGTGTAGGGCCGGTAGACGTACCCGAGCACCAGCGAACTCGGCTGCACGATGCCGTTGACCACGGACGGGTCGAAGGCGAAGTCGTAGACGCGGAACGGCTCGAAGAGATACGTGCCCGTCAGCACCAGCTTGTGCGACAGCCGGTGTCTCACCTCGACGTGCAGCTGCTGCAGCTTGTTGTATACGTTCGGGAGCTGGGAGGGCGGCGGCAACGGTCCGCCGGCGACGACGGTATACAGGTAGCTGCCCTCCGCATAGCTGAAATCGTAGGACAGCCGCGCCTCGGTTTTTTCCCCGAATTTCGGCGGCGACACGTAGATTGAAAAGTAGTTCACGGTCTCCGCGGTGTCAGCGGTCCAGTTGCGATTCGGATCGTTGAACTGGGCCGGATCCGAGCTGGCGGATCGCGAGCGCTGGAGGCCCGAGTAGCGTTCCAGGTTGTAGCTCCCGCCCGCGCTGATGCCGCTGTTGGGATCGTGGAAGTCGGCGCCGACCGATACCGTCCGGAACGTCGTGTGCTGCAACCCGAGGTTGGTGTCGGGGTAGTCGTCCGTGCCCACGCCGCCGGAGACGCTGAACGTCCACCGATCGTCCGGGACGAAATCGACAATCCCCGTGAACTGGTTGCGGTTCCGGTCGGCGAGATCGTAGTGGCGCATGTCGGGCTGTTCGCCGATCTGCACGAGCAGCTTCTGATTGAGGTCCGACCCGGTGCGGCTCCCGTACTCGTACTTGGCGTGGAACGTGGCCCACTGCGTGCCCATCGCGTCGGCCGACAGGCGCAGGACGTTTTCACCCGTGCTGTCGAAGATGCGGAGATCGTAGCCGGTGTTGTTCCGCGTGTAGCCGACGTTCAGCGCCACCGGCTTGACGCCGGTGTAGGTGGCGTCGGCGTCGAAGGTCGTGCGGTTATGCGCGTAGAGCTGCGGGCCGCCGGTCGGGGACGTGCCGACGGACGAAGTCGTAGGAGACGTACTGCGTGATAGTCGTAGGCGGCGTGTTGTTGTTGTAGTCGTACACCTTCGCATGCGCGGTGAATTCCCAGTCCGTCTTTGGACGGGAGACCAGGTTCAGGTTGGTCGTGAAGACGTGGGCGTCCGCCTCCGCGCGTGGTCCTCGGCAGCGCGATGGTCGGCAGCGCCGAGTTGATCGGTGAACGGCAGCAGAGGCTGGTTGTTGTTCCAAGACGCCGAACGAGATGAAACCGGTGATCTGCG
This sequence comes from uncultured Acidobacteriota bacterium, assembly GCA_963729215.1. Lineage (GTDB taxonomy): Bacteria > Acidobacteriota > Vicinamibacteria > Vicinamibacterales > CAVVIG01 > CAVQJU01. The sequence continues at coordinate 33,643 of CAVSND010000020.1, read as the reverse complement.
TGCGGTGCGCGAACTTGGAGTACCCGGCGCACTCACCGTCTGCGCTGAATTGGTCGGCCACAGCGCCATGCGTCCGCTGCCGGGCGCGCCCGACGAATCGGTGAGGCGAAGCGGGCTGTCCCACGTCAGCGTGTCATCGAGGTTGTTGAACCACGAGCCGTCGTACGCCACGCGCAGCATCTGGCGGCCGTTGGTCCATTCGGTGCCGAGCGTGAGGTCGTTCGTCCGCGAGTCGTACGGCAGCGCCACCTCGACGTCGTTCGAGAAGCCGAAGGACCCGCCCCAGGGCAGCTCGCCGCGGTGGCGCGTGCTCGTGAACGCGGCGGTCACGTCGAGGTTGGGCGTCGGCGTCGCCCTCAGGTTGAATTTCCCGATGTCGCGCCGCTCCATGAGGTCGAACTGCGGGGAGATCGGCGGGTAGACCGACAGGCCCGCGCCGTTCTGGGCCGCGCGCTGCGCCGCATCGTCGAGCAGCAGCGGATTGCCGGTCATCGAGTACGGCGTCTTGGTGTCCACGCTGTAGAACTGCGGGATCTCGTCCCACAGGCCGGTGATGTGGAACTTGCCGGTGCGCTCGTATTCGCCGAAATAGCGCTGATCGCGATACCCGACGTTGTCCGCAGCGACACGGTAGAGCCAGTTGCCGCCGGAATCTTCCTTGCCGTAACGCGCGTCGGTGAAGAGCACGCCGCTGCGGAGGTCCTGGTAGCGCTGAAACCGGGCCGGGTCGCCGTCGACGCCGGTGAACCGGCCGCCGATCTGGAACTGCCGCCAGGTCTCGTCGAACAGGCTGCGCGATTCGTCGAGGCCAGCGTGCGGGCGCCGGCGTGCTGGCCTGCGGCGCGGCCGGTGCCGTGGGCGGCCCCTGAATCCGCCGGCCCGTTCGTCAACGAGGGTGGGGCTTGTGCGCGTGCGGCCGATGGCACCGCCAGCCCGAGGGCGCAGATGATAGGGACGATCATGGCTGTTCGCATGGGCTCCTCCCTATCGCATGAAGAACTGGCCGGACGGGTGATTGGAGCCATGGATGTTCTGGTGGCAGTTCATGCACGATCGCCCGAACATCCGGTTGCTCTTCTTCACCGTGATGGCGTTGTTATCGTAAATGCTTGACGGATGGCTTGACGCGACGTGACAACGCTGACAGAGCATCGGCATCCGCACGGCGAGCATGCGGTCGTTGGACGAACCGTGCGGATCGTGACACGTCGTGCAGTTCTCGCGGACCGGCGCGTGTTCCCACAGCACCGGGCCGCGCATCTCGGCGTGACAGCTGTAGCAGGTTTCGTTCACGGAGCTGCCGACCTTGAGCGCCTTCACGTTGCTGATCGATCCGTGCGGGTTGTGGCACGACGAGCACGACATCTTGCCTTCGCGCACCGGCATGTGCGCGACCGCGCGTTCGGTCTTTGCCACCTGGAGGCGGTGGCAGGTCGCGCACAGCTGGGTCTCGGTCGCCTTCACCAGCTGGTGGGCGGCCGCCTTCGGGCTGTGCACGCTGTGGCAGGTCGTGCAGTTCAGATCCCGCCGCTCGTGCGTGCTCCCTTCCCACCCGGCGTGCTCGCCCCGGTTGTGACACGACAGGCAGGTCTGGTTGATTTCGCCGGACTTGATCTCCCCGAATTTCCGGATGTGCCCCTTCGCATCGTCGTCCACGTGCGCCTGGCCGGGTCCGTGGCAGCTCTCGCACCCCTGCGTGGCCTCCGGCGAGCGCGGATTCTTCGCCTGGGCGTGCGGTGTTCCCTTGAGCGTTTGAGCCTTGTCGTCGTGGCAGGCGAGACATGTGTCGCTGCCGACGTAGCCCGGTGGATGCGCGGGCGGCGCCTGCGCGCGCGAGGTTTGAGAACCGAAGAAGACGGCGGCCCCGTAGACCAGCGCCGCTGCCAGCCACAGTCGTTGCTGCACGACGATCCTCCATCGCCGCGATGCGCGTGTCATCGCGGCGTCATCCGGACTTCGCGCGTTCGTGCACGATTCCATCGGGCGTCCATTCTAGGCCGCAATTGTCGCCGCAGTACAGGCGCGGCATCGTAAAAAATCGTGCAAGGCCGCCGGAAATCCGCCGCCTGCATCACCGCAGTGCCATGCGGAAGTTCGCCCGCTCGTATGCGGCCGGGTCGGGTATCCGCTCGAGGCTCATGTTGCCGCGCATCTCGCCGAGCGAGCTCCACTCGTGCTCCTGCATCCACGCCTCGATTTCGCGTCGTACAGTGCGCAAGTGGCCGGGCCCGTGGCGAAGAAGCGCGGAAACCAGCTGCGTCGCGTGCGCGCCGGCCATGGTCCCCTTGATGACGTCGAGGCCGGTGTGGACGCCGCCGGTGAGCGCGATTGAGGCCTTGACCCGCCCCGCCAGCGCGGCGGCGCCGCGGAGGCGCATCGGCAGCTCCGACGAATCTGACAGCGGCATCGAGCGAATGACCTCGAGCTCCTTGACGTCGATGTCAATCCGGTGAAAGCGGGTGAACATGACCAGCCCGTCGGCGCCGGCCTTGTCCAGCTGACTGGCGTAATGCGCGAACGCGGTGAGCAGCGGCGCCATCTTGATCGCGACCGGAATTCGCACGCTGCGCTTGACCTCGCGCACGATCTCGATGGCCTGGCGTTCGACGTCGGCGGCGCTCAACGACATGTCGCTGGCGGCGTGGTAGATGTGCAGCTCGAGCCCGTCGGCGCCGGCCTGCTCGAGCAGGCGCGCGTAGTCGATCCACCCGCCGGGCGTGACGCCGTTGAGCGAGGCCATCACCGGGATGCGGACGGCCGCCTTGACCTGGCGCAGATGCTCGAGGTACTCGTCGGGCCCGAGCGCCATCGTGGGTTCGGGCGCGAAGGTGTCCGCTTCAGCGAACGAGTCGCTGTGGCTTTCCGCGTTGAAGAACGCCTCCATCTGCTCGCCGGTGATCTCTTCCTCGTAGAGCGAGCGCAGCACCAGCAGCGCCGCTCCCGCGTCCTCGAGCGCCTTCACGACGTCCAGGTCATCGCCGAGCGGCCCGGCGCCGACAATCAATGGATGCGGCAGCCGCATCCCGAGATAGGTGGTGCTGAGATCCATCACTCCTCCTTCGATCCGGCTGGCGCAGATGCCGCGGCCACAACGGGCGCTTCGGCCTCCGGCTTGATGATCGGCACCGTGACCCCCGCGAGCTGCTGGTAGACGGCATAGCGGCGCTGAGCGGCCGCCTGCGACTCGGCGACGAAGGCCTTGTAGCGGGCCGGGTCGGCGCGCTCGACCATCCGGAAACGCGACTCGTTGCGCAGGTAGTCGGCCACCTTGGTTTTTGGCGGACCGTAATCGAGGTGCAATGGCGGTTCCCCCTTCTCGACGCGCCGCGGATCGAAGCGATACAGCGGCCAGACGCCGGAATCGACCGCGAGCTTCTGTTGTGAGGCGCCGTTCGCCATGTCGTAGCCGTGCGCGATGCAGTGACTGTAGGCGATGATCAGCGACGGCCCGTGGTACGACTCGGCCTCGAGGAACGCCTGGGTCGTCTGCGCCATCTTGGCGCCGAAGGCGACTTTCGCCACGTAGACGTGTCCGTACATGTTGGCGAGAAGACCCAGATCCTTCTTGCCGACCGTCTTCCCGGCGGCGGCGAACTTGGCGGCGGCGCCGAGCGGCGTCGCTTTCGACGCCTGGCCGCCCGTGTTCGAGTAGACCTCGGTGTCCATGACGAGGATGTTGACGTCGCGCCGGTTGGCGAGGACGTGGTCGAGGCCGCCATAGCCGATGTCGTACGCCCAGCCATCTCCGCCGACGAGCCACACGCTCTTCTTCACCAGGTAGTCGGCCAGGGTTTCCAGCCGGCGGGCCGCCGCCGACTGCACGGCGGCGAGTTGACGACGCAGGGCCACCACGCGCTCGCGCTGAGCGGCGATGCCCGCCTCGTTCGACTGATTCGCGTCAAGAATGGCTTGGACCAGGCCCTCGCCCACCTGCGGCGCCAGGTGCTGGAGCAGCCCCCGGGCGGCGGCCGCGTGGCCGTCGAGCGCCATCCGGAAGCCGTATCCGAACTCGGCGTTGTCCTCGAACAGCGAGTTCGCCCAGGCCGGACCTCTCCCGTCGCGATTGGTCGTGTACGGCGTGGTCGGCAGGTTGCCGCCGTAGATCGACGAGCACCCGGTGGCGTTGGCGATGAGCAGCCGGTCGCCGAAGAGCTGGGTGAGCATCTTGAGGTACGGCGTCTCGCCGCAGCCCGCGCACGCGCCCGAATACTCGAATAACGGCTCGAGGAACTGCGAGCCCTTGTGATCGAGCTTCGGGATGGTCGTCCGATCGACCTCGGGCAGGTTGAGGAAGAAGTCGTAGTTCGCGCGCTCGGGTTCCCGAAGCGGCGCCTGCGGGTGCATGTCGATGGCCTTGTGTTTCGGGTTCGTCCGATCCTTGGCCGGACAGACGTTGACGCAGAGATTGCAGCCGGTGCAGTCTTCCGCCGCGACCTGGATCGTGTAGAGCTGGCCCTTGTATTCGTTGCCCTTGTACGGCGTGGACTTGAACGTCCCGGGCGCTCCGGCGAGCGCGCCCTCGTCGTAGACCTTCGCACGAATGGCCGCGTGCGGGCACACCAGCGCGCACTGGTTGCACTGGACGCAGATCTTGGCGTCCCAGACCGGAATCTCGAGCGCCAGGTTGCGCTTCTCCCATTTCGCCGTGGACATCGGCCACGTCCCGTCCACGGGAAACGCGCTCACCGGCAGCAGATCGCCCTTTCCCGCGAGGATCACCGCCGTCACCTTCTGCACGAAATCCGGCGCGAGTTCCGACACCAGCGGCGGACGCCGGTGTCCGGCCGTGACCTTGGCCGGCACGGGAATCTCGTGCAGTTGCGCCAGCGACTGATCGACGACCTCGCAGTTCCGGCGCACGACCTCGGGGCCTCGCTTACCGTACGTTTTCTCGATGGCCTTCTTGATGTACTTGATCGCGTCGTCTGCCGGCAGCAGGCCGGAGATCTTGAAGAAGCACGTCTGCATGATCGTGTTGATGCGCGTGCCCATCCCGGCGCGCTTCGCCAGGTCGTAGGCGTCGATCGCGAAGAACCGGATCTTCCGCTCGATCATCTGCTCCTGCAGTTCGCTCGGCAGGTGATCCCAGACCTCGGCCGCGGCAAACGGCGCGTTCAGCAGGAACGCGGCGCCGTCCGCCGCGTGCTCGAGGACGTCGATCTTGTCCACGAACTCGAACTGGTGGCAGGCGACGAAGCCCGCGCGATTCACGAGGTAGGCCGAGCGGATGGGCTGCTTGCTGGTGCGCAGGTGCGACACCGTGATGGCGCCGGACTTCTTCGAGTCGTAGACGAAGTACCCCTGGGCGTACAGCTCCGTCTCCTGCCCGAGGATCTTGATCGAATTCTTGTTGGCTCCGACCGTGCCGTCGGCGCCGAGCCCGTAGAACACCGACGCCGACACGTCCGGCGACTCGGTCCGGAACGACGGGTCCCACGGGATCGACGTATGCGTCACGTCGTCGACGATGCCGAGGGTGAAGTGACGCTTGGGATTGGCCTTGCCGAGCTCGTCGAACGCGGCCTTGACCATCGCCGGCGTGAACTCCTTCGACGACAGGCCGTAGCGGCCGGCGATCACGCGCGGCGGGACCGGGAACGGCGAGACGCCCTCGGCGTGTGCTTCGGCCAGCGCCGTGACGACGTCGAGATACAGCGGATCCCCGGGAGCGCCGGGCTCCTTGGTCCGGTCGAGAACCACGATGTTGCGGACGGTTTTCGGCAGCGCGGCGAGGAACGCGCTGCGCGCGAACGGGCGATAGAGCCGGACTTTCAGGATGCCGACCTTCTCGCCGCGCCCGGTCAAGTAGTCCACAGCTTCGTGGGCGGTTTCGGCGCCCGATCCCATGAGCACGATCACGCGCTCCGCGGCTGGATCGCCGGCGTATTCGAACAGCCCGTAGCGCCGGCCCGTCAGCTTGGCGAACGCCCGCATCGTGCGCTCGACGATCTCCGGGCAGACATCGTAGAAACGATTCGCCGCTTCGCGCGCCTGGAAGAAGACGTCGGGATTCTGCGCCGTGCCGCGCAGCACCGGGCGATCCGGGGTCAGCCCTCGCTGCCGATGCGCGTAGATCAACGGCTCGGAGATGAGCGCGCGCAGATCGTCGTCGGTCAGCTCCTCGATCTTCGCGACTTCGTGGGATGTGCGGAACCCGTCGAAGAAGTGCAGAAACGGAAGCCGCGTCTCGAGCGTCGCCGCGTGCGCCACGGCGGCCATGTCGTGCGCTTCCTGGACCGAATTCGAGCACAGGAGCGCGAACCCGGTCTGGCGGCAGGCCATGACGTCCTGGTGGTCGCCGAAGATCGACAGCGCGTGGGTCGCCAGCGTGCGCGCGGCGACGTGCATCACGAACGGCGTCAGCTCGCCGGCGATCTTGTACATGTTGGGGATCATCAGCAGCAGGCCTTGCGACGCCGTGAACGTCGTCGCCAGCGACCCGGCCTGCAGCGCGCCGTGCACGGCGCCCGCGGCCCCGGCTTCCGACTGCATCTGGGCGACCTCCGGGACCGCGCCCCAGAGGTTCGGCACCTGCCGGCTCGACCAGTCGTCGCAGAGCTCGGCCATGTTGCTGCTCGGCGTGATGGGGTAAATGGCGATCGACTCGCTCGCGCGATACGCAACCGACGCGGCTGCTTCGTTTCCGTCCACCGTCATTCGCCGCCTGGTCGCCATATCTCCTCCGGTTCCGGTCAAGACGCTTTCAGGGCCAGCCCCAGCTGCAACCCCGTGTGGCGCGCGATCATCAGTTCCTCGTTCGTCGGAATCACCCACACCGAGACGCGGCTCCGGGGCAGCGAAATCCGCAGGCCGTGACGCGCGTTGGCCTCCAGATCCATGTCGATCCCGAGCCATGACGACGCGTCGCAGATTCGCCGGCGGATCTCGGGCGCGCGCTCGCCGATGCCGGCGGTGAAGACCAGCGCGTCGATCCCGCGAATCGTGGACGCCAGCGCGCCAATCTCCTTCGCCGCTCGATAGACGAAGTAGTCGACGGCCAGGCGCGCGGCGGGCTCGGTGCTCGCCAGCAGATCGCGCATGTCGTTGCTGAGCCCGGACAGGCCGAGGAGGCCCGACTTCTTGTAGAGCAACGCCTCGACATCCTTCGCCGACATCCCGAGTTGCTGGAATAGGTACAGGACGACGCCCGGATCCAGGGCGCCCGGCCGGGTTCCCATGCAGAGACCGTCGAGCGCCGTGAACCCGAAGCTGCTGTCGATGCTGCGGCCGCCGACCATCGCGCACAGGCTGGCGCCGCTGCCGAGGTGCGCGACGATGACGCGGCCGGCGGCGATCTCCGGCGCCATCCGCGGCAGCGCCGAGGCGATGTATTCGTACGACAGGCCGTGAAATCCGTAGCGCTGGACGCCGGCGCGGCGAATCTCGATGGGCAGCGGAATCACGTCGGCGACCGCCTGGTGCCCGCGATGGAACGCGGTGTCGAAGCACGCGACCTGCGGCACGCCCGGAAGCCGCTCCGCGACGGCATCGATCGCGGCCAGGTTGTGCGGCTGGTGCAGCGGCGCGAGCGGGGTCAGCGTCCGCAGGTCCGCCAGAATCTGCGGCGTGATCAGAACGGGCGCGGCGTACGAGGCCCCGCCGTGCACGACGCGATGGCCGACGCCAAGAACGTGGCCCCCCTGAAAGCGAGCGCGGAGCCACGACGCCAGCACTTCCAGGGCCCCGCGCGCGTCGGAAACTCCGGCGTCGAGCTGTCGATCGTCGAGCGCTTCGCCGGCGCCGTCGCGGGCGGAGAGCCGCGGCGCGGTCCCGATGCCCTCGATCTGGCCGCGGGCCTCGAGCCGCCAGGCGTCGGCGGCCGACGCCAGATACACGCAGAACTTCAGGCTGGATGATCCGGCGTTGAGCACCAGGATGAAGCCGTTGTCAGCCACGGCGGGTCCCCCGGCGGGCATGGGCCACGAGCACCGCGACCGCGCAGCTGGCGATGCGCGAACGGACGCTGTCGGCGCGGCTGGTCAGGATGATCGGCACGCGTGTCCCGAGCACGAGGCCGGCGCTTTCGGCGTTGGCCAGGAAGATGAGCTGCTTGGCCAGGATGTTGCCGGCCTCGAGATCCGGGGCGAGGAGGATGTCCGGGTCGCCCGCCACCTCCGACACGATGCCCTTGATCCGCGCGGCGTCCTTGCTGATCGCGTTGTCGAACGCGAGCGGTCCATCCAGGATGCCGCCCGTGATCTGACCGCGGTCGGCCATCTTGCACAGCGCCGCGGCGTCGATCGTCGCCGGCATCTTCGAGTTGATCGTTTCGACCGCTGCGAGAATCGCCACCTTGGGCCTGGCGACGCCGAGCGAGATCGCGAGATCGATCGCGTTCTGGCAGATGTCGGCCTTGTCCTCCAGCCCCGGCGCCATGTTGATCGCGGCGTCGGTGACGATGAGGACCTTGTGATAGGTCGGCACGTCCATGATGAACACGTGGCTGATGCGCCGGCCCGTGCGCAGACCCGTTTCTCGCGCGACCACGGCGCCGAGGAGCTCGTCGGTGTGCAGGCTCCCCTTCATGAGAATTTCAGCCTGTCCCTGGCGGACGAGCTCGACCGCCTTCGCCGCGGCGGCGTGGCTGTGAGGAACGTCGACGATCGGCAGCTTCCCGAGATCGATTCCGTGCGCCTTCGCGACCTCGCGGATCTTCGCCTCCGGGCCGACCAGCGTCGGCGCGATCAGGCCCTTTGCGCCGGCCTCGACCGCGCCGGACAGGGCCGTCTCCTCGCACGGATGCGCCACCGCGGTGGGCACGGGTTCGAGGCTCCGGCATCGCTCCAGCAGCTGCTCGTATTTTCCGGTTCCAGGATGTTTGCTCACGGTGTGTGCCCCGCGGCCGGATGCCGGACGTTGAACGGCCGAACCGGTTTCCTTCAGGAGAAACGTCAGCACGATCGCCAGCCCGATTCCGTACATGAGAGGCTGGAAGGCGGTCTGATAGTGCTCGAGCGTCGCGGCTCCGCCGCCGATCGCGGCCAGAATCCATCCGAAGACGGGACCGAGCAGCGCGCTGAACGTGAAGTTGAGAAAGTTCACGACGCCGGTCGCGGTGCCGCTCACCGCCGGCGGGTTGGCTTCCTTGATCACCGTGTACGGCAGCATCGCCGCCCCGCTCGCCATTCCGGCGATGATGCCGGGCAGGTACGGCGGGAGAGCGCCTGTCTGCCCGTACAGCATCACCGCGAAGCAGCCGAGGAGCACGACGGCGCCGGCCAGGATCACCGGCTTGCGCCGGCCGATCCGATCGGACGCCCAGCCGAGAAGCGGGCAGCCGATGATCCAGCCGAGCGGGACGGACGCCGATCGCATGACAGCGGACGCGTAGTCGACCCCGCGAGCGTCCTGCAGATACCGGACGCCCCAGATCATGTCGAAGATGGTCGTCGGGATGAACAGCAGGCCGGCGATCGCGCCGCACAGGATCGACTGCGGATTCCGGAACACCTGCCCGAGCGCGGCGGCCACCCCGCGCAGCGAATCGTCGCGGCGTTCGGTTCGAGGCGATTCCGGAAGGAGCACGAACAACAAGCGCGCTGATCGCCAGGCCGAGGATGCCCATGCCGGCCCAGAACCCCCGCCAGGAAACACCGGACGCCATCAACGGCCCGACCGCGAACTGGCCCGCCGATCCGCCGGCCATCCCGAACATCTGCGTCGCCCCGATCAGCGTGGCCGCACGCGACGCGGGAAAGTTGGTCGTCGCGATATAGGCGGCCCCCACGAGCGCGAAGACGCCGCCGGCGCCCTGCAGGAACCGGCCGACGTTCGCCGCCTCCCGGCTGCCCGACGCAAACAGCAGCGCGCCCACGCCGACCGTCGCCGCGCCGAGCGGCACGACACGGCGCGGCCCCAGCCGGTCCATGGCCGCGCCCGCGACGAGGCTGAACGGCGAGTACCCGTAGTAGAACAGCCCCGCCATCGACGCGACGCCCGCCACGCTGAGGCCGAACGCGTCGGACAACTGCGGCATCATCACGGCCGGCGCCGAGCGGAGCGTGTACTGATAGAAGTAGTACACGGCCGTCACCAGCCACGCGACGGCCGCGGTCCTGGCGCCGAGAGCCGGTCCGTTCTCTGTCAACAGAGCACCACCGACACCGCGAGGCCGCCCTCAGACGTCTCCTTGTATTTCGCGTTCATCTCTTTCGCCGTCAGCGCCATGGCCTCGACGGTGGTGTCGAAATCGACGCGGCGATTGGCCGGGATCTCGTTGCTCGCGATCATGAACCCGGTCCACGCCTTGACGGCTCCGAACGCGCAGCGCTCGATGCACGGCACCTGGACGAAGCCGGCCACCGGATCGCAGGTCATGCCGAGGTGATGCTGCAGCGACGATTCCGCCGCGTTGGCGACGACCTGATGACCGAAATCGTGCGCCTGCGCGATAAACGCCGCGCCCATCGCCGACGCCACGCCGATCTCCGCCTGGCACCCGCCTTCCGCGCCCGACAGCGTCGCGTTGTGTTTGCACAAGTAGCCGACCGCGGCCGCCGCGAGAAAACCGTTCCGGATCTTGTCCTGCGGCAGCTTGCGGCCGCCCTCTCCGAGGACATACACCAGCGCCGGCATGACGCCCGCCGAGCCGCCCGTCGGCGCGGTCACCACCAGATGCCCGCGCGCGTTTTCTTCCGAGCCCGCCAGCGCGTACGCCGAGACGACGCCAACGCCCCGCTGAGCCGCGTACTTGTCGTCCATGGCCCGCGCGTAGACGTCGCCGGCTTTCGTCTTCAGCTTGATCGGGCCGGGAAGCGTCGATTGCGGCGCCTTCAGTCCGGCCTTGACGATATTGACCATCGCCCTGTGGATCTTGTCGATGAACGCGTTGATCTCGGCCTCGCTCTTGTTCGAAACCGCCACCTCGTTGGCCATGACGACCTGGGCGACCGTGAGCTTGTTCTTCTCGGCGTGCGCCTGCAGCTCCTTCATCGTCGCGTACGGGTATTTCGGTTCGCCCTTCGTCGGCGGCTGATACCCCTTCCACTCGATGAACCCGCCGCCGACCGAGTAGTACTCGAGCTCGTAGACGACCGCGTCGCCGCCCATCAGCTTGCACGTCATCGTGTTCGGATGCGGGAAGTCGCCCTTGGGCGCGTCGTAGATGATGTCCTTGAGCGACACCGTGAACGTCTTGTCCCCCAGCTTCACCGGAAAGCTCTGGTTCGGATCGGCGGCGAGGCTGTCGAGAAATTCCGGCTCCACCGTCGCCGGCTCCTTGCCGATCACGCCGGCGAGAGCCGCGCGCTCGGTGCCGTGGCCCTTGCCCGTCGCGCTCAGGCTCCCGAACAGGTGCACTTTGATGCCGGTGACCTTCGCCAGCTGGTCGGCTGGCAGCTTCGTGGCGCGCTGGTAGAAGTCGTAGGTGATGCGCATCGGGCCGATCGTGTGGGAGCTCGAGGGCCCGGGGCCGACCTTGTAGAACTCGTCAAGCGTCGTCATCACGGGTCCCTTCGATTTCTTGACGACGTCGAGCTCCGGCGACAGCTTGCTGCCCTGGGGCACGGGGGGCGCTGGTGGAGGCGCGGCCGCCTGCTGCGGCGTGGCAGGGGAACAACCGTTCAGCACCGCGACCGCGCCGATAAGCGCGCTGCGCATCATGAAAGCCCGGCGATCGACTCCTGCCTGAGCCTCAGGGGCATCGGGCGCCGCCGACGGCGACAACCAGTCTTCTCCGCTATGTTGATCGATGGTCATAACACTCTCCCCTGAAGACGACCTCGGGACGACCTCTCAGGTACTGGGTGAACAGGCGCTGCAGATCCGCCGCGTTGCGCTGCTTCAACAACGCCAGCCGCAGCAGCACGCGCGCCTTCTGCGGGTTGTGCTCCATCGCCGCCACGAATCCGAGCTTGTCGTCGTCGAGCTCGACGTTGCGGCCGATGACGCCGGTCGTCACACGGGAGGAGCGGACGCATGCGATGCCGTTCTTCGCGTGCTTCGCCAGCGTTTTCACCGCGGCTTCCGTCAGGTTGCCGTTGCCGACGCCCGCGATGACGATGCCCTTGGCGCCTGCCGCGACGGCGGCATCGATGAGCGCGCCGTCCATGTTCTCGTAAGCCATGACGATGTCGACCCGCGGCAGCTGCGTGACGCCGGCGACCGAGAACTCGGAGTCGGCGGTGTGCCGGCCGACGGGCCCGCGGTAGAACTCGACGGTCCCGTACGCGACCGTCCCGATGAGGCCGGACAGCGGCGACAGAAACGTCTGCACCGCCGTGGTGCTGGTCTTGGTCAGCGACGCCGCGCCGTGAATCCAGTCGTTGGCGACCACGAGCACGCCGCGGCCGGCCGCTTCCTTGCTGGCCGCCACGGCGACCGCGTTGTAGAAGTTCAGCGGGCCGTCAGCGGACAGCGCCGTCGAGGGCCGCATCGCCGCCGTCAGACACCACGGGCTTGCGCGACTTGACGACCAGGTTGAGGAAATAGGCCGTTTCCTCGATGGTGTCGGTGCCGTGCGTGATCACCACGCCGGCCACATCGTTCTGGGCGGTCAACTCGTTGATGCGCGTGGCCAGCTTCAGCCAGACGGCATCGTTCATGTCCTGCGAGCCGATGTTCGAGATCTGCTCGCCCCGCAACACGGCGAGCTTCTTGGCCTGGGGCACGGCCGCGAGCAGCTGCTGCACGCCGACCTGTCCGGACGTGTACGCCGCCTGCACGTCGCTTCCTGCCGCGCCGGCGATGGTTCCGCCGGTCGCCAGCACGACGACGGTAGGGAGCGCCGTCTTGGCCGGGGCCGCGGCCTGCGCGAAGGCCGTGCCGGGCACGAAGACGACGAGCACGAGCGCGACAAGCCCGAGGAGCGACGCCGACCGGTGGTGGAACTGATTCCGCATGATGAGCCTTTCCTGTTTAAGAGCGCCCCTATCCTAGGACAAATCTGAGCCACGGCGTTCCGATGACGAGGTAGATGAGCATCGTGCACGCTGTTGAGACGGCGCCGAGGCGATAAAGATCCCGCTGCGACAGGAACCCGCTGCCCGCGAAGAGGAGATTCGCGCTCGAGCCCTGCGGCGTGATCGCGGCGAAGTAGTTCGTCGCGAACAACAATTGAAAGGCGAGCGGCGCCGCCGGCACCCCCAGTTTCACGCCGACATCAAGGAAGACGCCGAAGAGCGCGAGCATGTGGGCCGTCTGGCTGACGAACACGTAGTGCAGCACCACGTACGCCACGATCAGCGCGAGGCCCGCCGCCGCCGGCGAGAAGCCGCCCATCGCTTCGGCGAGACGCTGGCCGAGGAACCCCATGAAGCCGAGCTCGTTGAGCTGGCTGCTCAGGGTGAAGAGCACGGCGAACCAGATGAACGTCGCGAGCACGTCACCTTCGTGCCTGATGTCCTCGAGCGTCAGCACACCCGACGCCAGCAGGGCGCCAAGGCCGAGAAATGCGACCGCCGTCGAGTCCAGTCCCAGCGTCGCGGCCGATGCCCAGAGCGACACCATGCCGGCGAAGGCGACCAGCACCACGATTTCGTCACGGCGCAGCGGTCCGAGCCGGGCGAGCGCGAGGCGCGCCGCCGCCGGCGCCTCGGGCGTCGAGGTCAGCTCGGGCGAGATGATCCGGTACAGGACGAGCGGCATCAGCACGATGCCCGCAATCGTCGGCACCGATGCCGCCAGCAGCCACGAGCCGAATCCCATCTGGACGCCGAAGCCCTTCGCGATTTCCGCGCCCATCGGATTGGCCGCCATCGCCGTCAGCCAGAGCGCGGAGGAAAGACTCAGGCTCACGATGCCCGAGAACATCAGGAAGCTTCCGAGGCGCCGGCGGCTCTCGTCGCCCGGTTTCGCGCCCGCCGCATCGGCAAGCGAGAACGCGAGCGGGAAGATGACGCCGGACCGCGCCGTGTTGCTCGGGAAAGCCGGAGCGATGAGGCCGTCCACGAGAAAGATGCTGTACGACAGTCCCAGCGTCGATCGGCCGAAGCGGCTGACGAGGAGGTGGCCGATCCGCGCGCCGAGACCGCACTTCACGACGGAGCGCGCCACCAGGAACGCCAGCACGATGAGGAGAATGGTGCCGTTGGCGAACCCGGCGTACGCCTTCGCCGGCGAGAGCAGCCCGGTCAGCACCGCCGCCGCCACGGCGATGACCGACGCCGTCAGGATCGGCAGGGCGTTGGCGACGACGAAGACGATGGCGCCGGCGAACAGCGCGAAGAGCCGCCATGCCTGAACGGTCAGGCCGTCTGGCGGCGGGACGAACCACGTGCCGAGGATGACGGCGGAAATCACAGCGGGCGCCACGAGCCGCCCTCGGCCGGGGGGCGATGTCACGGTGTTCCCTTCCGCAACCGTCCGCGGAGGTCGACCGCACGCCCCTGCACGACATCATCGAGGTCCTGGGCGACGTACTGCCACGTCAACGAGTAGTCCCCGATCGCGCCGGCGTACTGTCCGGTACCGCCGGTGATCGTGCCCACGACGCGGCGGCCGGTTGCGACCGGTTCACCCCTCAGCTCGCTGAAGATCCGATCCCCGCGCGCGTCCGTCCATACGGCCCGTCCGACGCTGAGGTTCTGCCCATCGTCGAACGTGATCGCCTCACCGAGGAGCCCGCCACCGAGATCTTTCTTCGCGAGCACGACGGCGCCGGACAGCCGCACGATCGCGGCGGAACGACCGCCTTCGGTGGGAAGCACCTGACGCGGGCCACGTGCGGACCAGCTGCCGGCGAACGTTCGCCAGGCCTCGGCCGGATTCCCGGCCTGCGGTGCTCCGCCCGCGCCGAGGAGCGCCGGCGCAGCGAGCATCGCAAGAACCCCGGCGGCGGCTCGTGTCATGCGGGACGGCCCTGCCCGGTCATCGCCATCGGATCGAGCACTTCGGCAATCTGCTGCTCGGTCAGGATCTTCCGCTCGCGGATGATCTCGAGGATGCCGCGGCCGGTCTTCTGCGCCTCGGCTGCCAGCTCCGTGGACTTGTCGTAGCCGATGACGGGGTTCAGCGCCGTGACCGTGCCGATGCTGTATTCGACGTAATGGCGGCAGACCTCCGGGTTCGCGGTGATGCCGTCGATGCAGTGCACACGCAGCGTCCGCGCCGCGTTGATGAACATCGTCTGCGCCTCGAAGATGCAGGCCGCCATCACCGGCTCGAACACGTTCAGCTGCAGCTGCCCCGCTTCGGCCGCCATCGTGACGGTCTGATCGCTGCCGATGACCCGGAAGCACACCATGTTCACGACTTCCGGAATGACGGGATTGACCTTCCCCGGCATGATGGACGAGCCCGGCTGCTTCGGCGGCAGGTTGATCTCGCGTAGACCGCACCGCGGGCCGGACGACAGCAGCCTCAGGTCGTTGCAGACCTTCGAGAGCTTGATCGCCAGGCTCTTCATGCAGGAGGAATACAGCACGTACGACTGGGTGTCCTGCGTCGCTTCGATCAGGTCGTCAGCGAGATAGACGGGCAGCCCCGTGATCGTCGCCAGGTGCGCCGTGCATTTCGGCCCGTAGCCCACTGGCGCGTTGAGGCCCGTGCCGATGGCCGTCGCGCCCATGTTGACTTCGCACAACACGCGCTGCACGGCTTCGAGTGCGCGAACCTCCCCGGCCAGCGTCTCGCCGAAGGCCCTGAACTCCTGGCCGAGCGTCATGGGCACGGCGTCCTGCAGCTGTGTTCGCCCCATCTTCAAAATCTTGTCGAATTCCAGCGCCTTCGCGTGGAAGGACGCGATCAGCTGCTTGATCTCCGCAAGCATGCGCACGTTGCCCAACGCCATTCCCATATGAAGCGCCGTCGGGTACGCGTCGTTGGTGGACTGGGACGCGTTCACGTGGTCGTGCGGGTCGCAGTGCTTGTACTCGCCTTTCTTGTGACCCATCAGCTCGAGCGCCCGGTTGGCGATCACCTCGTTGGCGTTCATGTTGGTGGATGTGCCCGCGCCGCCCTGGAAGACGTCGAGCCGGAATTGATCGTGGAGCTTCCCGTCGATCAGTTCCTTGCACGCGCCTTCGATGCCCTTGAGGATCTCGGCGCTGAACTGGCCGCACTCCTGGTTCGCGCGCGCGGCGGCCATCTTGACCATGGCCAGGGCCTTGATGAAGTCGGGATAGAGGCGGAGCTCCACGCCGGAAATGTGGAAGTTGTCGAGGCCGCGCGCCGTCTGGACGCCGTAATAGGCATCGGCAGGCACCGCTTTCTCGCCGAGCAGGTCGCGCTCGAGACGGGTCGGGTGATCGGACATGGCAGACTCCTGTTAAGGCGAGCGCGCTCGCGTCGGCCGCCGGTGCCTTTGTGTACGAGAATGAAGATTGCAATCCGCTTGCCTCTGGCGAGGCGGGTCACGCGGACGTTACGCCCCCGTGCGGCACCGGGGAAATGCCGCGATTACGCGGCAATTCCTAAGGAAATGGCGCCGGAGAGTCACAGCCGGTCGTGAGGAACTGCCGACCGACCGTCATGGGCAGGATCGCGCGCGAGCGCCGGCGACGGGCCGCGCCTCCGAAATTTCGGAAGCCCTCCGACATCGAGGAGCGCGGAACGCCGCCTTTCCGGCAACCGGCGGTGCGCGTCAGGTCGCGAGACTGGTGTCGCGGCGGCTCAGGCTGGAGCGGCGGGAGTCGGCCGCACAGCCGACAAACGCATAGGTGTCGAATCGCTGGTTCACGGCAAAGTGCGGAACGTACTCGTCCATCGCCTCGGCCAGCGGGCGAATCATGCTCGCCGCCGTGTGCGCGGCAGGCTCGAAGA
Organism: uncultured Acidobacteriota bacterium; assembly: GCA_963729215.1. GTDB lineage: Bacteria > Acidobacteriota > Vicinamibacteria > Vicinamibacterales > CAVVIG01 > CAVQJU01. Next base: position 16,945 of record CAVSND010000020.1, on the reverse strand, counting down.
GAAACGCCGTCCCGTTGACGCGATAGACCACCCACGCGTGCTGGCGATCGATTTCCGGCCGATCGGCGCAGATCACGCGTCCCACGCAGAAGTCGGCGTCGATGCCAAGCTCGGACAGCTTGCGCCACGCCCACAGCGCAAAGTCTTCGCAATCGCCTCGTTTCCGTTTCTCGAAGATCGCGGGATGCTGCCAGACGTCGGGCTCGCGGAACAACTCGAGGTCGGTGACGTATTCGCAGGTCTGCAGCCAGGCCACGATGTCGTCGATGGTCCCGACTCGCACGCAGCTCTCGCCCTCGAAGTATTTGTCGAACGACTGCCGCGAGCCTGGCCCGAACACGCTGGCCGGCACTCGCATGCGTACCGGCTCCCAGGGCGATTCGCGCCCGACAAGATGCGCGGCAAACTGCGTGAGCTGTGAAAGGAGTTTGCGGAACGACTCTCCAGGTGAGGCGGCCGGCATGTAAGCTCTCTGACGCAAATTCCTGCTGAATCGTTCAGACGCCACGGGAGCACGGTCTCGCGTTCGTGTCTAAGTGGCTGACCTGTAAGGCGATAGCGTGAGAAATCAGGCCGCCCTGGCGGGCTTTCTCGCGATCAGCTGGTGCATCCGGCAATGCGCAACCACCGTGTCTGATGAGGCATCCGCCTCGGTCATGCCCTCGACGAGCGTTTCGAGACGATCGGCCGTCAACGTGCCTTCGCTGACCAATCCCTCGGCGACCGCACGCATCGTCCAGTTCCAGAAACCCTTGTGCTCGCCGGTCAGGTAGTGCGGGTGATACGCGTCCACGTGAACGACCTCGAAGCCCGCTTCCTTCGCCCACGAATGAGCCCGCCGACCGCCCGAGTAATCGACACCGCGCTGGCGGCCTGCCTCCAGGCAAATCTCGCGCAGTTCGATATACGCGGGCGAGCTCGGCTCCGCGTAGACCGCGCTGACGTCCGCCTCCTCGCAGACCATGACGCCGCCCGGCTTCAACATCTTGTAGATGGCTCGCATCGCCTCTACCGGTTTGTTCAGGTGCACCATCAGCCAGCGCGAGTAGGACATATCCACGCCAGGCTCCAGGTTTGGCTCGTACACGCTGCCCCGACGAAACTGCGCCGTCTGCAGACCGGCCTCGCGCGCGAGGCCGTCGGCCACGGCGACCTGCTCCGGGTTCAGATCGATGCCGGTCGCGTGTGCTCCCTGACCAGCCGCCCACCGTGTCACGTAGCCGAGGCCGCAGCCAAATTCGACGAAACGCTGCCCCGGCGCAAACCCGGCGCGGAGCAGCAGCTCACGCGTGCGGCCGTCGTGAATCTCGCTGATCACGCGCAATCGATCGTGGTCGCTTCGGCCGGTGCCGGTCAGTACGTACTTGTCGCCAATCGTTGGCATGGAGGCACAGCTTACAACGCCCCGATGAGCCCTCGCCCGCTGTTTTTTCGCGTGAAAAACGAGGGCGCGGCGGACGCGCGTCCGCAGGTGCCGGGGTACTATACTTTGGGCTCGACGGCATGCAGGTCTTCATCAGTTACGCCCACACGCCTGCCGACACGGAACTGGCGCGCTACCTCGCCGCGCGGCTCCGCGACGCCGGAATCGACGCGTGGCTGGACGAGGCCTCGCTGACCGGAGGCAGCCGGCTGCAGGCCGACATCGAGCGCGCGATCGCCGCCAGCCACGCCGGAGTATTCCTCGTGTCGCCGTCCTGGCTCGGGAGCGAGTGGACCGCGTTCGAACTCGAGCAGTTCAGAAAGCTCGACCCCGAGGTCGTCAGGCGCGTACCAGTCTTTCGAGTCGCGCCCGAGCGCATGGTCATCCCGCCCGCGCTCACCGCCATGACGGGCGTCGTCTGGCCGACGGACGACGTCGACAACGATGCGCGCTTCTGGCAGGTCCATTGCGCCGTCACCGGGCGCGAGCCTGGCCCCGTGGAGGAGTGGAGCCTGCGCGGACGCACGATCACGGCGACGGCCGCGGCGATTCCGCCACCGCGTCGATCGAAGCCGCTCGCGTCGGGGCGGCCATCGCTGCGCTGCAACCGGGCGGTGCAGTGGAAAACGGTGGACGATCTCGCCACCGACGGGTCGCATGAGATCATCCTTGTCCCGGGCGTCGTCGGGCAGGCCCACGAGCATTTCCTCGAACGCGTCCAGCTCCTGCTGCGGATGGATCCGCCGCGAAGCGTCGTCATCGTCGATTGGCCGACGCGGCCGCGGAGCCGCGACGAGTTCAGGGAGGCGCTCGCGCGGGCCCTCAACGTGACGACGAAGTCGCTCGGCCGCGAACTGGGGCTCCGCCTCGCCCGTACGAACATCGTGATGATCCACCCCTGCCTGCGCGCCCGTTTCGTCGACCAGCCGCTCGTCGACTACTACACGATGTGGCTGCCGGAACTCATCGACGAGTGCCAGGCTCAGATGAACGTCAAATGCCTGCAGCCGATCGAGTGGCCGCGCGACGCCGGCCTGACCGCGCACCTGTTGACGTGGATGCGGCTGCGGGGGCAAGGCCCGGATGAAGGCAAGCCCGAGGCCGAGCAACTGATGATCCGGATGCGCACCGGCGCCAAGCCGGTGCTCCCCGCCATCCGCCTGCACGAGCTCAACGACATCACCGACGCGGATCTCGACGAGTTCTGCGACGTGATGAAACTGAACGACGCGCAGAAAGCCTGGCTGCTGCGGCGCATCAAAATACAGAACCCGAAAACGCCGCGCGAGGTGTTTCAAGCCATCGACGACTACATGCCTGACGCGAGGAGCGTGACATGACGCGGGGGACTACGTGGATCCGCTACAAGGGCGACGGCTCGAATCCGTCGGGCGCCGCCGTCCAGAGCCGTGGTGAAACGGGACGCTATCTCGCCGATCCGAAGCTCGTCACGGCGGTCAACACGGCGCTGGCGGTCGAGCAGCCGATCCTCGTGACCGGGGAGCCCGGCACGGGTAAGACGATGCTGGCGTGGTCGATCGCCACCGAGCTCGGGTTCGGGCCGGTGCTCGAGTTCCACACGCGCAGCGATCACCAGGCGCGCGACACGCTGTACGACTTCGACTACCTGCTCCGCTTCTATCACGCACAGACGCGCGACGCCCGCGCCGAGAACCTGGAATCCTATATCCGGTGGCAGGCGCTGGGCGAGGCGATCCGATCGGAGACGACCCGCGTCGTGCTGATCGACGAGGTGGACAAGGCGCCTCGCGACTTCCCCAACGATCTGCTCGACGAGCTCGACCGGATGGAGTTCCGTGTCCCGGAGCTGGGCCTGACCTGCAAGGCCGCGCAACGGCCCATCGTCGTCGTCACCAGCAACAGCGAACGGCAGCTGCCCGATCCGTTCCTGCGCCGGTGCATCTTCCACCACATCGAGTTCCCCGCCGGCGATCGCCTCCAGGCCATCCTGCGTGAGCGGCTCGGCCACCTGAACCTGGCAGATCGCCTGGTTGAAGTCGCCACGAAGCGATTCGAGCAGGTGCGCCAGGTGCCGGGGATCGAGAAGAAGCCGTCCACCGCCGAGCTGATCGCGTGGGTGCGCGTGCTCCACGCCGCCGGCATCGATCCCGCGGTGCTCGGCACACAAAAGACGTCCGAGCTGCCGTTTGTGGGTGCGCTCGCGAAGTCTGAGCAGGATTCGGCCCTGCTCGCGCGGGCACTCGATTGATGACCGGATGAACACGCTTCCGCAAGGCCCGGTTCTGCCGTTCGCGGGCTTCCTCGAGGTGCTCCGAAGCAAGGGGTACGGCGTCGGGCTGAACGAGCACTTCGCGCTGGCGCAACTGCTCGATCGGTGGGACAGGACGCACGCCGAAGAACTCGCCGACGCCATCGCCGCGCTGATCGCGCGCAACGAAGAAGAGGCGCAGGGCATCCGCCAGCTGTTCGTCGAGATCTACCTCGAGCCAGTTGCCGCACGCTCGGAACCTGCGGCCCCGGCTGCCGCGCCGCCGACGTTGCGCCGGCGGATCTGGCTGCTGGCGCCGGCGCTTGCCCTGGCGATGATCGCCGCGGCGGTCTGGCGTTTTTCCCTGACGCCCACGCCGCAGCCGACGCAGACCACTCCGAAGGCTGTGGTCGTCCCGAGCCCGGTGCCGGGACCTCCGCCTGTCGTCACTCCCGTCGAGCTGCCGCCGCCGTCGGCGCCGCCTCTGCCGGATCCGCCAAGGCGGGTCGAGTGGCCGTTCGCCGCCCAAATCACCGGCGCGGTATTTCTCGCGGCGCTGGCGATCTTCTGGGCGCTCAAGTCGCGCCATGCGACACGCAACTGGCTGCGTGAGACCTGGGCGTCGGCGCTCGCCGCGCTGCCCGGGCCGTACCATTTCGATCTCGTCCTGCGCGATCCCCCCGGCCACCTTCCGCGAGCCGACGTCGAGGACGCGGCGACGATTCTCGGACGCACGTTCACGCCAGACGCCCAGGCCCGGCAGCTCGACGTGCGGCGCAGCGTGCGGATGACGCTGCGGCGCGGGATGCTGCCGCAGCTCGTGTTCAAGCCGCGGCGAACGGCGCAGTCGATCCTCGTGTTCCAGGATATCTGCCAGGAGATGCGGATCTGGCAGCCGAAGATCGATACCTTCCTCGGCGACCTCGTCCGGCAGGGCGTGCCGCTCGAGCGCTGGTACTTCGACGGCGATCCCCGCCGCGTCGCGGATCGGCCGTTTCGCGCCACGGTCAGGGTCGACACGGTGATCCGCGCGCGTCCGACCTCGCCGGTGTTGATCGTCAGCACGGGCAGCGGCATCGAGCCGTCGCTGGCCACCGGCGATCTCGATTGGCTGCAGGCCCTTCGCGGCGCGCTGAGAAAAAGCTGGCTCACGCCGGTGACCGACCTGCACCTCTGGCCAGCGGCTTTCGACGACCTCACGGCGCGCGCGCCGGACCTCAACGTCTGGCCGATGACGCGCCTCGGGTTGTCACGGGCCGCACGCGACCTTGCCGGGCTCGACGGCGAGCCGGCCGATCGCCTCAGGTCGCACCTTCTCGCCGCCGGCAGGGTGACCGAGGACGACGTCGAACGGATGAAGCGCCTGGCGAGCGTCGTTCCGCATCCGACTCCCGAACTGCTTGAAGTGTTGCGCAGGAAATTCGCGCCCGACGTGCCCGACGCCGCGGTGTTGCCGCTCCTTTTCGAGGGCGGCAGCCCGTCGGCGCCGGTGATCCGCATGAGCGACGAGGAAGTACGGCGCTCCCTCGCGGCCGTTCGTCTCGAGACACCGCAGCTCGAAGCGGCTGTCCGCCAGACGATCATCGGCGTGCTGTCGGACTCGGAACCCGCGGCCGGGTCGGCGGCGCATCAACGATGGCAGCTGTCCGTGGCGCTTCAGCGGATCCAGCTTGCCGACGTGACGAAGACCGATGCGTCCGAGTCGCTCGCAACCATCAAGACGCTGGCCGCCAGCCCGATTTGGGAAGAGGTACGCCTCGCGGCTCATCGGCTGCCCGCGAGCCCGGCCTTCGCCCGCCGTCTCGACGCCGCAATCGGGGCTTCACGCGATCAAGCCGCGCCCCCGCCGGGCGCGGAGGCGTTCGCGGCCGCGCCGCAGCCGTGGTCGTGGCCGGGCCTGCGCGAGATCGTGCCCGCCACAATGGCCGCCGCGATTCTGTTCGGGGCCGGTTTGCTGGTCCGTGCGTTCCCGGCTCGCGCGCTCGACCACCGCCAGGATGCGTATCAGCTCTCGTACATCGCCGGGCCGCCGGCGCAACTCGAGTTGGGGTTCCGCGGCGACGCGGCGGGGCTTCCGCGAAGGGTTCCGGTGTTGAGGGATACGGCGCCGTTCGGCGGCGGCGACGGTGGCGTCACGATTCCTGCGACGGGCAGCGCCGTCATTCCCATTGCGTCCGGAGACACCGGCCACTACTACCAGGCTCGCGCCGTGCTGCCGGCCGGCAACCTCGCCGTCAGCAACGCGGTGTGGGTGCCGTCCGACACGGCGGTCGTCGTCTCGATCGACGCGTCGCCCTGGGCGAACGTCACCATCCAGCAGGATCAGTTGACGATCGCCGCGCAGCCGACGCCTTTCTCGGCCGCGCTCGTGCCCGGAACCTACACGCTGCGCCTGGAGAACGGGGGCGTGACCCAGCCGACCACGCAGACGATCCAGGTCACGCCCGCCAATCGCGTCTTCCGTTTCACGATGCCCGGCTTCGACCCTTCAGGCAAAGCAGCCGAGCTATCGCGCGCGCGCTGACGCTCAGAATCCGCACACGCCGGCCAGCGGGATGACGCTGACGTTGCTGTTCGTCGCGACCGCGCTGGTCGCGCCCAACGTGTCGCGCACCGCCAGAGTGACCGTCATGTTCAGCGAGGTCTGTCCCACCGGCAACGGGCCGCTCCCCAGCAGGCCGCAATCCGTGGTCGGCGAGAGCGTTGGCGTCGTGGTGTTCTGCGACTTCGTCGCCGCGACCTTATACGTCCAGCTCCACTGGTTCAGGGTCCCGCCCGGCGATGCCGTCGAGGCGTTGCCGTTGAACGTGCAATCGAGTGTGGTGCCGCCGCTATTGACACGGCAGGTGTTGTTGCCGCTCGGCCCCGAGACCGTGAAGCTGGCGATCGGGACGGTTGGCGCAGCAGTTGTCACGGTCAGGGTCGCCGTGGCGTTCAGGCTCCCGGCCGAGGCGTTGATCGCGACGTTGTTGAAATTGCCGCCGACCGCGCGGGTATTCACCGTGAACGTGGCCGTCGTCTGGCCCGCGGGAATCGTGACGTTCGCAGGCACCGTCACGGGATCGCTGCTCGACAGCGTGACGACCATGCCGCCGGCCGGAGCCGGCGAGGAGATCACGAGCGTCCCGGTCACCGGGTTGCCGCCGACGACGGACGACGCGCTCAAGGTCAGCCCGAGCACCTGCGCCGCGCCCTGGGCGACGGTGATGGTGGCGGTACCCTGGCTGCCGCTCGCTGCCGCGGTGATTGTCGACGTGCCCGCGGCCACTCCCGTCACCGTGAACGTCGCCGATGCCTGGCCGGCTGCCACCGCAACAGAGCCTGGCACGGTCGCCACTGCCGTATTGCTGCTCGTCAGCGTCACCGTCGCGCCGGTGGTGGCTGAAAGCGTCACCGTTCCCTGCGCCGTTCCGCCCGGGGCAATGCTGCCGGGACTGATGGTCACGCTCGAGACCGTCAGGGCAGTAGGCGTCGGCGTCGGCGCGGGGTTGACTCTTGCTGCACTGCACCATGGCGAGCATCGAGCCGAGTGCCGCGATCAGCGGCGACGATGAGGTGCGATGGTTTTCTGCTGAACATGGCGACCTCTCTTAACTAGTGATCAACGGACAATCAATGATGTGGAAAAGATCCGGGTCGTCGATGCGATGTCGATGGCGGCGTTCACTTCGAAGTGCCTCCCGAAGGTCAGGCCGATGCCGCCCGTGCCGTGGACCTGGTTCTCGCCCTTGGAGAGCGCCGTCGACAGGCGCTCCTCGAACAGCGGGTCCCTGACCGCGGTCGTCGCGCTCGGCGTGAACTTCACCGAGTGATCGGGATCGAACCACGCGCCGCCGCGGAAGCGCGGGACGCCCCACCAGCGGGGCACGGTGTACTGCACGCCGCCGTGGATCTCGGTTCCGTTGTCTATCGTGAAGCTGTCGGCGTAGCCCGTATTGACGGCCTGGGCGGTGACGAAATCCTCCCGCAGCCGCGAATACCAGATCTGCGTGACTTCGACCGCCAGCGTCAGGAGCGGTTTCGGTCTGAACGATCCGCCGATCGCCAGCGTGTGGGGCACGCGGAACTGGCCCTCGTCCGTTCGAGGGGTGCCGTCCGGCCTCACCGAGTTCGTCGTCATGTCGAACGACGCGCCCTGCCGGAAGACGACGCCGAGGCGCCGCTGGTCGCCGCCGATCATGACGCCGAAGGTCGGCGCCCAGCCGACGTTGTCGCCCGTCTGCGAGGCACGGCCGAGCTCCTTGTTGAGCAGGGGCGGCCCGAAAAACCCATCCGTGGCGAAACGGCGGAACACCGAGTTCATGTCGAAGGTGTACGCAGCAAGACCTGCGCCGACGGCGACCAGCGGCGAAATCCTGTACCGAACCGGCGACGCCATAGCCGGTAATGCTGACCTGACGGTCGGCCTCCTGCGGAAGATCGCGGAGGGACGGTCCGCCAACGGCCTGCTGAAACACGCCGTTCGAGAAGAACGTCTGATCGACGCGCGCGAGCTCGTGGCGGTAGCCGGCGATCACCCATCGATGCGACGGGTGCATGTACACGCCGGCAATGAAGCCGGGGCCGACGTGCGAGCCCGAGCTGTCGGCGAACACGGGGCCGGCGATCGTATCGTCGCCCTGGTTCGTGACCGTCCCGGACAACCGCCCCGCCTGCAGGAACGGCGTCGTCACCCACGTCCCGCGGAGCTCGAACGACACCTCGGATGCGCCGAGCTGGACGAGGCCCGCCGGGTTCGCGAACGTGGCCGTCGCATCGTCGGCGAGGCCGGCGAAGGCGCCGCCGACGGCGAGGCTCTTCGCTCCAGGGTTGAGAAAGTCGAACTGCAGCGGGATCTGCAGGCTGGTCTGCGCGGCGGCATCGGCGGGCGCGAGCGCCATGAAGCTCGCGAGCACGAGCGGCGCCGAGCGCGACAGCCACGTCGTTGTCGTGTGTCGTCGTTGTCGTTCCATCAGGGATTCAGCCCGAGCATCCTCAGCACGCGTGGAGAGACGTACCGGCGGTCCTCCGCAAACTGCGCCGGATTACCGGCGCGGGCAAGCAGCTGCTTCGCGCCGTCGACGTCGGCGCTGCTGCCCTGACCGAGAATCGCCAGCGCCGTCCGGCTGCACGCCAGATAGAAGAGCGCGCGCGGTGTCGCGCCAGGTCCCTGCACGCTGCTGTTCAGCAGTGCGGCGGCCTGGTCGGTACTGCCCTGATAGGTACGCGCGAATCGCGTCTTCTTCGGCTCGCGGCGGGATGGGTCCCTTGATTGGCGGCGTGATGGTCGAGTTGCCGGCGGCGTTTCGTCCGCCCCGCGCGGGACTGGTCGGAACGGCGGATGTCGGCTGCCGCCCCGGCAACGTGGCGGCGGCGTTGCCATTCGGTACGTTCGGCTGCGTCGATGCGGGCAACTGTTGGGTCGGCAGGTTTGCCGGCGGCGTGTTGATCGCGACGGGCCCGGGGTTGGGCGCCGCGGCTGACGGGTTGTTCGCGGCTGGCGGCGTCGTGTTAGCCGGCGTCGTGTTGCCGGCGGGCGATGCCTGGTTGTTCTGCGCGACCGTGGCAGTCTCGCGGAGGCCGGCGGTCACCGCGGTGGTTTGCCGCTGGAACTCGGCGTACTCGCGATCCTTCGGACCGATGAGCCCGCTCGCGCGCACGGCGGCGAAGGCCTGATCGGCCTGCGTGAACTGCCGCAGGTTCAGGTACGCGATGCCGAGGTAATAGTCGGGCAGGTAGTCGTCGTACACGTCGCCGTAGAACGGAATTTTCCGGCCCGGCTTCGGCGCCCGCGCGCGTTTGGCGGCCTCGAGGCTGTCGATCGCCGCCTGCCAGTTCTTCTGATCGAACGCGCGCTTGCCGTCCGCGTACGCCTGGTACCAGGTTCGCGTGTCGTTACGGCGGGCGGGTGCCTGCCCCGCACTCTGCGCGGCGACGAACAGCGCAAGAAGGAGCGCGACCATTCCGATCGATCATGAACCGGCACCGATAGCGATGCAAAGAGGATTGCAGAAGTATTTGCACGGCGTTTTGTCGTGTGGATGAGTCAGCGGCCGCCGAAACGGCTGAGCGGTTCTTGTAACCACGGCCAGACTCGCGCCGAGGTCGCCGTTGGCGGTGACGCGTCGTTCGATCAGTGCTGAATGGTCGCCTCGAGGTAGCTGGCCATCTTCGCGCGATCACCCTTGCTCACGTCGTGGCGCGGTCTTGTCGACGAGGCCGAGGAACGCTCCCACTTCTTTTGCCGTCCCCGGGAATCCGATGTTGCCGCCGTCGGGCATCGCGTTCGAGTTTGCCATCTTCTTGCCCGCCGCATCGAGGAACACATAGAACGGGAGTCCCGACTTCGCGCCGCCCCACGTGTCCATCACGTCCTGTCCGCCGGGGTTTTCGAGCGGTTTCTTGTCGTCCCGTTCCTGCACGACGAGGTTCACCACGATGTAGTTCGCAGCGACAATCGAAGCGACCTCTGGCGCGTGGACGAACGCGTCGAATCGCCGGCACCACGTGCACCAGGACGCCCCGAACTCGATCAACACGACCTTCCGATCGGCTGTTGCGGTTTTCAGCGCAGCCGCGATGACGGCGCTGGCCGGTGCGGGACGTTGAGCGATCTGTCGAGCATCCGCGGGGAGGCTACGGCCGCCAAAGCCCAGCACGACGAGGAGCACGGCCGCTCCAACGCTTCTCCCGCCAGCATCAAACCGCAGTCCGTCCATTGGTTACCTCCCCTGTTACTAATAGTATGGCGGAGCGGGTGCGTCCTCACCTTGTCGACATTTGCCGAGCAAGGCGCGGGGCCGGGATGCTCGATAATGGGTGGGTGTCCGTCATGTCCCACGCGATGACTACGCGCACCGCACTCCGGCCGGCGCGCATTCGACGCCGTCGCGCGCCCCGCTCCGCCTTGCGCCTGGCGCGACGCGCGTTTCGAGCCATGCGGATCGCCCCGCTGGCCGTGCAGATACTCGTCGGGACGGTCCTGCTGGTCATCGTCTGGGCGGCCGTGAACTGGATCGTGCAGGTCGTCCGCAAGCCTGCCGAGGTGTTCGTCGTCAGCGGCTCGCTTGCCAAGGTGCCGGCGCAGACCTGGCGGCAATACGGCCCGCTCTTCGGCGAGAACTCCACTGCAGTCATCACACCGGAATTGCTGGCCGCTCTGGCCCAGGTGGAGAGCAGCGGCGACCCGGTCGCACGGACCTACTGGCGATGGCGGTTCAGCTGGAACCCGTTCGAGCTATACGGACCGGCCTCGAGCGCCGTCGGGATGTTTCAGATCACCGATGGCACGTTCGCGGAGGCCCGGCGCTATTGCATCCACGATCACGTCGTCGTCGAGGACGGCCCCTGGCACGATCCGCACTCGTGCTGGTTCAACGCCCTCTACACACGCGTGGTATCTGCTCATGCCGTGGAGATGACCGCCGCGCTGCTGGATCGCACGGTCGCGCGCATCCTGGTCCGCAACCGCATGACGACCGCCGCGCTGCAGCAGCGGCAAAACCTCGCGGCGATCATCCACCTGTGCGGCGACGGCGCCGGTGACGAATACGCGCGCCGGGGCTTCAGGTTCAGAGGCGGCCAGCGATGCGGCGATCACGACCCCCGCCGCTACCTTGCACAGGTCAACGCGCTGAAGCGTCAATTCGCCCGGCTGGCCGCGGCTGACGGATTCGAACCAAGTCCACGAGCGCCGCGGGCGAGAGTTGCGCGATGCCCTGGATGCGCACCCGAGCCGCCAACGACCGAGTTGATAAACGAGGGAGTATGGCGGAGAGGGGAGAGATTGCGAAGGGGATAAACGATGACGCTCAATCGACGCGAGTTCGTTCAATTGGCCGCGGCGATGGGGGCCTCGCTGGCATGGGGCGGCTCGGCTCGAGCGTCAACCACCGGCTGGCATGAGCGGCGCGACCTTTATCCGGAAGGCGTCGCGTCCGGCGATCCCGATCCGAGCAGCGTGATCCTCTGGACTCGGCGGCCGTTCGAGGAGGGCGGGATGAAGTCGTCCGGCCGACGTGTGCTCACCGTGGAGGTTGCCGAGGATGACGCGTTCCGGCGGGTCGTCGCGAAGGCGTCCGCGCCGGTCTCAGCGGAATCGGATTGGACGACGCGCGTGCTGGTCGGCCATCTCAAGCCTGCGCGCGTCTACTGGTACCGCTTCACCGATGGAGAGGGGAACGGTAGCCGCGTCGGCCGGACGATCACCGCGCCGCTGGCGAACGATCCACGGCCGGTCAATTTCGCCTTCGTCAGCTGCCAGAGCGTGAATGAAGGCAGGCTCAACGGCTATCGCCGGATGATCTTTGAGGATGAGCGCGCGGCGCCCGCCGATGCCCAACTCGGTTTCGTTCTCCACCTCGGTGATTTCATTTATGAGGTCGTCGAATATCCCGACGAAGTGCCGACGCGCTACGACCGCACGATCTACGACGTCGGCCGGATTCCCGATGGCGGGAAAACCAGCAACTTCCATTACCCGCTCACGGTCGACGGCTATCGCGTCGTCTACAAGGGCTACCTTGCCGATCCCGACCTGCAAGACGCGCGAGCGCGTTGGCCGTTCGTCGCCATCTGGGACAATCACGAATTCTCCTGGCAGGGCCGGCAGAGCATCGTCCAGGCAGGGGGCCCTCCGCAACCGGGCCAGACTGTCAAGGTCGCCGCCAACCAGGCATGGTTCGAATATATTCCCGCGCGCGTCAAGGCGCCGAGCGGATCGCTCGACACGTTCGGTGCGGTGGCGGTGAAAAATGTGCCGATCGAAAAGTGGGACGACGGTTTCCTCGGGATCGAACCCAACAATCTGAAAGCGATCAACAGCCTGATCGCCTATCGGTCGTTGCGGTACGGCCGGCACCTCGATCTCATTCTCACCGACCAGCACAGCTTCTGCGGCGACGACCCGACCGATGCGGAGGGCGTGGTCAAGATCTACGATCCGACGTTCAACGGGATGTTCTCTGAACCGGCGATGATCGCGCTCGATGCCGGCCGCACCTTCAACGGCGGCAACCCGCCCGCCGAACTTAGTTTTGGCGACATAAACATCCCTAATCCGCGAAAGGATTCACCGCCGCGCACGATCCTCGGGACCCGTCAGAAGAAATGGTTCATGGACCAGCTCCGTCGGTCCGCGGCAACCTGGAAGATCTGGGGCAATTCGCTGGGTGCCCTCGATTTGCGGGCCGACCCGCAGAACCTTCCCGATGGACTGACCAAGCAGAAGTGGCCGGCCGACACCTTCGCGCAGATCGGCAGCGGCGATTATGGCAGCGCCTACCACGAGCGTGGCGAAATCTATGACCTCGTCCGCGATTCGAAGATCACCGGATTCGCGATCGTGTCGGGCGACCGTCACAGCTTTTGGGCCGGCTATGCCGCCTCCCTATTGCCACCCGCCAAGTTCGAGCCGGTCGGGATCAGTTTCGTCGGCGCCTCGCTGGCCAGCCCTGGGGCGATGGAGGCTTTTGAGCACAGTCTTCGCAAGGATCATCCGCTCCGTTCGCTGTTCCTGGCCGATCGGCCCATCCGGGGGCAGGGGCCCCCGGAGTGAAAGAGGCCAAGCCCGAATGGACCTACAACATGCTCCTCAAGCACGGCGTCCGCTCGTGCCTCGAATACGCCAGGAGTTTCGACCTGAAGCGCGCTCACGCCGTTTCCAATCCGAGACTTTCCCCGCACCTTGAATTCGTGGATATGGGCGGTCACGGCTATGCGACGGTGCGGCTCACCAGCGATGAAATGCGGACCGAGTTCGTCTGCATTCCACGCCCGATCACGCGCAGCGATCGTCCCGATGGCGGTCCTCTTCGCTACCGGGTCGTCCACACGGCATCGCTCTGGAAACCGGGCGAGCGGCCTTTGCTGCGCCAGCAAGTCATTGAGGGCGATCCCGGCCTTTCGATCTGAGATGGCTCCAGGCCGATGATTGCGCCCGCCGCCATGCGTGCGGTGGGGACCGCGCTTGCTGTCCGAAGGGCGGAAGGGACGCTGACGCGAGCGCACCTATCGAATCGGAGTCGCGCTTGGACTTGAGAATGCCCAGCCGCTCGAAACCTGAAGGGTGGGATTCGAGCCGAGTCGCAACGAGCGCGAAGGCGCAAGATTCGGTATGCCTCAGATACGCATTCGGCGGTGGGATTCGCAGCACTGTCGGTTGTTGAAAACAAAGGACTTAGGGAGTTCCGCTTCCGCACGATCCGCCAGATCCGCACGAAATCCTAGGTAGAGACACGTATTGAGCACGCGGACTGGAGCAGTGCCGCTCGGAAATGTTCTGCTCAAGGCAGCATAGTGCACGCACGGTCGCACTAACTCAGATCCGCAGGCTACGAGGCGAGCAACGAGAGGTTGAACCGCCAGCCGACTCGTTAGAGACTAGGGAACCATCGAGACCGAGCCGTGCAAGGACAGGCGATTCGTCAACCATCACGCCACCGTTAGCGTCATCCAGGATCCCGATCCCTTGAGGGCCGCGTGAACATCGATCGCCGAAGCTTTCTTGGTTCTGGTCTCGCGGCCTGGGGCGCAGCCCGTACTGCGCCACCACCCGTCGCTGCCGTAGCTGCCGCTGCGGGGCAGACCGCTGCAGCACGCAACTCCTCTGGCAAGTCGCTCAGCCGCCAGTTCGCACAGTGGGTCGTCGGCCTGCGCTATGAGGATCTCCCCGCCCCGGTTGTCGATCGAGTCAAGGGACTGACGCTCCAGAACCTCGCGTCAGCGCTTATCGGCTCCGAGTTGCCCGCGGGCCAGCAAGCGGTGGCGTTCGTGACCGGCGAAGAGATGGGGGTGCGAAGCGGGGCCACCATTCTGGTGAACGGAAGCCTGGTCACCAGGGGAGGCGCCGCTTTTGCGAACTCGGAAATGATGCTGGCGGGCGGAAAGTGGGACACCTTCCGCATGCTCACGCATCCCGGCACGGCGATCATCCCGGCCGCCCTGGCGGCCGCGGAGATGGAAGGAGCGTCGGGAAGAGACTTCATCACCGGCGTGGCGGCAGGCTACGAGGTCATGGAACGGATGGCGGCCGACTGGATTCCGACCGTCATGGCGCGCGGGTTCCACGCCGGACCGGTGTTCAGCATCTTTGGCGCCGCCGTCGCCGCCGCGAAGATCATGCGCTACACCGACGACCAGGTCCACGCCACGATCTCACTCTGCACGAACCTTGCGGGCAGCAACCTCGAAAGCCGCGCCCTGCGCGAGGGCGCCGCCGTCCGCAACGCCATGCTCGCGGTCTCGCTCGCCGCGCAGGGGAAGAACGGCGGCGGCGAGGCGGTTCTCGAAGGTCCCGCAGGTTTCTATCAGGCATACGCCGGGGACCGCACAGGCCATCTCACCTACAGCTTCGTCGGCGCCACGGAAACCAGCCTCGACAGGCTCACGGCCAACATCGGCACGGATTGGATGCTGCTCGAGACGCTGTACCGGATCTACTCGATTTCCGGCTACAACATCGCCCACATCGACGTCACGGCGAAACTCTGCGAGGAGCACGATATCAAGTACACCGACGTCGACCGCGTCGAGGCTGTCGTGAACTGGCTGGAAACGCAATATCCAAGTCCCGCCTTCCCGCAGCGGCGAGAAGACACCGGCGAGGCGACCCGCGGCAGCACCCGCTACTACACGGCGTACGGCATCGTCACACGCGGTTTCCCAATGCTGCCCGTCACGGCCGATCCGCCCGAGGTGCTGGAGCTGATGAAGCGTGTGCAGATCATCCCGTCGCACCAGATGCCGCTCTTTGGCCCCCGGATCACGATCTTCACCAGGGACGGCCGGAGCTACACGAAGCAGGCGACCGGCCGTGAGTTCATCTGGAACTTCGACGAGGAAGCGCGCCGCATTCGCGGCGTCGTTCCTGGCATCCCGATTTCCGGCAGCCAGTTCGAACACATCATCGCCACGTGCCGCGACCTCGAACGGCAGGATCGCGCTGACACGCTCGTGCGGCTGACGGTCACATAAATCATGTTGCGGACCACAACAGCCGCAGCGCAAATCACGGAGACGATCGGGCGCCAATAGCGACTGGAACGCATCTCATTAATGGGGCCGGCATCCGGCCCGCGATCTCCCGACGCCTGGGCCACGCCTTTCAGCATCTCGCGACGCACGAAAGTCTCGCCCACGTTCGGAATGACGCGATGTTGAAGCGCGCGACGGGTGAACTAGGTGAAGTGGCGTTTCGCGAACGCGTGACCAGACCCCGACTTTAGATACTTTTCAAACCTCAAAGCCATCTGCTCAGACCTGAGCTCCACACAGACATCGACGAACCAAGGCTTCCACTGAGCTGTTGAGGGATCCTGGCCGGCATTGTGCTCGTTCAGGCGCGCGGCGACGTTCGAGCTGACTCCGATGTACCTTCGCTCTGGATTCTCGATGCTGCGCAGAATGTAGACGAAGCGTCTTGTTGCATTCAGCAAGTCACCAAGAAGAGCAAGGGATCGGCCAGCGGGCGTTCCTCGTTACAGGCCTGAATCCCCACTATGCTCGCCTCGGTACGCAGGAAATCGAATGAGCGGGCTTGCCTAGGCGTGCAAAGGGTGACCCCGGACTTGGCTTGCCATCCGAAGCTCTCGATGGCTTCCAGGCTTGGCCCTCCTACGCGGCTATGCCGCTACGGAGGGCATCCTTCGCCTGCGAACATGAGCGACGTGGCTTGCCGTCCGAAGGCCGAGCACCGGAATACCGGCCGGCGGGCCTATCTGCTGCTGCTCTTGTTCGTCTGAAGCGAGGCGACGGCCGAGTAACCAACCAAGAAATGACATATTCGAAGAGACCGGCTTCTGAATCGCTCTGCGTGAAGGCGCGACGCGACCTGCTGGCAGCAGTATCACTCTCCAGGCTTGGCTGGCCGGTGTCGCGTCGGCCACCAGCGGCGGACGGCGACGACGCCCAGACGGCCTCGACGACGCCAAACGGCCATGCCCCTTGCAGGAAGCCGTAGGCGGAACCCATCCAGCACGCGATCGCGAATGCCAGAATGAACCAGGGACTGCGGTCTTCAAAGGCGTAGCACACCAGAATCGCCGTCACCGCGAAGAGCCCGAAGAACGAAAGTGCGGTCATCGTTGGCTCGCGATCAACGGCCGGTCTCGTCACTCGTCGAGGGAGCGGCGTTCAGCTGGGACGAACATCGAAAACCGTGCGCCACCACCCGCGGCATTGTCTCCCCAGACGCGGGCACCGACTGCCGCGAGCAACCCTTGCACAATCGCGAGGCCCATGCCCGTGCCGTGCCGATGGGCTTCGGCACCACGATAGAACCGCTCGAAGAGGTGTGGCAACTGGGATTCCAGCTG
>CAVSND010000019.1:0-313360 GCA_963729215.1 uncultured Acidobacteriota bacterium | reverse complement strand
GATCCGTAGCCCGGGTAGCTCACCTCGGTGGACGAGGTCGCCCGGCAATCCACCGGCCTCAGCGTTGACCCCGGTCACGAGGAACTGTAAGACGCCGCCGATGCGCCGCGCGGGCCATGCCGCCGTACTCCAGGACCCGAACCGAACGCCGGCTGTCGGAGCCGGGAGCGTGAAGAGCCCGGCATACTCAAAATCGCTCGCGGTCAGGACCTGCTTGCCGGTCGAAATCGGAGACCTTCCGTGGCCATCCGGAACTTCTGAGGCGTCT
This sequence comes from uncultured Acidobacteriota bacterium, assembly GCA_963729215.1. Taxonomy (GTDB): domain Bacteria; phylum Acidobacteriota; class Vicinamibacteria; order Vicinamibacterales; family CAVVIG01; genus CAVQJU01. Next base: position 313,092 of record CAVSND010000019.1, on the reverse strand, counting down.
GCGGGATCGGAGCCTCCAGAACTTACGAAGCAATGCCGAACTTGGATTGGAGCAGTGATGACGCGCCAACGCCGGCAGCAACCGATCCCAGGAAACGCCGCCTGCTGATACCGGCACGGGTTGCGCTCTTCGCACGCACAGAGTTCTTTCGATTGTTCCTATTCCGCTTCTTTTCATGGTAGAGGCTCTGATCGAGCTGACTCTCACGGAGCAAATGTGATGCCCGACGCTTTCCAATTGAAAAGGTGTGCGCGCCCGAGGTCGGCGGTACCGGACTCACAATACCGTGTTGCCGATCCGATTAGTGTCTGTCGGCGCATGGACCGAACGGTCTATCTGTGAGTCGGCATCTTGCGAGAGCGACTCCGAACGGCGGCGAGTTCGTCCGATTTGTCGGCCCTCGTGGTCGGCGAGGGAAGATGTGAAATGGGTCAGGGGACGTGGCGTCATGGTGTATGTCGTCGCCACAGTTGCGCGTAACGGTGAGGAAAACGTTCACAATGACTTTCTTACCGACACGATTCCTTTCCACTTGTGTGCGGCGGTCGGCACGGGCCGTCTACGTCACGCTGAATCCATTGACCGAGAGCGCATTGCGGATTCCGGCGTCAGCGACGACGCCGTCACGCGCCGACACTCGCTCCCGATCGACGTCGACCCGATTCGCGACGACCCTAAAACGAACGCCACCGATGGCTCAGCGCTAAGGCCGCAGTGGCCAAAGGCCAGCTCGACCGATGAACGCCGTGGGGAAATGGCTCGCCATTGGAAGCCGGAAGGTCAATATCTCTGCTCGACTCGCCGACGAAAGCCTGAAGTCTGCACCAACACGCTCGTGCGTTACGCGGTCCGCAACCAGAATCACCCAACCGTGAACCGCTGCGTCAGTTCCGAACCTCTTCCATTAGTAGATACACGCTGCGCGATTCGGAACGGCATCTCAACCGTGACGTGGAGCTTTAGAAGACGTAAACAAAGCGACATATACGTCGACATACAGAATCTACTGTATTGCCTGTGCAGTAACGAATTCTCTAGTCTCAGTGCCCTTGGAAATGGCGGATAATTGTCTGCCAACGTGTGCCGACTTCTCAACGGCGTCTGAGATGTCTCTTCGCAGTGGTGTTCGATGATCTCGACTCTAGGATCTGAAGACGTTTTCCTCCTGGGCGGTGGGACATGTGGTGCTCTTCGTTGTAGAGGATCCGGACCTCGACCCCGTATTGTCCATGGTCAACTAGCTCGCAGCGGATCCGCGTGTGTCCGAAGTGACCATCGCCGTAAACGGCATCGCCGTCAGCACGGAAGCTTTCATGGACTACTACAGCACCGCCTCCGAGTACGCGAGCGGCAAAATGCACGCCTACAACGCCTCCTAGCTCGTCGGGCCGGGTGTACTGTTTTGGACAGACAGCCCCCTGTAACGTCCGTAATCTTGCCATCCTGGAAATCGCGGGCAATTGTCTGCCCAGTTGTGGCGACTTCGTCCGGGCAGTGCGTTGCTATCTCAGCGGCGCGAGAGATGTCTCTTCGCAGAGGTGTTCGATGATCTCGACTCAAGGATCTGACGACGTTTCCCTCCTGGGCGAAAGCCCAGCCATCGTGGCGCTCCGAAAGGAGATTCGCGAAGCGGCACGAACGAATGCCAAAGTCTTGATCCTCGGCGAAACGGGCGTGGGCAAAGAGGTGGTCGCGCGCCTGATCCACCGCGACGGCCCCAGGCAAGGTCGCCTGCTGGTGGCCGTCAATTGCAGCGGGATCCCCGAAACGCTGCTGGAGTCCGAGCTGTTCGGCCACGTCCGCGGCAGCTTCACCGGCGCGTACCGTGACAAGCCCGGACTGGTGCATCAAGCCGAGGGTGGCACGCTGTTTCTGGACGAAGTCGGCGAGATGAGCCTTCGCATGCAGGCGGCGCTGCTGCGGTTCACCGAAACGGGAGATGTTCAGCCGGTCGGCGCCGATCGACCGAGTACGCGCGCGCAACGTCCGGTTGATCACGGCGACCAACCGGGATCTCCGCGCCCAGATCGTCGAGGGCAAGTTCCGCGAGGACCTGTATTACCGCTTGAATGTCATTCAGCTTCGCGTGCTGCCGCTCCGCGAACGCCCCGCCGATATTCCCCTGCTGCTGCGGCACTTCCTCGGGCAGGCCAGCCGTGCACACGGGCTCCCGCGCCCGGTCTTGTCGCCGGAGGCGGAGGCCGCGCTCCGACGCTATCCGTGGCCCGGCAACGTCCGCGAGCTGAAGAACATGACCGAGCGTCTCGTCGTGCGCGACATGCACGGGCCGATCATGCCCGATGATCTGCCCGTCGAACTGCTCGAGGCGTTGCGCACGTCCGCACGCTCTGATGCGGACGTCGCGAGCGGGCCGCCGCTGCGCGTGCCGACGGGATCGCACGAGATCGGGTGTCAATACTCCTCCATGGCCGAGATCCTGTGGGAGAAGATGATCGACGGCGACAACTTCTGGTCCGTGGCCGCGATGTACAAGTCCCACGACATCACGCGAGCCGATTTGCAGACGCTGATTCACATGGCCCTTCAGCGCACACACGGCAACTACCATGCGGTGCTGCGCCTCTTCAATCTCCCGGAGCGCGATTACAAACGATTTCAGGCCTTCCTGTTCCAGCACAAATGCAACTTGCCGTTCCGCAGCTATCGCTCGGGCGAACTGTTGACGGCGTCGTTGAACCCGACACCACGATACGAATCCGCATCGTGAGCTCCAAGGGATCCGCCTCGTGATGTTCGACGCTCCAGGCAAGATGACGGCGTGTGTCATCGCGTCGCTCGTGATGCTGGCAGGCATGCGAGCTGACGCACAGAGCGGCGCGAACGTCCTCCTGGTGGTCAACGACGCGAGTGCGACTGGCGAGACGATCGCGAAGCGCTACGCCGGGCGGCGCGGCGTGCCCGGCAGCAACATCTGTCATATCTCCACGACGTTGGAGGAAACGATCGAACGACCGACCTACGGAGTGCAGATTGAATCGCCGATCTGGCGGTGCATCGCTAGTCAGAGAGCCCAGGATCGCATTCTCTACATCGTCCTCACGAAGGGTGTGCCGATTCGAATCGCGGGCACGGGAGGCCGATCGGGCACGGTTTCCAGCGTCGATTCCGAGCTCACGCTCCTCTACCGTCGTCATGTGGGACAGTTGGCGGCGATCGTCGGGTTCGTCCCAAACCCGTACTTCGCTGGAACAGCGCCGGTCTCGACCGTGGCGCCGTTCACCCATGAGAAGTACGACATCTACCTCGTGACACGTCTGGACGGCTACACACTCGAAGACGTCATCGGTCTGATCGACCGTGGCGCGGCTTCGGTGCGGGATGGCCGTTTCATCCTCGACGAGCGGGCGTCGTGGAGCCAGAACGGAAACACCTGGCTTCATCAGGCCGCCGACCGGCTGACGGCTGACGGCTTCGGCGATCGGGTGTTGCTCGATGAGACGGCCAAAGTGATCACCGAGCAATCCTCAGTGCTCGGCTACTACTCGTGGGGGTCGAACGATCCTGCCATCCGAATCCGCCATTTTCAGTTTGAATTCGTCCCTGGTGCGCTCGCGGCGATGTTCGTGAGCTCGGACGCCCGGACGTTCAAGCAACCGCCGCCCGAGTGGATGCCGGGCGACAACAGCCCTTCTGGTCCATTCGGTGGTTCACGCCAGTCCCTGACCGCCGATTTCGTCCACGACGGAGTGACGGGCACTGCGGGTCACGTGGCGGAGCCGTATCTGGACGCCGCGATCCGCCCAGACATCCTGTTTCCGGCGTATCTCAAAGGCCTGAACCTCGCGGAAGCGTTCTACGCGGCCATGCCGCACCTGAGCTGGCAGACGATCGTGCTGGGCGATCCGCTGTGTGCCCCGTTTCGAGCCCATGCCCTGTCCGAGCAGGACCTCGATCCGGGGTTCGACGCCGCGACAGAAATGCCGCAGCTGTTCTCCAAACGATTTCTGGCGCTGCTGGAACGCCCCAAACCGGAGGCGCGGGTCGCGTACGCGAAGGCCACCGTCCGCGAGGAGCGCGGCGACCTGGCCACCGCAGGTGAGGCCCTTCGGGTCGCGATCGCGGCCGAGCCGCAGTTCACGGTTGCGCGATTGCAGCTCGCGGGTCTCGAAGAACGGGCCAAGCGCTACGACGAAGCCATCGTGCAGTACCGCGCCGTCCTCGCGTACTCCAAGAATCAGGTGATCGCGCTGAACAACCTCGCGTACCTTCTGGCGGTTCACAAAAACGCGGCGGAGGAAGCGCTGCCGCTCGCCGAGCGCGCCGCGGCGATCCACGGGAACGTCCAGAACTTCGAGGACGTGCTGCGCCTCGTCGAGCGCGCCGCGACGCGCAACGTGAACATTAACATCTCGACCGTCCTCGACACGGTCGCCTGGATTCAGCACCTGCTCGGGCGTCCCGTCGACGCGGCGCGGACGATGGCAGCCGCGATCAGCAGCGCGCCAGCCGATGACGCGGAGCTGTTCTGGCACGCGGCGGTCATCTTTTCTGACGCAAACGACCGTGCGCGGGCGATTCTGATGCTGCAAAATGCGCTGAGGCTCAACCCGTCGCTCATTGAGCGGCCGGAGGTCAAAGCGCTGCAGCAGCATCTGAGCGGTCGGCCGTAGGAAAGTCCGGGATGTTCGGGGAAGAAATTCTCGAAAACGAGGACTTCCTGGTCTCGGTTTCACGCTTCCCGGGGTCCTCGCCTTCAGCTATCGATAACCCGGGCAGGCAGTTACCGTCGATGAGCCTGCGTCTGGACTTTGCGGACGATGGTTTGCTCTGAATGGCCGTTTCGAATCGGGGCGCGACCTCCCGCATGAGCATCGACTCAAACAAAATCGGCGCGCCACTACTGGTCGCGGCCGGTTTCCTGCTTCTGTACCGCCACGTGCTGGCGAAGCTTGTCTCGGACTGGTGGACCGACGATAACTACTCACATGGCTTCTTCATCATCCCGATTGCGGCATACCTCGCCTGGGAGCGGCGCGATCGTTTTTTTGCCGCGGTCCAGCGGCCAACGCTTGTTGGCCTCCTGGTCCTCGTCGGCAGCGTCCTTGTACTGGCGGCCGGCGTGCTCGGATCCGAGTTGTTCCTGACCCGCATCTCGCTCCTCGGGGCCACGGTCGGCATCGTCCTCTTCCTTTTCGGGTGGGCCCGGCTGCGCGTCCTCGCATTTCCGATGGCGTTTCTGATCCTCATGATTCCGCTGCCAGCCATCATCTTCAATCAGATCGCCCTCCCCCTGCAGTTGCTGGCGTCGAGGTTTGGCGAGGCGGCACTCGGGGCGGCCGATATTCCGGTCCTGCGCGAGGGTAACGTCCTGATCCTCGCCAACACGACGCTCGAGGTTGCCGAGGCATGCAGCGGCATCCGTTCCCTGATATCGCTCCTTACGCTCGGCATCGTGTTCGGATATTTCTCGGATTCTCGGGTGTGGGTGAGAAGCCTCATCGCGCTCTCGTCGATTCCCGTCGCCGTCGTCGCCAACGGGGCGCGTGTGGCCGGAACGGGGATCGCAGCGGACTACGTCGGGCCAGCGGCCGCCGAGGGCTTCTTCCACGAGTTCTCGGGCTGGATGGTCTTCGTCGCGGCGTTTGCGATGATGATCATCATCCAGCGCGCCATTCTCCTCGTTTCCCCGCGCCCTCGCGCCAGCTCCAGGCCGGCTGTGCGGGCCGCTTAAGGGAGGTCTGGTGCTGGCCCGCGCGATTGTCGTGTTTATCTGTTTCGCCGGCGGCGCAGCCGTACTGGCTCGCGCCCAGGGACACGAGACGGTGCCCGTTCGCACCTCGTTTGTGGAGTTTCCGATGCAGATCGGCGAGTGGCGAGGCGCCCAGGAGCCGCCGTTCGATCCCGCTGTGATCAGGGTGCTCGGCGTCAGCGACTACCTGACACGTGCGTATTTCCGTGCTGACAAGGCCGGCGTGGGGCTGTACATCGGTTACTGGGAGAGCCAGCGGCAGGGCGATACCATCCACTCCCCGCTCAACTGTCTGCCCGGCTCGGGATGGGACCCCGTGTCGAAGACCACGATCGAAGTGCCAAACGGCATCGGCGACGATCGGATCGCCGTCAACCGCTACGTCGTCCGCAAAGGCCTCGACACGCAGGTGATCCTCTACTGGTATCAAAGCCACGGAAATGTCGTCGCGAGCGAGTACCTGGAGCCGGCTCTTCCTCATTCGCGACGCCGTCCGACTGAACCGTTCGGACGGATCGATTGTCCGCGTCATCGCTCCTGTCCTGCGGAACGTCGAGAACGCCGAGACGGTCGCCGAACGGACCGCGGCCCAGTTCGTCAAGGCGATGTTTCCGTTCCTGCCGACCTATCTGCCCTCTTGAGCAAGACTCTACCCTCTTGAGCAAGGCTCTACCCTCTTGCAGCCAGCTTTCACCGATCGTTCACCGGACAACCCGGCGTTTCTGTACCTGAAGGTCGCCTTTTGGTCCACTTCTTCGCGATGAACTGCCCAGGTAACCCCCGGTAAGACTATCGAACCATAGCTAATTAGCGATCGCGTGCCGTTCCTCCTCGGTAGGCGACGGTCTTGCACACTTTGGTTGCGGCGGCCCGGTGCGCCGGAATGGCGAAGGCCCGGGTCGCGGGCTCGAAAAGGAGATTTCGTATGTTGAAGCGCATGAGTTTCTTAGTAGCAGTGGTGGCGCTGATGTGGGCGTTGGCCCCATCGGCCGAGGCAGCTTTCATCATCGGCGATTATGTCGATCGCAGGCGGCTTGGTGCCCGTGAACGCATTAACCGGCACGGCGACCGGTTGGAACCGCAACCGGTCTTGACTTCACGATTCTCGGAGTCACTCCGACGCCCGGCATCCCGGGCGACTTCTCGGTCGACCGCCGCGAACGGCAATTTCGCCGCCTGCAGGGGTACAAATCGGGCTGATCAAAGACTTCGCCTTTCGGGAGCGGGCACTCGCGAATTACCCGCAGCCTCCGGTCCCCAACTTTGAGCTCGCCGGCGGGGGCTTCTCGTTCGACCTCTCGGCTACCAACACTCTGTCCAGACCGCCGAATATCTTGACTCTGCTCGGCACCGGCATGTTTCATCTGACTGGATTCGATCCCACGCCTGGAATCTTTGTCTTCAGCGCTAACCAGGCCAGGAAACGTTCTCGTTCTCCGCTTCAGAAGGGGCAGCTGCCCATTCCGGAACCGGGCTCGATGCTGCTGCTCGGCACGGGCCTCATCGGCCTGGCAGGTGCGGCCCGCCGCCGTCCTGGGGCGACCGAAAGCCACCGCGTAGTTCGCACGGCGTCCTAGTAGTCTCCTTCGCCGGTTCCCGGTGTCTCGCACCGGGAACCGGAGCCTTTTCGATCGCGCCCCACATCACCACGTCAGCCGGGGCCGTCCGGTCGGCAGTGATCTGGAAGGACCTCGGGACGAAATCGAAAATATGCAGCTTGTGGGACGCGCCACAGCTCAGGAGCAAATCAGAATGCGACACGGAGCAGCCGTCGCAGTATCCGTCGCATGTCTGGCACTCACGGTTGGGTGCCGGAAAGACCCGGTCGCCACGAGCAAAGCGCTCGCAAACCGCGCCAGCCAGTATCTTGCCCAGAAGAAGCCCGCCGAAGCGGTCATCGAATATCGGAAAGCCATTGCTGCCAACCCGAGGAATGGCGAAGCCCGGCTTGCGCTGGCCAAGGTGTACGCCGACAACAACGACGTGCGGAACGCCCTGAACGAATCCGTCAGGGCCGCCGATCTGCTCCCCGACAATATCGACGCCCAGCTGAGCGCCGGGCGGACCCTCCTCGCCTTCGGCCGATTCGAAGACGCCAAATCGCGGGCGGATAAGAGCCTTGCCCTTCAGCCCAAGAACGTCGACGCCCAGATCCTGAAGGGCAATGCGCTTGCCGGCCTCAAGGATTTCGATGGCGCGATTGCGGCAGTTGAATCCGCCGTTGCGAACGACCCCTCTGGCGGTGCGTACTCCAGTCTCGGTGCTTCTGCAGTTGGCAAGGGGCGATTCCGCCGCGGCCGGACTCGCCTTCAAGAAGGCTGATCGAAAGCGACCCGAAGTCGGTGAACGCCCGGCTCGCGCTGGCCAATTACTACTGGTCCACGAGTCAGCGGGACAAGGCCGAAGCGACGCTCAAGGAAGCGATCGCGCTGGATCCGAAGAATCTGCTGGCCAACCGGGCCCTGGCGCTCTTCTACCTTGGCGCCGGCCGCAAACCCGAGGCTGAAGCGCCTCTGAAGGCGTTTGCGGAAGTCGCTCCAAGTCCCACGGGATTGCTGGCGCTGGCCGACTACTACTCGTCGATGCAGCAATATGCGAGGGCGAAGACGGTACTCGAGCGACTGGCCCAGGAACCCGGCGGGATGGTGCCGGCCAAGTTGCGGCTGGCCTCGCTCGGGCTGATCGCCGGAGATCGCGCCGAAGCCTACCGTCTGATCGCAGAGGTTCTCAAGAAAGATCCGAAGCAGCTCGACGCGCTCCTCGGGAAGGCCCGTCTACAACTCATGGACCGGAAGCTCGACGACGCATTGACCACAGCCAAAGCGGCTGTGACTGCTCAACCAACGTCACCTCAGGCGCAATACGTGCTCGGGAGCGTTCTGTTGGCACGCGACCAACCGGAGGATGCTGCCAACGCGTTCAAAGAAGCCCTGCGCCTGAATCCGAGCCTGGCGCCGGCATACGTGGAGCTGGCGAAGCTGGCGCTGGCGAATGGCAAGAACGACGATGCGATCCAATATGCGCAGAATGCCATTCAGAGCGTGCCCGGTTCCGCCGAAGCCCACCTGCTGCTCGCGCGGGCGCAATTGGCCAACAACAACCCGACCGGCGCTGAGAAGCCACTGAAAGTGCTCGAGCATGCGCTTCCGTCGAACCCCGCCGTTCAGACCGAACTGGGGCGCCTCTACCTGGCGCAGGGCAACCGTGCCGCCGCGCGATCGGTGCTCGAAAAGGCGCTCGAAACAGATCCGGGCAATCTCGCCGCGACACAGGTCCTGGTCGGCATCGAGCTCCAGGAACACAAACCTGAAGCGGCACGCGCCCGCATCGAGACCGCGCAGGCCGCCGCGCCGGGCTAACGTCGAGCTGAAGATCCTCTCGGCACAGGCTTACGCGGCCGCCAATAACCTCTCCGCGGCAGAACAATCGCTGAGGCGAGCGCTCGAAATCGACCCGAACAACCTGCAGGTGTACGGCGCGCTCGCTCGCGTCTACGCGATGCAGCAGCGACTGCCCGAAGCGACGGCGGAATTCGAAAAGCTGGCTGAACGTCAACCCAAGGCGATGGCGCCGCTGACGCTGGCTGGCGTGCTGCTGCAGCTTCAAAACAAGCCGAACGAGGCAAAGGCGCTCTTCCAGAAAGCGCTGGACGTCGATTCACGCGCCGCAGTGGCCGCAAACAATCTGGCGTGGCTCTATGCGGAAGACAACGAGAAGCTCGACATCGCGCTGCAGCTCGCGCAGACGGCCAAAGCCGGACTCCCCGATCGGCACGAGGTGGACGATACGCTCGGTTGGGTGTACTACAAGAAGGGACTGTCCACGCTGGCGGTGGCCGCCTTCCAGCGCAGCGTTCACCTCCAACCCGATAACCCGAGCTACGTCGGTCACCTCGGTCTCGCGTACGCGCAGAGCGGTGACAAGGACAAAGCGCGCCAGACGCTCGAGCGCGCGCTCAAGATCAAGGCGGACTTCGATGGAGCCGACGAGGCCCGAAAAATTCTGAAGTCGATCGTCTGATGAGCGAGGCCGTGTCTTCGCCGATAGGCGCCTCGCGTCTGCCGGCGATTTTGTGGCTGACGTTCACGCTGTTCATCGTCTACGGTGGCTCGATTCCCTTTCACTTCACCGCCGACCGCGCTCAAGTGGCCGACAAGCTGTCGCGCCTCAGACTCAACCCTCTGATCTCTCCTGACACCGGGCGACGCGCGTCCATCCCGGACGTCGTCCAGAACATTGCGCTGTTCATCCCGTTCGGCGCGCTAGGCGTCATTGCGCTCCGACAGCAACGTTCGGAACTGACCGCGATCATCGGCACGACGGCGCTCGCCGCCGTCCTCAGCGCTGCCGTCGAGACGATGCAGCTCTTCGAGCTCGAATCGAACGACGTCCGTGTCCGACTTCTGCGCGAATGTCGCGGGAGCGCTGTCTGGCGCGACGGCCGCGGCGGCACTCATCAGGAGTTCGAGAGTGGCAGCACTCCAGCTGCGGGCGCGAAAGCTGATGGAGGTGCCACAGTTTTATCCGCTCCTGGTCGCCGTGATCGTGCTTCTTGCGGCGGCCTGGGAGCCATTCGATTTCACGCTCGACGTCGGCACGCTGGTCGGCAAGGTTCGAGCGCTCCAGGTCGATCCGTGGCAATTCGGCTCGGTGAGGGACGAGGGCGTCGAGTTGGTGCGCTACGCCCTGTTCGGCCTGGCTGCGTCGCTCTGGCTACGGCAGATCGGCGCGCGCAGTTCTACGATATTGGCGGCGGCCGGCGGCGCGACGGTGGCCGGCGCCCTCGAAGCAAGCCAGTGGATCATCGGGTCCCGGATGCCCGGCTTGGAAGATGCGGCCGTCCATGCGGCCGGCGCCGTCGCAGGCGCTGCGCTTTCACGACGGTGGCCGTGGAACCGCTCGCCGATCTTCTGGTGCGTCGTGCTGTGGTGCGCGACCGGCCTGGGCGCCGCGCTGCAGTGGCTTAGTCCGTTTGAGATCGCGGCCGACGCATCGGCCAGTCATGTGGCTGCCGTTCTTGAACGACTACGAGCGCACGTTGTTCGAAACGATCAGCCACAGTTTCGAACTGGTGCTGACCTACGTCCCGCTTGGATTTGCGGTATCGATCGTGAGCGGCCGGCGATGGGCAATATGGATCGCCGTCGCAGCCACGCTGCTCGTTGCGGCGCCGCTCGAATACCTGCAAGGCTGGATTGTCGGACGCTATGGCGATGTGACCGATGTCGCGATTGCTGGTCTTGGGGCCGTGATCGGCGTCTGGATCGCCGGAGCCGGTGCCCTCGAATTCTGTCGTCCCCCAGGAATCCGGCGGCAGTCCGGTTTATGGCCGGCGTTGAGATGCCGCGGCCTCGAGTAGCTCGACCAGCGGCGCCAGCCGCGCCTTCCACGACAGCTTGCCCAGATCCGCCATGGCAGCGGCCATTCGACGTTCCACAGGAGTCATGGCGAGGAACCGGACGAGCGCGCTGGCAAACGCGGTCGCATTATTTGCCACTGCACACGCGCGAAGAATCTCGGCCGGCAAGCCCTCGGCCACGACCGGCGTGACGACCGTGGGCAGTCCGGCGGCAACGGCCTCGAGCACTTTGTTCTGGATGCCACGAGCGATGTGTAGCGGGGCGGCAGCCACGGCGGCGCGCCAGAGAAACGGACGCACGTCCGGCACATGTCCGGTGACCTCGATGGTCGAATCCGCGGCTGCGAGAGCCTTCACGTGGCGAGTCGGATGGGAACCGACCAGCTTGAGTCTCGCGCTCGGATTCGTCTTCAAGACGAGGGGCCACACCTCACGGGCGAGCCAGATCGCCGCCTCCTCGTTCGGTGCGTAGTTCATGACGCCGCAGAACACGACGTCGTTCGATTCCGGCGCAGCGTCATGAGGCTGCCAATCGTCAACCGCCACGCCCGAAGGGACGACGTCGATTCGCGCGTCCGGCGCGATGCTCGCCAGTGCTTCTCGTTCTCGATCGTTCACGACGACCGTGGCGAACGCCGCTCTCGCCATATGCGCCTCGAAGTCCGACAGAGATTGTGCCTCGCGTCGATAGATCCACTTCATAGGCGCAGCCGCCGTCGACGCGAGCTCGTTCCATTTGCAGGAGTCGACGTCCACAAGGTCGATGACCAGTGGCAGACCGGCGAGCGGCGGCTCCAGCGCGAATCGCGCCATGCCAGAACAGTAAGCCAGGACGACGTCGGGCCGGCGGGTCCTGACCAGCCGATTGAGGAGGGGTCGAATTGCAGGGGAATCCAGCAACGAATGCGTAAGCGGCCGGCTTCCAGCCAGGGCAAACGCGCCGGCCACGCGGTTCCGGAGATGTGGAACTGGCGCCACGCTCACGCTGTTGACGAGGCTACGAAGGTCACCCTGATGCGCTCTCTCATCGCGATCGTGGACCAATGACACGAGATCCACTTCCGCTCGGCTTCGAAGGACGCTGAGGGTGTAGTGCGCTCGAATGCGGTCGCCTCGGTTTGGGGCGTACGGCAATCGATGAGTCAGATAGAGCAGCTTCATCGAAAAGCGGACATTGCACAGCGCCCCTGGGAACTACGAGACAAAGTTCACTTTTAAGTCAGACTTCTCACTGGGAAACGGTTGCCTTCTCGGCGAGAGTCTTGCCGATAACGCCAGTAAGATCAAATAGTTTACGGGACACCAAAGACCTCGGTCTGACCCTGGAGTGGCCTTTGCCTTCCAAATAAGTCCCGTCCCTATATAAACAATGACACAACTTGCTTCCGATGCGCGCGAGATGGTCCTGGAGCAGCTGCAGTATCGCGAACTGCTCTACCAGATGACCAAGCGGGATCTCCTCCTGCGCTACAAGCAGTCCGTCATGGGCTTCGGCTGGGCGATCTTCATGCCAGTTGGTGAACACTGTCGTCTTCTCAGTGATCTTCATGCGGATCGCCCCACTGGACGTGGGAATGCCCTATCCGTTGTTTGCCTTCTGTGGTCTCCTGGCCTGGAATTTCTCGGCGTCCTCATTCCGATTCGCACTGACCTCGCTGACCAGCAATACAAGCCTCGTCACGAAAAGTGTACTTCCCCCGCGAGATCTTCCCGTTGTCGGCGGTCCTCGTTTCACTGGTCGATTTCGCGGCGGGCAGCCTCGCCCTGTTCGCCATGATGGCGTACTACCGCATCACGCCGACGTGGGCCCTGCTGGCCTTGCCGTTGGTTGTCCTGGTGCACGCGATGTTTACCACGAGCGTGTGCTTGATCCTCGCCATGGCGAATCTGTTCTATAGAGACGTCAAGTACATCTTCGACGTGGTGATCACCGTTTGGATGTTCGCGACGGCGGTCCTCTACCCGGTGTCGAATTTGGGCACCCGGTACCGCGTCCTCCTTCAGCTGAATCCGTTGACACCCCTCATCGAGGCCTACCGTTCAGTACTGCTGCGCGGCGTCCTGCCTGACGCGTTACCGTTCCTGCTGGCCGCGGTTGTGTCACTGGGGCTTCTCGCATGTCGCCGTGGTTGCTGTTCCATCGGACGGAATTCCAGTTCGCGGAGAACGTCTGATGAGTGAGGCCATGATCGCCTTCGACGGCGTGTGGAAGAAATTCCGTCGGGGCGAGCGGCACGACAGCCTCCGCGATCTTATTCCCGCGATCGCGAAACGGATGTTTCGACCGAGCACGCCTCCGGATCTCGAGGCCGAGGAATTCTGGGCATTGAAGGACGTCTCGTTCGAAGTCCGGCGCGGCGAGGCGCTCGGGATCATCGGCCCGAACGGAGCGGGCAAATCAACGACGCTCAAGCTTTTGAATCGCATCCTTCGGCCCACGAGAGGCTCGTGTTGGCTTCGAGGGCGCGTCGGGGCGCTGATCGAGGTGGCGGCGGGCTTTCACCCGGATTTGACCGGCCGAGAGAACGTCTTCCTGCAGGGCGCGATCATGGGCATGCATCGCGCGGAGATTGCCACGAAGCTCGATGAGATCGTCGAGTTCGCAGGCGTCGCGGAGTTCGTCGACACGCCGGTCAAGCGGTACTCATCGGGCATGAACGCCAGGCTGGGGTTCTCGATTGCGGCACATTTGCGGCCGGACGTCCTCATCATCGACGAAGTGCTCAGCGTCGGCGACATGGCGTTTCAGCGACGCTGCCTGGAGCGGATGGAGGAATTCCGACGTTCAGGGGTCGCCATCGCGTTCGTGTCGCACGACATGGCCGCTATTCCGAAACTGTGCGGCCAGGCGCTGTTCTTGAATCGCAGCGTCGTCGCCGCTGGGCCGACGGCCCAGGTGATTCGTCGGTACGCGACGGCCGTCACGGTAGTGGAGACCCAGGCCAACGCGGAAATAATCGTCCAATCGGCTCGCTTCTTGGAGCAAGACGGGAACTCGATGACAATCTCACCGGGAATGCCGCTCACGCTGAGTGTCGCCTACCGAGTGAACCGGCCAATCAGCGATATCACGTTCGGCGTCATCCTTTACAGGACCTCGGACCAACTCGTCGTGTACGACGGCAACTTCAATTCGAAGGAACTGGGCCTCGATGGCCAGCCAGCTGGTGCGCAGTTCGGTGTTGATTTCCACCTTCATGCCCACCTGCTTCGCGGGCAGTACCACTTCGAATGTCACGTCTACCACAATCCGACGCACCGCTTTCTGAGTAGAGTCGGACCGGTGGGTTCGCTGACCGTCCATGAGACTCGAACGTACGGCGGCATCGCGGACCTCGCGATAGTGCCGGTCGTGAGGCCGTTTCCGCACTCAAGCGCGTCAGCGCTCTCACCGGCGGAGCCAGTCGGCGTTACGGGCGGGGCATCGAGGTCTGCATGAAGCACAAGTCTGACCTGGCGCTCGCGGCAGCGACGCGATGGCCGCGATTGGGCGGTTGGGCCGTCCGGCTCTGGTGGCGGCGAGAGCAACGCCGCCACCCCAGCAAGCGGCACAGGCTGCTCGAGGCCATGAAGGACCGCACCAAGACGCCCCTACGGAAACTGTTCATCTTGCCCGCGGGCCAAAAGTTTCTCGCCGACCCGTTTTGTTACGTCGGCCGTCAACTCGAGTGCTTTTCCGCGTACGAGCCCGAGACGGTCGCGACATTCCAGGCATTGGTCCAGCCGGGAATGACCGTCGCCGATATCGGCGCGAACCTCGGCCACCACACGCTCATCCTGGCGGCTCTTGTCGGGATGACTGGCTCTGTGCACGCGTTTGAACCGCATCCAGAGACCTTCCAGGAACTCGTCACGAACATCCGCCTGAACGGCTACGGACATGTCCACTGCAGCGATATGGCCTTGTCCTCAAAAGCTGGCGGCGCCACATTGCACCTGGCCGCTGACGCGGCGATGCATTCATTGAGGCCGACGAAGACGACGACGATGAGCAGAAGGTGGCCGTCGAAACGGAAACGCTGGACCGTTACGTGCGAGCGGCACAGCCTGTCCCGCCTGGACTTGGTGAAGATCGACGTCGAAGGCGCCGAGCGATTGGTGATCGAAGGCGGTGCGGCCACTTTCGAGGCGTTCAGGCCGATTCTCATCGTCGAGCTCTCCGAACATTCCTCGGCGTTCGGCTATTCGGACGCAGACCTGTTCGCCGACCTGAAATCCTTGAACTACTCGCTCTTCATGGCAGGAACTCCTCCATTCGAGCCACTCGATGACGTTGTTGACGTGGAGTTCTACAACGTCGTGGCTGTGCCCCCCGCCCAACTCGATCGTCTGGTCAAGGAGGGCCGCGTCAAGGCTCGGGTTGGTGGAAGCGAGCCTAGTGTCAACCAACGCGTCGGTGGCTCATGAGCCTCGTAGACGGACCGGACAGCGGGCAGGCCGTTACACAAGGGATACAGGTGACGGTCGCAATCTGTACATGGAACCGATGTGAGCTCCTTCGGCAGACGCTCGAACAAATGACGCGCCTGCTGATTCCGGTCGGCTTGGAGTATGAGATTCTGATCGTCGATAACAACTCCACCGACGCGACGGAGCAGGTCGTCACGGATTTCGCGGGGCGACTCCCGGTTCGACGCATCTTCGAGAGCCGGCCGGGCAAATCCTTCGCCTGCAATCGTGCGATGGAGGAGGCCCGAGGCGACTATATTCTCTGGACCGACGACGACGTCCTGGTGGCAGAAACCTGGCTCGCGGCATTCATGGCGGGAGCGCAGCAATTTCCCGACGCGGCCGCCTTTGGGGGCACGATCGTTCCCTGGTTCACTGCCCCTCCCGATCCTGAAATGTGTGATGCCTTTCCTGCCTTGGGGACTGGATTTTGTGGCCTCGAACGGACCATGTCCTCCGGTGTCCTGTCGGACGAGGAGCATATCTGGGGCGCCAACATGGCTTTTCGGCGCCGCGCGGTTGAAGGTTTGAGTTTTGACACGGCGTTCGGACCATCCCCTTACGTTGTCGGAGGTGGCCGAGATGAAGTGACCTTCATTCGTCAACTGCGGCGCAAGGGTGGCATCGTGATTTGGTTGCCCGCTATGCGTGTCCAGCACTACGTGATGCCTTCCAGAACGACGCTGAAGTACCTGAAAAGCTTTTACTGGACGAAAGCGATACGAACAAATTCGGGATCAGCCTCCGAGCGATCCAGAAGCGAGAACGTTGGCGGGTGCTCCACGATGGCTTTGGCGGCGGTGGCTGACGGCGACGCTTCGCTATTTGCTGTCGACAATCGGATGGCGAACTCGTCCGAGTTGGCGATTCAGAAGTGGCCCTCCGGCGAACGAGTCCTCATCGGGACGAGTTCGTTCTTTGACCTGGCTCCGGGAGTGTGTCTTCCTTCGGGGCATGATCGCTGGATATCGAAGCCAACGCCGCGGCGCGGCGCACCCGATAGCCCAACCGTAACAGTCAGAAGGCCATGACCGTGTTGGAAGGAGCGAGGCGGGTCCTGTTCATCAGCAGCGGCTACCCGTGGCCGCTCGACAACGGCGCGGTCATGCGAACGTTCCACCTGGTCGAGCGCCCTGGCTGCACACCATCGCGTAACCATGGTCGCGCTGAGGCGAAATGGCGCCAATGGAGCAGCGCAGTCGCCATTACACGCCCTCTGTGAACGCTTCATTGTTTTGGACAACGGCGATGTGATACATCGCGCCGGGGGGCCGTATGGACTATGGCGTCCACTCGGCCAGCGGCTCAAAGACGTCGTCGCGCCAGGCCTTCCCGCTGGGGTTCGTCGCTGGTGGTCGAATCCGCTACTGGAGACCCTGACTCGACTTCGGAAGACCGATGAGTACGACATCGTGTGGGCGGAGCGCCCGGCGCAGGCTGAGGTGGCCCGCCGGGCCGGTTGGCGTAACGTCCTCGTAGATCTCGTGGACCGCGATTCCGAAGCAGTCGGCCGGACTCTACGACACGACGGATGGTACCGCTCGCGATCGTTACATCAACTTGATTGGCTCCGTTTACGAACCTACGAGGCCTCCCTTCCGGCGCGCTTCGCTCACGTTGTCGTCTGCAAACAAGACGATCGGGAGTTTCTGAACAATCACCCGAACGTCTCAGTCGTCCCTAATGGGGTGTCGGCCCGGCCCCCAACCGATCCTGAAATGTCGCGCGCCAAGGAAATGCTCTTTGTCGGGACAATGGGCTACGAACCGAACGCCGACGCTGTGAAATACTTCATGCGCGAAGTGATGCCCGGTATCCAAGGGCAGCAGTCCGACGCGTGCCTCTCCGTTGTCGGCAAGGAAGCTGAAAGCGACATCCGCCAGTTGCATGACGGCCAGGCATGCTTCGTCCATGGTCAAGTGCCTGATGTCACCCCATACTATCAATCTGCGGGCCTTGTGATTGCTCCCATCCGTTTGGGCGCCGGCACTCGACTGAAGATTCTCGAAGCCCTTATGTTTGGGAAAGCGCTTGTTGCGTCTTCGGTGGCCGTCGAAGGGCTTGACCTTCGACCAGGCATCGACCTCGAAGTGGCCGACACCCCAAGTAGTTTTGCGAACGCGTGTCTCGAACTGATGCGCGACGAGAGTCGACGGCACCGCCTGGGTCAGGCGGGCAGAGAGCGGGTGCTCGAGCGGTACGAATGGGCGCGGATTGGCAAGCTGGCGAACGCCGTAGTCGCGAAAACGGTGCAATCGGCAGGTCCAGCAACGTCCCACGCGGCCGCCTTTGTGTCTTCTTCGACAAGCGCGTACGAGAGTCGCCAGCAACGGCGACACCGTGCAACGTCGTCCAGTCCCCCAGTCGTCGCCTGCACGACGCAAGAGATGAGCCGAGAGGTCGTGGCGAACCGGCGCAATTCGGACCATCGCGAACGCTACGCAGCCACAGTCGGACGACCGGGTGACCGAACATCACGCGCGCGCCCGGCCGGTACGCGATTGGCGGCGGTGGAAGAGCGCTGGTCCCAGACGTTGAAATCCGGGCCCTTCCGATTCGCGTCGGATTCGTGCTCCACGTCATGCAGGTGGCCGGAGCCGAAATGCTGGTCGCCGAGACGATCCGACGCCTGGGGCGACTCAAATCGAGCCGGTGGTGCTTTGCCTGGACCAGGTGGGCGCCCTCGGGGAGCAGATGCAGCGCGAGGGCGTCGACGTGATCGCGTTCGCGCGTCACGCGGGTATCGACCTGTCACTCGTCTGGCGCCTGGCCCGAGTCATTCGCGAGAAGAGGCTGGACGTCGTACACGCGCATCAGTACACGCCGTTCTTCTACGGCGCGCTCGGCGCGAAGGCGTCCCTCACAAACCCTCGTGTCATCTTCACCGAGCATGGGCGACATTATCCGGATGTGGTCTCATGGAAGCGTCGCTTCGCCAATCGCGTCGTGTTCGACCGGCTGGCCGACGATGTGAACGCCGTGTGTGGCTTCAGCGCGACCAGCCTTGCGGCGCAAGATGGCTTCAAGAAGGCGCGTATCGAGGTGATCGAGAACGGAGTCGATCTTTCCCGGTACCGCCAGGTTCGCGATCAGGGGGCTCTGAAAGCTCGCCTTGGGCTCGTCGCCGACCGGCGCCATATCGTGACGATCGCACGATTTCACCCCGTCAAGGACCACCGAACGCTGCTTCAGGCCTTCTCGCATGTGGCGGCAGCGATTCGGGACGTCGATCTGTTGCTCGTCGGCGATGGCCCTTTACGCGGGGAACTCGAGCAGCTCGCCCGGAGCCTCGGTCTCGCCGACCGCATCCGCTTCCTTGGCGTGCGCGACGACGTGGCGGACATTCTGGCGGTGGCCGATGTATTCGCCCTGACGAGCGTGAGCGAGGCGGCATCGATCACGCTGCTCGAGGCGATGGCCTCGAAGGTGCCGGTCGTCGTCACGGAGGTTGGTGGAAATCCCGAGATCGTCCGGCACGGCATCGACGGTCTGCTGGCGCCACGCGGGGACGCGTCCGCGATTGCCGCCGCGATCGTCACCCTCCTCGAAGCGCCGGACACAGCGCGCGCCCTGACGCAGTCGGCAGCCGATCGGGTCGCCACGCTGTACACCCTTGACCGAACAATCGGTCGTTACTACTCACTGTACTGTCGAGCGCAACGCTCATCGCCGTCAGCCAGGTAGCTGGGCGTACGCATGCTGCGCACCATCTTCGTCTTCATCATCATCACCGTCGGGGTCTTCTACGCGGCGCAAGGTCCGTTTTATGCGCTGCTCTTCTATCTCTGGAACGCGTATTTCCGGCCGGAGCAATGGGTCTGGGGAGGTGCGGTCAGCTCCCTCAATCTGTCGGTGACCATTGGCATCTACCTGGTGGCGACTGCCCTGCTGTCTGGCCGGGCCTTTGTGATGACGGCGCGAATCGGGCTCCTGTTGGCGTTCTTCGCACAGACATTGGTCTCGACTCTCTTTGCGGAGCACTTCGCCTGGTCATGGGCGTATTGGATCGAGTTCGCGAAGGTCGTCCTCGTCAGCTATCTCATCGTGGTGCTCGTCAACGATCGCCGTCGATTCCGGCTCGCGATACTGGGTGATTGCCTACTCGGTGGGCTTCGAGTGCGCCAAACAGGGCTGGACCCAGCTGCTCCTGAATCCCGGCGGCCAGAACAACAATGTCGTCGTGTTTCTCGGGGACAACAACGGCGTCGCGCTTGGAACGATGATGCTGGTCCCGCTCTTCGGCGCGCTCGTCCGGACGGCGGAGAGCCGCTCCGAGGCCTTCCTGCACAGGTTCTTCCTGGTCGGCGTCTTCATGCGTGGCATCACAACGTATTCGAGAGGCGGTTTCGTGGCGGCGGGGGTCATCGGCCTGCTCACTCTGTACCGGTCACCACACAAGATCCGCGCCTTGATTGGCATTGTGATGATGGCCGTCCTGGTCAGCAGCGTAATGCCCCAGAGGTTTTGGGATCGAATGGCGACGATTACCGCGTCGAGCGAAGAACAGGACGCGTCGGCCAGGGGTCGCCTCCACTTCTGGGAAGTGGCCACGGCGATGGCGAACGCAAAGCCTTTTACCGGGGTCGGATTCAACGGATTTGAACGTTCGTACACGGCGTACGACAGGACGAAAGACTTTGGGGAGGACCGATCGGTTCACAGCGTCTGGTTCGGGCTGCTCTCGGAGCTCGGGTATCCTGGCCTGCTCCTGTTCGTCGCCATCCTGCTCTCCGCCATCTGGAGCTGTCGGCAGGTCGGCGCTATTGCAACGCGTGACCCGTCACGGTCTGATCTGGGCTACTACGCACAAGCTCTGAGCACGAGCCTCATCGTCTACGCGGCCGGCGGCACGTTCCTGCCCGCCCAATACAATGAGATGTTGTGGCACTTTGTCGGCATGACCATCGCTCTGCACGCTATCGCGACCGGAGAAGAAGCGAGCGCGGACAGTCACGGTAACTGAGCGCTTCCACCGAGATGCAGCCGGTGCTTGCTGAAGCATGAGCGAACACACGGTCAGGCCGCGCGTGTCGTTCGTGATTCCCGTGAAGAAACGATGCGGACCGGCTGCGGCACTGCCTGACCACGATCGCGGCGAACCGCTATCCCTCGGTAGCCGTCGAGGTCATCGTCGCAGACAACGGTTCGTCGGATCGGTCGGCGCAAGTGGCCATCGAGGCTGGCGCCACGGTTCAGCACGTGCCTGGCTGTCGGGTGTCGGAAGCGCGGAATCGCGCGGCTGCCACAGCGTCGGGCGCCATCATCGCGTTCGTGGACGCGGATCACGAGATTTCACCTACGGTGGATTGAAGCGGCCGCCGACTCCCTGACGGAACAGCGCGTCGGCGCAGTTGGCGCCCTGTGCAGACCGCCGTCGAATGGGACGTGGGTGCAGCGCATGTACGGCGTGCTGAGGGGCCGTACCGTCGGTCGATCTGATGTCGCCTGGCTGGGCGCAGGAAATATGGCGGTCAGCAAGGAGGCTTTCTTTTCGATCGGCGGTTTCGACCAGACGCTGGAGACTTGCGAGGATGTCGATCTCTGCCAGCGGCTGCGGGCGCGCGGCTGGCGCGTCGTCGGTGATGACCGGCTCCACAACGTGCACTTTGGCGATCCCGCCACGCTCGGGCACCTGTTCAGGGCGGAACGCTGGCGCGGGCGGGACAATCTCAGGGTGACGTTTCGTCCCGGATGGGCCTGGCGCGATCTGCCGAGCGCACTGGTACCCGTCGCCGAGGGGCTCCTGCTCCTGGCGACGTTTGTGTGCCTTCTCGCCTGGCCCTGGATTGGCCGCGGGAGTCTGGTCGTCGCTGCGCTCCTCGCGAGTCTCGCAGTCTCTGCATCGATCGCCCGAGCGATGCGCATGGTCGTGTCGGGGCGTCTTTGGAACCCGAGGATGATGGGACAGGCCGCGCTGGTCGCGCTCACACTCGATCTGGCGCGGGCGGTGGCGCTCCTTGGGCACGCGCCGCATCATCGCCGGGTCAATCAGGCGGAAGCGCGGTTGTCGGCGTGAAGCGCCCGATCAACGTCCTCGAGCTTCGCAGCGTGAGGGGCACCGGTGGAGGGCCCGAGAAGACCATTCTCCAGAGTGCCGCGCGAACCGACCCGTCGCGGTTCCGCGTGGTGGTCTGTTACGTTCGCGATCGTCGCGACGAGGTGTTCGCCATCGATGCGAAGGCGGCCGCTCTGGGCGTTCAGTACGTCAACGTGTGGGAACGAAACTCATTCGACCCCGCCGTCTGGCCGGCGCTCCGTCGGCTGATTCGTGAGCATCAGATCGATATCGTCCACAGCCACGACTACAAGACCAATCTTCTGGCGTATCTGCTGGCGAAGGCCGCCGGCACTGTGCCGCTCTCGACGGTCCACGGCTGGACAGGCCACTCCGCCAGGGAACGGTACCTTTACTATCCGGCCGATCAACGGCTGCTCACCCGGTTCCCACGACTGATCGTGGTCTCCAGTCAAATCAAGTCTGTCTTGGTCGCGAAAGGCGCTGACCCGCGGCGAGTCAGCGTGGTACTGAACGGCATCGATCAACATCTGCACGTTCGCGACAGTCCTCTGCAGGCGGAGGTCAGACGCGAATTGAGCCTCGAGCCCGATGCGCAGGTCATCGGGTCGGTGGGCCGCATCGAACCACAGAAGCGCTTCGACCTCCTGATCGACGCGGTGGCCGCGCTGCGTGCCCAAGTACCCGCGCCTCAGGCTGGTGATCGCCGGAGCCGGCAGTCAGTCTGAATCCATTCAGCGCCTACGCGACAGCCCGATTGCCGCCTGGCGTATGTCGCCTCCTCGGTCAATCGCGACGACGCGATACGGCTGCATCATGCGTTCGACTGTTATGTGCAGTCCTCGGTGTACGAAGGCACGTCGAACAGCGTGCTCGAGGCCATGGCGATGGAGACGCCGATCGTGGCGACCGATGTCGGAGGCACCAATGAAATGATCACGAACCGAAGTCCACGGCCTGATCGTTCCGCCCAATGACGTCAACGCACTGGCGCTCGCGATCGACCGCACGCTGTCCGACCGGGTCGGGACCGCCGCACGAGTGTCAGCCGCTCGACGGCGGGTGGAAGGCGAACTCTCATTTGATCATCGGATGCAGTGCGTCGAATCGATTTACGAAGATCTCGCGCCCAGGGCATGAAGCGGGCGGAGAAGACTCTCGCAATCACGACTTGCCGAGCAGGTTCCTGGTGCCACGAAGGAATGAGTCCGGCAACATCGACAGGCAGTAATACTTCGCGGCGCGCACGGTCGGCCTGTGCAGCATGGATCCGCGCAGCGCATTGCGCGCCTGCGGGTACATCCCCCGGCTGAAATACTGGTAGCCCACGGACAGACTTCGCTTGGACACCTCGCGGTCGATCAGTCGCCTGTCACTCTTCGTCAGCTGATAGTGCTCCCGAACGGTCTCAAGGACGGCCAGCTCTCCTTCGACTTGTGTTGTGTACTCGGCGCTGATATTGCCGTGGTGTTTTCGAATAGTGACTAGTGGTTTCCTGCAGTACAACGCCGGTCCTGTGAGTGCCAATCGCAAAATGAATTCCCACTCGAGCGAGCCGATTCGTCGCTGAATGTACCTCGTCATGCACCCCGTCCTGGCCAACACTTCTCTCTCGAACACCAACGCGCCGATAAATATCGGCTGCTCTTGAAGCAAATACTGGAACAGGTGTTCCTCGATGAGGACGCACTCAGCGTCGGCCTGATGCTCGGTCACCGTGTCGATCAGTTCGCAGGGTCGACGATTTTGTATAGATAGCGGAGGCGTCTTCGTCACGAATATGGAAATCCGAAAACGCAAACGTCGCGCCGACGTGCTCATGAAGATTCGTCAGCATGTACTCCAGGTACTCACGCTCCCAGAGGTCATCACTGTCGAGCAGGGCAATGTATTGACCACGCGCACGTTCCAAGCCTTTGTCTCGCGCGATGTCTGGTCCACTGTTCGGGATGCTGATGACACCTCCCGCCAGATCGAATTGTTTCAGTGTGGATTCTGCAATACTTCTCGAATCGTCGGTGGAGCCATCGTCGACGATGATCAACTCAAAGTCTCTGAAAGACTGCTGCGACACCGACTGGATGCATTCCACAATGAACTGTTCCCGATTGTAGACGGGCACGATGATTGATACCTGGGGTGGCATGCTGTTCCTGCGCTTTGCGCGAAAGCCCCGGTTAGACCTGTGTCAAAGAGGTAGTTCATGTCAGGCAGGCTCTCGGATATATTGACTGACATCGTGACATGAGCGCGGACATCCTACTCGTAACCGAACTCTTTCCGCCAGCCGTGGGCGGCAGCGCCGCGCTCTTCGCCAATGTCTATGGAAGGATGCCTGCCGTCAAGGTGACAGTGCTTGCCGACCCTGTGGCATCGTATTCATCCGTGCCCTTGGCGGGACTATCTCGGAAGTGGGTTCGAATCGAGTCGCGGAAGCGGGGCGCGCGCTCGCTCGGGGAAGTCCGCGCAATCTGGCGAGTCGCTCGAGCGATTCGCTCCCATACGCACCACAACCCGGGGATGTTCGTTCACGCCGCCCGTCCTTTGCCGGAGGGACTGCCCGCGCTTGTTTCGCGCTACCTTTCACCCGCTCGGCGCGCTATGTCTGCTGGGCGCACGGTGAGGACCTCTCCGCGGCACTGACCTCGCGCGAGCATGCCTGGCTGTCACGGCGCGTGTGCCGAAACGCCTCCACCATGATCGCGAACAGCAAGTTCACGGCCGGCCTGATTGGAAGCCTTGGGGTACCGGCACACCGAGTGCGGACGATCTACCCGGGCGTCGACACGGAGCGATTCAGGCCGGACATCGATGCGACCGCTGCCCGAGCGCCGTTCGCATCCTCGGATGCTCCGGTGCTGCTGTCGGTGGGGCGACTCCAGCGGCGCAAGGGCCATGACCTCGTGATTGAAGCCATCGCCCTTCTCCACGGCGAGTTCCCCGGGTTGCAGTACCTGATCGCCGGCGACGGAGAGGAACGGGCCCGGCTCGAAGATCTTGCCCGCGCACGTGCCGTCCAGCAACATGTCCGTTTTCTTGGCGGTGTGTCCGACGATCGACTGCCGAGCCTCTACGCCGCCTGCGATATCTTCCTGATGCCAACTCGTCAAAGACGCGTCCGACGTCGAGGGATTCGGCATGGTGTTCCTGGAGGCGGCCGCGACAGGAAAGCCGTCGATCGGCGGCAGAAATGGCGGCGTGCCGGAGGCGGTTGCAGACGGAGAGACGGGTTTGCTCGTGGCAGGAACGAATAGCGGCGAACTCGCGGATGCGATTCGCACGCTCGTCAGGTCGCCGACATTGCGAGCGACCATGGGAGCGGCGGGCCGGCGGCGGGTCGTGCAGTCTTTTACGTGGGAGCGAGCCGCTCAAGAGGTTGAGGCGCTCCATCGCGAACTCACGCTTGAGACCTGACCTACCTCGAGCCTCCGTTCCCGTCTGGCCTGAAAGAGCGTAACACCCGACCGATGATGCGCTTATGTATGGGTCTCCGGGGCTCTTTCCAAAGAGCCGTCCATGGATGCTCATGCCAGGCCACATCGTGTATCGGACCAGCCACCTTGCGGAATACAGCGGTCCTGCCTCCGATGACGCCGTGAAAGTTCCATCGCACCGTATCGGCTGCCAAAAAGTCGCGGAGAATGGCGACCGACCGAAGCTGCGTGTCATCCAACATCATCAAGCCGCCCACTCGGAGTCGTTCCGCAGTGTGATGCCAGTCGAGAATGGGCCAGGGGAACGTATGCTTCCCGTCGATCAGGACGATATCGAG
The DNA here is from genome assembly GCA_963729215.1 of uncultured Acidobacteriota bacterium. Taxonomy (GTDB): domain Bacteria; phylum Acidobacteriota; class Vicinamibacteria; order Vicinamibacterales; family CAVVIG01; genus CAVQJU01. Next base: position 287,786 of record CAVSND010000019.1, on the reverse strand, counting down.
GTCGCCGGAAGCTGTTGGCAAATACGATTCCGATGCCTCGACTGCAAAGGTCACGCGAGAGAGATCGATGTTGGTCTGACGCGCGTACTTACGAATCTCGCTGACCTCGGTTGAATCAGGAGTGACTGAAGTATGACTGGCCCCGCCGATGGCGAAGATCAATGTCGACGCCCCTGAGCCGGTTTCGAGCGTCGTCATTCCCGGCTTGATCAAGCCAATCAGGGCGCGACCAAACTCGGGCGAGATGCCCCAGTGCTGCCGGCCTTTGAGATTCTCGAATCCAGCCAGCTCCGACGCCGGCAATGCCGACGTGTGGGTGGCGAAACGAGGTGTGCTGACCTCCGTTTCAATGCGATGAAATGGGGGCCTGTCAGCAAAGATCCGATCGATGATTGCGAGTTGGTCCATCTGATTCCGTACCATGCCAGCCTTCCTGAGATTCATCCTCGAATCTTGAACACGTGGACGACCGGCTGGGACTCGACGGGATTGGCCGTCCAATCAATGCCGACTTGTGACACGAAGAGCGTACTCGTCAACGCGTCGAAGTACGCGCCGCCGAACATGCACATCGCGTTCGCCTGGCCGGACATCGTGCTAATCGAGCTGACGGGGATCACCGAGCTCGGGTCGAACGACGAGGGCTTGACGCGACCTTGTGCGGACTGCACCAGGTCCGCCGGGTCGTACACCCACAGGTAGGGCACCATCGTGCCGGCGGCCGGACCTGTACCCTGCGAGACCGGCGCCCCGCTCTGCCCGTGGACGCACGTGGGCACGCCGTACCAGACGTGACAGGTCGTCCCCCCATCCCCGTAGCGGAATCCGGGAATCGTGCTGGCGAGCTGACCGAGGAACACCACGCCGTGCTTCGTCGGCAGATCGATCCAGGCGGCCGCAGACATCGTATCGATCAGTGTGAACTCCGGGGAACCGTCGTGGGTATATCCGCCCTTCGAGGCGTCGTACTTGACGTTGTAGTCGCAGTAGTTGTAGTTCGTGTCGCGGCGCTGCTTGTTGTTGATGTCGTGGTAAATCAGCCGCTGGCAGGCCATTGAGGCGTGAGACGTCCGTGGCACGTCGGCCGGTGTGCTGTTGGACGGCAGTGATGCCGCGGCCAGAAATGCCCCCCACGGGGACTGGAGGTCACTCGAGGTGATCGGGGCGCCCACACCGAACGTGCTGCCGTTGGTGTACGGCGTGAACCACGTCGGCACCGTCAGCATGTAGCCCCGGGTCTTTTGCGAGTGCTCCTGCGTGCGCCAGGGTCCGTATGCCTGGACGCTCCCGTCCGCATTCAGGACCGACGTGCCAATCGAGGGGTCGTGGTTCGAGACGACGTTGTAGGCGTCGCCGTAGGCCCAGTACAGCTGGTTGTTGGCCCAATGCAGGCCACGCGTCGGGAAGACGTTGGGGTTTGCGATGAGGCGCTTCCCCTGATAGACATCGCCCCACGTCCGGATCAACGTGGCGCGTGGGGCGGCCGCGACGCTTGATCCGGATCCCGGGTAACTCACCTCGTGGACGAGGTCGCCCGGCAATCCGCCGGCCTCCGCGTTGACCCCGGTCACGAGGAACTGTAAGGCGCCGCCGACGCGCCGCGCGGTCAGGGCGCCCGTGGAGTACCCGAAACGAACGCCGGCGGTCGGCGCCGGCAGCGTGAAGAGTCCGGCGTACTGAAAATCGCTCGCGGTCAGGACCGGCTTGCTGATCGTAACCCGGGGCATCTGAGGCGCCTGCAGCCTCTGAGCCTCCAGAACTGACGAAACAATGCTGAACTTGGATTGGAGCAGTGATGACGCGCCAACGCCGGCAGCAACCGACCCGAGGAAACGTCGCCTGCTGACAGCGGTACGGGTTCCGCTCACAGCCCGCAGGGCGTTTCTTCGGGTTTTCTTCGTGGTTCGGTTTTTATTCACGGCAGAGACCTAGATCGGCCTCACTGCTGAAGCAACTATGATGCCAGACGGAATCCCATGTATCTGGCCGACATCGTGTTGATGACTATCCGTCAAGAGTCCCTGAATTTGGGGTGAACTGTACCGGCTTTCCCAGAATCAGGATCTCAACAAGCCGGGTGGTTTGCCCAGTCCGTCGACCATGAAGGACTCATTCTCAGTCTTCGCCCGCCTCAGATCGCCTCGCCGTGTCGAGTAGGATGTCAGCCGTGAACAATGGATGGCAGCGTTCGGCCGACGCCTGGATCGCCGACATGGGTGAACATGGCGACTTCGGCCGCCGGTATGTCCTCGATCCCATCATGGTGCCTCGCGCGCTGGCGCGTTCGCCGAGGACGGCTCTCGACGTCGGGTGCGGCGAAGGCCGTTTCTGCCGCATGCTCAAGTCGCACGGTGTGGACACGGTGGGGATCGATCCGACGCCCGCGCTGATCGCCGCGGCACGGGCTCGCGATGAGGACGGCGTGTATCACGAAGCGACCGCCGAACACCTGCCGTTCGAAGACGGGTCGTTCGACCTCGTCGTCAGCTACCTCTCGCTCATCGACATTTCAAACATCGAGTCTGCCATTCCGGAGATGGCGCGTGTCCTCAAGCCCGGCGGAAGCCTCCTCATCGCAAACCTCACCGGCTTCAACACGGCGGGCGGGGAGGACGGCTGGATCAAGGACAGAAACGGGCGGCGCCTCCACTACGCGATCGACCACTACCTGCAGGAACGCACGATGTGGATCGAATACAGGGGCATCCGCATCGTCAATCATCACCGTCCGCTGAGCGCGTATTTCAAACTCCTCCTTGGCGCGGGCCTTGTCCTCGCATATTTCGACGAGCCGGCACCAGTGGACGAAGCGCCCGCTTCGCGGGCGACGAGCTATTCGCGCGTGCCCTGGTTCCTCGTGATGGAGTGGCTCAAACCGTCCGTACCAGGTCCCCTGTCCGGAGTGTAACATCTGACCGATCAAATGGAGGAAACCGCCCCATGCTGAAACGGCTCGCGAAGTTGCTGCTTGCGGCCGCGGCGATCGCCGCCGTGACCTGGTCACGGCCTCTCGGCGCAGAGCAGCTGGAGAAAACGAAGAAGATCGGCGGCACGACCGTCCAGTACAAAGTCGTCCTTCCGAGCGGTTACGATCCGGCCACCCCGTATCCCGGCATTCTGGCACTCGGCGGTGGTCCACAGACCATGAACACGGTGGACGCGATTCTTGGCCGCAACTTTCGCGCGGAGGCCGAGAAGCGGGGCTACATCGTCATCGCCCCCGCCGCACCGGATGGTCAGTTGTTTTTCGAGGGCGGAGCCCGCATCTTTCCCGAGTTTCTCAAGGCGATGCTTGCGGACTACAAGATTCAGGACAACAAGTTTCACATCGCCGGGCCGTCCAACGGCGGCATCGCCGCGTTTCATGTCGCGGCCGCGAATCCGCAGTTCTTCCTTTCTGTGACAGCCTTCCCGGGATACATGTGGGAGCCGAGCGCGGCCAGGCTCCAGGCCATTTCGAAGATGTGCGTGTTCATGTACGTCGGAGAATTCGACGAATACAGATGGCACGACGAGATGAAGCAGGAGGCTGAGTTCCTGCGCGCGCGGGGGACGGTTGCGCGCTATACGGTCGAGAAAGGGCAGCCGCACCGCCTCGAGACACTCGCCGGAGCCAATGCGGGGCGGCTGTTCGACGGCTTCGAAGAGACGAAGAAAGGCTGCAGTAAGTAGAAACGGCTCACTGAGCGCAGGCAAAGTTCTCGGCGCGATCGACGCTGCCCGACCCTTTGTATTTCGCGATCTGCGGATAGGGACAAAGCGGACGCGTGCGGATGACGCGTCCTTCGTTCCTCTGGGACGCGAGGATCTCGCTCGGAGCCTTCGCGTGCTCGCGCCACTGCTCGAGCGCCGCGAGCATGTCGAACTCGTTGGGACCGTCGCCGCCCCCGCAATGCCCCATTCCGGGCACCATGAACAGCCGCACACCTTCGGCGACCTTCTGCCTGCCCATGGTTTTCAGGAGCTCGTTGTAATACGTCACCGACTCGCGCGGGGGGATGTTCTGATCGCTCCAGCCGTGGTACATGAGCAATCGTCCTCCGCGCGTCACGAACGGTGTCAGCTCGGTGGATGTCGCGGCAAGAACGCCGCTGTCGGCTTGTCGCGCCCGCGCCAGCTGGCGCCCGACGTCGAGCGTCCTGTAGTCCCAGTTCGGGTCCTTCATGACCACGAACCTCAGAAGGTCGTTGTACATCGAGTGGGGCTGGTTGCCGGCCACGCCGCCCCACTGCAGTTCGCTCCCCGGTTCGAGGCCGCTGGCGACACGGGCGCCGGTTTTCGGATCGAGCACCGGCGCGTAAATCCTGCGCGCCGCGACCACCTGCGCCTCGGTCAGACAACCGGGGCCATCGGCGCCCTGACATTGAAGCACTCCCGGATCGAACCGGCACGCACTGGGGTCGGCGATGAGGCCATCCGCGAGGCCGTCGAGCGAATCGCACGTGTCCAGCGCGGCCCGGTGAAGCGCCGGATACTTGGCCGCGGGAATGAAACTCTCCGGGCTGGCGTGCGTCGCCTGCGCCATGCCGAGCGTCTGAAAGGCCACATCGGTCCGGTTGTAGCCGGGCGCGCCGGCGATGATCCCGTCGAAGTCGTCCGGGAAACGCTGCGCCTCCATGAACGACATCCGGCCGCCACCCGAGCACCCGTCGAAATATGCGACGCGCGGCTTCTCGCCGTACAGCGTCGCTGCGGTCGCCTTGCCCAGCACCGCCGTTTCGTGGACCGAACGATAGCCGAAATCAATCAGCTTCTCGGGACGGCCCATCGCGAAGCTGGCGTCGGTCCCCGTGTGGCCGGTATCGGTCGAGGCGGCGGCGTATCCTCGACGAAGCGCGTCGCCGAGGGCGCCGTATTGAATCGATCCGCCCCACGCCCCGTTGCCGACCTGCAGGAACTTCCCGTTCCAGCCGGAGGCGGGCAGCCAGACTTCGGATCTGATGTCGGAGTCTGGTGACGGCGCAATCTTCAGCGTGACGCGGCAGAAGGCCGGCAGGCTCGCCGCGGCTTTCGCCGCCGCGGCCCCGCCGCCAGGCAGCGTGAACTTACCTGCCTCGACAGCTTGAGCCAGCGTCACGGTCGCCTTCGGGAAGGAGAGCGATCTCGCCAGTTGCTCGCATGCGACTGCCGGGATTGGCTGACTTTCCGCGGACAGCGCGACGCCTGAGACGAGGACGCAAATAACACTCGCGGCGGTTGTCACTCGCATCGGTACTCCTTTACGGAGATCGCGGAGCAGAAGATCAAAACGCAGAGATCGCAGAGATCGCTGAGTTATTATTCAAGAAGACTCTGCGATCTCCGCGATCTCTGCGTTGATCCTTTTCCCCGCGATCTCTGCGTTGATCCTGTCGTCCGTCTCAGAGATCTCCCGTGCCGCTGACGATCTTCCCACCCACGATGGTCAGAACAGACCGGATATGCTTGAGGTCCTCGTCTGGCACGGTGAAATAATCCCGGTCGAGCACGGCGACGTCGCCATGGTTGCCGGCTTCGATCGAGCCGAGGTCGTCCTCCCCGATGAACCACCTGTTCGCGGCCGTCGCGAGCCAGAGCACCTCCGCACGCGTCAGCGTCTGCCCTTCGTTGATGAGATCGCCCTTGAGGTTCCGGCCGGTGATCATCGTGTAGAAGTTGAGCCACGGGTTGATCACCGTGATGTCGCCGCCATCGGAGTGGTAACCGAGGGGAATGCCGTTGCCGATCAGCATCCGGTACGCGGGTCCGACGTTCGTGCCGGTGCGGAGCGGCCCCCAGCCGACCAGCAATCCGCCGCCCAGGGCCTTGAACCGATTGACCAGGTCTTCGGTCACCTGCGGTACGTGCGAGATGACCCAGTGGAGATTCGCGATCGGGATCTGGGCGTTCACCGTCTCTCGGCTCTCTACCAGAGCCTGGAAGGACGCGAGGTTGAGCGTGTGGTCCTCGGCTCGCCACCCTGCCGCGGCAATGGCCTTCAGGCCGTTGAGACCGCCGCCGGTAAACTCGCCGATGCCGCCGCTCTTGATCCAGTCGTTCCCGAAGAACGGCAGCGAATTCTTCAATCTCTGTGAAAGCGTGGGCAGCGTGGGATCGTTCGGCGGATCCTGGTGAAGGTAATTGAAGCGAAGCCGCGCGGGCATCCGCTTCTCGGCGGCAAGCGCCACGAAGGGATTGTGCATCGTGTACGTGTTCTCGTTCGCGACCCCGCCGCTGGGCGTGTCCGACTGAAACGCGCCGTTGTCGAGATGTGTCGTGATGCCAAGCCCGGCGTAGTACCGGAGCGCCTCGAAGGCGCCCCGCTTCCTCGACTCCGCCGTCAGGAATTGCTCGCGAATCAACCGGAGCGCCAGCGTCGCGCCTGCTGCTCCCGCCGCGCCGGCCGCGATCGCACCGTCGGGGGCCACGGTCACACCCCTCCCCTCGAGCCACGCTTTTCCGAGGCTGTTCGTCCTGACGCCGCCTTGTGCCGCGTTCAGATAGATCGGCCGATTGACGGCGTCCAGTTCGCTCAGGCTCGGCAGGCGTTGATCGGGAAACTGCATCGACGCGATGGGGCCGATCGTCGTGATGAACTCGCCGGCGGGCGTCTCGGCAGCCGCTGACTGGTACCGCTTGACGATGTCGGGTAAGGTGAAGACATCTTCCAGCAACACATGGCGGCCCGGCCGATTACCCACGAGGACGATATGGTTGTGGGCGTCGATCAGGCCGGGGATCGCCGTGCGGCCTTTGAGATCGACGACTTTCACGCCGCGGGTCGCGACCCTGCTGCCAACGGCGGTGAACCGGCCGTTCTGAATCAGCGCCTGCGAGACGACCCGTTTCGAGCCGTCCATCGTGTGGATCTTGCCGTTGACGAGTGCGAGGTCCTGCGGGGCGGTTCCGGCATCCGTTGGGGAGACACGTTGGGGGACAGCCTGCGCCCGGCCGTCGGATGCAACCCCGGCAACCGCGACGGCAAAAATGGAGCCGCGCGCCAGGAATTGTCTCCTGGAGATCCCATCGTCTGGCGCCGGTAAATTTCTGGTGTCGTGGGATTCTTTGCCCGCCATATGTACCTCAGCGGGCGCAATCTTAACCCGGCGGGTCGGCCGCGCGTCAGCGCGGCGACGGAGCCCCGCTCGGCTGCGCTCCAAGCGCCGGCTGGCGGAATTCCATGATGACGTACGCCAGCGTCGGCGCCGACGAACCGAGAATCCTCGCGGGCCGGAACCTCCACTGGCGCAGGGCGGTGAGCGCCGCTTCGTCGAAGGAGGAACTGGATCGCACGATTCGAGTCCCGGTCGCCATTCCGCCGGCGTCGACCGTTGTTTCGATCATGACAATGCCCGCGTCGCGGGCGCGCGGCGGGAACAACGGCATCACCGTTGAAAAGGGAAACGGCGTCGTGTCGGATTCCGACCCGATGTCCCGCGGCGTATCGCCCAGAGTCGGACCGACGAGCGACGGCGCTCGGATGACCGACGCGAGGAGCACGGTGGAGTCAACGGGCTTGAACCTGGGTTCGCCCGGCGACGGGTTCGGATTTTCGTTCTCGACCTCGGCTGGAACGAACCGCCAGGACCTTGCCACAGCAATCAACGCTGCCGTATAGGGAGGTGTCGTACGCAACGCCTTGGCGTTTCGTACTGCGCCGGTGCTCGTGACGTCCAGCTCGAGCATGACTTCTCCACCGCCGACAACCGTCGGCGGTGGAAGTTCAGGAAGCGCGCCCTCGCGATACTTCGCCGGATGAAACGCCGGGGCCCCGAGCAGGGTTGGACGGGCAGCGGGAATAAGAGTGACGAGAAGGGCAATCGGCACCAGACACGAACGCATCGGGCCTCCGTCTGCCCCTAGGGTACACGAGTTGAGACGGACGCCTTCACCCCCCGGAACGGTATCCCGTTTTTCCGGGCACAGTAATGGCCTGCCAGGCATCGGCGGCGGCGATCTCCGCGCGAGAGGCCGCCTGGGAAAAGCGCCGGCATTCCAGGGAAAATTCGTCGAGCGCCCGAATCAGGGTATCGCAGAGCTCGCGACCCTTCGGCGTCTGGAGCAGATAGAAGGCCACGCCTCCGAGCACCGCTCCCGACACGATGACCCAGCCGCTGCCGTTCGCGTGTCTCGACTCATCCATCCGCTTGCTCCAATCGTGCCTGAGCCCGCAGAGAGCGCAGGCGTCTCGTGCTAAACCGCCGAGATCGGCGCATGCGCCGCGTCGGCAGCCTGCTGGTTGATCCCGCCTTCCGCCAACGACGTCAGTTTGGCATCGGCGGCCTTCTCCTCGTCCAGCGTTTCCTGCAACAGATCCGCGGCCTCGGCATGCCCCATGTCCCGAGCCCATGCGACGAGCGTCCCGTACACCGCGATCTCGTAGTGCTCCGCCCGCTGACCGGCGGCAATCAGGCAGGCATCCATCGTGAAGTCGTCGATGTCCTCTTCCATGACCGACTTGCCTTCCTCGATGATGCCGGCAATACCATCGCAATGCTTGCCTCGAATCGCTTCATCGAGGCTCTCGAACACCTCCTCGATCCGTCGCACATGCCCGTGCGTTTCCTTGAGGTGGGCTTCGAACGCTCCCCGCAGCTGAGGCGATGTCGCGGCTTTCGCCATCTTGGGCAGCGCCTTGATCAGTTGCTTCTCGGCGTCGTAGGCGTCGCGCAGTTCATCAATGAATGCGTCGTGAAGTTTTCCCGCCATGGGCTCCTCTCCCGTCTGTGACTCGGATTGATCGGCTCAGCTATTCGCCGATTCCGAGTGCAAACCGCATTCCGAATTCTCAATCAGGAACCTTCTCTCAAGGACGTGCGGACGGAGTCGATCCCGGGCGGCGACATCTCGCCAAACGTTGCCCCGGCTGCGACTTTCACTGATACGTCAAGCTGTTCACATCCGAGCCCAGTGCAGTTCCGCGAACTGTTCATAGGCTGACACTGGTCGGCCGGTTCGCCGTCCGCCGATGGACATCAGCCAGAACGGCCGCGGCACTCGCGAGCGAACGGGTCTGCCCTATGCGCAGCAGGCGATGCTCTGGAACGCCAGGAAGCTGGCCAAACGCGTCGGCGGCAGCGAATATCTCGGGCTCAGACGGTTGCTCCCTGGACTCGGCGACGATATCCGCTGGGGCGATGCGGCTGGCGCGAGCGTAGAGACTGACTGGTATGCACCGTGCATTCGCCGTGGCCCATGTCGCTGCCCTCTCGCATTCCGTCTGCCGTCGGAGGAGCGACTGCGTCCGTCGTCGTCCCGGCCGGGCTTCTGCTGCTCAGGTTGGCGTCTGAACCGATTGCCTCCCTTCATGATGAGCTGATTCGCAACGGGCCGACGTACGCGTACGTGTCAATCGCCTCGGCCATTGCCGTCACCGTCTTCGGATACATGATCGGGCGCAGCACAGAGGTGCTGCGGCAGCTCGCCACGACCGATCCACTCACCAACCTCCTCAACCGGCGCGCGATCGAGAACCGGCTCGAATCCGAATGGCAGCGCGCGCGCCGATACGGTCTGCCGCTCTCGCTCCTGATGATCGATCTCGACGGCTTCAAGCGCGTGAACGATTTGGGCGGCCACGCAGCCGGCGATCGAGTCCTGCGGGCTGTCGCAACAGCGATTCGGAGCACGCTGCGTGGAAGCGACTACGGAGCCCGCTGGGGTGGCGACGAGTTCATGATCCTCGCACCGCATACGACCAGGAATGCCGCGGTCCAACTGGCGGAACGAGTGTCCCGCCGAATCGGTCAGCACAGGTGGAACGATCGCCTGGCGACGACGGCATCCATCGGCGTCGTGACGCTCGAACGCGGCGAGTTCGAGGACATCGAACCGTCACACCTCGTGGATGAAGCCGACCGCGCCCTCTACGCAGCCAAAGACACATCGCGCAGCGGCGGCGCTCACTGAGTCCAGGCAGTTGAGTTTGCTAATTGGTGCTTTGGCATGGGCACAGTTCGCATTGCGCTCGTCGCGGACCTTCACTGCACCAAGACGTCTCAAGGTGCGTTCCAGCCACTGTTCTCCGGAATCAGAGAAGCCGCGGATCTGCTGCTGATTGCCGGCGACCTCACGGACTACGGCCTCCCGGAGGAAGCGCTCGTGCTCGTCGCGCGAGCTCAGCGCCGTGCGAATACCGGTCGTCGCGGTCCTGGGCAATCACGATGTCGAGTCGTCCAAACAGGCGGACGTGGCGCACGTCCTGAGGGAAGCGGGAATCAGCGTCCTCGACGGCGACGCGTGCGAAGTGCTCGGTGTCGGGATTGCGGGCGCGAAGGGGTTTGGCGGCGGCTTCGGCAAGCGCGCCCTGGCTCCCTGGGGCGAGGCGGTCCTCAAGGATTTTGCCCGGGAGGCTGTCGAAGAGGCACTGAAACTCGAGAAGGCCCTGACGCGCCTGCGCGCACGGATCGCCTCGTGGCGTTGATGCACTACGCTCCGGTCCAGGAGACCGTGGACGGCGAACCGCCGGAGATTTATCCGTTCCTGGGCTCGAGCCGGCTCGAAGAACCGATCAACCGTTACCCTGTCACGCTCGTGGTCCACGGCCATGCCCACCAGGGCCGGGCCGAGGGCAAAACGTCTGGCGGCGTTCCTGTTTACAACGTGTCCATGCCGCTGCTGACCCGCATGTTTCCGGACCGCCTGCCGTTTCGCGTCTTCAGCGTGCAGGTGCCCTCATGACGTCCGCCGCCGCGACGTCTCGGCGTCTTATGTCGAAGCGCTCGAACGCCTGTCATGCTCGGGCATTCCTTTTCTCGTGGGTGGCGCGCTGGCACTCGGCTACTACACGAGGATCGACCGCCAGACCAAGGATCTCGATTTGTTCCTGCGCAAGGCCGATATCGAGCGCGCGCTCGATCTGTTTCGTCGCGCCGGCTATCCGGCCGAGCTGCGGTTTCCTCACTGGCTGGGCAAGGTTCACTGCGGCGATGAGTATGTGGATCTCATTTTCAGCTCAGGCAACGGCGTGGCGGTCGTGGACGACCTCTGGTTCGAACACGCGATCGGCGCGGACATCCTCGGCATGGGCGTCAAGCTTTCCCCTCCAGAGGAAATGATCTGGTCAAAGGCCTTCGTGCAGGAGCGAGAGCGATTCGATGGCGCCGATGTCCTGCACTTGTTCTACCGCTTTGGCCCGACGCTCGACTGGCAGCGCCTGCTCGACCGCTTCGGACCGCACTGGCGGGTGCTGTTGTCGCACATCATCATGTTCGGTTTCGTGTATCCGGGCCGCAGATGCCTTATTCCCGGCTGGGTGACGGACCGACTGATGTCACGGCTTGCGGCGGAGCGCGACGATCACAGCGATCACGTCTGTAACGGAACGCTTGCTGTCGCGGGAGCAGTACGCCTACGACCTGGACGCCCTGTGCTACGACGACGCGCGGGTCGAGCCCAGAGGACATCTGACCCCAGACGAAATCGATATCTGGACGGCGGCTATCGACGGGGAGAAGTAGCGGCTGGACAACACCGCTGAACGTAGAACGTAAAACGCAAAACGAGGAATACTCCCGATGTTTCTTCGTTCTTCGTTCTTCGTTTGACGTTTGCGTTCAGGCCGCGTTCAGCGGCCTGCCAGCCGCCTGAGTCAGCGTCGTGCGCGCGTGCGCTGTACGGATCCGGCTGGCCGTCTGGCTGGCCTGGCGCCGGACTGTTGGGCGTGCCCGGGCGGGTGTCGCCCGCGCCCACCGGGGTGCCCGGGCGGCGCTGGGCCTTCCCTTTTTCGATCTCCTGAATCAAGTAGGGCACCAGGAGTGCCAGCACCACGATCGTCGCGATGATCACGGCCCACATGGTTGTGGACATCACTTCCCTCCAATCCCTGACGCGGGGCCGCGACCCCGCGCCGATAGGTCCTGTTGTGCCGCCTACGCCGGCGAGGGCCGCGCACAACGGCGATGGAACGGTCCTGTCGCTTCCCGGAAAGAGCGAAGGCCGCCATGCTCCAAGCTGAACGCGACCTGATCATCCCGACGCTTCATCGCGTCCACTGGAATCGGCGCAAGGCCGCGCTGCTGCTGGGAATCAGTTACAAGACGCTCCTGAACAAACTCAAAGGCCACGGCATCAGCCGGGAATGAAAACGGGCGCCACTCATATCAGCTATGAGCGGCGCCCGTTTCCGATCTGGCCGAACGAAGACCTATTCCCCAGGAGGGACGTTGCGGCGAAGCGCGGAGATGAAGCCGCTGGCTTCCTCCGGCGTGCTGACGCGCTTATCCACGAGGATGTCCCGCGGCGACACATCAGCGCCGTACAGGTCGCGGTTGTCGTCGCGATCCGGCATGATCACACCGCCGCTCACGTCCAGGCCGGCGAACAGACCCTGCGACCTGGAATACGAGAGGATTTCCGCTTTCAGCTGGGCATCGGTCATCGCCCGCGCATCGCGGCCCACCGGTCCGCCGGCCACCGACGCTTCGCCGCCGAGCGCCACCTTGTCCTGGAGCAGCCGGTTCATTCCGTGGTCGTTCATGACGAGCAGCACCAGGTCCACCGCCTCGCCGCCGATTTGGAACCCGATGCTCCCCTTCTGAAGAATCATGAACGCCGGCGCGCTCCAGTCCGCACCGTGCCGGCAGCTGATGACACCCTTGCCGTACTCGCCGCCGATGATGAATGCCGCCTTCTTGACGGAGGGAAACACGGCGATGCACTCCGCCTTCGCCCAGAGATCGTTTGGAATGTCCCGATCAGGGGCCTTGTGGATCTCGTGCAGCACGATGGCGGCCTCGCGGAGCCGGTTTGCCTGAGACTTCGTGACGGCCGCCGGAACAGCTATCGCCCCGATGAACAATGCCGCGGTCACCCAACTTACCTGACGCATTAACGCCTCCATGTATGAATCTTCCCGCCCGATGTGTGCAAGAGCTGCGCCGGCCAAAGGAAGAGTCACCCTAGCTCCGAAGCCGCTTCGTGGCACTACTTTTGGACGTAATGCTGAATGCTTTTGGCTGTTGCCCTCGCCGTGTTGGCGCTGAACGGGCAACCTGACAGCAGGGACATCGAACCCGTGGTCCCGGCCGATGCGCTGTCTGCCGCAGAAGATCCGCAGACGCAGACACCGCAGATCGCGGCAGCTCTCGACGAACCGCCCGGCGCCGTGCCGGACGTCGGAGGCAGCGCTGACGATCCGGAGAGGCCTCCGACGCCGCCTCATACCGGCATTCATGCGCTGTTCAGCGGCTTGTGGCTCGACATCAAGAATCTGCCATCACCACCCAACGCTTACATCGCCGCCATCGGCGGCGGAGCCGCGGCCGCGGTCCATCCGTGGGATCAGACGTTCAACGTGCGGCTCAGAAGCCACTACGATGTCGTCGACGACGTGTTCGCGCCCGCCAAGTACTACGGCAACACGCCGGAGCAACTGGCGCTCTCGATCGGCACATACGCGTACGGACGCATCTTCGACAAGCCCAAGGTCTCGCATCTGGGCATGGACCTGCTTCGCGCGCAAATCATCGCGGAGCTGATCGTCCAGCCGCTGAAGTTCGCGACGCATCGCGAGCGTCCGGACGGCAGCAACTTCCAGTCGTTTCCGTCCGGCCACGCAGCGGCGACGTTTGCCGCCGCGACGGTGATTGAACGCCATCTCGGGTGGAAGGGCGCTGCGATCGGGTACGGGATCGCCTCATACGTCGCCGCGTCGCGACTCCACGACAACGTGCACAACGTCAGCGACGTGGTCTTTGGCTCCGCGGTGGGCGTCATCGCCGGGCGCACCGTGACGGTGCACGGCCGGAAAATGTGGACGCTGACGCCGGGTTTCGTCCCGGGTGGCGTGGCGATCCTCGCGATGCGCACGCACTAGACCTGCCTCATCGGTGTTCGAGCCCAGGCAGCGGACGTGTCGGGAAACTCCACGGACACGTGAAGCATCTCGATTCACCGCCACGCGCCTGAGGTTCGCCCACCTCTTCCAGACAAAAGGGCCGCCTGCAAAGCGCACGGCTCTTCGCTTGCCGGATCTCATCTCTGCCTTCCTCAAGGGCACACGAGTTGCACCTCGATCGTTCTGGTGAACGAAATCGTAACGAGAGAAAAGCATAAGGGGGATGTCGTGCCCTTACAGACCGATGGAGGCGTCGTGGCCAAGGCAAGGCGGGGCTTCGCTGTGATGGATCGTGACAAGCAACGTGAGATTGCCGCCAAGGGCGGACGTGCCGCTCACGAGAAAGGCACAGCCCACAGGTGGTCCGAAGAGGAAGCCAAGGAGGCCGGGCGTAAGGGCGGTGCGGCAAGCCATCGCAACGCTCACCGTACCGGTCGGAACGGATCCAAGGATCAATTGACGAGCGAGCCGCACACGGAAGAGCCGTCAACGGAAGAGCCGTTACCGGAAGAGCCGACTCACGACACGGCGGCGATGAGGAGATGAGGAATGGAGGCTGAGATGCTGAGAGCGAAATTGCGCGGTGGTGTGTATGCGGTCGCGACACTCGCGCTGCTGGCGCCCGGACTGGCTTCCGCGCAACCGGCCGACAAACGAACGTACTTCACGTTCAGCGGACCGGTCGAGATGCCTGGCGTGGCGCTTCCGGCCGGACAGTACCGAGTTCCGCCTCGCGAACCCCGACTCGAGCCGGAACGTGATCCAGGTGTCGAGCCGAGACGGAAAGAAGAGCTACGGCCTGTTCGCCACACATAACGCTCAGCGGCAGACAGCGTCAGACGATGCGGAAGTACGGTTCATGGAAGCCGGCGCAGGTTCACCGCCGGCGATCCGGACGTGGTGGTATCCAGGCGAACGGAGCGGATACGAGTTCGTCTATCCCAAGCAGCAGGCCCGGCGCATCGCGCAGCGGTCGCGGCAGGCCGTGTTGACGACGCGCAAAGATACGACGACTGCACAGGAAACCACCGGAGCCGAATTGACTCGCGTGTCTCCAACCGGCAGCGAGTCTCAGGTCGCAGAGAACGAGCCGCCGGATGCGACTCCGGCTGGAGAACGTCAGGCTGGCGTACGTGGCGACAGCGGATCCGTCCCGGCCCCCTCGCCGGCGCAGTCCGGAACCGTCGCGCGCAATCGCACCAGCCTGCCGCAGACGGCCAGCGATACGCCGATGATCGCGGCGATGGGCGTGCTGCTGCTCGCGGCGGCGGCGATCGTGCGGCGGCGGCGTGAGCGTATCATCTAGACAGGCGTGCGAACGTGGCGTGATCGCCGCGCTCGCCTCTCGTCGTCGCGACCGATGACGCGGAGGCTCCTGGTGGTGATGGGCAAGGCGCGGCTCGTCCTCGCCGTCGTGGTGGGGATGGCGCTCTGTCTGACGACGAATCGCCTGGTTCACGGGGCCGCCGCTCAGGACGCTCCCGGTCTTCACCACCGAGTCGTCGCTGGTGGTGCTTCACGTCACCGTGAAAGACAAGCAAGGCCGCTACATCGGCGGCCTTTCCAAGGATGCATTCGACATCTTCGAGGACGGCCGGCCGCAGGCGGTGTCGTTCTTTACCAGCCGAGGATGCACCGGTGACTGTCGGCGTGCTCATCGACAGCAGCGGCAGCATGTACGCCAACCGCGACCTCGTGGTGACCGCGGCCACGACGTTTGTCGAACGGAGCAATCCGAAGGACGAAGTCTTCGGCCTGACATTCAACGAAACGGTCCTGCCCGCGCTTCCCGCAGGGAACGCGGTTCACGAGCGATGCTCACGTGCTGAGGCAGGCGCTGGCCGATACCATCAAGGCACGAGGCCGGACGGCCCTTTACGATGCCATCGCCGATGGAATCGAGTATCTGGCTGACGGCCAGTACGAGCGCAAGGTGCTCGTGGTGGTCAGCGATGGCGGCGATAACGCCAGCGAGACAACGTTACGAACAGATTCTCGACAAAGTGCGGGCATCGAATGTCGTCATTCACGCCGTCGGCGTGGTCGATCCCATCGATCCGGATTCAAACCTGAAACGCCTCCGCCAGCTCGCCGAGGCAAGCGGCGGCACTGCGTTCCGGCCCGGCGACGCCCATCAGGTCCGCGAAGCCATCGAGCGCGTGGCGCTCGATATCCGCAGCGCCTACACCGTGGGATACGCGCCCGCCGACACAACGACCGGGGGTTTTCGACACATCCGCGCAGGCGTGCGGGCGCCGAACGCCAAAGGCATCGTCGTGAGAACCCGCGCCGGTTATATGGCCGCTCCGCCGCACGGAAGTCACCCTCATGCTGAATGAGACGCGCGCCCGACGGTTGACGACACTCCAATGGCTGTTGATTCTCGGCGGCATGGTGTGTCTTGGCTGGTGCGCGCTGGTCGTCATCGGCGCCTGGCGATACCAGTCGCGGCCGGCGCCGCCGCGCGCGAGCACGACGCAGCCCTCAGACGAGGCGCACGCGGCGCCCGCGCCACCGACCGCCCTGCCTGTGGGCGAGCCCATCGGCCGGATCGAAGTACCCCGCCTTCACCTCTCAGCCGCCGTCGCCAACGGCGACGATGACGGCACGTTGCGGGTGGCGATCGGGCATCTGCCGGACACGCCGTTCCCGTGGGAGGATGGAAACAGCGCGCTGGCCGGACACCGGGATACATTCTTCCGCGAGCTTCGACATATCCGGGTCAACGACGACATGCTCGTCGCCACGCCATATGGGGATTTCACGTATCACGTGACGAAAACCCTGATCGTGACGCCAGACGACCTCTCGGTATTGGCGCCGACGAGCGAGCCGACGCTGACCCTGGTGACGTGCTATCCGTTCTCGTACGTCGGCCACGCGCCCAAGCGCTTCATCGTCGAAGCCGTCCGTTCCCGGACGACATCAGCCGCGACGAATTAGCGCTACGACGCCACGTCGAGCGTCTGCATCCTGTGCAGTTCGGCGTAGACGCCTTCCTGCTTCAGCAGCGCTTCGTGCGTACCTTGCTCCACGAGCTCGGCGTCCTTGACCACGAAGATGACATCGGCGTGGCGGATGGAGTTGAGATGGTGCGCGATGACGACGGACGTCCGGTCCTTCATCAACCTTTCCAGGGCCGAGGTGACGGACTGCTCGGCCGCGGAGTCAAGGCCAGTCGTTGGCTCGTCGAGCACCAGGATCGGCGTGTCGCGGATGATCGCTCTGGCGATGGCGATCCGCTGACGCTGGCCGCCGGACAGCGTGACACCTCGTTCACCGACCATCGTGTCGTAGCCATCGGGCATGGAATCGATGAACTCGGTGGCGTCCGCCAGTTCGGCCGCCCGCCTGATGGCCGCCGGGGAAGCGTCGGGCCTGCCGTACGCGATGTTCTCCCAGATGGTCGCGCGAAACAGGAGTGTCTCCTGCAGGACGAAACTGATCTGGTCGCGCAGCGATTTCAACTTGTACTGGCGGACATCCGTGCCGTCGATGCAGACCTTTCCGCGAATCGGGTCGTAGAAGCGAGGAATCAGGCTCACGAGCGTGGTCTTTCCAGTGCCGGACGGGCCGACGATGGCGGCCACCTGCCCGGGTTTGATCTCGAAGCTGACGTCTTTCAGCACCTCCTTTTCCCCGTAACTGAAGGTCACGTGATCGAAGGAGATGCGGCCCTTGAATTTCGGAGCGCGCTTCGCGCCGCGCATATCCCGGATGGCGCTGTCCATGTCCAGCACTTCCTTGATGCGCTCGAAGCCGACCACGGCCTTCGACACCGTATCGGTCATCTTCGACAAATCGCGCATCGGCTTGTACATCTTTCCGAGGTACAGCAGGAAGACGATGAGGACGCCGGCGCTCAGCCGTCCGGCCAGAGCCAGCCGCGCGCCATAGCCGAGGACCAGGCACGTGCCGATCGCCACGATCACCTCGACGACCGGCGTCAGCGTGGCCTTGATGCTTCGCGCCTGAAGCCCGGCTTCCACGTTGGCGAGGCTCTCGGAATCGAAACGCTTCTGCTCGTAGTCTTCGCGCGTGAACGCCTGCACCACCCTGATCGACGTCAGCACCTCCTGGACGATCGACAGCAGTTCGCCTTCCTTCTGCCGCACGTTCCGGGATGCCTTTTTTATGCGGCGTGTGAAGTGATAGACAACGACAAACAGCACGGGCGAAATCGACAGGGCAATGAGCGTGAACCGCCAGTCGAGGTAGAACATGACGCCGATCATGCCGACGAGCGTCATGACATTCACCAGCATGCCGAGCAGCGCCGAGTTGATGAAATCCTGGACAGCCTCGATATCGCTCGTCACGCGGGTGATCAAATCTCCGCTGCGTGATTGGTCGTGTTCGGACAGCGACAGACGCTGAATGTGCTGATAGAGCGTCCTGCGCAGGTCGTGCCCCACCCACTGGCTGATGCTGGTCGTCAGATACTTCTCGAAATACGAGCTGAGCGCCCCGACGACCGCGATCAGGGCCACGGCCGCAATCGCGAAATTCAGCATCGCGTAGGGGTTGGTCCCGAACAGCCCGGAGACGGTTGAGCCAAGCAGGCCCGGCAGCTTCTTCGACTGGAGCACGTTGTCCACCACGACCTTGATGGGCCACGGCTCGAGGACGTCGGTGACGGTCTCGCCAAGCACGGCAGCAAGCGCAATGGCCAGCGTCTTCCAATGCGGACGGATGAGGTCGCTGATTCGCAGCGTGCGGGGGTGACCTTGGTTCACAGGTTTATGGTGACATCTAGTGATGGGCTGGCGGTGTGCCAAACGAGGCAGTCCCGGTTCTCGCCCAGGTCTTACGATCAAAACATGAAGAAACTACCCATCGCCGCACTGGCGTTCGCCGCGATCAGCGTCGTCGCGCTCGGCGCGCAGACGAGCGAAACGACCACCAAAACAAAAGTCGACGTCAAGGACGGCAAGGACGTCAAGGTGACCGGTTGTGTCGAGGCCGGGTCCAACGGTGGCTATGTCCTCAACGATGTTTCCACCAAGCACGAGGACCTGCACCGGTACATCCTGGTGTCGGACGACGACTTCTCCAAGGTCCTCGGCCAGCGTGTCGAGATTGAAGGAACCCTGGCCGACCGCAAGGACGGCAAGGTCGAAATCAAGACCGAGACCAAGGCGGAGGGATCAGCCAAGGACACCCACTCGAAGGTTGAAGGGAAAGGGCCGTACCTCGGCGTGAAACACATGAAGCGGGTCTCGGGCACCTGTTCGTAAGCAGGGTTCGCACAAAGCACTGGACGTCCGGCAGCGGGTGCGAATAGCGTGAGGAAGGGCGGATGCCCCCGTTCGCCCTGACGCCATGAGCCTGAGCCCGCTCGCCGGACAACCCGCCGGAGCATCGCCGCTTGTCGATGTCTCCGCTCTCCTTTCCGCGTATTACGATCGGCGGCCCGACCCGTCGGTTCCCGCTCAGCGTGTGGCCTTTGGCACGTCGGGCCATCGCGGGTCGTCCTTCGACGCCACGTTCAACGAGTGGCATATCCTCGCCATCTCTCAGGCCGTCTGTCTCTATCGGGCCTCGCATCAGATCAACGGGCCGCTCTTCGTCGGGATGGACACGCACGCCCTTTCGCAGCCGGCGCTTCAGAGCGCGGTGGAGGTGTTCGCGGCCAACGGCGTGAACGTGATGCTCTCCACCGGCGACGAGTTCACGCCGACGCCGGCGATTTCGCACGCGATCCTCAGACACAATCACGGCCGGTCGGGCGGGCTCGCCGACGGCATCGTGATTACGCCGTCCCACAATCCGCCGCGAGACGGCGGCTTCAAGTACAACTCGACGAACGGCGGGCCGGCGGAGCCGGACGTCACCCGCTGGATCGAGAACGCTGCCAACGGGTTTCTTGCGAACGCACTTCGGGACGTAAAGCGCATGCCGTTCGACCAGGCTCTCCGTGCGCCGACTACAGGGCGCCACGATTACCTGGAGGAGTACACGGGCGACATCGACCAGGTCATCGACGTCGAGGCGATCCGGGGCGCGACGCTCTCGCTCGGCGTTGATCCTCTGGGCGGCGCGGGCGTGAGGTACTGGCACCGCATCGCCGAGCGGTATCGCCTGAATCTGACGAGCGTCAACGACGTGGTCGATCCGAGATTCGCGTTCATGACCCTCGACTGGGACGGCCAGATTCGCATGGACCCGTCGTCTCCGTATGCGATGCGGGGACTCATCGCCCTCAAGGATCGCTTCGACCTCGCGTTCGCCTGCGATACGGACCACGACCGCCACGGCATCGTCACGAAGGCGGGGCTGCTGCAGCCCAACCACTATCTGTCTGCGGCGATTTTCTATCTGTTCCAACATCGTCCGCGGTGGCGTCCCGAGGCCGGCGTCGGCAAGACCATCGTGAGCAGCGCGATGATCGATCGCGTCGCCGCGTCGCTCGGCCGGCCGCTGTACGAGACGCCCGTCGGGTTCAAGTGGTTCGTGAACGGCCTGCTCGACGGTTCACTGGGATTCGGCGGCGAGGAAAGCGCCGGCGCGTCGTGCCTCTGCCTGGACGGGACCGAATGGTCCACGGATAAGGACGGCATCGTGCTGGCGCTGCTGGCCGCCGAGATGACCGCCCGGATGAATCGCGACCCCGGCGAGATCTACCGCCAGCTCACGCATGCGTTCGGGGATCCTCACTACGAGCGCATCGAGGCGCCAGCGACACCGGCGGACAAGGCCGCCCTGCAGCGCCTGTCGCCGGACGCCATAAAGTCCAAGTCGCTCGCCGGAGAAGCGATCCAGACAGTTCTGGCGACCGCACCTGGAAACGGCGCGCCGATCGGCGGCGTGAAGGTGATCGCGGAGAGCGGCTGGTTCGCGGCGCGGCCATCCGGCACCGAAAGCGTCTACAAGATTTACGCGGAGAGCTTTCGCGGCGCGGAGCACCTGCGCCGCATCCAATCGGAAGCGCAGGTCATCGTCGATACGGCGCTCGGCGCCGCGCCTCGCACCTGAGGCAGTCCGGCTATACTTTCACCGCGCAGCGTCCGGCCCGCCCTGACGTTCCGAAGGAGGCGGTATGTCGAAATCGCATCTGCTGACGGGGCTCGCCGTTGGCGCGGCTCTCACAGCCGCGTTCGCGGCTGCGCCGGCGGCGAAGGATTCACCGCTTTCCGCTCTCGACTACATCGAGATTCAACAGCTGGTGAATCGCTACGCATTTGCCATCGACAACTGCACCAACAACGGCTACGACTACGCCGACCTCTACACGCCTGACGGCGTCTTCTACTGGGGCGTCGGCAGCCGCAAGTCGGTCGGCCGCGAACAGCTCGCCGAGGCCGCTGGTGGCGGGACAAACGGCTGCAGGAAGCTCGAGCAGGCGACCGCCGAGAACCCGGTTGCGACGCATACGACCGTCAACCTGATCATCGAGCCGTCGCCCGAAGGCGCGACCGGCAAGTCCTATCTGGTCTATCCCGGCGTCCTCGGCACGCATGCCGATCCCACGCACTCCGGCCATGTCGGCGGCTATCAGGACGTCTACGTGAAAACCGCGAAGGGCTGGCGCTTCAAGTCGCGCCTGCACGTCTTTCCGCCGGACGTCCCCGGCACGGTGGATATCGAGAAAACGTACGGGCCGCCGACCGGCGACGTCGTCGGCTCGTCAGGCACCGTCAGCCCGATCGTCTCCAACCTCGAGGCGACGACGAATTTCTATGTCGGCCTCCTGGGACTCAAGTCCGATGCGCCGACGATTGCCTCCGCCAGGGACACACCGCCTCCCCCGATCCTCAGGCTCGAAGGCACGCCGGATGGCCGGATGCGATGGAACCACGTGCCCTATCCGGGAAGCGGCTGGCGGTCGGAATTCCTGGAATTCAGCGAGATCGATCGCGCCCCCGTGCATGCGCGAATTCAAGATCCCGGGACGGCGACCGTGATCCTCCAGGTGCGGGATGTCGACGGCCTGCTCGCGAAGTTGAAACAGGCCGGTACAACCGTCCTCACTCCCGGCGGAGCGCCCGTGACCATGCAGGCGCCGACCGGTGCGTACCGTGCGGTCATCGTGGTAGACCCGGACGGTCATTTCGTCGAATTGCGACAGCCCGCTCTCGTTTCGTCGAGTGCGCCAGCAGGCGACGTCATCGGCGGCCACGTCCGGATCGCGATCGCCGATACAGACGCCACGATGCGGCTGTACCGCGACCAGCTCGGCTTTGCGCCGCGCCTGGGTGCGTTCACGACGGACAAGATGTTCTCCGCGCTGACCGGTCTCGACAACGCCCAGTACCGGATCGCGTCGGCCACCGTCCCAGGCAAGCCGGAACTGACGCTTGAGTTCATCGAATTCAGAAACGTCGATCGCAAGCCGCTGCGGTCGCGCATCCAGGATCCGGGCTCGGTGCGCCTCAGCTTCAACGTCCGCGACCTCGATTCGGCCGTCGCGAAGTTTACGAACGCCGGCGGCGCCGTGGTCACGACAGGCGGCAAGCCTGTCAGCCTTGGACAAGGCGCGCCCTACATCCTCGTCCGGGACTTGAACAACTTCTACATCATCCTCAGGCAGCAGGCTCCGCCGCAGTAACGATCGGAATTTGCGGGCAGAGAACCCTATGCTGAGCTCGAACACAGCGATCGGCGCGGTGGTCGCCGCCTAGAAGTAGTGCGCTACTGGGCGGCCGGCGTACCGGACCGGGCCGTCACGAACGTCCGCGTCTTGAACCGCCAGCCGGCGGCGGTCTTCGCGTAGGTATCGTCGTAGTGTCCTGCCAGAAACACCTTGCCGGGCTTGCCGGGAGCGTCGAGATCGACGACGACAAGGTATTCCTTGCCCGTCGCGCCGCCGCCGGGCACCGCATCGATGACGTGGTTCGTGATGAAGTGCCGCGCGTACTGCGGCCCGTGCGGCTGCGCCATGGCCAGCGCCGCAAGCTTCTCGCGCCCCTCGGTCAGTGGCTGACGAAACACCGCGTCCGGCGTGAACAGGTTCGCGTAGGAGGCGCCCTCGTCCACATCGCCGTCGAGGGCAAACGGATAGCGGGCCACCAGATCCTGAATCCCGATGTAGTCCTCGGCGCTGAGCGCTGGCCCGCCTGATGCCGGCTGGCTCTTCAAAGGTGCCGCCTGCTTCTTCGCCGAAAGCGCCGCGATCGGCGCGAGCGCGGCGGGAGGTGGCTGCACGGGCTCCCCGGACTTCGAGTCGTAGTAGGTCCGGTGCTTGAATCGCCAGCCGTTCGCCGTCTTCTGGTACACGTCGTCGTATCGCCCGCCGTGCTCGATGACGGTCGGCTTTCCGTCGGCGCCGAGCTTGAAAATCGCGACGTAGGTGTGGCCCGTGGCGCCACCGTCAGGTGCGCGGTTCGACCACGACATTGGTGGCGTAGTGGCTGACATACAGCGGGCCCCGCAGGCCGCCGCGGGCCAGCGCGGCCAGCTTGTCGCGGCCCTGGTACGAGCGGCCCGTCGGCCCCTGATTGGTGCCCGTGAAAATGCCGTCCGGCGTGTACAGATCCGCGTACGCGAAGCCGTTGTCCGCGCCGCTGTCGAGCGCCCAGCCGTACCGATACGCGAGCTGCTGAATCTGCAAGTAGTCGAGAGCGGTGAGCGGACTCCAGGATGCAGTACCCGCGGAAGCCGCGACACCGAGCGGAGTTGCGGAAAGAGGCGCCTGGCCGCCGTTAACAACCGCGCCCGGCGCGGCGCCCGCTGCGGGAAGATCGGACGGGATGAACTGACGCGTCTTGAAGCGCCACCCTCTGACGGTCTTCTGGTACGTATCCTCGTAGTGTCCCCCGCCGAAGATCTCGTTCTCGTGGTCCGGCTCGCCCATCCGCAGCTGCAGCAGATATTCCTTTCCCCTCGCGCCATCGGCTGTCGCCTCGATAACGTGATTCATCAGGAAATGAAACTGCGACTGCGGCCCTCGCTGGAAGCGCCGCGCCACGGCGGCCAGGGCGTCGCGGCCCGTCGTCGCCTTGCCCGTGCGGTCGAGAAAGGCGCCATCGGGCGCGAAGAGATCGGCGTACATATTGCCGTTATCGGCGCCGGTGTCGACGGCGTAGCCGTAACGCGCGACCAACTGGCGGATCTCGATGTAGTCGAGCGCCGTCAAGGTCTGCGTTTTGGAAGGCTGCGCGGCTTTCTGCGCCTGAATGTTCGGAACGACGCCGGTGACTGTGAGAACTGCTGCGGCCGTTATCCAGGCCAGCGGCTCGAAGTGTGCCGTGCCAGACAGCATGCGATGCGCCCATCTCCGCATAGATCTCTCCTAAACGCGAATGCCGCAGCAAGCGGCTTCAGCCTGCCCGAACGTCCGCCTGAAGGCAGACGCTACTTAACAGGGGACGACTGTACCGCGGCTTCCTCTTTCGGCGAGAGATACGTCCGCGTCTTGAACTTCCAGCCCGCGGCAGTCTTGACGTAGGTGTCCTCGTAGTGGCCGCCGCTCGAGGTCGCTTCGCGGCCGGGCAAGTACACCTTGCCCGAAGCGCCATCGGCGGTCGGCTCGATGACGATTTTGCTGAACGCGTGGCTCAACGCGCTGCTTCGCGCCGGCGCGTTCGGCTTGCAGAACGGCTCGCTCGTGACCAGCGACTCGAGTTTTTCGCGGCCGGTCATCGTGCCGCGGGGCCCGCTGATGAACGAGCCGTCGGCGGCGAACAGGCCGGCGTACTCCGCGGCCTTGCAGCCGTCGAGATACGTGACGTAGTTGTCGCTGAGCTGACGGATGTCCTCGCGATCCTTCTCGGTCAACGTTTTGCCCGCGCCCTGCGCGAACCCCGCGCCGCTCACGGTCACACACAAACCCAGCGTCAGGCCAACGATCCATTTCGACATAAGGTCTCCTTCACGAGGCAGGCCCTGAGGCCTGCCCTACGGCTGCGACGATGGCTCAACAGACGGAGGTGGAATGACCGGCCCTTCCCCTGTCAGCTTCTGCAGAATGGCAACGGCGGCCGGCACCGCGCTCGCTCCGCGCCGCGCGCGCGCGGCGTCCAGCGGCGTCCGGCCCTGCTTGTTTTTCGCCCGCACGTCGGCGCCCTTGTCCGCGAGGAACTGGATGATGACGTCGGATCCTCGTGTGGCAGCCGCATGGAGCACCGTGTCGCCGGCATCGTTGGCCGCGCGAACGTCCACGCCGGCGTCCAGGCACATCTTCATCGCGTCGATGGCGTCCTTGATGGTCCCGCGGTCGCGCGTCGGGATGGCGGCATTGCCGTCGCGCCACCCGAAGCCCGCCGCCAGCATCAGGGCCGTCGTGTGATTCTTCTGGGTGATCTTCGGGTCGGCGCCGTACTTGAGCAGCAGGCGCATGACCGGCAGGTCTCCCGACTTCGCCGCGCGCATGAACGGCGTGGCGCCCTCGCCGAGCGACGGATCGCCGCCGGTATGATGCCGCTGCATGAGGGGCGCCCTCAGCCTTGCGTTCGGATCGGCGCCGTAGGCAAGCAGCATGTCGACGATCTGCACGCCCGTCAGGCGATCGGTGAGCCTGGGATCCGGCCGCCCGAACATCCAGGGCAGCGTGTTCAGGTCTGTGGCGGCATACAGTGCGGCCATCCCCGTTGTGTCGGCCAGGTTCGGATCGGCGCCAGCCTCGATGAGCGCGGCGGCGGTGTCGTAGTGCACGTTGATGATCGCGAGTACGAGCGCGGTGGTGCCGTCGGGGTCGGCCAGGTCCAGGTTCGCGCCGGCTTCCGCCAGCGTGCGGGTGGCCTCGACCGCGCCCTGCCTCGCCGCATACATCAAAGGCGTCCACCGGCCGCGAGGCAGGACGGTCAAGCCCGCCTGGGGACGCGGGAACTCCGGCATCCGGGATTGTGCGTCAACGTCCGCGCCGTGCCGGATCAGCAGCTGTGCGATGGCGGCGTAATTCTCCCCCGCCGCCCACATGAGCGCGGTCTCTCCCTGCCAGGGCTCGCGCGCGTTCACGTCCGCGCCATGGTCGAGCAGGCACCGCACGGCGTCGACGCTCCCCGAGCGCGCTGCCGTCATCAGCACGGGCTCGTGCTGCGCCGACGGCGCATTGGGATCGGCGCCGGCCGCAATCAACAGACTCAGGATCGCCGCGTTTCCGTTGGCGGCGGCCAGCGCCAGCGGTGTCACCCCGTAGCGGTTGCTCACATCGGGCCGCGCGCCCGCGCGCAGCAGGCGCCGGGTTTCCACCGTGTTGTCAGCTCGTACGGCCCAATGCAAAGCCGTCGTCCCGTCTACTTCGCGCGCGTTGACGTCAGCGATTGCCCTGATGTCGGTGGCAGGCGCCGCCGACGCGGGCAGGGCCAGCAGCGCAATCGCCAGCGCGAGTATGCCGAAACG
The DNA here is from genome assembly GCA_963729215.1 of uncultured Acidobacteriota bacterium. Classification (GTDB taxonomy): domain Bacteria; phylum Acidobacteriota; class Vicinamibacteria; order Vicinamibacterales; family CAVVIG01; genus CAVQJU01. The sequence continues at coordinate 261,712 of CAVSND010000019.1, read as the reverse complement.
TAAGGTATGCACGGTCCTGGCTCGATCGATCACAGTTCGAGGCGTCCGGTGCTCTCGCCGAGGCTGTCGATCGGGGCATCAAACTTGTGCGCGATATCCACCCAGAGATTGCCGACCGGCGTACGGGGCGCCGGCAGGATATGCCGGTTGCCTGTTCCGACACCTCCGCCGACGGCGACGAGCGGCAACGGGTCGGTCGCGTGCGCGTTGCCGTTCCCCATGCCCGCGCCGTAGAACACCAGCGAGTGATCGAGCAGCGTGCCATCGCCGTCCGGCGTGGCGTGCAGCTTCTCGACGAACCTGCCGAACTGCTGCGCGTGGAAAATATTGATGCGGGCGTTCTTGGCCATCTTCTCGGGATCGTTCGCGTGGTGTGAGATGGTGTGATGGGGCTCGTCCACATTCACCTGCGGATACGTCCGCTGGCTGGCTTCGCGCGACATCATAAACGTGAAGACGCGGGTAATGTCCGCCTGGTACGCCACCGCCAGGAGGTCGAACATGAGCGCGACGTGCTCCTCGAACGACTCCGGGATGCCGAGCGGGGCGTCGATCGTCGTCACACTCGACGTGTTCTGCGCTTCGGTGCGCTGGATGCGGCGTTCGATCTCGCGAATGTATTCCAGGTATTCGGTCAACCGCAACCGGTCCCGCGCGCCCAGATCACGCTGCAGCGCGCTCGCATCGTCGGCGATCGAATCGAGGACGCTCTGGTTCCGCTTCATGCGCCGGCGCCGCTGCTCGGCGGTGCCCGGGCGGCCGAACATGCGTTCGAAGACGACGCGGGGGTTGATTTCCATCGGCAGCGGCGTCGTCGGCGTCGCCCACGACACCGTGTCCATGTAGGCGCAACTGAATCCCGGCGTGCACCCGCCCACAAAACCCGTGAAATCCTCGGTGGCGACTTCAAGCGACGGAAACGGCGTGTCCTGGCCGATCCGCTTCGCGACGATTTGATCGATCGTCACACCGGCTCGCACATCCTGCGCCTCTGTCTGCTTCGCGTAGACGCCGGTCAGCCAACCGGCGGCCGCGACCGCGTGGTCGCCAATCGTCGTGCCGGCGCGCGCCAGATTCCCCACCACGACCACCGAGTCCTGGTAGGGCTCGAGGCACTTGAGAATCGGCGACAGCTGGATCTTCGAGCCCGACTGCGCGGGGATCCACTGATCCATCACGGCGCCGTTCGGGAAGTACACGAACCCGAGGCGGCGCTGCGGGCTGGCCGCGGTCTTCGCGATCGCCGTGAACGCCGGAACCATGGCCTCGAGGAACGGCAGCGCCAGCGCGGCTCCCATCCCGTGGAGAAACGTCCGGCGGGGCAACGAGAGTCTGCTGATGAACATGTTAAGGAGCGGCTCCGCTGATGCGCATCTGGAACGGCGCGCTGTTGACGATCCCGAGCACGAGCGATGAAAACCGATAGTCCTGCTTCGCCGAGTCGCGGACGATGGCGCGGACGGCGGGCATGTCGTAATCCTCGACGCCGCGTCCCAGCGCGTACGTCAGCATCTTCTGCGTCATCGTCCGCACGAAGACGTCAGGACGTTGCAACAGCGCGTGCCGAAGCGTGACGACGCCGTCCACGGTGGTCCCGTCCACGAACTGCCCCGACGCGTCGATTGGCTCTCCCGCGTCCCGCGCCCGCCAGGCCCCAACGGCGTCGAAGTTCTCCAGGGTGAATCCGATGGGGTCCATCATCTTGTGGCAGCTCGCGCAGACCGGGTTCGCGCGATGCTCTTCCATCTTCGCGCGCAAGGTGAGCGGCTTGACCCCTTCCTCGTTCTCTTTCAGCGGCGGGACGACCTGCGGCGGCGCAGGCGGCGGCGTGCCGAGCAGGTTCTCGAGAATCCACTTGCCGCGAACCACGGGAGACGTCCGGTCGGCATGCGAGGTCACGAGCAGGATGCTGCCCTTCCCGAGCAGCCCCTTCCGCGCGTCGTCGGTCAGCGTCACGCGGCGGAACTGGTCGCCCCGCACGCCGGGAATGCCGTAGTGAATCGCCAGGCGTTCGTTCAGGAAGGTGTAGTCCGCCGTCAGCAGATCGACGACGTCGCGATCCTCCCGCATGATGCTTTCGAAGAACATCTCGGTTTCGCGCTGGAACGCCTGGCGGAGGTTGTCGTCGAAATCGGGGAACTCGTTGGCGTTGGGCGCCATGCTCCGCAGGTTGCGCACCTGCAGCCACTGGCCGGCGAAGTTGGCGACCAGTGCGCGCGACCGGGGATCGACCAGCATCCGCCGCACCTGCTGCTCGAGCACCTGCGGGTTCTTCAGCTTGCCCTGGCTCGCCAGCGTCAGCAGTTCGTCGTCCGGAATGCTGCTCCAGAGGAAGAAAGACAGGCGCGACGCGAGCTCGAGATCCGCGATCCGATACGCCTCGCCGGGGGCGGCGCCGGCCGGATCCTGCTCAATCCGGAACACGAATTTCGGCGTCGCCAGGATGCGCTGGAGCGCCAGCTGAATGCCTGTGTCGAAAGTGCCCTCGCGGCGGCCCGCTTCGAAGAACACCATGAGCGGCTCGATTTCACCCTTGGCAAGCGGCCGCCGGTAAGCGCGCCGCGCGATCGTCGACAGAATCGTCCGGGCGCACGGGAGCTCGTCTCTGGCGCTGGCGGGACGGCAGACGAAAATCCGCCGCCGGCTCGGCGTGTCGCCCGGACCCGTGATGTCGTAGGGTCCGAGGATGTTCACGGTCTGGACGTGCGGCCGCCCGGTCTGTTCGAACGTGTCGGCCGAGCTCCGCAGGTACGGCTGCAGACGCACGGTGCCAAGTGCCGGGGACTTCTGGATGAACGTCACGCCGATCGATCGGGGGCCGGCTTTGATTGGCACGCGGACCTGCAGCCGGGTTTCGATTTCGTCGCTCCCGTCCGTCGGATTCCGTCCAACCAGCAGCAGATCTGCGGCGCCACCCACTGACGCCAGGTGTACGCGCCGTCCATCCACGGAAATTTCCAGCTGCTGCTCCCACTCGATCCCGCGAATCGCGTTCAGGTTCGTTCGAAACAACTTCACCTGAATGACGTAAGTGGCGTCGAGCGGAAACGTATGACGAATGAGCGTGCCGCCGACCGTTCCGAGCGGCAGGCCGTCGATGTGCTGGTCCTGCGACAGGTCGTGACGGACGTGATAACTCTCCGAGCCCGGGCTCACATCCCGGTCGCCCACCGCAAGCGCGCTGATTTCGTCCGCCGCATTCAGATACCGCTCGAGCAGGACCCGGCGAGACACCGAGCACGTCGGCGACGTTGTCGAATCCGAACGCCGAATCGTCCGGCGGCAGCAGCGACGCGACATTGACGTCGAGAGCCAGCAGGTCGTGAATCGCATTGGCATATTCGGATCGGTTCAGGCGATGAACAGCGGGCCGGCCCGGATTGGGATGGGCGGCGGCCTCCCGGTCCAGTTCGCCCTCGAGCCAGCTCGTCAACCGGTCGTATGTGGCCTGGTCCGGACGCCGCGACGGCGCGGGCGGCATCGCGCCTGTTCGCAGCCGCCGAACAACTTTCTCCCACACGTCAGGGGATTCGCCAATGGACGTGAGATCCATCCGCTCCAGGCTCAAGCCGCCGGTTTTGAGCCGGTCGTTGTGGCAGGCGAAGCAGTACTGCGTGAGCACCCCACGCGAATCGGCCGCGGTTGTCTGCGTGCTGACGGCAGGAGCGGCCCCCATGATGAGCGTCGCCGCGAGGAGGCCGACTAGTGCTCGCATGGCCCTTAAGGTCTTCAGATTATACGACTTCGGTTCCCCGGCAGATGGGGCGCCGTCTATCCAAAGTACGCGGGAAGACCCTTCTTGGTCTCTTTGAGGATTTCGACGATGGCCTGCCGGTCGGCTGGCGAGAGCGTGCTGTACTTCTTGTTCGTGTCCTTGCCGGACAGCACCTGCCACATCCGCTGATAGACCGCGTTCCTGGCGTCGGCCGGCAGCGCGTCGAACGCGGGCGTGTAGATCATGTAGCTGCAGGGATACCGCATGAGCCGCCGATCGAGATCCAGCTGATGCAGAGACCGCCCCTTGCTGTCGCGAGGGCCCCGCGCGGCGAACTTCTCGGCGAAACCCGAAGTACCGCGGATGCTCCCGACCAGGGGCGCTTCCTCCGCGAACAGCAGGTAGTCCACCAGGTCGTCCGCCGCCTCCCGCATCCGTGCGGCCGCATCGGGATTCCCCCGCGCGGACGCGGCAAGACGCGCCTCCCAGCCGAGGCGTGTGATCAGGTTGGTCATGTGCGTCTGGTGTTCGAGCACCATCAGCGCAACGATGTCGCTATACGGTGAGAGGTAAGTCGTGAGATCGAATTTACCGTCGAGCGACGCGAGCACGGGAGATGCCGGCCGCGCCTCCGGATCGACTTTGCCGTGGACGATGACCGGCACGTTGCCCATATGGCGCAGCGGCCCTCCAGGCTTCCCTGTCACATACCACCCACCCCAGCGTTCGGGCAACGGACTGCGATGGTCCGCGACGAACCCGTTCGCATACGCGTTCTTGTCATCGGACATCGGGAACGTGCTGATCACGAAGAGGCCCGGCACGCCGAGCGTGTCCCACGACAGGTGACAGGCCAGGCAGCTGTTGTCGCGCGTCAGCTTGGGAGTTCCGGTGGGCGTCTGCGCCAGCGTATAGAAGATGACACCCTGCGTCGGATCCTGCGCGGCCACCTCGAGCGCATCGCTGCCGTGCACCCATCCAACCGACACCGAGTCGTTGAAGAAAATCGACCGGGGGTTGCGGGGGTTGATGAGCCTGGCCTCGAAGCTCGTCTCGGAGAAGACGAGCGACTGCGATTCGATCGGGATGTCGAGTGCAGCCAGCAGCGACTTCAGGTAGCCGTTGGGCTTGTCGAACTGCAGGCGAACGCTGCCGTCCTCGATGCGTCGCTCCAGTTGGAACACCGGATCGGCGACGGGCCCGCGCGAGTAGGCGATGGCCGGATGGTCGCGCGATGCCACGAACACGTCACGGCGCTGGGCGAGCACAGCGGCACCGGCCAGCAGCAGGACAGCTATCCCGAACGAGAACGATGCACGAGGCTTCACGTCACTTCGAATTTACTCCGGGTCCGGGGGCAGCGTCCACGTGGCCACGCTCCTCTGCCCTGGCGGCGCTCAGGATATGGGGAACCGCGTAGTTGCCCTCGTGGCACGCGAACTCCAGCACCGCCTCCCCATCGTTCATCGTCAGGGGCATGGAAAACGTCCACGGCTTCGTCCAGGTCGCGGGGTCGTCAACGGTGACGGACCACTCGAGCTGTGTCGGCGATGTCCGCGTGAAGCGCTCGACGAGCCGGAGCGTTTCGGCGTTCGCATTCCGGTAGGTGCTGCGATCCTTGAAACGCCTGGTTTCGACGACGAGCGTGTCCTTGTCCCAATGGCCGCGCGCGTCGCCCAGTTCGAGGGCAATGCCCTTGCCGACGTACGGCCGGCCGTCCAGAGGGATCACGCGGGTGTCGTGGACCAGTTCGTACCGGATGGCGACGATGCCGGGCGACTGTACGAATTGATACGAGTTGCCCAGGATGTGGGGCAGCATCGATCCGGGAATTCCGCGGGTGATGCAGCGGTCCCAGAGACCGAAATCCTCAATCGTGTCGAACGGGCCCTCTCCGAAGCTGCCGCCGACCCGCTGTCTCGAGTTGAAGACGCCGCCGAGCGTGGTGTCGAGAGTTGCCTCGTAGGGCGCATCGTAGGCGGCGTTATAGGCGTCGAGGCGCCGGCGCGCCGCATCGGTTCTCGGCGGAATCCGCCCATCGGGTGGATCGATCAGGAACCACGGACGGCTTCCCCGCGTCACGTCGAGCGGATCGCGGAACTGCATCGGACCAACCGCCGCCGGCCGTTCGCTGAACTGCTTCTGCCGCTGCTCCCGCAGGATGGCCATCTCGGCGGCCGTGACGTCACGGGGCGACTTCCCGGCAAATGCCGCCGGGCGTTCGAGCGGCGTGTTCGCTTCGTATTTGTTCGTGTAGTTGCCCTGCAGATCCGGATCGCCCCAGGGCGTGCGCGGCGGCGCGTACGGAGCCGTCGCCGCGACGGCGGCCGTGAGCATTCCCGCGGCGAGGACCACCAATTTCATCGCGTCCCCTGTGCACGACAGGCCTGAAGGCCTGCACTACCTTCCCCTTTGTGCTTTGTACTTTGAACTTCCGACTTTCTTCTAGGGGTGCAGGGTGATCTTCTGCACTCTCCAGTTGCCGGTCTCCCCGACGTAGAGCTCGTTCTCGCTGCGGCAGTCGATCGCGTTGACCGTCCCGAACTCCTTCGGCAGCTTGCCGGCTTTTCCGAAGCGGCCCACGAGCTTGCCATTGAGATCCAGTTTGTAGATTTCCCCGTCCACGTCAATGTCCGTCGGCGGGTTGGAGTTCGAACTGTACAGATACTGGCGTGGTCCCGGCGTCAGGGACGTTATGCAGAGGGCCGCGGGCGTGCCGACGTTCAGGAACGCCGTCTTGAAATTGCCGTCGGCGTCGAACACCTGGATGCGCCGGTTGCCGCTGTCGGCGACGTAGACGAGGCCTTGCGCGTCGATCGCAATCCCCCGCGGTGTGTTGAACTGGCCGGGCGCTGCGCCGCGCGATCCCCAGGACTTGACGAACTTCCCGTTCTTGTCGAACTTGGCGATCCGGGCGTTCCCGAAGCCGTCGGCGACGTAGATGTTGCCGGCGGCATCCCACGCGACGTCGCTGGGACCCTGAAAGAGATCGCTCTGCGCGCCTGCGCCCGGAAGCCCGCCCCGGCCGCGCCCCGCCGCCGGTGCCTCGGCGTCAGCCGGCGCGGCGCCACGACCCGCGCCGCCGCGCCCTTCCGCCGCTGCCGGTGGGGCCGCAGGAGGCGCCGCTGGAACGCGTTCGGACTCCGCCTTCCGGCCGAGCAGCAGCTGGACCTGTCCGCTGGTGTCGAACTTCATGACCATGCTCGACATCTGATCGACGACCCACAGGTTGTCCTGCGGATCGACGCGCACCTGCTGCGCAAACATCAAGCCGTAGGAGTCCTTTCCGATCTCCCGCACGAACTTGCCCGACCGGTCGAATTGAAACACCCGCGAGCCGCCGTGCGCGAATGGCCGCGCGGTGCCGATCGAAACGGTCGGGTGGCCGGTGCGCGTGTACACGAACAGATCGCCCTTGGAGTTGGTGGCCACGCCGGCGGCTTCGCCAAGGTGGATGTTCTCGGGAAATTTCAGCGGCTCGACCGACTCGAAGCGAATTTCCGGGACCGCGAACTGCGCGACGGCGGGAGCCGTCGCGAGAAGAGCGGCAACAGCCAGCGTCAGCGCCTGTCGTCTTTGTGCTGTCATGGGCCACTCCTCCTATCGTCCGGCCGACGCGGCCACCGCCTGCGGTTTCAGCATCAGCTTCTGGACCCGCCACGACTCGATCTCCGCGACGATGATTTCGTTCGGGTTGCGGCAGTCGATGGCGTGCACGACCTGAAAGCCCCCGAGCTGCTTGCCCGCGTGGCCAAAGCGGCCGAGGATCGTGCCGTCCAGCTCCATCTTGTAGATCTCGCCGGTGTTGTCCCACGTGCCCGGGGCGTTGCCGTTGGGATTGGAGTTCGAGCTGAACAGGTACTGATGCGGACCGGGCGAGATGCACACGGTCCACGACACGCCGATGTTGTCGTAAATCGCCCTGAGCACGAGGTTGTTGTCGAAGACCTGCATGCGGTTGTTGGCGCGGTCGGAGACGTAGACGTTGCCCTGCGCGTCCACGGCGATGCCGTGCGGCGTGTTGAACTGGCTCGGCTCCGCCCCGGCCCGCTCGCTGCCGACCTGCCGGATGAAGCGGCCGTCCTTGCTGTACTTCACGACGCGATGGTTGACGTAGCCGTCCGAGACGAAGATGTTGCCTTGCGGGTCCCACGCGACATCGGTCGGGCGGCCCAGCAGGTACTTCTCGGCGGGCGGCGCCGGGCCTCCTTGCGTCGCGAGCACGCCGGCCACCGCCTCGGGGCGACGGCCGAGGACCATCACGACGCGGCCCTCCGGGTTGAACTTGATGACCATGTTCGTCCCTTCGTCCACGACCCAGATGTTGTCCTGGGGATCGACGCGGACGGCGTGCGCGAATTCGAAGCCGTAGTTCCCTTCGCCGATCTCGCGGACGAAGGTGCCGGCCTGGTCGAACTCGAAGAGCCGCGTGTTCGCGCTGCGCGTGTAGACGAACACGTGTCCCTTGGAATTGGTGGCCACGCCGATCGCCTCGCCGAGATACAGGTTGGGAGGCAGCTTCAGGAAGTTCGGCACGGACTCGTAGGGAATTTCTGGCACGTTCTGCGCTTTGGCCTTGGCCTGCGCGAAGACAGGCACCGCGCACAGCAGGAAGACGAAGACATGGCAGGTCAGATACCGTCTCATGCGAACCTCCGAACGGCTGGACTCTATACCAGAATCGTCGCTCCTGTACATCACGAAGACACGAGCAGGGGCCGAAAAACGCCGCCCTGAACGTAAAACGCAAAACGACGAAATACTCAGAAATTCTTCGTTCACGTTTTACGTTTTACGTTTTACGTTAACGTTCGACAGTTCACGGCCTCGTGACTTCGTGATAGGCAGGTGTGGATGAGTGGATCTAGACTGTCGCCCATGTCGTGGTCTAAGCCGCTGATCTGCCTGCTGGCCGCCGGCGCCGTGATTCACGCGGCGTCCGCCGACGTGCCCCGATTCGAAGTCGACCCGTTCTGGCCCAAACCGCTGCCGAACAACTACTACATGGGCGAGCTCGGGGCCGTGTTCGTCGACGCGACGGATCACATCTGGGTCGCGTCGAGGCCGCGCACGCTGACGCCGGATCAGATTGGCGCGTCGCTCAAGCCGCCGACCTCCGAATGCTGCATCCCCGCGCCGCCCATCCTGGAATTCGACGCGGCGGGTACCCTGGTCCAGACGTGGGGCGGGCCGGGCGCCGGATACGAGTGGCCGGACAACGAGCACGGCATCTTCGTGGACGGCCAGGGCAACGTCTGGCTGGGCGGGAACACCACCAACAGCGACAACCAGATCCTCAAGTTCACGCACGACGGCAAGTTCCTCATGCAGATCGGCCACGCGAAGAAGAGCAAGGGCAGCCTGGATACCGAAAACCTGAACCGCCCCGCGCAGATCTGGGTCCACGACAAGCGAAAGGAAGTGTTCGTCGCCGACGGCTACCAGAATCGCCGCGTGATCGTGTTCGACTCGGAGACGGGCGCGTTCAAGCGGATGTGGGGCGCGTACGGCAACAAGCCAGACGACACCTACACGCGCGACCGGGTCCCCACCGGGCCACGCGGCCCCGAACAATTCAACATCGTCCACGGCGTCGCGATCTCGACGGACGACTTCGTCTACGTGTCGGACCGCGTGAACAACCGGATCCAGGTCTTCACACTCGACGGGTCGTTCGTGAAGGAAGGCTTCATCGCGCGCGGCACGCTCGACAGCCGGGGCACGGCGTTCGCGGTCGCGTTTTCGCCCGACAAAGCCCAGAGTACCTCTTCGTGCCGGACGGCTCGAACGACAAGGTGAGGATCCTGGACCGGCAGACGCTCGAGGTCGTGGGATCGTTCGGCCGCGGCGGTCCCTACGCGGGGCAATGGCACTGGCTCCACAGCCTGGCGACGGATTCGAAGGGCAACCTGTACACCGCCGAATCGCGCGGCAACCGTCTGCAGAAGTTCGTTTACAAACACTGAACGCCACTCGCGTTCAGCGGCTCTTGCCAGGTCGCCAGTCCCCGAGCGTGCACAGCGCTGCACAGTGACTGGCCCGCGCACCTCATCTCGGCTACCCTCAGAGGATGACGCCAAAAATCCTCGTCGCGTGCGCGATTACGGTTCTGTGCGTACCGTCCGGCGCTCGAGCTCAAGCGCCGGGCGCGAGCGTCTCCGGGAACGTCTCGGCGATCAATATGGATTCGCACACAACGGTCGCCTATACCGGAGCTTTCGACTATCGCTTCACCAACGTCGTGAGCCTCGAGCTCGAGCTCACATACGCCCCGTCGCTCGAGCCACAACTCTCCGGCTCCATTATTCCGTCCCTGCCGGCATCGTCTTCGATCATCGGCCTGCCGATTCCCGTCCCGACCTTCACCAACGGGACGGGTCGCGCGGTGATCTTCTCCAATAACGTTCGCGTGGCCGTCCCGACGACGACGCGAGGCTCGAACCGTTTTTCGTGGCAGGCGGCGGCGTCGCCAACGTGCAGCAGACGGCAGACCTCCAGTACACGTTTCCCACGATCGGCGGGGCATTCGCCGGCGGACCGCTGGTTCTGGGCACTCAAACCCTCACGCAGCGGGTGACGTCATCGACGGTCGGCCTCGCGTTGACATTGGGTGGTGGTGTCGGCATCAAGGCCACGGAGCATCTGTGGATCGACGCCGACCTGCGGCTGATCAGGGTGATGGGAGACCGGGACAAGGACCAGAACGTCGGCCGCTTCGGCGCGGCCGCGCGGTATCGGTTCTAGGCAGGCATTGGCGCGTAGTGCAGGCCTTCAGGCCTGCCGAGTTCTGGACGAACAGGAAGCCAAGGCAAACCTGAAGGTTTGCACTACGTAGGAATGCCGTCCAGATGACGTCTGCAGGCTACCAGCTGAGAACCATCGCCCACGGCACGATCGCCCCGAAGACGCAGGCAACGGTCAACGCGGCGAGGACGAAATGCTGGGAGAACACGTGGAGGGTGGCGCCCCCGATGATGGCCACCGACTTGGCGACCACCAGGGCTGAGCTCGCGCCGAAGACGGCGGCGCAGAACGACAGGAGCGGGTTCGCTTCGATCGCGGGGCCGAACCGCAGGATGCCCATGTAGGTCAGCGCGCCATCGGCGAGCTGGACCGCCACAAACAGCAGCAGCGACCAGAACGCCCGGCTCTGCGATCCGGGGAGTGTCAACGAGAACGACGAACGCACTCGCTCAGCCACCTTAAGCCTCGCCGAACGCAATCCTTGTGCCCATTGGCAAACGGCGGAGAATCATAGAGTTCCTGAAAACAAGTCCGCCGTGAGGGAGCCATTCGTCTGAACGCGGGCCGCCTTCCCCGCAAGGTCGGGCTATCTTACTTGCGGTTCGGCGCTGCCGTGATCGCCATTCCACAACAGCCAGTGACGAACGATGACAGACAACATCGCCGCCACGGGAACGGCCAGAAACAGCCCCGCCACACCGCCCAGCTCGGCGCCCGCCAGCACCGCCACGACCACGCCGAATGGATGAAGGTCGAGCGTCTGGCCCACGAGTCGCGGGTAAATTACATAGTCGTGAACCATGCGGAACGCGGCCAGGCCCACCACGACCCAGAGGACCAGTCCGGGTCCATGGAGCGCCGCAGTGACACTCGCCACGACGGCCAGCGCGAACGGGCCGACGAGCGGGATGAACTCCAGGACGCCGGCCAGAACACCGAGCAAGAGAGCATAAGGAACGCCGAGCAACGCGAATCCGACGCCGCAGATTGTCCCGACGAGCGCGCACGCGACGAGCTGGGCGCGAATATACGCGGCCAGTGTGGCGTTCAGATCCTCGATCAGCCGGAGGCCCCGCTCCCGCCGGCTGTGCGGCAGGACGTCGAGGAGGCGCGGCAGCAGGCTGGGCGCATCCTTGAGGAGCAGAAACGCGAGAATCGGAATCAACACGAGCAGCGGCGCGTACGTGAGCGCGCCGACCAGCGACAACAACGCTCCGCGGGCCGATGCCGTGACCGCGTCAACCGATTCGACGGCTGCCCGGTCGATCGTGTTTCGCAACTCGACTGGCATCTTCAGCCGCTGATAGTACCGGGTAAGGCCGCGCTCCCGGGTGACGATCGACTGGGTGTAGCCGGGCGCGCTGGCGACGACATCTTCGACCTGTTCGGACACGCTCGGCAGCACGAGCACGCCGCCCGCCCAGACCCCCGCCGCGATGAGCCCGTAAACGAGCGCAATCGCAAATCCCCGCGGCAGCGCGCGTTCCCTGCCGGCGATTCCTATGGGCCGGCACACCACGCGTACGAGCGGCGCAATCACGTACGCGAACAGCGTGGACAGCACCAGGACGAGGAGGACGTACGCGAGCCGATACAGCACCCAGAGCCCCGCGGCCACGGCGAGGACGCCGAACAGGATCTGAATCGCGACACGCGTCTGAGAAGGAGGCGCTACCAGTCCAGGTTCTCCGTGATCCTCGTGCCATCCTTTCGAAACGCATCGGACAGCCGGGCTATTCTCTTGCGCGCCTCGCCGAGATCGTGATTCCCGAGGGTGATGTTGAGCAGGTCGATGTACCACGGCAGCTTGACGCTGTCGGCCACATAGGCTTCGACGATGGCGTGCGCGATCGGCAGTGTCGTGTTCTTGGACACATCGAACACGTCGCGATTGCTCGCTTTGCGCAGTTTCTCGTATTCCTCCTGGAGCAATCGCTTGAAGAGCTCTGGCGTGAACCGCTCCCCCGCCTTCACGCCGGACGGGTCGTCTTCCGTCAACGACGCGCCCTTATGGAGCCACTCCCAGAGAATGCTCAGCCGGATTTCCCCCGTGGCCATGTCTTCCATCAAATACAGCACATCGTCATTGCCGAAGAAGTCGGCCGGCTTGAGCGCCGCGGCCTGCAGCCCCTGGCCGAACGCGTTGCCGGTACTGAAGCGCGACGCTCAGGAGGTCGCGGGCGCCGCGCACGGTGCGGGGTGCGGGTTCGAGCATGGTGAGCCCGTCCGCGTCCGCCTGCGTGTAGGTGAGCGTCGGGAACTTCCGGCCGAGCTGATTGTCCTGGCCGGCTTTCTCCCACACGGGTCGGACGATGTGCACCATCTTCCAGTGCGCGACCCACTTGCCGCTCGCGCCTTCACGCTGCTCGCGCTCGCCGCCGGCCACCGCCCGTTTCATGCCGGCTTCCACGCCGCTCGACGAACCGACCGGGATGTTCGGCTCCATCCCTCCCTGCCAGAGCGCGAACTGGCCGAGCTTGTCGGGCGTGTTGACGGCGCGGCGCACGCGGTCCTCGTAGTTCCGCATGTAGCCGTACGTCATCGTGATGGCATCGATGTTGGCATTGACGAATGACGGATCCCAGGCCATCGCGTCGGCCACGCTGTTGATGTAATCCCAGCGGCCGGTGTTGAAGCCGATGAAATGGGCGCCGAGCGCCGCGCGGATTTCCATCAGCTGAAAGCACGCTTCCAGCTGCTCGACGAGAACGTAGACCTTGATGGCGCCGGCGGCGAGCCCCACGTGTCCTTCAATCGCCGACAGGATGTCATTCCAGAGCGCGGCCTCTTCGGCCGTTTGAATCTTCGGCAGGTACAGACGCCAGCGACGCATTCGACCGCGCGAGCTGCTGATGGTTGTTGACGATGTAGAGGGTGGTATCGACGATGGAGGCAGAGAAGCCCGCGCCGCTCGTGTGGCGCACGTGCCGATCGTCGAGGTGAAGCCCGCGCGGCCGGAACAGCTTCGTGGTGAAGTCGAGCTGCGCGCGCCAGTCGTCGATCGTCGGCCGCCCGAAGAACTGCCGTGCCCATGCGTTCATCTCGCCGGCGACCTGTTCGGCGGCGGTCAGGAACACGGGGTCGCGGCGGATCGCGAGCTTCAGGTTCCGCTGGTTGTCGAGCGACATCGTCGACACCTGGCCGAGCGCGTCCTCTCCGTCGAACATCCAGCCGTCGGCGCCGGATAACAAGGCGTGCGCGACATTGCGAATGCCGGCCTCCACGCTCGCGTTGGGCTTGGCGGCGGGACCCGTCCCCTGAATCCACTGGCGCCGCAGGTCCGCCGGGATGGCGCTGCCCGCGAACGCGCCGTCCCTGGCCTCCTGGACCTTGATGCGGGTGCGCGGAATATAGGACTGGGGATCGAGATACGTGATGCGCTTCCGGTCCCGGGCCCGGGCCGCCCTGCGCTCGATTCTTGCGGCCATGACCGCCTTGCGATCGGCATCGAGGCCGGCCAGCGCCTCGAGCGCCGCGATCGCCTCCGGCGTGAGCACATCCTTGTAGTCGCTCTCGAGCGTCCCGCGAACCTGCAGTCGTCTCCCGGTCATCGTCGCCTCTCTGATCAGAACGTCCGCCGTCGCTTTTCCAGTCTTCAGCCCTTCGACTTCTCCACTAACTTTCTTCCCTGTAGTATTTCCGTGCAGCATGGATGTTGTCACGGGCCGGTCGAAAATCGCCACGAAATATGGCATCGTCGCCGCGGCTCAGCCACTGGCGGCGCGCGCCGGCGTCCAGGTACTCGAGCGCGGCGGACATGCCGTGGACGCCGCCATCGCGGCGAACGCCGTCATGGGCCTCGTCGAGCCTCACATGAACGGCCTCGGCGGTGATCTCTTCGCCATGGTCTACGAGGCGAGGAAGGACGCGGTGTACGGCCTGAACGCCGCAGGATGGGCCCCTCGAGGGCTGACGCCCGCGCTGCTCAAAGCCAGAAACATCGCGCAGATGCCGGCCGACGGCATCCATTCGGTCACCGTGCCAGGAGTCGTCGCCGGCTGGGACGCGCTGCGGCTCAGGTTCGGCAGGCTGTCGATGTCGGACATCCTCGCTCCCGCGATTTTCTATGCCACCCACGGTTTTCCTGTTTCAGACATCATCGCGGCGACGTGGGCCACGCTGACGGAAAAGCTGGCCGCTGAACCGGAGGCCGCCCGCACGTTCCTGCCGAAGGGCCGGCCTCCGCGTGCGGGCGAGGTGTTCAGGAACCCTGCCCTCGCGAGGTCGCTGCGGCGCATCGCCGTCAAAGGCCGGGCGGCATTTTACGAGGGCCGGATCGCCGACGCCATCCTGGCGCTCTCGCGAAGAAAAGACGGCACGCTCACCGCCGCCGACCTGCAGGAGTTCGAGGCGGAATGGGTCGAGCCCATGTCGACGACCTATCGCGGCTGGACGGTTTACGAGCTGCCGCCGCACACCCAGGGCGTGGCCGCGCTCATGATGCTCAACCTGATGGAGCGCTTCCCGCTGCGTGAGATGGGATTGCACGATCCGCGCGCGCTGCACGTGATGATCGAAGCGAAGAAGCTGGCCTACGCCGACATGCTGCGGTACGTCGCGGACATGCGGTTTGGATCGCCGCCGCTCAAGACGGATGCTGAGCAAGCCCCACGCCGCGAAACGCGCCGGGTTGATCGATCCGGCGAGTGCCGCGCCGCACGTCGAACCGTCGACGTTCGACGGCCTCACCAACTCGGCTGGCGGTGACACCACGTATCTGACCGTCATCGACCGGCAGGGCAACATCGTGTCGCTGATTCAGAGCATCTACGACGGGTTCGGCAGCGGCCTCGTCCCGCCGGGCACGGGGTTCGCGCTGCACAACCGCGGCGCGCTTTTCACGCTCGACGAGACCCACCCGAACGTCCTCGCGCCAAGAAAGCGGCCGCTCCACACCATCATCCCGGCGTTCATGCGGAAAGACGATGTGCGGATCGGGTTCGGGATTATGGGCGGGTTCAACCAGGCGCAGGCGCACGCCCAGTTCGTCGCCAACATCGCCGACCACGGGCTGGATATTCAGCAGGCGCTCGAAGCGGGCCGTTTTACCAAGCCGACGTTCACGGGCCGGGACGTGTACGTGGAAGCGCTTGTGCCTGAGGCGGCGCGACTCGCGTTGAGCGCGCTCGGGCACGACGTCATCGTCGTGCCGCCGCGCAGCGGAACGTTCGGGTACGGGCAGGCCGTGATGAGCGACGCGGCCGGCGTGCATTTTGGCGCGTCGGAGCCGCGCCACGACGGCGCCGCCATTCCCGAAGCGCCGCCGGTGTTCGAGCGCCGGCCTAGGCGGAAACGTGAAGCGTCAGAGCCGAGACGTCGAGGCCGTCAGCTGCGGCGCTCCACGTCTCGCCGCCGCTGATCGCACGGGATTCCGTGAGCGTGCCCGAGCTCACGAGCTCGCCCGCCGCGAGAGGCTCGATGCCGGCACGTCGCGCGATCGCCGCGGCGAGCTACTTGGCGGTCGCGGGAATCGGTATCGGCCCACGGCTCGGGACCGAGACATATCGCAGGCCGAACATCAGACCCGCGGCGACGAGCGCGAGCACCGCGCTGCCGTACAGGACCGCCGTCCACGAGCCCGAGGTTTCGAAAATCAACGCAGCCACCCACCCGCCGAGAATCGACGCCACGCCCTTCGCCGAGTACAGCACGCCGTAGTTCGACGTGGCATGACGGGTGCCGTAGTAGTCGCCCGAGCATGGCCGGGAACAGCGAGTAGAGCTCGCCCCAGGTGAAGAACGCCAGCACGAGCGTCACGGTGAACCAGGTGCCCGAGGCCCGGCCGAGGATGGTCACGAGCACCAGGCAGCCGGCGTGGAGCACGAAGGCCACGATCATCGCGAGCTCGCGCCCGGTGCGATCCGACACCCAGCCCCAGAACACCCTGCTCGCGCCGTTGGCCACGGCGTTGAGAGACTGGGCGACGGCCAGCGCGGCGGCCACTCCCCACGCGCCGGCGATGGGCCCGGCGTTGAGCGTCAGCAGCAGTCCGCCCGTCGCCATCATCAGGAACGCGAGATACATGACGTAGAACTGCGGCGTCCGCACCATCTCGCCGGTCGTGAAGTGATGCTGGCCGAGCCGGGCCGGGCCGGCCGCCGCCCTCGCTGCCGCGGGCACGGCAGGCTCGGCCGCGGGGTGGCGCAGGACCTGCGCGACGGCCAGGATCACGAGTCCCTGGACGACGCCCGTCCAGAGGAACGTGGCGCGATAGCCGTCGTTCTTCAGCATGACGTTGATGATCGGGATGAACAGCCCTGCCCCGCCGCCGAAGCCGGCCGCCATGATGCCGGACGCCAGACCGCGTTTGGTCGTGAACCACTTGAGCGCCGATCCAATCGAACCGCCGTAGACGAGCGCGGCCCCGATGCCGGCCATCACATACAGCGTGTACAGCATGGGCAGGCTGGTGGCGTAGCCGAGCCCGCCCCAGCCGATCCCGCACAGGACGCCCGCGATGCTGATGAACAGCCGCGGGCCCATCCGATCGATCAGCCATCCCTGGCAGGGTTGGGCCCAGGTCTGGAAGAGGATGAACAACGTCGCGGCGACCTGGATGTCCGACAGCTTCCAGCCCGTTCCCAGCTGCAGCGGCTTCACGAACAGCGTCCACGCATACTGCAGGTTCGCGATCATGATCATCGCGATCAGTGACGCGCCGAGCTGAAACCAGCGATTGTGTATCCTCATCGCGATCGTCCTCTCAGTGCGGCCGCCGTCCTGGAGAGTAGCGGCTGCCATGAGGTCGCCATAATTTGTCTCACATCACGCGAATCGTCAACCGAGGCGGGCCGACATCGTCCGCTGGCCGCCGCAGTACATGTCGGTCGCGTCGCAGCCTTCGACCTCAACCTGAACCGTCGTGTGCGTGATGTGGAACCGCTGTTCGATGTCGCGGACAACCGCGCGCAGCACCTGCTGCCCTTCGCGCACGCTCTGCTCGGCGACCACGATATGGCAGCTGCACGCGACGACCCCGGGGCCGACCATCCACACGTGGAGATCGTGGACGTCGAGCACGCCGGCGACATTCTTCATCGCGTCGATCACGGCCGGCATGTCGGTGCCGGCCGGCGTGCCTTCGAGCAGCACCGTGGCGCTCTCGCTCAGCACACCGTAGCTGCTGTACAGGATCAGCGCCGCGATGACGAGCGACACGATGGGATCGGCGAGCAGCCACTGCGTGGTGGCGATGATGATGCCCGCAATCACGACGCCGAACGCCGACACGGCGTCGCCAATCATGTGAATGTAAGCGCTTCGAACGTTGATGTCGTGCTTGGCGCCCTGATGCAGCCGGCTGCCGATCGCCAGGTTGACGATGATCGCCACCGTTGCCAGGACGATCATCAGGACGCCGCTTGCGGGCTCCGGGTGCCGGAGCCGCTCGATCCCCTCCCACCCGATGAACAGCGCGATCAGGACGAGCGAGACGGCATTGATGAGCGCGGCAAACACGCCCACGCGGTGGTATCCGAAGGTCATGCGCTCGTGCGACGGCTTCCCGGCCATCCACAGCGCGTACCAGCTGAGGCCCAGCGTCGCGGCATCCGCGAGGTTGTGGCCCGCGTCCGACAGCAGCGCGAGGCTGTTGCCCCACCATCCGCCAATGGCCTCCGCGAGCACGAATGCGAGCGTCAGCGCGACAGCCCCGCCCAGCGTCGCCGCCGACACCTGTGGCGCGTCGTGGGCATGGCCGTGCGCGTGTCCGTGGACGTGGGTGTGTGACATGCGCTCTGGTCAGAATACCAGAACGGCTGGAGATCGCGGAGACGGGGCCAACGCGGAGATCGCGGGGATCGCGGAGTCAACATGCATCCACGATGTGCAGAGTGAAGCGAGGATTCGAAACGATGCCGACAAGAGAGCTCGGCGACCCCTGCGATCTCTGCGTCGATTGGCTGACGCAGAGATCGCAGGAGTCAACGTGGTGTGATTCAGCGGAGGTTCTTATTGAAGAACTCGAGCGTCCGCTGCCACGCGAGCTTGGCCGACGTCTCGTCGTAGCGCGGCGTCGTGTCGTTGTGGAAGCCGTGCTGGGCGCCTTTGTACTCGAATTTCTCGAACGTCTTGTTGTTCGCCTTGAGCGCGGCCTCGTACGGGGCGATGCCCGCGCCCACGCCGGTGTCGATGGTCGCGTCCGCGTACTGCAGCATCAGCGGCGCGGTGATCTTCGCGGCATCCTCCGCGCTCGGCTGCCGGCCGTAGAACGGCACGCCGGCGTTGAGATCGCGGCCCAGGCGTACGGCGAGCTGATTGACGATGCCGCCGCCGAAGCAGAAGCCGATGGCGCCGAGCTTGCCGTTCGATTCGGGCCGCGCCTTCAGCCATTTCGCCGACGCCACGAAGTCCTCGGTCATCTTCGGGCCGTTCACCGATCGGAATTTGACCGCCCCTTCCTCGTCGTTGCCGGGGAATCCGCCGACCGACGTCAGGCCGTCCGGCGCGTAGGCAATGAAGTTCTCCACGGCAAATCGCCGCGCGACATCTTCGATGTACGGGTTCAGCCCGCGGTTTTCGTGGATGACCAGAACGGCCGGCAGCTTGCCGGAGGCGTTCGCGGGCCGCGCGAAGTAGCCCTTGATCGAACCGTTCCCCTCGGGCGAGGCGACGGTCTCGTAGCTGACCTTGATTCGCGCGTCGTCTTTCTTGATTTGCTCGGCCCAGGCGTAGTTCGGCCGGAGGCTTTCAAAGATGGCCGCCGCCGTCAGGCCGCCGACCGCGAACTTCTTGGTCCGGTCGAGGAAGGTGCGCCGCGTGATGTCGCCGTGCTGGTACTCGTGGAAGAGATCCAGAAGTTCCTGCGGATAGTCGGACGCCTTTTTTCGCTCCATGGTGCCGCTCCTTGGTCAAAGCCAGGGTGGATTGTAGCGAGGAGCGAAGGCCGGCGCGCCAATTATCCAGGCACTGGACTTTCGTCTTTTGTTCGCTTAATATCTCGGACTTCAATGAAGGAGGCGCCGATGGACGAAAAATCCTTGTTTCTACAGTTCTGGGAGAAGGAGGGTCCTGCCACCCGGAAGGTCATTTCCAGAATTCCGCAGGAAAAGTCAGACTACCGCGCGGACCCGAAGGCGCGCACCGCACGCGAAATCGCATGGCTCCTCGTACGCGAGGAAATTCTCCTGTGCAGCGGCCTCGAGAAGGGCCTGCTCGAATGGGAGGAGGTGCCGACACCAGCCACGGTGGCCGAAATCCTCGCGACGTACGACCGGCATCACGACGCGATCACGAAGCGCCTCCAC
Source organism: uncultured Acidobacteriota bacterium (assembly GCA_963729215.1). Classification (GTDB taxonomy): domain Bacteria; phylum Acidobacteriota; class Vicinamibacteria; order Vicinamibacterales; family CAVVIG01; genus CAVQJU01. Next base: position 242,008 of record CAVSND010000019.1, on the reverse strand, counting down.
GCGTTGCCGGTGCCCAGGTGGGAGCAGGTCGTGCCCTTCATGTTTCAGGGCACGGAAGTCATGAAGGAAACCGGATACGGCAACGCGTGGGGCTTTTTCTTCGACGCGATCCATCACCGCGGACAACTCTCGACGTACCTGCGTCCGATGGGATCGACCGTGCCGTCGATCTACGGCCCCAGTGGGGACGAGCAGTCGTAGGAACGTAGAACGGAGAATGTAGAACGTAGAACGGAAACGAAAACGCGAAACGGAGAACGAGCCACGAGGCACGAGTAACGAGCCACGAGTGATGCCCCGTGCTATCGCCTGACCACTTCGGTGTAGTCGAGATATCGATGGCCGTCGACAACCGACGTGTGGGCGGTCAGTTCGTAGGAGCCGTCGGGCGTCTTCACCGTCTCGGTCACATGCTCGACGCGCACCGTGGACGTTGTCGGCCCCTCTCGCAGCGCTTCGCGCATGATGCGTCCGGTCATCGTCTGCGGCACCGGAAGGCCCAGCAACTGCAGCAGCGTCGGCGCGAGATCGACGTTGCCCGTTGGAATCTCGCTCGTCGCATGCTCCCGGAAATCGGGTCCCGCGGCAATCAAGGTGTTGTGGATGTCGTACGGGCTCGATGTCCCGTGACCCGCCACGCCCTCCTGCGTCGTCGTCCCCGGAACGCCGGCGCTGTTCGCCGCATGCGACCAGTTGGCGGACACCAGGATGTCGCCCGACCGGGCGCGGTTTCCCCATCGCGCCACGTCGAACGACAGCGTGCCCGGCACAACACCCTCGAAGAGCTTGTCGTTGGCGGGGCCCTCCGCCGCGGTGCCCAGCTCGAACAGGCGCCGGGACTGCGTGAAGATGGCGCCCACCTCGGGCCGCCGCTGAAGCGCCGCGACAATGGCCTGCAGCCTGGTCGAGTCGCTCTTGCTGCGGAGATAGATGGCGCCTTCGGCCACGATGACGTCCGGTGAGCCGTCGTCCATCTTTCGAACGAAGGGAGCCACCAGCGCGCTCAGCATGAGCGTGCCCGTCTCAGTAGAGAACCCGTGGTCGGATGTGACGATGATATTTGTCTGGTCGAGGCGCCCCTGCGAGCGCAGCGTGTCCTCGATCCGTCCGATGCCGGCATCGACGAGCATCAACGAGCGGCGCGTCAACGGGGCGCCGATCCCGTTCACATGCGCCGTGCCGTCGGGATCGTTCAGCCACATCAGCGTCACGTCGGGCCGCAGGTGCTCGATGCCGAACTTCAGATATGCGTCGATCGCGCGCTGGTTCTGTGGATCGTTGGGCGTCGCGTGCGGAGGCGCCGGGCCGAGTGCCGCCAGCACCCGCGGGCCAAGCTCCGGCGGCAGCGTGTAATCGGAGTGGATGACCGCACCGGCGCCAGGCGTGTGATTGAGCAGAAGGGACGAACCCGTCGATCCAGAGCTGACGGCCAGCAGATTCCGGCCTGCGCGCTGCATGATTTCGCCAAGCGTCGGCACGCCCAGCAGCCAACCGTCCGCGCGGGCGACGGACTCCAGGTTCTTGCGTTCGCCGGTGTCGAGAGCCGCCGAAGCGTTGACCGAGGGAATGTAGATGTCGTTCCCGAGCAGCCCGTGACTCTCGGGATACGCGCCCGTGACAAAGGACGAAGCGTTGACCCGCGTGACAGTCGGGAACACCGAATGGTGGGCCGTGAACACGATCCCCCGCTGTCCCAGACGCGTCAGGCGCGGCATGACCTCCGCGGTCACGGAGTCGGGCCGCAGCCCGTCGACGACGATGACCAGGTGGGTCCGGGGAGGAGCGGGCTGGCCGAGAAGATGTGCTCCCGCGGCCGCGAGCACTGAGACACCGATCGCCGCCAGGACGATGCGCATGGCACTCATCGTCTCACTTGCCGGTTCCCGCTGTCGTGTCTTTTCAGACACGGCAAGTTCTCTGCAGTGTTTACGGATTCGTTACCCTTGACCCCTTGTACTCCGACTGACGTTCCGGTACGGTGTCGCGCAGGCGTCGAACCTGGAGGCCGGACATGCTCCATCCCCTTCCACGCGGCGAGCGCGGCGATCTGATCGCGGCGCTCGCGCTGGTGGCCCTGCTGGCGGCCGCAATCGTCATGGCCGTGAAAACGTCCGTGAATTAGCGGACGAGAGCGAAACGACGGGCTCCCCTACCTGCCCTGCGCGGTCGCCGCGGTGACAGGCGACTCTGCGAGCAGCGCGAGATCGGGATGCTGACGTGCGAAGTACTGCACTTCCCATTCCGACGCGAAGAGGATGACGTGGCGTTCCTGGCGGTCAACCGCGACCGCGGCGCCGCCGCCGAGAGGCGGAATGGGCGCGGCCGGATCGGCCAGCCAACGAGCCGCCGTGTACGACGCGGGCTCGATTTGCACTTCCACGTTGTATTCGCTGCCGAGTCGGCTGGCGATCACATCGAACTGCAGGGCCCCGACGACGCCGACGATCGGCTCGCGGCGGCCGCTGGTGACGTAGAACACCTGCATCAGGCCTTCTTCCTCGAGCTGGCGCAGGCCCTCGTCGAACTGCTTGTACCGCTGGTCGACCAGCCGGACGCGGCCGAAGTGCTCGGCCGGGAAGCGAGGCACCTCGACGAATCGCAGCGGCGCGCCGGTGTGCAGCGTGTCGCCGATCGCAAACTGCCCGGGGTTGACGAGGCCGAGGATGTCGCCGGCGTACGCCACGCTGATCGTCTCGCGGTCCCGGCCGAAGAACCGGTACGCGCGCGACGCGCGCAGGGGCTTGCCCACCCGGCTGTTGAAGAGCGTCATGTCCTTTTCGAACCGGCCGGAGCAGACACGAACGAATGCGACGCGGTCGCGATGACGCGGATCCATGTTCGCCTGGATCTTGAACACGAACCCGGTGAACCGTTCGTCGGTCGGTTTGACCTCGCCCGAATCACTCGGCCGCGGCTGCGGGGACGGCGCGAGCTCGACCAGCGTCCGCAGAAACGGCTCGAGGCCGAAGTTGGTCAGCGCGCTCCCGAAGAACACGGGCGTCTGACGTCCCGCCAGGTACTCCGCCGTGTCGAACGGCGTGCCCGCCGCCGAAATCACGTCGAGCGATTCCCTGAAATGCGCGTACGCCTCGGCGCCGATGAGTTCCTGCGCCGCCGGGTCGTCGAGCGACGAAATCTCCACGGGCGCCCGGAACTGCCCCTGCGCCTCGCGCTCGTACAGCAGCAGATGTTTCTGATGAATATCGTAGACGCCGCGAAACCGCTCGGCGCTGCCGATGGGCCAGTTGACCGGCGCCGCGTGAATGCCGAGGGTGCGCTCCAGATCGTCCAGCAGTTCGAGCGGATCCCGGGCCGGCCGATCGAACTTGTTGATGAACGTGAGGATCGGCAGGCGGTGGCGCTTCGACACCTCGAACAGCTTGCGCGTCTGGTCTTCGACGCCGTTCGCCGCGTCGATGACCATGACCACGCTGTCGGCGGCGATGAGCGCCCGGTACGTGTCCTCGCTGAAGTCCTTGTGACCGGGCGTATCGATGAGCGACATGCGCCGCCCGTCGATCTCGAATTCGAGCGCCGCGGACGTGATCGAGATGCCGCGCTCCTGTTCGAGCGCCATCCAGTCCGACGTCGCGTGACGGCGTGCCTTGCGGCCCCGAACCGCGCCGGCCAGCTCGATCGCCCCGGCATAGAGCAGCAGCTTTTCGGTCAGCGTCGTCTTGCCGGCATCGGGGTGGGAGATGATGGCGAACGTCCGTCGCCTCGAGACTTCGTGCTCGAGCTCTGTCAGCTCTGTTGACCCGGGATCCATCTGTCTAGATTGTATCGGTAGTTCGTAAACAGAGCGCGAGCCGACGGGATGTAGGCACCCACGCTACAATGGTTGTTCGATGTTCTCACCCATCAGGCTGGCTTGCTTCTGCGTGGCCGCTCTTCTCCTCGCCGGGCCGGCGTTGGCCCAGGAGGAAGACGAAGCGCCTCCGGACGAACCAGATACGCATGCCGTCGATCTCGCGCCGCACACGCAGGTGGACATCGGCGATCTCTGGCACATGCTGCTGCACCAGGAGCCGATGGAGAACGCGGCACGCCGGCGGTTCATGGTCATCGCGCCCACGATTGGCTCGAAGCCATCGACAGGCCTCACGCTTGGGCTGAACGGCAACATGGCGTTCTTTCTCGGCGATCCAACCAACACCCACATCTCGTCCATTTCGGGCGGTGCGCGCGTCTCCCAGAAGCAGCAGACCCTGACGGGGTTCCGCTTCTCGACGTTTTCGAGCCAGGATCGGTATTTCTTCCAGGGCGACAACCGGTTCTCGTGGACGTCGCAGAACACGTACGGGCTGGGCGATTCGGCGGCCGCGACCGGTGAGAACGTCAAATACGACTACGTCCGCGTCTACGGCACGGCCTATAAGAACGTCATGCCCCGGTTGTTCGTGGGCGTGGGTCTCAACGTCAGCGACCACTCGGACATCCGTCAGGGAAAAGCGGGGAGCGACTGGGACCAGTCGGCCTACGTCCAGTACACGGAAGAGCACGGCTTCGCGCTGGACGGCCAGACGTCGGCCGGTCCGAGCGTGAGCCTGCTGTACGACACGCGGGACAACGCCATCAACGCGCGCCACGGGGCCATGGCGAACGTCACGTACCGCACGTACTACGACGGGTTTCTCGGCGGCGACGCCACCTGGCAGGAACTGTATCTCGACGCGCGAACGTACAAGGCGTTGACGAAGGACGGCCGCCACAGGCTGGCGTTCTGGTTTCTCGGCGATATGGTGACGGGCGGCACGGCGCCGTATTTCGATCTGCCGGCCACGGCGTCCAATGACCGCTCGGCCCGGGGCTATGGCGAGGGGCGTTATCGCGGCGAGCACCTGCTCTACGGCGAGGTGGAGTACCGGGGCTCGATTACGCCGAGCGGCCTTGTCGGCATGGTCGCGTTTCTCAATACGACGACCGTGGACAACGCCGACGCCGGAGAGAAACTCTTCGAGTCGTTCGCGCCCGGCGCGGGCTTCGGCTTCCGCTTTCTCCTGAACAAGCGATCGCGCACGAACCTCTGCACGGACTACGGCTGGGGCAAAGCGGGGTCGCGCGGGTTCTACCTCTCCATCCAGGAAGCGTTCTAATCGCAGATCGCGGGGAAAGAGATCGCAGAGAAGAACGATCAACGCAGAGATCGCGGAGATCGCAGAGTTTTCTTTTTATCAGACCTATCAAGAACCTCCGCGATCTCTGCGATCTCCGCGTTTGATCGTTTGTTCTCTACGATTCTCCAGTTCTCTACCAATACGCGATAAGACGGCCGGCGGCGATGGCCGTGAGCCAGCAGGCGAGCGACAGCCCGCCCATGATGGCGAGACGGCGATGCTCGTGCGGCAGGAGTTCGCGGCGTCCGCGCGCCTGCCACGCCTCGGACCGGCGAATGAGCAGAACGTTCACCAGCCCGAGCGCGATGGCCGGGAACTTCAGCGCGAGAAACGGATTGCCTACGTATTCGGTCGCTTTGGTCACCAGCAACCCGACACCGGTGGCCGCCGCGACGGCAAACCCCGCCGTCGCGACCGGGACCGTGGCGTCGGCAAGCGCCGCGAGAGGGAGCGTCGCCCGAACCCGAGCAGCCGGAGATCGAGGACGAGCACGGATCCGAACAGTGACGCCACACCGAGGATGTGCGCGAGGTTGACGATCGCGTACGTCCAGACGCCCGACTCGCGCATGAAGTGACCGAGCGCGGAGCCCTGCAGCCACCTCGCCGCGTCAAGCACGACCTGATGTTCCAGCACGCACGCGTCTGGCGTCGTCTCGCGTCAGCGGCGCGCGTCAGCTGCGATCAGGATAGACGTTGAAGACCTTGTCGCCCCACGTCAACCGCTCGGTCTTGACCTCGTACCGATCGTTGTCGCGGTGGCGATGGCCATGCGCGGTGACCTTCGAACCGACGGGAATCATGCCGTCCTTGAGGCCGGCCTGCTGGCTGCGCGGCGGTGGCGCGAGCACCAGGTTCCAGACATGGCCGTCGGTGCCCTTGATCGTCATCGTGGCGTGCGGGCCCGCCAGGCTCACCGGCGACTCGACCGTACCGCTGATTTCGAATTCGGCGTCGAGATAGCCGCCCCAGCCATGGTGGGCGCTCACGGGCCGGGACAGGAGCGCCGCCGCGACGAGTGCGCCGGCGGCGAACGTCAGAACGCGAGGGCGGAACAACAGCGTACGCATGGCGTACCTCCGCCGATCATTTTACGCCGGTCGCGCCCGCGTGCGTAGAAGTCTAGTAAGATGCGCACCACTCACGGAGACGCACATGAAGACATTCGGATGCGTGCTGGCCGCTTGCGCGGCGGCCGTCATGGCCACGGCTCAGGCCCAGACGCCGCTCGCCAAGCCGGCGTTTCCCGGGCAGACCAACGCGCCCCCGCCCTCGAAGCCATCTCCGCCGTTCACGGTCGAGACCATCACCAACCGGCTCAGCAGCCCATGGTCGGTCGCGTTCCTGCCCGACGGCAACTTCCTGGTCACCGAGAGCGTCGGCGCGATGCGGATCATCCGGCCGGATGGGTTCGTCTCGCTGCCGATTGCCGGCGTGCCCGGCGTCAAAGTCGTCGGCGCACAAGGCCTGCACGACGTCGTGCTCGATCCGGATTTCGCCCGGAACCGGACGCTCTACGTCACCTACTTCGCCCCGCCGCGCGGCGAGGCGCCCGGCCTGTGGCCGCTCGAGTTTTTCTACGAACGCGTGTGGACGAAATCGCTGGCCGAGCGCCGGACGATGAACATCGGGATGGAGCGCGTGGCCCGCGCGCGTCTGAGCGAGGATGACCGGAGCCTGCAGGACGTCGAGGTCATCCTCGACGGCGGCGGCGAACGGCGCATGGTCCTGGCGCCTGACGGCACGCTGCTCGTCACCGGCGCCGATCGGTTCCGCTTCTACGACTCGGACCTCGACGGCGTCGAGCACGACTTCACGGACAACCCCGACATCCGCCGCAATTTTTCCGGCCGCGTCGTGCGCATCAACCGTGATGGATCGATTCCCAAAGACAACCCGTGGCTCGGCCGGGCGACCGTGCTGCCGGAAACGTACGCGCATGGCTTGCGCGATCCCGAGGGCGCAGCCATCAACCCGGCCACCGGCGAGTTGTGGGTCGCCGACCACGGTCCGCAAGGCGGCGACGAGATCAACATCGTCCGGCCCGGCCGCGATTACGGATGGCCCGACGTCTCCTACGGCCGGCAGTACGACGCACGCCGCACGGACGGGCGGAAAAACGTGCCGGTCGGCAACGGCGCCTCGTCCATGAAAGGCGTGGAGGAGCCGATCTACTTCTGGGATCCCGATATCGGCACGTCGGGGATGATGTTCTACACCGGGGACCGCTTCCCGGAATGGAAAGGCAATCTCTTCGTAGGAGGACTCCCCGCCCAGTACCTCGCCCGCCTCGTGGTGAACGGCGAACGAATCGTCGCCGAGGAAAAGCTGTTGACCGAGCTGAAACAACGGATTCGGGATATCCGCCAGGGTCCCGACGGCCTGATCTATGTGCTCGCCGGGAACTCCCTGCTGCGGCTGACGCCGGGAAAAAAATGAAACGCGTGAGGATCACCATGATGAAAAAGCTTGTTGCGCTCCTGGCGACGGCGGGGCTCGGATTCGCCGTCATCGCCGCCCAGTCCACGGCTCCACAACCGCCGGCGGGTCAGGCCGCGCCGGCCCAGACTGCGCCGCGCGCCGATCCATACGCCAACAACGCGGCGCCCGGCACCCTGACATTTCCGCTCGCGGCTCCCGCGGGCAAGGACAGCAACGCCAGGATGACAGCGCCTCCCGGCGCGGTGAATCAGGGGCCGTTCGATCCGGCGACCTGGAAGTACGGCCCGGCGTTCAACCCGCCGGCCGGTGCGAAGGTCTGGAATCCAGTCAGGCTGAAGATGATGCAGGGCGGCAAGGTGTCCGGCGGGACGCTCTTCAGCGCCACGGACCCGGCCACTTACTGCGCGATGGCGGCGGCAGGCTACGACTTCATCTGGACGGAGATGCAGCACGACTCGCGCGACTGGGAAGAAGTGTCGCGGATGTGGCGCACGTGCCCGAACGCCAGGGCGGTGCCGGGCGTTCGCGTGGCCTACACCGATGAACGCGAGATCCAGCACGCGCTGGACGCGGGAGCGCTGGTCCTGGTCGTGCCGACCGTGGATACGGTCGCCGAGGCCGTTGAAGCGCGCGACTGGGCGTACTTCCCGCCGCTCGGCCGGCGCAGCAACGGCGGCGGCCAGGCATTTGACGCCAACATGTGGGGCGGCGTCCCGGGAGGGTACCGCAACACGATCAACGACAACATCGTGTTGATCCTGATGATCGAGACCCTGGAAGGGCTGAAGAACGCCGACGAGATCGCGAAGGTCCCCGGTGTGACCGCGGTCTTCGCGGCAAGCGGCGACCTCGGAAACTTTTCAGGATACCGTCAGGGGACGCCCGACTACGAGCGCGCGATCAACATCGTGCACGACGCCGCGATCAAGGCCGGCGTGCGGCTGTGCGGACCGATCGCGTGGCGCGACCGGCCGGACTTCACCTGCTTCCAGGCGGGGAGCGAAACGGCCGCCATCGCGCGCGGGGTTGCCGCCGAACTCGGCCCGCTCGCCAACACCCAGGCCAAGCCTGAGGTCGGTCCGTTCGCCGAGGCGTCCAAGCGGTAGCTCGGTATCGCGCCAACCGGCTGCACAGCAGAGGTTTACGGGGAACTCAACCGTAGGGGAGATTTGATTGACTCTATATGCATCTAGAGTCATAATATGGCTCATATAATCCCTTTGCGCGTAGGAGACCCGGGTAATGAAGTTCAGGTTCGCCGCGACTTTTTCGTTCGTCCTCGCCCTTACCGTCCCGGCGCTCGCACAAACGCCCGGCGGTACCGTGACCGGCACTGTTCGAGACGAGCAGGGCGCCGTTATCCCCGGCTCGGAAGTCACACTCACCGGTTCCGACGCGACCTTCAGGTTCACGACAACGGCTGAAGGGACGTTTCGCTTCCTTGACCTCGCTCCCGGCTCTTACAAGGTGTCCGCCGCGCTGACGGGCTTCCAGCCGGCCACGCGCGACGTCATCGTGGCCGTGGGCAAGACCGTCGTCGCACCGCTCGAGCTCCGCGTGGCGCCCGTCTCTGAATCGCTGACCGTGTCGGTACCCGCGCCGGTCCTCGATCCGACCGAAACCGGCACCTCCACGACGGTCTCCATCGATGAGCTGACGAAGATTCCGACGTCCCGCGATCCGTTCGCCACGCTCCGCACGGTTCCGGGTGTCCTGCTCGACCGGGTCAACATCGGCGGCAACGAAACCGGGCAGGCGCCGACCGTCGTCTCGAAGGGCACGCGCCCGCAGGACACCGTCTGGACGCTGGACGGCATTGTCATCACCGACATGGCCGCGGCCGGTGCGCCCCCGACGTACTTCAACTTCGACAACTTCGAGGAGATTCAGGTCTCGACCGCCGGCCAGGACATCTCGCAGCAGACCGGCGGCGTGGGCATCAACCTCGTCACCAGACGCGGCACGAACCAGTTCCACGGGGCCGCGCGCGGCTACTTCGCGAACGACGCGCTCGAAGCGTCAAACGTCCCCGCCGAGCTGCAGCCCACGGTGACGCCCGAGACGGCGGACCACAACAAGCAGATCTCGGATATCGGGGCGGAATTCGGCGGGCCCATCCGCTCGAATCGCGCCTGGTTCTACGCGTCGTATTCATCCCAGGATATCCAGCTGGTCCGCCGCGCGGGCGGCGTGATCGACCGCACGACGCTGAACAATCCGGAAGTGAAGGTGAACTGGCAGGCCAGCACGAAAGACATGCTGAGCTTCGTCTATTTCAACGGCTCGAAGGTCAAGGACTATCGCAGTCCGGCCGTCCCGGGCATCCTGTTCGACGCACCGACCGCCACGTTTCACCAGGACAACGGCTACACCGACTCGCCGTTCCACGGTCTGTGGAAGATCGCGGACGACCGCGTCATCAACCCGAACCTGTTTCTGTCCGCGACGTACGCCTACTACAACACGGGCAACGCGCTGACGCCGATGGGCGGCATGGACATGCAGGCCGGCCGGAGCCTGACCACCGCCCAGTCGTTCGGCTCGATCAACAACAGCATCAGCGACCGTCCGCAGCAGACGGTTCGCGGCAGCGTGCATTCGTACATGAAGACGTCCGGATTGACGCACGACCTGGAGTTCGGCTCCGGCTTCCGCACGACTGATTCGACGATGTTGACCGAGTGGCCGGGAAACGGGGTCCTGGGAATGGAGAACTCGCCGACCGACCTCAGAGCCCAGGTGTTCCGCCAGGGCAACGGCGCCAATCGCGCCGAGTACTTCGACGCCTTCGTCGGCGACAGCATTGCGAAGGGCCGCACGACGGTCAGTCTCGGCCTGCGCTACGACCACCAGTGGGGACGCGCGCTCCCGAGTGAAATCCAGGGCAGCAAGGCCTTCCCGAATCTCGTGCCGGGTCTGACCTTCGCCGGATACGACTCGCCATTCGTCTGGAATACCTTCTCTCCGCGCGCCGGCGTGACCGTGGCCCTCGACTCGAGCGGCCGGACGATTGCGCGGGCCTCCTACAGCCGGTACGCGAGCCAGCTCAGCCCGAGCCTGATCGGCGTCATCAACCCGAGTTCGTCTGTCGGCTCGGCCACGTACCGGTGGGTGGACCTGAACGGCGATCACTTCGCGCAGAACAACGAAGTGCTGACGAACCTGCGCCTCACGCAGGCAGGCGGTTTCAACCCGGCCAACCCGACGGCGGTCGTGTCGGCCAACCAGGTCGATCCGAATCTGAAGGCGCCGAGAACCGACAGTTTCGTGGCAGGCGTCGATCGCGAACTGATGCCGCATGTCGCCCTGCAGGTCAACTACAGCTACACGAGAACAACGGACCTGTTCGGGAACCTCGCGGCGAACATCACGCCGCGCGTCGGTGTGACGCTGGCCGACTACTCGGCCGGCCCCACGCTCACCGGCACGCTGCCCGACGGCACGACGTACAGCGTGCCGACGTTTGTCGCCAACGGCGCCAAGGTGGTGGCCGGCGGCGGCGGATTTCTCACCACGACGGTCCCTGGCTACTCGACCGATTACCACGGCGTCGAGGTGGCGTTCGTGAAACGGCTGTCGAAAGGCTGGATGGGCCGCGTCGGGTTCTCGCTGAACAACGCGCGCGACCACTTCGAGTCAGCGGCCGGACGCTACGACACGAACGGCAACCCGACGCCCACGCCGAACGAGCCCCTCGTCGACGGCGGCCAGTTCGCGCCGTCGAGCAGCGCGAGCAGCGGATCCGGCACTGTCTATATCAACGCGCGCTGGCAGTTCAACGCCAACGGGATGTACCAGGCGCCGCTCGGCATCGAGGCCAGCGGGAGCGTCTTCGGCCGGCAGGGTTACCCGTACCCCCTGTTCCGCCAGCAGGCGCTCGGCGGCGAAACGCTCTCGGTTCTCGTGACGCCGACGGTCGACTACTTCCGCTACGACAACGTGTGGGATACGGACATCCGGGCCGCGCGGCCGTTCAAGATGCAGTCGCTGACGCTGCGCGTCGTCGGGGACGTCTTCAACCTGTTCAACGCGAACACGGTGCTCGTCCGGAACAACAACATCCTGTCGACGACCTTCAACCAGATCGCGCAGAACCTGAGTCCGCGCATCTTCCGCATCGGCGTCGAGGTGAAGTTCTAGCGGCTCACAGCCGGAGATGGCCGGCGGAAACCATCTCCTTCAGCCTGAACTTGCTCTTGATCTCAAGGCTGCCGAGCTTCGTGACAAACTCGACCTCGCTGTCCTGCAGCGTGATCTCGTCGGTCCGTGGAAAGGCGAACACGAGCGCGAAGCCGGTGCCTGATTTCTGCGGGCCGCCGTCGCTTGCGGCGATCGGCGGGTGGCCACCGCGTTTCAGGAAGGTCGCGCTTCTTGGCGTCTGCGGCCGACGTGGAGAACGTCATCGGCAGCCCGGTCACGATCACGACGTAGACCGAGTCGTCTCGCTCGAGCGTTTCACGGACGTCGGTGGGAATCTTGTCGACGGTGCCGAACTGGCGAAGGGCGGTCGCCTGGCGCATCGTCTGAGCGCTTCGCCACTGGACATCCAATTTCAGCTGCGGCAGAGGAGTCGGAAAGCCGCCTCGGCCGGAGTCGTCGCCTCCCCCGCCGCGGCCAGCCGGATTGATCTCGCCGGATTCCCGCGGCGAACGCGGCATGACGACGCTCACCTGGTGGGACCAGGGGGAGTCGGTCAGCATCCGCTGGACCTCCTTGTCGGACCACTGGGCGAACGGCTTCGCATCCCAGAATTCGGCCGCGAACACACCGGCAGGCCCCACCAAAAGCGTCGACAACGCTATCCAGAGTCCGACGACGGTCAACCTCGTACGCGAGGGCATTACTTGGAGACGCCGAACTCTCGCACAGCCTCGCGGCCTTCGACCGGACCGCCTGTGTACACTTCCATCCCCATCGTTCGCGGCGGAATCGGCAGGCCCTTCGCGATGGCGTCCGCCACGCTCTTCTGGTACGCGCGCTCGCCGCTCAGCGCGTTGCCGACGGCGCCGTTGCCTTCGTGACAGGAGGTACTCGTAGAGCTGGTAGCCAGGCTGCTGGGTGATCGTGAAGCGGATCGTGAAGGGCGCCGTGTACATCGCGGGGTCGTCCACGCGGATCCGGTAGTCGATCATCTGCGGGTCGATGCGGGTGAAACGCTCGGTCAGCCTCAGCTTCTCGCTGTTGGGCCCGTTGAACCCCACGCGGTCGGTGAAGTTCGTCGTTTCGACCACCAGCGTGTCGCCGTCCCAGTGCCCGCGTGCATCTCCCATGTACTGCTTGATGCCGCCGCCGACGTGCGGCCGGTTGTCGAGCGGGATGACGCGCGTGTCGTGAATCATCTCGTAGCTGATGATCACTTCGTTCGGCGTCTGCATGATGCGGATGCCGTTGCCGTACAGGACCGGAAAAATCCCGCCAACGCCCCGCGTGATGCAGCGATCGTAGAGGCTGAAATCCTCGAAGTCGTTGAACGGCCGGTTGCCGAACGTGCCGACGCCGAACGACGCGCGCTGCTTCGCCTGGCCTGCCGGAGTCAGCGCGGGCATCTGGCCATCGGGCGGATCGACGAGGAAGGACGTGTAGCCGAACGTACGGACGCCGAACTCGTTGCGCAGCACCGTCTCCTGGTTGACGGCGCGATCGCGCGACGCTTCGTCGCCCCCGGCCCGCCGCGCGAACTCCTCTGGTGTCAGCGACTCGCGTTCCTTCTGACTCGCCGGACGCGTCGTGGGGATGCCGCGCATGTCGTCGCTCGTCCAGATGCCGGAGAGATCCGGATGTCCCCACGCCGTGCGGGGCGCTTTCCAGTTCGGATCCTTCACCTTCGCGGCCGTCGTCTCGGCGGGAACCGACCGCAGCCTGGACGGCGCCTTGGTCGGCCCGGGGCCGAACTGCGCCACGACGCGGCCTGCCATCACCGTCGCCAGAGACAGACATAGCAGAGCGGTTGAGACGTGCTGTTTCATAGGGTCATTTTACGATAGTCCTGTCGATCACGAAGACACGAAGAACTCGAGGAGGTCGTGACCCTCGTGACTTCGTGATGAACGAGTGCGGCGACGAGTGTATGCTGTGTCGCACCTGAGGGAGTGGCCATGAAGAAGACGTGTTTTGCGCGGTGCCTTCTGCTCGCCGCACTGACAATCGCCGCTCCGCCGGCGTTCGCGCAGCCCCGCAATCTCGACATCTACTGGGTGGACGTCGAGGGCGGCGCCGCGACCCTCATCGTGTCGCCGTCCGGAGAGTCGCTGCTCATCGACTCCGGATGGGAGGTCGGCGATCGGGACGCGAAGCGCATCTTCTCGGCCGCTCAACGGGCCGGCCTGACGAAGATCGACTATTTCATCCTCAGCCACTACCACGCCGACCATGCCGGCGGTCTCGTCGCGCTCTCGAAACTGATGCCGATCGGCGCGTGTTTCGATCGCGGCGATTTCATCGAGCCCGCGAATCAGAAATGGCGTGACGGCTATCTGAGCGTCTGCGGCAAGCACGTCGCACGATCCTCAAGCCAGGCGACAAGATTCCCGATCAAAGGCCTGCAGGTCGACATCGTCGCTTCGGACGGACACCTGATCGCGCAGCCGGTCAACGGCGGCGGCCAGACGAATCCGCTGTGCGCGACGGCAGAAAACAAGCCGAAAGACGTGCCCGAAAACCAGTTGATGGTTGGCGCGCTCGTCAGCTACGGAGAATTTACGTTCCTGGACCTGGCCGATCTCGACTGGGAGAAGGAAATGGAACTGGCCTGTCCCGCTGAACAAGCTCGGACAAATCAGCATCTGGCAGGCCGGCCGGCACGGAGCGCTCGACGGCGCCGGCGCACCCGGATTCCTCTACGCGGTCCAGCCGCAGGTGGTGGTCGTCAACAACGGACCGCGCAAAGGGCTCGGAGGACCGTCGCCCGGGCCGCGACAGCCGACAGTACGTGCACTACGAGCGCATCGCGAAGACGCCGGACATCGAAGGCATCTGGCAGGGACACCTGTCGCTGTTCGATCAGGGAACACAACACCGCCGAGTCGATGATCGCCAATCTCGAGGACACGGCCGCACTGCCAGGGACACGCCATCCGGGCCTCGGTCGCGCAGAACGGCGCGTTCACGATCACCAACAGCCGCAACGGGTTCAGCCGGACGTACACGGCGCGCCGGGGCAGCGGGACCATGTCCGTGGCAGGTCCGGGTGTTGCGGCACAGTCGGCGCGCCGCCACCGACGCTCGCCCGGACCCCACGTTCTACGCCGTGTCGTACGTGGAAGCGATGGCGCCGGCCGCCGCAAAGGCGATTGCCGCGCTGAAGCAGTACCGCGAGGCGAATCGGGCGCGGGACGGGTTCGTCCGCTTTGACATCTTCGAGCAGGTCGGACGCCCGGGACACTTCGCGCTGTTCGAACAATGGCGCGATCAGGCGACCTTCGACGCTCGGGGCGCCTCGCAGAAGCAGCTCGTGGATGCGCTCGCGTCGATTCGGGTCAGCGACTACGATCTGCGTCCTTACAAGACGCTGTCAGTCGGACCGGCCCCGCCGCCGCCGAACAACCGCGCGGTGTCGGTCGTGTCGCACGTGGACGTCGCACCTGATCCGCGCGTGGCGGGCATGCTCCGGCGGCTGGCAGAGGCCAGCCGCATGGAAGACGGCAATCTTCGATTCGATGTCGTCCAGCACACGATGCGCGCGAATCATTTCACGGTCGTCGAAACCTGGCGCGATCAGAAGGCGTTCGACGCGCACGTCGCCGCCGCGCATACACGGCAGTATCGGGACGAGCTGCAGCCGTTGACCGGCAGTCCGCTCGATGAACGGGTTTACAAAGCGATCGAATAAAGGCCGGGCGGCCACGGTCTAAAGGGCCATGAGGCCACGGCTCAAGAGGACTCGGCGGTCACGGTCTCCACAGGGCTCGGCGGCCACGGCTGCAAAGGGCGGGACGGCTGCAGGTTCCAAAGGGCTGATCAACGCGCAACGGGCTCGTGTGACAGAATACCGGCATGTCTAAGTTGACCGTCGAAGGATATGGAACGTTTGAAGTGCCCGCCGACAAGCGGCTGGTGCTGGCTATAGAACAGGACGCGAAAGTCGACATCATGCACGCCTGCGGCGGGAACGCCCGCTGCACCACGTGCCGGGTCGAATTCGTCGCCGGGGAGCCGTCGGCGATGACTGTCGCCGAGAAACAGGTGCTCACGGCCAAAGGACTGAGCGGCGTCCGGCTGTCGTGTCAGATGCTGTGCGACCACGACATGACCGTCCGGGCCATCAGCCGCCTCGAAGGCACCGGCCGCCCCGATCCGGGCCGCACGCCAGAGCCGGTCATCACGCCGCCGCCGGAATGGGTCTAACACTGCGACGAACGTAAAGGGCTCGACGGGATCGCGCAAAGAGCACGGGCGGGATCGCGCAGCGGGCTCGAAGGGATCAAGCAAAGGGCTTGATGTGATTGCGCAAGGGGCTCGGTCCGAACCGAAACGGGCTGTGGCCTCTGCGTGATCCCACCCTGCCTTTTGCGTGATCCCACCTGTGCCCTTCGCGCGATCCCGCCCGTGCCCTTTGCGTAGTCGCACCCTGCCCTTTGCGTGATCACACCGAAAGATGCGCGCGGACGACGTCGTCTGTCAGCTCGTTGATGGCGCCGCCGGCCACGCAGCGGCCTTTCTCCAGGATGCGGAACTCGCTCGCCACGCGACGCGCGAACGGGAGCTTCTGCTCGACGAGCAGAACGGTCACGCCGGCCTCCTCATTCAGCCTCAGGATGATGTCGCCGATCTCGTGGACGATATTGGGCTGGATGCCTTCCGTCGGTTCGTCCAGAATGAGCAGCGTCGGCTCCAGCACCAGGGCGCGGCCGATCGCCAGCTGCTGTTGTTGACCGCCCGAGAGATCGCCGCCCCGCCGGTTCAGCATCTGCTTCAACACCGGGAACAGCTCGAAGACCTTGGACGGAATCGTGCGAGCCCCGTTCTTGCGGATGCCGAGTCCCACGCGCAGATTCTCTTCGACCGTGAGCTGCGCGAAGATTTCGCGGCCCTGCGGCACGTAGCCGATGCCCAGCCGGGCACGCGCTTCGGCCGGCAGCCCGGCGATGTTGTGGCCGTCGAAGTCGATCGTCCCCGAGCTCACGCGCAACAGGCCCATGATGCACTTGAGCAGGGTCGTCTTCCCCATCCCGTTGCGGCCCATCAGGCAGGTACGTGATCCCGCGGGCACGACGAGATCGACGTCCCACAGCGTGTGGCTTCCGCCATAGGACTGATTGAGGGCCGTGACAGAGAGCGTACTCATTCCCCCAGATACACCTCGATCACGCGCGGGTCGTTCTGCACGTGATCCATATCGCCTTCGGCAAGCACGCGGCCTTCATGGAGCACCGTGACACGACGGGCAATCGATCGCACGAAATCCATGTCGTGCTCGACGACGATGACGGTGTGTTCGGCCATGAGCGACAGCAGCAGCTCCGCGGTGCGCTCGGTTTCCTGCGGCGTCATGCCGGCCACCGGCTCGTCCACCAGCAGCACGTCGGGCTCCTGCATGAGCAGCATCCCGATTTCCAGCCACTGCTTCTGGCCGTGCGACAACGCCCCGGCCACGACCGCGTGCTGGGTCGACAGGCCGATCACCTCGAGCACGTCCCGGATGTGATCGTTCTGCCCGCGCGTCAGCCGCGCGAAGAGCGCTTTGAGGAACCGCTTGTCGCCCCACAGGGAAATCTCGAGGTTCTCGAACACGGTCAGCCGCTCGAACACGGTGGGTTTCTGGAACTTGCGCCCGATGCCCGCCTCCGCAATCTCGGGCTCCGACAGCTCGAGCAGGTTGATCTCGCCGAAGACCGCTGAACCGGAGTCCGGGCGCGTCTTCCCGGTCACGACGTCCATCATCGTCGTCTTGCCGGCGCCGTTCGGCCCGATGATGCAGCGCAGCTCGCCCGCTTCGATGCGAAGGGACAGCGCGTTCAGCGCCTTGAAGCCGTCGAAGCTGACGGTCAGATCCTTGAGCTCGAGGATCGTGCCGCGAAGCAGCTCCGGTGGAATCCTGTCGCTCATCGCGCGTCGCTCCCCCCGGGCATGAGGCCCATGAGGCCGCGAGGCAGGAAGAGCGTAGCCAGGACGAACAGCGCGCCAAGCGCGTACAGCCAGACCTCGGGCAGCGCGCCCGTGAAGAACGTCTTCGCGTAGTTGACGAGCACGGCGCCGAGGGCGGCGCCGACCAGGGTCCCTCGTCCGCCCACCGCGACCCAGATCACGACCTCGATCGAGTTGATGGGCGCGAATTCACTCGGGTTGATGATGCCCACCTGCGGAACGTACAGGGCGCCGGCGACGCCCGCCAGGATGGCCGAGAAGACGAAGACCCACAGCTTGTACGATTCCACCTTGTAGCCGAGAAACCGCGTGCGGCTTTCCGCGTCACGGATCGCCCGAATCACGCGCCCCGCCCGGGACGTCACGATGAAACGGGAGGCCAGGTAGCCGAGCGACAGGGCGACAGCCGTCGCCACGAGCAGCATGACCCTGGTGCCGTCGGCGTGGAGGTCGAGGCCCAGGATGTCCTTGAAGTCGGTGAATCCGTTGTTCCCGCCGAAGCCCATGTCGTTCCGGAAGAACGAGAGCATCAGCGCGTAGCTCAACGCCTGCGTCATGATCGACAGGTACACGCCCGTGACGCGCGATCGAAACGCGAGCCAGCCGAAGACGAATGCGAGCGCCGCCGGCACCAGCAGCACCATGGCCATCGCGAACCAGAAGCGATCGAACCCGTACCAGAACCACGGGAGCGCCTTCCAGTTCAGGAACACCATGAAGTCGGGCAGGACGGGGTCGCCGTAGACGCCGCGACGGCCGATCTGCCGCATGAGATACATGCCCATGGCGTAGCCGCCGAGCGAAAAGAACGCGGCATGGCCCAGGCTGAGGATGCCGCAGTAGCCCCACACCAGGTCCACGGCCAGCGCCAGCATCGCGTAGCACATGTACTTGCCGATGAGCGTCAGCGCGTACGTGGACAGATGCAGAGACGACGAGGGCGGAACAACGCGGTTCAGCACGGGGACGAAAATCGCCACGGCGGCGAGCACGGTCAGCAGCGCAATGCCGCTGCGGCCGAACCGGTAGGCCCCGGCTCCCGGATCCGACGACGGCCGAGAAGCGGTCACTGCGTCTCCGCCGCGCGTCCCGTCTGTGGAAACAATCCGCGGGGACGCCTCTGGATGAAGACGATCAGGCCGACGAGCACGACGATCTTCGCCAGCACCGCTCCGGCGTACGGCTCGAGCAGTTTGTTGACGATGCCCATCGAGACGCCGCCGATGAGCGTGCCCCACAGGTTGCCGACGCCGCCGAACACGACGACCATGAACGAATCGATGATGTAGGACTGGCCGAGGTTCGGGCCGACGTTGGTGAGCTGACTGAGGGCGACACCCGCGACGCCGGCGATGCCCGAGCCCAGCCCGAAGGTCATCGCGTCCACCCACTCGCTGCGGATCCCCATGGCCCGCGCCATCGCGCGATTCTGGGAGACGGCCCGGATGTCGAGCCCCAGCCGCGTGCGTTTGAGCACGGCCTGCAGAATCAGGAACACCAGCAGCGCGAAGGCGAGAATGTAGAGGCGGTTCAGTGTAATCGCCAGCGCTTCGTTGATCTGCAGCGAACCGCTCAGCCAGTCCGGTGTGACCACCGATCGGTTGTTCGCCGAGAACACGGAACGCACGAGCTGCTGGAGCACGAGGCTGACGCCAAAGGTGGCCAGCAGGGTCTCGAGCGGCCTGCCGTAGAGAAAGCGGATGATCGTGCGCTCGATGATCACGCCCGCGAGCGCCGACACCAGGAAGGCGGCCGGGATGGCCACGAGAATCGACAGGCCCATGTACTTCGGCATCGCCAGCTGGACGACGTACGTGGTGTACGCCCCCAGCATCATCAGCTCGCCGTGCGCCATGTTGATGACGCCCATCACGCCAAACGTGATCGCCAGGCCGATCGCGATCAGCACGAGGACCGATCCGAGACTCATGCCGAAGAACAGCGTCTCGATGCCGGAATAGAGCGTGCGGGACCGGTCGATCCGCTTGACGGCGCTCGCGGCCGCCGTCCTGACCGCCGCGTCGCTCTCGACGAACGCCCCGTCGGGCGATTTCTCGAGGAGCGCGGCGAGCCGGTTTCTGACCTCGGGCCGCAGCCGTAACGAGAGCGTCTGAACGGCGTCCAGCCTGGCTTTCGCGTCGCCACCGTCGAGGGCCGCCAGCGCCAGCCCCGTCTCGATCTCGGCCTTGACGGCCTTGTCCGTTTCCTGTCCCACACGCTGCCGGAGCACGGCGATGCTCGTCTCGTCGAGCGCCCGCAGCATTTCAGTCACCGCGGCGAGCCGCACGGACGCGTCGGCGCTGGACAAATCGAAGCGCGCGACAGCCGTCTTGAGCACCCGCCGCAGCCGGTTGTTCGTGCCGATCGTGGCGAGGTCGTCCCGTGCGCCGGATCCGGCATCCGCCAGCGTGAGCGGATCCACCAGGTCGAGCGTCGGGCGGTTCTCGTCCGCGGGCTTGACGATGAAGACTTTCTGGTCGCTGGCGCGAACGGCCAGACGCTCTTCGAGCCACGCGGCCAGGACGGGCCGCGCGCTCTTGTGGCCGCTTTCGCTCAAACGCGTGACGACCGCTTCCTTCTCCACGAAGCTGGCCTCGCGCAGGCTGTCGATGGCAGCCAGAAACCCGCTGTCGCCATCGGCGGGAGACTGCGCGCGGAGAAGAGGCGCCGCCAGAACGAAGACGAAGGCGGCGAGCAGCAGCCATGGCAGCTGCCTGCCCGCCACCGGATTGATCACTTGTAGTTTTGTCCCGAACACACCTTGGTCTTGGAATTATAGTTCCCGCATTTCAACGTGACCCAGTCGGCTTCGATGTCCTTGCTGCCGGGGAGGAAATCCGACCAGGCATCGCCGGGCACGGTGCCGGGCGTCTTCCAGACCACGCTGAACTGGCCGTCGGCCTTCACCTCGCCGATGTACACCGGCTTCGTGATGTGATGGTTGGGCAGCAGCTTCGCGATGCCGCCGGTCAGGTTCGGCACTTCGAGGCCGGGCAGGGCCGCGAGCACTTTGTCGACGTCGGTCGAGCCTGCCTTCTGCACGGCTTTCACCCACAGGGCAAAGCCGATGTAGTGCGCTTCCATCGGGTCGTTGGTCGTGCGCTTGGGTTTCTTGATATACGCGTGCCAGCGATCGATGAACGCCTTGTTGGCCGGCGTGCTGATGCTCTGGAAGTAGTTCCAGGCGGCGAGATGGCCGACCAGCGGTTTGGCATCGAGGCCGGACAACTCCTCTTCGCCGACCGAGAACGCGACGACCGGGATGTCTTCTGCCGAGATCTTCTGGTTGCCGAGCTCCTTGTAGAACGGCACGTTGGCGTCGCCGTTGATGGTGGACACGACCGCCGTCTTCTTGCCGGCCGAGCCGAACCGCTTGATCGCGGCGACCCGCGTCTGCCAGTCGGAATAGCCGAACGGCGTGTAGTTGATCGAGATGTCCTCGGGTTTGACGCCCTTGGCGAGCAGGTACGCCTCGAGGATCTTGTTCGTGGTGCGCGGATACACGTAGTCGGTGCCCTCGAGCACCCACCGCTTCACGGCGAGGTCCTTCATCAGGTAGTCCACAGCGGGAATGGCCTGCTGGTTGGGGGCCGCGCCGGTATAGATGACGTTTTTGGACGACTCCTCCCCTTCGTACTGGACGGGATAGAAGAGCAGGCCGTTGTCCTTCTCGAAAACGGGCAGCACGGACTTCCGGGACACCGACGTCCAGCAGCCGAACGTGACCGCGACCTTGTCCTTCTCGAGGAGCTCTCGTGCCTTCTCGGCGAACAGCGGCCAGTCGGACGCGGGATCCACCACCACGGCCTCGAGCTTCTTGCCGAGCAGCCCGCCCTTCTTGTTCTGCTCCTCGATGAGCATCAGCACGGTGTCCTTCAGCGTGGTTTCGCTGATGGCCATCGTGCCCGAGAGCGAATGCAGCACACCGACCTTGATCGTGCCCTGCGCGGATGCCGCTGCTGACCATGCCAGGGCCGTGGCCGTCAGCCACGTTGCCAGGCGTATCTGTCTCTTTTTCATATGTTCACTCCTTCATTGGGGCCAAGACGATTGGGAGACGATGGCGCCACGCTCATCAGATCTGCAGCTGGATACCAACGCCCACCTGTGTGTCGTTGTGCTTCACGGCGTCGAAGCGGGTGTCCTTGATGAAGAACATCACGCGCGCGTTGAAGTCCTTGATGATGTAGTTGAAGTTGAACTCGGTCGTCTTCTGGGTGTAGTCCGCGTCGAGCGCGGTGATGCCCTTGGTGAAGTTCGCCTGCGCGTACTTCCCCATGACCTGGAACTTCCCCGTCATGCCCATGGCGGGCGGAAACAGAAAGCTCGCGAGGCCGTAGGCGCCGTCGCTCTCCCCGTACCGTGCGTTGTAGCCGCCCAGCTGGCTGTAGTTGTTGTATTGACTCTCAACCGTGAACGCGCCGCCGCCCGACACCTTCTTCTCGAGCAGGAAGTCCACGTTCCAGGCCGACTTGTCGCTGCCCTGGAACTGCCCGGCGATGCCGACGGCCAGCAGGTTTTTCGCGCCGTAGTAGGTGCCGTTGAGGTAGTAGCCATCCTCGGCGTCCCAGAAGTCCACCTGCGCGCGGCCAGCCGTGATGACGGTGCTGGTGCCGGTCGCCGTGGCGCCGTCGAAGATGCCGCCCGAGAGCTTGATCTTGTCGAACTGGCCCCAATAGAGGAAGCCGTTGTCGCGGCCCGTGGCCACAAACGGGTAGCCGTCCTGGATGCCGTCGGTGTAGACCGCCCATTCGTTCGAGTAGTACGGCCCGTACAAGTTCGCGCGGTCGCTCGGCGGCAGCATCCGGCCGACCCAGAAGTTCACCGCGGGCGACAGCTCGAACTGCGCGGCCGCGTCGAGCACGTTGACGTGATTGTTGCTGTCGTACTCCGTGTTGAACATGTACTTGATTTTCGGCGCCGCCGTTCCGCTGACGTACAACCGGACGCTGTTGAGTGGAAACGTGTCCGTGGAGTCGCCGCCCTCAGGAGACGTGTGCACGTAACTTGTCTGCACGCCCGCGCCGACGGTCGGCAGCGGCGGCGGACTCTGCGCCGAAGACGGCGCAGCCGCAAGCAGGATACCCAGCAGCAGCGCGGGCATCAGGCGCGGCTCCGTCCATCGGTGGAACTTGCCAACACATCTCATGTGCATGGTTCACCCTCTCGTCGCGCGCGAAGCGCATCGAAGACTCTTCGTGTTTGTCGGAACGAACAGACGCGGATTTCTCGTGTGACCGACGCGAAGTGCAAACGAGGTTCCACGCGTGCAGATGCGCGACGCGAGAATTCACAGGGGAATTTCAACGAAGACCGGATCCGAGTGTCACGTATCTGTAACGTCCGCGGTCACAGACCGACAACGACGTAGGGTGATGTCCGTTCGCGCCGCCAGAATGCTGAGAGAACGGCCGCATCCCTGCGCTCGCGCACGCAGCATTGATCGTCATCACAATCTGTCAGACTCAAACGCCTCGACGCGGAATGTCGGAATCGCCGGTCTGCCCTACACGCTTGTCGATGCGCCTTCTTCTTCTACAATGGGATCGGTATGAACCGGTGGCTTCCTACCTGCCTGGCGGCGCTCGCGCTGGCCGCGATTGCGTCGGCGCAGCAGACCGGCACGGTCGATCGCCCAACCGCGCCACGAGGCTCGCAGAAATTGCCGATGAATGCGATCGCTGAGCAGTACGTGAAGCTGGTGCTGGCCGTCGGGCAGCACGATGCGGACTATGTCGACTCGTTTTTCGGGCCCGCCGAGTGGAAAGCCGACGCCCAGCGGCTCAAGCGGCCGCTCACCGAGATCGATGGCGACGCCGCGAAGCTGATTGGGGCGATCCCCGATCTCACGGACGCCGACCGGCGCGATACGCTCCTCGTCCTGCGACACGACTACCTGCGGCGGCAGCTCGAGGCGCTCCGGGCACGTGTGCGGATGCTGCAGGGAGCCAGGCTGACCTTCGATGAGGAGTCGCAGGCCCTGTACGACGCCGTCTCGCCGGCGCATCCCGACTCGTACTATCAGGCCGCGCTCGATGAAATCGGCCGGCTGCTTCCCGGCAGCGGACCGCTCGTGGAGCGCTACGACGCGTACCGCCAGAAGTTTGTCATCCCGCCCGATCGGTTGACGCGCGTCTTCGATCGGGCCATCGCCGAGTGCCGCGCCCGCACGCTGGCACACGTGCGCCTGCCGGACAGCGAGTCCTTTACCGTGGAATACGTGAAGGACAAGCCATGGAGCGGTTACAACTGGTACCAGGGCGGCTATCGCAGCCTGATCCAGGTCAACACGGACCTGCCGATCTACATCGACCGCGCCGTCGATCTCGCGTGCCACGAGGGGTATCCCGGCCACCACGTGTACAACGCACTGCTCGAGCAGCGCCTGGTCCGCGAGCGCGGCTGGGTTGAGTTCTCGGTGTACGCCCTGT
The DNA here is from genome assembly GCA_963729215.1 of uncultured Acidobacteriota bacterium. Lineage (GTDB taxonomy): Bacteria > Acidobacteriota > Vicinamibacteria > Vicinamibacterales > CAVVIG01 > CAVQJU01. The sequence continues at coordinate 217,936 of CAVSND010000019.1, read as the reverse complement.
TTTCGCCACAGTCGCTCATCGCCGAAGGCACGGCCAACTACGGCATCGAGGTCGCGTTTCCCGGAGACGAGCGGGCGAGATTCGAGCGCGACGTCCTGTATCCGGAAGCGGGGCTCGACGCCTCGCAGGCCGACATGTACAGCCGGCTCCAGGTGCTCACAGATCGGCTGGCGTACTCGGGCAACGAGGCGGCGCGCCGGTACCTGAACGGTGAGGTCGATCGGCGCGGGCACGGCCGCCTGGCTGGCCCGGTACGCGATGATGTCGCCTCCTCGCGCCGAACAACGCACGCGCTTCTACGACACCTATCGCAGCTACGTGATCAACTACAACCTGGGGAAGGACCTCGTGAAACAGTTCGTCGAATCGCGCGGCGGCACCGCCACCCAGCCCGCGCGCCGCTGGGACGAATTCGTGAGCCTCCTCGCGTCGCCGCGGCTGCCTTCTGGTCTTCGCGAGCCGGGCAGGTAGGGACGAGGACGGTCCCTGGTGCTTGGTTCCTGGTTCCTGGTCCGTCCAGGGTCCGTGGTCCTGTCCTGATAGTCCGCTGGACTGAGGACCACGGACCAAGGACGACCAAGCATCCATGCACCAGGGACTTTCTTGACGCTCCGAACGCTGACGGCCGATCGTGGAGACGCTGGCCTTCGCCTCGATCTCGTCATCCGCCGGCATCTGACCGACGTGCGCGCGGCCACGCGCACGCGCGTCCAGGCGTGGATCGAAGACGGCCAGGTGACCGTCAACGGCCGGATCGTCTCACGCGTCTCCACGCGGACGGCCTGCAACGACGTCGTGACCGTTCAATTCACCGACACCACGAGGGGCCGCCCGGCCGCGTCCGACGCGCGCGATGCGCTCGCCATGCTGGACGTGCTCTACGAAGACGAGCATTTGCTGGCGCTCGACAAACCGGCGGGCGTGGTCGTGCATCCGACGTATCGGCACGCCGGCGGCACCCTGATGAACGCGCTGCTCTGGCATGCCCGCGAATGGGCGGACGGTCATCGCCCGTCCCTCGTGGGCCGGCTCGACAAGCTCACCTCCGGGATTCTGCTCGTGGCGAAAAGCGCGGCGATTCACGCGGCGCTCCAGCGCGAGATGACGTCTGACCAGAGCGAAAAGGACTATCTCGCCGTCGTGTACGGGAGGGTCAACACCGCACGGGGAGCGGATCGATCTTCGACTGGCTGTTGACGGGAACGACCGGCGGCGGATGGTCGCGTCGGCCCGCGACGGAGTCCCCAGCCTCACGCGGTTCGTTCGGATTTCGAGGGGGACCGAGTTGTCGCTGCTTCGCTGCCGCCTGGCCACGGGGCGGAGGCATCAGATTCGAGTCCATCTGGCCGCGCGCGGCTGGCCGATTGTCGGCGACACCACGTACGCGACGGCCCGCGCGAACGGAAAGCCAGGATGGACGTTCCCTCGCCAGGCCCTCCACGCGTGGCGGGTGGCCTTCACGCATCCCGTCACGGGCAAGCGCGTCGCGCTCGAAGCGCCCGTGCCGCTGGATATGAAAACGCTGATTGCCGAGGCGGGCCTCTCTCTAACCTCTAACCTCTACCCCTTCACGACGTAGCCTTTCTTCGTCAGCAACTCGCGAACTCTGTCGCGAAGATCGCCCTGAAGTTCGACGAAGCCGTCGCCCGCGGCGCCGCCCGTGCCGCAGGCGCGTTTCAGTTCCTGGATCAGTTCTTTCAGGAAATCGGCGTTGTTCGGAAGACCGTCGACGACGGTCACCATCTTGCCGCCGCGCCCCTTCTTCTCCATGCGGAGTTTGGCGACAATCGCGCCGGGGCGAGCGGGTACGGACGCCTCGCTCGTGCGCGTGCTGCATTTGCAGTCGCGTTGCGGCCAGCCGCAGCGTGGACACACGCCGCCCGTGCTGGTCGAATACACGAGCCTGGTGTGGCTACTCGCTGGATTTTTCTTCGACTCGTGCGGCACGGAGGATGTTGGCCAGACCGTAGTTCCCCTCGTGGCAGCCGTACTCGAAAATCGGACCCTGGGTTCTGGTCATCGGCACTTCGGCCGTCCAGGATCTGGTCCACGTCGCGGGGTCCTCGATCGTGAAGGTGTAGGTGATCGCGTCGGCCGACACCCGCGTGAAGCGCTCGGTCACCTTGACGCCGGATGTCGAATTCCTGAACCGCACGCGGTCGTTGAAATTCGTCGTCTCGACGACGAGCGTGTTGCCGTCCCAGTGGCCGCGCGAGTCGCCGTTCCACTGCCGGATGTTCTGGCCCACGTGCGGACGCGCCCCGTCGATCGGGATCAGCCGCGCGCTGTGAATCATCTCCGTCCGCACGACGACATAACCGGGACCTTGGAAAATATCGAGGTTGGCGTTGTAGCCGACGGGCATGATCGGCGGACCGTCGTTGCCCCAGGTGATGCACCGCTCGGCGAGCGAGCGATCCTCGTAGCCGTCCGTACGGCGATCGGGACTGCCCGCCTGTGGCGGCAGGGGGCGGCGGCGCGCCTCGTCGGTGAGAGCCGGAACGCGTCCGTCCGGAGGGTCGATCACGAGCGATGTGCGCAGGCTCGACAGACCCTTGTTGTAGTTTTCGTTCTGCCAGATCGCGTTGTCGTAGTGGAGGTCGTCGGCCGCCTGGCCGTTGAACTGCGCGACCCGCTCCTTCTCGACAACGGCGGCCTCTTCCGGTGTGTAGAACTCTTTCGTTCCAAGATTAGCGGGCCGTTCGAGCGGCGTGTATGTGGCGTTGGTCCAGTTTCCGGTCAGGTCCGGCTGTCCATCCGCCGTGCGCGGTATCGTCCACGCCTTCGCCGGCCTGGCGGCGGCCGTCTTCGGCGCGGGCGACGCAGGTGATTGAGCGCCCACGGAAATTGACGCGGCCGCCAGTGCGGCCAACACAAAGAGCGCATGTCGAGACACAGGCATTCGCATCAATCAGGTCCTCGCTGTGTGGATTATATCGTCCGAACGCCGTGGCTACGGCACATCTTTCGGCGCGGCAATGGTCTCGTTGGTCTTCACCGTGAAGCGCCTGAAATTGCCGTAGGTCGCCGTGCCCGTGAGCTCGTAGGCGCGCTTCGGCATCACGTAGCGCTCGCGCATTTCGATCGGCACGAGAAATCCGACGACGGGCTCCGACTGGTAGCTCACCTGAATTGTGCTCTCCACATTGGACGTGTCGATATTGAGCTCGGTCATGAGAATCCGCCCCGTGTCGGGCTCGACCCAGACGCGGCCGTGCGATTTCGCGGGTGCTTTCGAGTTCCGCGAGTCGATGAGCGGGGGCGACCCGACTTCACGGAAATGCAGCACGCGCACATCCACCGACAGCGAAAAATTCGACGCTTTCGGCATGCCCCTCGGCACGCCGGCGCCCTCCGAGTCCATCGTGAACTTGAAGCGAGACTGGTATCGCGGGTGCATGAACGACAGCGCCAGCACGGGCACGTTGACGTTCCGCTCGACACTGCCGATGTTGTAGCGCGAGCTCTCCCGCATGATCGCGAAGGCCTGATCCCTCGATGCCGTGGAGGGATTCACGAACAGCGTGACCAGCCGCTCGGTGCGGTCGCGCACGGAATCGCCGTCGACCTCGAACACATCGCGGAACTGGATGAAGCCCTGGCCGTCGCGGCCCTGAGCCTGTACGAGCAACAGGTCGGATCTTCAGCTGGCGATGCGTCAGCTGGGGCCGGTCGGCAATGTCAGCGGTCTGCGCGTATCGCTCCTCCGCAACGATGCCCGATAGCTCGCGCTCGTAGCGGACGACGTAGTCGCCCACGCGGGCGAGAACATCGGTGACCGAGGGCTTGTCCGCCGCGGCCAGCCCGATGGTGGTCATCGCGAGAACTGCACCGGCACAAGACAGTCGCGCGTGCATAGGCTGCTATCGGGACCGGGCTCGGCCGGAGGTCCGCCTGAACGCGGGCGCTACGGGTTCCTCGGCGGCTGCGGGGCCACCTGCAACAAGACAAGGAACAGATTGTTCGGGTCGCGAACGATGGCGACCTTGGTGGTGTTCCCGCCGCGTCCGGGCAGTTCCACGGTGTTGCCTCCGGTCGAGACCACCGTGCCGCCGTCTCGCTTGAGCATCGCGATGGCCTCGTCCACGTCCCGCACCTGCAGCTGCATGCGCGTGGAACCGGGGTCCTGAATAGACGACCGGACGACCCGGCGATCGACGCCCTTGAAATCCAGGAAGTCGAGGCGAAGGCCGGTGGTCGGTATCTGGGCCGTGCTCAGGCGATACTGACCGCCCTTCACGCCCAGCAGATCGAGCACGGGTTTGTCGCTGTTGAACATCCCCGGCGTCAGGCCCCGGATGCCGAGCGCGTCCCAGTACAACCGCATCGCCTTTTCGGCATCCTCGACGGTGAGCCTCACCCGGACGCCGATAACGTTCGGCGGATCCGGCGCGGTTGCAGGCGGCAGCGGGTCGGGTTGCGTGAGCTGGACGAAGTGGCCGTCCGGATCCTTGACGATGACGGCGCGAACCTTTGGCGAGGTGCCGAACGTGACTGGCAGTCCGCCGGTTGTGACGACCGGCGCCCCCACCTGCTTGACCTTCGCCAGCGTGGCGTCGACGTCACGAACCACGACAACGAGGGTGAACGCGCCCGGGTCCTGGATCTGCCGCTCGAACGCGCGGCCGCCTGCCTTCTTCACTTCGACGATCTCGACGCCCGTGCGCATCGCGGGCGGGCGGCCGATCGACCAGCGAATCTGTGCATCGGGAAGGCCGAACATGTTTCGAAGCGCCGGGTTCGCGTCGGCGTTGCTCGGCGTCGCGGCAACGTCGAGTCCCAGGCCATCCCGGTAGAACGCGATCGCCTTGTCGAGGTCGGCGACGATTGGGCTGAAGAAGTTGCCCGAGCCGACAACCGCGCCGCTCGGCACGGGCCCCGGCTGTGGCGCAGGCGCCTGCGCCCAAGCGCTCGCGCACGCGATCACCAACCCGGACACGATCGCTGCAATCTTCGCGCGCATCCTGTTCTCCCCGATCTTCCAACGTCGAAACTGTGTCAGCCGTAGCGTCCGCCTTTAGGCGGACGCTCGCCGGCCGGCTAAAGCCGGCCGCTACGGCATTGTGCAACTCGCTCTAGTCCACGCCAAATGCCAGCAGCACATTCCCCGGCCGGCCGACGATGCCGCCGTAGCCGGAGTTGATGAAGAGCATGCCGTCCACGACGGCGGCGCCTGGACCGTCCATCGTCGCGCCGGTGGCCTTCACGCCGTTGACCGTCTGGAACTCCCGATTCGTGTCGAACTGCCACACAATCGTTCCATCATCGCTCGCGTAGGCCCGGAGGCCGCCGTCACCGGAGCCCGAGAAGACGATGCCCGGGATGGCTGTGAGCGCGGCGCCCTGGGCGCCGTTGCAGCCGCGCGCGGTGCCGCACAGCTTGTCGGCGGGCGCTTTGGACCACACTTCCTCTCCGGTGTCGATCTTTACGGCGCGCATGCCGCCGGGCGATTGCGAAAGCGTCCCGTTGACGCCGAAGTAGGCGAGCTTGTCGTCCACGGCGCCGCCCCACTGCCCGCCGAGGCCGCTGCCGGCGCTGGTGCGATATTGCCAGATCAGCGCGCCGTTCTTGTCGGGATCGAATCCGTAGGCCATGCCCGACTTCGACTGGATGATGACGATGTCGCTGCCGTTCGTCCGCCTGGCGAGCATCGGCGACGCCGAGAAATCGTGATCCGGCCCCTGCTTCGCCGGGCAGCGTGGGTTGTCGGGGTTCTCGGGTTTGCAGCCCATCATCCAGACGTCGTTCGGCACCGGCTGCGCGACCCATTTCACCTTGCCGGTATCGAGATCCATCGCCATCACGGCATCGGTGGTCGGCGTCTGCGGGTCCGAGTACCCGTTGCCCGTCGAAATGTAGAGAACGCGGCGGCGCGCGTCGATCGTCGGGGCAGCCCAGATGCCACCGCCGGATGGTCCCCACGCCTGCACGCCTTCTTTCGTGAGGCCGCGCTTCTTTGGTTCCTCCGCGATTGTGTACGTCTTCCACACCACAGCGCCGGTGCTCGCGTCGAGCGCAGTGACGCTGCCGCGGAACGTGCAGCACTCATACGTTGGACGGCCGCCTTGCGCTTCTTCGTTGAGGCCGGCCATCGGGACGTACACTCGGCCGCTGAAGTACGTGGGCGATCCGGTGGCGCGTGCCTGCGGATGATCGTCTGCCTTGCGCGCCCAGATTTGTTTGCCGGTATTGGCGTCGACGCCGTAGGCGGTGGCCGCGCCATCGGTGAAGTAGATGGCGTACGCCGACCCATTCGCGGCCTTGTACCTGTCCGACAGAGACCGCGGTGCGAATGCCCGACTGCGCATGAAACGCCCAGTACGTGCAGCCTGTCTTCGCGTCGAGCGAGAAGACGTCTCCGCTCTCGCTGGCGACGAACACACGCCCGCCGACGACGGCCGGCTGCGAACGCGCGGCGGTCACACCCGGGAAGCCGAACGCCCACTTGAGCTTCAGTCGCGGCACGAGCGGCGCCGTCAGCCCTCCCTTGTCCGCTGGAACGAACCGGGTATTCGTGACGGTCCCGCCCCAGCCGTTCCAGTTCGAACCCTTGCCCGGATCGGTCATGGGCGGCGCGGACGACGAGCATCGGCCGACGGTTGAAAGCGGCGGCGCCGTGCCGAACTTGCGGCCGGCCACGAATTCCGCGACGGCGCGCTTCTCCGCGTCGCTCAGGTCCTGAGCCTGCCGGTACATGTTGCCCGTCGTCAGCGACGTGAGAATCGACTCGGGCGCAAAGAGCGCCAGCGCCTCGCGGTTCGGCGCGCGGTTTTCGGGACTGGGCTGCGCGTGGCACGTCGCGCACGTCTTCTGAAAGACCGCCGCGCCATCCGGCGCCTGCGCGAACGCGGACACACTCGAACCGGCGATGATGATCGCCGCCACACTTATTCGTCGTCTCATGGTGAGCCCTCTAACCTCTAACCCCTAACCTCTGCTCTTTTGCCTACCCCATCGGCTTCGACGCGTCGCGTCCGCCGGCCGACAGCCAGTGATAACGCGCCGTGTCGAGACCGGCGTAATCCGGATCCAGGTAGATGAAGCACCGCTGGATGAGAAAATCGCGCACTTCGAACACGTCGCACCAGCGGCCGGCGTGCGACACGCCGGCGCGCCACGGGCCTTCCTGGTGGACACCGGCGCTCGTGCCTTCGACGGCGAACATGTCGCCGCCCGTCATGATGTAGTTGAAGCTCGCGTAGTCGTGCAGGATGCTCTTGATATTGCCGCCGAAATCGGTGAACAGCTGCGCGATCTGCTTCTTGCCGGTCGCCAGCCCCCACTTGGGGAAGAACACCTGCGCGTCGTCCGCGAAAAGATCCAGGATGCTGCCGCCGTTCGACGTGACGCCCTTGTTGTCGAACGCCTTGAGGTATTCCAGCGCGACCGACTTTCGCTGCTCGTCCGTCATCTGCAGTTTCGCGACTGCCACGGCTATCCCTCCAGCTCCTTCTGCCGTTTCTCCCAGTCGCGCATGAAGCGGAAGACGTTTTCCGCCGGCGGGATCGGCGCAAACGTCTCGAGCCAGCGGACGGGTTCCTTGCCGACGTTGACGAACGTGTGGACGCAGCCGACGCTCGTCCACAGGACGTCGCCCGGCTTGGCCAGATAGGTCTGACCGTCCATCGTGCCCTGGACCTCGCCGGTCAGGATGAAATACGCCTCTTCGAACGTGTGATCGTGAAGCGCGATGCTGACGCCCGGCTGGTACTCGATGAACAACATCCGATGATGGCGTGCGCCGAAATGTTCGTCGATCATCCACTTCAGAAACACGCCCTCGAGGCCCGGCGCGACGTTGGTGCGCTGCGCGACGGGCGGAATCATGCTGGCGTCGAAATGTCCCAGCAGATTGCCCTTGAGATCGTTCAGGTCGAGCGGGCTGGCATCGCCGGGCGCGACGCCGCCCTTTTGAAAGAACGTGTCGCGTTCCTTGCCCACGGGCTTCGGCTGGGGCGCCGCCATCTGCATCCATCGCACCGGCACGGAACCCGCCTGGCGCCACGCGTGGAGCGCGCCTACCTTGGCGACGCCGAAGTCGCCCGCGCGAAGCCGGTACGCCTGGTCGTTGATGCTGACGACGGCCTCGCCGGACAGCAGGTAGAACCCTTCTTCGAAGGAGTGCACGTGGGGCGCGATGCTTCCCCCGGGACCGAGCTCGTTGATGCTCAGGCCCGTATGCACGGAGCCGGTGGTGTGGTCGATCAGCGGCGCGTGTGTGTAACCCTGGCCGTGGCCGTCGAAGACCCGGTGCGCGACGAGCGAGCTCTCCTGGAATTTGCCGAAATAGTGCATGTTATCGCCCGCAAGCATACACCGAGCGGCATTGGGATTTGGTGATTGGGTGACCGGGCGATCGGGTGTTGGGCCGGCCCTACTTTCCGACCATGTGTACGAAGTCCTTCTCGTTCTCGCACATGAACTCGATCAGCTCATCGTCGGCCACGAGGTTCTTGGGAATCGTGACCGTCCACGGCTTCGTGTAGGCCACCGGGTCGTCGATGGTGATGCGAATCTCCATGTGGCCGAAATCGCGGCGCGTGAAGCGCTCGATCACGTGCAGCGCATCGCTATGCGGGTACCCGCCATCGTCCAGCCACGTCTGATCGTTCAGGCCGATCGTGTCCACGACGAAGGTGTCGCCGTCCCACTTGCCCACGGAGTACCCGAGCCAGGCCGGCTGCGGGTCTTTGGGCAGGGGGCGGCCGTCCGTCATGATCTGACGGTAGTGGTTGTACGCCTCGAACAGGATGACCGTGACAGCGGGCGTCTGGATGATCTTGGTTGGCGTGCCCAGCGCGTCGAAGTCGGTCACGCCGTGGGAAATGCAGCGCTCCGACGGCCGTCCCTTCCCGTTGTTCGCCCGGCGCTCGTCCCAGATGGCTTTCGAGGCGGGCGTAAACGGAACCTCGACGCCGTCCGCGGCGAGATTCTGCAGCCAGCGGCCGCTCGGGGTGAGCCAGATTCCGGAGAGATCCGGCCTGCCGTCGGATGTTCTCGGCGCCGGCGCGGCGAGATCGGGCTTGCCGTCGCGCGTCCGGGGAATGCCTGGCGTGGGATAGCCGATCCACTGGGCCGCGACCGACACGCAGAGTGCCGCCCAGAGCGCCGCGCTCGACAGAACGATCCGGGCTTTACCAGCTTTCAAATTCCCTAACCTCTACCCTCTTACTTCGCCGCCTTCTCCGCTTCGCGTGCGGCATTGAGCATGTTGCGCATGCCGTAGTTGCCTTCGTGGCACGCGTACTCGAACGGCTGCTGGCTTTCGTCGCGCCTGGACAGATCCATCGCCCAGGTCCACGGGCGCGTCCACGTCTGCGGATCGTCGAGCGTCACCGACCACTCGATCGTGTCCGGTCCGACGCGCCTGAAGCGCTCGACGATTTTCAGATTCTCGCTCGCGTTGCGATAGAGGATCCGGCGGTCGAAATTCGTCGTTTCGACGACCAGCGTATCGCCTTCCCAGCGCCCCTTCGCGTCGCCCATGAACGTGCGGATCTTTCCGCTCGCGTGAGGGCGGCCGTCGAGCGGGATGAGACGCGCTTCGTGAATCATCTCGTAGCGGATACCGACGTACCCCTGCCCCTGCACGATCTGATAGGCGTTGCCGTAAATCGCCGGCGTCATCGAACCCGGCACGCCCCGGCTGATGCAGCGATCGTAGAGGCTGAAATCGAGGGTGCTGTTGAACGGGCCGTTGCCGAAGCTGCTGCCCCCGGCCGGTGCGCGGCGTCCCTGCGCGTCGGCCACGAAGCGGCGGCACCCGGCCGTCCGGCGGATCGACGATCAGCCAGGCGCGGCTGTTTTTCGCGCCGAAATTCTCGAACCAGTGCACCGGGTTGCTGCCCGGCAACACGCCCAGATTGGGGGCGCGTTCCTCCGCCTGGCGATTGCGTTCGTTGCGAAGCTCCGTCAGTTCGGAATCGGAAATGTCTTCGAGCTTCTTCCCGTCGAACTGATTCGGGCGCTCCAGCGGAATACCGCTCTCGTCGTTGTTCGTGAAAATGCCGGACAGGTCGGGATCGCCCCATGGGGTCTTCGGCGTCTTGTAGGCCTTCGCGGCGGTCGCTTTCGGGGCCGCGGGTTTCGTGTCGGATTTCGGCGTCTGGGCGATCGCGGGCACGGCCGCCATCATCAGGATGGCGGCCGTACTCGTCACAACTCTCATCAACGGTTTCTCCTCGTCTTCTCAGTTGCGCGTTTTGGCCGCCGCGGCGTCGGCCGCACGCTCGGCGCTCAGGATGTCGCGCAGGCCGTAATTCCCCTCGTGGCATCCGTACTCGAAAATCGGCTGCGAGCTGTCCTTCGTGAGGTTCATCGCGAACGTCCACGGCCGCGGCCACGTGCGCGAGTCGTCCAGGGTCACCGACCACTGGACGATCTTTTGTTCCTTCGGCGTGAAGCGCTCGATCAGCTTCAGCTGTTCCGACGCGCCTCGATACGTTGAGTTCTCCTTGAAGTTCGTCGTCTCGACCACCAGCGTGCTGCCCTCGAAGTGGCCGCGCGCATCGCCCATGTAGGTGCGCACGTCCGATTTCAGGTGGGGCCGTCCGTCGAGTGGAATCAGGCGGGTCTCGTGGATCATCTCGTAGCGAATCGCCACCCAGCCCGGCGACTGGATGATTTCGTACGAGTTGCCGTAGATGGCGGGCATCATCGAACCGGGAATGCCGCGTGTGATGCAGCGGTCGTACAGGCTGCGATCCTCGGGGCTGTCGGCGGGGCCGCGGCCGCTGCGGAGGCGCGCCCGCTCGGCGTTGCGCGCGTTGGCTTCCGCGATCGCCGCCGGAATCACGCCGTCGGGCGGATCGCTCACGAGCCACGCCCGGCTGTTTTTCGCGCCGTAGTTTTCGTACCAGTGCGTCGGGCCGGCGCCGGTTTCGGCGCCGCCGATGCCGGGCGCGCGCTCGACAGCCGCCTTTGCCCGCGCCTCAATGAGTTCCCGCAACTCCTCGTCATCCACGTCGGCGACCGTCTTGCCGGCGAACTGGCCCGGACGCTCGAAGGGAATGCCGCTTTCGTCCTTGTTCGTGTAGATGCCCTGCAAATCCGGATCGCCCCACGGAGTTTTGCCGGGCACAAAGGCTTTGGCCGGCGTCCTGGCGGAGGGCTTGGCGGCGGGCGCCGGCGCCTGCGCGGCAGCCGGGACGGCGGTCAGGAGCATCGACGCGGCCAGCGCCAACCCAGCGAGCGGAAAGATGCAGCTTCATAAAGAAGATCTCCCTATTACACAGGCAGTTATGTTACCCGAACCGGATGCCACCGGCGCGGCATCGCCACTATGATATCCCCGGCTTCAAGATGAGGATGCGCGGCCGCGCGCCGGCCCTGCTCGTGATTGCGTGCTGTGTCGCCGCAGGCTGCCGCACCCGGACATCAACTCCGGGGTTGACGGGGTCCACTGGGCTTCCGACCGCGTCCACCGACTGGTTTTCCGACATGGCAGAGGCCAGCGGCCTTCGCTTCACGCACGTCAACGGCATGTCGGGCGACCTCACGATGCCTGAAATCCTGGGACCGGGCGTGGCGCTGTTCGATTACGACAACGACGGCGATCTCGACGTGTTCGTGCTGCAGGGACAGCCGCTCGGCAGGAACGGATCGGGTCAGCCGTCGCAGGCGCCGCGGGGCACACTTGACGGGCCGGCTCTTTCGAAACGACCTCGACGTTCGTCCCGACGGCACGCGGACGCTGCACTTCACGGACGTGACGGCGCAGAGCGGCATCACCGCGACCGGCTACGGCATGGGCGTGGCGACGGGCGACTTCGACAACGACGGCTTCGTCGATCTCTATCTCACCAACTTCGGCGCGAACCAGCTGCTTCCACAACAACGGCGATGGCACCTTCACCGACGTCACGGCGAAGAGCGGCACGGCCGCGAGCGGCTGGAGCGTGTCGGCGGCTTTCTTCGACTACGATCGCGACGGATGGCTCGACCTCTACGTGGGCAGCTACCTGCGCTACACCATCGAGGGCGCCACGAAGTGCTTCAGCCCGTCTGGCGCGCGCGACTACTGCACGCCGAACAGCTACAAGCCGCTTCCCGGACGGCTGTTCCACAACAACCGCAACGGCACGTTTTCCGACACGACCGCGGCGAGCCGAATCGCCAGCGAGTTCGGGCCGGCACTCGGCGTCGCCACGGCGGACTTCAACGGCGACGGCTGGATCGACCTCTACGTCGCCAACGACAGCCAGCCGAACCAGCTGTGGATCAACCAGCACGACGGGACGTTCAGGAACACGGCGCTGCTCGCGGGCGCCGCGCTCACGCAGGAAGGCAAGGCCGAGGCGAGCATGGGCGTGGATGCCGGCGACTTCGACAACGACGGCGACGACGATCTGTTCGTGACCGAACAGACCGGGGAGGGCCACAACCTGTTCGTCAACGACGGGTCGGGATCGTTCGATGACCGGAGCGCGCGATCGGGTCTTGCGGCCGCGAGCCTCGGCGTACACGGGCTTCGGGACGGCGTGGTTCGACTACGACAACGACGGCTGGCTCGATCTGCTGACGGCCAATGGCGCGGTCCAGACCATCCAGGCGCTGGCGCAGGCACGCGATCCGTTTCCGCTCCACCAGCGGAAACAGCTGTTTCACAACCTCGGCAACGGCCGCTTCGAAGACGTGACAGCGTCCGCCGGCGGCGTGTTCCAGTTGTCCGAGGTCGGACGCGGCGCTGCCTTCGGAGACATCGACAACGACGGCGACACCGACATCGTCATCGCCAACAACAACGGGCCGCTGCGCCTGCTGATCAACAACGTGGGCAACCGGAAGCACTGGGTGGGATTGCGACTTGTGGCGGGGTCCCGGCCTCGCGACGTGCTCGGCGCGCGAGTGGCGATTGTCCGCAGGAACGGCCCGACGCTCTGGCGCAGGGCGCGCGCCGACGGCAGCTACGCGTCCGCGAACGACCCGCGTGTCCTGGCGGGTCTCGGCGATTCCACAGAGACGCCCACCGTTCGAGTCACCTGGCCGGACGGGCGAACGGACGAATGGACCAATACGGCCATCGATCGGTATACGACGCTCACGGAGAGAAGCGGCAAATGACCTCGCGCCGCAGATTCCTCCAGTGGGCGCTCGCGTCGGGCGCGGCCGCCGCGGCCGATCCGCTTCTCCCGCGCACGCTCGCGACGCGCGCCGCTGGCGGCCGCGGGTCAGGACACGGCGCCGGCGTTCGTCGAAGTTCCCTCGTCCGCGAGCGGGATCACGTGGGTCCACGAGAACGCGATGTCGCCGGCGAGATTCCTGCCCGAGTCTCTCGGGCCCGGCTGCGCGTTTCTCGACTACGACGGCGACGGCTGGATGGACATCTATCTGGTCAACAGCGGGCCGTCCGATTTCTTCAAACCAACCCGGCCGCTGAAGAACGCGCTGTACAAGAACAATCGAGACGGCACCTTCACCGACGTCACCGACAAGGCCGGCGTCGCCGGCGGAAGCTTCGGCATGGGCGTCGCCGTCGGGGATTTCGACAACGACGGCTTCCCGGACATGTTCGTGACCGGGTACGGCCGATCGATTCTCTATCGCAACAACGGCAACGGGACGTTCACGGATGTCACGGAGAAGGCCGGTCTCTCGCTGCCGGGCATTATGCCTGCCTGGACGACGAGCGCCGTCTGGTTCGACTACGACAACGACGGGCTGCTCGATCTCTTCGTGGGGAGCTACGTCCAGTACCAGTTGAGCCAGGGCCTGTTGTGCGCGGAGAAAAACAAGGACGGGAGCCTCTACTATCACTACTGCATTCCCCATCTCTTCAAGCCCACACCCAGCGCGCTGTTTCGCAACAACGGCGACGGGACGTTTCTCCAGGTCAGTGGCACGACCATCATTGGGCGCACGCCCGGTAAGGCGCTCGGCAGCGTGGCGACCGACATCAACAACGACGGCCTGCTCGACCTGGTTGTGGCGAATGACACGGCGCCGAACTTCCTATTCCTGAACCGCGGCAAGAACAGGTGGCAGGAAAACGGCGTCGCCGCCGGCATTGCGTACAGCGGTTCCGGAAACCTGCGCTCCGGCATGGGCGTGGATGCCGGAGACTTCAACGGCGACGGCTGGCAGGACGTGTTCGTGGCGAACATCGATCACGAGATGTTCTCGCTCTACGAAAACCACAACGGCGCGTTCTTCACCGACGCCGCGCCGGATCACGGCGTGTCGCAGGCGACGCGTCTGCTGAGCGGCTGGGGCGTGAAGCTCTGCGACTTCGACAACGACGGGCTGATCGACCTTCTCATCGCCAACGGCCACCCGGACGACACGATCGCCATCCGGGCGCCCGACGTCCGTTACAAGGAACCGCTGCTGCTGTTCCGTCACGACGGCCGCCGCCTGCGCAACGTCAGCCAGCAGGCCGGCCCCGTCTTCGCCAAATCGTTTTCGGCGCGCGGCCTGGCGGCTGGCGACTACGACAACGACGGCCGCGTGGACGTGCTGATCGGGTGCAACGGCGATGCGCCCGTCCTGCTGCGCAACACCTCCTCGGCCGCCAACCATTGGGTGGGCGTGAAGCTTCAGGGTGTGCGCTGTAACCGCGATGCGATCGGCGCGCGGCTGACGTGGTCCGCCGGCGGCGCGCGCCATTCCCGGCAGAAGAACGGCGGCGGCAGCTATCTCTCCTCGCACGATCCGCGCGAGGTGCTCGGTCTCGGACGCGCGACCGCACTCGACTGGCTGGACGTGTCGTGGCCCGCGCCTTCGTCGAAGACGGAGCGATTCACGAACGTTCCCGTCGATCGGTACGTGACGATTGTCGAAGGCAAGGGGATACAGCCGTGAGGCAAATCCTTCCGTTGTGTCTGCTTGCGCTTGTCATGGGATGCCGAAGCCAGCCGCTCGCTCCCCGAAGCCACGCCCAACGCCGGGACAGGGACCGAACCTCCGCACGATCGAGCTACCGGATATATCGGGCGCGGCCGGGCCCGTGCAGAAGCAACTGCGTGAACAATTCGCGGCGCTCCAGCAGCAGATCGGGAGGCCGGACGCGACGCCGGCGGCGCGCGCCGCCGCGTACGGAGACATGGGCCGGCTCTTCATGGCCACGGAGTTCCTCGATGCCGCCGGCCGCTGTTTCGGTAACGCCGCCTTGCTCGAGCCGAACGAGATGCGGTGGCCCTACTATCTCGCGCACATCGATCGGCTGAGGAACGATCCGGCCAAAGCCGCGGCGCTGTTCGAGCGTGCGTTGACCCTTCAGCCCGATCATGTTCCCAGCCTCGTGTGGCTCGGCGAGATGCACCTCGTTCAGGGCCAGCCCGAAGCGGCGCGGGCACCGCTCGACAAGGCGCTGGCGCTACAGCCGCGCGAGGCGGCCGCCCTCTATCGCCTCGGGCGCGTGGATCTCGAGACACGCGACTACGCCAGGGCCGCGAGCCATCTCGAAGCCGCGCTCGCACTGCGGCCGCAGTCCTCGAGCATCCACTACCCGCTGGCGCTCGCCTATCGTGGTCTCGGCGACACGCGCCGCGCCGAGGCGCAGATGCAGCTGCGTGGAAACGTCGACGTTCCGCCCGTCGATCCGCTCATGCAGCAGATCTCCGGCCTCCTGCAAAACGCCGCGGCGGCCGAGGTGCACGGCGCCGAAGCCCTGGGGAAACGTCAGTGGCCGGAAGCCGTGACGTATCTCCGCCAGGCCATCGAGGCCGCCCCGGACAACGCGTTCACGCGCCTCAACCTGGGTACCGCGCTGTTCGAGACCGGTGATGCCGCCGGCGCGCTCGAGCAGTTTCAGACCGCTGTCAAGCTGTCACCGGGCCTCGCCAAAGCGCACTACGGCATCGGCATCGTCAAGGAAGCCGCAGGGCGCGATCGGGAGGCGATCGAGGCGTTCTCGGCGGCGGTCGCGGCCGACCCGGCGTCCGTCGAGGCACGGCTCAGCCTCGCCGATGCGCTGCGCCGAAGCGGACGGATGGAAGAATCGCTGCCCCAGTACGCGGAAGTCATCAAGGCCAGTCCGGCCGTTTCACAGGCACGCTTCGGATACGCGATGGCCCTCGTGCGCCTGAGGCGGTTTCAGGAGGCACGCGATCGCCTCGCGGACGCCGTGAAGACGTTTCCCGACCAGCCAGGATTCGCGCATGCGCTGGCCCGCCTGCTGGCCGCCGCGCCGGACGCGCGCGTCCGCGACGGCCGCCGGGCGATGACGCTGATGCAGGAACTGCTGAAGACGCAGCGCACCCTCGAGCTGATGCAGACGATGGCGATGACGCTGGCGGAGTTGGGACAGTACGACGAGGCCGCGAACTGGCAGCGCGAGGCCATCGCTGCCGCGAGTCAGGCTGGCAGGCGCGACCTGAGCCCGCGCCTGCAGGAAAATCTCACGCTCTACGAAAGCCGTCAGCCATGCCGCACGCCGTGGCGCGAGGATGATGCGGTGTTCCATCCGCGGCCGAATAAATAGGAAACGGGCAGGATCGGCCATCCCGCCCGTCTGTGTGACGTGTCTGTCAGCCGTAGCGTCCGCCTTCAGGCGGACGTTCGCCGGCCGGCTGAAGCCGGCCGCTACGGCATTTTGCAAACGCTCTAGAAGTCGAACTGCGCGCTGAACTTGATGAACCTCGCCTGGAGAATCAGATTCGGCACCTGCCACACGGCCTGGCCGCCGGGCACCGGTGTGTACCCGTTGTCCTGTCCCGTAATCGTGTCCACGTTGAACGTGTTGTAGATGTCGAGGCCGACCATCGTCCGCGTGCGTCCGGACTTGAAAATCTTCGAGAACTTGATGTCGAGCTGATGCAGCCGCCCGCCGTTTTCCGTTCCTGGTTCGATGATGTGGTAACCGTTCAGGCCGGGAATCGATTGAAGCCCCCCGACGTTCGGAAGAAACGGAGCGTTCAAGCGAGCTTCGACGTTCACTCCAGGAAGATCCTGATATGTGCCGCCGACAGCCACGTCGATCTTCGGGAACGTGTAGCCGGCGCTGGCCTTCACCTGTGTGAGGAACACGCCGTCCTGTTTGCAGTACTGCGTCGGCATCGTCGTGAAGAAGTTCGGGCTGAAGAAGTTGTTTCTCTCATACGCCACCTCGGGCAGCTTCGTGATCACCGCGCAGTTGTCGGTGCTCGTGCGGCCGGTGCTGAACCCGCCTTGCGCGAAGAAGCCATTCTGCAGCCGCGAGTTGAGGTTCACATCCACGCCGTTCCAGTGTGAAGTCTGCAGGCCAACGTCGTCAGACAGCTTGACGACGTTCGCCGGGACGAAGCTGCCGAACGCGGCCTCCGGCTTGACGACGGGGAAACCGGTCACCGTGTAGTTGCCGCCGTTTGGCAGCCGCGAGTCGGCAGGCGCCTGGAGGTTGATGTAGTTGAAATCGGTCGCCGTGTTGAGCGCCGTATTGTCAACGACCTGGAAGTTGCCGTACCAGCGCCGGAAGAAACCTACGTCCACCGACATGCGTGGGCCCAGCTGCTGCTGCACGCCGGCGGAGAACTCCCAGTTGTAGCCCCGCTTGTTCCAGCCGGTCTGGAAGTTCGGGTCGAACTTGAGCTGGTTCAGCAGCGCCGCAACATCGTTCGAACCGAAATTCGGATTGGCGAGCGGGCCGCACTCACCGTTTGCGCCGGGCGTACGCGTCGAGAGATCGCAATCCGGGATGTAGTTGTGGTTGGCGTCATTCCACGTCCGGGTCGTATTGCCGAAACCGACCGCCGCGGACACCGGATTCGGGTCTGGCACGATAGCGAACGAGGTGCCGAATCCCTGCAGATACTTATTGAGGCTGATCTTGAGCGCCGTCCGGCCGTCGCCCCGGAGGTCGTAGGCCAAACCCATCTTGGGCGTGACGTCCGACCAGCTCACCTGCGGCGTCTCCGGAAACGACACGTTTCTATTGGGCGCGTACTGCGTGGGCCCCAGGGTGCTCGCGGGATAGAAACTGCTCGCGTGGTCGTACCGGATGCCAAGCATGATCGTCGAGCGGCCCTTCGTCCATTTATCCTGCGCGAAGAGACCGAAGTCGTGGGCCACATCGGTGCTGACCGTGTACGGTGTCACGTACTCCGTGATCTGGTTGGGCGTGGGCGCACCGCCAACCGGCGTGAGGAACGTGTACTGCTGGGGGATGCGCGAGTACGTGGTCGCATCCGAGTATCCCCACCCGTCATTGGCACCCATCTTGAGGGCGTGAGCGCCGGTGACATAGGATCCGGTGAAACGCCAGTGGAACGTCTCATTGAGGTTGTTGCTGTACGTGGCCGCCGCGCGATAGACCATGTTCGGCCGATAGGCCCCCGGCCCCTGGTCGTTCACCGAGATCATGCCGGGGCCGAGCGTCGAGGGATCCATGGCGCCCCACCGCTCGATACGATGGATCGCGCTGCCTTCGAGCAGCAGCTTGCTGGTGACCGGCGACGTCCAGTCCACCTCGATCGGACGCTGCAGCGGGAACCGCTGGTCGTTGCCGGCTTCCGGCGCGGTGAGCGTGTTCACGCCGAACGGGCAGAAACAGTTGCTCTGGATGTTGTACAGAAAACCAAACTTGTTCTTGGAGTTCGCCTGCCATGTGACGCGGGCCTGATAGTCCTGCCACGAGCGATTGAGCGTCGCCGGCCGCGCCGTGTCCGGCACGTACGCCCACGCATTCGGGTTGTTCTCGTTTTTGTTGTAGGACTGGCCCGGTACGAAGGTATTCGCGCCCTGGCTGCGGCCCGACAGGTAGAACCACAGCTTGTCTTTCGCGATGGGTCCGCCAAACCCTGGATTGAAGTCCCAGTTCTTGACGATGCCGCCGGGCGTCGTGAGACCCAGATCCTGCAAGCGCTGCGTGTAGTTGCTGCCCTGCATCGAGTCGTTCGCGAAGTTGCCGAAGACCATGCCCGAGTATCTGTTGCCGCCGTCCTTGATGATGAAGTTGATCCGTATGCCGCCGGTCGAGAGGCTCGCATCCACCGCGGACGTGTCGAACAGCATTTCGCTGACGCCCGCCGCGTTGGGGATCGTGCCGCCGCCCCAGCCACCGCCGATCATGGTGCTGAGCGAAATACCGTTCATCGTCATGCGCTGGTCCTGTGTCTGCCCGCCGTGGATGCCGAGCGCGAGCGTGTTCGGGCCGAGCGCGCCGCCGACATCCTGGTTGGCCAGTCCGCCCGTCGTCAGCGTGACGCCGGGGATCAGCACGCCGAGGTTGAACATGTTGCGTCCGGTGGGCAGCGCGTCGAGCTGCGCGTGCGTCACGACCGTCTGGCGCGTCGACGACTGCAGGTCCACGATCGGCGGCTCACCCGTAACCGTAATCGTCTCGGAGACGTTGCCGACCTTCAGGTCGCCGTTGACGATCGCGTTGAACGAGCCGCTCAACTCGACGCCTTCCCGCTTGACGGTGCTGAAACCGGTCAACGCGAACGTCACGGTATAGGTGCCTGGGAGCAGCTCGGTGATTCGGTACTGTCCGCTGCCGTCGGTGACGGCCGTGCGAACCTTTTCAATCAGGCTGGGGCTTGCCGCTTCGACGGTGACGCCGGGCAGGACGGCCCCGGAGGCATCCTTCACGACGCCGGCGATCGAGGCGCCGCTCTGGGCATAGGCGGCCCAGGGACTCGCCATCACGATTGCAATGGCGAATAGAGCCTGCTTCCATCCACGCATGATCCCTCCTCGCGGGTTGACACCATTAGCGGCGGGAACTGACGCGTTTACACGCCGTTAACCGCATAAACTGCGCCTTTGCGGCTGAACTGTCCAATACATCTTTGAACCAGGCGCCATACAGATCTGGTATAGTCCCCGCCCATATGGATTTCCGTCATCTGCGCGCGTTCATCACCGTCGCGGAAGTGTCCAGCGTCACCAAGGCTGCCGAGCGCCTGCATATCTCGCAGCCGCCGCTGAGCCGGCACATCAAGCAGCTTGAAGATGAGCTAGGCATCACGCTGTTTATCCGGCATCGGCAGGGCGTCACACTGACGGATGCCGGGCAGCGCCTGCTGGAGAAGGCTCGCGCCCTCGCGGCCGCGGCGTCGGATTTCTACGAAAGCGCCAACCAGACGACACGACACGACGCCAACAAGGTGCGCCTCGGCATCGGCTGGGGACTGTGGGACACGGTCAACCGCATCCGCGTCGCGTCCGCGGCGAAGTTCGGCAACATGACGATCGAGGCCACCGACGTGACTGCGCCGAGCACTACAACCATCAGCTGCAGGACGGGTCGCTCGACGTCGTCGTCGGCCGGCCGTACTTCGATCCGGAGACCACCGAAGTGGTGCCCCTCTACCAGGAACGCATGCTCGCCGTGTTGAGCGACGACAGTCCTCTCGCCTCGCGAAAGACCTTGAGCGTCCGCGACCTGGCGTCGGAGCCGCTGCTGATGTACGACCGTCACATCTCGCCGTACCTGTACGACAAGGTCCTCGAGCTCTATTCCAAGGCGGGCATCGCGCCCCATATGATCCCGACGCCTGATGCGGGTCCTTACAACCAGACGGGCCTCATGCTGGTGGCGTCCGGCAAGGGCGTCTACGTCTGCATGGGCATTCCGCTCACCAGTCCACATCCGTTGAGTGGAATCGCCGTGGTGCCGATCAGCGATGACGATGCGGCGACTGACATCTGCGTCGCCTGGCGCAAGGGCGAAACGTCGGCGATCGTCCGGCAGTTCCTGAATTGTGTCTGGCAGGTGTTCCCGGAGGCCGACCGCGTGCCTGCCGCGGTCAAGGCGCCCTCTCGGCGCGCCTCCTGAGGCTCGTGAATCTGGTCATTTAGTCATCTGGTCATCTGGTCATTTCTGATGCCGCCGATTTCCCGCGTGATCGACCTGCTGGACCCGTCGCTCAACACGTTCACGAATGTTGACCTGGACGAGGCCCGGCGACGCGTGCTGAGCGGAGACCCGGCATCGGTGCGGGCGATCGACGGCTCGTTCGCCCTGGTGGCCTCCGAGGGCATCACGGTGCGCATGGCGCGCTCGATGGATCGGCCGCTGCGGTACTTCCTGGCCAAGCGGCACGAGGGGCCGGCGCTCTACGTCGCCGACCGCATCGACACCCTGCATGCGGCGCTGACCGCCGACGGCCTCGCGGCGCAGTTTCATCCGAGCTACACCAGGATGGTCCCGGCGCACTACGTCGTCGATCTGTCGCTCGTGGGCTGCCCGGACCCGGATCCCGTCTACACGCGGTTCTTCACGCCGCAGCGGGCGTCGCTGCCCGCGGATCTCGACGAGATCGGGCGCCGGTATATCGGCGCGCTTGAAATCGAGATCGCGAAGTGGCTGACGCGCATCGGCGGAACGGCCGAACCCATCGGCGTGGCGTTTTCCGGCGGGATCGACAGCGGGTCAGTGTTCCTGCTTACGTATCACGCGATGCTTCGGCTGGGGATGTCGCCCGCGCGGCTCAAGGCCTTCGTCCTGAACGCCGACGGCCCCGATGTCGAACAGGCGCGCGCGTTCCTCTCCGCGCTGGGGCTGTCGCTCTTCCTCGAGGAAATCCCAGCCGCGTCGAACGACCTCGACGTGTGCGAAACGGTGCGCGTCCTCGAGGACTACAAGCCCCTCGACGTGGAGTGCGCGACGATGGGGCTGAGGTTATGCCGGGGAGTGCGCGAGCGTTATCCGGAGTGGCGTCATCTCGCCGACGGCGACGGCGGCGACGAGAACCTCAAGGACTACCCCATCGAGGAAAACACCGAGCTCACGATCCGGAGCGTGGTGGACAACCTGATGTTGTATCAGGAAGGCTGGGGCGTCGGACGGATCAAGCATTCGCTGACGTACACGGGAGGTCTCAGCCGGAGCTACGTGCGAACGTACGCGCCGGCCCGCCGTTACGGGTTCGCCGGCTTCAGCCCCTACACCCGGCCGGACGTGATGGAAGTCGCAGAAGGCATTCCCTTTGCCGCCATGACACGTTACGACGTGCCGACGTTGTACGGGCTCAAGGGCGAGATTGTCGGGCGAGGCGTCAAGGCCGTGACGGGCTTTGACATGCCGACCTTCCCGAAGCGGCGCTTCCAGCACGGCGCGATGCCGGCCGACGCCATGCACGCGCGCATCGGCGATTCAGAAGCCGGTTATCGGAAGACGTTTCACTCTATCTACGGTTGATTGATCCGGTGGCGTCCGCCTTCAGGCGGACGCTACGGCCGGCTCAAGCCGGCCGCTACGTGATTGCGCTGCCGCGCCTATTTCGACAACTTCTTCAGGATGCGTTTCTGATTCGCCAGGATCCGGACCTGGTTGCGCTGGATCTTTGCCTGATTCGCAAGCACCTTGCGCTGGTTTGCGAGAATGGATCGCTGGTTCGCCGCCGTTGCCGCCTGTGCCATCATCTGCCTCCTGGTCGCAGCATTCTACGCTTAATGAGCAACTTGCCCCAGACGAAGCCCACGAGCACGAACGGCAGGACGAAGAGCACGATCAGGATCGGCCGCGGCCGCAGATCGTACGTGGCGTCGGTGGATGCCTGTACGTCCGCCCGGCCGAGCGTCCCGTCAATGGTCACGCGCACGCCGAACGGTCCTTCGTGATCCATCACGAGCGCGGCGAATTGCCGAGCGGTCTCGCCGTTGATGGGTTCGGCGCGCGCCGACACCTCGCCGTCGTTTCGATCCAGCGGCTTGATGACGACGTCGACGCGCGTCCCCGCAGGGATTGTTCGGCCTCTGCTTGCAGGGTCAGCGGGCTGCAGCGTCACCCAGAACTTCCCTGCCGCGGACCGATCGTCGGTCGCGTCGGGGTCGGCCCAGATGGAGACCTGATACGCGCCGGCGACACGATCCGAGACAATTGGAAACGGCGGACCGCTGTGGGCGTGAAGCGTGCAGCTGCTCAGCGCGACTACTATCGAGGTCGCACCAGCAGCCACGAGCCAGCAGCTGGCCATCACGAAGGCACGAAGACCACGAAGAAGACAATAATCTGGGTTCCCCAGTCTCTTCGTGAGCTTCGTGGCTTCGTGAAAAAGGATTGAAAGACAGCGGATCATCCCGCGAATCCCAGGCCGCGCATGTCCATCGGCTGCGCCACGAGCCACAGTGCGCCGATCATGAGGACGACCACGAGGAGCGCCCACGGCGCGAACGATCGGCCGGTTCGCGCCGGATAGTCCCTGTCGGCCACCCGGAACGACGCGGCGAACGACCCCATCGCGCCAAGCAGGATGACGCCGATCTGAATCGGCAATACCGAGCCAGGTCGCATCCCTGTCAGCCGCCAGAGCGGTTGGCCGAGCGCCGGCCAGCCAAAGACGTCGACCGCCGCACGCTGCGTCACCGGCACAACCGCGAACGCGCCCGTCAGCAGATGAAATCCGTAGTGCGCCAGCCACATCCCGAAGCCGAACGGCACCAGCGCATAGGCGAAGTTCACGGCGATTTGCAGACCGGAGCGCTGCCAGTCGCCGGCCAGACGTTTCGTGACGATGGCGGCGAGGCCGAGCAACAAGACAGGGAGCACGACGAGCGCCACGACGAACAGCACCAGAAGGACCGGAGCCTCAGATGCGACGCCCATCGCACCCGCCATCCAGGTCTCGACGCCGTGAATCGGCGCCACCATTCCGAACGCGTTCAGCAGGCTGCCAAAGGTGAAGACCACCGCGAGCGCTGCGATATCCAACCTGCGTGACAACCGCCCGATTCCCGACCGGCGGCCGTTGTCCGCCAGTTCGGCGCCGGGCACACGGGCCGCGAGCGCGATGTTGTCGTGCGGGCACGCGTGGACGCAGTCCAGGCACAACGTGCAGTCCATGTTGCCGACCTTCGACGGCAGGAAGAGACGCAGTTCGCATCCCCGTTGCAACACGACGCGAGGCGCCTCCGGCGCACGCCGGCCCTTGATGCAGTCCACCGTCCGGCAACTGTGACAGGTGCCCAGGTCCTTCACCCGCAGTTCGAGCGGCGACATCATCGACGCCACGAAATTGAACTGGCCGATCGGGCAGAGGTACTTGCAGAACGTGGCGCCGGTGAATATCAGGTCCACGACCAGCGCGGACGCGAAGTACGCAAGGACAAGCCAGGCGGTCGCCCGCGGGAGCGCCCAGAGATCGAACAGTTCATAGGCGAACAGAACGGCGACAAACAGCGCGATGCCGATCCACTTGGTTCTCATCCAGCGAGGCACGCTGAGTGTGGGCGGCCTGATCCGGCGGCCCGCATCGCGGACGAGCACGAACGGGCAGCCCGTGCAGAACAGATTGCCGGCCGCCAGCAGCGCCACGACCAGCAATCCGCGGTAGTGGACCCACGTCAGCACGGTCGCGAGGTTTGTCGGATCGATCCGCGCGGCGAGCAGCCCGTCAAGGACGACGGCGACGGCGAGCGAGAAGAGAACGAGCTGAAGGGCCGTGCGGGCGTGACGCCACCGGAGGAAGCGGCCAACGCCAGGCCATGTGAGGACGTCGGGAGCGCTTATGCCGCGGCCCCCCGGTGCCACGCGCAAGTGCACTGGAACCTGGTGGATTCTTCAGCGGGCGGAAAGAGGTGGTAGTACATCCCGATGATCATCGGGATGAAAACGATGGTGTTGTAGAACAGATGGAGCTCGACGCGAGGCACCCACAGCTGGATGAGGCTCGTCGGTACCGGACGTCCGAAGAAGTTGTGGCCCGCTCGTGGCCTGCACGATCAGCAGGAAATGCTCGATGTGATGGAAGAACTGGATCCCGAGCGCCAGCGTCCACCAGCGGCGATCTTTGACGCCGGTGAATCCCGGACGGAACAGCCAGAGCCCCGCCAGCATCACGAGCGCGTAGCCATAGTGCAGGGTTTCGGATTTGATCAGCCAGGGGTAGTAATAGCCCAGCAGGCCGCGCGCTTCCGGCACGGGCCATCCGAGCGCGTAAATCTGAAACGCCTGGAGGAGGTGCTCGGCCCAGTGCGCGAGCACGATGACCATGAAGGTCCGAAGCGCGAGCTCGTGATACGGCCCGTTCACCCGCTCGACGAACGACGTGGAATCTGCCTGGAGCGCCTCGGCATGCGCTGCGTACATGTGCACTAGTATAGGGCGGGAGCGGCCAACACCGGCCATCGTATAAATGCACTACCTGACCGCTTACCCGGAAGCGGCGGCGGCGCGCGACCGGTTCATCATCGATCTGCGCGGCCCCCGGCCGCAGCACGACCCCTGGCGATATCAGGATCTCGTCATCGACGACGAACCGACGGAGCGGGGCGGCGTTGCTCGCGTCGGAACCGTCTTCCTGACGGGCCGCGAGTGCCCCTGGCGCTGCGCGATGTGCGATCTCTGGCGCTTCACCACCCGCGACGACACGCCAGCCGGCGCGATCCCGGCACAAATCCAGGCCGCGCGGGAGACATGGCGCACACGCGGTGAAGACATCTCGCGGGTCAAGCTGTACAACGCCTCGAACTTCTTCGATCCCAGAGCCGTGCCCGAGAACGATTACGCGGCCATCGGCGCACAACTCGCCGGGCTGGATCAGGTGATCGTCGAGTCGCATCCGGCGCTGATCGGCGAACGCGTATCGCGCTTCGCCGATGCCCTCGGCGGTCCGCGCCTCGAAGTCGCGATGGGACTCGAAACCGCGCATCCCGCCGCGCTCGACGCGCTCAACAAACGCATGACCGTCGACGATTTCTCGCGCGCAGCGGCAGACTTGCATCGTCGAAACATCTCTCTCCGCGTCTTTCTCCTCATCTCACCGCCCTTCGTCCCTCCCGAGGAACAGGACACCTGGCTGCTGAAGTCGGTCGCCTTCGCCGAAGAATGCGGCGCCTCCGTCATCTCGTTGATCCCGGCGCGCGGCGGCAACGGAACCATGGAAATCCTGACGGCGCAGGGGCTGTTCCGCGCCGCCGACACCGGAGGACGTGGCGCGCAGCCTCGAATTGGTGTTGGCACGAGCCACGAGCCACGGGCCACGGGCCACGAGCGCGAGTCACGAGCCACCAGAATCCTCGTGGACCCCTGGGCGCATGCGAATTGACGCCGACGTCGCGGTCATCGGATCCGGGTTCGCCGGCTCGCTGACCGCGCTGTGCCTGCAGCGGACGGGACGCCGCGTGGTGATGGTCGAACGCGGCCGTCACCCGCGCTTCGCCATCGGCGAATCGTCCACGCCGCTGGCCAACCTCCTGCTCGAAGAGCTTGCCCGCCGCTACGACCTGCCGCGCGTCGGCGTGTTCTCGAAGTGGGGTACCTGGCAGCGCTCGCGTCCGGACGTGGCAGGCGGGCTCAAGCGCGGCTTCTCGTTTTACTTCCACGTCCCCGGAGAGCCCTTTAAGGACGATGGCGAACATGCGCGCCAGCTGCTCGTCGCCGCCAGCCCGCACGACGACATCGGCGACACGCACTGGTACCGGCCAGACTTCGACCACAACCTCGTGCGCGAGGCCGCGGAGGCCGGGGTCGTGTATCTCGACGGGACCGAGCTCACTGGCATCTCTCTCAGTGACGATGGCGCCACCATTGAAGGCGTACGCCAGGACCAACGCGTGGCCATCAGTGCATCGTTCGTTGTCGACGCGAGCGGTCCGCGCGGATTTCTCGCGAGGGCGCTGCGCCTCGACGCGCCGCCGCTCGCCTGGCTGCCGCCAACGCAGGGCCTGTATACCCACTTCGAGGACGTCGAGCGCTGGGAGCGGCTGGTCCCCGCACCGGGCGCCCCTTACCCGCCGGACGCCGCTGCGCTGCATCATGTGTTTCCCGGCGGATGGATCTGGATCCTGAGGTTTGCCAACGGGATCACCAGCGCGGGCGCCGCGATGACGGATGCTGTGGCGGAGCGCGTTGGGTCGTCCGAAGGCGCGCCGGCCTGGGATCGCCTGCTCGAGACGCTGCCGACGGTACGGGAACAGTTTCGCGGCGCCTCCGTCGTCCACCCATGGATTCACGCGCCCCGCCTCGCCTTCCGCACGCGGCAGGTCTGCGGGCCGGGCTGGGCGCTGCTGCCTTCGGCGGCCGGCGTCATCGATCCGCTCCTCTCAACCGGTTTCCCCCTGACGCTGCTCGGCATCGAGCGGCTGGTCGGCATCCTGGAACGGACAACGGCCGGAGCCGAACGCGACGCCGCCCTGCGCCAATACGAAGAGGCGACTCTCAACGAACTGGACGTGACCGAACAGCTCGTCGCAGCGCTCTACGCGAACATGGCGGACGTTCCCGTGTTCAAACGGCTCACGCTCCTCTATTTCGCCGCGGCGAGCTACAGCGAAGCCGCCCGTCGTCTCAACACACCCGACCTGGCGCCAGGCTTCCTGCTCCACGCGCACCCCCGGTTCGGACCTGAACTTCGAGCGTGTGCGGCCCTCGCCGTCACGGCGCCTGGCGGGTCCGCCCGCGACGCGCTGCTCGACCGGATCGATCGCGCCATCGAACCGTTCGACACCGCGGGGCTTGGGGATCGGACGCGGCGGGATTGGTACCCGGTACTGGCAGAGGATCTATTGGCGGGCGCGCTCAAAGCTCCGGGCGACCAGCGGCGAAATCCAGGGACTGCTCGACCGGTGCGGATTCGTGCCGTCCAAGACGACGTAGACGCGCTGTTTTCGCTTGCGGCAACGCGCCCGATTATCGGATAGTGCGTGAACGCTAGGGGGTCCAGCATGAGCGAGCGTGTCAATCTCCACGGACGGCGGGACTTTCTCAAACAGATGACGGCGCTCGGCGCGGTGGCGGTCACCGGGTTCGAGGCGAAGACCGCCTACAACCCTTCGGCCCACTTCGAGATCAGCATCAGCGAGGTCGAGCTTCGCCGTACTGCGGCAGGGCGAACGCTGATGGCCCGCATCTATCAGCCGGCCGGCGCCGGACCGTTTCCCGTCATTCTCGACCTGCACGGCGGCGCGTGGAACGCCAAGGACCGGCACGCGGAGGAACCGATGGACCGCGCGCTGGCCGCGAGCGGTCTGCTCGTGGTCGCGATCGACATGACGCTGGCGCCGGAAGCGCCGTATCCCGCGTGCGTGCAGGATGCCAACTACGCGGTCCGCTGGCTCAAATGGAAAGCGGCCGGATGGAACGGCGATCCCTCGGCGGTCGGCATCTACGCCAGCTCGAGCGGCGGACACGTCGCCGAGCTCCTGGGCATGCGTCCGCGTGACGCGCGCTACAACGCGATTCCGTTACCGCAGGCGCCGCAGATTGACGCCACGGTGAGCTTCATCGCCATGCGGTCGCCGGTCAGTAATCCGTACGCCCGATTCCAGCATGCCGAGGAAATGAAGCGCGAGCCGATGGTCAAGAACCACACGACGTTCTTCAAGCCGTGGGAGTCGATCTTCGAGAGCAACCCGCAGCAGATCCTCGATCGCCACGAGCCCGTCGGCCTGGTGCCGCTGCTCATCATGCAGGGCGCCCTCGACGACAACGTCCTTCCGGCCGTCCAGGCGAAATTCGCGGCGTCCTACAAGGCCGCCGGCGGCGACTGCCAGTTCGAAGTCTTCGAAGGCTGCGAACACGAATGGGTGGCGACACCGGGACCGCAGACCGATCGCGCCCGCGAGATGGTCAAGGCGTTCATCGCACGCCAACTGAAGGCGCCGCGTCGAGGCTGACGGCGCGCGACGCGAGCCAGGACTCGACGAGGAGCGACGCCGGGCCGACCAGGAACAACGCGTAGAACGGCGCGTAGACGACCTCGGCCAGCCGGAGCAGCATCTCGACGAACGCCACGACGAACACGACGATCAGCTGTCCCCGGTACGAACGGACGGTCGTTCTCGGGTCAGTCACCATGAAGAAGATGAACAGCTGATACATCGGGCCGGTGATCGGCGCGACGCTGGCGAGCCATGGGTTACCCGTCACGGCGCTCCTGACCAGCGAGAACAAGAGAAACGACGCGACGTACGTCGCGCTGATGTGGAGGCGGCCCACCCGCCACACGATGACCGCGCCGAGCACCCAGATCACGACCATCGGCCAGAGCGTATTGCCCCACTGAATGCTGAGCAGCGACACGGTCGCCGGCGCGAGAAACAGCACCGCGCTGACGCCGAAGTTCGACGGGTTCCACAGGTGCCGGCCCTTGTACCGGAGGACGTACTTCGACACGATCGAAATCAGGCTCGCGAGCACGTACGGCCACAGGAACGGCGAGCGGACCAGGATGCCGACGCTGATCCCCGTGATGTACGCGCTGGCCAGATGTGGAAAACGCCCGTAGGTAAGCCGGCCCAGGATCAGCTCGGCCCCGATCGCCACCGCGATCGCGATTCCCGTCCTCGAGTAGCCCTCGAGGATGCCGAACGACAGATGCGCGGCGATGAGGATGCCCGTGATCAGGATCGGGCCGAGAAAGCGGTTGTCGAACGTGACTCGCGGGCTCATTCGGGTTCGACGATGCGGTTGAGCGTATCGAGCCTGGGGTTGTCGATCGTCTGACGCTTGCCTGACGGCCAGCGAACGACCGCGCGTTCGACCGCGGTGGCCGCGCCGAGGCCGTAGTGCAGCCGCCTGTCGTTCTGCGCGCTGAAGCCGCTGCCGCCGCTCACCTCCTGCACCTGCGTCCGGCCGTTCCATTGGAGTTCCACGCGTGCGCCGATGGCGCTGCGATTGCTCCCGCGGCCCTCGAGTTCGAACTCCATCCAGTGGCGGCCAGGCTGGACATGGTTCTTGTACAAGAGCAGCGGCCCGCGCTGGTTGGCGACCACGACATCGAGCGCGCCGGTGTTCGAGAAGTCGGCGAGCGCGACGGCGCGGCCATCGAAGGTGTCCGTCGCACCCACCGCCTGGGCCACCTCGGTGAACCGGCCGACGCCGTCGTTGAGCCACACGCGCTTGCGCTGATAGCCCGACAGGCTGCGCCCTCGCATCGCCGGCCAGTTCTTCGCGTCGCCGATGATGGCGCTGTGCCCGGTGGCAATCACGGCGAAGTCGTACCAGTAGCTGCTGCGCTCGCCCGCGGACACGTAGCCGTTGGTCAGATAGAGATCGAGCGTGCCATCGTTGTTGAGGTCGCCGAACTGCGCGCCCCAGCTCCAGCCGCCCAGATCCACGCCGAGGCTTGACGCGAGATCTTCGTATGCGAGCGAGCCGCCCTTCTTCGGCACCCAGAGGTCGTTGGCCTGGACCAGGACGCCCGGTTCGGAAATGTTGGTCTTGTAGATGGACAGCCGGCCGTCGTTGAAGATGTCGCCGAACGCGGCGTTCATCCCGCTCTTCGGCGTGAGCGCGAGGCCGGTGTCGCGGCCGGCCTCGACGAACCCGCGGCCGCCTTTATTCAGATAGAGCTGCGGGACTCCGTAGTCGTTCGCGAGAAACAGATCCGGGTAACCCGTTCCCGCCAGGTCCGCCGCTGCCGCGGCCAGCGTCCAGCGGCGCGAGCTCAGGCCCAGCTTCAGCGCCACCTCTTCGAACTTGCCGTCGCCGAGGTTGTGAAACAGGTACTTGCGGCCCCCGTTTTCGGCGTACTCGAAGCTCTCGGGCATGATTCTCGTGGTCGCGAGATGCCAGAGATCGACGTCCTCGGACCAGTAGCCGGCGACGAACAGATCGAGCCTGCCGTCGTGGTCGTAGTCGAACCACACGGCGGCGTTGGCGTTGATCCAGCGAGGCAGACCGGCCCGCTCGCCGACTGGACGTGAAACCGTGGCCGCCGTCGTTGTGAAAGAGCTCGGGACGGCCGTACTTGTACACGAACAGGTCGTCGAAGCCGTCGTTGTCGTAGTCGCCCCAGACGGCGCCCATCGAGACGCCGCTTTCCCGGCCGTTGACGTCGGCGACGCCCATTGCGGCGGCCACGTCCTTGAACGTGCCGTCGCCTTGATTCCGGTAGAGGTGGTTCAGGCTGCCTTCGCCGCTGTTCGTGACGTAGAAATCGGGCCATCCATCCCGATCGAAATCCGCCACAGCGACTGCGGCGCCCATCGACGCCACCTGCGGCATGATGTGGTCCAGCTGTTTGTCGAATGTCGGGCCCTGGTGCACGAAGTTGACGCCGAGGCGGCGCGCCGACTCCTCGAGCGCGAACCCGTAGCGGGCGAGCGCGTCGGTTCCGTTCGAGACGGGCCGTTCCGCCCGGCTGAATATCGAAGCAGCGCTTCCGGCAGACCGGCCGTTCAGCACGACAACCGCGGCCAGCGACGCGAGCAGCAACGCGGACCAGACGAGCCACAGCGCCCGCTGGCGCGTGGATTCGCTCACCTCAGGCCGCCGAGAAACACCTGCGGCGTCACGAATCGCGTGTGATAGGTCTGCCAGTCGTGCGCGTGCTGCCTGTACACGGGATCGTCCTCGAGCTCGAGCGCGGGCGACGCGGCGTCGTAGCCGGGATGATGATGACGCGGGAGCGGCAGCACCGTCTTCGAGAAGCTCGTGTTGTAGTCGCCGTCTTTCACCCAGCCGTCTCCAACGAGGACGAAGTCCCGCGTGACACCCTTCACGTCGCCCGTCTGCATGGGCGGGACCGCAAAGGAGAGGCGCAGTTCGTCGCCGGCGTTCATGATGACGTAGCGATCGTCCACGGACGTCAGCAATTCACCGACGTCGCCGTACCGGGTGTAATAGCCGGTGAGATCGCGCCAGCGCTGGCCGACGTTCGCGAGTTGATCGTAGTGCGGCGTTTCCGGCACGTCGTGCCTGGCGTAATCCGTCTTCGAGAAGCCACGATAACGCAACTCGGCGCGTGCCGGCTGTAATCGCTTTACGTTAGCCTGCACGCGCGCCGGATCGTCGACGCCATCTGCCACGGCGAGCGAATCCCAGTAGATTTCCAGGTTCGTCCGCAGCCGCAGCCGCCGGGGATGCGTCACGCCCGCACGGGCAACCTGAGACAAATCCACCAGGATGGTCTTGTTCTTGCCCGCCGGGAATCCCAGGTCCGGCGCGACGACGATCCACCGGCCGGTCTCGTCCAGCGCCTCGAGCGATAAGCCCTTCGGCTGAATGCCGGCCTGGCCGATCGCGACATTGATGCTGCTGTCGGTCGGATAGATGAAACCGTTCGCGACCAGCCACTGCCGCCCGGGCGCAAGGCCAAGATCCTCGTCGATTTCCATGTCGACGAAATGCTCTTCCGCGACACCTTGATACGGTCCGCGGCCGAACGTTGCGAGATAGCGGCCGTCCTGCTTCGTCACCAGATCCGTGACATCGCGTCCCGTCTGGTCCCACGCGCGACGAATCGGGCGGGGATGATGCGTCACGCGCACGGCGAGCGCCGGCGATTCCCGTGCGAACCGCTCGTCGACGAAGACCTCCTCATCGCCCGGATGATCCACGACCATGAGCGCCACGTGATCCACGAAATGCGTTTCCCACAGCTCCGCCGTGATGCGCACGTCGTAGGCGCCGTCCCGCGCCACGAGCTGGTCGCCGCGAATCTTCACCCAGTCTTCCGTCTGCGTCACGCCCGCCGTGTCCTGGGCGTTGATGCGGAGGCCGAGCGGCGATCGCCACAGGAAATCCGTCACGAATCGCATGCCCGTGCCGTCGTAGCTGAACACCCACGGGCACGAGCCTTTGAGCCGTTGTTCGGCGACGACTGCCTGATCGGCCGAGCGGTCGAAGTCGGCCTGCATGATGCCGTTTGGCCAGAAGATGCGCGCGACGTCGATTCCCGTACGGGTGCCGAGGCCGAAATGCGCGGGCGCGCCGGTGAGCACCTGTTTCTGGGTGAGCAGCCCCGACCTGATTTCGATTTCACCGCCGACGCCAAACGAGTTGATCCGCTGGTCGCCTGCCGTCGGCTGCGCCCGCGGCCGCATCACCGCCCAGTGGTACCCGCGGGTCCCACGCGCAGTCAGGGCGACGGGCTCGCCTTTCTCCACTCCGACCAGGTCGAGTTGCCCATCGCCGTTGAGATCGAGAACGCTGAACACGTTTACGTTCCGCAGTACCTCGTCCGCGGCCGGAAACGGCTTCAGGGTATTCGTCTCGTCGCCGAGCCAGATGCGCGATCGTCCCCCGCCTGAGACCAGCAGATCGAGCGCGCCGTTGTTGTCGAGGTCGTCCAGAAATATGCCGTAGCTCCCCGCGTGGGCCGGATCGATCGGATCCGTCACGTTGGCGAGCGTGCCCTGCTCCCAGCCGGCCGCGCGATAGGACAGCCGGCGAACGACCCCGGCGCCGTCGAGCGCTACCAGATCGAGCAGGCCGTCGGCGTTGACGTCGCCGAGGCCCAGCGCGATGACGCCTGACGGTGCGTTCACCCCCGACATTTCGCGGAACTCGCCGCCCTGCCGGTTCTCGAAGACGTGGAGGTCCCCCGCTTCGCCGACGAGCGCCGCGTCGGGGTCGCCATCGCCATCGAGATCGCCCCAGACGAACGCTCGCAGTCCGGTGACACCCGCGAACGGATGCAGCTGGCGCCACGTTCCATCGCCGTTGTTCCTGAGCACGAGCGGAGCCGCGGCGCGGACGCCGACAATCAGGTCGAGATCGCCGTCCATTTCGATATCCGCCGTCCAGACGCCCGTGCAATCCGCGGTGATGGCCCCGGCCTTTGCCGCGACATCGGCAAACGTTCCATCGTCCTGCTGCGCGAACAGGCGGATCCCGCCGGCGCCGGCGAGCGCGAGGTCCATCTTGAAATCGCGATTCCAGTCCACGCCGAGGAGGCCGTGGGCGGTAAGCGGAACTGCAGCGCCGGCGCCGGGGAACGGCAGGACGCGCACCGCGCTGCCGCCCACGCGAACATTCCGTCCATCAGCCGCGATCGGAATCGGCGATGCGGAGCCGTCGAGGGACATCGCCATCGCGACGGACGCGGCCGACGATCCGGGAATCGGGAGGACCGAACGGGAGAACACCAGGCCCGTGTCCGGCGGCGAGGGATTGGGCGACGGCGATGGCAGCCTGAGAAATCGGTCGAACGGCTCCCCGATCAATTCTGTCGGGGTTCGGACGAGGGCCAGGCTCTCGCGGAACACCGTGACGCGCACCAGGACATTTCGCAGGAATGCCACGCCGCGCGCCGCGTCCGTGAAGTTGCCCGCATCCACGGCCTGACGAAGGCCCCGGTACTGCTCGAGGGCCGGCGCGGGCCAGCCGGTGGACATCGCGTCGAGGCGTGCGGTCGAGTCGCGCAGCGCGGCCATGTCGCCGCGCTTGGCCGCCAGGCGCGCGCGCTCGAGGATCGACGCCAGGTTGTCGGGTCGCCGCTGCAGGATCTGCTCGAAGAGTTGTTGCGCCTCGGTGTCAGCGTTGGCTCCGCCGGCGCGTTCGATTTCCTCGGCGAGCGCATAGCGCGCGCGCAGTCCGGCGGGATCCAGTTCGACCGCGCGCCGAAGGTGCGCGATGCCGGGCTCCATCCGGCCGCGCGACGTCTCGAGCCGGCCCTGCAGGAGCGCGAGGCCGCTCACGTCCGGCCGCAGCGCCACCGCCCGGTCGATCGGCTCGGCCGCCGCGTCGAACTCACCGAGTCGCAGATGCGCAAGTCCGAGATTCGCCCACGCCGCTGGCTCGCCGGGCGCCAGCGTCGTGGCCTTCGCAAACTCCCGCTTCGCATCGTCGAGCAGGCCGACCTGGAGTTGCGCGAGGCCGCGGTAAAAGCTGGCCGTCGTCTGTTCATAGGTGGGCGAGCCGGCGGATGGAAGGCCGGCGGTGGAGCGCCGGACCATGAACACGGCAGCGCCGGCCAGCGCGATCAGCCCGATTCCAACAACCGGAACCCACTTCGAGCGCATGCGTTCAGGACTGGTCGAGGTCGTGGCGCATCGTCTCAACGGCGGACCAGACCGCGACAATGGTAATCAGGGCCATGCCGATAATGTAGAGCGCGATCGCGGTGGGGCCGTACTTGGGGAGGAGCGCCGTTGCGATCAACGGCGAGAAACCGCCGGCCACGGCCGCCGATAGCTGGGCGCCAAGCGACGCGCCGCTGTACCGGACGCTCGTGCCGAAGAGCTCAGAGAAAAACGCGCCCTGCGGCGCGTACATCGGCGCGTGCGAACACAGAAACACGAGCAGCAGCGCCAGCCACACCAGGGGCGTCGAGCGGGTGTCGAACAGCCAGAAGAGAGGGAACGCGAGAACAGCCGTCATCACGGCGCCAAACATATAGACCGGACGCCGGCCGATGCGATCCGTCAGCGCGCCGTATGCCGGCACTGCAATGAACTCACACGCCGAGGCGATCATGATCCCGTTGAGCGCCACGCTCCGGTCGATGTGCGAGTGCTGCGTGGCGTAGACAAGCATGAACGCGCTGTAGATGTAAAACGAACCGTTCTCGGCCGCACGCATGCCGGCGGCCTGCAGCACTTGCTTTGGATAGCGGCGAAAAACCTCGATGATAGGCTGGCGCACGACCGCCCGTGTCTCCTTCATCTTTGTGAAAGAAGGCGTCTCGAGCACTTTCAAGCGGATGATCAGGCCGACCCCGACCAGCACCACGCTCATCAGAAACGGTACGCGCCAGCCCCAGGCAAGAAACTGATCCGGTGGCAACCTGGCGAACAGTGAAAAAATGATCGTCGAGGTCAGGAGCCCGGCGGGCACGCCAATCTGAGGCCAGCTGCCGTAAAAACCGCGCTTCCCGGCAGGCGCGTGCTCGACCGTCATCAACACGGCGCCGCCCCACTGACCGCCGACGCCGAACCCTTGCACAATACGCAACAGGACCAGGAGGACGGCCGCCCACGAGCCGATAGTGGCGTAGGTGGGCAGCGCGCCGATGAGACACGTCGCCACGCCCATCATCACCAGGGTGAGCACCAGCATCGAGCGTCGACCCACTTTGTCGCCGTAGTGGCCGATGACGATGGCGCCAATCGGGCGCGCCACGAAACCGACCGTATAGGTGCTGAACGCCAGCAGCGTGCCGACGAACGGATCGAACGTCGGGAAGAACAACTTGTTGAAGACCAGCGCCGCAGCGGTGTTGTACAAGAAGAAGTCGTACCACTCGATCGTGGTGCCCAGAAGACTGGCGAACGCGATGAGCCTGATCGAACTGGGTTTACTGCTGGTCAACTAATTCCTCCAGGGCGTCGGCACGACTGGTGCCGTTGATAGAGCTGAAAACGGTCCGCCGGGCGGCCTTATGGTACTGCCCCGCCTCGGCCCGCGCCATTATCGTCGCTTCCGCGGCGAAATTCCGCCGGGCATCTTACTGTCGTCTGCCCTCAGGCGCCGGATCAGGGACGGCGCCTTGAAATTCCAGCGGCTCGTCGGCCCGCCACGGCGTGCGGCACGGCCTGCCCGCCTCGTACAGCTTGAGGTTGTCGGTAATGCGCTCCGCGACGACGTGCCCGGCCGTGCGCTCGGCCGCGGCGATGGCGTCGCGCTGCCACATGGCGGCACCGCTGAACTGCCCGGCCTCCGCCTGGGCCATCGCCATGGTCTCGAGCACGTCGAAGCTGCGGAGGCGTTTGTCCACCAGGCCCTGCGCCATCGAGAGCGCTCGGCGGCCGTCGCGAACGCGGTCGTCTGGCGCCGCTGCCAGCAAGCGGACCGTCGCCTGGGCGAAGGCGGGCTCGGACGGATAGTCCCGCGCCGCCGCTTCGAAGCGATCGCGCGCCTCGGCAGTACCGGCGGAGGCGCACGAGCGATGCGGCGTAGCCGAATCGCGCCTCGGGTACGCGCGGATCCGCCTTGATAATGTAGTCGGTACTGGGCGAGCGAGGCCTCGAACTGCCCGCCTCGCCTGAGCATGTCCCCGAGTTGAAGCCGCGCCTCGACATAACCGGGCTCCGACTTGATCGCGGCCTGCCAATGCTGCACGGCCTGCTGTGACTGCCCGTTCGAGGCCAGCATCAGGCCAAGGCTGTAGTGGGCCTTGGCAAAGGTCGGCGACACGCGCAACGCCTCTTCGAACTGCTCCACCGCGCCGCGCGTATCGCCCTTCAATGCGAGCGCCGTCCCCAGCTTGTGATGGAGCGACGGCTCGTCCGGCGCGAGCGCGATGCCTTTACGAAAACTCTCGACGGCGGCGTCCCAATCCGCCCGGTCGAGGGCGTCGGCGCCCGCGACTTCATACGCGAGCGCGCTGTGCAGCAGGCTGTCGAGCTCGTGCATCAACGGATCGTCGGGCTTGATCTGCAGGGTGCCACGCTGCCGCATGTGCGCTTCGGCCTTCGCGGTGTCTCCCAGGCCGCGGTACGCGAGCGCCAGCGGATAGTGCGCGACGGTGGCTCTCGGATCGAGTTGTAAGGCGCGTTCGAGCGACTCCACGGCCCGGGCATAGTCCTGCCGGGCGAGCGCCGCGCGTCCGAGGCCGAACAACGCGACGACGAGCTGCGGTTGAATCGCGAGCGCCTTCGTGAACAGCGGCTCGGCGGCGTCCGGCTTGCCCTGGTCCAGGAGCGCATCGCCCAGCCAGACGAGCGTGGGCGCATCGTTCGGCTGCAGCGCGCGCGCGCGCTCGAAGGCGGCGGCCGATTTCGCCGCGTCACCTTTGATCCTGTAGAGATGCCCGAGGTAATAGGGCCAGCGCGCCTGGTCCGGCGCCAGGGCCTGGGCGTTCAGAAAAGACGACTCGGCTTCGTTCCGGTACTCCGCCGCCATGAGCAGCATGCCCATGCGGCCGTACGCCTCGCCGAGATCGATCGGCCTGGTGTCCTTGTTGTCGATGCTTCGCGTGAGAACGGCATAGCCCTCGCGAAGCTGGTCCTGAACCGGCGGCACCGCATGCGAGAGATCCGGCAGCACGACCTTCTGCAGCGAGGCGGCCGCCGGTGCGGATTCCTGGGATCGGCAGGCCCAGGCAACCAGAATCAGGCACGCGACTGCCGCCCTAGTGCTGCGCATCGCTTTCCGTCAGCGTCGTGTACTTATCGATCGGGACGCCCTTCACTTCTTCGCGCCGGCCATCCGGCCAGATCACGCGCACGGTCACCGGGGCCGTCGAATCTCCGAGTCCCACGAGCACGCGCGGGTCGCTGGCGGATCCGTAGCTGCCGTCCGCCCGCGCCCGGCGCCAGACCGTCAGCCCGTCGCTTCGCACCACGGCCGCGCGCGCGCCGACCATGTCGCGGACCTTGCCTCCGGCGGCCTTGCCCACCAGCCGCAGGCCCACCCAGTGTTTCCGGTTGCCGACGTTGTTGACGAGCAGACGCAGCGGGCCGCTGTCGTTGCCGACCAGCACGTCCACGTCGCCGTCGTTGTCGATGTCGCCAAACGCCAGGCCACGGCCGACCTCGGAGATCTCGAACACCGCTCCAGCCTGCTTCGTGACATCGGTAAACAGCCCGTTGCCCAGGTTCCTGAACACCTGCCGGCGCTGCTGCAGGGAGAACGGCTCGTTGCGCGCGAGCGCCTCGATGTTCTGCGTCACGGCGCCGTTGACGGTCATCAGATCGAGCCACCCGTCGTTGTCGAAGTCGAACCAGCCGGCGCCGAATCCCGTGAACGGCAGGCTTGCCAGGCGGATGCCTGCCCGCGCGCTGCGATCCTCGAATGCGCCGGTTCCGTCGTTCACGTATAAGTCGTCGCCTTGCCCGGTCAACTCGGTGATGAAGAGATCCTCGTCGCCGTCGTTGTCGAAGTCCCCTGCGTCGATGCCCATGCTGGACTTTGCTTCTCCCTCGGGGCTGAGCGCCGCGCCCGAGAGCAGGGCCGTGTTCTTGAACGTCCCGTCGCGCTGGTTGATCCAGAGCTGATTCGGCAGGCCGTCGTTGGCCACGTAGATGTCGATCCAGCCGTCGCCGTTGAAGTCCGCCGTCGACACGCCGAGCGCCGGGCCGAACTCACGAGACATCCCGGCAGAAGCGGTGACGTCGGTGAACGTCCCGTCGTGATTGTTGTGATAGAGATGGCTCGGGTGCGGACGGTACACGTGCGGCGGACAGTAATCGAGGCTGCCCGACATGCTGAAACAGTGGACGTTGGCCTCGACGCTGTAATTCAGGTAGTTGCCGACGAACAAGTCGAGCCAGCCGTCGCGATCGTAGTCGACGAACGCCGCTGAAATGCTCCAGCCGTCGTCATCGGTTCGGCTGGCTCTTCGATACGTCGGTGAAGGTTCCGTCGCAGTTGTTACGGAACAACTGATTCCGCCCGAGCGAGGTGACGTACAGGTCGACGCAGCCGTCGTTGTTGAAATCCCCCGTCGCCACGCCCATCGAATACCCGTGCGTCACGATGCCGCTCGCGTCGGTCACGTCGGTGAAACGCAGCGTTCGAGTGCCGTCTGCGGCGACGCTGAGGTCGTTGCGGAAGAGCCGCCCCGTCAATGTCCCGGGCTGCTGCGGTTGCGGCTTCGCCGCGCTCAGGGGCTTGCTGCCCAGCATCTGCCCCTGCACGACGAAGACGTCGAGGTCGCCGTCGTTGTCGAAATCGAACAGGGCCACTCCGGGCGGCATGATCTCGGGGTAATAGAACTCTCCCGACATCCCGTTGAAGTGGACGAAGTCGAGGCCTGTTTCCCTCGCCTTGTCGGTGAACCAGTCAGCCGCGGGGGATGCGGCGTTTGACGCGGGGGGCGTGCCCCGGCCGCAAGCGGCCGTGAAGGCCAACAAAACAAAAAACGCAAAACGCAAAACGGGAAACGGCTCGTTCACCGTCTCCCCTTTTGCGTTTTGCGTCTTGTTTCTACGTTCTACGTGCTGCGTCTTGCGTTCCGCGCCCAAGGTCCCGCCAGCGCGGTTAGTACTTCTTGCGCAGGTGGCCGTAGAGCAGTTCTTCGGAGAACTCCACGCACTTGAATTCGAGCAGCTGGAAGTACTTCTCGGTGTGCTTGTAGAGCACCGTGCTGAGCTTCCAGGGCTTCGTGAAGAGCTTGGCGTCCTCGATCGTCGCCTCGTAGTTGATGTGGTCGGCGTCGGTCAGCGTATAGCGCTCGACGACGTGCGTCGTGTCGGTGGTGTAGTTGCCGGCGCGGTCGAGCCACGCATTGCCGTTGAGGCCCGTGACGTCGACGACCAGCGTGTCGCCTTCCCACTTGCCATTCGACCAGCCCATCCAGCTGTCGACGGGCGCCTCGGTCGGCTTGCCCATGTTGACCACGCGGTTCGCCGACGCGTATTCGTACGCGAACAGGATGTTCTGCGGGCTCTGGACGATCTGGAAGGGAAACGGCATGTAGGTCGCGCGCGGGATGCCCGGCATGTAGCACTTGACCTCGGGATCGAGCGTCAGGTGGTTGCGGGCGTTGTCGTCGCGCTTGGCCTTCGCGGCCGCCGTATACGGAATCTCGCCGCCCTCGACGATGCCCTGGCCGGCCGGCACCGCGCCCGTCGCGCCGAGCTGGTAGAACGGTCCGGCGGACGCGCCGTGGTCCTCGAGGTTCCAGTTGGAATTGACCATGACCTGCCAGATGCCGTTCAAGTTCGGCTTGCCGTCGGCCGTTCGCGGCACGCGTGCGGCCGCGGGCGCCGCTCCCCGCCCGGCGGGCGCCTGGCCGCGCAGGACCGCGGGCACCACCGCAAGCGAGACAACCGCCGCGACGCCGGTCGCGATCAATACCCCTCTGAACGAATTTCGCATGGACCGATTCTCCTCGTGAAACCCGCTCCGGCCGGCGCACCACGTGGCGCCTGGCTCGGGCGGACCTTACTTAATTCATGTCTGAACCAAGATTTCGAACAAACTTCTACCCGAAGTCGAGCGCCGGTGTCAACGTGGAGGGGTCATGAAAGCGCGGAGGGAGCGACACGGGATGTCCCGGAGACGAGCGCTCCGGGCATCCCATGCCGTCAATCTCTGGCGTCAAGCTGCCGGCCGCTATTCCTTGCGTTCGTCCGGTGCGCCGGTGCCCTGCGATCCGACGAAGAGCTTCTTGCCGTCCTTGAACGTGATGTCGCGTCCGTTGGCGCGATTCGCCCCGTCCTTGGCCTGGTACCCTTCGATGACGATTTCCGTGCCCGGCAGCAGCGAGTTCTTCGTCCAGCCGCGGCGGAGGAGAGCGTTCGGTGCGCCGGCTTCCACCATCCAGTTCGTGACGGTGCCGTCGGTGTTCTTGACGTCGATGTAGATCCACGCGTGTGGGTTGATCCACTCCATCTTCGTCACCGTGCCCGAAAGCTTGACGGGCTTCTTCGCGTCAAATTCGGCGGCGAAGGAATGGTGCGCGAGAACCGGCACGGCCGCCAGGAGCAACCCGAGACCGGCAATCATTACTGACAACTTCGTTCGCATCGAAAACCTCCCGCTAGTTAACGCCGTCTATCTTAAACGATGTTGGCTGACCGGCCAACTGCACCCAACGGTTTATCGGCACCTGCCGGGGAGTTGTTCACCGTAACAATTCTCCCGACCGCTGCCCAGTCCTGCCCGGT
Organism: uncultured Acidobacteriota bacterium; assembly: GCA_963729215.1. GTDB lineage: Bacteria > Acidobacteriota > Vicinamibacteria > Vicinamibacterales > CAVVIG01 > CAVQJU01. The sequence goes on along the minus strand of CAVSND010000019.1, from coordinate 176,857 downwards.
TCATCCTGCCTGTGGTCAATATCTTAGCGGGCAACAGTCTACAGCCCCGGCCCCGCGAAGTCACCTACCCGTTTATGTGAGCCGGCGCTTCGTCCAGAGCCGCCGGACGTGTCGAAGGCCGTCACGCCGGCCGGATATCGGCCCGCATCTGCTGCCAGGCCTGGCGGGCCTCCTCGACCGATCCCTCGTCTTCGATGGTGGTGATATCGCCGGGGTCGCGATCGAGGATGACAGCCCTGAGCACGCGCCGCATGATCTTGCCGCTGCGCGTCTTGGGCAGCATCGACACGAAGTTCAGCTCGCCGATGACGGCCACCGGCCCCAGCTCACGGCGGACGGTCTCGACCAGCGCCCGCCGCAGCTCATCGGATGCCGCATGGCCGTGCTTGAGCAGCACGAACGCCGACACGACTTCCCCGCGGGTGTCGTCCGGCCGCCCGATGACACCGCACTCGGCCACCGATGAATGCTTCAGGAACGCGCTCTCGACCTCGATGGTGCCGATGCGATGCCCGGCAATCTTGATGATTTCGTCCGCGCGCCCGCCGAACCACACGTAGCCGTCTTCGTCCACGTGCGCCGAGTCGCCGCAGTAATAGACGTCCGGGATTTTCTGCCAGTAATCGCGTCCATACCGCCCGGGCTCGCCCCAGAGCGCGGGCGTCAGACCCGGAAACGGACGCCGGATCGTCATGATCCCCTTCTCATTCGGCCCGCACGGCTCTCCGTCCATGGTCACGACGGCTGCATCGATGCCGGGCAGCGCGATTGTCGCGGACCCCGGCTTGATGGGCAGCAGGTCGATGCCATACGGGTTGCCGAAGGCGGGCCCGCCCGTTTCGGTCTGCCACATATGGTCGATGACCGGCACGCGGTTCTTCAGAATCCGGTTCTGCAGCCAGTCCCAGGCGGGCGCGTTCAGCACTTCGCCCGCGCACACCACGCGCTCGAGGCGCGAGTGGTCCACGCGCTGCAACGGCTCGTCGCCGTAGCGCATCAGCATCCGCACGGCCGTCGGCGACGTGAAAATCCCCGTCGCGCCGAATTCTTCGACGACCGCGCGCCAGTTCGCCTCGGGTTGCGGGTGGTCGAGGGCACCTTCGAACACAACCGACGTGCAGCCGATCAGCAGGGGCGCGTACACCATGTAGCTGTGGCCCACGATCCAGCCGATGTCGGACGTCGCCCACCACACATCGGCAGGCGTCATGCCGAAACACCACCGGGCCATGCTGACGATGTGGACCTGATAGCCGCCATGGGTGTGCACGGCGAGCTTGGGTTTCGCGGTGGTCCCGGACGTGGCGAGGATCCAGGCCGGCTCGTTGGCCTCCATCCGCTCGACGTCGCTCGAGTGCCCGTCACCGAGGGCGACGAACTGGGTCCAGCTGATCTCGCGTCCGTTTCCGTCCGGCTGAAGCCGGACGCTACCGGCGTCCTCGCCCGCATCTTCGTAGCGTCCGGCTTCAGCCGGACGTTTCCGCTCCCAGACGATGACGTGCTCGACAGACGCGCCACCAACCTTGAGGGCCTCGTCAACAATCGACTTGAGCGCAACGCTCTTCCCCTTGCGGTACGTCACGTCCGAGGTGAAGACGAGCCGCGATCCGCTCGCGGCAATGCGATCGCCGAGGGCATTGGCGCCGAACCCCGCAAAGACCACCGAGTGAATCGCGCCGATGCGGACCGTGGCCAGCATCAGCATGATCGCTTCGACGGACGTCGGCATGTAGATCGTGATGCGATCGCCCTTGCGCAGGCCCAACCCGCGCAGCGCTGCCGCCAGGCGCTTCACCTCGTACAGCAGTTGCGCGTAGGTGAAGACGGACCGCTCGCCTCGTTCGTTGAGATAAACGAGCGCCGCGTGGCCGCCCCGCCCGTGGGCCACGTGGTGGTCCACGGCGTTCCAGGCCAGGTTGGTCTCGGCGCCGATGAACCACCGGAATGTCGGCGGCGTCCACTCGAAGACGCGGTCCCAGCGCCGGAACCACGGGAGCTGCTCGGCAGCACGCGCCCAGAACCCCTCGGGATCGCGAAGGCCGTCCTCAATCCATCGATTGACGATCGGGGTGATCAGTCTGCCAGCACTCACGGGCGCCGAGTATACGTTACCCCGCGATGCACCCGTTCGGCGTCGTCTGCCACGCGAGACCATCAAGCAGCGTGCGGCCGCGTTCCGCGGTCCGGACCAGATCCGCGGAGCTCGTATGGCAGCGCTCGCGGCCCGGGCCGGACACATGAATCCTGAACTTCTCGCCCGCGCCGACCTGCCTCGGCGTGAGCTCGAACGACGTCATCGAAGACGACAGCGGGATCTGCACCCGCTCCGGGATGACGTCCTTGTACGTGACGCCGGGGGGACATTGCATCTGGGCCAGGCCGGGGCCTCGGCCGTTCGCACATCGAGCGTTCTCGTCGAGCGCGGCCAGTTGCGCCGCATTCCAGACATCCACCGACAACACCGCGTTGACGGGGAACAGGACCGGATTGACGATTACCACGAACGACACGGGACCTACGGGCGTCGGCGCCACGCCCACGACGATGCACGCGCTCATCGTCGCGATCAAGCCGAGAAGCGGGAGCGTTCTCATGGCCGTACGACAGCCCCCAGTGCAAGGAATTCGGCGAGCTTAGCAGAGCAACATGCCCGGATCAAACCTGCTCAGCGAGCAGGAAACACGGCTGGATTCCGTGGCCGTCGCAGTTGGTGCTAAATTCGTGCTGTGACACCTGCACGCGGCTCATTCAAGGCATTCCGGATTTCTGAAACCAACGGCACCACCGGCGGCACCGTCGTGGACACGACCGTGGACGAGTTGAGCGCCGGGGACGTCGTCATCGCCGCATCCTTTTCGAGCGTCAACTTCAAGGACGCGCTCGCCGCGACAGGCGCGGCGAAGATCCTGAAGCGCCTGCCGATCATCGGCGGCATCGACGTGGCCGGAACGGTGGCCTCGAGCACGGACGCGCGATTCCGCGAGGGCGATCACGTCCTCGTGACCGGTTACGATCTGGGAGTCGCCAACGACGGAGGCTACGCCGCGTTCGTGCGCGTACCAGCCGACTGGGTCGTCAGGATTCCTTCCGGCCTCAGCCCGCGCGACGCCATGACGCTCGGCACGGCCGGATTCACCGCCGCCATGTCCGTCATCCGCCTGGAAGAGAACGGCCTGAAGCCGGGAACGGGTCCCGTGCTGGTCACCGGAGCCACCGGCGGCGTCGGGAGCATCGCGGTCGCGATTCTCGCGGGCCTGGGTTACCAGGTCACCGCGATGACCGGCAAAGAGACCGAACACGACTACCTGAAATCGCTCGGCGCGACCGACGTCGTCCCGCGGTCGCTCGCGCAGAAGAGTCCGCGGCCGCTGGAAAAGATGATGTGGGCGGGCGCCGTCGATCCGGTTGGAGGGGACACGCTCGCGTGGCTGACCAAGACGATGAACTACCGCGCGAGCATCGCGAACTCGGGACTGACGGGCGGCACTGAAGTCAACACCACCGTGGTGCCGTTCATCCTGCGCGGCGTCAACCTGCTTGGCATCGATTCGGTGATGTGTCCGATGGCGCCGCGGATCGAGATCTGGCGGCGTCTCGCGACGGACATGAAGCCCAAGATGCTCCACTCCATCGCGCGCGAAATCGATCTCGCCGGCCTTCCCCGCGCCTTCTCGACGCTCGCGGCAGGGAACGCCAGGGGGCGATTCGTGGTCAACGTCTCCTCGTAGCTCGTGGCTCGGGGCTCGGGGCTCGTGGCTCGTGGCTCGTGGTTACTTTGGGAGGAATTCAACAGCGACGACTGTCCGTTCGCTCCCCGGCTGTCCACCGGGATGCCAGGTGATGTAGACGCGCATCTGCGGCGGCATCGCACCACACTTGACGCCCCCCGTCAGGTCGTCTCGATAGGTGATGAACTCCACGTCGCTCAGCCGTGCCCTGAGCGGACCGGGGCTGCCGCCCTCTCTCAGGCCAAACGTCGCCGTACCGCTGGCCGCGCAATCGATTCGCTCGAGTGTGCCTTCCACCCGCTCTTCGCCCGCCTGAACCACGCGAAACGAGGGGATGAACTTCGGCGATCCGCCAGTCTGGCGCGGCGGTTCGTCGATGCCCGGCACGGGAACGGACTTCGACCCCGATGCGGCGAGGAAGTTAGAAACGTCGTCGCGCGCGCCGGCTTTACGCCGCTCCTCCACTGCCACGACATACCCCATGAGGCTGCGGGCCGAATCGCGCACGCCGGGAGGATACAGGCCCGACATCAGCGGGGCGATCGCGGCGCGGGCGGCGTCAAACTGGCCGCGGCGGCTGAAGATCTGGGCCTCGATGAACGCGTAATCGTACCGCCCCGGCGCCAGTGCGCGGGCGCGGGCAATGGACGCGCTGGCTTCAACTGTCGGCGGTTCGGGGCCGGTCAGCTCCAGCGCCGCGCGGTGCGCGATCACATTCGGGACCTCGCCGCGGTCGCGCTGGACGACATCGAGTTGACGGCGCGCAGCCTGGATCAATTCGGTGTTCGGAGACCCGGCGATCCCGACGCCGGCCAGTTCGGCCATCGCCATCGCGGCGCTGTAAGCCACGAGCCAATCGTCGGTCTTGCCGAGACCTGTCAGCCGCTTCTCCGCGCCGCCGTATTGTTGACGGCGCATCTCGAGTTCCGCTGTCGCGACGGCTGCCCGGGAATTGGCCGGGTCGATCTTCAGCGCCTGCTCGAGCAGCACGGCCGCTTCGTCGTCCTGTCTGTGCGACACGAGGTAAGCGCCGAGAAACGCCGCGACGTCGGCGGGCGGCAGCGCTGTCGCTGTCGCGGACAGCTGCGCCACCTTTTCGGGAAAGTCGATGACCACGGTGTTGAAGAGGTTGCGCGTCAGGTACTGCCGGAACTCCTGCTCGGTTCGCTCGGTGCCAAACGTCTCCTCCCACGCACGCGCCTCCGGCTTGCCGTCGGCCACCGCACGCAGATACGCGGAGAGCTCGGTCACGCGGCTGGGCTGACCGTTCAGGATCATGTGCGTGAGCGCCCACGCCTCCGCATAGAAGATCGACGCGCGCGCAGTTTCGTTGTACAGCGGTGACCGCTGATCGACCTTGAGCAGCTCGGGCAACGGCACGCGACCGTTCGTCCTCAGCGCGGCCAGATGTTCGCCGATGGCCAGTCCGATCTGCGCGCGCTTGCCGTCCATCAGCTTGAAGGTGCTGTAGAACTCCGCCAGCCCCTCGTTCAGCCAGACGGGCGGGTTGGTGATCGTGTTGGAGACGATCAGGTGAGCGTACTCATGGAACACGACGCGCTCGCTGCCGTCGCTTTCCATGAGGATGTAATTGATGTTCGCGCCAGGGACAAAAAACCCGCGGACATCGGCTCGCGGCTTGCCCTGGTACGTCGGCTTGAACGGGCTGAAGGCCTTGTCGGTCGGAAAAACGATGATGACCGTGGGCACCGCCGCGGCGGTCGCGCGCGCGCCGAGCGCGCGGCCGAGGCTTTCGCGGAAACCCTCGAACTTCACGGCCAGATCGCGCAGTTCGCCGGCACCCACGTCGCCGATGATGGTGAAGTTCGGGCTGTCGAGCCGGCGCCATTCGGCCGCGCAAGGCGCGGCGGCGAGCACCAGGACGAGCAACGCGAGAACGGCCGCTCAAGCGGTTTTCACGGAAGTCAGTGGCGCGAAGTCCCGACGCCTCACACCCGCTCGTCGAACGGCGATTCTAGCAGGGCGCAGGCAAATACCGCCCTGAATGGAGAACGCAAAATGTAGAACGACGAAGATGCGCCGGAATTCCGCCGTTCTTCGTTTTACGTTTGTAGTTCCCGAGGCTGCGCTCTTCAGCAGCCTGCCAGCTACTTGCCCTTCCGCCCGCTGACTTCTCCGGCCGTCTTGGGATCGGGCCGTCCGAACCTGGCGTTGTCGATCGTCACGTTGGGTTCGTAGCTTGTGAACGTCCAGTCGTCGCGCTCGCTCACCCACGCATAGCTGTATTTGAACGGCATCTTCACGCCGGCCACGTCGCGGTAGTCGTCGTAGTCCACCTGCGTCGGGATGCGGCCGACCATGGTGTTCGCGTAGCGGATATAGCGTTTGAGGAGGCCCGTCTTCTTGTCGAAGTAGAGCGTGCCGATCATGCCCGTGGGCGTGGCGCCCTGCAGGACGTCGACGTCGACGCCGTCAATGGTCTGACCGAAGCTGACGCGCCACGTCGTGAAGAACGGCCGGATTTTCCACGGGAACGCCATCATGGCGTCGAACTTCGCGCCTTCGAGCAGGGTCGCCGTGAGCGGATATTGCGGCGTGACCGTGAGCGGCAGCTGCCACCACGCGGTCGTGCCGTCGTACGCGCGCACCACGTCGCCTTCCTGCTGATGAACGTACGTCGCGACCTTGCCATCGGACTTCGCGTAGATCTCCGCGGGGTTCCCCTTGCCGACTTCGCCGAACAACAGACTGTTGCCCTTGGCGGTGTAGCTCGTGAGCGCGTTGACGCGTGCCGCGCCACCCTCCGCCTCGACCAGCCTGGCGAAGATTTGATCGACGGTCCTGGCGGCATTCGGGTCGCGCAGCAGGATGTCCGGCGGCGTGACGACGGCTTCCCCGTACGCGAAGTCGAGCGGCGGCGTTACGCTCGGCGACAGCTGGCCGCGGTGGCACGTCCAGCACGTCACCACCTGCCGTCCGCCGAAGTTCGTCCGGTTGATGTTCTGCACCATCTGGATCATCGCGCGGGCGGTGCGTTTCCGGGCGGTCTGCGGCGAGCCCGTATCGTCTTCCCACTTGGGATCCGACGTGCCGGCGCCGGTGTGGCAGTTGCCGCAGCACAGGCTGAGCGACGTCGTGAAGACGCCCATCGTCCCCATGAACTCGTCGACCGGGATGCCCTTGAGGACCTGGACGTTCTTGAAGACGGCCTCGGACATCTGGGGTTTCGCCGTCATCTGAGCCGCCTGGGCCGCCTGCTTGAAGGCGGGCGCCGCGTGGAGAGGAACGGCCGTCCCGGGCGCGATCGCCGGCGGCTTCGGAAGTGCCCCGCCGGATGATGCCGCGTTCGACGCGAACGTGATGCTGGTCAGCCACGCCACGGTCATGGCGGTGACGGCGAAGACCAGTCCTTTCGACCAGGATTTCATGGGTGTTCTCCTCTCAGCTCTGAAAGTCGGCGGTCTTCACGGCAAGCGCCCCGCCGGCGTCGAGCGCACGGCGGATCGCATCGGGCGTTCGATCGGCCGTCAGCGCGACACCGACCAGGATCTTGCCGTCCGACACTTCCGGATCGTACATGGACGCGGCACGCGACGGTAAACGCGCGGTGACGAGCAACGAGACAACGGTCGTGAGGATCGCCGAGAGCATCGTCAGCTCGAAGATGATGACCAGGTTCGGCCACCACGCCAGGATCGGCATGTTGCCCACATTGATGGGCCAGGCGCGCTCGGTCCCGGCGGTCAGTGACACGCCAATAATGAACCCCAGCACGCCCCCGATGCCAGCGAGCCTGAAGAGCGCGAGCGACCGATCGCGATGACTGAACTCGAAGTGCTCGAACGGTTCGGACGAGATGACGGTGATATCCGGCTCCGCGACGCCCGCCTGGCGGAGAGCCGTGAACGCCAGCTGCGCCGCCTCTGGCTGCTCGAACAGACCGTACATCGCCGGAAGGCGTGCAGCCATCAGGGGTTCGTCCTCCACAGCGTGGCCGCCTCGTCGCGCGTCACCTCGGCGTCCACGACCTCCGGCTGTTCGCCGACCTTGAGCTCCCAGATCGAGATGATCGGGACGAACTTCGAGAAGAGGACGTACAGCAGCCCCATCGCGCCGAACGTCGAGACGAGCAGCAGAATCTCCGGCATCCGGGGACGGTAGGAGCCCCACGAATACGAAAGGTATTTGTGGCTCAGCGTCGGCACGATGATCAGGAACCGCTCGAGCCACATCCCCACGACGACACCGCAGGAGGCGACGACGCACCCCGCCACGGTACGCAGTTTCTTGAAGGACAGGATAAACACCGGCACGATGAAATTGACCGTGACCATCGTCCAGTAGAGCGGGGCGTAGGATCCGCGCTGGGTGGCCCAGAAGACGGACATCTCCGAGGACTCGTTGCCGTACCAGGTTGTCAGCCGTTCCGCGAAGACGAAGTACCCCCACAGCAGGCTCATCATGAGCAGCAGCTTGCCGAGGTTCTCGAAATGGACCGGGTGCAGGTACGCCTCGAGGTGCAGGAACTTGCGCAGCGCGGCCATCGCGATGATGAGGGCCGCGATGCCGCTGAAGATGGCGCCGGCCACGAAGTACGGGCCGAAGATGGTGGAATGCCACATCGGCACGATCGCCATCGAGAAGTCGAACGACACGATCGTGTGCACGGACACGGCAACCGGAATGATGGCAATCGCCATGATCTGCATGGCGGTTTCCAGCCGGTGCCATTGCCTGGTCGTGCCGCGCCAGCCGAGCGCCAGCGCACCGTAGATCTTGTGACGCCAGCCGGACGTCCGGTCGCGAACGAGCGCGAAGTCCGGAATCGTCGGCAGGTAGAGAAACAGGAGGCTGCCGGTCAGATACGTCGAAATCGCGAAAAAGTCCCAGACGAGAGGCGACCTGAAATTCGGCCAGATCTGCCGCTCTGTCGGATACGGCATGAGCCAGAAGAACAGCCACGGCCGGCCGAGGTGCACGATCGGGAACATCGCGCCGATCATCAGCGCGAACGCCGTGATCACCTCGGCGCACCGGGTGACGGGACGCCGCCAGCCGGCATTCACGAGTCTCAGGATCGCCGAGATGAGCGTGCCGGCGTGGCTGATGCCGATCCAGAACACGAAGTTCGTGATGTCGAACGCCCAGAAGACGGGCCAGTTGAGCCCCCAGACGCCGATGCCGCGATCGACCTGGTACGCAAACGACCCGACACCGAGCAGGACGATGCCGAACAGGACCGCGACGAGGGCGTAGAAACGCCACGACGTCACCAGCAGGGGACGGAGCAGATCCTCGGTCATCTTCTGCGCCGAGTCGGTCATGCCTGGGCTTGCCCCTTGAGGTAGGTGACATTCGGCAGCGTGCCAAGGTCTTCGAGCAGTTTCTCGCCGCGGCTCGAGCGTGAGAGCCGCGACGCCTGGCTCTCGGGATCGTTCAGGTCGCCGAAGACAATCGCCGTCGCCGGACAGGACTGCGCGCACGCGGGCTTCAGCTCGCCGTCCTTCAGTTCACGATTCTCCGCCTTGACCTGCTGCGTGGTCGCCTTGATCCGCTGCACGCAGAACGTGCACTTCTCCATGACGCCCACTTCGCGGAGCGAGACGTCGGGGTTGAGCTGCAGGTGGAGCGGCTTCTCCCACACCGGGTTGAAGAAGTTGAAGAACCGGACGTTGTACGAGCAGGCGTTCGCGCAATACCTTGTGCCGATGCAGCGGTTGTAGACCTGCGCGTTCAGGCCTTCCTCGGTGTGATGGCTGGCGTACGTCGGACAGACGGGCTCGCACGGCGCGGCGTCGCATTGCTGGCAGAGCACGGGCCGGAACTTCAGCCGGACATCGGGAAACTCACCCTCCCAGGTACCGTTCGACGCGCAGCCAGTGCATCGCGCGGCCGCGCGCGGCTTCGGAAGCGCCCACCGTCGGGATGTTGTTCTCGGCGTGACACGCGACCACGCACGCTTCACAGCCCGTGCAGCGATCCAGATCGACGACCATGCCCCAGCGATGTGACATATACCGTTACTCGTTACTCGTTGGCTCGTTACTCGTGGCTCGTGGCTCGTGGCTCGTAACTCATGGCTCGTGTGCTCAACGGTGCGTGTGCTCGGCCTCGGTGAGCGAGCCGGCAAACCGGATCAGGGTGCCGTCGGGATCGCCGATGCGCGTCAGCTTGACGCGTGTCGCCGCCCAGGCGAGGGCGCCCGTGACCGGCTCGACCGACGGCCCGAGCACCTTCATGGGATTGCTCCCGCGACCGCTCGCGTAGCGGGTGAACGTCTCGTGCCCCTGCCCCGCCGGCATCGCGAGCACGTCGGGCGCGATGCCCGGCGAGATCAGGGCCGGCGCCCGCACCGTTCCGTGCGCCGACGCGATCTCGACGACATCGCCATCGCCGATGCCCAGGCGGCCTGCGGTCTGCGGGTTGATCTCGACCCACGAGCTCCACATGGCCGTCGACATCGGATCCGGCATCTCCTGCAGCCACGGCAGGTGCGCGAGCGAACCGTCGAGGAACGCCTGCGACGCGTACGGGAGGAAGTGAAAGGGATACTGCGCGGCGTCGCCGTCGAACACGGCCTCGCGCGCGATGTCGCTCTGCCCTTTGCCCTCGGCCCCTTGCCCTTTGCGTTCGGCCCCCTGCCCTTTGCCCTTGATCTCCACCCAGCCCTGTTTCGTGGCGGTTGCCCAGCCGTCTTCGCCGATCGAGGCCTGCAGCATCTGGTCGAACGACGCCCACGCCAGTTCGGGTTTGATCGGCTGTTTGAGCTTCTTCGCAACGTCGAGCAACACGTCAGGCGTCGAGCGCGTCTGATACAGCGGTTTCATCACGGGGCCCGCGACGGTCGTCAGCGCGATCGCCGCCCCCGACTCCGGCCGCGCGTCGGTCCACGATTCGAGAAACGCGTGGTCCGGCAGAATCAGATCCGCGAGCACGCTGGTGTCGTCCAGAAAGCTGCCGAAGCTGACGACGAACGGGACCTTGAGGACGGCGTCGCGCACGCGCCAGCCCGGAGGCGTCGCGTGCACGGCGTTGACGCCGTCGAGCAAGAGCACTTGAACGGGCGATTTGTCGGCGGCGAGAATATCGGCGGCAACGGCCCGGAGCGGACGTGACGGGCGTGGCGGTGGTGACGCGGCGGCCGCATCGACCTGCGGCATGAACGACAGGCCCCCCGGCGTCCCGACGCTGCCGAGCAGCGCGTTGAGCGCGTTGACGGCCAGCGCCTGGAACAACCCGTGCGCCTGCGCGAGCGGAGCGCCTGCGATCAGGGCCACCGACGGGCGCTGCTCGGCCAGCTCGCGCGCCAGCCGCTCGACGCGGGCGGCCTTCACGCTCGTTTTCTGTTCGACAGCCTGCGGCGTGTAGTCGGCGAGGCCCTTCGACCAGCCGTCGACGAGCGCGCCGGCACGGCCCGCGGCATCGGCCGGGCGGAGCTTCTCGCGCATGATCACGTGCGCGAGGCCAAGCGCCAGCACGCCTTCGGTGCCGGGTCGAATGGCCACCCACTCGTCCGCGCTCGCGCCGGTCAGCGACATGCGCGGTTCCACCTGGACGAACGCGCCGCGAATACCCCGACGTCCCTGCCGCATGCGTCCGTACGCGGACGCCTGCGCGACCGGACTGTTCCACGTGCCGAGGAAGTCCGCGCCGAACGAGATCGCGTACCGCGACGCGGCGAGGTCGAACGTCGGCAGCTGCTCGCGGCCGAAGCTCATGAGGTTCGCCCGCCGAAGCACATCATCGCCGAACAACTCGAACGTGGTGGGCGCCGCCGCGCCGAACCGCGAAAGGAACATCGTCGTCAGGTCGTGGCGCGCGCTCGAGCCCGGCCTGGTCCAGCACGCCAGCGCTGCCTGCGCGTTCGACGCCGGCCAGGCCGTCGAGCTGGGCGACCAGCTCCGCGATGGCCGCGTCCCAGCTGATGGGCTGAAAGTCGTTGCTGCCCTTCGCGCCCCGACGCTTCAGCGGCTGGGTAATCCGGTCGGGGTGATACGCGATCTGGATCGCCGCCTGGCCGCGCGGGCAGAGCGCACCCTGGTTCACGGGATGCGTCGCGTTGCCTTCGAGCTTCTTCGCCACGCTCATCGTGACCACGCCGGCCTGGCCGTTTCGCACGGTGTCCACGTCGGCCTGCATGACGCGAATGGTCGTGCCGCATCCCGCGCTGCACTGCGGGCACACGCCAGGTTTCAGCTCGGCGAGCCCGGGCGTGAGGTCCTCGTCCGGCACGAACCGGATCAGCTCGTGCTCGGGATTGCCGCAACTCGCGAGCGTGACGGCGCCGCCGGTGACCGCTGTCAGCTTGATGAAGTTTCGGCGATCCATGATTGGAAATGACCTAGAAATGACACGTGAGGCAGTCGTTCGACGCCTTCTTCTCGCGATGACAGTCCACGCAGAATCCCATGGAGTGATCGACCTTCCGTTCGGCCACCGTCATCTTGGCGACGTCGCCGTGGCAGTTGGTGCACTCCACCTTGGCACGGATATGCGGCGCGTGATTGAAGCGGACGTGGACCTCGGGGGTGAAGCCGTAGACCCGCTGCCACGGAATGTCGACGCCGCGCTTGGAGTAATCCGTGACCTTCTGAATCAACGGCCGATCGGTCGCGATCGAGTCGTGGCAGATCATGCAGGTCTTCACGCTCGGAATACCGGCGGCCGGCCCTTTCTCCACCGACTCGTGGCACGTCTCCGTGCACTTGAGCATCGCCTTCTCGATGTGCGTCTTGTGCGGAAACGGAATCGGCTGCTCCGCCGACGCGCGCATGCCGAAGAAGTCGCGCACCGCCGCCATGTTCGTCGAATGGGCGGTCGTGAAGACGCTGGACGAGGGCGGCGGCGTACACGCGGACGCGCACGCCCAAATTCCCAGAATGACAAGCCAGCAGCGTGCGCGCATCCGGCGAGGCTACTTTTTCGCGATGCTGTGCAGGTAGTTCACGACATTCCAGATGTCGGTGTCCATCATCTTGGTCTTCATCGGCTTCATGTCGAACTTGGGGCCGATGCCTTCCTTGATGCTCGTGAAGATCTCGCCGTCGGTGGAACCGTGATCCCACGTGGCGTCCACGAGGTTCGGCGGATGCGTGTCCTTCGGCGCCAGCGCGCCGTTGCCCGTCGCGTCTTCGTTATGGCAGAACTTGCAGTATTTACCGTACGCCGTTTTCCCGGCGGCGATCGACTCGGCTGACGGCTTCACCGGGTTCTTGATCTTGGCTGCCTCGGGATTCTTGACTTGCGCGCCGGCAGAGGCGGTGAACGACAGGATGCACGCGGCGGCAACCGCGAGAATGGACACTTGAGAAACACGAACTCTGCGGGCAAAACTTGACACGAAATCTCCTCCTGTTCGGCGCTCGAAATTCTACTCTACTGTTGTCGCCTCGCGCCACACGACGGGCTCGAAGACGGGCGCCGATTCACGACGCCGGTGTCCGCGATTTCGTCGGCCTGCCGTTAATCGTCATTGCACACTGCCGGCACAAACCCGCGGCCGCCCCCGAGCGTGATGGATGCACGATCATCTCCACATCGTCGCCGGCCCGCACCATCGTCCGGCTCCATCCGTCGCTCGACAATGCTCCCGGACTGCCCAGTTCAACCGTGTACGTCCGCCCCTTGAACGGTCCGCGTTCGACCTCGATGTACACATGACAGTGCGGGTTCGTCCACCTGAACTGGATCACAGTGCCCCTGACGGCGATCGTGTCGTCTGCGGCGTAGGTGGCCGCGGCACTGTGATGCGCGAATGCCGCCGGCGCAGCGCCGAGCGCGAGCGCGACACCCCACGCCGACATCCGCGTGCAGGCGCTCAATGGCTCCGCTACTTCGGCTCCAGCATCTTGACGGCCTTCAGCGTCGCGGACGTCGTCGGCAGCGGCGTCTTGCCGGCTGGGTACTTGTTGACGCTCAGGACGTACGCCATCACGTCCGCATACTGATCGGGCTTCAGCGTGCCCGGGGCGTTCGACGGCATGTCCATCGAGATCTTGTCGATCAGTTCGCCGGCTGTCATGCCCTTCCAGCCGTTGATGAAGTCTTTCCCCGAGAGCGCCGGACCTCCTGTGTTGGTGCCTTCCAGCTTGTCGCCGTGGCAGGTGGCGCAGTTGTCGGCGTAGACCTTTCCGCCGCGCTGGGCCTGCTCGTCGGCGTAGATGCCGTCGAGGGCGGAGGCGGGCTGCTGAGCACGAGCGGTCGAAAATCCGACCGTAAATGTCGTAATTGCAAGAGCTAAGAGAACTGACGGGATGCGCTTCATACAGCTATTTTACTTATAGGCAGGCCAAACCATTTACACGGTCCGGCGGAGCAGGTGCGCCAAATGCCCGAGGCATCCTTACAGGATGCATGGATCGCCACACGTCCGGCTGGACCGGGCGCTGGCCTTACCGAGACGAGGTCGAGAAGCGGACCAGGACGCCTTCGACGAAATCGCCCACGATCTGCTGGTTGCGCAGAACGAATCTGAGGGTGACGACCCTCAAGCCGCCCTCGCGATGTTCGTTCTCGCTCGCGGGCGGGCCGAACTCGTGCTCGGCCTCCTCGCGCGTCATCCCTTTGCGCGGCGCGACCGTCCGGTCGTCCCTGTCGTCGCTGTGATCGCTGTCCCGGCCGTCGCGCGAAAACACCGGGGTCGGCGGGTGGTAGCCGAGGGACGAGAAATCCACGAACTCGGCCAGGGCCGCCATCACTTCATCGGGCTTGATGCCGGCCGGCACCGAACCCTGGTAGCGGAGGTTGAATCGGGATCCGCCCTTCCGCCGCCGCTCGTCCACGACTTCCCGCTTGTGGGCCTCGGCAATCGCACGGTCCGCGTCGATGCGGCGATTCTGGCGCTCGCGCCGCTCGCGAAGCTCGTCACGCTCGTCCTCGAGTCGCCGGCGCTTGTGCGAATCGTCTTCTTCCTTGATCAGCCGATCGAGCTCACGCTCCCGGTTGCTCGGCTGGACGTATGGAATCGACACCGACGTGCTGGTATCGTCCCCGAACGTGCCGTAGCCGCCGCCATTCAACTGGAACTCGATGTGATCCCCCTTGATCTTCACGAGGGTCACCGTTGCCGACTGCCGCGAGTGGATCGCCGTCCCGTACTGTTTCAGACGCTGGCCGTACTCACGGTAGTCGAGAGGCTGGCTGGAATCCGCCTGGACATCGATGCCGTCTGACGTGCCGGGCATGTCGATGCTCACCATGACGCGCTTGCCTTCGAAGAACGATCGCAGCGAGCCCTCGTCCTGCGCGCCCAGGGGCGTTCCAAGCCCCAGCAACAAGGCGGCGGCCATCAGCACGCGTCGTGACATCAGATCCTCCGATCCTTTATCGGCCCGGATCGGCGGTTCTGTTAGACGTTCTCAGGAATTCTTCGTTCTTCCTTCTGTCGTTTTACGTTTTACGTTTTACGTTTCAGACCGCGCTTCAGCATGCCTGCTACGTTTTGGCCGGAATTTTCTGCTCGAGCCAGCCGCGAATCGCGTCGAACACCTGCCGGCGGTTGTTCTCGAGCATCATGAAGTGCCCGTTGCCGAGGATTCCCTTGTCCTTCAGGTTGAACTCCTCGGCGTCCACTCCGGCCTGCTTCAGGAACGCGACCACGGGCGCGCCATTGCGCCCTGACCGTTCGGCGACGACGTAGATGGTGGGAATGTTCTGGAGGTTCTTCAGCTTTCGCGCCGGGTCGGCCTGCAGCTTGTACACCGCACCGCCGGCACCGGTCACGTCGCGCGTCGCGAGCTGCGCCGGATCGGACACGGGCGGGTCGTAGACCATCGGGACGTCGGTCAGCCCCCACGGCGTTCCCGCGGTGAACGGCTGGCCGCCGCCTTCAACGTTGATGATCGCCTTGACCAGGTTCGGGCGCTCGTTCGCGACGATCCAGCTGAACGGCCCGCCCGCCGAGTGCACCTGGATGATCGCGGGCCCGATCTTCTCGAGCAGCTCGGCGCCGCGGCTCGCCCACAACGTGTGCGCGAAGACGTTGTCCTGCGGCGCGGCGTTCTGGCCGGCGAGCACCTGATCGAGCAGCGGATCGCCGTTGTCGCCGGTGCCCGGCCACTGATGATTCGGCCCGACAGCCGCGCGCCGCGTGTCGGCCGCGATCGCCGCGTAGCTGACGTTCGGACCGATCGGTCCGAGCGAGTCGGGATGATACGGCGCGCGACCGTGTCCCGGCCGATCGACCAGGTACACGCGGTAGCCTTCCTGGACGTAGTAGTGCGCCCAGCCGGCTTTCTCTCCCACGCCCATGTAGTGCAGCGCCGTGCCGCCGCCGCCGTGCACCAGCACGATCGGATACGGATGGCGGACCTGGGCCGGCGTGAAATACTGCACGAACATCTGGCCGGTGATGATCGTGCCGTAGGGCATCTTCTTGTGCTCGGTGCCGACCCAGAAGTAGCCGGTATCGGCCAGCGTCATCGCCGTTGAATCTTCCTTCTTCGCCGCTGGCTTGGGAGCGGACGCCTTCGCATTCCGGTTCGCGTTCTCGACATTCTTCGCGACCCACTCGAGAATCGGCTTGAGCACCTCGCGGTTGTTCTTCTCGACCATCATCATGTGGCCGTTGCCGTGGATGCCGAGCGTGACGAGCCGCATCTCCTCGGCCTTGCAGCCCGCCTGCTTGAAGTACGCGACGCCGCCGGGATTGCCGGGCGAGGCAAACGACGCTTCGGCGGTGACGATGACGATGGGGATGTTCTGCAGGTTTTTCAGCTTGCGCGCGGGCTCTTCCTGCAGCTGATACGCGTTGACGCCAGGCTCGGGCGACTCGATGCGCTTCAACTTGATTTCCGACGGATCGGACACCGGCGGATCGTACGTGACAGGGATCGTGGACATCCCCCAGACGTTGGCGCCGCCGAACGGCTGGCCGCCGCCTTCGATCGCGACGATGCCTTTCACGAGGTTCGGGCGAATCTCGGCGACGAGCCAGCCAAACGGGCCGCCGGCCGAGTGCGTCATGATGATCGCCGGACCGATCTTGTCGAGCAGCATCGCGCCGCGCTGACGCCACACCATGTGCTGGCTGTCCGGGCCGCCGGCGGGCATGCCGGAAGCACCAAGCACCGGTGGAGCGCCGCAACGGCTGGCGCGCCACCCCGCGCCGGTCCGGCTCCAGCTGGTCCGCCAGCTCCCGCGGCCTGGCCCGCGCCGCGTCCGGCACCCCGGCCGGCCGCGCCCGCTGCGGGCGCAGCGAACCCGCCGGCCTGCACGTACGATCCGCCCTGTGAGGCGACGAGCTGATCGAGGTCGCGCGACCCGACCTCGCCGGTCCCGGGCCACTGGTTGTGCAGCTTGCGGAGCTCGTTGTTCGCGGGCCGCGACGCGTTGGGCGGCGTGAACTGCCCCGACATCTGCTCGAGCGGAAGATTCTGAGCCGGGAACGGACCGTCCACGTCGGGATGAAAGGGCGATCGCCCGTGACCGGGGCGATCGACAACGTAGACCTTGTAACCTTCCTCGAGGAGAATCTGCGCCCAGCCGCGGCGGCCGTCCGGTGTCCCCATCCAGTCGAGCCCCTGTCCACCGCCGCCGTGCACGAGCACGATTGGATAGGGATGACGCACCTGCGCGGGGATGAACGACTCGACGTACATCTGCTTGCCGTTCACGAACGACCCGCGGGCCATCTCGATTCGTTCCACGCCGACGAAGAAGTAGCTCCATTCGGCGAGGTCGAGCGGCGCGAGCGCCGGCGCGCCGACCGGCGCCGCCGGTCTGAGCAGCTGCCGCGTGCGCAGGACTGCCCAACATCCACGCGGGAATCGATGCGCCCGCGGCGAGCACGGCAGACGCACCCCGAATAAAACCGCGGCGGCTGACGCGACCGGCGGAATACTCACGATACAGGTCGAGCAGGCGTGGATCGGCGGAAGAATTATTGGACATAGATAACTCGTCCGGCTAAAGCCGGACGCTACGAGCTGGCGCCCGGCCTGGCTGGCTTAACTTGCCTAACTTGCTTAACTTGCCTTACAGGCCGCGGGATACCACTTCGACGCGTCGGCTTCCTTCTTGAAGTGCGTGCTCGTGATAAACGTCTGCTGAAGATATTTCGGATCTTCCACGATCGTGGTCACCGTGAACCACTCGTCGCCGTTGCTCTCCGAATGACGATCGAAGTACTCGGTGACGACCGTGTTCTCGCTGTAGGGCACGCCGTTCTTGCGCAGGTACCCTTCCTTGAGACGCGTTGTGACGACTTTCAGGGATCCGCCGCGCGGCGGTGCCCCTCCGCGTCCGCCACGCGCCTGACCGCCGGCCGGAGGTGTCACGGTGCCGCCGGCGGGAGCCGGGGCTGGAGCCGGGCCGCCGCGCCCTCCGCCACCGGGGGCCGCGCCCGCGAGTTCCCACGCGGCGGCCGAGTAACCCTGCCAGCTGGGATCGCCGCCGGGCGTGCCCGTGAAATGCAGGAGCCTTGTCTGGGTGCCGGCATCGGTTTCGATCTTGAGCGTCGTGTCGTCCTGCCACGTGATATGCAGGCGGCCCGGCACCCGCATGATGGCGGCCGCGCCGTACGCCTTGCACGCGTTGCCTGCGGCGGTGTCCTTCGCCGGGTCCCACGCATCGGCGACGGCGCGCGCGGCCGCGTTGAGCGGGACGCTCGCGTAATCGCCCTTCGGCGGCGTCACCATGCGAAACCGCCAGTCTTCCGTGACGATCGACACCCAGTTGCCGGTGAGATCGATCGGCGCAATCGAGCGCGCGGTGCCGGGCGCCGGCGCCGCGGCGGGCTGCTGCGCGACCAGCGCGCCGCCCGACAGGCCGACTGTCATCACGATCGCCAACACACGAAAAATACGAATCATGCCGTCCTCTGAAGCCAAGGCAGGCCTGAAGGCCTGCGCTACACCCGCCCGCCCGAAGGCCTGCGCTTCCCTATTTCTTAGCCTTGCCGAGATCCTTGTAAACGGCCTCGATGAACTGATCCGTCGTCCAGAAGCCCGTCGTCGCTCCCCAGCGGGCGTCGTAATCGAGTGTCGGCTTGCCGGCCTTGACCTGCTCCAGCGTGAGGCCGCGCTTGACGCCGTCCTGAATGCGGTCGCGGATGATCGTGATCATGTCGCGGTATTCGAGCAAATCGGCCTCGTCGGTCAGGCGCCCGTGCCCCGGAATGATGTACGTCCCGCCCTCCTGCATGGCCTTCGGGATGGCGATGTCGAGCATGTTGTTGAGCGCCGCGATGATCCCGGTGATGTTGCCGCCCCGGGCCTGATCGATGAACGGGTACGTCGTCGTCACGAACAGGTCGCCGGCCGCGATCACATCGGATTTCCTGAAGTAGACGATGCTGTCGCCGTCGGTGTGAGCCGCGGGCTGGTGGATGATCTGCAGCGACTCGCCGTTGAAGAAGAGCTCCTTCTGCTTCGAGATGTACGTGTCGGTCGGCCACGCGGTCGTCGGAAACGGCGCCTGCTGCCCTGTGGGCGCGCTCATCCGATTGAGCACGTTCTCGTGCGCGATGATGCCGGCCCCCACGCCAGCCCCGGCGCCGACGTTCCCGCCGGCAATCGTGCTGCCAAGCTTGCCGATGGCGTCGTTGCCGCCGACGTGATCCGGATGCACGTGCGTGTTGACGATGTAGCGGATGGGCTTGTTGCTCAGCGTGCGGATGGCGGCCACGACCTTGTCGGCGTTTGCCGCCAGACCGGTGTCCACCAGCAGCACGCCGTCGTCGCCGATCTGCACGGCGATGTTGCCGCCGGCGCCCACGAGCATGTAGACGTTGCCCTGGACGTGGAGCGTGTGCAGTTCGGCATCCGCGGCCGCTGGCGCTGGTGCGGCGCCCCGGGCGCCGCCACGGCCCCCACCGCCGGTCTGCGGCGCCTGCCGGGCTTCGCCGGATGCTCCCAGGTACATGAGCGCGGCGGCAACGGCCGCCGTTCCAACGGCCAGCTTCAAGGCGTGTCTCTGCATGCGGGCTCCTACTTGTCGGCCGTCTTCGCCGGCGCCATGTCTTTCAACTTCAATGCGTACTCCGGATACATCGTCTCGGCGCCGCCGCGCGTGGGCTCGAACGGGAGCTTTTCCTTCACGGCGAACTCGCGAAGAAATGTGTTCGTGCCTGGAAGATGATGCGGCACGTAACCCTGCGCGCGATTGATCTCGGTGACGTACTGGCACGGATACGGCGCGATCTGCTGATGCGGATCGAGCGCCCAGTTCGTGGTCCGGATGAACGGCTCGGTCAGATACACGGGATCGTCGATCACGGAGATCAGCGTCAGCACGTTGTCATGGCGCACGAAGTGCTCGGTGAGCACCGCCTTGTCGCTGCGCGGGATTCCGTTCCGGCGAATCCATCCCATCTTCAGATGGGTGGTCGTCACGGTCAGCATGTCGCCGTCCCACTTGCCCGTCGAGAAACCCTGCCACGTGTGCGCGGCGTATTCGGGCGGATGCGGGCGCCCGTCCATCCAGATTGTCCGCTCGGGCTGCTGCCACGAAATGTGCGTGTGGATCGCCACGAGCTGCTGCGTGGGACCGTCGAACTCACGCCAGATGCGCAGGTTCGCCGGACCGCGCGGCGAGTAGTCGGCCGGATGCGGTTTGCACTGATGTTCGGGCAGCGTCAGGAGGGAGGCGTCCCAGCTGTCGCCGTGCAGGCGCGCGGCTTCGTTGATCGGCAGGCCGAGATAGTCGCCGATATCGGGACCCGGTATGCGTTCCGGCTGGTCCTCGTGGAACCGCGGCGCCCATTCGCCCGACAGGTCGGTGCCGACGACCGGCCCCGGAGGGCCTTGTGCCAGCAACGGGACGGCGCTGGCCGCCACCGCGAACGCCAAAGCTCGAACGAACGTGGCCGAATGTTTGTGTGCCATGTCAGTTGGCCGACATTCTACGATTACTGCACGTCCAACGCCAGAAACCCTTTTGACATAGGGCGTTGCGAAATCGGTATCGCCTCAGAAGGATTTTCCAAAGAACTGGAGCACGCGGCCCCAGTACATCACGGCCACCCAGAGGAACAGGGACACGCCCGCGCTGACTTTCGCGCCCAGCGGCGCATCCTGGCCGGCGTCGACGCCATCCACCGCGCGCTTGAGGCCGGTGGCATAAAAAAACAGCACGTTCAGGCACGCCAGCAGGATGAAAAACATCTTGGCGACGAACGACAAGCTCAGCGGCGCCAGGTACTGCCGCGGGTTTGCCGTGATGAACACAAGACCAGATCCCAGGCTCAGGACAAATCCGAGGAGCGCAAACGGCATCAGCCGCTGCAGCGGTGCAACGGGCAGCCGCTTCGCCATGCCGAGCAGGCGCAGGTCGAACACTCCGACGATGCCGACGAGCATGGCCATGCCGATGAAGTGCAGGCTCTCGCACACCGGCAGGACCCAGCTGGACATATCGACAACACCTTCTAGAAGTACGCGATGAACCGGCCGGCGGTAATCGCGCCGAACCAGCAGACTATCGACGCCACGGCCAGATACCGGCTGGTTCCGGCATGATTTTGGGAATCGCCGAACACGCGGCGACGGATCATCACCGTGATGACGATGGCTATCAGCACGCACGTCATCTTGACGATGAACGCCGGGTTCGCGAGCTTGGCGGTTGCGTCGCTCGCGAACAGCACGGCTCCCGATGCAGCGTTGACGGCAAACGCGATCCAGATGACTTTAAAAAACGCGTCCAGGGGCGGCAGCGGCAAGCGACGGGCGAAGCCGAGAATCCGCAGATCGATCGCCACGCTCGGGCCGGCCGAGAACGCAATCCCCAGTGTGTGGAAGAACAGCAGCGTCGGGTATCCCCAGATCGATGGCGATTCTTTCAACCAGATCGACCACGAGCTGCTCTCGAGCGACTGCAGCCAGCCCATCATGTGCGCATCACTCGTGATTCAACGTGTTGATCAGGTACGCGACAGCACCCGTCACCAGCACCGCCGCCGAAACAACGAGACAGACCGTGAGCCAGAGGGGCATCCTCAGAATGCGTTCCCGATGAACGGCAGCATATGCCCGCAGAACAGCACGGCCACCCACAGAAAGATGGCCGACGCCGCCGCGATCTTCGACGCGACCGGCGCATCGTCACCGGGCCCCACGGCCCAGACGTCGTCGTCGAGCATGAAGTACAGAAGATTGATGGCGCCGAGGACGACGAAGACGATCTTCCAGTAGAACGTCTTGTTGTGGATGTACTGAGGCGTGGCTCCCAGGAAAAACGCCAGCCCGGTCACGAGATTGAGCCCGAACCCCAGCATGCCGATCGGCAGCAGCTGGTACACCGCCCGATACGACACGCGCTTGGCCATGCCAAGCAGCCGCAGATCCACGATCAGGACCACGGTGAACAGCATGGAGAGGCCGATGAAATGGATCGTCTCGGCCGTCGGCCACACCCACGGACGGCCCGACACGAACAAACCGATCGACTGCGCGGTGCCGGCGGCGCCCTGTTCGGAAGCCGACTGCGCTGCCGAAGCGGTCGCGGCAATCTCCGGATGATGGATCTCGCCGCCCAGGTCCGCGGCCCGGGCCATGAGACCGAAGGTGACGATCGCGGCCAGGAGTACCACCGGCAGGTGCCAGCCGGCCAGCTTCGGTGCGCGGCGCCACTGCCAGAGAGCCAGCCATGCGAGAAAACCCGTGATCTCCATGCAGACGAACGCCAGCAGCGCGGCGTCTTCATGGGCGCGGATCGCGCGGGACGAGATGCCGGGGCGATCCTGCAGGAGCGGTTCGGCGGCGTTACCGGAGAGATAAGTCGCAATCGCTACGGCGGCCACCACGAAGAACATCACCAGGCCGGTTTGTATGAGGACGTCGTGTCTTCGCAGGCGGGCCACGATGAAGAGGACCAGCGCCGCGCCAAACCCGACCGTCGGCACGTGGTTGAGCCACAGATGCACGTGGGCGGGGTTCGAGAGCATGTCGAGCATTGGCAGAGGCATCTTACCGGAGCCTGCCAGCCCTGGCTCAGAGGCCGCTGACGGGACCGACGTACGCGAGGAGCCTGCCCGCGGTGATGGCGCCCAGCCAGCAGACGAGCGAGCTTGCGGCCAGCACCTTCGTCCGTCGCGGCAGCGGGATGATATCGTCCACCGCCGCCGCGGGGAAGACGCGCGCGTCGATCAGCCGCTGCAGGATCACCGCAAGAAAGATGAAGCCCATCTTGACGAAGAAGTCGGGGTTCGTCAGCTTCGTCGTCGCGTCGGCCGCCAGGAGGATCGTGCCGGTCACCGCGTTGACCGCGAACGCCGCCCACATGATCGGCAGGAACTTCCGCATGGGCGCCAGCGGCAGCGCGGGGGCGAAGCCCAGGATGCGAAGATCGATGCCCGCGATCAGGCCGACCACGACGGCCATGCCGAGCGTGTGCAGCAGCAGGATGCCCGGGTACGCGAGCAGCGAGCGCGACTCGCGCACCCACGCGAAAAACGCCGCCTGCTCGAGGTGGGAGAGGACCTCCAACTACTGCTTGGCCGGCACTTCGACGGGTGGATCGATTTTGCAGGGCGAGGGATTCCATTTCGCCCCGTCCTTCTCCAGCTTGAAGTGCGTGCTCGTGATGAACGGCACCTGCAGATACTTGGGATCGTCCACCACCGTGCGCACCAGCAGAATCACGTCGCCGTTGGGCTCCGGGCCCACCTTGTCGAAGTACTCGCTGATCGACGCGTTCTCGCTGTACGGCACGCCGTTCTTGCGCAGATACCCTTCGCGGAAATTCGTCGTGACGACGTGCAGCGCGCCACCGCGCGGCGCCGGGGCACCGCGACCGCCGCCTCGTCCACCGCGGCCCGCCGGCGGGGCGACCGGGATGCCGTTGCGATCGACCGCGACGCTCTGACCGGCGATTTCCCAGTCGGCGGCGGAATAGCCCTGCCACGTCTTCTGGACCTTGTCGGCCGCCGACGGCGCCTTGCCCGAGAAGTGCAGCAGGCGCGTCTGCGTGCCGGCGTCGAATTCGAGCTTCAACGTCGTGTCGTCCTGCCAGGTCACGTGCATGCGCCCGGGCATCCGCATGATGTTGCCGATCCCGTACGGCTTGCATGACAGGCCGCCCGCCTCGTCCTTGGCCAGGTTCCAGGCGTCGGCCACGCGGCGGCCCTCGTCGTTGATCGGCACGCTGGCGTAGTCGCCCTTGGGCGGCGTCAACATCCGCCAGCGCCAGTCTTCGGTGATGACCGGCACCCAGTAACCCGTGATGTCGATCGGCGCGATCGTCCTCGGCGTGCGCGGTGGCGCGGGTGGCGCCGGGGGCTGCCCTGCCGGGGCGGCCGGTGCGGCGGGCGGCTGCTGCGCCGCGGTGGTTGCCTGCCCGGCCGCGAGAGATATTGCGACGAGCGCGATCGCGGATGCGAACGCGATGCTGTTTTTCATGGTCACTCCTACCGGACGATCGGTTTGCCCTGGGGCTTCGAGAGGTCCTTGTAGACCGCCTCGATGAAGCCCGCAGTGGTCACGAAGCCGGTGTCTGATCCGTAGTGGCGGTCGTAGTCGAGCGTCGGCTTCGCCGCCTTGACCTGTTCGATGGTCATTCCGCGTTTGACCATGTCCTGGATGCGATCGCGGATGATCGTCACCATGTCGCGGTACTCGAGCACGTCGGCTTCGTCGCAGACCCGCCCGTGTCCGGGGATGATGAAGGTGCCGCCTTCCTGTTCGTGCGCCGGCACGGCGATGTCGAGGATCCGGTTGAGCGCGTTCAGCTCGCCCTGGATGCTGCCGCCATTAGCCTGATCGATGAACGGATAGGAGGTCGTCACGAAGATGTCGCCCGCCATGACGACGTCGGACTTGCGGAAGAAGATGATGGAGTCGCCGTCGGTGTGGGCGGCCTGGTCGTGATACAGCATGACCGCCTCGCCGTTGAAGTAGATGTCCTTCTCTTCGGGAAAGTACGTGTCGGTCGGCCACGCGGCGGTCGGCGATCTTGCGGGCCGGCGCGCTCATCCGGGTGAGGACGTTCTCGTGCGACAGGATTTCCGCGGGGCCGCCGTTCGTCTTGCTTCCTGCCTTTGCGATGGCCTCGTTCCCGCCGGTGTGGTCCGGATGGAAATGCGTGTTGAGCACCCACCGGATCGGCTTGTCGGACAGCTTCTTGATCGCGGCGAGGACCTTCTCGGAATTCTGCGCCAGCCCCGTGTCCGCGACGAGCACGCCTTCGTCGCCCGTCTGCACGCCGATGTTCCCGCCGGCGCCGACGAGCAGGTAGACGTTCCCGGCCACGTGGAGCGTGCCGAGCTCGGCGTTGCTCGCGGCAGGCTGGCCCGCGGGAGGCGCCTGGGTCGACACCCGCTGGGCGAAACCGACGGCGCCAAGCAGCGCGACACGCAGCAATCAACTTCTTGGGAATAGGCACAGACAGCGGCTCCTTATTCGATCGACATCCCGATCGGCACCGTTACTTCGACTCTGCGCGCGGGCGCGGGCTTCGGCGGCTTCGGCAGCGTTTTCAGAATCGCCATGTATTCCGGATACGTGGTCGCGGCGCCGCCCTTGGCGGCCTCCACGGGCACGCCGTAGCGATACGCGAAATCGCCGTCGAACGGACTCTTGCCCGGCAGGTAGTGCGGGACGGCGCTGTGCGGACGATCGACGATCTCGTCCACGTATTCACACGGCCAGAGCCAGTTGCCGCCCGTCCGCTCGTTGAGCACGAACTCCTCGCTGCGAATCAGCGGCTCGGTGAGGTACACCGGGTCCGACCAGATCTCGAGGTGCGACATGATGTTGCCGTGCCGGATGAAGTGCTCGATCATCGTGGACTGCTCGCTGTTCGGCACGCCGTTGCGGCGGATCCACTCCTGCTTGATGTGCGTGGTGTAGACCGTGAGGATGTCGCCGTCCCACTTGCCGGTCGAGAAGCCCTGGAAGGTATGCGGCGCGTATTCCGGCGGGTGCGCACGGCCGTCCATCCAGATCGTCCGGTCCTGCTCGTACGTGTTCAGATACATCTGGATGGCGACGAGCTGCTGCGTGCGCGGGTCCTTCTCTTCCCACATGCGGACCTGAATCGGACCGTGCAGGATGTACGGACTGATGTGCACCTTGCACTGATGTTCACGGAGCGTGAGGCGCGAGGCGTCCCAGCTGTCAGCCGCCAGGCGCGCGCCATCGGTGAGGGGCAGCCCCGTGTAGTCGCCCAGCTCGGGCCCAGGAATGCGGTCCGGCTGATCCTCGTGATAGCGCGGGCTCCACTCGCCCACCAGGCTCACCTGCGCCCGCGCGGGCGCGGCCACGGCCAGCACGGCGCCGAGCGCCACGGCCGCGAGGCCCGCGCCCTTCGTCACAGTCCTCATCGAGAGACTCCTATCCGCCAAACCCGATCCAGCGGCCGCCCCACGCGACCGCAAACCACAATCCCAGGGACACGAGCGCGACGGACTTGCTCGTCCCGGGCGATACCTGCACCTGATCCGCCAGCGACACCTTCCGGCGCACGGTGAACGTGAACAGGAGCGCGAGCACGAGCGCGACCATCTTGATCCAGAAGGCGGGGCTCGCGTAACACTTCGTCGCCTCGGAGGTGTAGAGCGAGATACCCGAGACGAGCATCACGATGAGGCTGCCGATCATCCACGGCTGCGCATCCCGGGCCAGCTGCGGCACGGGCGTCTCGCGCAGTCCGAGCCCCAGCATCCGCATGTCCACGATGAGCACCGCGCCGCCAATCACCGCGAGCGCGGCGAGATGGAAGTATTCGATGATCGGAAACGCGTACTGCGAGTTCCGAATGGCCACACCGAGCGATGTGGCCTCGGACCACCTGGCAAACTCCCACAACATGCGCGTCCCCTACTGGGCCTCGGCCTCGCGGGCTTCACAGCCCGAGAGGATGCTGATGACGTGGGACTGCTCCGGCTTGTCGCAGTCGAACCAGTTGTAGGCGATCATCCGGCCGCAGAAGATGATGGTCATCCACAGTACAAGCGACGCGTACCCCGCGAACCGTGCGGACCGGGGCGGCACCGGATCGCGATCCCACGACTTGATCCCTCGCGGATGAAACACCCACGCGTTGATGCCGGCCAGCACGAGGAGCACCAGCTTGGTGCGGAAGAAGATGTTCTGATACGACCGCACGGGGATGGCGTAGAACAACAGGATGCCGCTGATCACCATCACCACGAACCCCAGCTGGGTCCATGGCAGGATTCGCTTCGCGATTTGTGAAACGGGAACGCTCGTGAACGACAGGCCCGTCAGCCGCAGGTCCAGCACGACCGCCATGCCGACGAACAGGCAGAGCGCCCAGACGTGAATGGATTCGACAATGGGATACCCGTAGAGCGATTCGTGGAGGGCCACGCTCCAGGGCGTGTCCCCGATCCATTTCACAAAACCGAGCAGCATCTCCCGGAAGGTCCTCCGCGTACGCTCATACGAACAAGCCTGATAAAACGTTTACATGGGCGAAAGGCGCCCAAGATACTCGCACAAGGGCGGTTACGACGCAAAAAACACGCAAAAACGCGGGCCGCCCAGATAATGGATATCAATGGATATCAATAGACGATGACCCGCCCCACTCGTGCCGTTGCCGTCGTGCTCGCGCTGGCCTTCGCCGTCGCAGCAGTCCTCTCGGGCGTCTGGCTCTGGATCGCCCGCTCCGATGGCTTCAGCGCGCGTGAGGAACCTCGCCTGTTCGAGCGCATCCTGGCTCGCACGGCGCGCCGGTGGGCCGTGCCGGCGAACGAGCGCGACGCCGTCAACCCGGTCGCGTTCTCGTCGGAAGTCTGGGCGGACTCCCGCGCGCACTTCGCCGATCACTGCGCGGGCTGCCACGCCAACGACGGCAGCGGCCGCACCGAGATGGGCCAGAATCTCTATCCCAGAGCGCCCGACATGCGTTTGCCGGCGACGCAGGACCTCACGGATGGCGAGTTGTACTGGATTATCGAAAACGGGATACGGCTGACCGGCATGCCGGCCTGGGGCTCCGGCCGCGCTGACGACGAGGACACGTGGAAGCTCGTGCACTTCATCCGGCGCCTGAAGGACCTGACGCCCGCCGACCTCAAGGCCATGCAGGCGCTGAACCCGAAATCACCAGACGAGCTGAAGGAGGAGCAAGACGATGAACGGTTCCTCGCCGGGGAAACGCCAGAGGCTTCGTCGCCGACTCCGCATCATCATTTAGAATAGGGCATATGAAACACCTCACCATGACCGCCGTCCTTCTGGCTCTGGTACTCGCGTCCGGCGCTCCGGCGTTCGCGCATGGCAACAACGCCCATGTCCGCGGCGTCGTCACCCAGGTCTCCGCGCAGTCCATCACGGTGCAGCTGGCCGACAAGACAACGAAAACACTGACGGTCAACGCCAAAACGACGTTCGAGCGCGCGGGCAAAGCCGCGGCGATGACCGACGTGAAGGTAGGCGACCGCGTGGTGATCGACGTTCCCAAGAATTCGAGCGAGGCGCTTGAAGTACAGATCGGCGCGGCGAAAGCCGCGACCAAATAGCGGAGGGTTCGATGACGAACATTAAACGGAATCCACTCACGGTCATTCTCGGCGCGTGCCTGTGCGCGCTGCTGCTTTCGATACCGGCGCTGGCGCAAACGGCCAAGGGCGAGCACGCTTTCAAGGGCGTGGTCCAGAAGATCGACGAAAAGGCCAAGTCGCTGACGGTGGATGGTGAAAACGTCCCCGGCTGGATGATGGCGATGACGATGTCCTATACCGCCGACAAGGAAGAGGTCTTCAAGACCGTGAAGGCCGGCGATCAGATTACGGCGACGGTGAAGGACGGCGACTTCAAGACGCTGTACAACGTCAAGGTCGTCGCGAAAGAGGCCCCGAAGAAGTAGCGCGTTGACCACGTAGCGGCCGGCTTCAGCCGGCCGGCGGACGTCCGCTTGAAAGCGGACGCTGCGGCTGACGCCGGCTTGCGGGCGGCGCGATGCCGTTCATGCGGGCGTATACGACGAGCTGCCCGTAGTGGTCGTAGCTGTGGAACGCGATGCCGGCCGCGACGGCCACGCGCGGCTGCGACCCGAAATACGTGCGCAGCGGGTCCAGCTGGTTCTTCTCGTTGAGCGAGGCCATCGCCGTCCGCGCGTAGGCGATGGAATTCCGCAGGTATTCGACAATCGGGGCTTTCCCCTGCACGCCGTCCGGCCCGTTGTCGTTCGTGCCCGGGCCGAAGGGCGACTTCTCCTCGAGCACAATCGCCGCCGTCATGTAGATCATCGTCGCCGCATGTTTGATCTGCTCGCCGAACGTGCGCACGCCATCGAACGATCCCGCCGCCGGACGGAAGTCGTACTTGTCGGCGGGCATCGCCTCCGCCAGGCTCACCAGGTGGTGTTCGACCAGATCCAGCTGCTTCTGGTACATGTCCGTCACGGGATCCATCCGCTGCATCGGGACATTTAAGCTGCGCCGCGAGCCTCATTGCAAGCAGAGTGTTTCGTCCGGCCCTCCCCACGCCGCGACGCAGGCGCTTGTCCCCAGGCAGAATCCAATCGACCGCTGGGGATTCACCGGCGATCCCTGCAGCGCAAGCTATCCAGACATCCCGTCAAGGAACGCGTCTGACACTCGCTCAGGACTCGTGCGGCGGATGATGTTTGATCCCTTCCGAGGGGAGCTCGGGCTTGAATTCCTTGTGGCAACCTTCGCACGCCTCGACGAGCTGGCCGTTCGCCTTCACGAGCGCTTCCAGGTTCTTGCTTTTCGATGGACGCACCTTCGACCTGCAGGAAGAACCCGCGCTCTTTCGATGCGGGAAGCCGCATCCATGGCCCGCCCACGGCCGTCATCGTCGAGCCTGTCGTGCGTCTTCGTCGTCATGTCGGCAAGCGAAGGCTCGTTGGCCGGACGCTGGTTTTCCACACACGACTGGCCGCCGGGGAGTCCCGAGCCGGGCGACGGCGCCGCCTGGAGGCCGGACCACTCGAGCGACATGTTGCCGTTGTTGAACAGCCCGAGGATGTGTTTGCCCTGGGCCGCCTGCAGAGCGGCGGCTTCATCCACCCACGACGTCGGCCTTGCCCGTGCCGCCGACTTGAATCAAGGTCTTGCCGACATCCGGCCCGCCCGTGATCAGCTGATTGAAGCGGGCGCGGCCGCCGCCCAGGATCACGTTGACCATGTGGTCCACGCTCTGCTCGGCAATCGACCCCGGGCCCGGCGGAACTGCATCCTTCTTGGAAGGGCCGCAGTTGGCCATGTCGGCCGGGCCCTGAAACCCGCGATCGTTGATGTGCGAATCGAGCACGGCCGGAGTGGCGTCAGTGATCTCGGCCGTCGAGACGTTTCCAGTCAGCAGGCCGTTCTTTTGAGCGAGCTCGAGAATCGTCGTGTGGCGTGTGACTGTCGCGCCTGTGCCGGCGATCGAGGAGATGCGCCCGTTGCTCGTCTTGAAACCGGTGGCCCACCCGGTACCGCCGCGGCCGAGCTCCGTGGCGTGTCTCCTGGATCTCCAGCCAGTCCGCGTCCTTCTTCGGAGCGCGTCCGGGCCGCTCGACGTTCCAGAGTACGTGCCCCGAGTTGTCGATCCACGTCACCATCAGGGCATTGACGCTCACGACCGGCACCACGGCAGGCCCGGCAGGCGCGGCCGGCGCCGGGAGCACTCGTCTGGGGGGTCGCCGGCTGTTTTTCAACGGCGCTGTTACACGCGGACAGGAATACAACACTCCCGCCAAGGAACAGTGCAAGCTTCGGGATCATTTTTCGATCTCCTGTTAAAGCACGGCGCGCGTGGTGCGCATCGACGTTGTTCCACGCTGACCGGAATACCGTGCCAAGGAACAGTGCGAAAATCACATTTTCCCATTCCCGTCAAACACGACGCGCGTGGTGCGAACGATCGGCTCCGACGCGAGCTTACATCCGTTCCCTGAGGAAAACTTACGGGAAACCGGCAGGCAAAGAAGCGTCCGGATACGAGACATTCAGGCTGTGCAGGCCGCCGATCGCTGCGGCTCAAGTGGTCGTCGGATCAGGTCTGGGCGTGAGTTGATGAGGAGCACATGGACGCACCTTCAACCTACTTCCTTGGTTTCCGGCTCCTGATTTCGGACTTCTCGATCCGGGCTCGCTGCCGTTCGTCCTCTTCAACGGCCTTGCGATCGCCGGGATACCAGTATTCCAGGTGGCAGGACTCGCACGCCTTGTCGAGATCTTCACCGGCCGTGAACAGCTCCTTGACGTCCTTCTTGTTCGCGATTTCGAGGACTTCGAGCGCGACGTTTCGCAGCGCCTGGATCTTCGCATCCCACAGAACGGGATCCGCGTCCAGCTTGGCCTGCATCTGCGTTGGCGAGAGCTCGGGAGGGTTGGGACCGGTGCTGTTGTTGACGTCGCCGGGCGGCGTCCACGGCCGCGGAAGTTTCAGCAGGTAGATCGCTTCGGCCAGCGTCACGGCGCCGATCTTTACTTTCTCCCAGTCCTCGTCGGTTTTTGGGAACACCTCGGTCACGCCTTTCCTGGTCGACTCGTAAGTGACCGCGTCGAAGATGTTGTCGGAGATCGGATCGATCGTGAATCGCATCAACTCCTTGACGGACACGACCGCCTTCATCTCGGTGCGGCCGGCCGTCGCCGCCGCAGGCGGCGCCGCGGGCTTTGGCGACGAGCAGCTCGCCACGAGCACCGCGGCATACGCAACTCCGGCAACCGCCGCGACGCGTACACGTCCACTGAACATGCTGAGTACCTTACACCAAGCCGAGCTTGAACAGCGCCCTGTCCCCCGCTACTTGATGCCCACCGAGATCGTAAAGAGTATCTGCCGGGGCCGTCCGGGATCGGCCGTTTCGCCGTCCGCGTTCCAGTAGTACTCCTCGTTGAACAGATTCCGCGCCGCCAGCGTCGCCCGCAGCGGTCCGTGCCGCCAGGTGACGGCTGCGTCCACCAGGGTATACGGATCGATCTGGAACGTGTTCTCGCGGTTGGCTTCGACGGCGCTCGTGCTCTTGACGTTGAGCACCGCATCGATGGACGGCGTCGGCCGGAAGCTCGCGCCCCAGTTGATGACGTAGTCCGGCGCGATCGGCAGCCCGTTGCCCGTCAGCACTTCGTCGCCGTCCTCGCTCTCGATGACGAAGTCGCCGAAGCGGCTGTGGTAGAACGACGCGTTCACATAGGCCGACACCTTCGGCGTGATGTCCACGCTCAGCCCGGTTTCAACGCCGTCGTAACGGAGCTCGCCGGCGTTGGTCGGGAAGAAGAACGGTCCCTGCCGCTGGCTCAACACGACACCGTCTTCGAGCATATGGAAATAGGTCGCCTCGAACGACACCCGGCCGTTGGCGACGTTGCCTTTCAACCCTACTTCGCTGTTCGAGATGTTTTCGGGCTGGAGCTTAACCACGACGTTGGCCGGCGTCAGGCTGCTCGCCGCGCGGGGCGGAAGGAAGGCCTGCGAATAGGCGCCGTAGACGTTGACGGAAGGCCGGCCGGCTGTTTCCGGGCCGAGCAGCCGGTAGGTCGCGCTCAGCTTCGGGCTGAACGCGCTGAACGTGTCCTCGGCCACGGGGTCGCTGCCGCGCTGGTTGTCGAGCGACATGTGGTCGTAGCGGCCGCCGCCGGTGAACACCCAGCGCGGGTGCGGCGCGATCATGTACTGCGCGAAGAGTCCCGTGACGCCGAGGTGATACGTCCGCAGCGGCTGGACGTCGTGCTGCCACTCCGATTCAGGCGGGATGACCGGGTTGAGGTAGTTGATCGGGATTCCCTCGTTCTCTTCGTCCGTGAACAGGAAGTCGGACGCCAGCGTGCCACCTGTGTGCTCGTAGGAACCGCCGACGATCAGCGAGTTCTTGACGTTGCCGATCTTCGGCGTGAACTCCGCCCGTAGCTCTTCGTAGGCGATCTTCTCCTTCAGGTCCTGGTCGAACGGGTACATCATCACTGTGTTCGCAACCGGATCGAACGGCGATCCGATGAAGTCGCCGTCATGAATGAATTGCTGCTGGACGTCGCGGTAGCCGAATACCTCGACGATGCGGGCTGTTGGCGCGAATTGCCAGGTGTAGTTGAACGTGAAGCGGCTCTCGCCCTGGTGATAGTTCGGGCCCGGGATGTTGAAGTTGGTCAGCCGGTCGAATCGGGGATCGAAAATGTGCAGCAGCTGCCCTTCCATGATCGGCTCGTTGGTCGGTGTGCTGTTGTCCGAGTCGACGTGGTTGAAGCTCACGCTGCCGAACGATTTGGGGTTCGGCGAGAACGTCAGCTTGCCGAAGACCGCCGTGTTGCCGTCCGAGTAATCACCGCCCGTCTTCGTATCGAAATAGCCGGTATTCCGCTCCTTGCCGATCGACGCGTAGAAGCCGCCCCAGTTGGAGAGCGGCCCCGAGACGCGGGCCAGGCCTTTCGCCGTGCCCTGCTGGCCGCCGGTGAAATCGACGTTGAACTCGGGCTTCGCCGTCGGGTTGGCGGTCAGGATGTTCACGGAGCCGCCGATCGCGGTCCGGCCGAAGAGCGCCGAGTTGGGGCCGCGGACAACTTCTATGTTGGTGGCGTCGTTGATGGTCAGGCCGATCACGCGTGAGCCGTTCCTCGAGGTCGCCTGTGGCACCCCGTCGATGAGCAGGAGCGTATTGGTGAATTCGGGATCGCCGCGTGGCATCCCGCGCAGCATGACTGATTCGAAGATGCCGAGCTGCGGTACTGACGACGGCGCCCGGTACGTGGCTGATAGCCTGGGTGAGCGTCAGATCGCCGCGGCTTTCGATCACCGAGCGATCGATGATGTCCGTCTGCGCCGGCACGTCGCCGATGCTGAGCGGTGTCTTGGTGGCGGTCACCTGCACGCGCTCCATGAAATTCGGCGTGACGTCCAGTTCGACGTTAATCTGGGCGGTGTCCCCGGCCTTCACTTCAATCGCGCCCGCGTGGGCGTCGAGGAACCCGGGGGCCCGGACGACCACCATCACGAACCCGGGCGGGACGTTATCGATGCGGAACCGGCCGGTCGTGTTGACCACGGCCGTGAGGGGCGTGCCCTCCAGGCTCACGACCGCACCGGGCACTGGCTGTCCGCTCTGCCTGACGGCGACCGACCCGGCCAACGCGCCGGCGCCCGATCCTTGGGGCGCCTGACCGGCCTGCGCCAGTCCAGTAACGAACCACACGCCGGCCAGAACGGCCGGCGCACACTGCCACACTCGACGTGCGCTCAATCTCATCAGGTTTTCCTCTGTTGGACTTACGGTCGCGGGACGTTAACACCGCGCCCGCACTGATCAATCCATCCGAGGGGTCACCTGTAGGGCTGTTACCGGTTAGTGACGGGTCATTGACCGGAAGTGACCGCCGGTCACGGCAGACAGCGGTCCTGGATTCCGCCCTTCTTTTCGCGATACACGTCGTGGCAGGCCGAACACGCGTCTGAAATGGTCCCGCTCACGTCCACCATGGCTTCGGTGTCCTTCTTCTTCGCGGCCGCGTACGCCGCCCGGCCGGCCTCTCGAAGCTTCTGGACATCCTTGACCCAGTCGGCGCGGCCGATCGGAACGGGCTTGCCGTTCGAGCACATCCGGCCCGGCATCATGACCAAGTTCGCGGACTCCGACAGCGCCAGGGCGGCGTTCTCCACGGCCTGCCACCCGCCGTAGGTAGTGGTCAGCGGGTTCGGGGACGTCGACGCGTCGGGCGGCGCGGGCTGCTTGCTGAGATCTTCCTGCGCCGCGAAGATGACGTTCGAAGCCGGATACAGGATCCCGCGCATTAACTGCAGCAGGTTGGCCTCCACCTTAGGCGGACGGGGCCGCCGGCGGCCGATGGGCGCCGGCCTGGCCGGGTCGCCTGCGCGACCATCTCGACCGGCTACGTGAAACGGGACCGAGCCACGCCAATGCGGAACTTCGGCCGCACGTGCCAGCCTGCCAGCGCGGTGACGATCATGGGCGCGTTTCGAGGAAGACGCCTTCGAACCAGTCGGTCCACCCGCGCGTCAGTTCGACCGAAAAATGCACGTGGCCGGTCGTGGCCAGGCCGCCAGGTCCCGTCACGCGGGAATCAGCACGTTCTGGAATTCAACCTCCATCGCACCACGCCGATGTCGTCGAAACACCTGACGAACATTCTGCCGATCATCGGCGCCGACAGAAACACAACGGCGCAGACGCCCACAAGGCTCGAACCATCGCTCGCCGTCAGAACGTGAACTTGGCCGCCAGCTGAATGAAGCGCGGCGCCGCTGCGGTGATGATCTGTCCGAACGTCGGGCTCACGATGTTGCCGTCTACCGCCCCGGGCCCGTAGAACTGCGGATGGTTGAGCAGATTGAACGTTTCGACACGCATCTCTAGACTGCGGCTGGTGTCAAAGGTGATCCGCTTGATGAGCGCGAGATCGAAATTCTCGATGCCCGGCCCATAGAAGAACCGCCGTGGTGCGTTGCCGCGCTGTCCGAGTTCGGCCAGGCTGAAGCAGTCGGTGTTGAACCCCGGACCCTTTGCCGGATCGTGATTGATCTTCAAATCGCAGCCGGGAGTGTAATTCGGCGTGTCGACCAGGTTGTTGTTGACCCCGTTGCCGAAGGTGCCGAGGAGCGAGGTGTCGGTCGGATCGTAGAGCGTGACCGGAAATCCGCTGCTGAAACGCGTCGTTCCGGAGATAGACCATCCGGTCGCCAGCTGGCTCTGCGTATCGAACCAGCGCGCGAACGGCAATTCGTAGTTGTAGCTGATCACGAAGTTGTGACGCAGGTCGAACGCCGAGGGCGCCTCGGACGCCGCGACGTTGAAGGGATCCACCTGCTCGCCGAGATTCGATGACACGTCAACCGATTTGCTGAACGTGTAGCCGGCCATGATCGTGGCCGGGCCTTTCGTGTAGCGTAGATTCGTCTCGACCGCGTTGTAGCGCGAATACCCGATCGACGTCTGCTTCGTGACCGAACCGTAGTTGGGTCCCAGCGGCGTGCGCGTCGAATTGATGACGGTACCGTCGGCGCGGGTGTAGACGCCGTTCTCGCCGAACGGTCCGCAGGTCGCGCTGCCCGGCGCCACCTGGCTTGGCTGGCTCACGCTCAGACAAAGCCCGGGATCGCCCGGGTTCGCCTGCTGCAGCACCAGCATGTTGTGGCCGCGCGTACCGACGTAGCTGGCGGTGACGACCATGTTCGGCGCCAGCTCGCGCTGAATCGAGAACATGAAGTTGGCGGAGTACGGCGTCTTGTTCGTCGAACCGAAGAACGGATCGGCGTTCACGGGCAGAAACTGCGACCAGTCGATGTTGGTGACCGGGTTGCTCGGCGATGCGTTCAGCGGCGGAAACTGCTGTGGAAATCGCTGGCCGTTGTTGCTGCCGTCCGCCGCGGTGATGAACGGCGTCTGGAACAGCGGCGGAGCCGGGCTGAGATAGTTGTAGCCGTACGGCGGAACGCCGTACATGATGCCCGCGGACAGGCCCTGGAAGGCTGAGTAGAACAACCCGTAGCTGGCGCGGAGACTCGTCTTCTCATTCGGCGAATAGGCGATGCCGAGACGGGGCGACAAATTGCCGAACCGCGTCGGCGACAGGCCACGCGAGATGCCCGTGTCGCCGGGAAAGACGAGGCCGAGCGGCGCCCCGGGATAGACCGCTGATTGCTGGTTGGCGACGATGGTCTGGATCTGATTGTCGCGCTCGTACCACGGGGCCATGATGTCCCAGCGCAGGCCGTAGTTGACGGT
This sequence comes from uncultured Acidobacteriota bacterium, assembly GCA_963729215.1. Classification (GTDB taxonomy): domain Bacteria; phylum Acidobacteriota; class Vicinamibacteria; order Vicinamibacterales; family CAVVIG01; genus CAVQJU01. The sequence continues at coordinate 140,576 of CAVSND010000019.1, read as the reverse complement.
CACGTTCGAGCGCGCGCGCCAGCTGTCCTGCGCGAACACGCCGCCATACTGATTGCGCAGGTAGAAGATCCCGCCGGAGGACTGGATGTAGTTGCTCGGCACGCCGAGCAGAAAGTCGGCAAAGTCGGACCCGGTCTCGGTGCCGGCAAACGTGAAGGTGCCGTTGAAGGTCGCGTTCGGCTCCAGGCGGACCTGCTGGAACTGATACTGACCGCCATATTTCAACGTGTGCGAGCCCCATACCTTCGATACGCTGTCTGCCACATGCAACGTGTCGCCGGTCTGATTGACGCCGGTGATCGTGACGCCCATCGTGAAGGTGTTGAACACCAGGTTCTCGACGCCTTCGAACTGCGGCGCCAGCACGACGATGCCCGGCGTGCCTGCACCTGTGACGAAGCCCTGCGACGCCAGCGTGACGCCGAGGCCGCCGTTCGGCCGACCCACGTCGTTGTGGTTGTGGGTCAGGCTGACGTGAAAGTCGTTGACCGTGTTCTGACCCAACGTCTTCGCGTCCTCGAACGACCACAGCTGCGCCCGTCCCAGCGTCAACGCGTCGAAGCCCGGAACGTTCGCGCCGCCCTGCTGACCCGGATAGGATTGCTGGAGGCGGTAGTCGTCGATGAAGTAATAGCCGGTCATCAACCCGAACCGCGTATTGCCATCGACGCGAAACGAACCCTTGTCGTCACGGACGGTTTGCGGGAACGCTCCCGTGGACAGCGTACTGGGGCCGGCGTTCGGCGCGGGCATGTACTGCAGCAACTGGCGCGCCGGCGCCGAAAATGCGGAGCCCGGGATGACCGCGTTGGGAAAGACGCATTGTTGAGCGGACGTGCAGCCGGGCAGATAGTACGGTTCTCCCGGCGGACACCGGGTAACCGAGTCGCTGCGCGAGAACGCCGGCCCAGTACGAACCGTTCACGTTACCCGTCAGCTGGTCGGCAATGCCGGAGAGGTTACCCGCCCGTTCCGCCAGCGACGGCACCGGGATATTGCCGGTCTCGATGCCCTGCGTCGTCCTCGTGGCCTGATAGTCGCCGAAAAAGAAGATCTTGCCCTTCTTGATCGGACCTCCGACCGTGCCGCCGGGCTGGTTCTGTGAGAATTCGGCCCGCTCCGGCGAGAAATAGTTGCGGGCGTCGAGGTTGGTATTACGGAAGAACTCGAACAGGTTGCCGTGGAACTTGTCGCTGCCCGATTTGGTCACGACGTTGACGATGCCGCCGTTGTAGTTGCCGTACTCGGGATCGAAGTTGTTTGTCAGCAGGCGGAACTCTTCGATCGAGTCGAGATTCGGCACGACGCCTGTGCCCCCGTTCATCCGCTCCTGCACGTCGCCGCCGTTCACGTAGAAGCCGTTCGCGGTTTCGCGCTGGCCGCTCACCGAGACGATGCCAGGGTTGAGCCCGCCGGAGGGGGCCACCGGCCCCGTGACGCCCGCCATGATCACGCTGTTGGCCTGAATCGTCGTGATCGGAATGACGCCGGGCTGAATCGCCAGCAGATCCGTGTAGCTCCGGCCGTTCAGCGACAGCGTCGTCATCGTCGTCGAGGGCACGACCTCGCCGAGCTGGGTGGACACTGTGTCGACGCGAATCGCGTTGACGGCGACGGTGACTTCCTCGCTCTGTTCTCCGAGCTCGAGCGTGACGTTGATTTGCACGGCGCTGTCGGCGTCAACGGCGACGCCGGCCCGCTTCTGCGGCTTGAAACCGTCAATCTGGAACGCGATGTCGTAGCGGCCGACCGCCAGCTTGGGAAACGAGTACAGCCCCTGCCCGTCGGTGACGGTCGGGAACATAGTGCCCAGCACAATATTGGTCGCGGTCACGCTGACACCGGGCATGACGCCGCCGCTGGGGTCCCTGACCGTACCCGAAAGACTTCCTCCGACCTGGGCGTCAACGGTTCTGATCGAGGTCGCGACGATGACAAAAGTAAGGAAGGTAAAAAGAACCGACCGAAGGTGCGTGACCAGGACTCGCCTCCGGCGTAGAACCTATCATCAAAGCTGGCGCAAGGACGGCGGTCAACGGGGTCACTTGTCGGTCAGTGACGGGTCAGTGACATTACTTAACAGCGTAATTGGCCTGGCAGACCCGTCTCCGGGGCTGATGGGGCCGGTCGAAGTGCGAGCAGATCAAAAGGTCTGCCAGAGGCGCGCCTGGCTACGGCTTCCGCGGACGGGAGCCGGCAGGCTGTGGTTTCCCATAGAGCTCCTCGAGCTGGCGATCGACTTTTTCGAGCAGCGCGGGGTCGCCGGGATACCAGTACTGCAGATGACACGACTCGCAGGCCTGGTCGAGGTTGTAGCTTGCGTCCCAGAGCTCGGCGGTCTTTCTTCGTTTTCACGATTTCGAGCACCTCGAGGCCGACGTTCCGCAGCGCCTCGATCTTGGCGTTCCACAACACCGGGTCGGCGTCGAGCTTCGCCTTGATCTGCGTCGGCGACAATTCGGACGCATCAGGCCCCGTGCTGTTGTTCTCGTCTCCGGGAGGCGCAAAAGGCCGGGGGACTTTGAGGAGATAGGCGCCCTCGGCGATGGTCACGGCGCCGACGCGGATCTTCTCCCAGTCCGCGTCTGTCTTCGGCACTATCTCGACCGTGCCTTTTCTGGTCGTTTCGATCTTCACGGCGTCGAAGATGAAGTCCGACGCGGGATCGAGCATGTACTGCATGAGCTCCTTGACGGAGACGACCGGCTTCATGTCGCCCCACAGCACGGGCGCCGGCGCGCCGGTGGTGCAGGCGCGGGCTTCGAAGACGAGCAGGCGGACAGCAGCAGGCAGAGGCCGATGAGCCCCGCGCCCCGCGCCGCACGTTTACCAATCAGGTTGAACACGATGCCTCCAGGGGCTCCAGGGAATGTCGCTCGTCGACGCATCACAACTTCCTATCAGAACATCGGCGCCGACAGCAAGCGCCTCGGCTCCGGCGAGAGGCATCTGATAGGATCGCTCTCGCGAGCTCAAAGTGCAAAGCGTCGGCTTGGTCTCGCCGGAGGCAGAATGCTGCGCGGTCCCATTTTCAAATCTGTTGTCACGCTCGCCGTGCTCGCCGGCGTCAGCGTCCTGTCGCCGGCGTGTTCATCGCCGAAGCCGGCGCCGGCAGCCGCCGCGCCCCAGCCGGCCGCTTTGTGGGGCGACCTCAAGCCGGTTGTGTCGGTCAAGGAGCTGATGCAGTACATGATCGATCCGGCGTCTGACTATATCTTCGATTCGGTCAGCACGGTCATCGATCCGAAAGGGCACGTGATCGAGAAGGGACCAAAGACGGACGCAGACTGGGAAAAGCTGCGGGTCGGCGCGGTCACCATCGCCGAGGGCGTCTACCTGCTCAAGGTCCCGCGGCCGTTCACGCCGCCCGGCGACGAGAACAACAGCGTCGGCCCCGACGCCAGCGAGCTGTCCCCGGCGCAGATCCTCGCGAAAGTCCAGAAGGATCCCGTGGAGTGGAACGCGAGAATCGAAGCTCTCCGCAACGTCGGGCTCGAGGTGCTCGAGATCGTCAAGAAAAAGAACGTGCCCGAGCTGTGGGACGCCGCCGAAAACCTCGACGTCGCCTGTGAACAATGCCACGCCAGCTACTGGTATCCGAAAGAGGACGCGGCATTTTACCGCGCCCTCGACAAACGCCTGCGCGAGGTCCCGACGCCCGCGTTTCCGACCGGACCCGCGAAGAACGCCGCGCCTAGCGGCCGCCGACCGTGATGGTCACCCCGGTGCGCACGTTGAACGGCAGCGCCGGAAAGCCCGACGCCCCCTCATAGTCCTGGTTCAACAGGTTCTCGATCGTCAGGTACCACTTCAGCCGCGGGTGCACGCGATACGAACCGCTGACGTCGATCTTCGCGTAGCCCTTGTCCAGATCCTGGTTCGGCAGGAGCAGGCTGTCGCCGAAAGACCCGTCGCTCAGGAACGTGCTGTCGTCGGCCTTGCCCGAGAAGTAGCCCGCGACTGCCATCTGCGCGGAGCCCTTCGTATACGACACCAGCATGTTGCCGGTGTTCGCTGGCCGCCGGAACGGACGGTTGCCGACGAGCGGCGAGAACGCGCCGATCGGGATACCCGGGAACTGCGGGTTCGTCGTCGCCGACGCGCTCAACGCCTTCGTCACCTCGGCGTCGAGGTAGGTGTACGAGAACGCCAGACGCCACGCTTTCGCGACGAGCGCGTCGACCGAGAACTCGACGCCGTCTCCCGTCGTCGACTGGGAATTGGCATAGGCGCCAAACGGGGTGGCACTGGCTGCCGCCGGCGGAACGCCAATCAAGATCAGCTGCTGCTGACTCAGAAATTCGAGCAGGTCGTCGAACGTGTTGTGGAAATACGTGACCCGCACGCGCATCTGCCCGCGCATGACACCCTGCTCGACGCCCACGTCGAGTGTCTGGGCCCGCTCCGGCCCGACGGGTGCGACGCCGAGCGTCGTGGCCTGCGCCGGCGGCACGAGCTCGAACACCGAGTTGAGTTCCTGGAAGATCGTCGGCGCCTTGATCCCCTTGCCGAAGTTGAACGTCAGCTTCGTGTCGTTGGGTGACGCCGTCGTGGTGTTCCTGGCGTAGTACGCGACCGACACGCGGGGTGTCACGGCGTTCTTGAACACGGCGTTGTGCTCGTAGCCCACGCCGCCGCTGGCGAACAACCGTCCCGCGGTGATGCGCGCCTCGCCGAACAGGCCGCCGTTGTTGCGCGTGCTTTCGTCCTTCGGGCTCGCGGCGCCGCCCGACTGCGTGAAGCCCTGCTCGTCTTCGAACCGGCCGCCACCAGATACCGTCAGGATCGACCCGGCGCGGTAGCTGAGCTGTCCGGACAGTGCATTGCGCGTGGTATGGCCATCGAAGAGCTTTGGATAGCTGCCGCCGAAGTCGAGGATTGCCTGGCCGGTCACGGAGTATCCGTTGGCGCCGGTGATGGTCATGTTGTTGCCGAGGTAGTTTGTGCCGAAGCCGGGATCGAACGGCGTCCCCGTCGGCGACGGGTTGGTGCCGTGCGAGTTCTGCACCATCGACCCGAAACGAATCAGGCTCTGCCAGCGATCGCTGATCTGCGACTGCGCAGCCACCGAGGCATAGGTGAAGTCGCCCTTCTGCACCGAGTCGTCCGGGATTCCATAGAACAGGATGGCGTTGGGGCTGCCGTACTTCGTGTCCGCGCGGCGAATCGTGCCGCTCAGATCCGTCCCGTGGCCGACCGCGGCGCTGAACCGTCCGGCGAACGTGCCGATGTTGTACTCGTTGTTCGGCACGTCGTTGTTGGTCGTGAAGTAGCTGTAGTCCGCGAAGTAGTCATAGCGCCCGGACGCACCGCCGATCGACAGGTCGTTCTTCAGGGTCCCGAGGTTGCCGCCGTCGATCGCGTAGGTGAACTCCGGCGTCGTCGTACGCCCACGCTTGGTCGCGATGCTGACGACGCCCGTCAGCGCATCCAGCCCGTATTTGACGCTGTTCGATTCGCGCAGCACCTCGACGGAGTCGACGCCGGTGACCGCAACGGACGAGAAGTCGAAGCCGCCGCCGAGGTCGTTGGCCGCAACGCCGTCGATTAGCACCTTGTTGAAGTTGGACGCGCCGCCGCGCACAAAAAATGACGTCACCGCGCCGCGCCCGCCGGCCTGGGCCACCTGTGAGCCGGGCACGAGACGCAACCCCTCGAGCACGTCAGGTTTGCCAAGCGTGTCGAGCGTCGCGGCGTCGAGCACCGTGACCTGCGCCCCGATCTGCGACATCGGGACCGCCGTCGCTTCCGCCGTGACGACGACGTCCTGCTGCAGCGGGCCAATCGCCAGGATGACATCGACCTGCACGCGGCCGGTGCCCGCCACGTATAGCAGATCCGTCGTGCGAGTCTGGAATCCCGGCGAGGCGACCTCGATCCGGTAGCGTCCAGCGCTCAATGCGTCGAATACAAAATCACCGCTGACATTCGACGTGACCTGCTTGGTCGGCTTCTCGGCGAGCAGAAGCGTCACCGACGCGCCGCTCACCGGAGCGCCGAGTGGATCGACCACCGTTCCGGCGATGGAACCGCCGTTCTGCGCCGAGGAAGGCCGGGCCCCGAGCAGCAGCAGGGCCAGCGCCAGGCAAACACATCGGACAGAACCGATCGTCAGACCCTTCCGTCTTGCTCGGCGATTGGCAGACGGGCGGGTGCGCGCGGATTCCAGGTGGGCGAATTCGTAGTCCGAGTGAGAAACGAGCGTGCGAGTACAGGTGGAGTGCATGCTTTCTGATCTCCGCAGAAAGTCGAACGCGTTGATGTCTGGGTAGGTCTCCTGGCTCGGAGGTGCAGACCGTGGTCTGCGGCTGCTTCACCTTCCCCGGCATTTGGCCGAGTGGTTGTTCGAAGCAGCGTCCTCACTCACAGTGGCGGGACCGCGCCGGATTCGCACCGGACTTCCCTGTTACGCCCCTCGTGGGCACCCAGACAGGGATTAGCGTTTATATCATTTCCGACATCGCTCCGTCGAGGGCGCGCTCGGCGAGCTGCCATGCGGCGAACACCTGCCGTCCGTACGCCGACGGCCGGTACCAACGGCGCGGGCGCCCCATCGCGCCCTGGATCGTGGGCTCGAGGTGCGATTCGACATAGCCCTTGCTCTGCATGCGTTGCAAGGTGACGTAGACCGTGCCGCGCTTAAGCGACCCGCCCGAACGATCCGCCAGACGCAGCGGGAACTGTTCCCCGTCCTGCAGGAACGTCAGAATCAACCGCTCGGTGTCCGCCAGCTGCGGAATCCGTGACGAGAACTGCGGGCTCGATCCCATGGTGCCTCCCGTCGAGCACCGTAGCATGGGACTGACGACGCAGAACCAGATGGACGGTCAACAACGCGTCAGTGACAGGAGAGTGACCAGGGAGTGACTTCTTCGGCTGTGTCACTTACCGGTTTTAGCGGCAAACCGCTCACCTTGTGGTTAGTGATTTGATCAGTGACGGCCGGTTGACCTTCAGCCCGGGCAAGACAGGCCGGGCAGAGGCAGTCCGTGTACTGCTCGCGGAGCGCCGCCCGCGCCGGCGCGTCCAGCTTGACGCGCCAGCACCAGCAGCCGAGCAGCCCGCCGCAGTCGAAGGTCTGGCCGCACTGCTGACAGCGTTTTTCGCGCGCAAACACTGCCATCTCAGGACTTCTTCGCCGGCGGATACTCGAAATCCACGGTGATGGGAACGCCGGCTTTGACGTCCACCGACTTCGTGAGCGTGCCGAACTTCTCGTGCCACACGCTGATGGTGCGCTTGCCGGCGGGCACGTTGGCAATGGTGAACGACCCGTTGGCGTCGCTGACAGCGAAGTACGGATGATCGACGATGCCTACCCATGCGGTCATCCAGCGGTGTACGTCGCAGCCGATCTTCAGCATCTCCTCGTCCGAAAGCTTGAAATCGGCCGAGACTACCGGCCTGGGGCTGACCGGCGTTGAAGCTGTTGCGCTTGCTCGAGCTGCTGTGGACGTTGTGGAGCAGGTTGTCGCTGTTCTTCACCCGCAGAACCTGGCCCACACGCGCGCCCACCACACGCGGTTTGTAAAAACAGCCGGACTGGTCGAGCAGAACCGGCTGGCTCGGAACCGGCGTCCCGGGGAACGATCCCTCCAGCTTGACGAACGCGTTCATCAGGCCGCCATCGGTGCTGGTCACGACCACTTCGTCAACGGGTCCGGGCTTCTTCCCGGCCCACATCTTCGCGCACATGGGATCCATGCCCATGCGGATCACCCGGTTGCCTGGATCCGGCCCGCTCAGGCGGATGCGGCCCTTGATCGAACCCGTGGCCTCGGGCGCCGCCATGATCGACGCCGCAGCGAAGACGGCGAACGCCAGGCCCGCTGAGATCGCGGCGCGACGTTTCACTTCTTTCTGACGCTGCCGGCCCCCTCGATCTTCTCCGCATCCGGGGGATACCAGTATTTGAGGTGGCAGTTTTCGCAGGCCGTGTCGATGGTTTCGCCCGCGTCCGACAACGCGTCGACGTTCTTGGCATCGATCGCCGCGAGCGCTTTCATGCCTGCATCGTGCAGGGCGTGCGCGAGCATCACGAGCGTAGCCGGATCGTCGTCCATCACGCGCCTGATCGCCTCGGGACTCAGCTCGATGCCGGGATTCTCGGACTTCTCGCCCGGCTTGGCGACCTGCCGTCCCGGCATCGTGATCAGGTTGGTCGCTTCGATCATCGTGATGGCGGCCCGGCGGACTTTCTTCCAGTCCTCGTCAGTCCGCGGCCGGCGCTCCTCCGTGCCTTTCCTCGTCACGATGGTCGCCACGGATTCCCAGAGGTAATCGGCGGAGGGATCCACCATGGAGTCCATGATGTCCTTGATCGTCGCGGTAATCCTGATCGGCGACTCTGTCTTGACGGGAGGAGGAGCGGAGGAAGGCGGGGCCGAACATGCCGCAGCGACGACGAACGAAACACCAGCGAGCACCAGCCAATGGAAAGTCCTCAGTCTCATTCGAAACCCTTTTTCAACGCTAGAGAAGCCTCGTGGACGGAAGGAGTGCGCGAGCTGACATTTGCCGCGCCGAAACGGCGAAGGGCAGGCCTGTGAAATCGACGGACCGGACCTGACGTCCGTTCCCGCCTCTCCCGCGCAGCCTGCCCCGCCTGTTCCGACCGGCCTGTCAGCCTCGCTGACTGACCCGAGTGCCGTGACTGGTTAGTCGAACGTGCCGCCCCACTTCCAGCCGTCGGACGGCCGGGTGATGGTGCGCATCCGCAGACGATGATCTTCAGGGTTCCGCCCGGGGTTGCCGGTGATGATCACGTGGTCGCCCGGCTTGAGCGTCTCGCGCGTGACGCCCTGGCGGTTCAGCTGCAGGCCGGCGCCCCATTCGACCGCGTACCGCACCACCTGGCCCTGCGCGTCTTTACCCTCGACGTGCACGAACGAATGCGGATTACGGAAGAGGAACTGCACCAGTTCGCCCTCGACCGTTTCGGTCTTGTCTTCGAAATAGGTTGCCGCGAACGAGTGGTGCGCGGAGACCGGCTTCATCGTATAGACGAATGCCCCCACGAACGCCACAGCCGTCAGAGCCAAAAGCACCTTGTGTTTCATCGCCGTCCTCCAGAGCCTGTCCGGCTCCCCCTGAATTCCGCAACAAGATAACACGGTGTCCCCACAATATTACTGGTTCAAACGGTCAAGAAGCGGTCAGTGACTGGTATGTGACCGGCCTGCCCCTGCCCTACAGCCATTTTTTCAACGAGTTAGCGGGACGCGCCCGCGCTCAGTGCAGATTTGGACAGCTGCAGCTCCCGGTGAAAGAGATAAGAAATGTCTATGGGCGTATCGTCCATCGCCTTGACCTTCAGAACCACCTGGTAAAACCTGGGCAGCGAGCCGTTCGGGGCCTTCAGGCTCGAGACCAGTTGCTTCGCGAGATCCGGGTCCGTGAGCGCCTGGACGGTCCCCATCACGCTCGCGATCGTGTTCCCCGACAAATAGAGAATCTTGCCGTTGCCATACAGCCCGGGCAGGTTGCTGATGAGGGCGTGGCTTTCCTCGAATTCCTGCGTGCCCTTCTGCAGCGCATCCGACAGGAAGGCGGGCTCCCCCGGCTGCGGCTTCAGGTTCTTCACGCCTTCCGGCGTCAGGACGAACGGCTGATCGACCGGCGGAATCGCCTGGATTTGCGGCTTTCCGACAGTAGACCCGACGAAGATGACGTCGCCCATCGCGATCTCCCCCATCGACAGGAGGTCGCTGCGGATCGGAAACACGTTGCGCTTGCGCTGGCCCAGGAACTGGCCGAGCAGGAACGCGGCGTTCGCCGTGCCCACGCCTGTGACGCTCGATGCGCTCGACGGAAAGACCACCCCCTGCACGCTCGCGTGGGACGGGTCCGTCGACAGCGTGACCATGAGCGGACGATCGGACGACAGCAACGGTCCCCACAACTGCTGCAAGTCGGGCGTCCACGGCAGCGAAGCGGCAGTGTCCGTCGTCTTCTCCACGCGCGAGAGCCGCACGCCGAAATAGCCCGCGAACAGGATGGCCAGGAACAGGGACACCGCGAGCGCGATCTCACGCGACGACGTCGTGCGGCCCGCCGGCACCGGCTGCGGCTCGGGAGCTGGCGTGTCGGGGCGGGGCGCAAACGTCAACGTGAAGGCGCCCTTCGGGAGTTCCACGACGACGGGATCGTCCTGACCTTCCGTGCGGTAGTACTCGGTCAGCTTCTGGCGCAGCCGGCCGACGTGCATCCGGACGACGGATTCCTGGCGCGGGTCGTACGTCGCCGGCTTGCCGAAGACGTCAAGCCCGACGGTGTACTCTTTCAGATTCTGGGCAGTGCCCGAAAGGGACTTCTCAGCGAGGTAATTCAGCAGGTTGCGATGGACCTCAGAGGTCTTGAACGCCTTGCTGGATACGATGCGCTGAATCTGGACCTGGTTTGCGTCCAGTTCGGGAACCATAAGGACGGATTGTACTTCTCCCATTCAGGCCTGCGCAAAAACAGGGACGGCCAGGGCGGGCCTCCCCGTTTTTGCCTCACGTCTTGCCTTCCATCGGGCCGGCCCTACGTCGGGCCGGCTGAGTCACGTCTATTTCTTCGCGGGAGCGGCGGCCGGCTTCACGGGGGCGCCGCTTTTCACGTTGTTCTTGATGGCGGGAATCGTCTGCAGATACGCCCAGATCGCCTTGATGTCGTCGTCTGAAAACACTTTATACAGTTCCCACGGCATCGGCGGCAGCAGGTCCTCGCCTTCCGGTTTCTTGCCGGTGCGGAGCGTCTTGATGAACGACGCTTCGGTATAGCGGGCCTTGAGTCCCGTTTCCGGATCCGGCGAGAGGTTCGCGCCGTAGCTCACGCCCCACGGTCCCGCCCACGCGGTGAGATCGAGCGACGCATGAATCTCGTTCGGATTCTGCGACGGCGCCTGCGTCGTCTGCGGCCGGCCCGAGAAGGGCCGCTTCGGATCCGGATGCTGCTGCGGGTCGAGCTTCGGCGAATGGCAGTCGTTGCAGGCGCCAACCGTCATCAGGTACTTGCCGCGGGCGATTTTATTCGCCGCCGCGGATGCCGCCGGATTGGCGCGACTGGGCCGTCAGCGCGTCTGCTCCAAGCAGTCCCATTCCGAGCACGCCCAGCCCGAGCACGCCCGTTCGAAGAGTCGATCTGATCATCACGAATCCTCCAGATTTGCGGGATTCTAACATCGACGGGGGTTCGAGAGGTTCACGGGGTCCACAGGTCCACAGGTCAGGTCCACAGGGTCCAAGAGGTTCGAGAGGTTCAAGCGGTTCGAGCGGTTCACAGATTGGACTCTTTAATTGATCCGTGGACCTGAGGACCTGTGAACCTGTGAACCTGTGGACCCGTGGACCTGTGGACCCGTGGACCCGTGGACCTGTGGACCCGTGGACCTGTGGACCTGTGGACCTGTGGACCTGTGGAACCTGTGGACCCGTGGACCTGTGGACCCCTCGAACCCCTCGAACCTTGTTATATTTCCCCCATGCCCAAAGCCTTTGTTTTCGCGCTCCTCTCCGCCGCCGCTGTTGCCAGGACGTCCGGCGCGGCGACGTGCGAAAGCCTCTCCTCCGTCTCGTTGCCGAACGTGACGGTGACGCTCGCGCAGCCGGTGGCGGCCGGGGCGTTCACGCCGCCGGCGCGCGGCGGCAACGCCGGGCGGGGGCCGCAGTTCGGAGACCTGCCGGCGTTCTGCCGTGTGCAGGCCACCCTGAAGCCGACGAGCGACTCGGACATCAAGATGGAACTCTGGCTGCCCGCCTCCGCCGATGGCTCCGGCGAGCCAGGCCGAACGACGTGGAATGGCAAGTTCCGCGGCACCGGCAACGGCGGGCTGGGCGGCGGGGCCGGCGTGAACGCCGGCCAGCTGGCGGCGGGCGTCCGCAAAGGTTACGCGGCGGCGGGCCACAACACGGGACACGAAGGCGATTCAAGCTACGCGCTGGACCATCCGGAGAAGATCAAAGACTTCGGCTACCGGTCCGCGCACGAAATGACCGTCGCATCGAAAGGGCTGATCAAGGCCTTCTACGGCCGCGAGGCCAGGCTGTCGTACATGGCCGAGGGCGGCGGCGGGACGATCGCCGCGCTCAGCGCGGCGCAGCGCTATCCGGAGGATTACGACACGATTGCCGTGACGGGGATGTCGTCGTACCTGACGCGGCACACGTTCGGCCAGATGTGGATCTGGCAGGCCACGCACAAGGACGCGGCGAGCTTCATCCCGCCCGACAAATACGCTGTGCTGCACAACGCGGCGCTCGATGCGTGCGACGGCCTCGACGGATTGAAGGACGGCGTGATCGGCGACGTGCTCCACTGCACGTTCGATCCGGGCACGACGCTCTGCCGGGGTGCCGACGCTCCGTCGTGCCTGACGGCGCCGCAGGTGGAAGCCGCGAGGAAGATCTACGCCGGGCCGAAAAACCCGCGCACCGGCGAGGAAATTTACTCGCCTCTCTATCCGGGCAGCGAGCTCACCTGGGGACAGCTGGCGGGCGGCGATCAGCCGCTCGGCATCCCGATCGAATTCTTCAAGTACTACGTCCTGCGCGATCCCAACTGGGACTACAAGACGCGGCCCATCAACTTCGACAGCGACGTGGAGGCGTCGAACCGGGCCGAGATTCAGCCGGTGAACGCCGTGGATCCGGATCTCGGGAAGTTCTTCGCCCGGGGCGGCAAGCTTCTGCTGGTGGACGGCTGGAGCGATACGTCGGTCCCGCCCAAGGTGGCGATCAACTATTACAACGCGGTCGTGAAGAAGCTGGGCGCGAAAACAGTCAGGGAATCGATGCGATTCTTCATGGTCCCTGGCATGGGCCATGGCCCTGGCACCACTGGCGTCGAGAACTTCAACTTCGACGCGCTCGCCCTCATCGAGCAGTGGAAGGAAGGCGGGCACGCTCCCGACCAACTCGTCGTTTCCCACTTCAAAGACGGGATGGAAATCGGCAGGCGCCTCGTGTGCCAATACCCCCAGATTGCCCTATATAAAGGAAGTGGCAATCAGGAGGAGCCGACAAGCTACACTTGTAAGTAACCATCGGAGGACAGGCCGCTTCAGCTGTGGTTTTTCCGGCCTGAATCGAGCGTCCGCGATTGGCAACGAAGTTGCGAAGGGGTTGGACATGACTACCAGATTCATCACCGCTGCGGCCCTCACGCTGGCTGTCTTTGCCACCGGTGTCAGCGTGGCCGAGGCCGGTCAGCATCATCAGGGTGGTGGGGGTGGGGGCTCAGCCACCGTCGGGCGTGCGGTGCCCCGAGGCGGCGGCGGTTCTGGTGGTGGGTATCCGGGCGGCGGCGGCGGCCACCCGGGCGGCGCATATCCGGCGCCCTACCATGGCGGCGGTTATTACTATCGGCCGTACTACGGCTATTACGGATATTACGGCTATCCCTACGGGTACTACCCCTACGGGTTCGGCCTCAGCATCGGTTTCGGCTTCGGCTATCCGTACGGCTATGCCGGCGCCTACTGGGGATACCCGTACGGCGGGTACGCATACGGCTACCCCGGATACGCCGCGTCGACTTACGGCGGCGTGCGCATCACCGACGCGGCCAAGGACGCCGCGGTCTACGCCGACGGGTACTACGTGGGCACCGTGGAGGATTTCGACGGCAGCCTCCAGCAGCTGAACCTCGAAGCCGGACCTCATCACATTGAAGTGATGCGGCAGGGCGCCCCTTCGTCCGCCGTCGACGTCAACATCCGCCCGGGACAGACGATTACGTACCGGGCGAACTAGGGAAGAAAAGGTTCGAAGTTCGAAGCACAAAGGCTGGAAGTCGAAGTACGAAGTTCAAAGTGAGGAAGTTGAAGTTCAAGTTGAGGTCGATGACACCGTTGACCTGACTTCCCACTTCGAACTTCGAACTTCCACTTCGAACTTTGCACTTTGTACTTTGAACTTGCGTACAATTCCCTCTGTGCGTCGCACGGTCTTCGCGTCTGCTGCCGTCTGCTTCGGATTCCTGTTTTTCCCGCACACACTGTTCAGCCAGCAGAACGCGTTCACCGTCGTCTCGAAGGACGGCCGTCGTCCGCTCGCCGTCACGGTCCAGAACGAGCAGGACTTCGTCGCGCTCGACGATCTCGCGTCGATGTTCCAGCTTGCCGTGCGGGAGGATGCGCTGGGCGTCACCGTCTCGTACAAAGGGAAAACGATCGTCCTCACGCTCGATCAGGCGCTGGCGTCGGTGTCGGGACGCCTGATCTCGCTTGCCGGCGCCCCCGGTCCGTGGTCCCGCGCCGGCGCGCCGGTGGCTGGTGCCGGCCGAGTTCATCAGCCGCGCGCTCTCGCTGGTGTACGACTCGCGGCTCGACCTGCGGCGGCCCTCGCGGCTGCTGCTCGTGGGCGACGTGCGGGCGCCGCGTGTGCAGATGCGCTATGAGGCGACGGGCGCCGGTGCGCGTCTCACCTTCGATGCCCTGCCGCGCGCCGGCACCGCCATCTCGCAGGACAACGAACGCATCACGATCAAGTTCGACGCCGACCTGCTCGACGTGCCGAACAACGGGCTCGCGCTGCCTCCCCAAAGCGCGGGGCAGACGATGATCCAGGCGGTGCGCCTTGCGGATGCCACCACGATTGCGGTGGATCTCGGTCCGCGCTTCGGCTCGTTCAAGGCCTCAACTCAGCAACTCGACACGTCGACGCGGCTGGTCGTCGACATCACCGCCGCGGCCGCACCGGCCGAAGCCGCGCCGGCGGCGCCGGCGGCAACGCCCGCGCCCGCCGCATCGGTGCCGCCCCCCGATCTGAGCAGCCTCACCCAGCCGCCCGCCTCGATCCGGACCATCGTGATCGATCCGGGTCACGGGGGCGAAGACGAAGGCGTGAAGGGCCCGGCAGGCACGAAGGAAAAAGACCTGACGCTGACGGTCGCCCGGCGCATCAAGGCGGCGATTGAATCGCGGCTCGGCATCCGCGTGCTGCTGACGCGAGACGACGACCGCCGCGTGCCCATCGACGAACGGACGGCGATGGCCAACAACAGCAAGTCCGACGTGTTCATCAGCCTGCACGCGAACGCGTCGTTCCGTCCGGCGCTCGCCGGCGGAGCCATTTACTCGGCCGCGTTCGAGCCCGGCGCCGCGCTGGCGGCGCGCGCGCTCGCGCCGGAGCGCGTGCCGGCGATCGGCGGCGGCTCGCGCGAAATCGAGTTCGTGCCCTGGGACTTCGCCCAGACCGCGCATGTCGAGGAATCCGACGCGCTGGCGAAACTGCTGCTGGCGGAGTTCCAGAACAAGATTCGCCTGGCCGCGCGCCCGGTCGACTCGGCGCCGCTGCGCGTCCTCGAGTCCGCGAACATGCCGGCCGTCCTCATCGAGATGGGCTACCTGACGAATCCGGAACAGGAAGCGCAGCTTGCGGGCGCGCAGTTCCAGAACCCGTTCGTGCAGGGGGTGGTCGACGCGATCGTCCGGTTCCGCGAGGTGCTCGACGCAAAACAACACCCTGCGCCGGCCGGAGCCCCACGGTGAGGATCGCGAAGATCTTCGGCTTCGGCGCGCTGGCCGTAGCGGTCGTCGGAATGGCGTGGGTGCTGTTCGTCGGACTGCCCCGGTGGTACGCACCGCGGGCGAAACCCGTGGCCGCACCGGCGGCCAAGCCGGCGGCCGCCGCGCCTGGACGCAAGATCAAGGCGCGGCTCTTTTACGTCTCCGATGACGGGACACGTCTGACGGGCGTCGAGCGGGACGTCGCGTACGGTGACGGACCCGCCGCGCAGGCCGGGGAAATCGTCCGGGCGCAGATCGCAGCGGTCGCGCCGCCGCTCGTGTCGGCCGTCCCGCCGGGCACGACGCTGCGCGCGCTGTACCTGACCGCCAACGGCAGCGCGTTCGTCGATTTGAGCCGCGACGTCGTCACCGCGCATCCGGGTGGTTCCCTTGACGAACTGCTTACGGTGTACTCCATCGTCAATGCCCTGACGATGAACCTGCCGGCGGTGACGTCCGTGCAGGTGCTGGTGGACGGGAAAGAGGTAGATACGCTGGTCGGCCACGTGGACCTGCGGCGGCCGCTCACGAAGAATGTGTCCTGGGTGGAATAGAATCGTTCGATGCGATCCGACCAGCGGCCCTCCAATCAACTCCGTCACACCGTCATTACCCCGAACTACCTCGAGCACGCGGAAGGATCGGTGCTGATCGAAGCCGGCCGCACGCGCGTCATCTGCGCCGCGAGCGTCGAGGATCGCGTGCCGGGGTTTTTGCGCAACAGCGGCAAAGGGTGGGTGACCGCCGAATACGGCATGCTGCCGCGCGCGACCAGCACGCGGACGCAGCGCGAGGCGAGCTCCGGGAAGGTCGGGGGCCGGACGCAGGAGATCCAGCGGCTGATCGGCCGATCGCTGCGGGCGGTGACAAACCTGCCGGCCCTGGGCGAGCGAACAGTCTGGATCGACTGCGACGTGATCCAGGCAGACGGCGGCACGCGGACGGCGTCCATCACCGGTGCGTTCGTCGCCCTCGCGCTGGCGCTGGAGACGCTGCGCAAGCGCGACGTCCTGCGGACGATTCCGCTCACCGACTACGTCGCGGCCATCAGCGTCGGCATCGTGGACGGCGAGGCGCTGCTCGACCTGGCCTATGCGGACGACTCGCGCGCCGAAGTGGACATGAACATCGTCAAGACGGGCGACGGGCGATTCATCGAGATCCAGGGAACGGCCGAGGCGATTCCGTTCGGCCGTGACAGCCTCGACCGCCTGCTCGATCTGGCTGACATCGGGATCCGCGAGGTCATCGAGAAGCAGCGCGCGCTCGTCGGTCACCTGGTGAAGTTCACGTCCGCCTGAAGGCGGACGCTACAGTAGCGTCCGGCTTCAGCCGGACGTTTGCCGGCGCTCGAGAAATCCGCGGAGCGCCCTGAACGCCTCGCCCCGATGGCTCACCGCGGCCTTGCGGTCGCCAGCCTCGGCCAGCGTGCACCCGAACGGCGGATAGAAGAAGATCGGGTCGTAGCCAAATCCGCCGCTCCCCCGGGGTTCCGGTGCAATCCGGCCTTCGACGACACCACGCGATTCAAACAGGATCCGGCCGTCCCGCACGAGCGCCAGCGCACAGACGAAACGCGCCGGGCTCCCGGCGGCGTCGCCTGGACCGTTCGCGCGCAGCCTGCTGTAAATAAGGTCGAATTTCTCAGCGTAAGTAGAGTCAGGGCCTCCGAAACGCGCCGACTCGATCCCGGGCGCACCGCCGAGCTCGTCGATCTCGAGACCGGAGTCCTCCGCGACCGTCAATTCGCCGGTGCGGGCGGCGTAGTACAACGCCTTCAGGCGCGCGTTCTCGGCGAATGTGCGTCCGTTTTCTTCAGGGGCCCCGACATCGGGCCAGTCCGCGAGCGTCACGATCTCGAACGGCAACCCCTTCAGCATCTCCGCGATTTCGCGGAGCTTGCCGCGGTTGGTGGTGGCAACGGCAAGCCTCGGCATGGGCGCTACAAATAATATGAGAAGGCGACGTAGAATGGCGCCTTGATGCTGGACGCGGCTTTCCGGTTCCTGTTCAAGTATCCGCTCCTGGTCTTTCAACAGGGCGACTTCGCGCTGGGTGTGTCCCGGCCGCTGCTCGTGGGGCTGCTGCTGGCGGCCGGCATCGCGGCCGCCGCGCTGCTGACTTACCGATCGATTGCGAGCGAAGGCTCGTCCCGGGACAAAGCGGTGCTCGTCGGATTGCGGCTGCTCCTGGTGGCGGTGCTCCTGTTCTGTCTCATCCGGCCGACGCTGATTCTCAAGGCCGCCGTTCCGCAGCAGAATTTCCTCGGCGTCCTGATTGACGATTCGCGCAGCATGGCGATCGCCGATCGAGAAGGCGAGCCGCGCAGCCAGTTCGTGCAGCGCGAGCTGTCCGGGCCGAATGCCGCGCTGCTCAAGACCCTCCAGGAGCGCTTCGTCCTGCGCTTCTTCAGGTTCTCGTCGTCTGCGGGGCGGCTCGGGTCGGCATCCGAACTGAAATACGACGGCACGTCCACGAAGCTGGGCGACGCGCTCGAGCGCGCGCGCGATGAGCTTTCCGGATTGCCCCTCGCCGGGCTCGTCATGGTGACCGACGGCGCCGATACCTCCGATGCCTCGCTCGATGAATCGCTGGCCAGCCTCAAGGCCCGCTCGATTCCCGTCTTCACCGTCGGCCTCGGCCAGGAACACTTCACGCGCGACATCCAGATCTCGCGCGTCGAAATTCCGCGAACGGTCCTCAAAGGGTCGACGCTCGTCGTGGACGTCGTCGTCACGCAGACAGGGTACGGCGGCCGCACGGTGCCCCTGAACGTCGAAGATCAAGGGCGCATCGTGACGACCGAACAGATTACGTTGCCGCCGGACGGCCAGTCGCTGACGGCGCGCGTGCATTTCACCGTCAAGGAGCCGGGCGCACGGCTGTTCCGCTTCCGTGTGCCGCAGCAGGACGGCGAAGAAGTCGCGCAGAACAACGCGCGCGACGCGCTGCTCGAAGTGCGCGACCGCCGCGAGAAGGTCCTGTACTTCGAAGGCGAGCCGCGCGCCGAGGCCAAGTGGGTGCACCTGGCGGTCGAAAACGACCAGAACCTGCAGGTGGCGATGCTGATCCGCACGGCGGAGAACAAGTACTACCGCCGCGACCTCTCGTCGCCTGACGAGCTGGCCACCGGATTTCCCAAAACGCGCGAGGAGCTGTTCGCCTACCGCGGCTTGATCCTCGGCAGCGTGGAAGCCGCGGCGTTCACGCCCGAGCAGCTCCGGATGATCGCCGACTTCGTGAACAAGCGGGGCGGCGGCCTGCTGATGCTGGGCGGCCGCCGGTCGTTTGCCGAAGGCGGCTGGGCCGGCACGCCGGTCGGCGAAGTGCTGCCGGTCGTGCTCGATTCGGGTAGCGGCCGCCCTTCATCGGCCGCTTACCTCAGCACGCTGCTCGTGAGGCCCACGCGGGCCGGCACGTCTTCCCCGGTCACGCAAATCGCCGACACCGAGGCCGGCTCGACCACGCGCTGGAACGACATGCCGGAAGTGAGCGCCGTCAATCCGATTCGGGCCGTCAAGCCCGGCGCGACGACGCTGCTCAACGCGACCGACAAGAGCCGGCAGGATCAGATCGTGCTCGCGTACCAGCGCTATGGACGCGGCAAGGCGCTCGCGATGCCGATCCAGGACTCGTGGCTCTGGCGCATGGACGCCAAGATGGCCGTCGAGGACGCCACCCACGCCACGTTCTGGCGTCGCCTCGTCCGGTGGCTCGTCGATGATGTGCCCGATCCGGTCGAGGTCATGACGACGCAGGACCGCGTCGAACCCGGTGAGCCGGTGAAGATTTCTGCGGAGGTCGCCGACTCGGCCTTCACCGCCGTCAACGACAGCCACGTGGTCGCCACGGTGACGTCGCCTTCCGGCAAGAAGAGCGAAGTGCCGATGGAGTGGACCGTCACGCGCGACGGCGAATACAAGGCCAGCTTCGTGCCCGACGAGGCGGGCGCTTACGCGGTCAATGTCGAAGCCGTTCGTTCCGGCGGCGAGCAGAAGACGCTCGGCGCGAGCACGATTCACGTACGCGCGGCGGCTGGCGACGCGGAGTACTTCGACGCCAGCATGCGCGCCTCGCTCCTGAAGCGCATCGCGGAGGAAACGGGCGGCCGCTTCTTCACGCCGTCGAACGCGGCCACCCTGCCCGAGGCCGTCAGCTATACCGGACGCGGCGTCACGGTGGTCGAAGAACGCGACCTGTGGGACATGCCTGCGCTGCTGCTGCTCATGCTCGGCCTGATGGGCACCGAGTGGGCGTACCGCCGCGTGCGAGGCCTCGCATGATCGGCACGAGGAGGCTCGTGGCTCGTGCCTCGTGGCTCGTGCTCGCTGTGCGCTCGCCGTCGCCCGGCCGGCGTTCGCTCAGGACACTCACCTGCTGGTCATCACAGGTGTCGGCGGCGATGACGAGCACACGACCCAGTTTCACCAGTGGGCGACGACGATCATCGACGCGGCGAAGGAACGCGGCGGGCTCACGGACGACACGATCACGTATCTTGGCGACAAGCCCGAGCTCGCGCCCGGGCGGATCAAGGCCCGATCCACACGCGACAACGTGCAGAAGGCGTTCGCCGATCTCGCGGCCCGTGCCCAGGCCGCGGACGAAGTGTTCATCGTCCTCATCGGGCACGGCAGCTTCGACGGGCGCCAGGCCGCGTTCAACCTGGCCGGGCCCGATCTGTCCGCGGAGGACTACGCCGGCCTGCTCTCGAAGGTACTCGCGCAGCGGATCGTGTTCGTGAACACCGCGAGCTCGAGCGGCGGATTCCTCGCCCCGCTCGCCGGGCCGGGGCGCACCATCGTCACGGCCACCAAGACTGGCGGCGAGCGCAACGAGACGCGGTTCGCGTCGTTCTTTGCCGAAGCCCTCAAAGACACCGCCGCCGACACGGATCGCAACGGACGCGTGTCCGTGGCGGAAGCCTTCGAATACGCGAAGACGAAGGTCGCCGCCACCTATACGAAGGGCGGGTACATCCAGACCGAGCACGCGGCGCTCGACGATGGCCGCGAAGGCAAGTTCGCCGGGACGCTGTTCCTCGAATCCGATCGGGCGAAGATGGCGGCGACCGCGAAGGTGGCAGACCCCGAGCTGCGGGAGCTCCTCGAGGCGCAACGCGTCCTGGAGAATCAGGTGGCGGCCCTGAAGCTCAGGAAAGACTCGATGGACCCCGCCGAGTACGAGCGGCAGAGCGAAAAACTCCTCACCGACCTGGCGCTCAAGACGCGCGCGATTCGTGAACGCGAGAACAAGAAATGAGACGAGCCCGGCTCCTCGTCTCCGCGGCGGCCGTGGCTATATTTGCGGCGGCGAGTACGGCGTTCGCCCAGCGATTCTTCTCGGACGGGACGGGATACGAGCCGCCCACGCACAACATCCCGTACGACGGCAAATTCACGTTCGCGCGAATCCGGTACACGGTGGGGCCCGGCGGCTATTACTATCGCGGCCTGCCGGCCTGGGCGCACGGATATCCGAAGGGCGAGCGCAACCTCACGAAGATCCTCAACGAAGTCAGTTATCTCGCCCCGCACATGGACGACAGCAACGTCCTGCGGCTGGACGATCCGGAGCTGTTCAAGTATCCGGTCGCGTACATGACCGAAGCCGGCTTCTGGGAGATGAGCGACAAGGAGGCCGCCGGTCTCCGCGCGTACCTGCTCAAGGGCGGCTTCATCATTTTCGACGACTTCCGCAGCGACTTCCGCGGCGGCGGCGGCTGGACGAACTTCGAATCGAACATGCACCGCGCGCTGCCGGACGCCCACTTCATCCCGATGGACCCGAAGATGCAGGTGTACGATTCGTTCTTCAAGATCGAGTCGTTCGACATCATCCCCCAGTCCTACGATCGCGGACGCGTCGAGCTGTTCGGCCTGTTCGAGGACAACGACCCGACGAAGCGGCTGATGGTCATCGCGAATCACAACACCGACATCTCGGACTTCTGGGAATTTTCACCGACCGGCTTCCGGCCGATCGACGAATCGAACGAAGCGTACAAACTGGGCGTGAACTACGTCATCTATGGCATGACGCACTAGGGCGAACTAACGAATCTGGTCATCTAGTCATCTGGTCATCTAGTCATTTCATTTCGACAGATTGACCGCAGGCCGAACAGGAGCGACCGTGGAACTCGAATCCGTAGATGATGTGGCACTCGCCGACAAGATGAACGCGGGCCGCAAGGCCATCATCGCCGAGCTGCAGAAACGAATCGTCGGCCAGGGCGATGTCATCGAACTGGTCCTGCTGACGCTCTTTGTCGGCGGCAACAGCCTGATCGTCGGCGTCCCCGGGCTGGCGAAGACGCTCCTCATCGCGACGCTGGCCCAGGTGCTCGAGCTGAAATTCAACCGGATCCAGTTCACGCCGGATCTGATGCCTTCCGACATCACGGGCACCGACATCATCCAGGAAGACCCCGGCACCGGCCGGCGCCAGATGGTGTTCGCCCCGGGACCGGTGTTCGCCAATATCGTCCTCGCGGACGAAATCAACCGCACACCGCCCAAGACCCAGGCCGCGCTGCTCGAAGCCATGCAGGAACACCGCGTCACCATCCAGGGGCGCACGTACACCCTCGACGAGCCGTTCTTCGTGTTCGCGACGCAGAACCCCATCGAGCTCGAAGGCACGTATCCGCTGCCCGAAGCGCAGCTCGACCGCTTCATGTTCCACATCGTCATCGAGCACCCGCCGGAAGACGAAGAGTTCGACGTCGTGCGGACGACGACCGCGATCGTGGATCCGAAATACAACCGCCCGGTGACCGGGCCCGATCTCGTTGCATTTCAGCGCCTCGTCCGCCGCGTGCCGGTCGCAGAGCCTGTCATGCGCTACGCGCTGCACCTCGTGCGCACCAGCCGGCCGAAGGCCAAGGAAGCGCCGGAGTCCGTGAAGAAGTACGTCGCGTTCGGCGCCAGCGTCCGCGCGGCGCAATATCTCGTGCTCGGCGCGAAAGCCCGGGCCATCACCAGCGGCCGGTATCACGTGAGCTTCGACGACATCCGGGCCATGGCGCATCCGGTGCTGCGGCACCGCGTGCTCACCAACTTCCGGGCGGAGTCGGAAGGGATCACCACCGACTCGATCGTGGACGATCTGCTCTCGGCCGTCGCGATGCCGAAATCGGGCATGTAATGCAGCAGCATTCCGCCGACGCCACGGCGATGCCCGGGGCGCAGTTTGTCGATCCGAAGATTCTGGCGCGGATCGGCAGCCTCGAACTCCTGGCGCGAACGGTGGTGGATGGGTTCATCAACGGCCTGCACCGCGCGCCGTACTTCGGCGCGTCGATCGACTTTGCCGAGCACCGGGGGTACGTCGCCGGGGACGACATCCGGCGCGTGGACTGGCGGCTGTACGCGCGAACCGATCGCTTCTACGTGAAGCAGTACCGAGGCCGACACCAACACCAACTTCTCGCTGCTCCTGGACATCTCCAAGTCCATGAGCTTCGGCAGCAAGGGGATCACCAAGCTCACGTACGCGTGCTTCCTGGGCGCCTGTCTGGCGTACCTCGCCCAGCGTCAGCGCGATCGCGTGGGGACCATTACGTTCGACAGCGAAATCGTGAGCTACGTGCCTCCATCGGCCAAACACTTCAACGTCCTGCTGCACACGCTGGATCGCGCGAAGGCCGAACGGCGGGGCGACCTCACGCAGTCCGCTCAAGGACATGTCGCAGCACTTCAAACGGCGCAGCATCCTGGTGCTCATCTCGGACTTCTACGAGGATCCGGACGTCATCCTCGAAGCGATCAAACCGCTCAGGTTCGCGGGCAACGATCTCGTCGTGTTTCACGTCCTCGACCCTGCGGAGCTCGACTTCGGCTACAGCGACGCGTCGAGCTTCGAGGACCTCGAGAGCGGCGAGCAGATTCCGGTGGTGCCCGACTCGTTCGCGGCCGAATACCGCAAGCTGATTCGCGGGCATATCGACGCGCTGACCACGAAATTCTCGGAGCATCGGATCGATTACACGATGATCAACACGGCTGAACCGCTCGATCGGTCGCTCTTCAGCTACCTGTCGTCGAGAGAGAGAATGATGCGAGTACGCTGAGTCGGCAGCGCGATACCAATCCCATGGCCTTCCTGACTCCCCTGTTCCTGCTCGCCGGCGCGACCATAGCCATCCCGATATTCGTGCACCTCATCCAGCGCGAGCGGAAACGCGTCATCCAGTTTCCGTCGCTCATGTTCGTGCAGCGGATCCCGTATCAGTCCGTGCGCCGCCGGCGGATCCGCCACTGGGCGCTCCTGCTGATGCGGTGCGCGGCGATCCTGATGATCGTCGCGGCGTTCGCGCGTCCGTTCCTCCGCCAGGAAGCCGTCATCGCCGCCGCGGCCGGCGGCAGCCGCGAGCTCGTCGTGCTGCTCGATCATTCGGCCAGCATGGGGTTCGGCGATCACTGGCAGCGCGCGCGCGACGCGGCGCATGCCGCCATCGGATCGCTCGGCGCCAACGATCGCGCCACGTTCGTGCTGTTCAGCCGGAACGCCGAAGAGAACATGCGGGCGACGACCGACCGCGCCAGGCTCAACGCCGCGGTCGACAACGCCAAGGTGGATGCGGACTCCACGCGCTACGGTCCCGCGCTCAAACTGGCCGAGAGCATCCTCAGCCGGTCGCAGGCCCGCCGCCGCGAAGCGGTGCTCATCAGCGACTTCCAGCGGTCCGGGTGGACGGGCTCGGAGGACGTGCATTTCGGCGACGGCTACACGCTGACGCCGGTGTCTGTCGCCTCTCCCGCGTCGAACAACGTCGCCATCCCGTCCGTCACCTTCGCGCGCGCCTCGTTCTCGGGGCAGGAACGCGTGACGGTTTCGGCGGGCATTGCCAACAAGGGAACCGATGCCGTGTCCGATGTCCCGGTGACCCTCGAGGTCGAAGGCCATCAGATCCAGACGCAGCAGGCGAAGATCGGCGCCAACGCCACGGCGTCCGTCTCGTTCACCCAGTTCACCGTGGATCGGCCCATCGTCAAGGGCACCGTCCGCGCGGGCACCGATCCGATGCCGGCCGACAACGTCTTCCACTTCACGGTGTCGCCCTCCGCGCCGGTCTCGCTGCTGGTCGTGACCAACCCGGATTCGCGCGATTCCGCGCTCTACCTGTCGCAGGCACTCGCCGTCGGCACCACGCCCGTGTTTCACACCGACGTCGTGCCCGTTACGCGGGTGACACCGGCCAACTTCGAGAAGCGGGCCGTCGTCATCCTGAACGACGTGAGTTTCCCGACGGCCGGCGCGGGTGGAACACTGAAAAAATTCGTCGAGGGTGGCGGCGGACTGCTGGTCGCCGCGGGCGATCACACGAGCTGGCCGCAGAGCGAGGCCGATCTGCTGCCCGGCACGCTCGGACCCAGCGTCGATCGAACGTCGCGCGGCGCAACCATCGGATTCCGCGACTACAGCCACGCCGTGTTCGAGCTCTTCAAGGCGCCGCGCAGCGGCGACTTCTCCGCCGCACGCATCTACCGTTACCGCACGCTCACGACTGGTCCCAACGACCGTGTGCTGGCGCGTTTCGACGATGGCGCGGTGGCGGTGGCCGAGCGGAAGGTGGGCGCCGGCCGTGTGATCGCCCTGGCGTCCACGCTGGACGATTCGTATAGCGATCTTCCGCTCAAGCCCATCTATCTGCCGCTCGTGCACCAACTGGTGAAGTACCTCGGGCAATTCGAGTCGCCCCGGTCATGGATGACCGTCGGCCAGGTCGTGGACGTGTCCGCCCTGACGAAGGCGCGCGCCAACTGGCTCGTGGTCACGCCGTCCGGAAAGCGCGTCACCTCGACGGGTCCTCTCGAGCTGGACGAACAGGGCATCTACGAGGTGCGGCCGGCCGGAGGAAGCGAGGCCGCGCCGCGGGCGATCGCCGTCAATATCGACCCCGCCGAGTCCGACCTGACGCCCATCGATCCCACCGAGCTCGTCGCGGCCGTCACCGGCCGCGCGACGCAGACGGTGGCCGCGTCCGCCGGCCCAACCGAAACCAGCCAGGCAGACGTCAAAGATGCAGAGAAGCGGCAGGCGCTGTGGTGGTATCTCCTGCTGACGGGCTTGTTCCTCCTGGCCGTCGAAACCGTCGTATCGAATCGGCTGTCGCAGGGCGAAAGATTCCTGTAAGCTTTTCGTTATGTAGGGGGTAGAGGTTAGAGGTTAGAGGTTCAGAGTAGATTGGGGCAGAGCGCCCCGAATCCCGCGGCCCTAACCTCCAACCTCCTACCTCTAACCTCTCCTTGGAGGGTTCCCAATGGACCGTCGCGGCGAGCTGCTCGAGGTCATCCGATCGGTGCGAAACCGCTGGCGCCTGCGCCTGGCCATCCGCGGCGCGGTGGTGGTGCTGGCGGGAACCCTTCTGGCGCTGTTCCTGTCGGCCTCGAGCCTCCAGGCACTCCGATTCAGCCCGGCGGCCATCATCACGTTCCGGTTCGCGGCAGTCGCCGTGTTCGTGCTTCTGGTCTGGCAGTTCCTGGCCCGCGTGATCCGCCGCCAGGTGACGGACGGCCAGGTCGCGATGTACCTGGAAGAGAACGATCCGACGCTCGAAGCCGCCATCCTGAGCGCGATCGAAGCGACGTCGAATTCGACAATCGCAAAGGACCACTCGCCGCATCTGGTCGAGAAGCTCGTTGACCAGGCCATCACGCAGTGCCGCGAAGTGCAGGAAGGGCACGCGGTCGATCGTCAGGCGGCCAAACGCCACGTCCTGACCCTCGGCGCAGTTGCCGTGGCCGCCGCCCTGCTCCTCGTGCTCGGCCCGGCGTACCTGCGCCAGGGCATGTCCGCGCTGCTCGTGATCACGAGGGCCGCCGAGAAGTCGAGCCCGTACAGCATCGAGGTGCGGCCGGGGAACGCGAAGGTGCCGCGCGGATCGGATCAGCCGGTGAGCGCGCAGCTCATGGGGTTCACGTCGAAGGACGCGACGCTCATGACCCGCACGTCGCCCGACGCGGCGTTTGAGAAGATTCCGCTTGTCGCCGGCACCAACCCGTCCCTCTACGAGGGCATGTTGTTTCACCTCGACAAGGGCACCGAGTACTTCGTCGAATCGAACGGCGTCGCGTCGCCTATCTTCACGATGTCCGTGCTGGATTTGCCGACGGTCGGCAAGCTCGAACTCGAGTACCACTTCCCCGCCTACACGGGCCTGCCCGTCCAGAAGGTTGAGACGGGCGGTGACGTGGCCGCGCTGCGCGGCACCGAAGTGTGGATGAAAGTGACGCCGACCATGACGGCGCCCGACGGGAAGATCCTCGTCAACGAGTCGAGCAACGACGTGCTGGCGAAGCAGGCCGACGGCACGCTCACCGGGAAGTTCACCGTCAAAGATGAAGGCTTCTACAAGATTCAGCTGACGGGACCGCACGGCGAGCAGGTGGACGCGTCACCCAAGTACACGATCGACGTCCTGAAGGATCAGCCGCCCGTCGTGTCGTTCACCAAGCCGGGCCGCGACAACTCGGCGAGTCCCGTGGAAGAAGTCTTCGTCGAAGCAAAGGCCAGCGACGACTTCGGCGTCAAGCAGCTGCAGCTCGTGTACTCGGTCAACGGCGGCGCCGAAAAGACCATCCAGCTGTTCGGTGAAGGCAAGTCGCTGCAGGAAGTGTCGGCCGGCCACACGATCTACCTGGAAGAGCTCAACGTGAAGCCGGGCGACTTCGTGTCGTACTACGCGAAGGCCACCGACAACAACGCCGCCGAGGGCGCGAAGACCACGACCAGCGACATCTACTTCGTGAACGTGCGTCCGTTCCGGAAGGACTTCAAGCCGGCACAGTCGCAGGCCGGAGGCGGCGGCGGCGGGGGCGGAGCCGAAGTCGGCCAGCTGTCGGAACAACAGCGGCAGATCGTCGCGGCGACGTTCAACACGGTGCGGGACAAGGCGAAGGCTCGCGCCCGAGAAATACCGCGAGAACGTCGTCTTCCTCAACCTGGCGCAGGCCAAGCTGCGTGCGCAGGTCGACGAACTGGTCGGCAAGCTCCAGGCCCGTGTCGGCGTCGTGGATCCCGGCTTCAAGGCCATCGCCGAGGCGCTCCCGAAAGCGTCGGCCGAGATGAAGACGGCCGAAGGCAACCTCAAGGCGCAGCAGGCCAAGGAAGCCCTGACGCCCGAGCAGCGCGCGCTGAAGCTGCTGCAGGACGCCGAGCAGAACTACGAAATGCAGGTGCGCCAGGGCGGCGGTGGTGGAGGCGGCGGCCAGCAGAGCCAGCTCTCGGAGGATCTCGCGGACCTGTTCGAGCTCGAGCTCGACAAGCTCGCCAACCAGTACGAGATGCAGAAGCGCGCCGAGCAGCAGTCGAGCGATCGTCAGGTGGACGAGCTCGCCGAGAAGCTGAAGGACCTGGCGCGGCGGCAGCAGCAGGAGGCCGAGCGTCAGCGGCGCCAGGCCGCGGCGGGCCAGCAGAACAGCGGCGGCGGTGGCGGCGGCAGCCAGCGCCAGCTCGCCGACGAGTTGGAGGAAGCCGCCCGGCGCCTCGAGCAGCTGACGCGCGAGCAGCAGCGTCAGGATCTGTCGGACGCGGCGAAGCAGATGCGCGACGCGGCCCAGGCGATGCGGCAGGCCGCCGCGAACGGGTCGCGTGACGGCGGCGCGCAGGCCACGGCGGCGCTCGACAAGCTGCGCCAGGCGCAGCAGAAGCTCGAGCGCAACCAGGGCGATCGCGCGCAGCGCGACATCGAGACCGCGCGCCAGCAGGCCGAAGCGCTGGCGAACGAGCAGAAGCAGGTGGCGTCGGACGTCAACGGGCTCGAAGGCGCGCAGGCCGGCGCCGACCGCCAGCAGAAGGCGCAGAACCTCGCGCAGCGCAAAGAGGCGATGGACGCGAAGGTCGGGCAGCTGCAGAAGGATCTCGAGCAGATTGCCAACGACACGCGGCGGGATCAGAAAGACGCCTCCCGCAAGCTCGAAGAAGCGGCCGGCACGATTCGAGACAAACGTGTGCGGGAGAAGATTCGCTACTCGCGCGCGCAGCTGGGCGGCACGCCAAGCGACTACGCCAAGGCGATGGAAGACGACATCGGCGCCAACCTCGACGCGCTGCAGCGCAAGATTGGCGAGGCCGGGTCGGCGCTCGGCAACCAGTCGAAGAAGGACCAGCTCGGGCGCGCCGCCGACAAGGCCGGCGACCTCGTACGGAATCTCCAGTCGATCAACGAGCGCATGCGCCAGCAGCAGGCCCAGGCCCGGAACGGACAGGGGCAACAGGGTGGCCAGCAGCAGGGTCAGCAGAACGGAAAAAGCCAGCAGGGCCAGGGCCAGCAGGGACAGCAGGGTCAGGGTCAGCAGGCCCAGAACGGCCAGGGACAACAGGGGCAAGGCCAACAGGGCCAGGGCCAGCAGGGACAAGGCCAGCAGGGGCAACAAGGCCAACAGGGTCAGGGTGGCCAGGGTCAACAGGGCCAGCAGGGTGGAAACGGCGGGCGTGTGGGCGATCCCAACGGCGCCTACGGCGGCGGTCCCCGATACGGGAACGACACGTTCACGTCGGGATTCGTGCCGTTCAACCCGAACGATCGGCGCCAGTTCGCCCGCGAATTCCGCGAGTGGCAGGGCGACGCCGAGCAGCTGCGGCGCGAGCTCACCGCCGCCGGTGTCAACCCGAAGGACCTCGACGATGTGATTCGCGATCTGAAGCAGTTCGGCGACGAACGCGGCTACGAGGACCTGAAGGGCCTCGAGAAGCTCCAGGCGGCGGCGCTCGAGCGGCTGCAGCAGTTCGAGTTCAACCTGCGGAAGAAGGCGGAACCGAGTCAGGAGTCGCTGGCGCTGTCCGGATCGGACGAAGTGCCGGCCGGCTTCCGGACGGCGATCGAAGAGTATTACCGTCAGTTGGCGAAGAATAAGAAATAGAGTTCCGAGAGAACGCGGAAAAGGATCAACGCAGAGATCGCGGAGATCGCAGAGTTTCTATCTTGTTTCTAACCAAGAGGACTCCGCGATCTCTGCGATCTCTGCGTTTAATCTCTGCTTCCGCGATCTCGTTTTAACTCCGCGATCCCTCACAGAGGTACCGTATGGCCTACAAGCTCACTATCAACGGCAAGACGAGCACCGTGGATGTCCCGGCCGACATGCCGCTGCTCTGGGTCATCCGCGACGTCGTGGGGCTCAAGGGCACGAAATTCGGCTGCGGCGTCGGTCAGTGCGGCGCGTGCACGGTGCACCTCCGGGGTAAAGCCGTCCGGTCGTGCCAGACGCAGGTGCAGGCCGCTGCGGACGCGGCAATCACCACGCTCGAGGGCCTGTCGGCCGACGGGACGCATCCCGTCCAGCTCGCGTGGCAGGAAGTGGACGTGCCGCAGTGCGGCTACTGCCAGGCCGGCCAGATGATGTCGGCGGCAGCGCTGCTGACCACGATCGCGAAGCCGACCGACGCGGACATCGACAAGGCGATGAACGGCAACATCTGCCGGTGCGGAACCTACGTCCGTATCCGCGAAGCGATTCACAAGGCGGCAGCGCTGGGCGCCAGGCCAACAGGCTCCTCCGCTCGGATTGAGGGAGGTGCCCGGTGATCGCCTCCTCTGTCGCAACCACGCTCTCCCGCCGCAATTTCCTCCGCATCAGCGCCGCCGCGGGCGGCGGCGTCATGATCGCCGGCTACTTCGAGCCGTTCACCGAAGTTTTTGCGCAGATTCCCGTGACCAGTCCGGCGCTGACGGCGTCGGCATTCATCACCATCGCCAGCAACGGCGTCGTGACGCTCATGGCCAAGAACCCCGACATCGGCCAGGGCGTGAAAACGCACCTGCCGATGCTCATCGCCGAGGAGCTCGACGTTGACTGGAAGGACATCCGCATCCAGCAGGCCGATCTCGATCAGGTGAAGTACGGCCCGCAGAACGCCGGCGGCAGCAACGCGACGCCGACCAACTGGGAGCCGCTGCGGCAAGTGGGCGCGGCCGGGCGCCAGGTCATCCTCACCGCTGCCGCGCAGACCTGGAACGTTCCTGAAGCCGAGCTGACGACCGCCAGCGGACGCGTGCTGCACGCGAAGTCGAACCGTTCGATGGGCTACGGCGAGCTGGCGGCGAAGGCGGCGACGGTTCCGGCGCCGGATCTGAAGACCCTGAAGCTCAAGGATCCGAAGGACTACAAGATCATCGGCAAGTCACACGTCGGCGTCGAGAACGCGTCAATCGTCACCGGCAAGCCGATCTTCAGCATCGATCTGGCGGTGCCGGGGATGCTCTGGGCCGTGTACGAAAAGTGCCCGGTCTTCATGGGCACAGCCGTCTCCGCGAACCTCGACGTCATCAAGCAGCAGCCCGGCGTCCGTCAGGCCTTCATCGTCGAGGGCACGAAAGAACTGCTCGGCCTGCACAGCGGCGTCGCGATCGTCGCCGACAGCTGGTGGCAGGCGCAGAGCGCGCGCCGGAAGCTCCAGGTCACCTGGGACGAGGGCCCGATGGCCCAGCAGTCGAGCGTCGGCTACGCGGCGAAGGCCGCGGAGCTGGCGGCTCAGAAGCCGGCATTCGTGCTTCGAGCGGACGGAAGCGCCGACACCGCGCTCGGCGGCGCGGCGAAAGTCGTCGAGGCGTCCTACTCGTATCCGTTCATCTCGCACGCGCCGCTCGAGCCCGAGAACTGCATCGCGAAGTGGGACGGCAACAAGCTCGAGCTGTGGACGCCGAGCCAGACGCCCCAGAACGCGCGGACGCAGGCAGCCACGCTGTTCAAGATCGAGCCGAACGATGTCACGGTGCACATGGTCCGGGCGGGAGGAGGCTTCGGCCGCCGCCTGACGAACGACTACTCGCTCGAGGCCGCGCAGATTGCGAGAACGGCCGGCGTGCCGATCAAGCTGTTGTGGACGCGCGAGGACGACATGCGCCACGACCACTACCGCCCGGGGGGCTGGCACAACCTGAAGGCCGGCGTCGACGCCAGCGGGAAGCTGGTCGCGTGGAAGAACCACTACGTCACGTACGGTGAGGGCACCAACTTCGCGCCGCAGGCACAGATCAACAAGGACGAGTTTCCGGCAACCTACGCCGCGAATTTTGCCTTCGAAGCGTCCGTGATGCCGACCGGCGTGCCGACGTGGGCGTTGCGCGCGCCGCGCAGCAACGGCTTCTCGTGGGTGTTCAACTCGTTCATCGACGAGATCGCGATCGCCGCCGGAAAGGATCCGCTGCAGTTCCGGCTCGATCTGCTGAACCTGCCGCGCGTGGCGCTGATGAAGGACCGGCCCGTCGGCCTGACCGAGGGCGAGGTGGACGCGGCCCGCATGAAAGGCGTCCTCGAGCTGGTCCGCCAGAAGTCAGGCTGGGGCGCAAAACTCCCGGCGGGCACCGGTATGGGCGTCGCCACGCAGTTCGCCCATCGCGGCTACTTCGCCGAGGTCGCCAGGGTCCGGGTGGACGCCAGCAACAAGATCAAGGTCGAGAAGGTCTGGGTCGCCTGCGATATCGGCCGGCAGATCATCAACCCCACGGGGGCCGTGAACCAGGTGCAGGGCTCGGTCATCGAAGGCATGAGCCACCTGATGAACTGGGAGATCACGATCGACAAGGGCCGCGCGGTGCAGGGCAACTTCAACCAGTATCAGCCCACGCGCATCTCGCAGGCGCCCGAGATCGAAGTTCACTTCCTGACGTCGGACAACTACGTGACCGGCCTTGGGGAGCCGGCACTGCCGCCGGCCATCGGCGCATTGACCAACGCCATCTTCGCGGCCAGCGGCAAACGCGTGCGCTCGCTGCCGCTCGCGAAGGCCGGCTTCAGCTGGGCGTAGAGAGAGAACGCAGAGAAGACGTACAAACGCAGAGATCGCGGAGATCGCAGAGGTCTTTCCAGATCGGAAACTCCGCGATCTCTGCGATCTCTGCGTTAATTTGTCAGGCGTTGCGGCGCGTGCTGATTGCCAGAGTCTCTGAGTGCTCGTGAACACTGAAAGAGACGAGCCGGCGGATGCCGCCGGCTGTCTCCCCTTTCGCGCGTCGACACACAGGCACGTCTAACGAGGAGCAAGATACGCGCCTTGTGTAATTCATTGCCCGAACCTGAGACACCGCGCGCAACCGCGATCAACGATGACCTCGGCAGAACCCGCTTTCAGCCAGGCGCCGCGGACGGCGACCCGCGAAAACCGTCAGTGGGAGCCGCTCGACCAGACAGATTCGTCATTGGCCGACGATTCCGCGAACCCCTCTTCGACTACAATTCCGCCTACTGGAGGATCGTAATGCGCGCAGTGATGACCGGTCTTACTCTTGTTTTCCTGTCGGTTCCCGCGTTTGCTCAGCAGCCCGCCGCGCCCGCCGTGTCGTCTCCGGCCGCTGGGCGAACCATGGTGTCGGCCGCCGACGTGACCGCGCTGATTGCAAAGGCCAGGGTAGACCGCAAGGAAGGCCAGGCGCTGCTCGCGCAGTCGATGATCCAGCTGGCGCCCTACAACGTCAGCCTCGAATATCGTGCCGCGGTCGCGAACGCCGCGGTTCACGACAAGGAAGCCGAGCTGTTCTACGTCGTGGACGGATCCGCCACGCTGGTCACGGGCGGGAAGCTCAAGGAAGAGAAGCGCACCAACGCTGAAAACTCGAGCGGGAGCGGCATCGACGGCGGGGTGACCCGCCGCGTGGCGAAGGGCGACTTCATCATGGTGCCCGAGGGCACACCGCACTGGTTCAGCGCGATCGACAGCACGATTGTGCTGATGTCGCTGCACCTTCCGCGGCCGCCCAAATAAACTGGCGCTGCCGGCCGCGGGACTTCGCGGCGCGGCGGTCACCTCGATCCGCGCCGTGGTCCAGCAGCACTGAAACCCGCTGCCGCCGAGACGTCGTTCGCCTGGACGCGGACGACGTATTCGCCGGGCGCGCGTTCCCCCAGCCACCGTGACCCGACACTCGTGCAGAAAGCACGCCCGCTGATCGAGGTTCTTACGTAATTCGAGAGGTGCCTGCCGGCAATCCGTCAACTGCCGGCCAGGTCTCGCGCAACATCAAGCCTTCCAGTCATTTGAGCAGCTGAGCTCGTCGGCATCCGGCTGGCGCTGCCCTTGCACTTTGTTTCCACCTTCGATATTGGCGGCGTTTCCGTGGTTCCTTCAAGGAGGTGATGATGTTCCGATCGCACGGCAGCCGGATGGTCGTCGGTACTCGCCCTGACCCTTTCCGTAGTGGCAATTGCTGCGTGCAGCGGGTCTCAAACAGCACTCACTACGCCGACTTCAGCGGCGGGCAACTCGCCCGCGGCGTCGCCGGCGTCAGGCGCCGTTTCGGGCGCGACCATCTCGGGCACCGTCGTCGGCGTCACGACCGCGTCGGCAGTGAAGACGATGGGCGTCACGATGACCGTCAGCGTCGCCGGATCGAACGCCTCGGCGACCGTTGACGGCAGCGGCCACTTTACGCTGAACAACGTGCCCGCCGGGCACGTCGAGCTGCACTTCACCGGTACGGGCGTAGATGCCGTGCTCGGCCTGGACGGCGTCGCCGAGCATTCCACCGTCGTGATCACCGTGCGCGTCAACGGGCACGACGCGCATCTGGAGGACGAACACCACGACAACGGCGACGACAATCAGAATCAGGCCGAGCTGAACGGCATCGTCTCAATCGGCAGCCTTACTGGCTCGTGCGCTGCGCACAACCTGTCGTTCATGGTTGGCTCGACGAGGGCGACGACCAACGCGTCAACGCTGTTCAGATCGGCGACGTGCGACGCGATCAAGGCCGGCAGTCAGGTCGAGGTCAAAGGGACGCGGCAGGCGGACGGATCGGTGCTGGCGGCGAGCGTAGATGGCGAGGTCGAGAACGAGGACGAGAACGATGAATTGAAGGGCACGATCGCTGCGGGATCGATCACCGGGTCGTGCGCCGCGAACACCCTCGCATTCAAAGTCGGAACGACGCCGGTGAAGACGAACGCAGGGACACAGTTCAAGGACACGTCGTGCACGGCGCTCGCGGCTGGCAGTTCAGTCGAGGTCAAAGGGACTCGCCAGGCCGACGGGAGCTTCCTCGCGACGCGAGTTGAACTGAAGAAGTGATCGGCCGTGTGAGGCCGCGCCCGACTGGGCGCGCCCCCCACACTGTGGACACGCCGGGACGTCCGTCCCAGGCAGTTCGCCGCATCAACCCAGCCCGCTGATGCGCACCGCGAGAAACCGCAGTAAGATTGTCGGAGTCGGGGCGTAGCGCAGCCTGGTAGCGCATCTGCTTTGGGAGCAGAGGGTCGCTGGTTCGAATCCAGTCGCCCCGACCATTTTTCGCCATTCGTTGTCATCCAGTTTGCGACGGGGCGGCTTCCCCACCCTCGGACTCCTGCCCTTCCGGGCGCGCCCACTCACTCACACGCCGGTGCTAAGATGCGTGCCGCCAGGGGAATGAGGGCAGACAGATGTCTCTTCCTTCCGGGGGTATCACGCGAAGCGACGTCAGCGGTCTGCTCAAGATACGTAGCCTGACTGGAGCGTTTGATGCGTCGTCAAATAGTTGCGTTGATCATCTTTGCCGCCGCCGCAGGCTATCTGCTGCTGATGACACCGGACGCCCTGGCGCAGAAACAAGCCACCGGACGCAGTGTTTGTTCTCGAGCCAATGCTCAAGGCAACGACGATGACGACACGGCCACTTTCAGTCGGCATGCGGTTGGAGTTTGCCGCAACGGGGTTGAGGAGCAACGAGGCCCTCATCCTGCAGCGTTGTGGCGAACCTTGCAATACCGCCAAGGTCGTTCGTGCGTGGGGTGTATCCGATTTCGAAAACGATACGCATCAGCTCGTGACTCTCGAGGAGGCCGGCATGTACTACTTTTGGATCCAACGCATGCTTCAGACTGGCGAGGTCGGTCCCGTATTTGGTGATTCAGCTCAGTCGGCAGCCTACGAGACAAAGGTTCTGTACACCACAGGGACGAGGGTCTCGGTGACAGTCTCGGTCCCCCAAGACCGGTAGAACGTCCCGAGGACGTTCGATCAGCCAAAAGTCAGGAGACACAATAGTCCGACAGAAGCGCCCCGCCGGTTCATTTCTTCTTCGGCGCGAACGCGTAGTCGCCTGAAACGTGCTTCACGAACAGGGAGGCCGGGACGCCCTCGGGCATCCGGCACGAACGCGACACCCAGGCCGTACAAACCAGAGAAGAGCGTCTGCGATTGCGGCACGAGAGGCACCTTCCCTCGCCCGTCCATGTCGCCGAACAACGTGTCATCCGAGAGGCTGATGACGACGGTCCGCGGCTCGAGCCTCCAGTACTTGGGCTGCTCGACATAGGTGCCGACGTATTTTGCGAGCACCTCGCGCGCGACTTTCACTTCGGATCGGCGCTCGTCCGACGCCTTGCCCGCCCAGTGCGCGAGGCCGGGGTTGGCTTCCCGCTCGTTGCAGACAAACTC
The DNA here is from genome assembly GCA_963729215.1 of uncultured Acidobacteriota bacterium. GTDB lineage: Bacteria > Acidobacteriota > Vicinamibacteria > Vicinamibacterales > CAVVIG01 > CAVQJU01. Next base: position 104,725 of record CAVSND010000019.1, on the reverse strand, counting down.
GATCATCTCGGTATCCGCAGCCAGTTCCGCGCGAACGGCCACGGTCCATGGCCGGGCGTAAGCCTTCGGATCGGTGTACGTCACTTCGAGATCCATGTGGCCGAAGTCGCGGCGGCGGTAGCGTTCGGTCATTCGCAGCGCTTCGGTGTGCGGGTGGCCATCATGATCGAGCCAGGTCCGGTCGTTGTACCCGTTGCTTTCGACCACCAGTGTGTCGCCCTCCCAGCGTCCCACCGAGTAACCCATCCACGCGGGGTTGGGCTCCTTCTCGAGCGTCCGCCCATCCATGAAGACCTGGCGGTATGTGAGATCCGGGTTGAGAATCAGGATGACCTGCGGCGTCTGAATGATCTTCATCATCTCGGCGCCGGTCGTGTCGGCCGATGTGCTGTAGCTCGGGCCGAAGGGCACGCACATCACGTTCATGTAGCCCTTGCCGAGATCCTCGTGACGCGCCTGCACCAGGGCTTCGGCCCACGGCAGCACATCGCCTGGCTTCAGGTCGGCGGCGATGTTGCGGCTGTACTTGGGGGAAATCCGGTTCCACAAACCGGACAGGTCGGGCTTCCCGTCAGGCGTTCGCGGCGCGGGCGCCGAGAGGTTCGGCTTTCCGTCAGCGGTGCGCGGAACGCCGACCGTCGGATGTTGGAGCCACTGGCCCGAAGCCGGCACGCCGGCGGAGACGATGACGGCAACGATCGCAACAAGCGTGATGGGGCTCGCGCAGCGCAGGCGCATACCGGACCTCCAGACGCGCCCATTCTAGCCGCTCCCGCGGCCGGTGAGGACCGGCGAAACCTGGCAGGATCGGTACTTCTGCTCGCCTAGACTCTGGACAGCGCTTCGTTGGCCTGAATCGGGCCGGGCACGGCGAGATCCGGCATGGGCGCGCCCAGGAACAGCCGGCGGCAGACGATTCCCATCCACCGTGCCCATCGCGCCGATCGAGCCACGCGGGCGCTGTCGGTGGCGATGCCGGTGTTCGCGTACATCTGCCGATAGAGCTTCGAGACCAGCACGAACGCGACGCGCGCCTTCACGGATTCGACGACGCGCGAGCGCGCCCAGATGCGGCGCCAGCTGTAGAACTGGTCCCACGCACCCTGCGTGCCCGTACGGATCTCCTCCAGCGACATCGTCGGGTGCTCGGTGTAGAGCTTGGGGCGGCGATCCTCTGGAATCAGCCAGTGCTGCGTGATGGATACGCCATCCACCTGGGTTTTCGCGTTCTGTTCAATGCCCGACCACTTCTCGAAATCGATGGTGCCCGGGAACGGCGTCAGCAGGACGAATTGCGCGAATGTCAGGTCGGCCTGGTCCGCCAGCGCAACCGTCGCGTCGAAGGTTGCCTTGTCGTCGCTCGGCAGCCCGAAGATAAAGGACCCGAGCACGTGCACCCCGTGACGGCGGAACGCGCGAAGGCGGGCGACGAGCGCATCGCCGGCGAGGTTGAAGCCCTTGTAGACGTCCTTCAGTCCCGCGTCGGTGACGGACTCGACGCCGACGAGCGCACCGCGGATGTGCGCCTTCTTCATCGCGTCGAGAAACGAGGGATCCTCGGCGGCTTCCATCGTGATCTGCGTGTAGAACACGAGATCCTCGGGCAGGCGCGCGAGTTCGGCCATCAGCTCGAAACGCTCCTGGCGCATCTCGAGCAGTTCGTGATAACGCGATTGATCGGCCCGCCGCTTGGCGGCCGCCAGATCGTCGAGCGTGACCGGATAGAAGTTATCGTCCGCCAGCGCGATGAACCGGAAGCCCAGGCGGCGGAGCACGACGATTTCGCCCACCACCTTATCGACGCCCCGCTGCCGCGGTTCCTGACCATCGGTTCGCCACACGGAGCAGAACGAGCAGTGCTTCGGGCAGCCGCGCACGGTCTGCACGGACGCCCACATGTACCGTCCCTTCGGCAGGAGATCCCAGCGGGCAGACACGAAGTCGTCGCCGGTCACCCGGCCCCCTTCATAAACCGGCAACGGATGGCCTGCCATGCAGTCGGCGACGACGTTCTTCCAGACCAGGTCGCCGTCGCCGCGAACCACCGCGTGCGCCGCGCCGTGTTCGCGCGATTCGTCGGGGTACAGCGTGGCGTGAATGCCGCCGAACACCACCCAGGCGCCGCGCTCCCTGGCGATCCGGCCGATCGCGTAGCCGCGCCGCGCGTTGCCCGTATGGATGCCAATACCCACGACATCGCCCGCCGAGATGGTCTCGGGGTCGATGGTCTCGAGTGTTTCGTCGACGATGACGGGATCGCCCCAGGCGGTGCCTGTGGCAGAGGCGAGAACGAACAGCCAGCGCGGCGTGATTACAGCCACGCCAAACGACACGTTGCTAGGGTTGATCAGGTGTACACGCGCACGCACCGCCACCTCGGTTCAATCCGCAAGAGGCGCTGGCTCTCAGTCGCACATGTCCCAGCCCTGGCAGGCATCCCCCGCTGTCATGCGGGGGCCCACAGCTTGGAAAGCGGAGGTCACAGTATAGACGATATTGAGGTCCCGAAAGTCTCGCTCGCCTGGGGCGTGTCGATGTACCATCCCCGGAGCATCCCGTGGGAGGCTTCATGGCCCGCCGCTTCAGCCGATGGTTCCTTTACGCCTTGTGGCTGTGCGTCCGCTCGCCACGGTCGCGCTGGCCGGCGCGCCGGCCGACTGGATCGGCGACCTTTCACCCATTTCACCTGCCGACTGGACCTACGAGCGGGCCGCCCATCTGATCGAGCGCGCGGGCTTCGGCGCGACGCCCGAGGAAATCGAGCGTCTGGCACGGCTGACACCTCAGCAGGCCGTCGATCAGCTGGTCGATTACGCGGCCATCGACAACAGCGCCTCGAAACCGTTCGACGAATCGGGCGTCTGGGATCGCGGCATGGATCCGTTTCCGCCGAGCCGGGCCGACGCCGTGCGCCAGGCCCGCGAACACGGCGAAGCCCTTGGCGTCCGCGCGCTGCCGGAGGGATCGCCCCGCAGGCTCCAGCCCGTCGTGGACAAGTTCTTCTACGGCCTGCGCGCGAATTCCATCGAAACGCAGCGGCTGGCCGTCTGGTGGGCGAACCGCATGCTCACGACGAATCGTCCGCTCGAGGAGAAGCTGACGCTGTTCTGGCACGGACATTTCGCCACCGGGGACGCGAAGGTACGCGATTACCGCATGATGCTTCGGCAGAACGAGATGCTGCGCGCGAATGCGTCTGGAGGGCTGCGCGACCTGCTGGTCGGCATCCTCAAAGATCCCGCGATGCTCGTCTACCTGGACAACGGCGAGAACGTGAAAAGCCATCCGAACGAAAACTTCGGCCGCGAGCTGCTCGAGCTCTTCACGATGGGCGTCGGCAACTACACCGAACGCGACGTGCGCGAGGCCGCGCGGTCGTTTACCGGGTGGACCAACGACGTCCTTGCGTTCAAGTTCGACAGGGATCAGCACGACTTCGGCGACAAGGTCTTCCTCGGGAAGACCGCGCCGCTCAACGGCGAGGACGTGATCGACATCATCCTCGCGCAGCCGGTGACGGCGGAGTACGTGTCCGCGAAAATCTACCGGAACTTCGTGCGCGACGAGGCGCCGGCCGCCATCCGCACCGATCTCGGCCGATCCTTCCGCGCGAGCGGATACCAGATCAAGCCGCTGCTCAAGCGCATCTTCCTCTCCAGGGACTTCTACAGCCCCGCGGCAGTGGCCACGCAGATCAAGAGCCCGGTCGTCCTGGTCGTGTCCACGTACAGGAAGATGGGGTTGCGCGAGCTGCCGACGATTCCGGACTTCGGCCGGCTTACGTCAGGCCTCGGGCAGTCGCTGTTTGATCCGCCGAACGTCGCCGGCTGGGCCGGCGGCCGGACGTGGATCACGCCGGCCACGCTGCTGCAGCGAGGCAACCTCTTCCGGGATGTCCTGTTTGCCGACGCCCGGACATTCCGCGCGCCCGATCGTCTGATGCCCGCCACATATGCGCGCGTCGGCGAGAACCTCGCCAAAGGGATGAACGTCACCGAGGCGACGAAGGAGGGCACGGGCGACGCCGAAAGCAACGCGCAGCTCGAGCGCGACGAGGACTACAACACGCGATACGCGAGCTACCGCGGCTACGTCGCGGCGTTCGAGCGAACGAAGCCCATTCCCCGCCACGTGGCCGATCTGAACCTGTCGGCCATGTTGACCGCGGCCCACGCCACCACCGCCGAGGCCATCGTCGATCATCTCGCGCGACGATTTCTCAGCGTGCCGCCGACGCAGAAGGACCGCGCCGTGTTCATCGACTTTCTCCGCGACAGATCGACGACGTCGGAGTCCGACTTGCGCGAATTGCTGTACCTCGTGCTCAGCGCTCCGGCATATCAGGTGAACTAGACGTTCTGCACAATGTCGTAGCGGCCGGCTTCAGCCGGCCGGCAAACGTCCGCCTGAAGGCGGACGCTACGGGCGAGGTTGAGGAGGCTGAGAAATATGGACTGCTGCACACGGCGCGACTTCCTCACCCGCGGCTTGTATGGCATCGGCCTTGGGGCCGGACTTCCGCTCTTCCTGAGCCGGACGTCGGCGGCGCTGACCGCGCAGGCGCTTCAAGGGACGAGCATCGAAAAGTATCCGGAGCGCATTCTCGTCGTGCTGGAACTGTCAGGCGGCAACGACGGGTTGAACACGGTCGTGCCGCACAGCGACGCGGCGTACTACCGCGCGCGGCCGCGCATCGGCATCCCCGCCGGGGACGTCCTGAAGGTGAGCGACCACTTCGGGTTCCACCCGTCGATGGTCGGCTTCGAACGGCTGTACAAAGACGGGCGCATGGCCGTCGTCCATGGGTGCGGCTACGATCATCCGAGCCTCTCGCATTTTTCGTCCATGAGCTATTGGCACACCGGCGTGCCCAACGCCGGCGAACCGCTCGGCTGGCTCGGCCGGCTCGCCGACGATCACCTCAGCCCCGCGACGCGCAACCTCATCGTCAACATCGGCACCTCGCAGTCGCTTGCGGTCCGCAGCGGCAAACACTCACCGCTCGTGTTCGACGATCCCGCACGTTTCCGGCGTGACGGGACCGACGAGGAGAAACGCGCGATCGGCGAGCTGGCGGGATCGACGGTGGCATCGAATGCCACGCTCGACTTTCTGGCCGCCACTGCCAGGAACGCGGCCGACAGTTCGGATTTCGTCCGCCAGGCCTCGGCGGGGTATCGAACGCCCGTGGATTACGGGATCGGCAACGCGTTTGGCGGCGGGCTGCAGCGCGTCGCCGCGCTCATCAACGCCGGCATGAAGACGCGGCTCTACTACGTGGCCTACCAGGGCAACTCATTCGACACGCACGTCCAGCAAGGCGACGTCCACAGCCGGCTCCTGATGTACACGGCCGACGCCGTCCGGGCATTCATGGACGACATCGCCCGCATTGGCCGTGCAGACGACGTCGCGGTCCTGATGTTCACGGAATTCGGGCGCCGGGTCGAAGAGAACGGCAGTCTCGGCACGGACCACGGCACGGCGACGCCCATGTTCCTGTTTGGCAAACACGACAAGATCAAAGGCGGCTTCTACGGCCAGCCCCCGAGCCTGACCGATCTGGACGATGGCAACCTGAAGATGACGACAGACTTCAGACGCGTGTACGCGACAGCCATCAAGGAATGGCTTGGCTACGACGATCCTGACGTCGTGCTCAAGGGACGGTTCGATCCGCTTCAGACGTTCGCGTGAACCGCGGGTTATCCGTTCAGCTCGCCGCGCAGCTTCCCCTCGTCCACCTGCGCGCATCGCCTCCCGATCACGATGGTGGCCACGCTGTTGCCGATCGTGTTGGTAACCGCCATCGCCTGCCCCATGAAGCGGTGGATGCCCAGCACGAGCACGACGCCCGCCACCGGCACACGGCCGGCCGCCGAGAGCGTTCCCGCGAGAACGACGAGCGCGGCGCCGGCGACGCCTGCGACGCCTTTCGACGTCAGGCTCAGGATCGCGAGGATCACCAGCTGATCGGCGATCGTCAGCGGTGTATTCGTGGCCTGGGCGATGAACACCACGGCCATCGCCTGATAGATGGCACTCCCGTCCATGTTGAATGAATAACCCGCCGGAATGACGAGGCCGACGATCGAGCGCTCCACGCCCAGGCGTTCGAGCTTGACCATGACCTGCGGCATGGCGGCTTCGGAGGACGAGGTGCCGAAGGCGACGAACAGTTCTTCCTTGAGGTACACAATAAGGCGCCAGATGCTGACGCCGTTCCACCAGGCGATGGGCCCGAGCACGGCAAACACGAACAGGGCCGACGTGACATAGAACGTGACGATGAGTTTGATGAGCTGGGCGAGCGTACCGACGCCGAAGCTGCCGATCGTGGCCGCCATGGCGCCAAATGCGCCGATCGGCGCGGTTTTCATGATGATCGAGACGATGCCGAAGAACACGTGCGACAGGCGCTCGATGAAGTCGAAGACCGGCTTGCCGGCCGCGCCCGTGGCGTTCAGCGCGAGGCCGAAGATCACCGAGAAGCACAGCACCTGAAGGATGTCCGACTTGGCGAACGCGTCCGCCGCGCTCGTCGGGATGATCCCCACCAGAAAATCCGTCACGCTCTGTCCGCGCCCGGCGGTCACGTACTGCGCCACGGCGCCGGCATCGAGGGTGGCCGGATCGACGTTCATCCCCGCGCCCGGCTTCACGACGTTGACGACGATCAGGCCGATGACGAGCGCCACCGTGCTCACGATTTCGAAGTACAGGAGCGTGAGAATGCCGGCCTTGCCGACGGCTTTCACGTCGCCGACGCCGGCGATGCCGACCACGACCGTGCAGAACACGACGGGCGCGATGATCATCCGCACGAGCTTGATGAACGCGTCGCCGAGCGGCTTCATCGACGCGCCGGCCGACGGGAAGAAATGTCCGAGCGCGATGCCGAGGACCGTGGCGATCAGGACCTGGCCGTAGAGGGTTCGATGGAAACGCACGGCAGAGAGTTTAAGGTGCAAAGTGCAAAGTACGAGTCGGAAGTGACTTCAAACTCACTTCGAACTTTGCACTTTGTGACTTCGAACTTCCGCTAGGCCGACGTCGGAAGGTCCGTCACTTCGAGGCGCATGTCCGACGATCGCGGGATCGTCAGCCGGAAGCACGCTCCGCGGTCGCTTGGCCTGAGTTCGAGCGTGCCGCCGTGCGCTTCGGCGATGCCGAGGCTGACGGACAGGCCGAGACCCGTGCCCTGCCCGACGCCCTTCGTCGTGAAGAACGGTTCGAAGACCTGGCTGACCACGGCCGGCGGCACGCCCGGACCGTTGTCCAGCACTTCGACGTACGCGCAGGCGCCCGCTTCGCCAGTGCGGATGCGCACCGACGCCCGGGTGCCCGGACCCGAGCACGGCATGTTCGGCGTTCATCAGCAGGTTGAGGATCACCTGCTGAATTTCCTCCCGGTTGATGACCGTCATCGGCAGGTCGAGCGAGTAGTGCTCCACAAGCTCGATACCGAGGTTCTTCAGTTCGTACGACCGCAGGGCGACGACCGACCGCGCGACTTCGTTGAGATCCGCGATCGAACGCTCGAGCGCCGAGTGCCGGGCGAACAGCAGCAGGTGGCGGACGATTTTCGCGGCGCGGTCGGCGTGCACGCGAATCTGGTCGAGATCGTGACGCTGATCGCCGCTGTCGTGTCCTTCGATGAGCAGTTCGGAGAGGCCCATGACGGCCTGCAGCGGGTTGTTGATCTCGTGCGCCACGCCGGCGACGAGCTGGCCCACCGCCGACAGGCGCTCGCTGTGGATCAGCTGTTCGCGCAGGCGCCGCTCCTCGGAGATGTCCCGCTCCACCGACACGATGTGCGTCAGGGTGCCCCGCTCGTCCACGAGCGCCGCCCACATCGCCGACACCGGGAAGGTCGAACCGTCGGCCCGCTTGCGCGTGACGGTTCCGCGCCATCCGCCCGTGGCGCGCACGTGCGACAGCAGATCCTGCGACGTCATCGCCTCGAGCGTCATCAAGTCGCCGGCCCGCCGCTTCCTGAGATCGCCCGGCGTCAGGCCCATGGCCTGGCAGAAGGCGCCGTTCGCGTAGCGGCACCGGCCTTCAGGCGTCAGGACAAGGATGAGATCCTGCGCCTGCTCGAGCACGTCGGCGAGCAGCCGGGTCGTGCTGGTCACCTGCTGCATCTCCGCGCGCTCGGCGGCGATGCGGGCGACGAGCAACGACAGCACCGATATGAGCGTCACCGCCGTGGAGAGATCGCGCACGCTCGACAGCGTGTCGTCCGGCACCATGCGGCGCAATGCGAAGTCGAGGATCGGAATCATCGCCACCGCCGCGAAGATCACCCACGGACGCGGCCGTTCGAGGTCTCCCTGTTCGGACGCCGCCGAATCGGCCGGTCTCCGAGCTCGGCGCTTCCGTCGCCGCCCAGGGGAAGAACGCAAACGGCAGGATCCAGGCAAAGTCGTAGACGAACCCGCTCTGGTACAGTCCGCGCCCGATTTCGAAGTTGCTCAGCGTCAGCGTCGCGAAACCGACCATCGCGCCGAACGCGAGGCGGCGGAACGTGGGGCTCCAGCCTGTCCCGCGCGCCACGAACGCGGCGCCCAGCATGCCGGCCACGACAAGCGCCTGCTGAAGTTCGGACACGAGCTGCAGCGAAATCGGCGCCCCGGCGGGCCCCGAGTCCGGCGCCGTCACGAAGAACGAGTAGAGAAATCCGGTGACGACGGTCAGGCCGGCGAGGTCAACGGCGGTGGTGGCGGCCAGCGGCTCGCGCGCCCCACGATGCGGCTGCGCGAGCAGGGCGAACAGCGGGGCGATGGCCCCAAAGAGCGCGAAGATCGCGGGCCAGGCCAGCCAGGTATTGCGGCGCGCAATCAGCTCGTCCGCCGCCCATCCGGTCAGGCCGATGGCCGACATCGCCAGGCCGACGGCGATCGTGGCCCAGAAGAGCCACTGGCAACCGCGCCAGGACTGGCGGCGGATGACGATCGCCAGGATTCCAACGACCGGCGGCACGAGCAGCGCCGCCGCCCGGAACCAGCTGAGCGCGGCCGGGTCGCCGCGGAGAAGCCAGCCTGTCGCGACGTACGCCCCGGAGTACAGAATTCCAGCGAGAAGCCACCCCATCTCCTCCCTGTTTCGGCTGGATGAGGCCCTCGCTCCATGCCGCCGGGAACCCGGCGACCAGGCAATTCACAGGGAGGACGCAGGAGTGCGCAGAAACCGGACTCGACGGCCTACTTGACGGAGTCGGCGCCCGCCTTGGCGCACTGGCCGTCCTGCTCGCTGGTGCCGCCGGAGACCCCGATGGCCCCGACGATTTTGCCGTCGGCGATGAGCGGCAGGCCGCCCTCGACCGGCACGGCGCCCTCGAGGGCCAGCAGCCGCAGCCCGGCGCCGCCCGCCGCCAGCGCGTCCTGCAGCGCCTTGGTCGGCCGCTTGAACCGCGCAGCCGAGCGCGCCTTGTCCACGGCGATGTTGACGCTCGCGGCCTGGGTGCCGTCCATCTTCTCGAACAGCACGAGGTCGCCGGAGATGTCCACGATCGCGACGGCCATGCGCAGGTTGTTCTTCTGCGCCTCGGCGAGCGCGGGCGCCGCGGCCTTTCTGGCGGCGTCCAGGTTGATCGACGAACCGTACGGGTTCGGAAGCTGGGCGAACGCGGCCGTACCACAGAGCAGCGCGGCCGCCGCCGCCCCCAGCGTCATCGACAAACGATTCCTCATGGTTCTCTCCTACTCGCCGCCGTTGGGCCGGGCGGTAACCGGCGCGTTCACGTTGTCCTGCGTCACGGGCTTCCGGGCGCGGATGATGCCTTTTTTCGCATCCTCCTCGAGCGCTCGATCCTCGGCGCGCTCGGCGCTCAGCGCGTTCTTCACCGCGTAGTCGCCTTCGTGGCACTCGTACGGCAGCAGCTGGTATCCGGGCGGCGACATCAGCGGCAACGAGATCGTGAACGGCTTCACGTAGGTCTTCGGGTCGTTGATCGTGATCTCGTAGCGGATTTCATCGGCTCCGACGCGCGTGAAGCGCTCGGTCATGACCATGTCCTCGCTGTGACGCAGGCCGTTGCCATTCAGGCCGATGCTGGTCTTGTCCGTCAGGTTCGTTGTCTCGACGACGAGGGTGTTGCCTTCCCAGTGGCCGCGTGAATCCCCAAGGAGCTGCCGGACGCCCTTGCCGAGGTGCGGACGGCCGTCCGTGTAGATGACGCGCGTGTCGTGCACCATCTCGTAGCTGATGATCACCTGTCCCGGCGCCTGAATAATCCGGTTCCCGTTGCCGTACACGACCGGCAGCACCGACCCGACAATGCCGCGCGTGATGCAACGGTCGTACATCGTGAAGTCTTCGGTCTTGTCGAACGGGCCGCCGCCGAACGTGCCCTGATCGCGCGTCGCGCGCCGCTTGTCGGCCTCCGGCGTGACAGCGGGCATCTTGCCGTCCGGCGGATCGATGATCAGCGATGTCTGACGGAAGGATTTGACCAGCCAGGCGTTATCGTTCCGGAACGACCCGATCGCGTTTTCCGCCCGCTCGCGCGTCTGCGCATCCCGTTTCAGCTTGGCGGCGTACTCTTCTTCGTTCAGCTCCGCGCGGCCGCCGAACTGGTCGGGCCGCTGCATCGGGATGCCGATAGCGGCATCGCTCGTCCAGACGCCCGAGATATCCGGGTCGCCCCACGGCATTTTGGACGCGGTGTATGGCTTCGCCGGCGCCGCAGCCTTCGCGGGCGCCGCCGGAGCGCTCTGCGCGTGGAGGGCCGCCGACGCCAGCAGACAGCCGGTCGCGAACACTCCGGCGAGAACGGGCAAGCGATTCTTCATAAGTACTCTCTTTGGTTCGAGGGGTTCGAGAGGTTCAAGGGGTTCAAGGGGTTCAAGGTCCAAGGGTTCAAAAGGTCCACGGGTCCAAAGGCTCAAAGGTCCAAGGGTCCAAAAGGTCCACCGGTCCAAGAGTTCAAGAGCTCGAATTCTTCGTTCTACGTTTTACGTTCTACGTTTTTCGTTTCTTAAATCATTCCACCATCGCCTGAGCGACGGCGTTCTCGAAATCGCGCTGCAGCGGCCCGCTGGCGCCCTGCATCATGATGATGGACACCATCTTTTCCTTCGGGTCCATGTTCTGGTTCGTGCCGTACGCGCCTGCCCATCCGTAGGTGCCGGGTGACACGCGAAGGTCGGCTGCCACCGGGTCGAGCACCACCTGCACGCCGAGGGCGAAGCCCATGCCGTGCGCCGGGCGGCCGAACTGACCGTTCACCATGTCGCCGGTCTGATTCGCCGTCATCAACTCGACCGTCTTCGGACCGAGGTAACGCTTCCCGTTCAGCTGGCCGCCGTTGACGAGCATCTGCGCGAACTGTAGGTAGTCCTCGGCGGTGCTCATCAGGCCGCCCGAGGCGGAGAAATACGTGCCGCTGATCAACTGGTTGGCATTCTGCGCGGGCTGCAGGCCATTCGGCGTCCGCTGGTAGATGGTCGCGACGCGCGCCATGCGCTCCGGAGTCGGCGCGAAGCCCGTGTCTTTCATCCCGAGCGGATCGAAGAGGTGCTGTTTGAGGAACTGATCATACGGCTGCCCCGACGCGATCTCGACGATGCGGGCGAGGACGTCGAAGCCGTAGAGACCGCTATAGCGCCACAGCGTGCCCGGCTGAAAGTCGAGCGGGGTCTGCGCGAGCTTCGGAATGTAGTTCGCCAGCGTGTCGTTGGGGCCTCTCGGCGCGAGCCTCGCCTGCTCGGCGCCGCTGACGCCGCCGCTCATCAGGCCGGACGTGTGGGTCAGGAGATCCTTCACCGTGATCTCGCGGGCAGCCGGCACGAGATCGAATTCCGGCGCGGAGGCTGGCGGCCCGCCGCGTCCGAACGCCGGCATCTGCACCGGGGTGTTCGTCCCCTTCGCAACGGCCACCTTCATTGTCTTGAACTCGGGGATGAACGCCGAGACGCGATCCGTCAGCCGGATCTTGCCGTCCTCGACCAGCATCATGACGGCGACGGCCGTGATGGGCTTGGACATCGAGGCCAGCCGGAAGATCGAATCCTTCAGCATCGGCTTCTTCGATTCGATGTCCATCAACCCCTGCGCCTCGAAGTGCACGATGCGGCCCCGGCGCGCGACCAGCGTCACCGCGCCCGACACATCTTTGGCCTCGATGTGACGCCCGACGGCCTCGTGAATGCGCGGCAACCGCTCGGTGGAGAATCCCACCTCCTCCGCTTTCGACGCGCTGGGCACGGCGCCCGAGGACGCCGCGGTCCCGGTCTGAACGACGGCCGCGGTCAGCAGGAGAAACGGGACACAGAACCGACGCAGTGCGCGCATGGGACGGGCCTCCTCGCCTTCTTTCGGACGAATCTTATCCGAAGAGCAGCGGGAATTAGAGGTTGGAGGTTGGAGGTTGGAGGTTGGAGGTTGGAGGCTTGGGGTTAGACGTTAGAGGTTAGAGGTTAGGGGTTAGGGGTCGGGGGCTAGCAGGTCGGGGGTCTGGGTTTGTCGTCCCGAGTCCCCAACCTCTTCTACCCTCTACCCTCTCAACCTCTAACCTCTAACCCCCAACCTCTTCTTCCTCGCTCCTAGAAATCGAACGTCGCGGAGAACTTGAAGAACCGGGCGGTCAACACCTGCGTCGGCTGCAACCAGGCGCCCGGACCGCCCTGCACGGCCGGGTTGAACACCTGGTTGTAGGTCAGGACGGCGGCCGAGTTCAGCGCGTTGAAGATCTCGATGCCGACATTGGTCCGCGTCGTGCCGAACCTCAGCACCTTCGCGATCTTGAAGTCGAGCTCGTTCACACGGTCGCCGTAGAGCGTGCCGGGCTGGACGAGGTTGACAGTCGGCGACACGCCGTTCGCGTAGGCGCCCACCAGACCACCGGCCTGGGCGACCGCCAGCGGAATGGTGTAGTTGGCGGCGAGCGGGCCGCCTTGATCGCTCCGGAACGTCGTCGCAAACAGCACGTCGACCTTCGGCACGAGGTAGCTCGCGAGCGCGGTGCCGCGGGTGACGAAGCCGGAATCGATGTGGCACCAGGGGTTCGACGCGTTGACGCCGGGACCGGCAGCCGACACGATGCCGGCGACGGTCAACTCCGGAATCGCCGAGCGAATCTCGCAGTTGTCGCTGACCGTCTTGCCGGAGTTGATCCCGCCCTGCAGCGTCAGCCCGCCTCGCACGCGCGAGCTGATGTTCACGAGGAACCCGTTGAAGTGCTGGTACTGGTTCCCGATGTCGGCGGCCGGCTCGTTGAAGTTGTTCGGCGCGAGCACGGCCGCGGCCTGCGTGGGGTTGAAGAGGCCCGTGATCTTCTGGCCGCTGGCATCGCCCAGCCGCCCGTCCGTCGGCGCGGTGACGCTGAACGGCCGGTAGTCGCCCACGACGGTGGACAGGTTGTCCGTCACCGTGAAGCCGTTCAGCCAGCGGCGCGTGTAGCTGACCTCGACGGACGTCCTCGGGAGAACCTGCTGCTGGATCGACGCCACGAAGCCCCAGTCGGACGGACGAATGCCCCAGCCGCCCATCAGGTCAGAGTTGAAGCTGTTGGTGAACACGGGCTTCCCGAACGACGTGTTGCTGAGGTTGCCGCACTCGCCGTTGGCGAGCGGATTCTCGAGCACGCAGTCCGGCGTGAAGTTCTTGTTCGTATCGCTCCACGATCGCGTGATCGCCGCCGGGCCGGCCACGCCGAGCGCCATGTTGGTCGGCATGCGCGCAACCGGGTTGCCGGCCGTGTAGTTGCCGTTGCCGCTGCTGGCCGCCTCGAGGTACTTGCCGAACGAAACCTTCACCGACGTCTTGCCGTCGCCCTTGACGTCCCACGCCATGCCCCATCGTGTCGTGATGTCCTTGTACCCGGTAATGTTGTTGATGCAGGTCTTCGAGAAGCCGGCCGGCAGGTTCGATCCTTTCGAGATCGCCGCTGCAGAGGAGCGTCGACGGCGTGGAATACAGCGGATCGTTCTGCGCGAACGTCACGGGCGTCGTGAGGAACCGGACCGGTCCGACGGTCTCGTCCGGGAAGTAGCTCCACGCGTGGTCGAAGCGAACGGCTGCCTGGAACGTGAAGCGGCCGGTCGTGTACTGCTCCTGCCCGAAGAACGCGTCGAAGCGCACGTCCTGGAGCACCTGGTACGGGCTGAGCGATTCCGCAATCAGCACGCCGGGGCAGCTGGTCCCGTTATTCGTCGGGGCCGCGCATGACGCCGAGCCGTTCTGAAGCTGATACTGGGTGAAGGTGCTGTTAGGGAAGTTCTTCTGCTGATCTTCGTGCCAGGCGCCCGAGTAGCCGAACTTCATGCTGTGCGCACCGGTGACGTACGACGCGGACGCGCGCCACGTGTGCGCGCCGATCCAGTCGTCGAACGGCGCCTCGGAGCGATAGTTCAAACCGGGAACGCCGCCGTTGGCCGCGCAGCCTGCAATCGAGCACCCTTCGGTCACGCGGACCAGATCCGCCGTGACGCTGTCGGGGCGGCGATTGGTGCCCCACCTGGAGAGATACGTGCCGACGCCGGCCTCGAGAAGCAGCTTGTTCGTCATCGGCGACGACCAGGTGGCCTGCTGCACGCGCTGGAAACGGTGCGAGTAGCCGCCGGCCTCGGGCGATGACGTATTGGGGCTGCCGAACACGGACTCGAACACTTCGTTGTTCGACGGCTTGCGGCAGCCTTCGCCCTGCGCCGTCCACGTGGCGCCGTTGCAGGGGTGCTGCTCGTCCCAGAACAGGTTGAGCTTGTTGCGCGAGTTGATCTGCGTCGTCAGGCGCATGCTCATGATCTGCCAGCTGTTCGCGTTGCGCGCGGGGACGCTGGTGTCGGGGACGACGGTCCACGGCGCGGCCGAATTCGGCACCGGCGTCGTGATGTTCTCGAAGTTCTTGTTTGCGAAGATGCCCGGGATCGTCGCCCAGGATCCTTCGTCGCGATAGTTGAAGAAGAACCAGACGCGGTCCTTCTTGATCGGACCGCCGACGCCCGCGGTGGCATCCCAGACCTTCAGGAGCTGCAGGGGCGAGGCGAGACCCGCGGCCTTCAGCTCGTCGCTGTAGTTGCTGTTCGCCGTGCCGCTGCCCACATAGGATCCGAGCAGCGTGCCTTTGAAGACGTTGCCGCCCGTCTTCGGCACGACGCTGATGACGGGTCCGTTGACTTCGATTTCGCCAAGGCCGCCCGAATTCGTCGTCACGACTTCCGAGGCGTTCGTGAGGTCTGCGTTGTAGCCGGACACGCCGGCGCCATTCAGTGAGGCACCGGTGTTCAAACCGTCCACGAGCAGGCGGCCTTCGTTGTTGCGGCCGCCGGCGCCTCCGAACACGACCATGCCCGGTGTCACCTGCACGTCAGCCGAGGTGCCCGCCTGGGTGATCGTGGAGGGCATCAAGACCATGATGGCGGCCCAGCTCTTGGTCGTGGGAATCGCGTTGATGGTCTCGCCGCTGAGGGTCGTCTGACGGCGCGTGCTCTGGACGTCCACGATGGGCGTTTCGCCGCTCACCGTAATCGTCTCCTCGACGGCGCCGACCTTCATCTCGCCGTTCACGGTGGCGGTGAACGACCCGCTCAACTCGATGCCCTCGCGCTTGACCGATGAGAAGCCGGTCAACGTGAAGGTCACCGAATACGTTCCGGGCCGGAGATCGACGATCCGGTACTGGCCGCTTCCGTCGGTGACGGCCGACCGCGTCTTTTCGATCAGGACGGGGCTGGCGACCTCGACGGTCACACCAGGAAGCACCGCGCCTGACGTGTCTTTTACCGTGCCTGTGATAGACGCGCTCACACCCTGCGCCCATGCACCGGCTGGCAGCGCCACTGCCAGCGCCAACAAAGCGAATACCCTGAAAACACGTGCCATCACACACGCCTCCCTTTGGTGTTGCCCAATAGCCGGCGTCACGTGCATGGACCGACCGGCGCGGGCCAGACTAACCGAGAAGCATTAGTGAGGAACTGAAATCAGGAGAAGAAAAACGTCGTAAGGGCGCACGCTATTCAAAATCTTGGAGCGCGCACATTTTCTTGTGCAGTCACGCGCTCGTCTTGTTCAGTGAGAGTGAACGTCAGAGGAAAGCGTCGGCGTGTCCACCGCGATGTTTGTCGTCGGGACCGCGACCAGATCGTCTTCGATCCATGGTGTGCGGCAGGGTTGGCGGCGCTCGTAGAGCGCCAGATTTGCGGTCATGCGTTGAACTGTGGTTGTCAGTCCCGCCCGCTGCGCGGCGGCGATGATGTCGCGCTGGATGCTGATTGCCTGCGCGAAGTTCCCCTGTTCGGCCAGCGCCATGGCGATCGTCTCGCCGAGCGACGTGCTCTTCTCCCCGGCGTCGAACATCTGCTGGGCGATCTGCAACGCCCTGGCGCCGTCGCGCGCCCGCTCGTCGGGGCTCGCCGCCAGCAACCGCGCCAGCGCGATCTTGAGATCGGTGCGATCGCCGAAGAGGCGGACGGACTCGTCCAGCCAGTCGCGGGCGTCGCGATAGCGACGCATCTGGACGAGAGCCATCGCGTACCCGAGCCTGGCGACGGTCTGGCGCGGATTGATCGCGATGGCATCGCGATAATGCGGCAGCGCGGCCTCGCCGCGTCCGCTGCGTCGCAGGACGTCGGCGACCGCCATGTGGGCTTCGACGTAGTTCGGCTGATACTGAATCGCCGCCAGCAGGTGCTGAATGGCGGGTTGCAGTTCGCCTTTCGAGGCCAGCAGGACGCCGAGGCTGTAGTTGGCCTTGGCGCTCGATTCGTCCAGCACGCCAGGCGGCGCGTGACGCACAACGTCCTCGAATTGCTCCCGCGCCCCGGAGACATCGCCGCCCAGGTACAACGCCGTGCCCAGCTTATGGTGGAGCGATCGACTCAGCTGTGTGTTCTCGTGCGACAGCTCGATACCCTTGCGGAAAAAGCCTGCGGCTGATTTCCAATCGCGGACCTCGAACGCGCGGACGCCGCGAAGCTCGTAGGACAACCCGCTCTCGAGCAGCAGGTCCATGTCCTGCTGCAGCGGATCGGGCACGAAAATATCGCGATTGCGCCATTGCCGGAGGTGAGGTTGAGCCTTCTCGAGATCGCCCAGCCCGCGATAGGCCGCGGCCAGCGGTGCGTGCAGGCTTTCGGCTTCCGGATCGATCGCGAGCGCGTCCTCGAGATACTTGACGGCCTGCGCGTAGTCCCGTTTGGCGACGGCGACCCGGCCAAGACCGGCCAGAACCGCCACCGTTCGCGGCGCGAGGGCGAACGCCCTGGCGAACAATGGCTCCGCGGCCTCGGGCCGGCCCTGATCGAGGTGCAGCCGGCCAAGCCAGATCAGCGTCGGCAGATCGTCCGGCCTGAGCTCGAGCACGCGCTTATATGACGCTTCGGCTTTGTCCGTTTCGCCGCGGCTCTTGTAGAGGCTCGCGAGGTAGTAGGGCCAGCGGATTTCGTCGGGCGCCAGTTTCTGCGCGTTGAGGTAGGTGGGCTCGGCGACGTCGTAGAACTCGGCGGCCTGCAGCACCATGCCGTACTGGCCGAACGCTGCCGCGAGCTCGGGTGCCTCCGCACGGTCGGCGAGCGCGCGCGTCAATGTTTCATAGCGGCCCCGCACCTGCGCCTGTACGCCGGGATCCACCCGCGACAAATCCGGCAGCGGCGCGGCGGCCAGGCCGCGCCGCGTGGACGAGCACCCGACGGCCGAGAGCAGCACGAACGCGATAATGAACACGGGGAACACGCGTGTCACTTCCCCGTCCCCTCGGTGATCGTCACATATCGATCGATGGAGACGGCCGGAAACTCTTCGACGCGGCCGCTCGGCCACGTGACTTTCACGCGCGGCGGCTCGGCAGACGCGCCGAGCCCGACGAGCACACGCGGATCGTTGGCAGACGCATAGCTCCCGTCTGCCCGCACGCGGCGCCAGAGCGACGGCCCCGCGCTGCGGATAACCTGAACCCGCGCGCCAAGCGCATCGCGGGGTTTCTGGCCGCTCACAAGCCTCAATCCCAGCCAATGGTTCGCATTCGGGACGTTATTAAGGAACAGACGCAGCTTGCCGTTGGTGTTGCCGACGACGATGTCCGTGTCGCCGTCGTTGTCGATGTCGCCGAACGCCGCGCCGCGGCCGACGTCGGCCAGTTTGAAGATCGCGCCCGCGCGGCTCGATGCGTCCTCGAAACGGCCGTTGCCGAGGTTGCGGTAGATTTGCGGCGTCATCTTCAACGGAAACGGATCGTTCGCGCGAGCCTGGGCCTCGATGGTCGCGACGCCGCCGTTCGCGACGAAGAGATCCAGCCAGCCGTCGCGATCGAAGTCCAGCCAGCCGGCGCCGAACCCGGTTTTGGCGAGGCTGGGCGCTCCCAGGCCGGACGTCGCGCGTCGATCTTCGAAGTTTCCCATCCCATCGTTGACGTAGAGCACGTTCATCTGGTCGAGCCAGTTCGTGATGAACAGGTCTTCGTCGCCGTCGTTGTCGAAGTCGCCCGCATCGACGCCCATGCTCGCCTCGGCCTGCCCCGTGCCGCTGACGGCGGCGCCCGCCAGAAACGCCGTGTCCTTGAACGTCCCGTCGTGCTGGTTGATCCAGAGCTGGTTGGGCTGCCCATCGTTGGCGACGTAGAGATCGATCCAGCCGTCGTTGTTGAAGTCGGCGGTCGCGGCGCCAAGCGCCGGCCCGTAAGCGCCGCCAGCGAACGCCTTCGCGGTCACGTCCTCGAACGTGCCGTTACCCCGGTTGTGAAACAGGTGGCTGGGCTGGGCACGATAGCTGTTGGGCGGGCAGTAATCGCGGCGTCCCGTGACGCTCTGGCACGAGATGTCGCCGGCGACGCTGTAGATCAGATAGTTGCCCACGAACAGATCGAGCCAGCCGTCGCGGTCGTAATCGACAAACGTCGCGGACACGCCCCACCCGCCCGTGTCGGCCGTGCCCGAGGCCTTCGTGACATCGGTGAACGTACCGTTGCCGTTGTTGCGGAGCAACACCGCCCCGGACAGACCGGTCCGGTAGATGTCCACGAACCCGTCGTTGTTGAAGTCGCCGACCGCGACGCCCATGCCGTACGACCGCAGGTCGATCAGGCTCTGCGCCGTGACGTCGGTGAAGTGAATGGTGCGCGTGCCGTCAGCGTTCACCACGGTGTCGTTGCGAAACAGACGATCTTTCCGTTCAGCCGGCGAAGCGGCAGAGGAGTCAGAGCCGATTCCCGCGGCCAGAGGCGCGCCCAGCATCTGTCCCTGCGTCACGTAAATGTCGAGATCGCCATCGTTGTCGTAGTCGAGCAGCGCGACACCGGGCGCCATGATCTCCGGATAGTAGAACTTGCCGGACATGCCGTTGAAATGCGTGAAGTCGAGGCCGGCGGCGGGCGCCGCATCCACGAACCAGTCGCGCGCCGCCTGGGGGCCGCCGGGCGCCGCCGAGCCTGCGCCGCCAGACGTCCCGCCGCAGCCTGCGAGGAACGCCGCGCTCACAAACATCGCCAGCGAACGAATCCGCATCGGCCGAATTGTACCCGTGGAACGCTCCATGCCGACCGCTGCCGGCCCACTGTCCTGCGGCCGCTGGCCGCCGACTGACTACCTCTATAATCGGCGATCGAACGATGATCATGCCGCGTTCCGTCGTCGGGCTGCTGACCCTTCTGCTTTCGATCCCCGGCCCGGCCGCGGCTCAGGTGGCCGATCCGAAGTCCGCGTTCGTGGACGCCTTTACGCAATTCAGCTTCGCGCTCGAAGGCGCCCACGGCGACGAAGGCGCCCGCATTCTTTCGAGTCTCGATGCGCTCGACCAGGGACTCACCCAATGGGACGCGGCCATTCGTGGTTATGAAGCCGCGGTTGCGGGACAGCCGAAGGACGCCGATCCGAAGCTGGCGGGGCTCGCGCACATGGCGCTCGGAGGCATTTACCTCGATCGCGGCCGCGTCGCCGATGCGCTGCGCGAGTTCCCTGCCCCTCTTTGCGGTGTTTTTGACTGCCGTAGCGGCCGGCTTCAGCCGGCCGGCGAGCGTCCGCCTGAAGGCGGACGCTACGCCTGACAGATACCCTTAGAAATCCACCGTCACGTTGAACCTGACGAAGCGCGGATTCAGAATGGCTGTCGGGTTCAGGTACTGCGACCCGTCCCCGTAATTCTGCTGGAACGCGGTCCCCGTATTGGCGTTGAACAGGTTCAACACGTCCACCGCGATGTTCGCGCGTTTGCTCCCGAAGTTGATGATCTTCCCGAACCGCATGTCGATCTGATTGATACGGTCCGCGAATATCTGTCCCGGCGGCAGCAGGTTGACGGTCTGCCCGGTTGGCGCCACGTAATTGGCCGAGAGGCCGGTGCTGTTGCCCTCCGGTGTCGCCCCGACGCCGAACATCGAGTTCGGCTGGAAGCGGAAGATGCCGCTGATGAGCACGTCAGCCTTCGGGAGCGTGTAGGCGGCGAAGCCCCTGACCTGCGTCTGCCACGACTCTTCCTTCCGGCATGAGCTCGCAAGCTGGTAGATGCTTCCGGTGAACGGCGACGGGTTGGTCAGCGCCGGGTTCAGCATCTCCGGCACCTTGGCTGCGACGCCGCAGTTGTCCACGATCGCCCTGCCGGTGCTGGAACCGATCTGCAGCGTCAGACCCTGCCGGAGGCGCGAGTTGACGGTGATGTCCACACCGTTCCAGTGGTTCGTCCAGTCGCCGTAATCGCCGGCGAACGTAAACCGGTTCTGGATGGCCGTGTTGGCGCCGGCCTTCAGAAGGTCATACGTCACCGGGTAGCCCCCGCCGTTGGGCAGCTTGCCGCTCGTGGGCGCGGTCAACGTGGTCAACGCGAAGTCATTCGGTCCGATGTTGATGTTGTCGTAGACAAAGAAATTCCGGAAATCGCGGCGCGCCCATCCCACTTCGAGCGACGTGCGCGGAGCCACCTCCTGCTGGACCGAGACGCCGTACTGCCAGTCGTACGGGCGCACGCCCCACCCGCTCAGCACCGCCGGGTTCACGATGGTCGAGGCGTTCGGGTTCGCGAAGTTGCCCACGTCGGCGGCGATGCACTCGCCGTTCGGCGCGTTCAGGAGCATGTTGCAGTCCGGCACGTGGTTGCCGTTGAAGTCGATGAAGGTCCGTGACGCGGTCGTCTGAAAGTTCGGACCGCGCCGTCCGTTGCGGCCGTCGAGCGCGGGGTTGCTGACGGTGTAGTTCTCCTGGTTGTTCGCGCTCTGGAGATATTTGCCGACGTTCACCTTGAGCGAGGTCTTGCCGTTGCCGAACACGTCGTACGCCACTCCGCCGCGAGGCGTGATGTCGTTGTAGCCGGTGACGCCCGTCGTTTGCTGGAACGTAATCGGCGCTTTGTTCCAGACGCCCGCCTGCGGCGCGCCGTTGTGCTCGGACGGAAACCAGCTCCAGGCCCGGTCGTATCGCAGGGCCCCCTGCAGGGTAATCCGGTTGTGCGTCCATTGGTCCTGCACGAAAAGCGCGTGGTATTCGGTCCGATTGCTCTGCTGCCACGGCGCGATGCGCATCGTCGCCGAGTACATGCCCGGCACGAGAAAGCCCAGGTCGGTCAGGATGTAGCCTGCGTCGTTCGACAAATCCGTCGTCTGCTCGACGTGATACGCCCCGCGATACCCGACCTTCAAGTTGTGCGCGCCCGTGACGTAGGTGGCCGACGCGCGCCAGGTGTTCGGGTTCTGGGTGTTGTCGAGCATGTTGTCCACGCCGCGGTAGACCTCGAACGTCGGCACGACCGTCGTCATCTGGACGAGGTTCGTGAGCGCGCCGGGCTGCTTCATCCAGCCCCAGTGGCTCACGAAGGTGGCATAGCCCGCCTCGAGGAGCAGCTTGTTCGTGACCGGAGAAGACCAGGTTGCCTGCGAAATAATCTCGCGCGCATCCCAGTAGTTCGTGTTGGCCTCGGGTGAGAACGGCGCGCCGAAGACCGTGCCCGGCACCCAGTTATCACCACGCGGACGGCAGCCATCCGACTTGTTCATGCCGCCCTGGTCGCAGTCCCACTGATAGTCGTAGTAGAAGCTGACCTTGTTGCGCGGCGTCAGCTGCGACGTCAGGCGCACCGACGTTACGGTCTTCGACGTCGCGGTCCGGCCCAGCACGTTCAAGTCGGGCGCGTAATCCCAGTGCGATGCATCGCCGGCGTACTTGTTGGCGTACAGCCCCGGCACCTGCGTGTGGTTCCCGAAATCGCGGACGTTGGCGAAGAACCACAGCTTGTCCCGCTTGATGGGTCCGCCGATCGCGCCGCTGATGTCCCAGAGCTTGATCAGGCCGGCCGCCTCCTGCACACCCTGCGCCTTGAGCGCATCGTCCACGTTGTTGCCTTGCGCCCAGCTGCCGGCGCCGGTGCCGAAGAACGATCCCTTGAACTTGTTACCGCCGGTCTGCGGCACGAGGTTCAGGATGGGGCCGCCCGTTTCGGCATCGCCAAGGTTGCCCGAGATTGAAATCTGCATTTCCTGCGCGTTGGCCACATCGTAGGCGTTGCCCGACACGCCGCCGCCGTTGAACGCGGCTCCGACGTTCAGGCCGTCGAGCTGGACAGCGCCTTCGTTGCCCGGACCGCCGTGGGCCGTGAAGAAGCTCGGGTTCACCGACGATGAGGAACTGGCACCCGCGCCCTGCAGTGTGGGCACCGCGGCGAGAATGGCACCGTAACCGCGCGCGACGGGCAGTTCGTTGATGGTCTTGTTCTCGATGACCGCCTGGCGCTTCGTGCTCTGCACCTCGACGACCGGCGCCTCGCTGGTCACGTTCACGGTCTCGGTGACATTGCCGACTTTCATCTCGGCGTTCACGGTGATGACGCCCGCGCCCGAGATTTCGAGGCCTTCCCGCTTCGTGCTCGAAAATCCCGTCAGCGTGAACGTCACGCCATAGGTGCCGGGCCGAAGATCGACGATCCGGAATTGGCCGCTGCCGTCGGTGATGGCCGAGCGCGTCTTTTCAATCAGCACCGGGCTCGATGCCTCGACAGTAACACCCGGGAGCACCGCTCCCGAGGCGTCCTTGACGACGCCGGCCAGCGTGGCCTGCGCGTAGGCTGAGACGGGTAACAAAACCAGCCCGGCCGTCATTAAGAACGCCATTCGCTTCAACAAACCCATACACGCTCCTTGTACAGCCATGCGTGACGGACCAAGTGCCATACCGATTCGATCAGCCTGCTATTCTATTGTGGTATAAGCACTTAACACTAGGCGCGCATTGTAGACCGCGTGCAGCGGGAGTCAACAACGTTTCCGTCCTGAACTCCTCTTTCTTTACCGGAACTCGCGGTGAGATACGGAAACTTGAATCGGACGAGATGCCAGCTCGGCAACACTTGGGTTATTCTGACGGCGCGAATTTTTCGAGCCGGTAGACAACCATGAAGAAACTCCTCGGTCCGTACGCTGACGTCCTGTTCGCTGTCCTGCGCATCGTCGCGGCGCTCATGTTCCTCGCGCACGGGCTACAGAAGTTCAATGTCGCCATGGTGGGTGGATTCGTCCCGCCGTTTTTCGCCCTCACGGCTGCGGGATGGATCGAAACGATCGGCGGCCTGCTCGTCATCGTCGGCCTGGGCACTCGCTGGGTCGCTTTCGTGCTGAGCGGCGAGATGGCGGTGGCGTATTTCATGAGCCACGCCGGCACCGTGCTCGGCCCGGTCACCGCGGGGCCAGGTCCGGGACCCCACAGTTTCTTTCCCCACCTCAACGGCGGCGAGATCACGGTGCTCTATTGCTTTCTCTGGTTGTATCTCGCGGCGCGGGGACCAGGACGATACAGCCTGGACGCGGCGCTGGGCCTGGAGTAACAGGTTGTCCGGCACGAGACGACTGTGGTCTCCGAATTCGCGACGAACAAACGGTTACCGCTTTGCCGCAGCCGCCTGGCTGCGGCGTTCGCCCTTCTGCTCGGCGTCATGCCGGCGCTGGTCTGCGCCCAGACCTCGACGATCGAGCGCCAACAGATACTCGACGGAGATGGTCGCGGAGCGGCGGCTGGCTGGAAGGGTGCGTTTCGAGACTCCCTTCGCCTGCTGACAATCGAACACGCCTCGCGCATCGCGTTCCAGGAAAAGACCCGGCGGGAACTGAGCGGGCCGTTCTTCGAGGACTACGTCAGGTCGGTCAGAATGCCTGAGACGTGGGACGACGGCGACCGCTGGCCGGTCAACTACGTCGGCCACCCGATCCACGGGGCCGCCGCCGGCTTCATCTGGCTCGACAACGAAGCCGGCAGCTACGACCCGAAGATGGGGTTCTCCAGGCGCTATTGGGCCAGTCGCGGACGGGCCACGGCATGGGCTGCCGCTTACAGCCTTCAGTTCGAGTTCGGTCCCCTCAGCGAAGCTTCAATCGGCAACGTGGGCCTGAGGCCACACACCACGGGATGGGTGGACCACGTGGTCACCCCTCTGGGCGCGCTCGCGTTCATGGCGGCGGAAGACGCACTGGACCGCTATCTAATCACGCGACTCGAAGCGGGAACGCAAAGCCGGGCACTTCGCGCTGTCTTCCGGATGGCTCTCAACCCCAGTCGAACTCTTGCCAATGTTGCAGAGGGCCGTGCGCTGGATTATCGCCCGGCGCGTCCACCCAGCATGACCGTCGCCCCGCGCTGAATGAGCCGTCGGCGGCACGTCGCCAAAGCGGCCTGATGCCGCCCGCCAGGAAGACATAAGGATTCGTCATCTAAACGCCTGCACCTGCGGAGACGTATGGAGATGCAGGTCTGACTTTGCGGAGCCTGGCGGGATGCACACGAATCTGGTTCGTCCTGGGCCTTGTCGCCGCGGGCGTGGCCGGCGCGTCGGCGGGCGCGCCGCCTGAGCCTCAATCCGCCGCACCCGCTCAGCCGCCGGCGGGTCCGTCGTGCCGAGTGACCGGACGGGTCACCAGCGGCCGGGATCCGTTGCCCGGCGCGTCTGTCGTGGTTCACGCCGGCGACGCGCTGAAGGCCGCGACGTCGACGAACGTTGACGGCACCTTCTCGATTCTCGTCGCGCCCAATATCAGTTACAGGGTTGCCGCCGAGTTGACGGCCTTCACGACGTCAGAAAAAACGATCGCGCTCGGCGATCCACCGTGCGACACGGCGGCCGACTTTCAGCTCGCACTCGTTCCCCGCCGTCCGCCATCGGCGCCGGTCGCCACTGCCAGCTCCTGAAGCCGACCGCGCCGGGCGTCCGAATCCCGGACGTGGAACCAGGCGGCGGTCAAGGTTTTCAGACTCTCAACGTCCAGGCCGATGCCAACGGCGAAGCGACCTCCAGCCTGCTGCCGTCCGACGATTCGTCGGATGCCGCGCGTTTGTTGCCGGCGGGATTTTCCCTGCAGAGCGCGCAGTCGGAGGCCGTCGCCATTTCCGGAAACGGCGATGCGACGAGTCTCGACCGCGGCCTGATGAACGAACGGGCACAGGCCATCGCGCTTGGACAATTCGACCCGGCAAGCGGCCAGTTTGCCCAGGGCTTCGGACCAGCGGCCGGTGCGGCATTCGGCGACGGCGCGGCCGGACAGCCCGGACAATTCGGCGGCGGACGCGGTGGCGGAGCGGGACGCGCCGGCGGACCGGGCGGATTCGTGCTGGGCGGCCGGGGCGCGCGGGGCCAGAGCCCGTACCAGGGGACGGCGACGTACACCTTCGGAGGGTCGGCGCTCAACACGCCGCCCTATCAAATCAATCCTCTTGTCCCCGCCACGCAGCCCGGGTTCGCGCAGAACACGTTCGGCGCCACATTCGGAGGACCGCTGAAGATTCCCGGACTCTACAAAGACACCAACCGGCGGTCGAATTTTCAAGTGAACTACACAGGCAATCGGTCGGACAACGCCTTCGATCAATATGCAACCGTCCCGACGGCGGCCATGCGAACGGGCGACTTCTCCGGCAGCGCCATCCAGCTGTTCAACCCGTCAACCGGTCAGCCGTTCGCGGGCAACCAGATTCCGGCGAGCATGATGAACCCTGCGGCCCAGTACCTGCTGGGGTTCATTCCGGCGCCCAACCTGCCGGGCGATCGGCTCAACTACCACACGTCAACGGTGGCCCGTTCCTCGTCTGACAGCATCAGCTTGCGGTTCACGCAGAACCTTTCACCTACTGTTCCGCAGAACGGCCGCGGGTTCGGCGGCGGTCGCGGCGGCGGCTTCGGCGGCCGTGGAGGATTTGGCGGCGCCGGAGGCCGGGGCGGGCGCGGCACGAACATCATCCTGCAGGGACAGCTTCAGGTACCGGCGCACCGAGAACGAAGCGCTGAACGTCTTTCCCGGCCTCGGCGGCACCAATACGAACACGAGCCTGACGGTGCCGCTGTCGCTGAACATCGTCCACAACCGGACGGTGAACACGTTCAGCGTCAACATCGCGCACGCGCGCAGCGAGTCCACCAACGCGTTTGCGAACGTGCAGGATGTCGGCGGCCTCGCGGGCATCAACTATCCGACCGCGGCATCCACGGATCCGCAGAACTGGGGCGTGCCTCGTTTGTCGTTCACTGGTTTCACGGGCGTCTCGAATGCGCCGGCCACATCGCGCACGGACACCAGAATCACCGCGGGTTACGTGTGGTTGCACCCGTTCACAAAACATCAGCTTCGTTTCGGCGCCGACTACCGTCTCGATCGCAGCACGGGCGAGCTCAATACGAACGCGCCGGGCGCCTACACGTTTACGGGACTCTACTCGGCCGGCGGGATTCCTGTCTCCGAAAGCGCCGGAAGCGGCGCCGCGTTCGCAGACTTCCTGCTCGGACTTCCCCAGCAGGCCGCGCTCCAGGTCGGCGGCACCACGCAGCTGCGCGGCCGATCCTTCGACGCGTACGTGGAAGACAACTGGCAGAAGAGCTCGAAACTCACGTTCAACCTGGGCCTCCGCTACGAGCTGGTCATGCCCTACACCGAGGCCAACGGACTGCTCGCCAATCTCGACGCCGCGCCCGGGTTCACGTCCGTCGTCCCGGTGCAGGCGGGCGGCGTTGGACCGTTCACCGGGCCCTTCCCCGCCGGCCTGATCAACACGGACTGGAACAACGTCGGT
This sequence comes from uncultured Acidobacteriota bacterium, assembly GCA_963729215.1. GTDB lineage: Bacteria > Acidobacteriota > Vicinamibacteria > Vicinamibacterales > CAVVIG01 > CAVQJU01. Next base: position 77,762 of record CAVSND010000019.1, on the reverse strand, counting down.
CCGCGCGTCGCCGTCGCCTACCGGCCCGTCAGGGGCACGATTGTGCGCGCCGGATACAGCATCACCTACAATCCCTCGTCCTACGCCAGCATTGCACGCCGGCTCGGCGAGCAGCCGCCGGCGGCGGTCACCGAAACCGTCGTCGGCGGTCTCGAGCCCACGCTCGACATCGAGAACGCCCTCCTCGCCTCGTCGGCATCGACGACGAACAACTGGGGCATCGACAGGACGTATGGACTGGGCCTCATCCAGACGTGGAACGCCAGCTTCAGCAGGGACCTGACACAGAGCTGGAATGTCGCCGCCGGCTACACGGGAGTCAAGGGGTTGGACCTCGACTTACTCAGCGCGCCGAACAGAGGGCCGGACGGCACGCTCTCGATTCCGGACGTGCAGCCGTTCACGTGGGAGGCGTCGGACGGCCGCTCGATTCTCAACCTTGCCAACTTCCAGCTCACGAGGCGGCTTGCGCACGGCATGGCCGGATCCGCGTCGTACACGGTGAGCAAGTCCATGGACAACACACCGTCGCTCGGATCGTCGAGCACCATCGTCGAGCAGGACCCGAACAATCCCGCTGCCGAATGGGCGCTGTCCAACTTCGATCGCCGCCAGCAGTTCGCGGCGACGTTCGTGGCGGAGCTGCCGTTCGGGGCGAACCGCCGATGGCTCGACAAAGGCGGGCTGTTCTCAACCGTGCTCGGCGGGTGGACCGTCACGGCGAACTTCACGGCACAGTCCGGTACGCCCTTCACCGCCCGCGTCTGCGGGGCGGCCACCGACATCGCGCAGGGCACGAATTGCTCGCTGCGAGCCGACTACACGGGAGGAACGATCCAACTGAGCGATCCGACGCTGACGAACTTCTTCAACACCAGGGCGTTCGCGCCTCCCGTGCCAGGCATGTTCGGCAACGCCTCGCGCAACATGATCATCGGTCCCAGCGGGCGTCAGCTGAACGGCACGCTCGTGCGGGACATCCGGCTGAACGGCAATCGGGCTGTCACGCTGCAGATCAACGCGACGAACCTGCTGAACACCGTCCAGTGGACCGTGCTCGACACGGACATCAATTCACAGACCTTCGGCAACGTGATCGCGGCCAAACCCATGCGCGCCGTCACCATGAGCCTGCGGTTCAGGTTTTAGCATGCGCTGGATTCACGCGTGCATCGTCGTCGTGCTGCTGTCGATCGCCGTCGGCCTCGGTGGACAGCAAACGACGCCCCCGCCTGCTCCGGTGTTCCGCAGCACCGTCAACCTGATTCTCGTGGATGTCGTCGTGCGCGACAGGAAAGGCGCCGTGGTGACGGGGCTGACCTCGGACGACTTTCAGCTGCTCGAGGACGGCAAGCCGCAGCAGATCCTCACGTTTGCTTTCGAGCAGATTTCCGGGACGGCCCGCCCCATCGAGCGCGCATCGGTCCTGGCCGGCGCCTCCGCGGGGGGAACCGTACGTGTCAGTCCTGGCGGCGCGGCCGCGCAGACTGCCGCGGGGATCGTTCCGCCTGCGCCGCTCACATCAGAGGACGTCGCCGGGCATCGCCTGCTCACGCTGCTGTTCGATACCAGCTCCATGCAGCCCGAAGACGTGCAGAAGGCTGCCGACTCGGCCATCAAATGGGTGAACGAACAGATGACACCGGCGGATCTGGTGGCGGTCGCGTCGATTGGCTCGAGCCTTCAGGTTCTGACGGACTTCACGAGCGACAAGGAGCAGGTCCAGTCGGCGCTTCAGACATTCTCGGGCGCCAGCGGCACGGCGTTCGCTTCCGTTGACGCCAGCACCGCGGCAACCGACGAGGCGGCGTCCCAGACCGACGATACGACGACGGCCGACGCAAGCGCGCAGGAACTCGACACGTTCAACAACGACGTCCGCCTGCGCGCGCTGAAGACGCTGGCCGAAGCGCTTGCGCCCATTCAGCAGAAGAAAGCCATCCTTTATTTCAGCGCCGGCATGCAGCGTAACGGCACGGACAACCAGGTGGAGCTGCGCGCGGCCGTCAACGCGGCCGTGCGCGCGAACGTCGCGATCTACCCCGTAGATGCGCGCGGCCTGCAGGCGATCGTTCCAGGCGGAAGCGCACGCCAGGGCAGCCGCGGCGGCCTGAGCGCGTTCACCGGGTCGGCCGTCGCCAGCCAATTCTCGACGCTCGCCGCGCAGCAGGAGACCCTGACCACGCTGGCGGCCGATACCGGCGGGACGGCGTTTCTCGACGCCAATGATTTCGGCGAGGCGTTCGGCCAGGTGACGAAAGACATCTCGTCGTACTACATCCTTGGGTACGCCAGCACCAACGGAGACAGGGACGGACGATATCGCCGCATCACCGTTCGGCTGCGCGGCAAGTCCGATGCGAAGGTCGATGCCCGCGAAGGCTACTACGCGGACCGGGACTTCGCCCATACGGCGAAATCCGATCGCGAAGTGCAGCTGCAGGAACAGCTCGCGATGCAGATTCCCGCCACCGACATCCCGATGTTCGTCACGGCGGGCTGGTTCAGGCTCGCGCCCGATCGGTACTACGTGCCGGTGTCGCTGGCCGTCCCGGGGTCGGCGGTCCCGCCGGCCAAGGGCCAGGAGAAGATCACGCTCGACGTGGCGGGCATCGTGCGCGACGAGCGGAACTTTCCGGTCGGACGCATTCGCGACACGATGACCGTGCCGCCCGCCGGCGCGGACGGTCTCGCCGCCAGGCAAGTCCTCTACCAGACAGGCGTCGCGCTGCCGCCGGGCCGTTTCTCGGTGAAGATTGCGGTCCGCGAGAACTCGACCGGCCAGATGGGCACGTTCGAAACAAAGATCGTCGTGCCGGAGCTCAAGCAGGCGCCGGTGAAGGTCAGCTCGGTCGTCCTCGGCACGCAGTTGCAGAATGCATCCGGCCGCAAGACGGAGAGCCCGCTCGTGCGGGACGGCCGGGAACTCGTGCCCAACCTGACGCACATCGTCGGCCGGAATCAGAAGCTCTATCTGTACTATGAGGTCTACGACCCCGCGCAGGAGAACGGCTCGCCCCAGGTGCAGACGAGCCTCGCGTTCTATCGGGGGCGCGTCAAGGTGTTCGAGACGCCGGTTGTCGAGCGGACCCGGATCGACGCCGCCGATCGGCACGCCGCCATCTTCCAGTTCGAAATCCCGGCCGACAGCTTCAAGCCCGGTCTCTACACCTGCCAGATCAACATCATCGACAACGTCGCGAGCCGCTTCGCGTTCCCGAGGCTCGAGCTGTACGTGCGCTAGCAGGGCGCTGGGAAGCACCGCCCTGAATGTAGAACGCAAGCATTGTCAGCGCGTAACGTCCGCCTTGAATTCGGACGTTCGCCGTTCGGCTCAAGCCGTCCGCTACGGTATTGCTTCAAACTGCGTTCTTCAGCAGACACACTAGCCTGCTAGCCACGGCCGCCCGCGCACTGCCGGATCTCGTTGGCGATCGGGTCGAGGCGCATCACGAATCCCTCGACCGGGAAGCCGGGCTCCGTATTCCGGACGGCGCGGATGAACGAACTGCCGTCGGCGCGCGGCAGCGCGGCCACATTGGCGCAGAACCGCGGCCACGTCCCGTCCTGGCGCAGGTACTCCTCGACGTTCGACACGTAAAACGCCGAGATCGCCGCGCCCCGGCGCGCTGCGAAGCGGCCGATGGCTCGAAGGGCTTTCGGGCCGGCGAAGTCGCCCACGATCGGCACCAGCGCGTTCCGGCGCTCGAGATCCTTCATGAAGCGGAACGCCTGCTCGGTCGCCAGATAGCTGCGGGCCTGGCCCGCCTGATCCGACGCGGTCATGAGATCCGCGTAACTCGGTTGAACCGTTCCACCGAAGCTCCCGTACGGCGAGTACTGAATTCTTGTCCCCGCGAGAAAGAACACGCGGTAGATCGATTCGATGCGCATCAGATCCTCACCGCTCAGAGGGAAATGGTGCTCCGTGACGAGCTGATTGCGGATGGCGACAAGCGTGTCGGTCGAATAGCGCTCGTTCGCCTCGACCTTCGAGAACGCGCTGAAAATCTGCGCCGCCGTCGACGACAGCGTGAGCCCCTCCGGGCGTCTCCTCGACAGCAGCTTCGACACGAAGTCGGCGCGGTCTGCTGAGAGCTCGAACAGCGCCTTGTACATCAGGTGAAGATCGACGTTGCCCCGACGTACATCCAGGATGAAGGCCATCCGGGGCCGCAACGACGCGATGTAGGTGAAGTTCTGCTCCGGACCGACGCCGATGTAGATGCCGCCCAGCTTCGTGTTCCGTAGCAGTTCCGGAATCACGTCCTGGAACCGAATCTCGTTCGACACCAGGTTGTCCGAGCGGAAGTTGCCGTTGGGCTCGGAGAAGTCCGACAGCAGCTGCCAGTATTCCTGATCGCCGAGCCGCGCCGGCAGATCCGCGGCGGTCGTCCGGCTCAGTCCGGCGACCATCGCCAGGGTCAGGACGACGGCAGCCGCGAACGTCTTCAGTGGCCCACCTCACGAAGAAACGCCACCAGCGCCGGCTGCACGACGTCGGGCTTCTCCCACTGGGGCAGGTGGCCGGCATCCTCGACGGCCAGCAGACGCGCGTACGGCATCTGCTGCATCAATGCCTCGCTGAATTCGAAGGGCACGTTGGGATCCTGCTTGCCCCACACGACGAGCACCGGCCGGCGCGACCGTCCCACCCGTTGCACCTCGTCGCGCTGATCGTAGTTGGTGTTCGCCGTCAGGTCGGACAGGCGGGCGCGTCGAAACCCGCGGTACTGCAGCTGCACCCGGTAGCGATCGGGCCAGTCGGGAAAGCGCTGCGGATACAGGAAGTCGTCGAGCTGGCCGTCCGCCCACAACCGCTCATTCAGGATGGCCGTGATGAAACCCCACAGCCGCGGCATCGACTCGAGCGGCGACAGCGCCTGCGGCGAGCGAAATGCGGGGTCCATGTAGATCAGCGATCGAATACGCGCCGGATGGCGATCGGCGATCGTGGTGATGACCGATCCGCCGAATGAGAGTCCCGCGAGGTCGATGGGCTGCGTGATGTGCAGGAACTCGAGCAACTGCGTGAGCTGACGGACGTACAGATCCTGTGTGAACGGGATATCGGGACGATCCGAGTACCCCCGGCCGTAGTAGTCGTATCTGAGGACGCGGAAGCCCGCGCCTGTGAGTGCCATGAACGTCGGGTCCCAGATGTAGTACGGGACGGTGGCGCCAGCCGCGAGCACGACGACCGGACCGTCGGTCGGCCCGCCGATTTCGTAGTGCGTGTAGCCATCGCTCAGCCGCGCGAACTGTCCTGGCGCGGAGCGCCGGGCCGCGTCGTCCAACTCGAGCCGTTCGGGATCGGTCGCAAAATAGACGGCCGCTGGCACGGCCACGAACAGGAGAAAGACGATGCCACCGTAGAGAAGGAAGAGCCGGCCAGGCCTGAGGCCTGTCGACCTACTGCCCATTCGTGCCGCAGTCCTTGACCTCGGCCTGCATGCCGCCCAACTCCGAGTTGAGCCCCATGCCCGGCCCAAAGCCGCCGCCCCGAACGGACCGGATGAATGTGCTCGTCGGGTCGAGCGGCAACGTGGCGACGTTGCGGCAGAAGTTGGTCCAGATCCGATCCTGATACAGGTATTGCTCGACGTTCGAGAGATAGAACGCCGACACGGTCGCGCCCCGCGACTTCAGGTATTCGCCGACCGCTCGTATGGCCTTGGGTCCCGCGAAGTTGCCAACTACGGGCACCATCAGGTTTTTCGTTTCGAGCGCTTTCAGGACGTTGAAGTTCTCTTCGTTCGCCAGAAAGCTGCGCGAATTCCCCGCTTCGTCTGTCCCCGCCATCAGATCGGCGTAGCTCGGCTGATAGCGGCCGCCGAATCCGCCGGTCGACGAGTAATTCAACTGCGGCCCGAAGTTGAAAAACGCGTGGTAGACGTACTCGACGCCCTGCACATCGCCGTCCGACAACGCGAAGTGATGCCTGGTCAGCAACTGATCGTCGATCGCCTTCAGGTTTTCCTTGTACAACGCGTCGCTCGATTCGACGCCCTTGAACGCCGCGAAGATTTCGGCCGCCGATGCGTTGCGCTCGAGGCCCTCCGGCCGCTTCTTCGAGAAGAGCCGGGACACGAACTCGGCCCGGTCGGCCGACAGTTCGAACAACGCCTTATACATCAGCTGAAGATCGAGGTTGCCCCGTCGAACGTCCACAAGGAACACCATCTTCGGCTTCAGCGCCGCGATGTACGTGAAGTTCTGCTCGGGACCCACGCCCATGTAGACGCTCGGGGTCTTGATCGTGTTGAGGAGATCGGGGATGACGCGCTGGAGCCAGACCTCGTTGGACAACAGGTTGTCCGATCGGAAGAACCCGTCCGGTTCGGAAAACTCTGAGCTCAGCTTCCAGAATTCCTGGTCCGTGAGCTGCGACGGCAGCGTCTCGCTTGCGGCGCGGAGCCCCGCTAAAGCCAGGAGGCTGACGCAGAGGATTGAACCCGCCGCGAGCCGAACGGAGCGCCGTGACAGCATGATTCACATCCCTCAAGTAAAGAAACCGAAGGGTCAGGTGGCATAATATCCTCATTTCGGGGGAGTTCATCCATGAAAGCCAGACTCGCAATCCTCGTGGCCGTCTCGGCGTTGACCGCAGCCGCGCCGGCGCTCGCCCACCACTCGTTTGCGGCGGAATTCGACGGTCAGAAGCCCTTCCGGATCACCGGCTCGCTCGTCAAAGTCGAATGGACCAATCCCCATATTTACTTCTACGTGGACGTAAAGGACGAGAGCGGCGCCATCGTCAAGTGGACGCTGTCGGCCGGCTCGCCCGGGGCGCTGTCGCGCCGCGGCTTCAAGAAAGGCGACCTCAAGTTCGGGCGACACGATCGTCGTCGACGGGTACCTGGCGAGGGACGGATCGCACACGATGGACGCGCGGCGCGTCACGCTGGCTGACGGGCGCGTCGTGTCCGGCGCGTCGGCGGGTGATGGCGGACCAGGCGCCGAAACCCAGGTGCCCGCTCGATAGCGGGGGAGCTGCCGTGAATAACAACCTACGCGTCCGAATGCTGGCGACCGTGCTCACGCTCGGCGCGTCGCTTTTTTCCACGGGCGCCGGCGCCCAGGAGTTGACGGCGGTGGACAACAAGTCCGCCAAGCCCCGGCCGGCACCGCGCACGGCCGACGGTCATCCGGATCTCAGCGGCTACTGGAAAGGGACCCGCGATACGGTCCCGGGCGGCAACATCGCCAAGGATCTGCCGGGCTTGAAACTTCCGCTGACGCCCGCCGGTGAGGCAGCGCTCCAGCACAACCTGACCGCGACGATCGATCCCGAGGCGCTGTGCATCATCGGCGGCATCCCGCGGCACAACGCGAGCGGCCTTCCCTTCGAGGTGCTGCAGGGATCGAAGAAGGTCGCCTTCCTCTATTTCTACAGTTACTACCGGCTCATCCCGACCGATGGCCGCAAACATACCGAAGATCCCGATCCCTCGTTCTTCGGTGAAGAAGTCGGCAAATGGGAAGGCGACGCGCTGGTCATCGATTCGATCGGGTTCAAGGACGAGAAGGTCTGGATCGACGAGAACGCCAACCCGCACAGCGACGCGCTCCATGTCGTCGAGCGGTGGACGCGGCCGGACATGGACCACATCCACGTGCATACGACGATTGAAGACCTGAAGTTTTACACCCGGCCGTTCACCTACGAGCGAACGTGGGTGCTGGGGAAACCGGATGAGCAGTTGCAGGAGTATTCCTGCAGCGAGAACAACGTCGACCGCGAGCATCTGGGATTCGGCCCCGGCCCGATCCGGCCGGACGGGACGCGCGGCTATCTCAACCCGGCGCCGCTGCCCCCGCTTCCAGCGCCCGCGGCTCCGCCGAAGAAATAGCGCGTGAGCCGCGCGTCGTACTTCAGTCATCTCGAGTGCTCCGTCCCGTGCGGCGCGCCGGCTCTCGATCCTCGAGGCCGCCATCACCTCTGCACGTGCGGCGCGCCGTTGCTGGTCCGGTACGACCTGGACAAGGCGCGCGCCTGGCCGCGCGAAAGCCTTCGCGATCGCGAGCCGACGATGTGGCGCTATCGGGAGCTGCTGCCGTTGTTCCCGGACGAGTCACCGGTCACGCTCGGCGAAGGGTTCACTCCGCTCGTGCACGCACACGCGCTCGGCGCACGCGTCGGCCTCGATCGGCTGTACATCAAGGACGAATCACCGAATCCGACGAACTCGTTCAAGGCGCGCGGACAGTCCGCGGCGATCACCCGCGCGCGCGGACTCGGCGTAACGACGGTCTCCGTCCCATCGGCCGGAAACGCCGGCAACGCGATGGCCGCTTACGCGGCGCGGGCTGGCATGCACGCCAAAGTGTTTCTCCCGCGCGACGTGAAGGTCCCATTCGCGAAGGAATGCCGGTTGTACGGCGCGGACGTGACGCTGGTCGACGGGCTCATCACGGACGCCGCCCGTGTCGCCGCCGAACAGGGCGCGCCTCACGGCTGGTACGACGTCTCGACGCTCAAGGAGCCCTACCGGATCGAAGGCAAGAAGACGATGGCCTACGAGATCGCGGAACAGATGGACTGGACGTACCCCGACTGGATCATCTATCCGACAGGCGGCGGCACAGGTCTCGTCGGCATGTGGAAAGCCTTCGACGAGTTGGAGCGGATCGGCTGGGTATCGGGACAGCGGCGGCCGCGCATGGTGTCGGTGCAGGCCGAGGGCTGCGCGCCGATCGTCCGCGCCTTCACCGACGGCACGGAGAAGGCGGCCATGTGGGAAGGCGCACGCACGGTGGCCGACGGACTGCGTGTCCCGCGCGCCATTGGTGATTTCCTGATCCTCCGCGCCGTGCGGGACAGCGGCGGCACGGCGCTCGCGGTGTCGGACCAGGCCATGGTGGACGGCATGCTGACGATCGGCGCGTGCGAAGGCGTCAGCGCCGCGCCCGAGAGCGGCGCGACGTTTGCGGCGCTGACGGTGCTCGCCGGAAGCGGCGCGATCAAGCCGCACGATCGCGTCGTGCTGCTCAGCACCGGCGGCGCGCTGAAATACCTCGACGCGCTCCCCGCGTAGCGCGAGCAACCGCCGTTACGACCTGCGCAGGATCCGCGCCGTCTCTTCGACCCGCCGGAACACGCGCAGGAAGTTGCCGCCCCAGATCTTCGCGATCTGCCCTTCGCTATAACCTCTCCGCACGAGCTCGCGCGTGACGTTCGGGGCATCGCTCTCATCGTCGAAGCCCTCGATGCCCGCGCCGTGGTTGAAGTCCGTTCCGATGCCGACGTGATCGATCCCGATGCGCTTGACGATGTAGTCGATGTGATCGACCAGATCGCTGACAGTCGCGCGTGGGAGCTTCGCCCGTGCCTCTGCGTCCAGGCCCGGAGGAACACGGCGCAGGTAGTTGTTGAACGGCGTCACGTCCACGACGCCGCCGTTGGCCTTGATGGCATCCAGCTCGCGGTCGCTCAGCGTGCGCGTGTTTTCGACGAGCGCCCTGACGTCGGAATGGCTCGCGATGACCGGCGCCTTCGTAAGCTCGAGCACTTGCATCACGCCGGCGGGCGTCAACTGTGAGATGTCGATGATGACGCCCAGGCGATTCAGCTTCGCCACGGCTTGCTTGCCGACCGGCGACAGACCGTGGTGCTCCTCGGCGGGTTCCCCGCTCGGCCGGGAGGAATCGGCGAAGTCGTTGTTGCCGGCGTGGCTGAATCCGAACAGCCGGACGCCGTCGCGATACAGTCCGTCAATCGCCGAGATGTCGGCGCCAATCGATCGCGTATTGAGAAAGCTTTCGATGACGGCGATCTTGCCGGCCTTGTGAATCCGGAGGATGTCGTCGGCGGTGAGCGCGAGCGCCGCGTCGTTGGCGTTGTCCTTGACGAAACCGCGAATCGCCGCCAGTTTCGCGTCGGCTTCGGCGTGGGCAGCCGCGACGCCCTCGGGCGTGCGCGGTCCGTTGCCAACCGCGATCGCCATCGCGACGACAGCCGACCCCGCCCCGCTTCAATTTATCGAGATCGGTGTGCGAGGTATGGCCGGGCGCGTAGAGATTTTCGGCCGAGCCTGGCAGCAGCACGTCCGTGTGGCTGTCGATGACGAGGACGCGGCGATGGATGGCGCGTGCACGGGCATCGACGTCGTTGGGTGCCTGCGCGCCTGCGGAAATCGCAAAGCAACCGACGAGTCCGACAACGGTGAGGCACCACAAGCCGGTCAGACTTCATGATTGGCTCCTTCGCAGTCCCGAGAATCAGCAGAGCCTAACATGCTTTGCAACAAGGAGTTATTGTCTGAGCCGAACGGGAAGGCTGAACAATTGACTTATAGTCTATAGAGTGAGTAGACTTTATGGACTTCTTCATGCTGACTCGCAGAGGCAAATACGGTCTGAAGGCGATGCTCACGCTGACGCGCGAGCACGGCCATGGGCCGATGCTCATCGGCGACCTCGCCGAGGCCGACGCAATCCCCAAGAAATTCCTCGAAAACATCCTGTTGAGTCTCAAACACCGGGGCCTCGTCCAGAGCCGCAAAGGGCCGCACGGCGGTTATCAGCTCGCGCGGACGCCCGACCGCATCAGTGTCGGCGACGTCATTCGGGCGCTGGACGGCCCGCTGGCCCTGGTCTCCTGCGTCAGCCAGACCGCGTACGCGCCCTGCGAGGAATGCGTCACGGAGCACGACTGCGCGGTTCGCCGCGTGTTCCAGCAGGTCCGCGACGAAACCGCGCGCATCCTCGATGGCACGACGCTCGCGGCCGCCGCTCACTCGCCACAACCCGACGACGATCGCGATACGCGCCACGTCATCGAGCTCGGCGGCCCGCGATGACGCGCGTCCCCCGCCTCTCCTCCGCCTCCCGCTGTTGTTGTCGGTGCGCCTGTAGCGTGCCGGCGGCGTCCTGACGGGAGTCATCACCCTTTCCACTCCTCGACGGTCGACGGCGGCGCGCCTGGTCTGTCGATTGTCAATCTTCAGTGAGGAGTCGAGTCATGTTTCCGTTTCGCGCCGCACTCATTCGCATCGTCGTCTCAATGTTCCTGTTCGCGCCCGCGCTGGCGGCCGCTCAAAGCACGCCAAACGTCATCTCCGGGACCGTCAAAGACTCATCGGGCGGCGTGCTCCCCGGCGTGACCGTCAAGATCACCAGCGACGCCACCAACACCAGCACCGATATCATCACCAACGCTGACGGCACGTATGTGTCCGGGACGCTCGAACCCGGCCCGTACCGCGTGACCGTGACGCTCGACGGCTTTGAAACCGTCGAACGCCGCGTTGTCGTCGCCAACGGCCAGCCGCTCGTCAACGACGTCACGCTCAGCCCGGCGCGATTTTCACAGTCGGTGGTCGTCACGGCCAGGCGCGTCGAAGAGCAGGCCCAGGACGTGCCCATTCCAGTGTCGGTCGTGCGAGGCGATCTCGTGTCCGACGCCGGCGCCTTCAACGTCAACCGCCTGAAGGAAATGATCCCGACCGTGCAGTTCTACAGCAGCAATCCCCGCAACTCGGCGATCAACATCCGCGGCCTCGGCGCGCCGTTCGGCCTCACCAACGACGGCCTCGAACCGGGCGTCGGCCTCTACATCGACGGCGTCTTCTACGCGCGGCCGGCCTCGGCGACGCTCGACTTCCTCGACGTCGATCAGGTCGAAGTCCTGCGCGGACCGCAGGGGACGCTCTTCGGCAAGAACACGACGGCCGGCGCGATCAACGTGACCACGCGCAAACCGTCGTTCACGCCGGGCACCGAGCTCGAAGTGAACTACGGCAACCTGCAGTTCGTGCAGGCTAAAGCGTCGGTGACCGGGCCGCTCGGCGGAAAGTGGGCGGGCCGCATCTCGTTCTCCGGCACGCAGCGCGATGGCACCATCTACAACGTCAAGTTGCAGCAGGACACGAACGCGTTGAACAACGTCGGCCTGCGCGGCCAGCTCCTCTACGCGCCGTCCGACAACCTCGCCATTACGTTCGCCTTTGACGATACGCGGCAGCGCGCCAACGGCTACACGCAGGTTGTCGCCGGCGTCGCGCCGACCAAGCGCCCGGCGAACCGCCAATGGGCCGCCATCGCGTCGGATCTGCACTACACGCCGCCAAGCTACAACGCCTTCGATCGGTTGACGGACATCGACTCCCCGCTGCGGTCCAACCAGGATCTCGGCGGCGCGTCAATCAATGTCGACTGGAAGCTGGGCCCCGGGCGCCTGACATCGACGACCTCGTGGCGGTACTGGGACTGGGATCCGTCGAACGACCGCGACTTCATCGGCCTGCCCGTCACCACGATTTCGGCCGGCACCTCGAAGCAGCACCAGTGGGCGCAGGAAGTGCGATACGCAGAAGATGTGTCGCGCCAGTTGAACTTCGTCGCCGGTGCGTTCGTGTTCAGCCAGCAGATTCAATCGGATCCCGTCATCAAGCAGGAGCAGGGGTCAGCCGCCTACCGGTTCCTTCTCGCACCAGGCGCGGCGGCCTCGACACCGGGCCTCCTGGACGGCTACGGGTTCAACCAGTACCTGGACTACAACAACCTCAGCGCCGCGCTCTTCGGCCAGCTGCAGTGGTCGATCACCGACCGCCTGCGGCTGCTGCCCGGCCTGCGCCTGAACTACGACAAGAAGGACGTCGATTTCAACCAGGAGGTGTATGGCGGACTGCAGACGACCAATCCGGCGCTGATCGCACTGAAACTTTCGGTCCTGGCGCCGCAGGCGTACACAGCGAACGTGGACGACACGAACACGTCGGGACAAATCACGGCGGCGTTCAAGGTCAACGAGAAGGCCAATCTCTACGGCACGTTTGCGACCGGGTTCAAGTCCGTGGGCCTCAACCTGAACGGGCTCCCCACCGATGCGCTCGGACGGCCCATCTTGTCGACGGCAACCGTCAAGCCGGAGGATGTTCACAACTTCGAGGTCGGCCTGAAGACCACGCCGCACCCCAACGTCACGGCCAACATCGCCGTCTTCGACACCGAGATCAAGGACTACCAGGCACAGGTGACCAACGGCGACATCGGCGTCGTTCGCGGCTATCTGGCCAATGCCGACAAGGTTCGTGTCCGCGGGGCCGAGTTCGACACGAACGCCAAAGTGAACCGTAACTTCTACGTCTACGGCGCGTTGGCCTACACCGACGCCAAGTACGTCAGCTTCCCCGACGCGCCGCCAGCCATCGAGGACACCGGCGGCCCGCAGTTTGTCGATGCCTCGGGGACCATCTTGCCGGGCATTTCGAAATGGGCGGTGTCGATCGGCGGCGAGTGGGCCGCTCGAGGATCGATGTTCAGCCGAACCGGCGAATACTTCGCTGCCCTCGACACCAGCTACCGCTCGTCATTCTCGTCGAGCGCGACATATTCCAACTACCTGATCATCCCCAGCTACTCGCTGGTCAACGCGCGCGTCGGTTTCCGCGTGGCGGATGGCTGGACGCTGTCGGTCTGGTCGCGCAACCTGTTGAACAAGGACTATCTCGAGCTGATGTCCACGCAGCCAGGTAACAGCGGCCTTTATGAGGCGCAGCCTGGCGAACCCCGCACTGCCGGCGTCACGCTCAGGGTGAGCCTGAAGTCGAAGTGAAGACGGCTATACTTGCGGGATGTACCGGTGCCGAGGGACGCGACAGGCGGCAGCCTCGTTGGCTTCCGCCGTGGTCATGCTGCTGGTGCCGGCGGGGCGCGCGCGCGGCCAATCCGGCGGGACGTCGCCGGTGACGATCGCGTTCGACAACGGGTTGTCCGTTGTCGGTGATCACGGCGACAACGAGTTTCAGCTGGGCGGACTGGTACAACTCGACGGCCGGTTCGCCCCGGACGACCCGCTTCACCAGGTGGAAGACGAGTTCGTAATGCGGCGAGTCCGGATCATCATGCAGGGCCGGCTCGCGAAGTATTTCGAGTTTCGCGTCATGCCCGACTTCGGGAACGGCACCACCGTCCTGTACGACGCGTACGTCGACGTCCGCTTCTCGCCGGCCTTCCGGGTGCGACTCGGCAAAGACAAGACGCCCGTCGGCCTCGAGCAGCTCTACTCCGACTACGCGCTGCTCTTCCCCGAGCGCTCGCTGACCTCCAACCTCGTCCCGAATCGCGACGTCGGCGTCCAGGCCCAGGGCCGGCTGGCCGGCGGAATCATCAGCTACATCGGCGGCGTCTTCAACGGCGTGCCCGATGGCGCGAACGGAGACGTGGACAGCGGCTCTGGAAAAGACTTCGCCGGTCGGCTGACCGTGCGGCCCTTCGCACGCTCGACAACCCGGGCGCTCCGCGAAATGGGCGTGGCGGTCGGCGGCACGAGCGGCACGCAGGCCGGCGCGCTTCCGGTCTTTCACAGCACGGCCCAGCAGGTGTTCTTTGCGTACGCACCCGGCGCGGTCGCCGACGGCGAGCGTACGCGCGTGTCTCCGTCGGCCTTCTACTACCACGGACCGATCGGCACGTTCGCCGAATACGCGCGGACCACCCAGGCCGTGCGGGGCGCGCGTACTTCGGCCAGCCCGACGAACACCGCGTGGGAGATCACCGGGGCGTTCGTGCTCACCGGCGAGTCCGCCAGCGAGCGCGGCGTCGTTCCGTCACAGCCGTTCGATCCGGCACAGCGGCACTTTGGCGCCGTCCAGATCATGGCGCGTTACAGTCGGCTCGACGTCGACCCGTCTGTCTTCGCAAATGGACTGGCGGGCGCAGGCGCGAGCCAGACGGCAGGCGCCGCCGGCGTCGGCGTTGCGCTCTATGCGAACCAGGCGGTCAAGTTCGTCTTGACCTTCGAGCGAACGGCTTTCGACGACAACCGCGCAGGCAGCCGCCCGCCCGAGCACGCGATCGTGTTTCGCGCGCAGGTGAATCTGCAGCCGAGCTTATAGAGGTCCGTACGTCTACCAACGTTCTCGCGCTCGTCGCCATTACCCTCTTCGCCGCCATCGTCAACGGCGGCCTCGGGTACGGCTTCTCGTCGATCACTGTTCCGCTGGCGCTCTTGTTCCTGTCGAACCGGGTGCTGAACCCCGCGCTCGTCCTGATCGAGGTGGCCCTCAATGCCTGGGTCCTGTGGGTCAACCGCGACGCGCTCGGCGTCATCTGGAAACGTGTCCTGCCGATCGTGATCGGGTTGCTCCCCGGCGTCATCATCGGCACGATGGTGGTGACCAGCGTCAGCCCGGCGTGGCTGAAGCTCTGGACCTACCTCGTGTTACTGCCCCTGATCCTCGTCCAGGCGGCCGGCTTCCGGCGGCCGATCCGTTCCGAAAAGGCGATCGGCCTGCCGTTTGGCCTCGGCCTCGGCATCCTCTACTCGGTGACGACGATCTCGGGGCCGCCGCTGGCCGTGCTGCTCAACAACCAGGGGCTCGACAAACGCGAGTTCCGCGCGGCGC
The DNA here is from genome assembly GCA_963729215.1 of uncultured Acidobacteriota bacterium. Taxonomy (GTDB): domain Bacteria; phylum Acidobacteriota; class Vicinamibacteria; order Vicinamibacterales; family CAVVIG01; genus CAVQJU01. The sequence goes on along the minus strand of CAVSND010000019.1, from coordinate 62,412 downwards.
TCGGGTTCATCCGGCTCGCGGAATCGAGCTTCACCGCCGTTGCCTACTTCTCGGCAGGGCTGATCACGGTTCAATCGAACCTGCTGATCCCGCAAATCCTCCCGAGCGTCCTCGTCGGCGTGCCGATTGGCGCCGCGCTCATTCGCCGGATGCGGGTCGAGACGTTCAGGCGAATCTGCATGAGCTTCGACGCCTGGGTCGTCGGTTTCGGCGTCTCTACGGTCTTCCGGGAGCTCAAAATCGTCCCCGGGCCAACCGCGTATCTCTTTCTGCTGTCGGTAATTGCGATCGATATCGTGCTGCTGTACAGGTTCTTCTCCGCCCACGCGCGGGTTGACTTGGCCAAACCAACCTGACCATAATGGTCGGAGTTTATGCGAGTCAGGAGTGCGGCCTGCGCGTGTTGTTGCACCTGTAGCAGGACCTTCATGGTCCCTGGCATACGCGCGTACTCTGATTCGGCTGTGTAACCAAGAAGACCAGACTCGAATCGCAGACTTGCAAAGCCCGGGACGCCCTCCCGGGCTTTTGTTTTTTGAGACGAGTTTCGTAGCGTCCGCCTTCAGGCGGACGGGCCGGCTGAAGCCGGCCCCTACCGGAGAAGAGATGTCAGCACTTGTCGCGTTTCAACGCTCGACCGCCACCGTTCAGCCGCGCCTCGACCACCTGCGCGCGCTCGAAGCCGAGAGCATCCACATCATGCGCGAGGTGGTCGCGGAGTTCGAGCGTCCGGTCATGCTCTACTCGATCGGTAAGGACTCCTCGGTCCTGCTGCGGCTGGCTCAGAAGGCGTTCTATCCCGGGCCGATTCCCTTCCCCCTGCTGCACGTGGACACGACCTACAAGTTCCGCGAGATGATCGAGTTCCGCGATCGCTACACGAAGGAAATCGGCGCGCGCCTGATCGTCCACACCAACGAAGAAGCCATCACCGAAGGCACCCAACCGTTCCTCGTCGGCACGCAGCGCTGCTGCGGGCTGCTGAAGACCAAGTCGCTGCTCGACGCCCTCGAAGCCGGGAACTTCGATGCGGCGTTTGGCGGCGCCCGCCGGGACGAGGAACGCTCACGCGCCAAGGAGCGCATCTTCTCGTTGCGCGACGCCAAGGGCCAGTGGGATCCGAAACGCCAGCGGCCCGAGCTCTGGACGCTGCTCAACAGCCGCATCCTCACGGGCGAGAGCATCCGTGTGTTCCCGCTCTCGAACTGGACCGAGCTCGACGTCTGGCAGTACATCAACGTCGAAAACATCCCGATCGTGCCCCTGTACTTTGCGAAGGACCGCGAGGTCATCGTCCGGGGCAATTCGCTCATCATGAAGGAGCAGCCGTTCGTTCCCCTCCTCCCGGGCGAGTCGACGCAGATGATCAAGTGTCGCATGCGCTCGCTCGGCTGCTCTCCGTGCACCGGAGCCATCCGGTCGGACGCCGACACCGTGGAGAAAATCATCGCCGAGCTGGTCGTCACGAAGCACTCGGAACGCCAGCTGCGCATCATCGATCACGATCAGGACGGGTCGATGGAGCTGAAGAAACGCGAAGGTTACTTTTAATGTCGGGATTGCTCCGTATCTGTACTGCCGGAAGCGTTGACGATGGGAAGAGCACGCTGATCGGGCGGCTGCTGTACGACTCGCGCGCGGTCTACGAGGACCAGGTGGCGTCGGTCGAAAAAGCGTCCAAGAACCGCGTGGCCGGGCCGATCGACTTCTCGCTGTTCACCGACGGTCTCAAGGCCGAACGCGAACAGGGCATCACGATCGACGTCGCCTACCGGTATTTCGCCACCGCGCGGCGCAAGTTCATCCTCGCCGACACGCCCGGGCACGAGCAGTACACGCGCAACATGGCGACCGGCGCGTCAACCGCCGACGTCGCGGTGCTCCTGGTCGACGCGCGAAACGGCGTCCGCACGCAGTCGCGCCGGCACGCGCGGATCGCGCGGCTGCTGGGCATCAACGATTTCGTCCTGGCCATCAACAAGATGGACCTCGTCGACTTCGACCGCGGCGTCTTCGACAACATCGTCGACGACTTCGAGGAGCTGCTGCGGGGCGCCCACTACCACCCGATTCCCATCAGCGCGCTCGACGGGGACAACGTCATCACCAACAGCGATCGCACGCCGTGGTTCGACGGCAAGCCGCTGCTCAGCTTCCTCGAGACCGTCGAGGTCGACCGCAACACGACCGGGAAACCGTTCCGGATGCCCGTCCAGATCGTCGCGCGCCCCAACCAGGAGTTTCGCGGCTTCGCCGGCCAGATCGTGTCCGGCATCATCCGGCCGGGCGATACCGTGACGACCCTGCCCTCGGGCCGCCGCAGCAAGGTCAAACGCATCGCGACCTGGGACGGCGACCTCGAGATGGCGCACGCGCCGATGTCGGTGACGCTGACGCTCGAGGACGAAATCGACATCTCGCGCGGAGACGTCCTCGTCGCCGACTCTCAGCCGGCGGCGCTCAGCTATCAGCCGTCGGTCGAAAAGCGGTTCGAGGCCGAGATGGTGTGGATGGACGAGCGGCCGCTCGATCCGTCGCGCGTCTACCTGCTCAAGCACGCGACGCGCGTCGTCTCGGCCGAGGTGAACCGGGGCCTCGTGATCAACCAGATCGGGACCGTGACCCTCACGACCACGCGGCCGCTGGTGTTCGATCGCTATACCGACAACCGGGCGACCGGCAGTTTTATCCTGATCGACCCGGCCACCAACTTCACGGCCGGCGCCGGTATGATCACCGGAGCGGTGCTCGAGCAGGCGGCCAACGTCGCGCGGCCCAGCGCTGCCGAGCGCCTCGTCCAGATCGCGCGCGGCGCCTCGTCTGAAGCCGAGGCGATCGAGCTGGTCAGGCTCGCTCTCGAGGACATTCTGAAATGAGCACGGTCACCGATCTCGCGTCACAGGCCATCGATCTCATCAGCGAGCAGTTGAAGGATGCGAGGAAGCCCGCCATCACGTCGAGCTTCCAGGCGGAGTGCGTCGTCCTGACCGATCTGATCCGGCAGATCAAGCCGGACATACCGGTGCTGTTCCTGGAGACGTTCCATCATTTCCCGCAGACGCTCGCCTATCGCGACGAGATGGCCGCAAGATACCAGCTCAACCTGACCAACCTCCGGGCTCCGCAGCCGAGAATCGGCCTGTGGCAGACCGAAGGCACGAAGGCGTGCTGCGACGTTCACAAGGTCGGTCCGCTGTTTTCGGCGCTCGAGCAGTACGACGTCTGGTTCACGGCACTGCGGCGGGATCAGTCTCCGAGCCGGGCGAACCTGGCCGAAGTCGAACCGTTCAAGCTGCCGAGCGGCAGCGCCATCAGGAAGGTCGCCCCGCTGGCCGGCTGGACGGCGCGCGACGTGTGGCGGTACGCCAAGGACCACGACATCCCGCTGCTCTCCCTGTACGAGCTCGGCTACACCAGCATCGGGTGCGAGCCGTGCACGACGCTGCCGCCGGATCCGAACGATCCGCGGTCAGGCCGCTGGCAGGGTGAGAAGCTCGAGTGCGGGATTCACATCCAGCCTAAATAGGGTCCAGGGGTCCGCGAGGTCCAACAGGTCCACAGGTCCACAAGGTCCACAGGGTCCGACAGGTCCACGGGTCCAGGACGTTGCGAACCTCTTGAACCTCTTGGACCTCTTGAACCTCTCGAACCTCTTTTCTAGTTGCCGCTGACGATTCCCGCGACGATTTCTTTCGCGCGGGGGAGGCTCACCGGACAGCTCGGGTCATCCACGCGGCAGCGTGCGACCGTGAGATTGCAGCCGCAGGTGCAGCCCTCGTCGTTCAGCTTCTGAATCGCCGCGATCCGCTTCTCTTTGGAGAGCGCCTTCAAATCAACGCCGGGAATTTCTGTCGTCTGGGCGGCGTTGGCGAGCTTGGTGGGCTGGTCCTTCTCGATTTCCTCGACCGACGCGTTGACGGGCAGCCCGGCCAGATGCCGTGTCTCTGCCTCGGTGACAGCGGCGGTGAGCATGCCGACGTGCCGCATGGCAATACGAGACTCACGATCGACGATGAACGAGGTCGGCAGCGCGGTCACTCCGGCGAAGGTCTTGCGCAGTTCGGGCGTGTTCATGACGATCGGGTAGTTCATGTCGTGCGCCGCGGCCCACGCCTTCACGGTTGCCGGCGGATCGTCATCATCCGAGATGCCGATGATGAGCAGCTGCTCCTTGTATTTGTTCTGCAGCGCGATCAGATCCGGAATCTCGGCGCGGCACGGCGGGCACCACGTCGCCCAGAAATTGACGATGACGACCTTTCCCTTCCAGTCGGCCGAGGAAATCATCCGCCCGTCCAGATCCTTCATGGCGATCGCGGCGACCGTCGCCGGCGCCCGATAAAACTGGAGGGCGATCTTCGGACCCGGATTCGGAGCCGGGGCCTGGGCCGGCGCAGCGGCTCGGCTCGGCGGATGGCATCGCTGGCCGCTGCGTGACACGGGCCGTCGCCCAGACCAACGCCACCAGAATCAGAACGGCCCCGACACCGAGCGCTCGTCTCGAATTCATCAGCCGATTATCGCATGGCAACACGGACGTTGCCACGGAGGAGGAAGGCCGTACGTCCGGCTTTAGCCGGACGACGCCCGGAACGTCTCTTGCTCCGGACTGCTCATGCCAACGCACGGCCCGGGGCATCTCAAAACGTTCGACTACGTTGGTCTCTACCGGTATTTCCTCACTTTCTGCTGCCATTCCCGACGGTGTCTGTTCACGAGCCAACCGGTTGTGGGACTGGTGCTGTCGCAGATTCTGCGCGCCGCAAACGATGAGCGGTTCGCACTTGTTGCGTACTGCTTCATGCCTGACCATGTGCATCTACTGGTCGAGGCGCTCTCGGAATCCTCATACGCGCTGCGCTTCATCGCGCGAGCGAAGCAGCGGACGGGTTTCCACTACGCAATGTCTCATCGACGCAAGTTGTGGCAGCGGTATGGCTATGAGCACGTCTTGCGAAACGACGAAGACACGCGGAGGGTTGCAAGGTACATCTTCGAGAACCCAATCCGCAGTGGACTCGTCGAGCGGGCAAACGACTATCCGTTCCTCGGTTCGTGCGTGTTCACGGTCGATGAGATCCTCGACGGAACGACGTCCGGCTAAAGCCGGACGCTACACTGAAAACGACGTCGTCCGGCTGAAGCCAAGGACGCTACGACCGAATTCCGACGGCGCGATTCCAGACGAACACCGAACTGGCATCGGGACGCCGGGACAGGGCGGTCAGTTCGGACACGGCGGCATCGAGATCGCCGGCATCGAGTCCGCGGCGCGCGCTCTCGAGGTTGCCGATGATGTTCCTCACCCAGGCCACAAACCCGGGTGATCCCTGCCAGTGCACCTCGGGCTGGACCGAAAGCTCGATGCCGGTCAGGCCTGCGCCCTGAAAGAGTCGAAACAGACGCCGGCCGATCGCCCCATCACCGCCCAGCGAGGCCTGATATCGCTGGAACATCTCCCATGCGCGATCGAACGCGGGACACGGCGGATCGAAGCGGATCAGCGTGACGTCGTTTTCGCAGACCGCGACGCGGCCGCCCGGCCGGACGACCCTTCGCATCTCGCGCAAGACGAGGTCGGGATGCTCCACGTGCTCGAGCAGATAGCGCGCGTACACAATGTCGAAGCTGGCGTCGGGCAGGTCGAGCGAATGCGCGTCGCCCTGGCGATACGTAACGCGCGGACTGGCCGCTGCCGCGGCAATCTGCTGCGGCGAGACTTCAACGCCCACGACGGAAACATCCTCCGCCGCCGACGCCACTTCAACGGCGAGCAGACCGAGTCCGCTGCCCACCTCCAGCACGCGTGCGCCCGCGGGCACGTCGAGAAAACGGATGAACGCGGCGTTCGTCATCCGGTTCAGCGCCGCGAGACGATCCTGTTCGCTCGGTTCCGTGCCGTGGATGTAGGTGTCTGGCGCCATGCCGATATGCTACATTTCGCCGCATGAGTCGATCGATGTCATTTCGCGCGGCCGCCGCCGCGTTCGTGTGTGCCATATCGAGTTCCGTGTTCGCTCAAACTCCGGTGGGCCAGGACGCCGCCGCTTTTTACCAGACCAGCTGCGCATCGTGCCACGACGGCGGCGCGGACCGCGCGCCGAACCGCGACGCGTTGCGGGCGATGAACCCTGATCGGGTCCTTCGCGCCCTCGAATCGGGTCCCATGATCTCGATGGCGACAGGCCGGACGCTGGCCGAACGGCGGGCGATCTCCGAATACCTGACCGGCAAGACGTTCGCCAGCGCGCCGAGCATGGCGCCGCCTGCACGCGCGATGTGTGCGGCCGCAGACAAGACCGCGTTCGATCCGTCGACCGGACCCCGCTGGACCGGCTGGGGCGTGACGACGAACAACACGCGGTTTCAGGATGCGGCGATGGCCGGGCTCACGGCGGCCGATGTGCCCCGCCTGAAACTCAAGTGGGCATTTGGGTTTCCCGGCGACCTCCAATCGAACGCGCAGTCGACCATCGCCGGCGGCCGCGTGTTCGTGGGCAGCGCCGGCGGCGTGGTCTATTCGCTGAGCGCGGCAACCGGATGCGTCCACTGGTTCTTCGAGACCGGGGCGCCCATGCGCGCGGCCATCAGCGTGGCGCGCGTCAAGACGGCCACGGGCATGCGGTACGCGGCGCTCTTCGGCGACGGCGCGGCGAACGCGTACGCGCTCGATGCCGAGACCGGCAAACTGCTGTGGAAAACGAAGGTTGAGACCAGCCCGTTCGCGCGCATCACGGGCTCGCCGACCTTTTACGACGGCCGCTACTACGTCCCGATGGCGTCGAGCGAAGAAGGTGCGGGAACCACACCAACCTACGAGTGTTGCCATTTCCGCGGCTCGGTCACGGCGCTCGACGCGTCGACCGGCAAGATCGTCTGGCAGACGTACACCATTCCCGAAGTGCCGTTTCCCACGACCAAGAACAAGATCGGCACGCAGTTGTGGGGACCGTCCGGCGCCCCGGTGTGGAGCAGCCCGGCGATCGACGCGCGGCGAAACGCGCTGTACATCACGACGGGCAACAACTACAGCGACCCGCCTTCAAAAACGAGCGATTCGTTCATGGCGCTCGACATGAAGACGGGCAGGATGCTGTGGTGGAAGCAGATGTCATCGGCCGACGCGTACGTGTCGGCCTGCCGGCTTCCGGACAAGACCAACTGCCCCGAGTCCAACGGCCCGGACTTCGACTTCAGCGCGTCGCCGATCCTCGTGACGCTGCCGAACGGGCGCCGCGCGCTCGTCGCGGGCCAGAAATCCGGCGTCGTGCATGCCGTCGACCCCGACAAGCAGGGCGAGATCATCTGGCAGACCCGCGTCGGCGAAGGCGGCACGATGGGCGGCGTGCAGTGGGGATCCTCCACCGACGGCACCAACGTCTACGTCGCGCTCTCCGATATCGGACGCATCATGCTCACCTACAGCCAGTTTACCGACGCCGACAACAAGCGCGGGGGCGGTATGTTCGCGCTGAAGCTCGACACGGGCGAACGGGTCTGGTACACGCCGCCCGTGGGCTGCGGCACGCGGACACGCTGCAGCCCGGCGCAGTCAGCCGCTGTCAGCGGCTTCCCGGGCGTCGCGTTCTCCGGGTCCGTCGACGGCCACATGCGCGCCTACGGCACCGCGGACGGCAAGGTGCTGTGGGACTTCGACACGGTGCGTCCGTTCGACACGGTCAACGGCGTCGAGGCACGGGGCGGCTCGCTCGATGGTCCCGGCGCGGCCATCGGGGGCGGGATGATTTACTTCAACTCCGGTTACCACACCGCCGGAGGCGTACCCGGGAACGTCCTGCTGGCCTTTTCGGTAGACGGAAAGTAACCGGCCAACTTTTGAACCACTGACGCTCTTCCTTGCGCGTACGGAGGCAAGGGAGAACGTCATGACCACCGCAGAACCCGTCGGCAACCAGATCGTCATCCTCGAACCGAATGGCCGGCTGACGGCAGAAACGGTCGACGAGTTTACGCAGACCGTCTCCAGATGGCTCGGCCAGGGCCACCGTGACGTGATTCTGGATCTTCGCTACGTCACCTATCTCGACAGCGCCGGCATCGGGGCGCTCGCGCAGGCCTACAAATGCAGTGAACGCTCCGGCGGGCGGCTGGTCTTCGCGCACGTGGTTGGCAAGAATCGGGAGTTGTTGCGGATCACCAAGCTGCTGACGATCTTCCAGGTCTACCCCTCGACGATCGCCGCCCGGTCCAGCCTCACCGGCCAGCGAGAAGCCGCGCCCGCGTAGGCCTCGTCCGGCAGCTGAAGGCCGCCTACGTCCCCTTAGTGCGGACCTTCAGGTCCGCCGTTGCGCAGCCTGCAACGGACCTACAGTCCGCGCATCTGACGCTTCAGCCACATCTTCGCCGTCGCCCAATCGCGCTTGACCGTGGCCGGCGCGATTTCGAGAACCTCGGCGATCTCTTCAACGGTCAACCCGGCGAAGAAGCGCATCTCGACGATCTCGGACTGACGCGGATCGAGTTTCGCGAGCTTCGAGAGCGCGTCGTGCAGCGCGAGCACGTCCACCTGATCGGCCTCGCGATCGGGCGACGCCACGCCCGAGATCGACACCGGGTCGGCCGGCCCCGCGTCGCGCTTGGCGGCGTGACGCCGGCGCGCGTGATCGACCAGCACGCGGCGCATCATCTTGGCGGCGATGCCGAAGAAGTGCGCGCGATTTTCCCAGGAAACGCCGCGCTGCGGCAGCAGGCGGATGTACGCTTCGTTGACGACCGCCGTCGGCTGCAGCGTCTGTCCGCCGCGCTCGCGGCGAAGGTAGCTGGCCGCCAGCCGTCGAAGCTCGCCCTGTACGCGCTCCATGAGCTCGGCTTCGGCCTCGGCCGAGCCTTTCCGCCACCGCGCGAGCAGCAGCGTGACGTCGTTCCCGCGGGGTGCTTCGGCCACAGGGTTCTTGGTGACGTTAGAGTAAGTGGTCGTCTCGCAAATAGCCATAAGTCTTACCTCTTGCCTCTCTTGTCAGGGCGTGGCCGCGGGGGGCACACGCCGCCGTGTTGCGCGCTCGAATGCGTACGCGAGTTCGATGAGCCGGTTTTCGCTGCAGGCGCGGCCCGAGAAACTGACGCCGTACGGGGCGGGCTTCGCGTTGAAACCCGCCGGGAACGGCGGCGTCGGCTCGTTCGGAACCATCCCGAACGGCACGATGACGGTCGGGTAGCCGACGCGCGCCGCAATCGCCGCGCCAGACGGCCCTGGGAACAGCACGGCGTCCAGCCGTTCCGCCGACATCACTTCATCGATCCCGTGCGTGCCCGCGAGCTGAATGTCCTTCGCCCGATCGGCCTCGTACCGGCCGCGATCCCGCTCCACGTCCATCTCGTCGGAGATGTCCAGGTTCGACTGGCCGTACTTGAGCGCGCCGGCCTTCGCATGCGCGGCGTTCCACGAGCGGAGCTCGGTCAGGCTCTTCACCGGCGCGGCCGAACCGAGCGAGGCGAGCCACGCGTTGAAGTCGCGCTTCATCCCGTACTTCAAGCCGACGGAGCAGCCCTCGTCTTTCCCCTTGCCCTCGTCTGCGCCGGAACACGTCGCCCATCGCAGAAAATTGCGCGCGGGATCGGCGTCGACCACGCTGGGAATGTTCGCCGGATCGACGATGACCGCGCCCTGTTGCTTCAACGCGGCGATCGCCTCGGCCATCAGTGACGCTTGCGCCGGCGTCAGGCCCCCGCGGGGCCCGGATTCGCCGGCGACCGCGACGCGATCGTAGAAAAACGCGCGCGGAATGCCGACGCGGGCGCCCTTCAAGCCGTCGGCCCGCAGCGCACGCGTGTAGTTCGCGCGTTTCTGACCGGCAGGCGGCGCACAGCGGTTCGTCGCCGGGTCGTGCGGATCCGGCAGACGGCCCCTCGAGGGCGCCGAGCATGATCGCCGCGTCGGCCACGGTCTTCGCCATCGGTCCCGGCGTGTCCTGGTCGGCCGTAATCGGAATCACACCGTAACGGCTGATTCGGCCGACGGTTGGTTTGATGCCCACGAGCATGTTCTGGTTCGACGGGCTCAGAATCGATCCCGACGTTTCAGTGCCGACGTTGGCGGCCCACAGGCTCGCCGCTGTGCCGATACCGGAACTCGAGCCTCCGGTCTGCAGCGCCGGCCGCCCATCGAACGTGGCCTCGCGCGGATCGCGGCGCGGATCGTACGGGTTGAAACCAAACCCGCCCAGCGCGTTGTAGTTCGTCGGCATCGGCGTCGGCGCGCCCGCGACCCAGTTGGCCAGCTCGGTCATCCCGGTCTTGGCGATGATGACGGCGCCGGCCGCGCGCAGGTTCGCCGCGAGCGTCGCCTCGTAGGGCGGCACGCAACCGGTCGAACGCGAGGGCGCCTCCAGTGGTCGGCATGGTCGTCGTCTGGATGTTGTCCTTCAGCGCAACGGGAATGCCGTGCAGAGGACCTCGCACCTTGCCCATTGCCCGCTCGCGATCCCGCTGGTCGGCGTCGGCCAGCGCCTGCGGTGCTGACAGCCAGGGCCGCATGCAGCGTGGTGCTCGTACGTCCCTATACGCGCAAGATACTGACGGACGAGCTCACGGGACGTGACGCGGCCGGTCCTTCATGGCAGCCTGCATGTCGGCGATGCTGGCTTCGACGACCGAGAAGCCCCGTTTTTTCCCCTGATTTGCAGGGGTCTGCGCGGAAACGACGGCGAGGAACAGCAAGACCATGAGTGCCACGAGCGAGGCCGAAAGACGGGGAACGGGCATGGGCCCAATGATAAAGGCGAAAAAGGCGAACGCTCGGCCGTCCTCATCCCCATGCTCGTAATAAACGTGCGACGAGGGGATTCCTAACAGGGTTCGAGGGGTTCAAGGGTCCACGGGTCCACGAGGTCCACGGGGTCCACGGGGTCCACGAGGTCATGGATTTGCGCGGTCGTTGGTTCAGGTCCCTCCCGGGCAAGGACGTTCGCGGGTTTTTGGAGCCGGCGCGCCCGGGCCGCGAGGCCGCGGCGCACCCCATCGATATCGTCGGACATCAATATCCAGTCCCGCGGCTGTTCCCGGCGCAATTCACCCGTCGTCCACGTGCCGCGCATGAGGCCGAGGCTTGCGTGCCGTGTCGTGCCGAGGAGCAGGTGGGCGACCTCGTGTGCCATGGCCCGCCCGAGCAGACGGCCGGCATCGACGCCAGCCAGTTGGGCGAGATCGGCGACGCGATCGGCAAAGACGGTCGCCAGCGTGCCCGAGTGGAGCGCGACGTCGACAAGCGAAAAGCCAAGCGGCCCCGCCGGCGACTCGGGCGGCGACAGGACGATGCGGACGATGACTTCGGGCAGAGTGTCGGCGCCGTTCTGAACGCGCACGTCGCGCTCAGCAGGCTGATCGCACCCGGCCCCATCTCGCCACGTGATCGCGACACCGGCATCCTTCATGATCGACTGCGCAACCGCGAGCGCCGCCGCCCGCTCACCCGGCGCCACGCCGGCGCTGTCGTAAACATGGACAACGAGCGAAAGCGCCACGAGTGATGTTGCGAGCATCCCGCATGGTCGCGACAGGCGTGCGTCCGCTCCAACCGAAATGTGACCAGCCACCGTCCTGGCGCGACCAGTCGCGGGTACGAGGGAGGAGCCCGAGCGGAAGAACTCAAACCCCGGTGAAAGCGTCTAACCCCGCAAGGCGGTCGGCGCTGACGACGGGTTTGGTGTGATGAATCGCGGTGCTGCGGTGATGAACAGCCGAAACCGGGCCGCCGCAGGGTTCTCCGGCTTGACCGCCGGGACGGATCACCCGATAGTGGCCTGAGCAGGACATTCATGAGTCAGCGCGCACGGATCCCGGGGCTGCTCCTATTCGTCATCGCGACGGCCTTCGGGCTGTCGTCCACGTTCCAGGGCTACCTGCTCGGTCACGTGATGCACGACCCGGCAGGTCGCGCACGAGGTGCCTGTGGACTCCTGGCGCTGAATCTCCTCGTACTGGTACATCCCCGCCCTCCTCGCTCCGGTGATCATGGGGTTCGCGACGAGCGAGCAGCTGGGACGAAACGGTGGCCCATCCAGGTGCTCGTCCACGTCTGCGGCGCGCTCGCCTACTCGGTCGTTCACACGGCGGTCATGATGGTGCTGCGGGCGGAGCTGCTGGCACAGACCGGCCTGCCCGGCGACTTCCCGGGCTGGTGGGATTACACGCTCATCCAGTACCTGAAGCAGCTGGACTGGCTGCTCATGACGTATCTGTTCCTCGTCGGCCTCGCGCACGCGCTGGCGTACCGCCGCGAGGCGGAAGCGCGCGCGCTGAACGCCGCGCAGCTCGAGACGCGGCTCGTCGAGGCGCAGCTGCAGGCGCTCCAGCGCCAGCTGCACCCGCACTTCCTCTTCAACACGCTGAACACCATCTCCGGGCTGATTCACACCGACGCGGTGGCGGCCGACACGATGATCGATCAGCTGGGCGACCTTCTCCGCATGACCCTGCACACGTCGATCACGCAGGAAGTGCCGCTCAAGGACGAGCTCGACGTCCTGCAGAAATACCTGGAGATCGAACAGACCCGGTTCGGCAACCGCCTGCGCGTCAGCATGCACATCCAGCCGGACACGCTCGACGCGCAGGTGCCCAACCTGCTCCTGCAGCCGCTCGTGGAAAACGCGATCCGCCACGGCATCGCGCCGAACGCGCGGCACGGCTGGATCGAGATTCACGCCGACCGCACCGGCGGGGATCTGACGCTGCAGATTCGGGACAGCGGCGACGGCTTGCCGCCCGAGCGCCTGATGGCGCTCAATCGTGGCGTCGGCCTCGAAAACACGCGCGCGCGCCTCGAGCACCTGTATCCGTCGGCGTTTCAGTTTGCGTTCTCGAATCTCGACCGGGGCTTCTGCGTCACCGTGCGCATCCCGTTTCAAGTCGAGGAGCTCAACGGAACCGATCCGCGTGGGGGCTGCATGACGGACAAGATTCGAACGCTGGTCGTGGACGACGAGCCGGTGGCGAGGGCGCGGGTGCTGTCGCTGCTGCGCGACGAAGTCCGACATCGAAGTCGTCGGCGAATGCTCGACGGGCCCGCAGGCCGTCTCCGTCATCGAGGCGACGTCGCCCGACCTGGTGTTTCTGGACGTCCAGATGCCGCAGATGGACGGCTTCGCGCTCGCGCGCACGCTGGGCCACGACATGCCGGCCGTCGTCTTCGTCACGGCGTACGACGAATACGCGCTGGCCGCGTTCGAAATCCACGCGCTCGATTACCTGCTCAAGCCGTTCAGCGCCGAGCGGTTCAAGTCCGCGCTCACGCACGCCCGCCAGCATCTCGCCAAGGCGCCAGGCGGCGAGCGGGCGGGCGTCAGCTGGCGTCGCGGCTGCCCGATGCGCCGGCGCCGCGCAGGAGCCGCCCGCGCCGGGAGAACAGGCGCCGGCGCGATCGCCTGGTGATCAAGTCGAGCGGACGGATCTATTTCGTCCGGATCCAGGACATCGACTGGTGCGAGGCGTCGGGCAACTACGTGCGGCTGCACATCGGCCAGCAGACGCACCTCGTGCGCGGCACGATGAGCCACCTGGAGTCGCAGCTCGACCCCGCGCAGTTCGTGCGGATCCACCGGTCGGCGATCGTCAACGTCGAGCGCATCCAGGAGCTGCGCTCCTCGTTCAACGGCGAGTACCTGATCACGCTCACCGACAAGACGCGGCTCACGCTCAGCCGCGGCTATCGCGAGGGACTCCAGGCGCGGCTGGGGAAAACGCTGTAACGAAGGCAGGTCGAGCTGGAAGTGCAGGCAGGCCAGGTAGGTTCGGCAAGCCTGACTTCCCTGCCTGCACTTCGCCTGCGTCACTTATTTCGTTGATCGGTCCGGATGCAGCTGCAGCTTCTGCACGCGCCAGTTGATGATCTCGGCGACGTAGAGCTCGTTTTCCGACGGGCACGCGATCTCGTGGATCCAGCCGAACTGCTTCGGCTGCTTCCCTGCCTTGCCGAGCACGCCGAGGATCTTCCCGTCGAGCGTCAGCTTGTAGATCCGTCCCGGGTACGCGTCGGCCGCGTAGAGCACCTGGTTGGGGCCCGGCGTGATGCAGACGGCCCACGGCGCGCCGGGGCTCATCGTCCCGGGAGGCGCGTTCGGCGCCGGCGTGTTGCCGATCGCCGGCCGTGCGTCCGGCGGGCAGCGGCACGTCCAGCTTGATCTGGCGCAGGTACTTGCCGTCGCTGTCGAACACCTCGATGCGGACGTTGCCGCGGTTGGCGACGTAGACGTTGCCCTGCGCGTCGGTCGCGATGCTGTGCGGCGTGTTCAGCTGCCCCGGCCCGCTGCCCGGCTCGCCGAAGCTCTTCACCCAGTCGCCGTTCTTGTCGTACTTCGCGACGCGCGCGTTGACGTAGCCGTCGCTGATGAAGATGTCGCCGGCCGCGTTCCACGCGACGTCGGTCGGCTGGCGGAAGTTCCCGTTGATCGGCGGGAGCGGCGGCTTGAGGTTGCGCTTCCAGGGCTCGGCCTCTTCGTCCGACGCTTCCTTCTTCCGGCCGAACACCATCGCGACGTGGCCTTCCGGGTTGAACTTGATGACCATGTCCGAGCCCTTGTCCACGGCCCAGATGTTGTCGTCCTTGTCGACGCGCACGGCGTGCGCGAACGCCCAGGCGTAGAGGCCCTTGCCGATCTCGCGGACGAACTTGCCGGTCTGATCGAATTCGAGCAGCTGCGACGCCGCGCCGCCGTACGCCGCGCCGGTCGCGCTGTTCGATCGCGTGTAGACGAAGACGTGGCCCTTCGAGTTGACCGCGACGCCGGCGTCCTCGCCGAAGTTCAGATCCGGCGGCAGCTTGAAGAAGTTCGGGCACCGAATCGAACGGAATCTCCGGCACGGCCTGCTGCGCGCCGCGGCCGGATCAGGCTCAGCGCAGCAGCACGCTAATGGCAACTCAGTCTCATGACAGCCACCGCTGCTTCATGCCTGACTTCACTTCATCAATTGCGCTTGATGACCTGAGAGGCTCGCGATGCAGGTGCGTGTGCTTGTACTGCTCGCGCGAGCTCGAGCGCCGTCTTGCCTTCCTTCGTCTTCATGTCGGTGCGCGCGCCGGCCTTGAGCAGCATGTCGATCATCGCGGAGCTGCCGAAATCGATTGACGCCGCGTAGAGCAGCGGCGTCATGCCGTTGCCGTCCACGTGGTTCACGTCGGCGCCCTTCGAGATGAGGAACCGGGCCATCTCGACCTGGTCGCCGAGCACGGCCTTGACGAGCGGCGTGATGCGCGCGTCCGTGCGATCCACGGGCGCGCCGAGCTCGCACGAGCACGCGCGCGACGTCGAGGTAGCCGTGGCGAACGGCGCCGGAGATCGCGTCGGTGTTCGACGTGCCGATGAGCCGCATCTCCCCGTTCAGGCTCGCGCCGGCCTTCAGCAGGTCGGGCAGCACGTCGGCATTGCCGCGCGTACGCCGCCAGAAACAGCGGATCGGCGTTGAAGAGCGGCTGGCCCTGCGACTGGCTGGCGTCGGCGCCGTGCGCGAGCAGCAGCCGGACCGCGGCCGTCGAGTGCGTGCCGTGCTGCGCCGCGACCATCAGCGCCGTATATTTCGTTTCGGATCGCGCGTTCACGTTCGCGCCGCGATCGATCAGCAGCTTCATCTTCTCGGCGTCTGGCGCGGCCATCATCAGCGCCGTCGTGCCGCCGGATTTCGTCGCGGAGTTGGCGTCGAACCCGTTCGCGAGCAGCGTGCGCACGTCGGCCGACGCTGCCGAACAGCACGGTCTCGGCCCATGGCTCGACGTTCACCGGGCGCGACATCCGGCAGCGGCTGCCGGCGTGACAGCGCGGGCCGGGCCGAGCGCGCGCGCGAGCGCCATCACGGCCCACGCGCCGCCCTGCGCCGACAGGAACTGATCGTGTCCGTACGGCAGGCCGCTCTCGAAGTACGGCGGGCTGAGCGGCGCCGGCGGATAGAGCCGCGTCGCCACGTGCCACGACCCGTCGGGCGCCTGCGTCTTCAGCAGGTAGTCGATGCCGCGCTGCCAGTTCGCGTCCGATATCGGCACGCCGCCGGCGTCGTGCAGCGCGACGAGCGCCTGCCCGGTTGAGTACGCATCGCTGACGCGGCCGTCGAGCGAGCTCCAGCCGCCGTCGGCTTCCTGCGTCGCGCGCCAGCTCGCGCGCCAGCTTCTGCGAGCGATGCGCGATCGGCGCCGGTCCATTTCAGCCCCAGCAGCTGATACGTGCGCTCTTCGGTGTCCGCCGGCGCGTGTGCGCTTCGAGCCAGCGGCGCGCCAGCGCCACGTGCTGCGCGACGCTCGGCCTTCTGCGTCGGATGGCTGTACAGCTGGATGCCCGCGGACGGCGAGCGCCGTGAACGTGACGTTGCTGTATGAGGACGGCGGCCGCTGCCGGTGGCTCGGCCAGTCGCCGGCGGGATTCTGCCGGTCCGCCAGCATCGCGCGCCATGACGGCCGTCGTCGAGATTCGGCCGGACGCCGGCCGCATCGGCCGCGACCAGCCGGTAGCCATCGTCGATGGCGGGCTCGATGATCCACGAGTACTGAACGGCCTTATCGAGGTCCGCGTAGGTGAACGCCTTGGCGGCGTCGGCCCGCGCGATGGTTTCGTCGAAGGGAATGCCGTGCTCGCGCGCCGACTGGTAGGCCAGCGCCGGCTGATACTGGTGGTGGCACGAATCGCAGCGCTGGACGTCGAACCAGTGCTTCTGGCTTTGCTGGAACAGCGCCAGATTCCTCGCGGCCGCCTCGCGAATCCGGCTCGTGCGGGCTGCCGGCGTCGAGCCGGCTGGCCGGCCGTGACCGCCTGGGCTCCTGCCGGGGCCCAGGCGGGCCGCGACGACCGCGGACAAAATTCCTGCGGAAACGAGCGGTCCACTTTCCGCATGAAGTCGCCATATCATACTGCTCTTACAAGCGAGGGGGACAGCCCATGAAAAGCCTGCGGATCATGAAACGCTCCGCGTGTCTGCGCCTGTTCGCCGCCTGTCTCGCCGTCGTCGGCTGTCCGGGCGCGACGATCAAGCTCGTCCGGTCAGGCCGCCCCGCCCAATCGGGAATGGCGCACCTACGCCGCCGACCTCGCGAACACGCACTATTCGCCGCTCGACCAGATCAACAAGGACAACTTCGGCAAGCTCGAGGTGGCGTGGCGCTTCAAGGCTGACGCGCTCGGCCCGCGGCCCGAATACAACTGGGAATCCACGCCGCTGATGGCCAACGGCATGATCTACGTCACCGCCGGCACGCGCCGCGCGGTGGTCGGGCTCGATGCCGCGACCGGCGAGATGCTGTGGATGCACCAGGAACACGAGGGGCCGCGCGGCGAATCGGCGCCGCGCAAGCTGTCCGGCCGCGGCCTCGCCTACTGGACCGACGGCCAGAACGATCGCCGGGTGCTCTACGTCACGCCCGGCTACCAGCTCGTCGCGCTGAACGCGATGACCGGCGAACTGGTCCGCGAGTTTCGGCACCAACGGCATCGTCGATCTGAAGCAGAACGACGATCAGGTGATGGATCCGGTGACCGGCGAAATCGGCCTTCACGCGACGCCTATCGTCGCGAAGAACACCGTCATCGTCGGCGCCGCGCACATGCCGGGCGGCAACCCGAAGAGCAGGCAGAACGAGAAGGGCTACGTCCGCGGCTTCGACGTCAAGACGGGCAAACGCCTGTGGATCTTCCACACCATTCCCCAGCAGGGCGAATTCGGCAACGACACGTGGGAAAAGGAATCGTGGGTCTACACCGGCAACGCCGGCGTGTGGGGACAAATTGCCGTCGACGAAGAGCTCAACACGGTCTATCTGCCGGTCGAGCTGCCGACGGGCGACTACTACGGCGGCCATCGTCCCGGCGCGGGCCTGTTCGGCGAGAGCGTGGTGGCCGTCGATCTGACGACCGGCAAGCGCAAGTGGCACTACCAGCTCGTGCACCACGGCATCTGGGACATGGACATTCCCGTGCGCGCCGATCCTGATCGACATCACCGTGAACGGCCGCGCCATCAAGGCGCTGGCGCAGCCGACCAAGCAGGGCTGGATCTACACGTTCGATCGCATCACCGGACAGCCGGTGTGGCCCATCGAAGAGCGGCCGGTCGGAACAGGGCAACGTACCCGGCGAGTGGTATTCGCCCACGCAGCCGTTCGTGACGAAGCCGCCGCCGTTCGATCGCCAGGGTGTGTCCCTCGACGACCTGATCGACTTCACGCCGGAGCTGAAGGCCGAAGCGGTGCAAGCTGGCGTCGCGCTACAAGATCGGTCCCATCTTCACGCCGCCTGTGGTCTCCACGTGGCCGTCGCCGCTGGCCACGCTGATGCTGCCGTCGGCCGGCGGCGGCGTGAACTGGCACGGCGCCTCGTTCGATCCCGAGACGAAGATGTTCTACGTCTACTCGACGACGACGCCGACGCCGCTGGGGCTGGTGAAGAACGACGGCGGCAAGTCGCGACTTCGCGTACCTCTCGGGCATCGCGCGCGATCCGAATGCGCCTGCACCGGCCGGACGGGGCCGGGCCGGCGGCGCGCCGGCCGGGCGGCGAATGCCGGAACGCCCGGCGTCGCCGTCGCCGGTACCCGGTGAACCAGGCGCCCGCGGCGGCCGAAGGCGGCGGGGCCGGCGGCGTTGACGGTGCAGGGCCTGCCGCTCATCAAGCCGCCCTACGGCCGCATCACCGCGTTCGACATGAACAAGGGCGATCTCGTCTGGCAGATCGCACACGGCGAGACGCCCGACAACATCAAGAATCATCCGGCGCTCAAGGGCGTGACGATTCCGAGGACCGGGCGGACCGGCCGCATCGGCGTGCTCGTCACGAAGACGCTGGTTGTCGCGGGCGAAGGCGGGTTCTTCACGACGCCGAACGGCCAGCGCGGCGCGATGCTGCGCGCGTACGACAAGGCGACGGGCAACGAGCTCGGCGTCCGTCTACATGCCGGCGCCGCAGAGCGGCACGCCGATGACGTACATGCTGAACGGCAAGCAGTACATCGTGCTCGCGATCAGCGGCGGGTCGTACACGGCGGAGTTGGTGGCGTTCAGGCTTCCGTCATAGGTCACGAGAGGTTCGAGGGGTTCACGGGCCTTCAGGTCCCGGCCGTCATGTGGCGGGGTTCTGACAGTCCTCCGTTCTACGTTTCCGATGAGGCGTTGCACATATGCGACGTGTTTCGCTTTCGTTGATCGTTCTCGTTCTTGCGGCCGGCGGCGCGCGTCTGGCGGGTCAGGCCGGCGCACCGGCCGGCGAGTGGCGGACCTACGGCGGCGATCTGGGGAACACGCGCTACGCGCCGCTCGATCAGATCAACGGCGGACAACTTCAACAAGCTGCAGGTCGCCTGGCGATTCAAGACCGACGCGCTCGGCCCGCGGCCTGAATACAACTACGAGTCCACGCCGCTGATGGTCGAACGGCGTGCTCTATACGCACGGCCGGCTCGCGGCGGGCCGTGGTCGCGCTCGACGCGGCGACCGGCGAGATGATGTGGATGCACAGCGAGCGGGAGGGCAAGCGCGCCGACACGGCGCCGCGCAAGCTGTCCGGCCGCGGCCTCGCCTACTGGACCGACGGCCGGAACGACAGCCGCATCCTCTACGTCACGCCCGGCTACCAGCTCGTCGCCCTCGACGCGAAAACCGGCGCGCCGGTTCCGACGTTCGGCAAGAGCGGCATCGTCGATCTCAAGCTCGAGGACGACCAGGTGATGGACCTGGTCAACGGCGAAATCGGCCTGCACGCGGCGCCCATCGTCGCGAAGAACGTCGTCATCGTCGGCGCCGCGCACCTGCCCGGCAGCTCGCCGAAGAGCCGGCAGAACGAGAAGGGCTACGTCCGCGGATTCGACGTGCGGACCGGCAAGCGCCTCTGGATCTTCCACACGATCCCGCAGCTCGGCGAGTTCGGCAACGACACGTGGGAAAACGAGTCGTGGACCTACACCGGCAACGCCGGCGTGTGGGCGCCAGATGTCGGTGGACGAAGAGCTCGGCCTCGTCTACCTGCCCGTCGAGCTGCCGACTGGCGACTACTACGGCGGCCATCGTCCCGGCGCGGGCCTGTTCGGCGAGAGCGTCGTCGCCGTCGATCTGCAGACCGGCAAGCGGAAGTGGCACTACCAGCTCGTGCACCACGGCATCTGGGACATGGACATCCCGTGCGCGCCGATCCTGATGGACATCACGGTCAACGGCCGCGCCATCAAGGCGCTCGCGCAGCCGACCAAGCAGGGCTGGGTCTACGTGTTCGATCGCGCGACCGGCCAGCCGATCTGGCCGATCGAAGAGCGTCCGGTCGCCAAGGGCGACGTGCCCGGCGAGTGGTATTCGCCGACGCAGCCGTTCCCGACCAAGCCGCCGGCGTTCGATCGCCAGGGCGTGTCGCTCGACGATCTCGATCGACTTCACGCCGGAGACTCAAAGCGGAGGCGGTGGAGTTCGCGTCGAAGTACAAGATCGGCCCGATCTTCACGCCGCCCGTCGTCAGCAAATGGGAAGGCCCGCGCGCCACGCTGATCCTGCCGGCGGCGACCGGCGGCGCCAACTGGGAAGGCGGCTCGTTCGATCCCGAAACGCGCATCATGTACGTCTTCTCGGTGACGGCGGCGAGCGCGCTCGGCCTCGACGCCGCCTGACGAGCGCCGCAAGTCGGACATGAACTTCATCACGGGCCACGGCGCCCGATCCGAGCGAAGCCGGCGCCGGCCACCGGGCCGGCGCTCGGCGCCGGCGGCGAGAGCGGCAACGGCCTCTTCGTCCAGGGCCTGCCGCTCATCAAGCCGCCCTACGGCCGCATCACCGCGCTCGACATGAACAAGGGCGAGCTCGTCTGGCAGGTTCGCGCACGGCGAGACGCCCGACAGCATCCGCAACCACCCGGCGCTCAAGGGCGTGACGATTCCGCGGACGGGACGCGACGGCCGCATCGGGACGCTCGTCACGAAGTCGCTCGTCATCGCCGGCGAAGGCGGGTTCTTCACGCTGCCCGACGGCCGGCGCGGCGCGATGCTGCGCGCGTACGACAAGGCGACGGGCAAGGACGCCGGCGAGGTGTACATGCCGGCGCCGCAGACCGGCTCGCCGATGACCTACATGCTGAACGGCAAGCAGTACATCGTGCTGGCCATCGGCGGGGGCAACTACAGCGCCGAACTGGTCGCGTTTGCGCTTCCGGACGAGGGACCGAAGCAATACGATAGGTCCACGAGGTCCAGTAGTCCACGGGTCCGAAGGCTCCGCGTTGTCCGAGCCGGACTTTCTGGACCACGTGGACCTATTGGACCTCGTGGACCTCTGTCTTTCGGCCGGTGATCTATTTCGCCGCCACGAAGTTCACGTGCACCTTCATGCGCACCTCGATCGGCTGGCAATCCAGCAGCGTCGGCGTGAATTCCCACCCGCTGATCGGCCGTTGATCGCCGCATCGGCGAGCACGGGATCGGCTGTTCCCGCGATGTTGCCGACGACATCGATGTTCGCGACACGCCCGTCGCGCCGATGCGCGCCGTCGAGCTGCACGACGCCTGGCTTGACGCCGGTCGGATAAACCGGCCGGACGTCCTCGAGTCTTCGTGGGCGGACGAATGTTGCCGCCAACCGTGCGTGGTGCACGCGGCACTGAGTCTTGCCAGGTGTCACGCGCGGTTCGGACTCACGGGCTGTTGACCTGCGGACCGTCCGGACGCCGTCGTCATCACCGTGATCGTTTCCTGGAGCGATCCCGACCTGCATGGTGACGTTCTGCTGGAACGCCTGACCCGGCAGCACGACACCTTCGCGTTTGACGGTGCAAATCCCATGTGTTCCGCCGTGAGGACGTAGTTGCCGGGCGGCACGCCGACGAACTCGTAGTGCCCCGTTCGCATCGCTCTTGATCTCGTACTTCGACTGCTGCTGCGGGTTCGACGAGCGCCACCGTGGCGCCGGCGAGGCCGCGGGTGAACTGGTCGACGAGCGTGCCGGACACCGTCGAGAAGCTCTGCGCCGACACGCCGAAGCCGGCGACGAGCACGGTGACGGCGGCAAGCAGCGCGGCGGCGGCGATCGACGCCCGCCGTGTGATGGGTTCCCGGTTGAGACGGACATTCAACATGGCGCGAACTCTCCTTTCGAGGCTTGACGAACGGGCGATGGCGGCGGCGGGAAGAAACATCCTGCTGAGACTTGAACGCTCTGGCCAGGTCGATGAGCTCGGTCGCGTACGCCCACGCCTTCCACGCCCATCTCCAGCACGGCGTCGTCGCACGCCTGCTCGCTCTCGAGGCGCAGGCGCCGGCACGCCGATCCACACGACCGGGTTGAACCAGTAGACAGACCGGAGGACTTCCGCCACCAGCTGCACGAGCCAGTCGCCGCGCCGGATGTGCGCGAGCTCGTGAGCCAAGCACGATGCGGATGCGGTCCTCGGGCCAGTCCGCGACGTCGGATGGGCATGCATCGACCTTCGGCCGGACGAATCCCCACGTGGCGAGCAGCGTGGTCCGATCGCTCTGGAGCAGCGCGGGCGGCCGGCGTAGTCCGATACGTCGCGCGAGAGTTCAGCCGCGATACGCGCCCACGGCCCGTCGGTGACGCGCTCCGGGACTTCGACGCCAGCCACGCCAGCCGCCCCAGCCCGACGAGCAGCACGAACAGGCTGGCGGCCGCCCCGCCAGCCCACACGACCGTCAGCCACCGTGCGATGACGGCTGCGCGAAGGACACCAGGCGATTGGCCACGGGACCGGCCGCACCGCGCGGGAGGTCGGTCGCGTCGAACACGAGCCAGCGGGCGGTCGATGAGCTGCAGGCGCGATTCGGTGAGCCACGCACCCGCCGTCGCCTGCCACGCCGGCGCGACGAGCCGCAACGCCGGAGTCGCCGCCGCGCACGCGAGAGCCGCGGCGAGGACGAAGTGCCGCACGGCCGCCGATCGCCGCCGCAGCAGCGCCGATGCAGCCAGCGCGACGAGGACGATGAGGGTGACCTTGATAGAGGTGTTCAGGATGGACGTATTCAGCAGCAGCGTCATTTCTCTTCCACCTTTCCGGCCTTGCCCGCCTTGCCGGGTCTGCCCGCACCGCCTGCCCTGCCTGTTCCGGCCCGTTTCACCATCTCGCTGATGCGCTCGAGCTCCTCGTCCGTCAATCGCGCGCCTTCGCCGCCGAGCAGCGCGGCAACGGCGTGCTTCGGCCGATCCCTCGAAGAACGTGTCGACCAGATGGCGCAGCGCCGACTTGCGCGCGGCCGTCCGCGGCACGGCCGGGAAGTAGACGTATTTCAGGCCGTGCTCTTCGTGGCGGACGTGACCTTTTTCTTCCAGCACGCGCAACTGCGTGCGCACGGTGGAATAGGTCGGCTCGCCCGAGAGCGATTCCATGACCTCGCCGGCGGTCGCGCGGCCCTGCCGGTAGAGGATGTCCATGATCTGGCGCTCGCGTCTGCTCAACGAGCTCGCGGTGAATTTGGTCATCTCGTCATCTAGTCATCTGGTCATTTCCGCCCAGCCACGAGCCACGAGCCACGTGTTATTTTTATAACACATGTGCGAGATAAATAACACGTCTCCCGATGGCTGTCAAGCGACCGGTCGGGGCTGCCCGTGCCCAGTGCGCCGATGGCCGCTGGTGGCCGCGCCCGGCGCGAGGCGGCAGTCAGGCTCTTCTTGCCAGGTACGCGTCCAAATGCGTAGCGTTCAACGCGGAGGATTCGACATGCGAACAGGACTTGCGGTCGCGGCACTCGGCATCCTCGTCATGGCCGGCGGGATGATGCTGGCGGCCCCGGCTCGCGCCGGCCAGGATCGGCCCGGCCAGATCGGCCAGGCGAGGGTGTTCGTCGAGAACACCGGAAAGAATCAAGCGGTGCCGGTGGCGCTGCAGGATGCGGCCACCGATCAACGTGCAGGTCGTCGGCACGCCCACCGTCGCATTTGCGCCGACGGCCGTCGTACAGGCACGCGTGGTTCGCCAGGCATGGGAGTATCGGACGGTCCGGATTCCGGCGGGCCAGGATGCGGCCGCCGCGTTGTCGGCCGCCGGCGCCGACGGATGGGAAGCGATGGGCATCCAGTCGGCGGATACAGCTGGAATGATTGTCGTATTGAAGCGGCCGCGCTGACGCGACCGGCCAGCCATCCAGCTGCGGCACTCCTGCGTAAACACACTTACGGAGGCCGTAAGCGCTCGCGCGCGAAATCACGCGTCTGAGACGTGCAACACGCTGGTATTTCTCTTGCAGCCATATCCATCACGTTGCGACGACATGCAACGAAAGGATGTGGAATGGATCTTCGCGGAGTGATGACAGCGTCAGTGTTGTTTGCAAGCCTCGCGGCGGCTTCCGGATGCGGCAGCAGTGGTACACCGGCGACCACGCCCACGCCTCCAAGCTCGCCAACGATCACGATCGTCGGCCAGAACGGCACACAGGCATTCACGCCCAATCCTGCGGCCTTCGGCGGACAGCAGGTCGTGTTCAAGAACAATGACACCGTCACCCACCGCGTAGTCCTGAATGACGGGAGCGTCGATACGGGAGATATTCCGCCAGGCGGCACCAGCAGGACGGTCGCGATGCCGTCGGCGGGCACAAACTTCCACTGCGCGATCCATCCGGGCATGATCGGCAGCGCCAGCGCCGGGGCCGGCACGGCTCCGCCGATGTGTGAAGGTCCCTACTGCAACGCCTACTAGACGACCAATCTGGTCATCTGGTCATTTGGTCATCTGGTCATCGTTGGAAATTGTTCAATTGAACAATTGAACAACGATGACCAGATGACTAGATGACCAGATGACCAGATTCGCTCGTGTTATGAGTGAACGCCCGGCGCCTCGTGGCCGGTGCGTGCTCGACGTACTCGATGTACGAACCAGGATAGAGGTGCGGCTGCGCGTCGGTGCCGCTCTCGCCTCCGAGCTCGAGCACGCGGTTGCTGAGCGCGCGGAGAAACGCGCGATCGTGCGACACGAACACCATGGACCCGTCGAAGTCCTTGAGCGCCGCGAGCAGCATCTCCTTCGTCGCCAGGTCCAGGTGATTGGTCGGTTCGTCGAGCACCAGGAAGTTCGGCGGGTTGAGCAGCATCCGCGCCAGGACGAGCCGCGTCTTCTCGCCGCCCGACAGGGACGCGGATCTTCTTGTCCGTATCGTCGCCGGAAAACTGAAACGCGCCGGCCAGGTTGCGGAGGGCGCCGATCGACTCGTGCGGGAAATCCTCGCGCAGCTGCTCCTCGATCGTCAGATCGGGCTTGAGGACGTCGAGGGACTGCTGCGCGAAGTAGCCCATCCTCAGGCTCGCACCAAGGCGCACCTGCCCGCCGTCCGGCGCCACCTGACCCGCAATCATCTTCAGGAGCGTTGATTTACCCGCGCCGTTCTTCCCCATCACGCACCAGCGCTCGCCGCGCCGCACGATCAGGCTCAGCCCGTCGTGGACCACGCGGCGGCCGTACGTCTTGCGCACGTCTTCGAGGACCGCCACCTGCTCGCCCGATCGCGGCGGCGTCCGGAACTCGAACTCGACGACCTTGCGCCGCTTCGGGAGCTCGATCTTCTCGATCTTCTCGAGCGCCTTCACGCGGCTCTGCACCTGCGCCGCCTTGGCGGCGTGCGCCGCGAATCGCTCGATGAACCGCTGCTCCTTCGCGAGCATCGCCTGCTGCCTGGCGTATGCGGCTTCCCGGTTCGCCTCCCGGATCGCGCGTTCGCGCTCGTAGAAGTCGTAGTTCCCCGAATACATCGTGATCTCGCCGTCGTCGATCTCGGCGATCTTCGTGACGATGCGATTCATGAAGTCGCGGTCGTGGGAGGTCATCAGCAGAGCGCCGGTGCGAGCCTTCAGGAACTGCTCGAGCCAGATGATCGACTCGATGTCGAGGTGGTTGGTCGGCTCGTCCATCAGCAGGACTTCCGGTCTGCCCAGGAGGACGCGGGCCATCGCCACGCGCATCTTCCATCCGCCGGACAGCGCGCCGACGTCGCCGTCGATCCGTTCGTCGTCGAATCCGAGGCCGTGCAGGACCTCGCGAGCCTGCGCCTCGAGGGCGTAGCCGCCGAGATGGCTGTATTCCTCCTCGACTTCCCCGTAACGCGCGAGGATCGTCGTCCATGTCGTCCGCTCGCGCCGGATCGCTCATGGCGTGGTTGAGCTGCTCCAGTTCGTGGTGCAGATCGCCAACCCGGCCGCTGCCGAGGATGGCCTCGTCCAGTACCGAACGGCCCGCCATCTCCTCGACGTCCTGACGGAAGTATCCGATCGTCAGCTTCCTGGGAACCGTCACCTCGCCCTCGTCTGCCACTTCCTCTCCGGTGATGAGCCGGAAGAGCGTCGTCTTTCCGGAGCCGTTCGGGCCCACGAGGCCGACCTTTTCGCCGGCGTTGAGCTGAAATGACGCGTCGACGAAGAGAAGCTGGCGGCCGTACTGCTTGCTGACACGGGTCAACGAGATCATGGGGTCAGGGTGTCCTTAACTAAGTCTTGTTTCGCCAAAGCGAAATTACAATAGGGACACCTCATGCTCCCGTTGCCGGAACTGCCGGATGTCCTTTCCCGTTACTGGGGCTACTCCACATTCCGTCCGCTGCAGCGCGAAGCGATGGACGCGGTCCTCGCCGGCCGCGATTCGATCGTCGTCCTGCCGACCGGCGGCGGAAAATCACTGTGTTTTCAGGCGCCGGCCGTGATGCAGTCCGGCCTCGCGCTCGTCGTCTCTCCGCTGATTTCGCTGATGAAGGATCAGGTCGACACGCTGGTTGGCAACGGCGTGCCGGCGGCGCTGTACAACAGCTCGCTCACGCCGGACGAGAAGGCCCAGGTCATCGCCGGACTTCGCCAGGGCCGCTATCGCCTGCTGTACGTCTCGCCCGAGCGGCTCGTCGGCGACGGCAGCGAAAGTTTCCTGAATATCCTCGCATCCTGCCGGCGTCGGCTTCGTCGCCGTGGACGAAGCCCATTGCATCAGCCAGTGGGGCCACGATTTCAGGCCCGAGTACCGGCAGCTCGGCAGGCTGCGGCAGCTTCTGCCGGGGGTCGGTCTTCATGCCTACACGGCGACAGCGACCGCCCGCATCCGGCAGGACATCGCCGCCCAACTCGGCCTGAACGACCCGGTCGAGCTCGTCGGATCGTTCGATCGCCCGAACCTCGTTTATCGCGCGCTGCCCCGGGCCACGCTCAAGAAGCAGCTGACCGAGGTGCTCAACCGCCACCGCCGCGAAGCCGGCATCGTCTATTGCACGTCGCGGCGGGAAACCGAGGCGCTCGCGGAGTGGCTGGCGATCGAGCGGCGTCACCGCGCTCCCGTATCACGCCGGTCTGTCGGACGCGGAACGCAGCCGCAACCAGGACGCCTTCCTCAGCGAGCGCGCCGACGTCATCGTCGCCACCGTCGCGTTCGGCATGGGCATCGATCGGTCCGACGTTCGCTTCGTCGTCCACGCGGGCGCGCCTCGATCGCTCGAGCATTACCAGCAGGAGTCGGGACGCGCGGGACGCGATGGCCTCGAGGCCGAGTGCCTGCTGATTTATTCGACCGCCGACTTTCAGAAGTGGCGCGTGATGCTCGAGCAGAACGGGGAGCTGACCGACGGCGCGCGGCGCCTGCTCCGGCAGATTGAGAGCTACGCCACGAGTGTCGGCTGCCGTCATCGTCACTTGTCCGAGTACTTCGGCGATCAGCTACAGCCGGGACGGGCTGCGGGGCCTGCGACTACTGCCTCGACGAGCTCGAACAAGCGGCCGACCCGGTGACGATGGCGCGCAAGATCCTGTCGTGCGTGGCGCGCGTCGGCCAGCGCTTCGGGGCCGCGCACGTCGCCAATGTCCTGCGCGGATCCGCAACCGAACCCGTGCTCGCACGAGGGCACGACAAGCTCAGCACGTTCGGCCTGCTGCCTGACGCCTCGGCCGCAGAACTGCGGGGCTACATCGAGCAGCTATCCGGCTTCGGCCTGCTGCGTCAGACCGACGACGGGTTTCCGGTCCTGGTGCTGACGCCGCAGGGCGCGGAGCTGCTTCGAAACGAGCACAGCAGCCCGGGCCTGACGCTGGCGCGGCAGCGCCCGCCGCGAAAGGATTCGCCGCGGACGAAGTCGCGGATCGAAGCGGAATCGTGGCAGGACGTCGATCGCGATCTCTTCGAGCGGCTGCGGGCGGTACGGCTGCAGATCGCGCGCGCGCGAGGCGTGCCGCCGTACGTGATCTTCCACGACGCCACGCTGCGCGAGATGGCGCGCCTTCGGCCTACGTCCATTGACGCGCTGCTTGCGGTGAAGGGCATCGGCGCGCGCAAGGCCGACGATCTGGGCGAGATATTCCTCAGCGCGATACGGGAGAAAGTTCAAAGTGCAAGTGAAGTAGTGAAGTCAAGTAGGATGCGACTTCACCATTCGAACTTCGAGACTTCAACTTCACACTTTGACTTTGTACTTCAAACTTTCGATTGTCATGTTAATGCAACCATCTATAACTTCGAGACCGAGCTGTCCGACGTGGACCGCGGCGTGTACGAAGCGTTCAGCGTCCGCCTGGCGCGGCATCCGTCCGAGACGGCGGAGTTCATGGTGACGCGTTTTCTGGCCTACTGTCTCGAGTACACCGAAGGCATCACCCTGACCGAGGGTGTTTCCGCCGGCGACGAACCCGCAGTGCTCGTTCGCGACCTGACCGGCCGGATCACCGCGTGGATCGAAGTCGGCATGCCCGAGGCGTCGAAACTCCACCGGGGCAGCAAGCTTGCCGGCCGCGCGGCCGTCTACACGCACCGCAACATCGCGAAAGTCCTCGAGGAACTGAGCGGCTCCAAAATCCATCAAGCCGCCCAGATTCCGGTCTACGAGTTCGGCCGCGGCTTCATCGACCAGGTGGCCGCCGCGATAGAGCGCCGCGAGCAGGTCACGATGTCGGTCAACGAGCGCCAGTTGCATCTCGATCTCAGTGGACGCGCGTACAGCACCGACATCGCGGAGCACCGCCTCACGTAGCCAGGGAAGCACGGAGAATTACGTCGCTTCACTCTTCCGCGGAGGTCCTGGCCATCGCGCCCAGCGGCCGGGGTAGAATCGCCCCCGCACAATCGAGCTGACTGGCCGTAAAATACTGTAATCCCCAATGCAGCGTCAGAAAGGCTGCCCGTAATGAATGTCATGAGCGGTCATGAAGACATCGTTCGTGCTGCTTGCCCTTGCCGTGGGCGGCAGCGCCTCGGTTGCCGCTCACCATTCGTTCGCGGCCGAATTCGACGACACCAAGCCGGTGAAAATGACCGGCGTCATCAAGAAGGTCGAGTGGACGAACCCGCACATCTGGTTCTACCTCGACGTGAAGAACCCCGACGGCACCGTGACCACCTGGGGGTTTGCCGGCGGCGCGCCCGGCCAGCTGATGCGGCGGGGCATCGTCAAGGATCAGCTGAAGCTCGGTGAAACGGTCGTCGTCGAAGGCTTTCGCGCGAAAGACGGCTCGAACAACGCCTCCGGCGGACGCGTGACGTTCCCCGACGGCCGGAATGTGCTGACGGCCGGCTCGCAGGACAGGACACCGGGAGAAGCGCGATGACAATCAGGCGGGCGACACAGCTGACGCTGCTGGCGATGACAGCCGTGTGCGCGTTCGGCGCGGCCACGTCCGCGCAGAACGGCGCCGCGTCCATCCCGCGAACGGCCGATGGCAAGCCTGATTTCACGGGCACGTACCAGTGGCCCACGTATCTGCAGGGTGACGAGCGGGGCCGGTCGTCCGCGACAACTTTCGATCGGAAGCGGTTCGCGCCGCTCAAGCCCGGCGGCGAGGCGTTTCTCGAGCCGCGCACCGGCGACCCCGGCACGACGAGCCCCGCGACTTCTGCCTGCCCGCCGGGTTTCCTGGCGGAATGCTTTCCGCGAACGCGATGCAGTTCTTCCAGACGAAGAATTATCTGGTGATGGTGCACGAGTTCCAGCGGATGTCACGCGTCATTCCCGCTCGACGGGCGGCCGCATCGCAAGGGCCTCGAACCGATGTACTACGGCGACTCGGTCGGCAAGTGGGACGGAGATACGCTCGTCATCGACTCCACCAACTTCAACCGCTGGGCCCTGGACGACTACTACTACACCAACCAGAAGGAATACCGGATGCACAGCGACGCGCTCCATACCATCGAGCGCATCAAGTGGAAGGACAAGGAGCACGCTGTTCTACGAGCTGACGATCGACGATCCCAAGATTTTCTCCGCGCCCTGGTCGCAGGAGTTCCAGATCGTCGCGAAGCCCGAATGGGACGCGGCCGGCCTGTACGAGTACGTCTGCGAGGACAACAACCGCTGCCCGGGCGGCAAGTGCGGAGACGAAATAGCCATGCGCCTCAAGCTGTTCTGCGCGGCCGTCATCGGGTTCGCCGGAATGGCCGCCGGCTACACCGTGGCGCGGGCGCAGACCCCGGCTCCGCCGACACCGGAGCAGCTGCGCCAGGCGGTCGCGAACCTGCGCGGAGACCGAATCTGGCGGCCGACCTCGTACGATGAGCTGACGCCCGAGCAGAAGGCGTTCGTCAACAGCATCCTCAGCGGACCCCGGCGCGGTATCGACGGAGCGCTCGGCATCATGATGGTGAGCCCGGTCCTGGGAGACCTGGCGCAGAAAGCGATCGCGTACGCGCGGTTCAACCCGACGGTGCCGCCGAAGCTCAACGAGCTGGCGATTCTCATCGGCGCCCGCGCATGGAGTGCGCAATACGCCTGGTACGCGCATCACCGCGCGGCGATTAACGCCGGCCTGCCCGCCGACGTGATCGACGCGATCCAGGCCGGCAAGCGGCCGGCCGCCATGTCGCCGGATGTCGAGGCCGTGTACAACTTCTCCACCGAACTGCTGACAACGAAGCAGGTCAGCGATGCCACCCTTCGCACCGCGAAGGCGACGCTCGGCGGCGACAAGGGCGTGATCGATCTGGTCGGCACGCTGGGTTTCTACCAGTTCGCCGCGATGCTGATGAACGTCGACCGGCTTCCCCTGCCGCCAGGCGTGAAGCCGGAGCTGAACTAGCAGGCTGCTGAAGAACGCCGCCTGAATGTAGAACGGAGAACCAAGAACCGAGAATGGAGAAGGGGGATTGATGAGGGTCGTTCGTCCTGCGCTTGTTGCGGCGGCGATGGCATCGGTCGGATCGTTGGTGGCGTCTCACGTCCGGGCGGCCACGCCCTGCGAGGACCTCGCGACGCTGACGTTGCCGAACGCGCATGTGACGTCGGCGGAGACCGTCGCCGCGGGCACGTTTCAGCCGCCGCCGGGTCCGCGCGGCGGCGGGCGCGGCAGCGCGCGGCTGTACGCCAGCCTGCCCGCCTTCTGTCGTGTCGAAGCGACGCTGACGCCGTCGAGCGATTCCGACATCAAGGCCGAAGTCTGGCTTCCCACATCCACCTGGAACGGAAAGCTCCAGGCCGTAGGCAACGGCGGCTGGGCCGGGGTCATCTCCTATGCCTCGCTCGCGCAGGCCGTTGCCGCGGGCTACGCGGGGGCGAGCACCGACGCCGGTCACGTGGGCAACACGGCGGCCTTCGCCGTCGGCCATCCCGAAAAAGTCGTCGACATGGGGTACCGCGCGGTTCACGAGATGACCGTCAAGGCCAAGGCCGTCATGGACGCGTTCTACGGCTCGGGGCCGAAGCTGTCCATCTGGAACGGCTGCTCGTTCGGCGGGCGTCAGGGCATCACCGAGGCGCAGCGTTACCCCGCGGATTACGACGCGATCATCGCCGGCGCGCCGGCCGTCAACTGGATGCGGCTCCACGGCGTCCGGATGGCCATCAACCAGCGCGCCCACGCCAGCGAGGACAGCTACATCACGCCCGACAAATACCCGGCGATTCACACCGCCATGCTGAATACCTGCGACGCTTCGGACGGCGTGGAGGATGGCGTGGTCGAGGATCCGACGCGCTGCCATTTCGATCCGAAGGTGCTCGAGTGCAAGGGACCGAATGGTCCGGGCTGCCTCACGCCTGGACAGGTCCAGACCGCGCGCGCCCTGTATGCCCCGCTCAAGAGCACGAAGACGGGCGCGACCATTTTCCCGTCACTGCTGCTGCCCGGCTCGGAGCCCAACTGGGCGACACTGGCCGGCCCTGAACCCGTCATCACGGCGTTCGAGGCGTTCCAGTACGTCGTGTTCAAGGATCCCGCCTACGATCCGAGCCGGTTCAACCTGGACACGGACCTGCCGGCGGCGATGAAGATGGATGCGGGCGTCCTGAATTCCGGCTACGACCAACCTGAAACCCTTTTTTGCGCGCGGCGGAAAACTCCTGATGTACCACGGCTGGGCGGATCCCCAGGTGCCACCCATGAACAGCGTCGGGTATTTCGACGACGTCGTGAAGGTGGCCGGCAAGGCGGCCGTGGGCAAGTCGATCGAGCTCTACATGGTGCCGGGCATGGCGCACTGCCAGGGCGGACCAGGCACCGATGTGTTCGACAAGATGGGCGCCATCGAGCAATGGGCCTCGCGCGGCGCGGCGCCCGTCCCAGATCCTGGCGGCGCATCTAACCGACGGCATCGCGGTTCGCACGCGGCCGCTCTGCCCGTTTGGCAGGATTGCGCGCTACAAAGGCACCGGCTCGACCGACGAAGCCGCCAACTTCGAGTGTGCAGTTGAGAAGTAGTTCTCGTAGCGTCCGGCTTTAGCCGGACGAAACCGGTGACCGGCGACACGTCCGGCTGAAGCCGGACGCTACGGCGCTACGGCGTTCCCGGGCGCCACTCCGGATAGATCGTCTTGCGGCCTCCCCGGAGCGCCTCTTCCGGGATGCCGAACTCGTGCGCCGCGTCCTTCAGCCACGGGTTGGTGCCGGGCAGGTGGTGCGGCACGAACCCGTCGGGCCGTCCCGGGATTTCGTCGACGCTCTCCGCCGTCACGCCGTTCAGTTGCTGCGTCAGGTTCTGAACCCAGTTCGTGCTCCGGACCAGCGGCTCGTCGAGATACACCGGGTCGGACACGACGCTGACCAGCGTGAGCACATCCCCGTGCCGGACGATGTGCTCGACGATCGTGGCGCGATCGCTGGCGGGCACGCCGTTCCGCTGAATCCATCCCGCCTTGACGTGTGTCGTGCTCACGGTGAGCATGGCCCCGTCCCATTGGCCCGTCGAAAAACCGGTCCACGTGTGCGCGGCGTACTCCGGGGGATGCGGCCGGCCGTCCATCCAGATCATCCGGATGTCACTGCCACCTGCGCCGGCTCGATAAATCTTGTACGCGAGGAGCCGCTGCGTGTCGTCGTCCACGACCTTGGAGATGCGCATGCCGCCGCCCCCGCGGGCCCAGTACGCGGCCGGCGCGAAGACCGTCTGGTGTTCGCGGAGCGTGTTGATCGACGCGTCCCACGAGTCGGCTCTCAGCCGCGCGGCGTCGTTGATGGGAAGGCCCGTGTAGTCGCCAATCCGGGGTCCGCCGCCGATCGCGTCGTTCCGGTGGTTGACGTCCTCGTGCAGGAGGTTGGCCCACTCTCCCGAGATGTCGGCCTGCGCCAGAACCGGGCCGGCGAGGCCGGTGGCGAACACGACGGACGCGGCCACACGGAGAAAACGGGCGCAGCGCATCGCAGGACTCCTTCAGCGCCCGCTGTCGCGCGGGGAAAGGGTGCCCATTATAGGCACACCAGGCTATCGCGGCGCGGCGCCTGTGCGCTCCATGCGCCTGATGTCCTTTTCGTTCTCGCAGAACGTCTCGATGAGATCGGAATCCGCGAGCAAGCTCACCGGCACCTTGGCGCGCCAGGGCTTCGCGTACGCCTTGGCGTCATCGATCGTGATCTCGATGTCCATGTGCCCGTAGTCGCGCCGCGTGAAGCGCTCGATCACGCGCGCCGCGTCGGTCTGTGGATGACCCGACCCCGTGTCGAGCCAGGCACGTCCGTTGAATCCCGTCGTCTCCACCGTGAGCGTGTCGCCGTCCCAGCGTCCGATTGAATAGCCAAGCCAGCTCGGCTGCGGGTCCGTGGGAAACGGCCGGCCGTCGAGGAACACCTGCCGGAACGTCTGGTTGGTGGACGTTTCGTACAAGAGCACCACGAGCGACGGCGTCTGCACGACCTTGAACGGGTGGGGCATGTTTGGACTGCCCCCCAGGTTGACGCGTGGAACGCCTGGCGGCAGGCATCCGACCATCGGATCGTTCTTGTGCAGGTTGGTCTGATTCTCTTTCACCTGCGCTTCCGCCCACGGGAGCATGACAATCTCGTCCGGCTTCAGGTCCTTCGCAAGGTTGCCGAAGTAGCCGCCGCGGTCGAGCCAGGTGCCGCCGAGATCGGGCTTTCCGTCGGGCGTGCGAGGTGTCGGCGCCGTAAGATTCACGGCGCCATCGGGCGTGCGGGGAGCGCCCGGGACGCGGTAGTTCAGCCACTGCGCGTGAGCGGCCGGGGCGAGCAGGCACAGCACCGCAATCGCGCTCAGCCCGACCTGGTAAGACGACGCTCGATCCAGTCCGGTCATGAATCCTCCGCTTTGAGCACCACGGACCTCAATGAGTGACCTGTTCCTTGAAGACGGCATCGATAGCCGCCTGCGCGCACTTCTCGCCCTCGGCGCTGGACACCCCCATCGCGCCGATCACCTGACCGTTCAGGATAATGGGAAGCGCGCCCGGCTGCGGGAAGTCGTTCATGAACGTCGGCGCGAGGTTTTCGCCGCTTCGCACCATCCGGTTGGTCTCCGATGTCGGACGCCGCCAGCGCAGCGCGGACTTCGCCTTGAGCAGCGCCGTATCGATGGCGTTTGCCGGCGCGCCTTCCATTGCGTGCGACTCGATGAGATTGCCGCCCCAGTCGAGAATCGCCATCGCGACGATCTGCTTGTTCTTCTCGGCCCAGGCCGTACAGGCGTCAGCCAAAGCCCGCGCGCCGGCGCTCGAGATGAGCCTCACGTCCCTCGTGAGCTTGATATCACCGCCAGACTGCGCCGACGAGCCTGACGATGACATGCCCTTGAAGATGAGCCTCTGCATGCCGGCAGCGGTCTGCGCGATGTAGATGTTGCCCTTCGAATCGCTGGCGATGTGGTGGCCGCCGCCGATCATGCCCGGCACCTTGACGGCCCCGACGACTTCGAGGCTCCTGCGTTCGACGATGGCGATCTCCTGACCGTTGCCCACGTACAGGAACTGCTGCGCGGGATCGGGGGACAACGCCAGGTCGCGCGCAAACGCCGTGTCACGCCTGACCAGCTGCTTCACGAACTTTCCGTCGGCCGTGAAGGCCTGAACACGACGGTTCTCGCGGTCGGCCACATACACCGTCCCATCGTTCGCCACGCGTATGGCGTGCACGGTGCTGAAATTCTGCGAGCCCTGACCTTCCGGCACGCTCGGCGGCGTGACGACTTCGCAATGGTCGTCGTCGACGGGCTTGTTCCCGAACGCGCCCCACATCCGCCTGAAAGCGCCCGTGTTCCCATCAAACACCGCGACGCGATGATTGCCGTACCCGTCGGCCACGAACAACTCGCTCGTGCGCGGATACATCCAGACGTCCGCAGCGCGGTGGACGTTCCGCGTATCCGCATTGCCCTTGCTCTGATTACTGCGGCCGATCTGCGTGACGAACGTGCCGTCCTGGGTGAACTTCAGGATCTGGTCGTCGGCCACGCGCTTGAGCCCGGGCAGCCCGTTCGTGGGGCAATTGTTTCCCGTGATCCAGACGTATCCCTTGTCGTCGATATAGATGCCGTGTTCGCGCTCGGGCCATTCGTAGCCGGCGCCCGCTCCGCCCCAGGCCTTGATGAACGTGCCCGACGCGTCGAACGCCATCACGGGGGGCGCCGCCATGGCGGATTCCTCTGCCTTGAGAGTCCTCGGTCGATGCAGCAACCAGACGTTGTCGCGCGCGTCGATGGCGAAGCTGGAGGCGTCGCCGACCCTCCATTTGGGCGGCAGTTTCGGCCACGTGCGATCGATTTCGAACGTCGGGAGGCTACGCGGGGCCGGTATGGACTGGGCGGCCACGGTCGGGCGAGAAAACGGGCTGGCCTGGCTGCCGACAACGGCAAACAGCCCCGCCAGGAAGACGAAATTGGCGAAATTGATGACCGCGCGATTCACCGTGCCACCTCCTCCTCGGAAGATGGCCGGATCTTACGCCCGTTTGGTCAGTGTTTGGCGGCGGCCTGCTCTTCGGCGCGCGCGGCCGTCAGGATGTTCCTCATCCCGTAGTTGCCCTCGTGGCACGCGTATTCGAAGGGCCGCTGGCTGTCGTCCACCTTCGTCAGGTTCATCGCGAAGGTCCAGGGCTTCGCCCAGGTGTGCGGATCGTCGAACGTCACGGACCACTCGACCGTGTCGGGCGCCGTGGGTTTGAAGCGCTCGACCATCTTCAGCTGGTCGCTCGAACCCCGGTACGGCGTTTTGTCGGTGAAGTTCGTCGTCTCGACGACCAGCGTGGTGCCGTCCCAATGGCCGCGAGCATCGCCCAGGTATTCGCGAATCTTCCCGCTGACGTGCGGGCGGCTGTCGAGCGGAATGATCCGGGTCTCGTTGACCATTTCGTAGCGAATCGCCACGTATCCGGGTCCCTGGTGAATCTGATACGAGTTGCCGTAGATGGCCGGCATCATCGATCCGGGGATGCCTCGCGTGATGCACCGATCGTAATAGCTCCGATCTTCCCAGGAATCCGCCGGTCCATGCCCGCTGCGCGCCTGGGCACGGGCCGCCGCCCTGGCTCGCCCCTCATCAGTCACCGGTGGAACCTTTCCGTCCGGCGGATCCAGGACCAGCCACGCGCGGCTGTTGGCGGCGTTGTAGTTTTCGAACCAGTGCATCGGGCTCGTGGCGCCCGGAAACTCGCTGAGCGTCGGCGCGCGCTCAACAGCTTGTTGCTGGCGTTGGCGGACGATCTCCGACAGCTCGGCCGGCGTCACGTCCTCGAGCGAGCGGCCCTCGAATTCCGCGGGCTTCTCGAACGGGATGCCGCTCTCGTCGCTGTTGGTGAATACGCCCGCGATTTCCGGATCGCCCCAGGGCGTGCGCGGAGCGGTCCAGCCTTTGATGTTCTTGGGAACGGCGAGCCGCTTCTTCGCCGGCAGTTCTTCCGGGCGAACGGGCGCGGCGGTTCTCGGCGCAGGCGTCTGCGTCTGCGCGCCGGCACCGGACGCCAAAACCAACGTTGATACGATCCCCGCCAGGACACACGCTCGCCTGATCATGATTCCTCCGCCCACCGCTCGATTATAGGCCGCGGACCGCCGGGCCGGCGTTTACCCAACCGGGTAACCCCGAGAGTGAAATCAGGGGCGAGACTACTTCCGGCCGTCGCCGAACAGGTGATCGACGTCCTTGTTGTTTTCCGTGCAGACGTATTCCAGCAGATCCTGATCCACGACCAGCCGCGACGGGCTCTCGTTCACGGTCCACGGCCGCGCGTACGCCTTCGGATCGTCGATGGTGAGCGTCACGTCCATCGTCCCGATATCGCGCCGGCGGTAGCGCTCGGTGGTGTGCAGGGCATCGGTGTGCGGGCGGCCGGCGTTGTCCATCCAGGTCTTGTCGTTGATCCCGATCGTGTCGACGACGAAGGTGTCGCCTTCCCACTTGCCGACCGAATAGCCCATCCACGACGGCTGGGGATCTTTCGGCAGCGGCCGGCCGTCGGTGAAGATTTGCCGGAAGGTCGTAAAGCCCTCATAAAGAATGATCGTGACGCCGGGTGTCTGAAAGATCTTGTAAGGATACGGAAGCACGATCAGCTTGGGCATCCCGGGGATGCAGTAGGCGGCGGGATCGTCCTTGCCGCGCGCGCCATTCGCGCGTTCTTTCACGAGCTGCTCCGCCCAGGGCAGGTAGGGCACATCGCCGGGATTCATGCCTGCGGCGAGGTCCTGGAGCGCCCTGGTATTGGGCATCCACACGCCGGACAGATCGGGATGGCCATCGGCAGTCACCGGGGCCGGCGCGCTCAGATTGGGTTTGCCGTCGGCGGTGCGAGGCACGCCCGGCGTCGGCGTCTTCAGCCACTGGGCGGAGACCGACGCGCCGCAGGAGACACCGAGCGCGAGTCCCAACGCGACCTTCCACCCGCCTGCGCCATTCACAAAAGCTCATTGCGATGACGATAGGACGGATCGGACCCCGGGCGCAACCGAGCACGGGAGCCGTCGGGAGGTGAAGGCCGCGAGCGCGGCGGGCCGATAAGTCGATAGATGACACCTCTCGTGCGCCGGGTCGCGATACCGCTGGGTTCGGTAGCTATCGCGACCGCCCTCACATGGGTGCTATGGCCGTACGTCCGCCCTTCATCGACACCGCTGTTCTTCATCGCCGTCATGGCGTCGTCGCTCTATGGAGGAGCGATCGCCGGCGCGATCGCGACGTGCGCCTCGACCGCCGTCATCTCCTACCTGTTCATGGATCCGAAGTTCTCGTTCGACATCGGACCAGACGATGCGTTCCGTTTGATCATGTTCGGGGTGGTCGCGATCGTGACGAATTCGATGGCGGCCGAGCGGAGGCGTGTCGAGGCGCGGCAGCGGACGTTGATCGCCGAACTGCAGGAAGCGAATGCTCGAATCCGGACGTTGAGCGACGTGCTGCCCGTCTGTCCGCACTGCAAGCGCGTGCGGACCACGGACACGAAGTGGCAGACGCTCGAACGGTACCTGGAGGAGGCCCCCGACCTCAGGGTCAGCCACGCGCTCTGCCCGCAGTGCGCGCGCACGGTCTATCCGGAGTTCAACGCGTAGGGTCGTCTCGTGGCTCGTTTCTCGTGGCTCGTGGCTCGTTTTCCGTTTTCCGTTTTCAGGCTGCGTTTCGTTCAGTCAGCCGCCCCTATAGTGCGAATCGTTGCGCCGCGACGAGGACCATGACGAGCGTCAGGCCCGCGATGGCGCACTCCCCCACCACGCCGACCACGAGAGGCCGCCAACCCTGCTTCATCAACTCGCGGACGTCGGTGCGCAGGCCGACGCCGGCAAACGTCAGCAGAAACGCCCAGCGCGACAGGTTCGCCAGGTCGGCGACCTGCGCTTTCGTAAACGCGCCGGCTGTCGCCATCGCCGAGATCACGAGGAACCCGATCACGAACTTGGGAAACTTCTGCCAGAGAAACGCGGCCTTGTTGCCGATGGCCCTGCCCTGGTTCTGTTTCACCCAGTACCACGCGTAGCCCAGCACGACGAATCCAATCGTCGCGTTGCGCGCGGTCTTCGCCAGCACGGCGAACCGGCCCGCGGCGTCGGAATACAACGCGCCCGCGGCGGTCGCCTCGGCGGTGTTGTCCACGGCCAGGCCGACCCAGAGGCCGTACGCGTGATCGCTCATCCCGAGCGCGCGGCCGATGAGCGGGAAGGCGAACAGGCTCACGGCGCCCAGCGCCAGAATCGCCGCCATCGCGTACGACGCGTCTTCATCGTCCGCGTCGATCGCCCCTTTCGCGGCGATGATCGCGGACACGCCGCAGACGGACGATCCGATGGACAGGAGGCTGATCAGCTTCGGCGACAAGCCGAACGCGCGGCCGAGCGCCGTCATCAGCACGATCGCGGCCGAGAGCTCGATGGCGACGCAGACGAGGCTCACGCCACCCAGCTTCGCCACGTCGCCGAGAAGAAAGCGAACGCCGAGGAGCACGATGCCGGCCTTGAGCCAGAACTCGTAGGTGTCCACGCCTGCGCGGAAGATCGCCGGGATGCCGATCGTGTTCGACACCACGAGGCCGAAGATGATCGCCCACAGAACGTATTCGATGTTGGGAAGCGTCAGCTGATGCGACCTGCCGTACTCGGCGATCGACTGCTCCGTCACCTTCCCGGCGAACCCGACGACGGCGAGGAGCAGCGTGCCAGGGATGAGCTGCGCCCAGCGCGGCAGCTGCCGCGTCGCGGCCGCCGGATAGGCGAGCGTGTCCATCGGTGTTTCGGGCGGCGTCACCACGGAATACCAGAGATGATGCCGGCCTTGATCAGAAGTACGGCAGCGGCAGCCGCCAGGACAGCCAGCCAGTCGAGCGAGATACGCACGAGGCCTCCTCGAAGAGCCGTAATCATGCGTCAGCCTGCCGGCGCTGGCAAATAGGGAACGCGGGGCGCGGGCACGGGCGGGAAACGGGCCCCAAAACGCGCCTCCTCGTTGACAGTAGCGTGCAGGGCGGCGCCCGCTTATACTCTCGCTGATCTACCGAGACGACTGTGCTGACGCCTCGTCGAATGACCTCGAACGGAGTCGATAGGATGAGAATGCGGTTCCGTGCACGTGCGCTCCTGGCCGCGACCGCGCTGGCCATCGCCGCAGCCGGTGTCATTCCCGTGGCGGGCCAGGCACCCGCGTATCGCGCGCCCCGGACCGCGGACGGCAAACCCAATCTCAACGGCATCTGGCAGACCATCAACGAAGCCGACTGGGATGTCGAGGGACATTCGGCGGCGCCCGGCCGCGTGCTCGCGCTCGGCGCCGAGGACGCCGTGGTTCCGGGACTCGGCATCGTCCTCGACGGACCGCTTCCCTATCTGCCGGCGGCGGCGGCGACGAAGAAGACGAATTTCGACAAGCGCCTCACGGCGGACCCCGAGATCAAGTGCTATCTCCCCGGCGTCCCCCGGGCGATGTATATCCCGCAGCCATTCCAGATCATCCAGAGCACGAAAACCGTCATGATGGCCTTTCAGTACGCCGGCGCGATTCGTACCATCTACATGGACGATCACACGGAGGCGCCCGCCGACAGCTGGATGGGCTGGTCGAACGGCCACTGGGAAGGCGAGACGCTCGTCGTCGACACGACCGGGTTCAACGACCTGAGCTGGTTCGATCGGTCCGGGAATTTTCACAGCGACGCCCTGCACGTCGTCGAACGGATCACGGCCTCGAGCCCCGACCATTTGAACTGGGAAGCCACCATCGACGACAAGAAAGTGTTCTCGCGTCCCTGGAAGATGAGCATGACGATT
Source organism: uncultured Acidobacteriota bacterium (assembly GCA_963729215.1). Lineage (GTDB taxonomy): Bacteria > Acidobacteriota > Vicinamibacteria > Vicinamibacterales > CAVVIG01 > CAVQJU01. Next base: position 21,577 of record CAVSND010000019.1, on the reverse strand, counting down.
TATCGGCGGAAGGAACGAGGGGCACGGCTGCTTGAATTCAGGTGCGTCGAGTTCGTCGAAGATCTGATCTACGGACATCTGCGAAAGCCAGGCACCCCGAGGCCGTAGGGAATGGAAGCCCGAAGGCGAAGTGAAAGGAAACGTCCACAATGAAACATCGAGCTCTCGCGTCATTCGGCGTGCTGCTGGCCGCGACCGCGCTGACCGCGCTCGCGACAAGGAATGTGGCGGGCCAGGCGCCCGCCTCCGCGAAGCCGTTGCCTGCGAAGCCGGCGGCGGCAAAAAAATGGACGCTGCCCCGCACGCCTGACGGCCAACCGGATTTCCAGGGTTATTGGACCAACTCGACCTACGTTCCGCTCGAGCGGCCCGACAAAGTGACGAAGGCGTTCTACACGGAAGAAGAGTTCGCCGCCGTGGTCAAGACAGCCGCGGCGCGCGAACAAGAGCAGACCGAGCCGGGCACCGTCGCTGACGTGCATTACGACTTTACCCAGTTCGGCCTGGACCGAAGCCAGTCGGCGTTCGTCAAGAACGACCTGCGAACGTCGATGATTATCGATCCCGCGAACGGGAGGATGCCCGCGCTGACGGCGGAAGGCCAGAAACGGGCCGCCGACCGCGCCGCCGAGCGGAGGCGCATGGGCGCGACGACCGATGCCGTGCAGAACATGCCGGTCGGCACGCAGTGCCTGATCATGGCCGGCTCCGGGCCGCCGATGATGAACGCGGGCTACAACAGCAACTACCACATCGTCCAGGGCACGGGGTACGTGATGATTCTCGTCGAGATGATCCACGACGCGCGGATCATCCCGACCGACGGACGCGCACCGCTCCCGGCGAACATGCGCCAGTGGATGGGCGATTCGCGCGGTCACTGGGAAGGCGATACCCTCGTCATCGAGACAACGAACCTGAACGGCAAGAATCCGTACCGCGGCTCGAGCGAGAACATGCGCGTCACCGAGCGCATCGCGCGGGTCGATGCCGACACGCTCAGCTACAAATTCACGGTGGACGATCCGGCCACCTGGGCGACACCGTGGACCGCCGAAGCGCCGATGACGAAATCGGTGGGCCCGATCTTCGAGCACGCCTGCCACGAAGGCAACTACGGCGTGACGAACACGCTCGCGGGCGCGCGGCTCGAGGACAAGAAGGCAGCCGAAGCGGCCGCGAAGAAGACCTCGAACTGACGAACGGAAACAAGGAGGGACGCGTGCGAACGAAGCAGCTGATCGCGGGAGTCGGCGTCGGCCTGATGGCCATGGTTGGCCAGGTGGCGGCCCATCACGCGTTCTCGTCAGAATTCGACGTGAAGAAACCGCTCACGCTCAAGGGCATCATCGTCAAATGGGAGATGATCAATCCCCATTCCTGGTTCCACCTCGAGGTGAAGGACCCGAACGGCCAGGTCGTCGAATGGATGATCGAGGGAGGCAGCCCGAACTCGCTCATCCGCCAGGGCGTGACGAAGAACAGCATCCCGATCGGCACCGAGGTCACGATCGAGGCCTACGCGGCCAAGGACGCGACGAACAAGGCCGTCGGCCGGAACTTCATCCTCGCGAATGGCAAGCGCCTCTTCGTCGGATCGCCGGGGAGCCCCGACGCGCCGCCGGCGCCGCCTGCGGGGGAGCCCCAGAAGTAGCTCATGCTGGCGTAGCGGCCGGCTTCAGCCGGCCGTTCCTGAAGGCGGACGCTACGACGACGGGACGACGCTGACGCCGACGTAGAGTTCGTGGGAGCCGCCGCCGAGCACGACGCCGTGCAGCGGGCTCACGTCCCCGTAATCGCGTCCCCAGGCAATCGTCACATGCCTCGTGTCGGGGAGGACGGCATTGGTGGGGTCGAGATCGACCCAGCCGTTCACGCGGGCACCACACCGACAGCCACGCGTGCGACGCGTCGGCGCCGACGAGCCTCGGCTGTCCCGGCGGCGGATCGGTCAGCAGATACCCGCTCACATACCGCGCCGGCAGGCCGAGCGATCGCAGGCAGGCGATCTGCAGATGCGCGAAGTCCTGACAGACGCCGTGGCGTTCTTCCAGCACGCGCGTGGCCGGCGTCGTGATCGACGTGGAGCCGGGATCGAATCGAAACTCGTCGTGGATGCGGTGCATCAACGCGATCGCCGCCGTCGAGGAGCGGCCGCCGTTCCGTGAACGCCTCGCGGGCAAACGCCGAGAGCGCAGGCGCCGGCTCGACGTAGGGCGACGGATACCGGAACTCCGACGCGACCGTGAAACTCTCGTCCTGCCGGACATCCTCCCACGCCGGGCTCACCTCGATGACCTCGCCGTGGGGCGATACTTCGACCAGGCTGTGGCTCACGACGCGGAGCTCGGAATACGGCGACAGGATCGTGAACTGATCCTCGGTGTTGCCATAGCAGTCGGTGCGGCGGCTCTCGTTGGCCGGATGCGGGTCGACGGTCAGCTGATGCGAGCGGACGTGCTGACGCGGCAGCTCGCGCGGCGCCAGGCACGCGACGTGCTGTGACGTCGAGACGCGGCCCGCGTGCACGTACCTGGTTTCGTGGTCGATCTGATACACGACGCGCTGAAGCGGCGGCCGCCTGAATCCCGTCGTTCATCGATCGCTCACCCCGGTCATCGCCCGGCCGTCGCGTGCGGCAGCTCGTAGGCATGGCTGAAGTACCGCAGCGTGAGGCCGTCCGACAGGGCGTGGCCCGCACGCAGGCAGTTGCCGAGCAGTTCGTCGACGGAGATGTGGCCGAACAGATCCCCCTGCCGCCGATTGTCCGCGCGGCACATCCGCTCGAGTGTTTCGATGTCGGCCATCGCGTCGAGGACCGCGCCCGGGCAGCGCCGGAACGTGCTTCGCGATTTTCCCGAGCTGGAAGAGCACGGATCGCGGGTTGCGCGCGTCGAACACCAGCAGTTCCACGACGGCCGGCCAGTCGGGCTGGCGGGCATAGCGTGCCCTGAACGTCAGGAGGCTGTCCGACAGCTCGAGCAGCCACTCGAGCAGCGCGTGGTTCGCCGACTCTTCCGGCGCCAGCAAGTCGAGCGTGGACGCGACATACGTGAGCCGCTCGAGATGGCGCCCCACTCCGAGAAACCTCCAGCCATCGTCTCGCGTCATGTGCGCCATCTCGAGGCCGCCGACGGCGACGAGCGAGACGATCACCTGATCGATTAATTCCAGCGTGTCGTCGAAATCGATGGACGCCGGCGGCGGCGCCGACACGAGGTCCTGCAGCTGCCTCAGCAATCGCCAGTTGTCCGGCGACAGGCGGTCGCGGACGGCGCCGGCTGCGCGAACGGTCTGATCGACGTTGTACGCGAGGCTTCGATGCGCGCGCCTGTCGAACAGGCTGTCCACGAGGCGCACGGCCAGCGTGTGCGTGGACGCCGGGTTGGTGAAATCCGCGTCGGCGGCGGTGTCGTCCGCGTCGATCAGGCCCTGGCTGAGGCACGCGCGCAGAAACAGCGGCTCGAACACGTCGGGCGCGGCCGGATCCGTCAGGCGGGAAAGAACGGCACGAAGCAACCGGGCCGTGCTCTCGGCGCGCTCCGCGTAGCGCCCCAGCCAGAACAGGTGTTCCGCGGCCCTGCTGGAGACGCCCGCATCGATCTGGACCGCATGATCGCGCGCGCGCCGGCTGGCGGGCGCCTGAGGCAAATCCGGATCGGACAGGATCCAGGTGTCCTTGCTGCTTCCGCCACGCTGGCTCGAGACGATCGGGCGTCCATCGGCCGCGATGCGGGACAGCCCGCCGGGCATCAGTGTGTAATCGCCGTGGCCGTCGGCGGCCAGGAACACACGCAGCATCAGCGCACGGCTTTCGACACGGCCGTCCTGCCACGCCGGCGCGTGTGAGAGCGGGAGGCGCTCCTCGATCACGTAGGCGCCCGGCGCGGCGCTGAAACGATCCGCCCACTCTCGCCGGCCGGCGGAGTCGAGGTCGTCGAGGAACACGGGCTCCATCGAGATGTTCGGAAACGCCGGCTTGATCACGCCGCCCCCGCCGGTGACCGCGGCGTCGAGCGCCAGCGGAATCGCAGGGCCAGCGCGTCGACACGCCCGCACTCTCCAGCTGCTCGCCGAGCAGGCGCTCGCAGGCCGCCGGCAACACGCCGAACAGCGCGGGCGACTCCAGCACGCTGGTGCCGAACGCGTTCGCGACGAGCACGCGGCCCGATCGCCAGGCCTGCACGAGGCCGGGCACGCCGAGCGTCGAATCCGAACGAAGTTCGAGCGGATCGCAGTAGTCGTCGTCCAGCCGGCGAAGAATCGCGTGGACCGGCCGGAGACCGGAAATCGTCTTCACGAACACGCGGTCGTGGCGGACGGCGAGATCGGCCCCCTGGACCAGCGGGAACCCCAGATGCCTGGCCAGGTAGGCGTGCTCGAAGTAGGTCTCGTTGTAAGGGCCCGGCGTGAGCAGCACCGCGTACGGCGACGGCTCGTCGCACGGCGCGGCGCCGACAATCGCGTCCTTGAGCGACTCGAAGAACGGTCCGAGCGGCTGCACGTGCAGATCGCGAAACGCCCCGGGAAACATGCGCGGAATAGTCGTGCGGTTCTCGAGGGCATAACCGGCGCCCGACGGCGCCTGCGCGCGCGTGTTGACGACCAGCCAGCGGCCGGACGCGTCGCGGGCCAGGTCGAACGCCACCAGGTGCAGGAACACGCCGCCCGGCGGAAGAACGCCGCAGCACGGGCCGGAGAAACCCGGGATGGTTGAAGGCAAGCGCCGGCGGCATCAGGCCCTCGCGCAGCAGCTGCTGCGGCCCGTAGAGATCGGCGGCGATCGCGTTCAGCAGCCGCGCGCGCTGGCGCAGGCCGGGGCCGAGCGCCGTCCATTCGGCGGCCGACACGAGAAACGGCACGACATCAAGCGCCCATGGACGGCTGGGGCCGTCCTCCGCCGCGTAGACGTTGTAGGTGACGCCGTTGTCGTGAATCTGGCGCGCGATGCGGGCGTGCGCGCTCGACAGGTGGCCGGCGCTGAGATCCGCGTGCGCCGCCAGCGCGCGCCACCACGGGCGCGGCGCGCCGTCCGCGTCCCGCAGCTCGTCGAAATGCCCCGGCGGAACCGTGCAGGCGGCGGCGAGCGCGTCGAGTTGTTCGTCCATGACCGGCTCGGACATCCGAATGAAGTGCGGGCCCTCAGCCCTGCCGCGAAGCCGTGCAGGCCTCGAAGCCCGCGATCAAATGAACGCTTTCATCAGGTGCGCAGGTCCAGCGTATACGGAAACTCGCGGCTGCGCACGGGCCGCGTGACCCCGATCGGGCCGGGCGTGTGGCCGAGCCGCGAGAACCGCGCCAGCCGCCGGCTCTCGGCCTCGTAGCTGTTGACCGGGAACCGATCGTAGCTTCGCCCGCCCGCGTGCATCACGTGGTACTGACAGCCGCCGAGCGAACGCTGCATCCACGTGTCCACGAGATCGAATGTCAGCGGCGCATGCACGGGAATCGTCGGGTGCAGGCACGAGGGAGGCTGCCAGGCGCGATAGCGGACGCCGGCCACGTACTCGCCGTTCCTGCCGGTCGGCTGGAGCGGCACCGGCCGGCCGTTGCAGGACACGATGAACCGATCGTCGGTCAGGCCGGTGACGTGCACCTGCAGCCGCTCGAGCGACGAGTCCACGTAGCGCGACGTCCCGATCCGCTGCCCTCCTCGCCGAGGACCGGCCACGGTTCGAGCGCTTGCCGCAGCGTCAGCTCCGCCGCGCGCATCGTCGCTTCGCCGGCCAGCGGAAAGCGGAACTCGAAGTGCGGCAGGAACCAGTCCGCCTGGATGCTGTAGCCGCTTCGGCGCAGGTCCTCCACCACGTCTTCGAAGTCGAGCCAGACGAAGTACGGCAGCATGAACCGGTCGTGCAGCTCGGTGCCCCAGCGGACGAGCGGCGTCGTGTAGGGTTCGCGCCAGAAGCGCGCCACGAGCGCACGGAGCAGGAGTTGCTGCGCGAGGCTCATCCGGCCGTGCGGCGGCATCTCGAAGGCCCGGAGCTCGAGCAGGCCGCGGCGGCCGGACGCGGAATCGGGCGAGTAGAGTTTGTCGATGCAGAACTCGGCGCGATGCGTGTTGCCGGTGACGTCCACCAGGAGGTGGCGGAGCGCGCGATCGACCAGCCACGGCAGGGTGTCGCCCGGCGCCGTCGGCGGCAGCCGGCTGAACGCGAGCTCGAGCTCGTACACGCTGTCGTGCCGTGCTTCGTCCACGCGCGGCGCCTGGCTCGTCGGGCCGATGAACAAACCCGAAAACAGGTACGAGAGCGCCGGGTGGTTGTGCCAGTACCAGATCAGGCTGCGAAGCAGATCCGGACGCCGCAGGAACGGGCTGTCGAGCGGCGTGCTGCCGCCCAGCACGAAATGATTGCCCCCGCCCGTGCCGGTGTGACGCCCATCGAGCATGAACTTTTCGGTCGTCAGCCGTGACTGATGCGCTTCCTCGTACAACGTCGTCGTCTGCGCGACCAGGTCGTCCCAGCAGGAGCCCGCCTGGACGTTGACCTCGATGACGCCGGGATCCGGCGTGATCGAGAAATGCTTCAGGCGGGGATCGTACGGCGGCGGATATCCCTCGACGAGGATCCGCGTGCCGAGCGCCGCCGCCGTGTCTTCGAGCGCCGCAATCAGTTCGAGATACTTTTCCAGCGCCGCAATCGGCGGGACGAAGATGTAGAGCACGCCGTTCCGCGCTTCGGCACAGAGTGCCGTGCGGACGATCTTGCTCGCCGACTCGAAGCGCTCCGGCACGCCATCATCGGGACCCTGCGGACCTGTTGGACCCTGTGGACCTTGTGGACCTTGCGGACCCTGCGGACCCTGCGGACCCTGTGAACTCGTCGCCGACTGGAGGCGCGGCGCCGCACTCGGTTCCAGCGGTGGACGCGGCGCCGTGGGATCGGCCTCGTGCACGTACGGGAAGTCGGCCTCTGCCACCCACGGCAGCGAGTCGAGCGGCAGACGGTAGCCCATCGGCGAGTCGCCGGGAATCAGGTACAGCCGTCCGTCGCGCAGGAACCACGGGCCCGTGCGCCAACCGCCCTCCTTGGCCGGCTGCAGCGGCATGGCGTAGCCGACGACCGAATCGAGCTGACGCTCGAAGACGCGGCGCAGCCGCGCGCGTTCGAGCTCGTCGTCCAGGCGTGAATCGAACGGATCGACGTTGACCGGCAGCCGGCCTTCCCGCCACAGGTAGTACCAGGCGTCTTCGTACCCCGCCTGCATGTGCTCGTCGGTCACACCCAGCCGCGCCGCCAGGGCTTTGATGAAGCGTTCGGCGTCGGGTGTGGCGTGGCCGTCCGGGTCGCGCTCGTCCGCGAAAAGCCCGCGATCGCGCCAGACCGCGACGCCGTCGGCACGCCAGTAGCATCCGAACGCCCAGCGCGGGAGCTGTTCGCCCGGATACTGCTTGCCCTGTCCGAAGTGCACGAAACCGTCGGCCCCGAAACGCTCCTTCAATCGCCACAGCAGATCCGCGGCGCGAAGGCGCTTGGTCGGCCCCAGCGCCTCGAGATTCCACTCCGGCGCGTCGCGATCGTCCACCGAAACAAAGGTCGGCTCCCCGCCCATCGTCAAACGCACGTCGTGCTGCGCAAGATCCGCATCGACGGCGTGGCCGAGCGAGACGATGGAGGCCCACTGTGCGTCGGTGTAGGGCTTGGTCACGCGCGGCGACTCGTAGATGCGCTCGATGGTCATCCGATGGACCATCTCGACGTCGCAGGTCTCGACCTCTCCGGTAATCGGGGCGGCGCTGGACGACTCGGGCGTGCACGCGAGCGGAAGATGGCCCTCGCCGGCGAGAAGCCCGGACGTCGGATCGAGCCCGACCCAGCCCGCGCCCGGCAGATAGACCTCGCACCACGCGTGCAGGTCGGTGAAGTCGCGCTCGGCCCCGGACGGACCATCGAGCGCCTTCACGTCGGGCGTCAGCTGGATCAGGTACCCGGACACGAAGCGGGCCGCCAGGCCGAGCTGCCGGAGGAGCTGCACGAGCAGCCACGTGGTGTCCCGGCACGAGCCCGTGCCGAGCGTGAGCGTTTCTTCCTTGGTCTGGACGCCCGGGTCGAGCCGGATGACGTAGCGGATATCGCGCGCGAGCTCGCGGTTGACATCGACCAGCATGTCGATGGTGCGGCGCCGGCTGCGCGGGATGCCGGCGAGGTAGCCCGCGAAGCGCGGCGTCAGCGGTTCGGCGGCCAGAAACGGCTGCAGTTCGCTGCGGAGCCAGTCCTCGTAGCAGAACGGAAAGAGCTCGGCGGCGGGCTCGAGAAAGAAATCGAACGGGTTGCGGACGGACATCTCGGCGACCAGATCGATCTCGACGCGAAACTCGCGGACCTTCTCCGGAAACGTGCAGGCGCGCGACCCAGTTGCTCTGCGGATCCTGCTGCCAGTTGACGAAATGCGGATCGGGCGTCACGCGCTGCGAATACGCGAGGATGGGCGTCCGGCAGTGCGGCGCGGGACGCAGCCGCACGAGCTGCGGCGACAGCGTGACGGGCCGGTCGTACTTGTACTCGGTGACGTGACTGAGGGCGACGTTGATGCTCACGAAGCCTTGATTATCCCGTGCGGGGTGGAAGCAGCACAATTCGCCTGAATGTAAGACGCGTGGCCATTGGCCGGCTTTTCCCCGGTTCCGGGGCCGGTCAGCCGCGCCAGCCCTCCAGGTTCCCGCGCCGGCTTGACGCCATCGGCCAGGCCCTGACACGCGCGCAAAGAGCCACCTGCACGAGAAAACCGCTCACAAGACCATGTCTGCACGATTTGTCAGTGCAACCGGGCGTCGTTTTATCTTCTTCTTATTAGCCGATTGACGGCATTTCTTTGACAATAAATGCGTCATGTCCCGTGCGACGCTGCCGGCCGATCTAGGCGTCATTCACCCTCCGGCGTCCGATCGATCGACATCGCGCGCTGTCGCGGTCGCCGCACGTCTCGCCATGATGCTCGTGGTCACCGGCGCGGCGCTCGTGTGCGCCGAGCTCGCCGCGCGCTTTGTGTTCCGGAACGCGCGGTCGAGCGGGCACGCCGGCGATTTCGTGGCCGTGAGGGGCGGCGGGCCGCCGGTCGTGACCAACCGCCTCGGGTTTCGCGAGCGCGAGGTCCCGCCGAAGAGCGCCGACCACTTCCGCATCGCCGTGGTGGGCGATTCGTTCACCTGGGGCCAGGGGATTTCGGTGGACGATCGATTCTCGAATCTGATCGGCGCCTCCCTGGGTCCCGGCTACGAAGTGCTGAATTTCGGCTGGCCCGGCAACAACATGACGGAGCACCTCGCCGCGCTCGATCGGGTGCTGCCCACCTCGCCGGACTTCATCCTGCTGCAGCTCTACATCAACGATTTCGAGACGCGGCAGATGGAGCGGCCGCAGCCGCATACCCTGCTGCCCGGGGCGCTCGATCGCGATCTCGAACGTTCGTCTGTGCTTTACGATCTCCTGAACCAGCAGTGGGCCAATGCCCAGCCCGCGCTCGGCATCGTGGACAGCTACCCTGCCTACATGGCGCGGAACCTTCACGATGAGAACGCTCCCAACTCGCGCCTCGCGTTCGGCATGCTGCGCGAGTTCATCGACCGGGCGCGCCAGGCGGGCGTCGGCGTCGGCACCGTGCTCTTCCCCGCACCCGACGTCATGGGCCCGCACGGAGCGAACTACCCGTTCCGCTATCTTCACGAGCGTGTGCAGAGGACGTGCGGCAGCGAGCAGATCTACTGCCTCGATCTGTTCCATGCGTTTTCGACCATCCAGGATCCCCGCAGCATGTGGGTCAGCCCGTTCGACGCGCATCCCAATGCGATGGCGAACGAGCGTGCCGCGCGCGAAATCCTGCGTGTGTTCGCGCCCGTCTGGCATCGCCCCTCGTCCTAGCACCTTGTAATCGCGGTTCGTCGCTCCGGTCACGGTGGTATCGTTACGCCGTGGAAGGACCACGATGAAATCAGCAATTGCTCTTGCTCTGCTCGCGGCCGTTGTTTCGAGCGCGAGTCGTATCGCGGCCCAGAAGCACGAAACGATGACGATCACGAGACTCTACACAGCGGCCGACGGTCAGTCGCACGCAGAGGACGTCACGGTCGCGTGGCGGACGGCAAAGCTGCGCGCGGAGCTCAGCGAATCTGAATCGGTGAAGGCTACCGGCGCGCAGTTCCTGCGCTGGCCGCGCGGGTTCGTGTGGGAGGGCCACCCGGCGTCGAAACGCCAATACGTCATCATCGTCAGCGGGCGCGGCGAAGTCGACGTCGTCGGCGGCAAGCCAGTCCAGCTCGCGCCTGGGCGGGTCCTGCTGGCGGAGGACGTGACGGGAAAAGGTCACCGGACGCGCGTCGGCGCAGACGAAGACCTCGTGATGCTCCTGGTGCCGCTCGCGCAAGAGCCTTGAGCCCGTCCGTTTCCCCCTCGCGCGCGCACACGTTTTCAACTCAGTTAGCGCGAAAGGAGTGATGTCATGAGGATTCACTGGTTCCGTGTCCTGCTCGGCGGTTTTCTCATCGAGGTCGTTCTTGCGATCGTCCTCCTTGGCGGATTTGCCGCGGCGGGTGTGGATATCGCCAAGGGCGTCTCGACCGCTTCTGCCGTGATCATCGGAGTCGGCTGCTTCGCGGCTGCCTTCGTGGTCGTGCTATGGCTGGGCCGCGGTATCGAGAATCAGCTCGTGCTGCACGGCTTTCTCATGGGACTGGTGGCGACGCTGCTCTATGTCGGCCTTGTCGCGGGATCCGGGCAGATGTCGAGTGCACTTGCTGCGTACGGGCCGGCGACCTTCGTGACCGTGAACGCGGTGCGGCTCGTGGGGGCCGTCTTTGGCGGCATGGCGTCCGAGCGCAGAAGAGCGGTGAGTCCAGCCATGCTGTGAGAGCGATGGCAGCGGGTCATGCGCTCGCTTTCTTCGCGCGCTTCACGGACGCGGCGACGATCTTCTTCAGCACCGACAGGTCGACGTCCGACAGCCGTTTGATGTAGAGGCAGCCGCCGGCGGCGGAGTGCTTGCCGAGCTTTCCGAGCAGGGCATCGCGCCCGTCGAAGGCCCTGCCGACGTAGAGCGTGAGGTTCGCCTTGCGCGGCGAAAACGCGATCAACATCCACGGCCACTCGCGGCCGTCCGCATACTTGATCGTCCGCTCGCCGAAGCCCACGATGTTGCTGCTCCACATCTTCGCCTTCGATTTCGTCGCCTGTGCCATCAGCCGGGCGACGACCCGGCAGTCGCGGCGGACGCTCTCGTCCTTGATTCCGGACAAGAAGGCGGTGACGGACGTCGTGGTCGCTTTGGTTTTCATCTGCTTTCTTCAGGGGACCGCGTCAGCGGCACCCGATGCGTCGAAGACGACCTGGTCGTATCGCCAGAGCCGTTCGAAGAAATCGAGCGCCTGGCGCTCGTGACGTTCGTCTTCGCCCGCCGCCGTCAGAATCTCTGCGACCGTCCGCGTGCCGTCGATGGCGCCGAGCAGGGGATCCTCGAAACGATCGACCGTGCAGATGAGGTCGGTGAACGTGTGCGCGCGGTTGATCAGCCTGTTCGAGCCAACGGCCGAATGTCAGGCCGCACCGCTCGATCCAGTCGTACATCTCCGCAACGGTATATGCGCGATCCTGTGGATGAAGCAACGCATCCGCCACGGCGGCAGGCTGCCGGAAGTCTCCGGCGCGGCGCATGACACCCGCGATTGGATGGTCGGGCGCCAGTGCCTCCAGCGTGCCACTGAGATCGCGCAGGTCGCTTTCGGACGTGGTCACACCGAGCAGACGGCTGTACTCCTGCATCATGTAGATCCCGGCGCGGCCGTAGGGCGCGTAAACCATCAGGTGCATCGCGCCCTGCGGGTCGAGCACGTCACGAAGTGCACGGAGACCGGCGTCCGGATCGGGCAGGTGGTGGAGCACTCCGGTGCACACAATCTGGTCGAACGAGCGTCCCAACTCCCCGACGCGCTCGAGTGGGAGCTGATGAAGTTCGAGGTTATCGAGGTTGTACCTACGTTGGAGATCGCGTGTGTGCCGCAGGCTCGTCTCGCTGATATCGATCGCGGTGACCCGCGCCTCTGGCTCGCGCAGCGCATGTCTGGCGGCCTGTGATGTGCCGCAGCCGGCAACCAGGATCTCCCGGTTCGGCCGCGGTCTCTCGGTGGGCCACATCCGATGGAACAGCGCCCGCCGGCGGGCTGGATTCCCGTAGATGTTTCGATCTTCAGGGAGGCTGGTCAGCGGCGCCGGATAGGGCATCCGTTCGTAGAAGTCGCGGACCTCGTCACTTCGGCTCACGGCCAGCATTCCTCGGTCATCATCTTGCGGCCACATGAAAAACGGCAGGCGCGTCGAGACTATCGCTCGCGCCTGCCGCCCCATTATCCGACGACGATCGTACTACTTCACACCGGCACCCGAGCCGGATTCGAGCGCCGCCTGATGCCGCCGAAGCTTGGCCATGACGTCGCCACGCTCCAACTCTCCCGCGATTGGCGCGGCGGGATACAGCACGGGCTCCCTCGCAATGCCGGGCCGCACGAAGCCCGGAGAGACTTGCTACACTGACACTTCCAACCACGTGCGCCCGTAGCTCAGTTGGATAGAGCACCGGCCTTCTAAACGAGAAGTGATGAAGGCCGATCGCAGCCGACCCCGGTAAAACGGGGTCGGTTTATTTCGTAAAAAGCCGGACGACGCCTCCAAAAGTCGGGTTCTCTGCAATCCGTTGCAATACTTTGCAAGGGCCTTTCAGGGGTGTCAGCCCTACGGCTTCTGGGCAGACCGCCGACTGAGCCAACCCGCCTGCCATCCCAGAGAGAATGTGTTGAAGTCAGGCCCCGACCGGACGAACGCGCCTGTGCTCCAACCGACCTTGATTGCGTGTCGGTTGCCGACTGGAAAGACCAGTGTCGCGCCGACGCGCGAGTTCGACTCGCGACTTCCCGATTCACCTTGGCGCCCGCGGCCATCCCCTGCTGCATCACAGCCTCGGTCGCGACTGTGCCGTAGAAGAACTTGTACGCTTCTATCGCCCGACGGAGTTCGGAAGCATCGTACGCCTGCTCGGCGGCGCCGGGGGCGGGAAAGCCGCGTTCGAACGCCATCGTCGCGTCCTCATGAGACTCCCGCGGGCACCACTGCTACTTCTTTTCGATGACCGCCTTGACCTTTCCGTCGCGGATGGCACGTTTCAGCGCGGCGTGGTCCTTTTCGTTCTGATCGGCATAAGCGATCGAGAAAGCGGCGATAGCTTTGTCGAATGTGTCGCTCTTGCCCAGGTAACCGCTGATCATCGCGGCGTCCCCGGAGCGCGCGTGGGAGAGCGCCAGCGAGTAGCCGCAACACTGGGCGAAGACGATCATCCTGGCCTTGTCGAACGTCTCGACGGCAAACTTGATCTTGACGTCCCGGAGTTGGCGGACATAGAAGTGACGTCCTTGCCTGCCCTCGGTCCAGCCGAGGAAGATGTCGCTGGCCGGCTGCATAAGTCGGTTGCCGTTCACGACACGCTGTCCGTGGTTCGGGTAGACGCTCTTCCCCGCATAGGCCTCCAGAACCGAGGCGCGCGCCTCTTTGACCTGCAAAATGAGAGGATCTCCTTCGCCGGCCACCAAGAGCATCATCCAGCAGCCGGTGCCGACGCTCCCGACGCCGACGACCTTGACTGCGGCGTCCTTGATTTCGTAGCGGTCGAGCAACATGCGATGGTTAGGCGCCAGGGTTTCGCGGTACTGGGCGAAGGCCTCCCTGACATCCGGATGGATCTCCCCGGCAGTGTGACCTTTCCAGTGGTAGATCGCCGGGAGCTGGTCTTTGATGACCGGCGACCCGCCCGGAATCGCCACGAGCTTCGGAAAGAGGCCTTCCGACGTGCTGCTCTCACGCGCCTTCGCCAAGTTCTTGATCGCGCCGCGGCGGATCCCGGCATCCTTGACGCCCGCGATCAGCATCTCGGCCTCGACGGCGAAGTACCACAGGTCCAACACCTTCATTTCGGCGAACTCGGCCATGTGCTCGCGGTAGGACCTTACACAGGTGAGGACCGCATCCTTGGCGACGGATTCGCTGAGGCCGTTGTCGCGACAGGCGATCACGAAACTCGTCGCGAGACGCTTGAGGTCCCACTCCCAGGGTGCCGGGAGGGTCTCATCGAGATCGTTGATGGCGAAGATGACTTGCCTCTCCGGCGTGGCGAGACCCCGGAAGTTGACCAGGTGGGAGTCTCCGCCGCATTGCACGCGGATGCCGGTAGACGGAAGGCCCGCCAGATCCACCGCCATGGCAAGCGCCGAGCCCCGGTAGAAGGTGAAGGGAGAAGCCACCATGCGCCCGTGGCGAAGGGGAAGGAGATCGGGGAGACGTCCCTCGTCGGCCTTCAGTACCAGGCGGACTGGGTCCGGCCGGTCGTGCGGCGGCTTCCACTCGGCGTGCGAAGTCCGCGGGCACTTCTCGCGGAGGGCTCTTCCTTGCGCATGCCTCTCCTCCTTGGATGAACTTACGACTGTTTTCATCGCGCTCTCTTCCGTCCCCATCGAGGGGAACCAAATTCGGGGCCCGTCGTCCCGCCGGTCTCCCGGCGAAACCACCAAGCCTCACGTTAGCTCGTCTCGTCGGGGTTTCCTGCCTTTTGACGGGCAGGCGCGCGGCGTCTGATGATCCGCGAACCCGTGCGACTTTCCGTCTCGCGCGCCTGACTTTGCGCGCAACCTTTCGCCCCTTGCGACGCACCTTGCGTGCAACTTTCCGCGCAGTGCGGCGCGTCTTCCGCGCCGCCTTTCTTGCCTGTCGTTTCGCCTTAGCCATCAGAAGCCTCCAGCCACTGTCCTCGAGCCACGTCGTTGTCCATCGTTCAGCCTGCTACCCTTCATAAATTCACTTCGAGGTTGAAAGTGGAACACGGGGCCGTTCCCGCCCAACGCAAAGGGGACGCTCAGGTAACCCACCGGCGAGCGGTTCAAGTAGAGCAATTCCGTGTTCGAGCGAACCATCTGGTTCTTCCACGGGAAGACGTTGAGGCCAAAACGCACGTCGGACGGATTGCCGTAGTTGCCGAAAATCTTTGAGCCGGACAGATAGAGTTGCGCCGTCCTGGGGACCACCATCGCCGACGCCTGCAGCTGGAAACCGGTGTCCGTGAGGTGGTCGAACGGCAGCGCCGTGATCCCCGTGCCGCGGAAGTTGCTCAATCGCCGCCAGTAGTGCTCGCCTTCCAGGTACCACGACACTTGCTCGCAGGACCAGCGGAGTCATCAACACCATACGGGGCTCTCCCTCTTCACTGTCGCTTTGCGACCTCCGCCTTTGTCGCTTCAAGGTCAATGCCCGTTTTGGAATTTCCCAGAACCCTGCACGTGCAAAGGGCACGGGGTCAGGGCCTCCTCACGAGACGGAAGCCCACGTGATTCGTGCCCGTGCTGCTTTCGCCCTTGCCCCGCGTGCCCACCATGTAACGTGAACAGGACCGGTCAGTGCAGAGGAACGACCCGCCGCGGTGCACTCGCTTCTTCTCGCTCGGCTCGCTCGGATCGAAAGGCGTGTCGGGACCGCGGGGGTTGCGCGCCACGCCGCCGGCGGACGCGAGTTGCGCGTAGTAGTCGGGCCGATACCAATCGCTCACCCACTCCCACACGTTCCCGGCGACGTCGTGAAGACCATAGCCGTTGGAGCGAATTGCCCCACAGGCCCGATGCCGCTGTAGCCGTCCTCGCGGTATCCGAGTCGGGGAAGTGCCCCTGATAAGTGTTGGCCATCCAGCGGCCGCTCGGCGTGAACTCGTCGCCCCATGCGTAGAGTTTGCCGCTCAACCCACCTCGAGCGGCGAACTCCCACTCCGCTTCGGTCGGCAGACGTTTGCCTGCCCACGCCGCGAACGCGACCGCATCGTCGAACGCGACCTGGACCACGGGATATCGCTCCCGGCCCGCCAGGCTGCTCTCCGGGCCCCCGGGATGGCGCCAGTTTGCACGCTTCACGTACGACCACCACTGAAAATGATTGTTCAGCGGTACGGGATGGCTGGGCGGTGAGAACACCACCGCACCGGCGACGAGATTCTCCGGGGGTGCGCCAGGAAATCCTCGGCGCGGGGTCCGCTCGGCGATCGTCACGTACCCGGTGGCCCTCGACGAACGCCGCGAACTGCGCGTTGGTTACTTCCGACTCGTCCATCCAGAACCCGTCGACGTAAACACGATGAATGGGCCTGGAATCGGTCGTGGCCTCCATCCCGACCATGTTCATGTCGGGCGACTCGGCGGCGCCCATGGAGAACTCGCCGCCGGGAACGAACACGATGCCCTCGGGCGCGCTACCGGTCGCCGGTCGAGCGTTCTCCACGGTGGGCCGGAACGACGCCGGCACGGACACACGCGCGGGACGCTTCGATTGATCGGGGTAGAGCCACCACCCGAGGCCGCCTATCGAGGCTGCCGCGAGCAGCACGAGGAGCGTTCGGGCGGCGTGACTGCTTGCGCCGGACCGCAGTCGACGCTTCTGCCGCTGTTGCCTACTTCTCATTTTTGGATCAATCGGCTTACCGCGGGGACAGGAAGACGGCCATCACCCGGAACCGCCAGTTGGGTCCGCCGGTGGGGCTCGCCACCATGGGACCGGCGGCCATCACCAGGTTGACGGGCCGCATGCCGAGGCGCACGACCTTGCTGACGTTGAACAGG
Source organism: uncultured Acidobacteriota bacterium (assembly GCA_963729215.1). GTDB lineage: Bacteria > Acidobacteriota > Vicinamibacteria > Vicinamibacterales > CAVVIG01 > CAVQJU01. The sequence continues at coordinate 4,947 of CAVSND010000019.1, read as the reverse complement.
AGCGGCGCGGTCCACGTTTCGTCGGCTTTCCAGTTGCCCGAGGCTTCCATTTAGGCGCCGATTGAGCCCGTCCCCCAGATTGTAGTTGGCGAACGGCTGCAGGAACGTGCCTTCACATCCTTGCGGTTCTTGGCGCCGCTCGTGGACCAGATTCGGGTTGGCCCGCACGCCGATCGACCACTGGCCGGGCTGCGTCAACACGACAAAGGTCGGACCGATGCCGACCTTCTCGCTGCCCAGCTCGTTGCTGGTGGCGGTGGACAGCATGACGGGACCAACACCCCAGATGACGCGACCCCGATTCGATGGGGAAAAGAACGCGCTCAACACCGTGTCGGCCAGGCCGTTGATGCGCACCCATCGGGCCGGGCTGCGGCGTCAGCGGCATGATGACTCGCAGGATGACGTTCGGCCCTTGCTGACCGGGAACGGCACCACCGGCTGGAAGTTGAGCGGCGTGCTGGTGTCGTCGTTGTCGCCGATGCCGAAGTCCCAGTTGCCCTGGAACGGCACGCTGATCAGGCTCGACACTGGATTCTGCGTTTGCTTTGCGAGCGCCGTGGTGTCCTGTGCGCCAGCCGCGATGGGCAGCGTCAGCAGCGTTGCCAGCGCGAACGTGACGACAGATGTACTACAAGACTTCATGCGTCTCCTGGGACAAGCTGACGGCGAAGAAGATAGGCGGAGGCCCCCGCGGATGAGCAGGGGCCCGTCCATTCGAACCGAATTGAACTTGCCTACTGCATGGCCATGTAAGCCTTTGCTTCTTCCTCAAGCAGATGTTTGCGCTCTTCTTCCGTCAGCTTTTCCGGCTCGAGCAGCACGACGAACTTCTTGAGCGTGCCCGTGAACCGATAAGGCATTTTGTCCGCGTAGTCCTCGACCACGGGCGTGCCGGTGTCTTCGCCAATATCGAAGGTTTCATCCAGGCTGAAACGGAGCCGTACCGTTTGGGGGATCCGCCCTTGCGCGACCTGCTTTCCATCAACGAACAGCGTTCCCGTTGCGCCTTTACCGACGCCGCCTCCATCATATTTGAAGTTTAAGCGCACGACGTGATTGCCAGGCGAGATAGGCTGGTCGGAAGCGATGCGGAACTTGTGCTCGGGCTGGTTTGAGAGGGCATAGACGAATTGCGGTTTGCTGTCTTGCATCAGCAATCCCCAGCCAGCGAACCGCCCGCCCATGGTTGCCAAGACCCCGCTTGCGCCATTCTCCGGAATCGCGACTTCAGCGGCTATCGTCCACGACCCATTCTTGAAGTTCGGCGCGGATCCTTCGGGGATGCGGATCATGCCGGGATAATAAGTGAATTCGTTGCGCCCGCGCGTGAGGCTTGGCCGGATAGCTGGATCGACGCGGGACGCGAAACTCGAATCGAGCGGATAAACATTGTACTTCTTCGCCTCGACGTCGAAGGCGTCCTGAAGTTCCTTCAGCTTGCCGGGATTCTTGTCCGCCAGATTGTTGGCCTGACTGAAATCATTGTCGATATTGTACAGCTCCCATTTGAAGTCATCGGGGCTCGGTTCCGAACCAATCGTGACCCATGGCAGCCGCAGCGGCGTCGTGCTCGCCATCCAGCCATCTTTGTAGATTGCGCGATTGCCGAGCATCTCGAAATACTGCGTCGTGTGGCGCGTCGGAGCGCTGGCGTTGTCGAACGTGTAGACGAGGCTTGTGCCTTCCAGCGGCTTTTGCTGCACGCCGTCAAAATCGTCGGTGGCGTGATGCCGATGGCTTCGTAGAGGGTCGGCACGATATCGATGACATGGCAAAACTGGGTGCGGATGCCGCCCTTGTCCTTGATCCGCGCAGGCCACGAGATCACCATGCCATTGCGGGTGCCGCCGAAATGCGACGCGATCTGCTTCGTCCACTGCATCGGCGCATCCATGGCGTGCGCCCAGCCAACCGGGATAGTGATTGTAGGTCAGCGGACCACCCAATTTATCGATCATCGAGAGCAGGTAGGGGAGGCTCTCCTTACGCCATTGCCGGCTGTCGCCACCTCGTTTGTTGTGCCTTGCAAGCTGCCTTCGGCGCTCGCTCCGTTGTCTCCCATCATGAAGAATGATGAGCGTATTATCGAGCTGGCCGGAGTCCTGGATCGCGTCGAGCAAGCGGCCGATCTGGTTGTCCGCGTGGGAGAGCGCGCCCGCATAGACCTCCATCATGTGCGCATAGAGGCGTTTCTGGTCGGCAGAAAGGGTGTCCCAGGCGGGGATCTCGTCCGGGCGCTTTGTCAATTGAGTGTTGGCCGGAACGACGCCAAGCTTGATCTGCCGGGCGAGCGTCTCCTCTCGCACCTTGTCCCACCCTTGATCAAATTGGCCCTTATATTTTTCGATCCATTCTTTCGGCGCGTGGTGCGGCGAGTGCGCGGTGCCTGTCGCATAATAAAGAAACCACGGCTTGGCGGGCGCGAGCGCATGTTGCATCCGCATCCAGGCAATCGACTTGTCTGCCAAGTCATGGTCCAGAATATAATTGGGATTTCCGCGATCCGGCTCAATCGGCGTGGTGTTTTCATAAAGAGCCGGATGCCATTGATTGGTGTCGCCCCCGATAAATCCGTAAAAATATTCGAAGCCCAGGCCGCTCGGCCACAAGTTAAACGGACCAGCCTGGCTCGACATCCAGTCCGGCACGTTATGCATCTTGCCAAACCAGGAAGTGTTGTAGCCGTTCTCCTCGAGGACTTCTCCCACCGAGCCTGAACTCCGCGGCACGAGTGAATTGTAGCCGGGAAGCCGGTGGCCATCTCGGTTATCACGCCGCTGGCATTTGAGTGATGGTTGCGCCCCGTAATCAGCGCGGCGCGAGTAGGCGAGCAAAGCGCGGTGGTGTGAAACGTGTTGTAACGCAGGCCGGTGTCCGCGAGGCGCTGAAAGTTGGGCGTCTGGATTGGACCGCCGAATGTGCTGCTTGCTCCGAAGCCGACATCATCGGTCAAGATCAGGAGCACATTTGGAGCGCCCTTCGGCGCTTCGACGGGTTTTGGGAAATCGGGTGTCGAATCCTTGGCCGTGCGCCCAATCTTGCCGTTGAATGCTTCCTCAGGGTGCGGAAGCACACTCCCGGTGGCCTGGCCGGTGGCCGACGTGTTCGGGCTCTGACCGGGCGCCTGCGCACACGCTGCCGCCAAGACTCCGCCCACGAGTATCACGCACAGTGCTCTTCTCATGACTGATGAACCCTTCCTACTGGACGAGCGGAATGTTTGCGGCCAACTCGTAGCGAATAGCCGCTCGAATCATCTTCCTAGGACTGCCCTGCTACACGGCGGTCATGTTAGCGATCATGGCCCGGCGTCCGTCCGAATCGAGTGCTGTGGGGTGCGCACGGCCCGCACCACCTCGAGACTGCGGATGTGATTGAGATCGTCGAAGCGGATGTCCGGGAAGGCGTCAGTGACAGGTCGATGACGGTGAGAAAGAGCCGGTACTTGGGCGAGCGGAGATACGCGTCGAGTTCCTCCCGCGTCACCCACCGGTCGCAGATCGTCACGGCCCCTGAGTTCGTTGGCGTCGTGTAAGAGCGAGAAATCGGCGCAGTGGCATGCCCCAATCAGAGACCCACAACGTGCGAAATACCTCAGGTCTGTCTCGCGCCGAGATCGCAAGACGCTCGGTCGACTGGATTATCGGCGGCCAGCCGGTGCACGAACGGTGCCTCCGGCGAGTCGGGAGGGAACTGCAGCAGCAAACAGGACCCGACTCAAAGGGTTTAATCGAGCTTGCGGGGAGGCGGGGAGTCGCGTTGAGCGAACGCCAGGTCCCGAAATATCGGAGGTTTCCCGATTAGGCGTGACATGGCCATGTACCTGTACCGGTGAATCCTGGGGCCTCCCTGCTGCCCGACACATCAGGGATCGCTGATTCTGGGGCAATTTCCGCCATATTTCTGGGCGCGGCCACCGGGCTGGCATGTGGCCCGCTGCTTGCCTTCGGATACATCGGCACTTAAGCCGAGCGTTCCCTCGGTCCGCTTCAATCACGGAGAGCGACTGAATGACTTCGATGACTGCGCTGGTACTCCGGACAAGTATGGTGATTGTGGCGATGGGGATGGTCCTGCCGGCCGCCGCCCAGCCCGTGGATCTTGACCGTGGCCGTGGTGTGCGGCTCGAAGCCGAACGAGCGGCAGACCTGCGCGGCCGACACCACAGGGGGCGTCACGCTCCTGCGGTCCACCGGAACGGTGGCCTGCGAGCTGGGCACGTCCTGGGGCTTCGATCAGACAAGCATCTGGGTACAGGACGGCTGCAGCGCCGAGTTTTCGCTTGGGACGAAGCCGTCGGTCAGCCAGGGTTTGGCAGGTACGTGCCAGGTCGCGGCTTCAAGGTTGCCGACCCGCGAAAGGGGAGCTGAACATCGATCTCTACGCCGTCGTGCGCTACCTGAATCAGCGGGCACTGGACGAGACCTACACCGACAGTTTCGGGAACACCCGGTTGGTCAAGCAACGTCAGGACATTCAGTTCAACAAGGCGATCGTGTTCTTCCAGGGCTGGTTGATGACCCCCTAGTTCACTTACAGCGCCTATGTGTGGACCACGAACACCTCAGAGGGGCTTCCCGCCCAGGTGGTGCTCGCCGGCCTCTTTGTGTACACGTTCGACCCGCACGTCGCGCTGGGCCTGGGCATCAGTGGCCTGCCGGGCGCCCGCACCACGGAGGGACAGTGGCCGTTATGGCTCGGGACCGACGAGCGATTGATCGCCGATGAGTACTTTTCGGCCGTCTGTACACCAGCGGCATCTTCTACGGGCTGACTGGAGGGACTGCGCTATAGCGTGATGTGGGGCGACAATCTGAGCCAGCTTGGCGTCGACGCCGGCCAACTCGGGAACAACATGAGCGCGGTGTCGGGCGCGCTGGTCCCGATGCCCACGACTGGCGAGTTCGGCGAGGGGGGCGGCTTCGGGCACTTCGAAAGCCACGA
>CAVSND010000018.1:0-94766 GCA_963729215.1 uncultured Acidobacteriota bacterium | reverse complement strand
GTCGCCTCCTGGGTCCGGCCCAGTCCGTTCAGCAGGATGCCGAGGTTCGTGTACGCGTCGATGTGGTCCGGATTCAGTTGTATGGCCGTGCGATACGCCGATTCGGCCTCTGCCGTTTTTCCGGTCGCTCTCAGCAGCACGCCGAGATTGCTGTGGGCATTGGCGTGGCCCGGATCGAGCGCGATCGCGCGCTGATAGGCGGCGATCGCCTTGTCGAGTTGCCCGTCCGATTGCAGGATGATGCCGAGGTTGCTGAACCAGTCGGCCTGGTCCGGAGCCACCGCGAGGCTCCGCTCGACCAGGGCGATCGCTTCGTCGTGTTTTCCTTGTTGATGCGCGAGCACGCCGGAGTAGTGCAGGGCAGCGGAATGAGCCGGCGACGCCTCGAGCACCCGTCGATAGAGCTCACCGGCTTCCGCCAGGTGTTCGCTCTTCTGCAGGGCGACGGCGAAGGCGACGGCCTCGTCGAGCGTCAGCTCGCGTGCCGGCGCCTCGTCTTCGCCAACGGACACGCCTAGCCTTCTTTGTTGGCTTTCAGGTCGTACTTGAAAACAACGGCCGCGTCGAGCGAGCCGTCGGGCTTTTGCGGCTTGTACTCGAGATCGACTTTGGCAAACGCCAGGCTCACCGTCTCCGAGTATGGCTGGCCGGTGGCGCCGCCATGCGTGACGCCGGTGATGATCACGTCGTTCATCTTGACGACGAGGAATTCCTGCTGGCCCTTGCCGGACTTCCGGTGAGTGATGGTCGCTTCCTTCAGGTGAGTGCCTGTCGCGCACGCGCGCATGAGATCCGGCGACGCCTTGTCGATGTTGTGAACGACGACGAGATCCTGGAAGGTGGCTTTGCCCGATCCAGCGCCGCTGCCCGTTGCCGCGGACCCGGAGTTGGTCACGCCCCAGGAAAACGACAGGATTTCGATTTCGTCCTTGTGCTTGGCGTCGAGCGATTCGCCTTTGATGTCCCCGATTTTCGCGAAGATGTCGGATGCCATCGAGAGTCTCCTGAGGTTCCTCATTCTAGAACCGTTTCCATGCGTGTCGTGGAAACTTTCAGGTTCGTTGCGGCATCACCGTGAAAGTCGCTCAGCCGTTTCCTGTTTCAGGAACGGTTGAGTCCGAGGGACCTGAACAGGTTCAGCGCGCGTCCGTCAGCTCGATCGAGTCGACGACGCGGTGAAACGCATCGTCAAAAGACGCGGCGTCGTTCTCGGGCACGATCGTGAGGAAGTAGAAGAGACTGCCATCGGCCAGGAACGTCGTGTACACGCCGATACGCTCCTGGCCGCCGAGCGGCGAAGGGTTGATGAGCGGGGTGCTGAGGCCGGCGCGCTGGGAAATCCGGAGCGCCTGCTGCTCTCCGGCCAGGCGAAGTTGAGGGTTGTTGCGGGTGACCGCTTTGAGCCAGCTGTTCGTTGCTTCGCGCAGGTCACGCGATCCAGCCTTTGCCAGGCCGAATTCGACGCCGTGGCTGAACACCGTTTGGCCGTTGAGTTGGCCGTATCCGTTTTGCGGAACCACTTTGATCGCGCCGTTCGACGCGAGCGTGGTCCAGTTGTTTGGAACCGTCGCCCGGAACACGCCGCCGCCGCTGACATTCCGATATTCCAGCGACGGTGATGGCACGGGTTGTCCAGGAGTTCCCAGCCGCGCCGATTCACCCCCGGAATCGCTCTTGGCCTTCGCCAGCTCGCTCGTCGACTTGGCCGCCGGCAGCGACGCGAAGACGGTCTTGATGGACTGGAACTCGCGATCGTCGGCGGCTTGCGCGATCGTGAGGAAGCCCGCCTCCTTCGTGATGTACTGCGTCCGGTTCCCTGGATCGGGGTGGCTGCTCAGCCACTGCGGCCCGTTTCCGCCGCTGCTCTTGGATTCGCGCTCAATCGTTTCGAACATCCGGGCGAGCGCGCGGGGATCGTAGCCGGCTCGCGCCATGATCTGCGCGCCGAGCAAATCCGCCTGTTTCTCGTATTCCCGGCTGTACTTCAGGAGGAGCGAGCCGGCGCCCAGCTGGCTTCCCGTTGCGATGGCGGATCCGGCTGCGCCTCCAACCACCGCGCCGCCCACCACACCGGCAATCTGGCCCAGCTGCAGCCAGGGATTCTGCGCCTTGGTGGCGTTGGCCGTTCCGTGGCGGAGCAGGACATGGGACAACTCGTGCGCCATCACCCCGGCCACCTCGCCTTCCGAAGCCGCCGCGTCGAACATGCCGCGGTGTACGAACATCGGTCCGCCCGGGAGCGCAAACGCGTTGATCTCTTTCAGGTTCACGGGCGTGAACGAGTACCTGGTACACGGATTCGTTCAGTTCCGGCGGAGCCGCCGCGACGAGGCGATCGCCGAGCGCCGTGAGGTAGCGGGCGATCCGCTCGTCTTTGATGATGGGGTATTGCTGTCGAATTTCGGCGGCGGCCTCACGGCCGAGATCCACGTCCTGTTTCGGCGTGTACTTGTTCTTGGGCAGCTTGATGACGGTTTGCGCCTGCGCGGCACCGGCCGTGACCGCGAAGCATCGCGAGCGCCGCGGTCAGCGTGAACAGCGTTCTGCGGGCCATAGCTCCGATTTTAGCTGCCTTCCCGTTTTCGCGTTCGCGTGGATTATGGCTGTGCTGGCCGACCAGGGAGGGCGTCAATGCAGAATTGACTCGCCTCAGCCGCGCCAAGTCCGGGCGCGGTCAGTCCATGGTGTGCGCGGTGACGTCGATCACGCCGCCCTTTCCGAACATCAACGGTGGATCGCACACGTCGCGCTGGAGCAGGAAGGTTCCGAAGGCCCCCTCCTGAGCCACAAGAGCCGAACCGGCAGCGTGAGCGGCCGTCAGGCCCGCGCGTGTGAGCAGGCTGGTTTCGCCGACCTGGGCCCCGACAATCACACCGATCCCGCGTGCGCGCGCCGCCGCGATCACGTCCAGCGATCGGCTCAGACCTCCCATTTTCGAAACGCGAACGTTGACAAGCCATTGCGATGTCGGCTCATCGAGCAGCGACAGCTGCTCTCGTCGAACGAAGCTTTCGTCCAGGATGATGGGGCAGTTCAGCGCGTGCGAGATGCGGGACAGCTCGGCATACCGGTTTCTGGCGATCGGTTCCTCGATCGCGAAGAAGCGGTAGCCGAGGGCGCGGACGCCGGAGATCGCGTCTTCGGCGTCTTGCCAGAGATTGTTTGCGTCCGCCCGCACGCGCGCCGCGCCTTCCGGCCAGGTGCCGAAGATCGCCAGCTTGTCCCGGTCGCGTGCTTCGTCGCCCGACAGCTTGACCTTGAAGTCTCTGAAGCCCATGCGCCAATAGCGCTCCGCCATCGCCCGGAACGCGTCCGGCGAAGCGTCCCCAAGAACTGCGGTGTATCGGAATTGGCCGGCGAGCGGGTCCAGCGACAGAATCGCTTCCACCGGCGCACCGCGTCGTTTGCCGAGCAGATCGAGGATCGCCAGCTCCAGCGCGCACCACGCGGCCGGATTGGCGTCGATATCCTGCCGATGCGCGGCGGCCCAGGCGCAAAGCGTCGCGAAGCTGTCGATCTTGTTCCGCAGCGCCGCTTCGTGATGATCGGTGAATGCGCGGGCGGTCTCGAGCGTCTCCCCGGTGACGTATTCTCTCGGGCACGATTCGCCGCTTCCGATCGTTCCATCGGAGTCGATTGCGTCGATCCACACGGACTCGGTTTCTGCGCGTTCTGCCGCGGCGTGCCGGAACGCCACGGTGAACGGAATCCTCAGTTCACGAAACTGGAACCGGTCGATTCGAACGTCGCGACTGTCACTCGGCGACATAGGACTCGAGTGACATTGCCAGCTTGGTTCGGTATTCGAGGACGACCGGCTTGAACTGTCCTTCACGCTGTCCCGCCCGCACACACGCGGACTTGTAGGCCTCTCCGGTGCCTTGCCTGAGCCACGCGATCGTCAGCGGCGCAAGCCGTCCGCTGGCGCGCTTGCTGTGATACTCGATGTTGAGGTCGCCGAGGTACTGGTCCACGGCAGCGGCGAGCTCGGGTAGCGGAGGCCTGACGGACTGATCGTCTTCGAGGAAGAGGCGATAGGCCGACCGTTCTTCGTCGGCAACCAGGAGAAAGAAGGGGACGGCCAGTCGGCAACCTCGCGCCGCGCTTTGCACCGCCTGAATGACCTGCCCTTCGTAGAGCTTCTCGCCGGTCAGACTGGTCACGCCTTTCCCTTTTTGGACGAATCGGATGAGCGGCGTGTTGCGATATCGCCCGGTCACCTCGACGAGGTCATTCATGAAGTAGCGGTACAGGCCGGCCGCGGTGGTAATCACGATGTAATAACGGCGGCCCGGCGCGAGCTCTTCGAGACCGAGGTAACAAGGCTGCCCGCCGTCCCACGCGTCCTGCTCGACGAACTCGAAGAAATGGTGGTGGAGCGGCGGCAGCCCGCCCGGCGTTTCCGCCTCGAGGGCGATCGTCCCTCGGCATTCGGTGGCCTGATACCCAAGCTCCATGATCCGCGTGCCGGCCGGCAGGGTGTTCCGCAGCTTGTCAAGGGCGATGCCGCAGCTGCCACCGGTCCACGTCGTGACGAGTCCAATCGAAGGCCAGAGACTTGCGAACGTGAGGGGCGCCGAGCCTCGCAGCTGCGACGCGCGGGCGCGATCCGGAAAGACATGGCGGGCGACGACGGCCCGGATGTCATCGTCGAGCGCGTCCATCGCGGCGAACGTTCCCGTTTCGAGCGAACGCGCCAGCTCGTCTCTCCGCTCGTTCAGGATGTCGAGCAGCCGCAGAAATGTGGAGGGATTGGGAGAACCCATGTACGTGATGTCGGGGAACGCCAGCGCAAGACGGAGGATGGCCAGGTACTTGAGATCGTAGTCGGCGATCGAGGAGACCTCGGGCGGCACGACGAATCGCGACCGGACAGACGAGGGAAGCGATTGGTACAAGTGTCCGGAGACCGAGCCGACGTGATGCCCCGAGTCGAGGTGGCCTTCCACCGCCGCTCCCATGATCCCCAGCGCCTTGCCAGAAAACGCCTCGGGGCAGGCGCGATACTGCAGGTAGGTGAAGAGCGCCTGCTCCGCGCGATGCGCGCGGACGGCCGACGGCGGAATCGGGATGTACTTGGGCACTCCCGTCGAGCCGCTCGTCTGCGCGTAAAACAGCGGCGCTTCGGCGGTCAGCGCGGCGACGCCCGTACGCCGCTGCCGCTCGACGTACGGACGAAGCTTGTCGTAATCCTGTACGGGCACCCGTTGCTGGGACTGTTGAATCGATCGGATATCCGTGAAACCGTGCTCGACGCCAAATTGGGTCCCGCGATTGGCATCCAGAATGTCCCGAAGCACGTTCGCCTGCGCGCGATCTGGCCGCTCGGCGTGCCGCTGGACCGGCAACCAGTACCCGGGCGGCCTGCGCGACCATCGCCCCGCGAAACGCCAGTCCCGGCTTCACCGGGTGAACGGTGCGCGCATGAGCGCCCAGAAAGACTTGGGATACGTGGGGTCCTGCAGCCCGAGTGCCTGAACGGCCCGCTCGCGCGGGAGGAACCACGTCCCAAAAAGCAAGTCCCAGACGATCACGGTGTTCCCGTAGTTGGCGTTGGATTCGCGCGGAATCCTGGAATGGTGCCACCGGTGCGTTTCGGCACTGCCCACCACGTAGTTCAGAACGCCGTATCGCAGCTCGATGTTGCAGTGCTGAAAGAATCCGTTCACCGCGTACGCGATGTAGTAGAGCGACAGCACCGCCGGCTGCATCGCCATGAGCAGGAACGGCAGGCTGTCGAGCGTCATCTGCATCGCTTTTTCCAGCAGATGAAACCGCGACGTGTTCAACCAGTACATCTGCTCGACCGAGTGGTGCACGGAATGGAGCCGCCACAACGTGTCGCTCTGATGCGCGGCCCGGTGAAGCCAGTAACGCAGGAAATCGACCACGAGCACCATCAACAGTGCCTGGGTCCAGACGGGCCAGGTGTGCGGCCACAGCGCGGCGATCGGCAGGTGCAGCGCCCGCGCAGGCTCGATCAGCGCATGGGTGAAGAAGAAGCCGACGAGCGGCGGGAACGCCAGTTGTACGACCGCCATGAAACCGAGGTCCGTCTTGATTTCGCTCACGGGCGGACGCCAGTCCGGGCGATGCGGAAACTTCAGTTCGAGAAGCGTGACCACGGCCGCCGCAAGCAGTACCGGCACATAAGTGCTCGCGACGAGGCCCGCTCCCTCGCTGCGCATCAGTGTGAAGACCGCGAACGCCCCGGTCATCACTACCGGGTAGTGGAGGAACGGAAGCCAGGTCGAACGTGCGGCCGCCATGGCCGGATTATCGGTTCGAGGCGGGTGTTACTCCATGAATGTAGTGGAAGCGGGCATAGACCAGCACATATGCGGCGAGCACCAGGTGAAACACCGTGGGAAGGGGACTGGCGAACCAGCGTTGCTGACTCAGAACGGTGAGACCCAGGACGAGCCGGGCGACCATGGCGAGGAAATACAGGCTACCGAATGCGAGAGCCACGACGCCGATCGAGTGCCGGGGTGTCACGGCATCAGTGGTGAACCGCCACGCCGTCCAGCCGAGGACGGCGAGAATAGCCACCTGCGAGGCGACCAGCAGGCCGTAAGGCAACGCGCCGCTGTGCCACGACTCGAATGGCGGGAGGACCGCGCTGTGGACCACGAGAGAGAGAGGCTGCGCGACCACGCGAACCGCAAACAGCGCGAGGAACAACCACAGGCCCGCGGCGTAGCGCCTCGAACTCTCGACCGGCATGGTTACGGTGTCGCCCTCGTTGCGCCCTGCTCTTCCTTTCGCGCCGCAGACAGCGCATTGGACATGCTGTAGTTGCCTTCGTGGCACGCGACTTCGAAGATGCGGCTGCCGGACTTTGCCATGGGGAATGACACGACGACCTTGTCCTCGAATGTTTTCGGGTCCACGATCGTGGCCTCGTAATCGATCGCGTCCGCGGATCGGCGAATGAAGCGCTCCGTGACCGTCTTGGCCTGCGCGGTGCCCGCGCCGGCGAAGCTCCGCGTGCGGTTGGTGAAGTTCCTCGTTTCGATCACCAGCGTTTCACCTTCCCAGTGTCCCCGGGAATCGCCGGACCAGAGCCGCAGTTTCTCGCCGAGCGGAGGCCGGCTGTTGAGCGGGACGATCCTGGCGTAGTGCAAGGGTTCGGTGACCAGCACGACGTGGTCCTTCGCTTGAACGACCTGTACGTAGTTGTTGTCGAATCCAGCGATGAATGGAGGGCCGGCGCCGCCGAGACAACGCTCGGAGAACCCGAAGTCTTCCGGTCCGTCCTTGGGGCCGCCGCCGAATCCGGCCAGCAGCGCCGGCGGAAGGGTGGCTTTGGGATCGCTCAGCACCGCGATGAAGTCCTCGATGCCCGGAAAGCGCCGCACTCCGTCGACCAGCTTCGGCACGCGTCCATTTTCGGGATACGTGATGAGCGACGTGCGCAAGTTCTCGATCTGGGCCGTGTAATCGAGCCAGGTCAAGGCGACCGCTTCGACAGGAGCAAACTTCGCGACCGTGGCCAGGGCAGTTCTTGTCTTTTCCGCGTGCTCCCGAAGTTCCTCGCGGGTGAATGTCTTCTGGTCGGCAAAAGCCATTGGCCGCTCGAGCGGCACGTCGGAGCTGAAGTTCCAGACACCCTGCAGATCCGGCTGGCCATCCCCGGTCCGGGGTCCCCTATAGGTTCCCTGAGCGCCGGCCGTGCGCGCGGCCGCGGCCGTCAGGATGAGCAGCCACACCAGAAAACGATGGTTTGTTCTCGAGGTCTTCATCTGTGCTCCTGTTACTCCCCAAGCGAGGCCGCGACGGAGGCGCGATTTTAGAGACGTAGAACGTCGACGCCTTGTTCAGCACCCGACCTGGACCGGATCGGAACGGCGCCTTACCAGCCGGCGGCCTGGCCGTCCTTCCGATGATCCGACGCGGCTCGGTAGAACCCGCCGGTCGGGGACGCCGGATCGGGGAGAACATCAGCCACTGCACGCCGCCCACGTCCCTGCCGCTGATGGATTGGACCTGGTGGCCCATTGCGCTGAGCCTCGACCCGACCAGGCGATAGAGCGGCGACTCGAGCCTCACGATATTCGAGACCTGACTGTGCCGGAAGCGCGCCATGTCGCTGGCCGCCTGCAGGTTCGCGCCGAAATCGAAGACGTCGACGAGAATCTGCGCGTGGCCCTGCGCCTGCATTTCGCCGCCCATCAGCGTCACCGTCATGAGGGGCTGGTTGTTCCTCATCACGAAGCCCGCCGACAGCGTGTTGTACGGCCGCTTGTGCGGGGCGATCGCATTGGGACTTCCTGGATCGAGCGTGAACAGCTGCCCGCGGTTGTGCAGCACGAAACCGTAGCCGGGAACCGTGATGCCCGACCCGAACTCGTTGAAGTTGCTGTTCACCCACGAGACCATGTTCCCCTCACTGTCGCCCGCCGACAGCACGATCGTGTCGCCGGCGCCCTCGCTCGCGAGCGACGAGCCCGCGCCTGATGCTCGCCGGGGATCCACCTTGCTGCACAAAGACGCGGCGTAGGACTTGGACAGGAGTCTGGCGACCGGGACCGGCGCGACATCGGGATCGGCGTTGTAACGATAGAGATCCGCGTACGCCAGCTTCTTCGCCTCGATCATGAGGTGCCAGTACAGCGGGCTGGCCGGGCCGAGGCTGGCCAGCGTTTGCCCGGGCGCCCATTTCGGCACGCAGGCCTCGAGGATGTTGAGCATCTCGTTCGTGCCCCACGCCTGCGACGGCGGCGGGAGCTCGAACACGTCGACGCCGTGATAGCTGCTTGTCGCGGGTTCGACCCACTGCCCTTTGTAGCCTGACAAATCGTCCAGCGTCATCGTGCCGCCGAGCGCCGTGGACTTCGCGACGATCGCGTTCGCGATCTCGCCTTTGTAGAAGACGTCGGACCCGCGCTGTTGCAGCAGCCTGAACGTCCGCGCGAGATCCGGATTCCGGAAGCGCTGGCCCGCTGCGGGGGGACGGCCGTTGATATACCACGTCGTCAGCGAGTCGGGATCGCGCTGCGAGCAGCAGCGGCGCAGCGGCATCGCCGCGGGAAGCGTCCAGTCCCCGGCGATCCTTTCTGAAACCGGGAATCCGTTCTCGGCATAGTCGATCGCGGGCGCGAGCACATCCTGGAACGTGCGCGTGCCGAAGCGCCTGAGGACCGCATCCCAGCCCCAGACGGTGCCGGGCACCGTGGCGGTGAGAATGCCTCCCGGCGGCATTCCGGACGACGGCCCGGGGTTCGCGGGATCCGCGTGATAGCCGAGCTCCGCGAAACGCGCGATCGTGGCGCCCGAAGGCGCGGTGCCGCTCGCGTTCAACGCGTAGAGCTTGTGCTCCTTCGCCACGTAGATGATGGCGAAGAGATCGCCGCCCACGCCAACCATCATCGGTTCGACGACGCTGAGGACGGCGGCGGAGGCCACGGCGGCATCGATCGCATTGCCACCCTGACTGAGGATGCGGAGCCCGGCCTGCGCGGCGAGGGGCTGGCTGGCCGCGACCATTCCGTGCGGCGCCATGACCTCCGAACGGCTCTGCGACAGCCAGCCGCCGGCGCGGTCGCCCCGAACGGCGCGACAGAACGGGGGCGTCGGCGTTGCGGCGCATGAGGCCAGCTCGTTTCCCGATTGGGCGCGCAGCGCGAGCGCCCCGAAGACGATACCGACCGCCGCGGCAAGGATCTTCGCGTTGTTGTTCAACTTGGCCCTTTCGCTGGAGTCGAAGGAAACGTGGATTGCAGTCACTTCCGCATGATGTGGGCAGCGCTAATTCTAGCCGCTTCGGGCCAGCGAACTCGCAGAGCTCATCCGGCGGCCCACCGTGCGGACTGATCGAGAGCTCTCCTGAGGGATCCGAGGATCGTCGAAGCGGATCCGCTTCGATGTCCTGACAGAATTGCAATCACCCATCAATCTCCTGACCCGATTGTTTTAGTCAGCCGCACAGCCAACTTCAGCGCCACCTTCGCCCCACAGGGCGAAGGCATCGTGCGTGCCTGATGTAACGGTGACTGGTGTTCTGACACTAGTCCCCGAATTCGGAAACGGAGGTTGATGTGATTCGCGTGAGTACATTCTTCGTGGGTGTATCGGTTCTGGTGGCGGGCTGTGCAGGAGTGCCGACAGGGCCTGACGGGAATGAGAGTCTTTTAAGTGCAACGCACGGGACGCGGTTGCAGCGGTAGCTGCGTCGCTGGAACCAACGCTCGAGCACCCTGTGACACCGCCCGCACCGCCAACGCTCGTTCCGGCACCGCCCGCGGCCACGGCGCCGCCGGCCGCTTCTGCGCCGAGTCCGGCACCGCCTGCTCCGCCTGCTGTTCCGCCACTGCCGCCGGCGCCACCAGCGGCGGCCGCGCCCACTCCGACACCACCCGCGACGCCTGCCGTTCCGGCACCGGTCGTGTCTCAACCGCCGAGTGACGGTCCGTGTGGCGCCACGCCGTGTGCGCCGCCGACCACTCTGACCTGCCCGCCCGGACTTGTGCCAACGCTCGGCGCCACATTGACGTGCCAGGCGCCCACTCCAACGCTCACGTGCCCTGCCGGCAAGCACCCAGTCCTTGGCGATACGGTCACCTGTGTGACCGACTAGTTTCTGTCGCGAGCCTGGAGCTTTTGCGGATGCGAAACGCCGCAGAGCTCCAGGCATCTGCGCCGCGGAATACTCAACCACCTTCATCGAACCGCGTGACTGCGCGGACAGCGATTCCTTCACGGCTTCCACCCCCTCCATACCCTTCCGCGATCGTCACGCCTTGTCACATTGTCTGAGGCCAGCTCGTCTTATGTGCTGGCGGGCTGCTCCGGGGCGCGGCCCGCGATGGAGGATCGGTGGTGTGGCATTGCAGCGAGACAGGATCGGGGCGACCGTTAATCCTTCTGCACGGAATCGGCATGTCGCACGCGGCGTGGAATGCGGTGACGCCCTATCTGTGCTCGACGCGTCGTGTCATCGCCTTTGACATTGCGGGATTCGGATCGACGCCCCCATTGCCGGCAGGGACGCCCCCGACGATTGCCAATCTCGTTGAAGGCCTCGCCCGGTCAATCCGTGAAATGGGGATCGAGTTCCCCGTTGACATGGCAGGAAATTCTCTCGGCGCCTCCATGGCCCTCGAGGCGGCCAAGCGCGGGATAGCGCGGAGCGTCGTCGCGATCTCTCCTGCCGGCCTGTGGAGAGAGCATGGCGCGCCTCATGTGAAGTACGTGTTCGGCGGCATGCGATTCATGGCGAAGAACTTCCCAGGTCTTCTGAAATTGACGGTACGGAGGCCGCTCTTGCGGGAACTGGCGCTCGCGGTGCCTGTCTCGGTGGGAAGCAGGCGCATGCCAATGGCCGATGCGCTTCGAGCAGTGGATGACCTCGCGGCCGCGACGGCATTCGAAGAGACGTTCGACAACACCCGCGCGCCCTTTTCAGGAGCCGGCATCTCCGTTCCAGTGACCGTGGCGTTTGGCAATCGCGACTGGATTCTCCCGAAGGGCTCACAGCATCGGAACGAGCTTCCGGTGCACACCAGGTGGGTCAAGAAGCCAGGCTGGGGTCACGTGCCGATGTGGGTCGATCCAGTCGGTGTCTCGCAACTCGTCCTGGAAGGCACCGAATGAGGCAGCCGGCAGCAGGGTTTCAAACCACGCGATCGAACGTTGAGACAGGTTGAAGCATGAACGACGGTTCGCCATGGCCAACACCTGTGACCTGAAAGGCTGCCCACACCAACGCCGGCCACAGCTGGGCGACGAGGCGATCGAACGAGGTCGCAATCTGCCAGGCCAACGGGAGCGGCGTGATCACATAAAACAAGCTGTAACCCGCAAACATCGCGGTGACCATCAGCAGTCCCCACGCCGCACGGCGCAGCGACCGCCGATCGGGTCCGGCGATCAGCACGACCGATACGGCGAGCACCGTCAGTGCACCTGCCGGCACATCGCCCCACTCAGGCAGAAGCTCGGCCAGCCTGGTTGTGACCATCGTCCATCGCGCGGGGTCGAGGAGTTTGTCGGAGATACTTCCACCGCCAGGCGTGTTGAACAGATAGTTCGGCGGCGGCGCGATCCGGAAATGGAACATCGCGATCGCGAAGAGCGGCGCGGCGGCGCCGGCGGCGAGCTGCAGCAGGGCCCGGAACCGCCGCGTCCGGACCGCGGTGACGAGCGCCACCAGCAACAACAGCAGCATCCCTTCGTTTTTCGTCCACGCCGAAAGACCCGCTGCAGCACCTGCCACGACGAGCCATGGTCCGGGGTTCTGCGCGTCAGCACCGATCAGCAGAGAGGCAATCGCGACGAGAACGAAGAAGGCAATGGGAATATCGGCGCACTGACAGGAGCCCTGGAACACGAACGTTCGGGGCACGACCAGGGCCATGCCGGCGAGAAAACCTGCCGGCCAGCCGCGCCAGCGGCCGACGAGCGTTGCGACCGTGACCAGGGACGACGCGAAGAACAGCATGGCAACCACTGCGGGAATGACCGGGTTTTCCTGACCGGTGTAGGCCCAGAGGCGCGCCACCGTCATTGGAAGCAGCAGCGGGTAATCAACGTGTGACCACCCGATCGCCGGCGAGAACACCGACGCCCAGTCCGGCGCGCCCCTCAGGATCGCCCGTGCCCGCAGATTCCAGATGGCCCAGGCGTCCCACTCACCGTGTGGGGTGACGGCCCAGTGTTGCCAGAACGATAGGGTCGCGAGCCCCGCCAGGAGCAGGCAGCCAGCCGCGGGTACGAGGACCAGCGGGTCGCGCCACGTGGACACAGAAGCCGCAGGTGAATTCGACAATTCCGATCCCGAGGCGGGCGCGTCTCCGGTACGGACGCGCGCCGCGGCCAGGCCGGTGCACACGGCGACCCAGAAAATCCCGTCGAGCCACACCGAAGTGCGATGACGGCCCGTGGCCAGCAACAGGAGGAAGTACGAACATGACGCGAACCCTGCGCCGAGTCCTGGCGAGATGACCGCCGCAAGACCACGGCTCAATGCGGTTGCGGAGCCATTGGCGAGCCTACGCAGCAACGCGTAGGTGGCGAGCGCAGGAAGGCCGAGTGCGACCGCCGCGATGACGTTCATTTGACCCGCCGGAATACCCGAAGTCCGTTGCTCGAGTGCGAATACGCGACGTGATCTGGTAGTCGAGGGTCGGTGGCGGCGGAATTCGGGGCGTCCGGGCCTGCGGACGCCTCGGGTGTCACGATGACGAACTCAGGCGCTGCGGACATGACGACCACGCGTGGCGCCAACGCATACTGGGCGAGATAGAAGCGGCGCTGTGCGTCGGCGCCGGGCCAGTCGGCTGGCGGGAGGTATCCGATCGTGCCCTGCGCCGGGAGCCACAGCGTGAGCGCTTCGTAACGGCGCCCGTCCTCCGTCACGGCGTCAGACTGCACACCTCGCGCAGTCGCCGCACGGCGGTCCGCCAAATAGGCACTGATGTTGGCGACGATGCCCGCGCTCAGCAACACCGCCGTTCCAACAACCACGCGAACGAGGTCAAAACGACTGCGCATGGGGGACAGATTACCCGAGGCAGGGGACGAAACACCCGATCATTTGGCGAGCCGTCTTTGATTTCGCCCCCCTCCAGAGCGGTATCGGCAGTGGGATCGTGAAGCGTGCCGGGGGTCATCCCGATGATCTGAACTCGTTCTACGTCGTCGCGAACTATCGAATGCCCGGCTCTCGGGTCATCACAAAAGGCCAGGCGATGCTATTTGTCGCCGGAGAGCTCGGATGGCCGTGGAAGGTGACGTGCCTGATGCGGGCCCTTCCGTCGGGATGGCCGGATCGTGCATACGAGTGTGTCGCGCGAAACCGGTACCGGATGTTCGGTCGTCGCGAACACTGCCTTGTACCGCGGCCGGAATTCCGACGTCGCTTTGTCGAATGAGCCGGAGGATCCGGTGAGCGCCGGCGCGTGCCGACCACCATCGGCTTGCACCAACGATCACCTGGACAGGAGTTTTGCGAACTGCCGGGCGCTTGCCTGGATCGCCGGTCCGACCACCGGCGCTTTAAGGACCACGTCCCGAAGCCGGAGGGTTGGCAACGCCTTGAACGCGTCCACTTCCTGACTGAGGGCCTGTACTTGTGCACGGGAGATCTGCAGCTCGGCCGCCAGCGACTCGGCGCGTACGCCGAGATCGTACGCCCGCTTGAGCGGTTGGGCGATCCGGCAGCAGTGAGCGGCCGCGGCGCGTGACGCATCGCCGGTGCCAGGCGGCGCCGCCATGGCGGCGCCGTAAATATCGAGCAGCCGATCGATGGCCGGCTCCATGCCGGCTTCCTCGCGGACGCGCGCCGAGACACGCGCTGCGTCTTCCGCGCGATATTGCGCGATTTGCGCCGCGTACCACGACACGTCGTGGCCGTGCCTCAGCTCGCGGATACCGAAGTTACGTCGTCGAAGCACCTCGTAGTTGTCCGACGTCACCAGCGGACCTGCGCCCGCACCGTCCGCCAGCACGGTTGCGCAGCCGACAGCCAGGGCCTCGAGCGCGCTCCGGCCCTTTGCGAACACGAGGTCGTAGGCTGGCAGCATCGACTCCGGCGCCGCCCATGAGGTGCCGGCCGCTCCTCCGGCGATGTCCACCGAGATGCCGGCGGCCTGACAGGCCGCAACGATTGCGCGCGCCCAGCCTTCGGCCGTGGCCGCGTTGCTCAGCACGACTGCGCGCGATGGCCGGATTGGGAGTGGTGGCCTCGCACGAAAGCGCTGGAGATCGACAAAGTTCAGCAGCAGCTCGACCCGGCAGAACGGGATGCCTTCTTCGCGCACGAGGCGATCCACGCAGACTTCGTCCACCGCGACGTAGCGCCGGACGGCCGGGTGATGCAGCGGCATCTCCTCCCACGGAACCCACCCATGGCAGAAGTTCACGGCGGGCACACCGGGGAACGCCAGCACCGCAATCAACGTTTCGAGGTGGTGGTGTCCGTGGATGACATCTGGCGGTTCGCCCAGACGGGTTAGGTCGTCCAGCACCGGAATTGTGGCGCGACGAAGCTCCTCGGCAACCTCGCCGAGCACCAGGCTGAACGCAACCGGATGATGTCCACGCCGCTGGAGGGCGAGTGCGACATCGCGGATGTAGGTTTCCGACCCGGCGCGCGCGCCGAGCGCGTTATTGGTCAGGAGTACGGAAATCGGTCGCATAGTGAGCCAGTTGCACCGATTCGAGGAGCCTTTCGATGACCGGTCGCACGTGCGACCCATATCGGAGGACCGACGTGTAGAGTCCGGCGCGCACGCGTGTTTCACCGACCTCTTCGTAGTACGGAATCCAGGACGACGGCGGTGCAAGGCCGTCAACCACGCGGCGAAGGAATTCGACGCGGAACGCGTCACGTCCGTATCGACCGAACGCCACCTGGACTTCCGCCTGGAGCGCCGCGTAGCAGGAGATCGCGTCCAGCTTGCGCATGAACGACTGGTCATCGAGCACGAGACGAAGACCGTGCTCCGACGGATCCGGGTGCGCGATCAGATCGACCTCGAACAACGCAATGTCGGCCCCAAACTGTCGTGCCCGGGCCGTGGCGGCGCGAGCGATCCAGTGACAGACGTCGTGGACCGGGTTGTACCCTTCAGCCGCGTCGACGAGGACGGCCTCGACCCCTTCCGTCAAGAGCATATCGGCCAGCCAGTTGACTTGATTGAGAAATGGCGCGGCATCGGCAGCCATGAGCGCGGCGTACGCCTCTCGATCGGTCAGCGGGCGGAGCGTTTCGGCCGGACGCGCACCGACTCGTGCGAGCAGCGCACGCGAGTCCTCGATGCGCGACTCGCTCGTCGAGCCCGAACCGTCCGTCAGGAAAACGACCGGCGGCCGCACGCATTCCATGAAGTGGTGGGCACGAAGCTCATGACCGGGGTGGGCGAACAGCAGAACCCAGGAGCGAGCGGCGTTCAGCCAGCTGTCGACGTGATCAGGCATCGTGTGGCGGGCGACCGGGGAGAATGGCCGCGAGTGTATCACACGATTTACCGTCCACCGTCGCAGCCGAGGCGGTCCAGCCGCTCGCTGCGACCGCATCGAACCGCCGTTCTTTCGACGCTCGTTTCCCTTTTTGCGCCCGCGTGCGACAAGTCACCGTGATCGGATCGACGATGCCTTGAGTCATTGCGAAGTGCTGCGGGGTCGGGGTAGGCGTCGCGAATCAGCTTCGGAACGCCTTGCGTTTTATCGAACCCCACCCGCCCCTGGTCGCGTTCGTAACGCTCGATTGCGCTGGGACTCAGAATGAGACTTGCGAACCGCCGCCGTCGGCGCAGCGTGCCCACCGTAAGCGATGACAGATCGGACGAGTCGAATACGGATGAGGACCGTCCGACGCGAAAAGACTCCTTCCCAGCATGGTGCAGGTAGTCCCGCGCCTGTCTTAGTGCCGCGCTAGAATCGTCTTCACGTTGGACAATCGCGCACTCGTCTACGTCGTAGCGACGAGCCTACTGGTCGGCAGCGCCAGCATCGTCGCGGCCCAGACGCGCGAGGCCGCGGTCGAGGCAGCGCGGCGCGGCGAGTACGACACGGCTATCTCGCACTCCAGGCTCTCGCGCGGGCGGCGCCTTCCGATACCGGCGTGCAGTTCGATCTGGCGGTGGTGCTTCAGTGGGCAGGGCGGTCGCGCGAGGCGACGAACGTTTTCGAGAGCGTGCGCGCCACCGAGGCCCCTGAATACGTGCTCAGCGCAGTCACCCGCGCCTACCGGGACCAGCAACGGTGGACGGATGCCGCCAGGCTCGCGGCCGAAGGCACCAGGCGATTTCCCGAGAGCGTCGAATGGCCGCTCGCCGCACGCCTTGCTGAAGCAGGCGCTTCCCTCGAAGCCCGGGACTCCTACGCGGCGCTTCGCGCGTACCTCGCGGCACGGCTGCTGGCGCCTGACGACGAGCGTCTGCGTCGCGAAGTAAGCGGCCTCCTCGTCCAGGTTGGTGCGCCGTTCGCCGCAGGGCTTCACACTGTTGAACCCGATCCGGGAATCGAGGCGCGCCAGGCTGCAGCGCTCATCAACCAGGCCGCGGCGATTCCCGCCCTGGACCCGGCGCATCGCTTCGACCGGATCGACGTGGCGCTCGCACGCCTCGAATCGCTGCTCGCCGACGCGAACGCAGCCTCGCCGCCGGACGATGGGCTCGTCGTCCGGCTGCGTGGCGACCGCGTCGTCGCGTTACGGGATCGCGAGCGATGGCTCGATGTGGTCGGCGAGGTTGCCGCGCTGCGGCACGAAGAACGGCCGATCCCGCCATACATCCGCGAGGCGGAAGCTGACGCCTTGCTCGCCTTGAGGCGGCCGAGCGAGGCGCGCGCCGCCTACGAAAACGTCCTGGCCGCCGAGCCGCAGCTGCGTTCCGCGCGCGTGGGCCTGTTCTTCGCGCTGCTCGAGGGCGAGCGCGTGAGCGACGCGCTGGCATTGGCCGACGCGATGGCGGCGGAGGGTGGGCCGAAGACGTGGCGCGGCGTGTCGCCGGTGCCATCGGGCAACGCGGACTGGCTCGATGCGCAGGCGCTGGCGGCGATCGCGCGTTATTACGTCGGCGAGTACCGCGAAGCCTGGCGCCGGCTGCAGCCGCTCGTGGACGGCGCGCCGGCCCTGTCGTTCCTGCGTTCGGCGAAAGCGGAGATCGCGAACGGACTCGGATGGCCGCGGCTCGCCGACGAGGAGACGCACATCGCAGCCGTACTTGCAGTCCCGGATCGGACAACCGAGATCGCGCTCGCTGACGTGGCACTCGGGCGAAAGCGGTACGACGAGGCGCAGCGGCGCACCACGGCGCTCGTGTCGCTCTTTCCCGGCGATCAGGCCGTGGAGCGGCTCCGTCAAAGCGTGCGCGCTCACGCTGCCCCGGAACTGCGCATCGACTCGGATTCCCGCAGCGAGCACGGCGACGCGGCCGACAGTCCCGGCTCGGGCTACGACGTCCGCTCGGCGCTGCTGGCACCGCCGATCGCCGAACGTTGGCGCCTCAAGGCCGCCTACGAGTTCTCGCAGGCCAGCCCCGTCGAGGGCATCATCCTGCGGACCCGTTATGGCGCGGGTGTCGAAACGGACTGGCCCGATGCGTCCCTCGACGCGACGGTCTGGATCAACACGGGAACTCTCGACCGCACGGGCGGACGCGTTGCCGGCACGTGGGAGATTGGCGACCACCTGCAGGTGGCGGGCGAGGGCGAGCGCTACTCGGCCGACACGCCGTTGCGCGCGACCTACTATGGGATTTCTGCAGACGGGGGCGCTCTGCGCGTCAGCTACGCCAGGGACTCGGCCACGATCGCCTCCGCGGCGGTGCGGCGCTCGTGGTTCACCGACGGCAACGACCGGATCGAGGCCAGCGGGTTTCTCACAACACGCGTCCTCGAGCGGCCGGATCTGAGCATCGACCTGCGCCCGGAGCTGTGGTGGGGTGGGAACACGCGGCTCGATGCCCCGTATTTCAATCCCCGCCGGAGCGCGTCCGCCAGCGTGGGCGCGGCCGCGCGGCACCTACTCTGGCGGAGGTATGAGCGAAGCCTGCACCAGGAGTTGCGACTCTCGGCGGGCGCGTTCGCCCAGGAAGCCAACCCAACCCGTTGGACCGGCTCGGCCAGCTACGAGCAAATCCTCAAGCTGACCACCGAGTCCGCGCTGTACTACGGTCTCAGCTACGGCCGTAACGTGTACGATGGGCTCCCCGTCGGGAACCTGCGCGTGTGGATTAACGTGGGGCACCGATTTCGATGAGGCACATTCGCACCCTGCCGCTCGTCATCGCGGCGCTCGTGCTGGCCGCCGCGTCCGGGCGAGGCGCAGCGCCCGGAGCGAGGGACGCACGGGCGTTCCTCGGCGTCGTGCTGCACAACGTCGTGGACGAGCGAGCAAAGCTCGAAGCCGACAGCACGACCACGAGCGATCTCGTGGCGTTCTTCGAATACCTCGTCTCGAACGGCTGGCACGCGATCACGCTCGACGAAGTCGATCGGGCGGGCCGCGGAGAAACGACGCTCCCAGAGAAGTCGATCCTCATCACGATGGATGACGCCAACGCGAGCAACTACACACGCGTCTACCCGCTGCTGCTGGCCACAAGAATGCCGGCGATCGTCGCGGTGCCGGGCGCGTGGATGGTCCGGGGTCAGGGTCCGGGGGGCGAGGCGATGCTCACGTGGGCGCAGGCGCGCGAGATGCAGCAGAGCGGCCTCGTCGAGTTCGCCTCGCACGGCTACGACCTGCATGGGGCCATCCGCGCCAATCCGCAGGAGAGCCAGCTTCCCGCGTTCGCGTTCCGGATTTTCGACCCCGCGCGAGGCTACGAGGACGACGAGACGTACCGCCGTCGCGTGGGAGCCGACCTGCAGGCGTCGATCGCGGTGATGACGCGAGAGCTGGGACGTGCGCCGCGAGCCATCGCCTGGCCCTATGGCCGCTACACGCAGAGCGCCGTCGAGCTCGCCCAGACTCTCGGCTTTCGCTTCGCCCTGACATTCGATCCTGAGCCGGCCCTGGCGAACCGCCCGCTCGCGATCGCGAGGTTCTCGCTCTCCACCGGATCGCCGCTGCCTGCTCTCGTTGAGCGACTGCAGGTGGGCGACATGCTGCCGCGCGTTCAGCGGTTCGTACGGCTTCGCCCGTCATCGCTGTGGCGGCCTGATCCCGCAGAGACCGAGCGCCTGCTGGGCGCCGCCATCGAGCGCGTCCGCACCCTTGGGGCGACCGCGGTCGTCATCGACGCGGTCGAACCAGGCCCCGACGGACATCCTGCGGCGTGGTTCCCGACGCAATCCGTGCCCCTCAGGGCCGACGTGTACCTGCGGTTCGCGTGGCAATTCCAGAGGCGAGCGGGCGTCCTCGTCTACGGGCGGTTGCCCGCGGCGGCGCTTGATATTGACGACGCCGAGCTTGAGGGCCTCTGCCGCGACTTTGGCATCTTCACTTCAGTGGATGGTCTCCTCGTCGAGGAGGTCAGCGCGCTGGTCGGGCCTGGAGACGTCGGCTCCGGCGCGCGGTGGGAAGTCGCAACGGCGCGGCGCGCCATCGACGCGGCGCAGTTGCCACGGAGAGAGCGACGAGTCCTGACCTGCTTCAGGGCCGTGCAACGCGAACTGCCGGGTCTTCAGCTCGCGTTGGTCGCGGATACTCCTGATTCCCGCGGCCCTGGCGTGGCCGCGGACCTCACGTTGGTGCGAACGTCGTCAGATCCTGGCGAGGCTGGCAGGACTATCGAAAAGATGGTGACAGCGGGCTGGCTGTCACCAAGTTCGGCGCGACGCGTGGGCCTGTGGCTCGACAGCGATCGTCCGCCCGGCGACCGCGACCTCATGGCCATTACGCGACGTTTCCAGCGCGAAGGCGGCGCCGCCCTGGGCTGGAGCAACGACGATCCGGTGGCGGACCGGCCCGCAGCGGCTGCCGTGGCCCCCGTCGTGTCGTCGAGCCTCTTCCCCGCAAAGTTCTGATCGATGCGGGAACTCTTCGCCTCGATGGTGCCGGGCTTTGCGTTCGGATACCCGTTCGTGATGGCGTGGTACTGGATGACGGGAGGCATCCTGCACCGCGTTGTGCGCGGGTGGCGCGAGCCGCGGCCCGGCGAGTCGCCGGCGCTCGAGTCGTACCCGCCCGTCAGCATCCTCGTGCCGTGCCACAACGAAGGCGAGAACGTCCGCGAAGTGTTCGCGGCGCTCGACGCGGTGGACTATCCGGATTTCGAGATGATCGGGATCAACGACGGCTCCCGCGACGAGACCGGGGCTATCCTGGACGAGCTAGCCGCCAAGTACGAACGCCTCCGGGTCGTGCACCTCGCGACCAACCGTGGCAAGGCGCTCGCCCTCGACGCGGGCGCAGTTGCCGCGCGCCACGAGATTCTCGTGGCGATCGACGGCGACTCGCTTCTTGATCGCGACGCGGTCACGTGGTTCGTCCGCCGCTTCCTGTCCGACGGCACGCTCGGGGCGCTCACGGGGAACCCGCGCATCCGCAATCGGTCGTCGCTGCTCGCCCGGCTCCAGGTCGGCGAATACTCCGCCATCGTCGGGCTGATCAAACGCGCCCAGACGCTCTTCGGCTGTGTGTTCACCGTCTCGGGGGTCGTCTGCGCGTTCCGCAAGCGGGCCCTGCACGACGGAGGGTG
Organism: uncultured Acidobacteriota bacterium; assembly: GCA_963729215.1. Classification (GTDB taxonomy): domain Bacteria; phylum Acidobacteriota; class Vicinamibacteria; order Vicinamibacterales; family CAVVIG01; genus CAVQJU01. The sequence continues at coordinate 73,674 of CAVSND010000018.1, read as the reverse complement.
GTGGTCGCCGGCCACGCTCACTGACGATGTGGACATGACCTGGCGAATCCAGATAGCAGGATGGACGGTCGCTTACGAGCCCAAGGCGCTGTGCTGGATCCTGATGCCCGAGACGCTCGGCGGTCTGTGGCGGCAGCGGCTACGCTGGTCGGAGGGCGGTACTCAGACGGTGCTCCGGCTGACGCCCCAGATGTTCCATCGACGGCTCTGGCGGCTGTGGCTCGTGTGGACCAACTACATGTTGAGCGTGCTGTGGGCGTACGTGATGCTCGCCGGCCTCCTTGCCTGGTGCTTGCGGTGGACGCCGCTTGCGCCGCTTGTCCACTACCCGGCGTTCAGCCCAGTAACACAGGGATGGGGCGCGCTGCTGACGGTGACGTACCTTGTCCAGGCGTCGGTCAGCCTTTTGCTCGATCGTCGGTTCGAGCACGGGATCCTGCGGGTGATCGTCTGGCAGGCGTGGTACCCGCTCTTCTTTTGGATGTTGCAGGCGTTCACGGCGGTCGTCGGGGTGCCGCGGGCGATCCTCCGCCTGACGCGGACGTCTACGGGCACGTGGGTGAGTCCCGATCGAGGCGTGCGATGAAGGCCGGCCGTCTGCCTGCCGAGCCACCGATCATCCTGACGCGAGTGCCGGCGTGGATGCGCGCACGCGACGTGCTGCTGACGCTAGGTGCATGGCTGCTCATCGGGTACTTCCTGCGTGAGGGGCTCTACCTCGCGTACGACTACTTCCGCGCGCCGATCTTCGAGCTCACGACGGCGACGGCGCCGGACTGGGGCGAACTATGGGGACGCCTTCGCGGCTTCGTGCTGTTCGCGGCGATGCTCGTCGCGTGGATCACGTTCTGGGCGCTCGATAGCCGCGCCCGGCTGCAGGCCACGCACTCACCGCAACCCCCGCCGCTGACCGACAGCAGCCACGCCGCGCGCCTCGGCTTGAGCATGGCGGAGCTGGCGGCCTTGCGCCGAGCAAAAGTGCAGACCGTCGACATCGATTCCGAACGGCAGGTCACGACTCGGCCGGAGGGCCGCATCGAGGACGCGCCCGCGGGACGACAGACATAATGTCCGGCGATTCTACAGTTCAGGGAATGGTGGACCTGACCGGGATCGAACCGGTGACCTCATGAATGCCATTCATGCGCGCTCCCAACTGCGCTACAGGCCCACTCTCGGGTAGGGAACCCTAATTCTAGCATGGGCCTTCGGGGAAGGTTCTTGCCGAGGTCGTGCTAGTTCGCGGTCTGCGAGGTCCCGAGCGTCCGCTCCAGAAACCGCCAGACGCGCGTCCAGGAATCCCGCTGCTCCGGCGTGTTCTCGGGCTGCCAGGTGCGCATGTTGACGCGGCGATCGAACGTGTGCCCGCCGATGGGATGATCGTACACCTTCGTCATGGCCAGCTGGGGTTTGGCGGCTCGGAGCGCCTCGACGAGCGGCATGTCTTCCTCGATATTCACATCCTCGTCGTTCCGCGCCACGTGAACGAGCAGCGGGATGCGCAGGCGATCGATTTGGAAGAGCGGCGAGCGTTCCCGGTAGACCTCGGGCTGCTCGGAGGGAGGCCCGCCGAAGCGGTTCGCCGGATCGATGAGCGCGCGCTGCTTCTCAACCCCCTTGCGGTCGAGGCGCTCGAGGAGGTTCGTCACCGGCACGATCGCGGCCGCCGCGTCGAACAACTTCGGGTTCCGGCAAATCGACAGCAGTGTGATCAACCCGCCGTGACTCCACCCGATGATGCCAATCCGGCCGGGATCGACCTGCCGGTACCTCGACCGCAGCACATCCACGGCTGTGACCACATCGTCCACTTCGCGCCCGCCGTAGTCGATGGCGTCGTAGAACGCCTGGCCGTAGCCGATGCTGCCGCGATACTCCGGGGCGATGACGATGTAGCCCCTGGCCGTGGCTTCGCGGATGTACGGAATGTAGTGTTCGTACAGATGCCCGCGAATATCTTCGTGGACCCACACCAGCGCCGGCCGGCTGCCACGCGCGGCATCGTCCAGGGGCTGAAACACGAATGCCGGAATGTCGAGATCTCCTGCACGGCTGCGGTAGGAAATCTTCTCCATCCGCATGAAACCGTCGCTGGCCGCCCGCCATGTCTCATCCGTCTTCGCCTGCTGGCGGCGCGCCCGCTCGTAGTCCGGCGCCTGGGCGCGGGGCGCCGCCGACGCGAGTGCCACCGTTCCGATGAGTACGGCAAGCTTTTGAAGCCGGAACACGGCGGGTATTCTACTCAAGGATGCCGGCCGCGCTGTAAGGCCCGCCGATTCGAGTCGGCCGCCGACGTCCGATGGCCGTCTAAGCCGGGGGGATCTGTCGCTCAACCCGCTCGTAGGCGCGCGTCAGCCAGTCGCTGAGCTGGTGCGCCGCTTCCGCGGGCGTGGCGCCGTAAAACGGCATCAGCGCCGTCGGCACTCCCGGGATCCGCACGATGTACGCGCGCCAGCGATCCGGCGAGACGGCCTTGACCTCGATCAGGTAAGGTCGTCCCCCGATGGTTTCCTGATAACGATGAACGGCGGCGATCACGATGTGGAATGAGCTGACGGTTGTGGAGCGCCTTGAATTCTACGCGGGTGGCAGAGTGCGTCAAGCGAAGCGAAGGACGAAGGCGCGTCCACATTTTCCGCGCCGCCGATCTTGTCTCGCACAGCCGGCCGAAAAAAAATATGTTTGTCCGTTCGTGCACAGGAAATTCACCGTTCATCCACAGGTTTTCCACACTTGACGGGTTCCGGGCACCGCACTACCCTTGAAACTTCATGAGCAACCGGGAGTTAACCGGCGCAGCGTTCGTCTTTTTCCTGCTCATGCGCAGCCTCACGGCGTCGGCCGCAGACGACGCGACGATCTTCCGTGTCTTCTTGAAGGACGGCCGCTCGCTTGTCAGTTACGGCGAGGTGGCGCGCGTCGAAAGCCGCGTGGTCTTCTCGATGCCGATGAGCGCCGGAGCGAAGCCGTCCCTGCGCCTTGTGGACATCCCCGCCGATCAGGTTGACTGGGACCGCACGGACCGCTACGCCGCCACGGCCCGGTCAGGGCGCTATCTCGAGACACAGGCCGAGATCGACTACACGGCGCTGTCGAACCAGATCACGCAGACGCTCACGGCGGTCGGCGAGACGACGGACACGACCAGGCGTCTCGAGCTGGTGCAGCAGGCGCGCAAGGCGCTCGCCGATTGGCCGCTGAACCATTACAACTATCGCGAGTCGGACATCCGTCAGCTTTTGACGCTGCTCGATCAGGCCATCGCGGACCTTCGGCTGACGGCAGGCGCCACGGCGCGGTTCGAACTCAACCTCGTCGCCGTCTCGTCATCGCCGCCCGTGGTCGAGCCGTTGCTGCCGGAGCCGACGGAGCGCGAGATGATCGAACAGACGGTGATCGCCGCTCATTTCGCGGAGTCCACGACCGAACGTGTCTCGCTGTTGAAGGTGGCCGCGAAGGAGCTCGCGCGGACCGACGTGGATCTCCCGGTCGAGTGGGCGACGACGACCCGGGCCGCCGTCCGGCGCGAGATCGCCACCGAAGCACGCATCGATCGGAGCTACCAGGCGCTGACGACGCGGATGACGAATCTGGCGGATTACCGCGCCCGGAATGCGGACGTGCTGGGCGTCGAACGCGTGATCGCCCGCATCTACCGCCGCGACGCGTGGCTGGGAGGCATGCGCCCGGACACCGTCAGCGCGCTGGTCGCGACGGTCGAAGAAAGGCTCGACGCCGCGCGCCGGCTGCGGCTCGCGCGCGACCGCTGGGCGCTGCGGGCTCCCGATCTCGCCACGTATCGGGCGGCCATCAGCCGGCCGCTCGACATCTTCGCCCAGCTCCGGCCGGCGCTCGAGGACATCAAGTCGCTGGCCGGTTCGTCGCCGTCCACCCTGGAGCGCCTCGACCGGCTCGTCGCGTGGATCCTCATGCGGGCGTCCGAGATTTCGCCGCCTGATGAATTGACAGGCCCCCACGCGGTGTTTATCAGCGCCGTGCACATGGCCGAGAACGCCGCGATTATCCGCAGGGAGGCGACGCTCGCGAGCAGCGTCGAGCGCGCGTGGGATGCCTCGTCTGCGGCAGCCGGCGCCCTGATGCTCGGCACCCGGGCGCGGTCTGACATGCGCGCGGTGTTCCGCCCGCCTCAGCTGCCTTGATTACGCCTCGCCGGACGCGTCTCGTGCGCGTCTCCGACCTCCACGCCTTTAGAGAAGCCATCGTTTCGTGTTCGGTGCGGGGTGATCCCGGTGTTGTTCGTTCCACGGCCGTCGTGGTACCCACACGAGGCGCGGCGTTCCATCTGCATAGGTTGTTCCTCGCGCGGGTCCCGGGCCGATCGGATATCCCCGCGATTCTCACGAGAGATGAGCTGTATCTGTTCCTCAACGCCAGGCTCGCCGAGCCGCTCGGCGTCCTGACGAGCAGCGAACGCGAAGTCCTCCTGCAAACCTCGGCGACGCATGCGGCGGCCAACGGAGCGGAGCCGCCCTTCCAGCTGCGGCCGGGCCTCGTTGCCGAGATGATGCGCTTCTACGACCAGCTGCGGCGCCAGGGGCAGAGCGTCGATCGCTACGAATCGCTGCTGGTCGAGAGCCTGGACGCGGACAGCGATCGCGGGGCCGAGCGGTTGTTACGGCAGACCCGGTTCCTGGCGGCGTCGTACCGGGCGTACGAGCAGCGTGTCGCCGCGCTGCCGGCTGTTGACGAGCACGCGCTCCGGGCGCATCTGATTCAGCAGGCGGCGGCCCGTCCGCTGAAGCGCGTCGTCGTCGCTGTCGGCGACTGGATTGCCGATCCGCATGGCCTCTTCGCCGCCGACTTCGACTTGCTCACGCGTGTGTCCGGGCTCGCGGAGATCGACATCGTCGCCACAAGCAGGCTGCTCGGATCGGGTTTCGACCAGCGGCTCAACGACTGGCTGCCAGGCCTGGACACGATAGAGGGCGGCGACCTTGGGGTCGCGGCCTCGCCTGTCCCGCGCTTGCTGGTGCCAGATCACGAGGACGGCTTATCCGTATGGATCCATCGCGACCGGGAGGAGGAGCTGGTCGCTGTCGCGCGCCGCGCTGCCATCGAGCCGGACGTCCACGCGGTGGTGTTCGCGAAGCCTCTGCCGTACTTGTATCTCGCGCGCGAGGTGTTCGGCGGCGCCAGGATTCCGTATCAGGCCGTCGACACGCTTCCGCTCGCCGCGGAACCCGCGGCCGCCGCGCTCGATCTGATTATCGAGTTTGTGTCTTCCGAGTTCACCCGTGCCTCGGCGCTGGCGCTGCTCCGGTCGCCTCAGCTCTCGCCGGGAGCGGGCCTGACGCGCCGGGGCCTCGCCGGACTCGATCGTGCGATGCACGAGCAGCGGTATCTTGGCGAGATCGACGACCTCCGCGCATTTGTCGCGGGCTTCAGCGGCGACGCAGAGGTCCGTCAGGCCGCGGCGGTTGTCGCTCGCGTCGCGGAGGAGCTGCTGCCGCTGACACGCTCCGCTCCGGCGTCGGAACAGCTCGTGGCGCTGGCGACGTTTCTCGAATCACACGCCGCTCCCGATGCCGGCGACCGATCGATTCGCGCCTGCGCGGCGATCGTTGGCGTCTTGAAGTCTCTTGCATCCGCGCACGCATCGCATGGCGACGCCGGCGCGGATATGGCGACTATCGAAGACCTCGCCCCGGATATCCGGCGCTGGATCGAAGAACAGACCTTCGATCCGCGCGGAGGCGCTGAGGGCGTTCATCTTCTGGACGCCCACGCGGCCCGGTTCGGCGACTTCGACACCACCACGATTGTCGGCATGATCGAAGGGGAGTGGCCGGAGCGCCCGCGCCGGAACATCTTCTATTCGCCGGCCATCCTCGCGACGCTCGGCTGGCCCTCGGAACGCGACCGCTGGAGCGCATCCACTGCGGCCTTCGTCGATCTGCTCCGATCGCCTTCCCGCCAGGTCGTGGTCTCCACATTCCGGTTCGACGATGAGGCGCTGGTCGAGCCATCGTTCCTGATCGAAGAGCTCGAGGCCGCGCGTTTAACGGCGGTGAAAGCTGAAGCGGCCGGCGCGCCCGTGGCGGTCTTTCGCGACGAGGCATTGTGGGCGGACCCCGTTCGCCTCGACGCGCTGGATGCCGACGCCCACGAGTGGGCCGTGTTCCGGCAGGCGCGCAGCAGCCGATCGCTCCCGGCCTATCACGGCGCGGCAGGGCCGCAGGCGCCGCGCGCGCTGTCCGTGAGCGCGATCGAAACGTACGAGACGTGTCCGTTCAAGTATTTCGCGCGCTATGTGATGCGCCTGGACGAGGAGCGTGAAGACGAGGAGGTGATGGACCCGAAGCGCCAGGGCCTCTTCGTGCACAAGGTCTTCGAAGCGTTCTTCACGGCCTGGCAGCAGCGGGGTCACCGCGCGATCACCTCGGCGAACCTCGACGCCGCCCGCGAGTTGTTCGCCGCCGTCGCCGAGGAGCAGTTGAAGACGCTGCCGGAAGCCGAGGCCGCGCTCGAGCGCACGAGGCTGCTCGGCTCGCCGGTGGCCGCGGGTCTTGGCGAGGTGGTGTTCCGCATGGAGGCCGAGCGGCCGGCGGAGGTGGTCGAGCGGCTGCTCGAGTACCGACTGAAAGGCGAATTTGGATTCACCGGACCGCGTGGCGACAGGACAATTGCGCTCACGGGTGTCGCGGATCGGCTCGACCTGCTCGAAGACGGGACATTCAGGCTGATCGACTACAAGCTGTCGTCCGCGCCCAACAAGTCGCGAGCCCTCCAATTGCCGATTTATGGAATTTGCTCCGAGCAGCGTCTGCAAAATCATCGCGGCCGGAGCTGGACGCTTGGTGAGGCCGCGTACATTTCGTTCCGCGGCGCCAAGAAGGTGACGCCGCTCTTTACGGCCCGCTCGGACCGCGCCACGGTCCTGGCCTCGGCGCAGGCACGGCTGATCGACGCGGTCGACGCGATCGAACGCGGAGAGTTCCCGCCCACGCCCGAAGACGTGTTTCTCTGCGGGTTCTGCAGCTACGGAGCGGTCTGCCGCAAGGATTATGTCGGTGACATTTGACGCCGACGCCCGCCTGCGGGCCGTCGATCCGTCACGCAACGTCGTTCTCGAGGCCTCGGCGGGCACCGGCAAGACACGAGTGCTGGTCGAACGCTACGTCAACCTGCTGCTGGCCGGCGTCGCACCCGAGCACATCCTCGCCATCACGTTCACCCGGAAAGCCGCCGCCGAAATGCGGCAACGGATTGTCGAGCGGCTGAAAGAGGCCAGCCGCACGGCCCAGCTGCCGGCAGCGCGCTGGAAAGCGCTGCGCGAGCGGCTCGGCGAGATCGCGATCTCGACCATCGACGCATTCTGCCTGTCGCTCATCCGCGAGTTCCCGCTCGAAGCTGACGTCGAGCCGGGCTTCGACCTGGCCGACGAGACCGAGATTCCGCGGCTCATCGGCGAAGCACTCGATCGCGCGCTCCGGATCTGCCGCCACCAGGCGCAGACCGACGCCGATCTGGCCCTGGTGTTCCTGCAGTTGAACGAGCGGAAGTTGCGTCAGGGCCTGACGGCGCTTCTCGGCCGCCGTCTCGTGGCCGCCGATGTCCTGCAGCGCTTTCTCGCGTTCGGTCCGAGCGACCTGACGCCGGAAGTCGCCTGCCGGCGCACCGCGGAGCGGTTCGCCGACATCCTCCTTCACGCGCCTCGGAACGCCGATCTCGACACGCTGCTCCGAGAGGGGCCGCTCGGCCACCCGCAATTCGCCATGCTCGCCGCGGATCTCCGGTCGCTCTGCTCTCAGACTGTTCAGGCGTACGAACGTCCAGAAGCCCAGGCGGCCTTCCGTTCGCTCGTCGACCGGATGCGCGGCTACTTCATGACCCTGGAAGGCAAGCCGCGCACGGCCAGGGGATTTGGTCAGGCGGAGGTCAAGAAAGAGCACTGTGCGTCGGAGACGGCGTGGAAGCGGCACCGCGACGCCGTCGAGGCGGTTGCGCCGGCGATCGAGGAAGCCGTGCGTGCATTCCGCCGCGACCTCAATGTCATCCTGTCGCGGGGGGTCTGGCGCCTGTTCCAGGTCGCGCTTTCACAATACACGGCGAACCCTCGATGCCCACGCCGTCCTCGACTTTTCAGAGGTCCTGTCGCGAGCGGTCGGCCTGCTCAGGCAGATGGAAGAGTTTTCCCAGAGCCGCTACAGGCTCGAGGCGCGATTTCAGCACGTGCTGGTGGACGAGTTTCAGGACACGAACCGCGCGCAGTGGGAGCTGGTCGCGCTGCTGGTGAGGAGCTGGGGCGAAGGCTTCGGGGCCTCCGCGGACGCCCTGGCTCCATCGATCTTCGTGGTCGGCGACCGCAAGCAGTCCATCTACGGCTTCCGCGACGCGGAAGTCGCCGTGCTGGATGAAGCCGCGGTTTTCATCGGAGGGCTCCGGGGAGACGACGCCACGCGCCAGGCGATCTCCGTCAGCTTTCGGGCCGTGCCCGGGCTGCTGGCGTTCGTCAACGAACTGTTCGCCGAGATCGCCGGAACGACGGACGCCGCCCGCCGGGACGCTTTTCGCTACGCAGAGGATGACCGGTTTCCGGTTGTCCCAGTTGTCGACGCCGAGTTGCCGCTGTTTGCCGCCGCCGCGAACGTCGACGACGCCGTCGGGTTCCTGGCGGGGGAGACCGTCGAAGCGACGACGGAACGCGTCGCGGACGAGGTCGAACGCCTCCTGTCTCCCGATTCCGGCGCCGGCGTCCGTGACTCGCGCACGGGCATCGCCCGTCCCGTTCGCGCGGCCGATATCGCCGTGCTGTTCCGCTCGCGCGACAGCCACCGCGACTACGAAGCCGCACTCGATCGGCGCCATATCCCGACCTACGTTTACAAAGGGCTGGGGTTCTTCGAGGCCGACGAAATCCAGGACCTGATCGCGTTGCTGCGTTTCCTGGCGGACCCGACATCCGACCTCCGTGCCGCGGCATTCCTGCGTTCGCGGATAGTCAGGGTGTCCGACAGGGCCATCGTGCTCCTCGGACGACGCCTCGCGGACGCCTTGGCGAATCCCGAGCCTCCGGTGGAGCTCGATCAGCTCGACGATGAAGATCGCGGCGTGCTGGATCGTGTGCGGCGCGCGTTGCCGCGCTGGCTCGCGATGGTGGACCGCCTGCCGCCCTCGGAGGTGCTGGAGGAGGTGTTGCGGGAAACCGCGTACGCCTTTGAAATGCGCGGATCCCGCCGGCCGCAGGCGCGTGAAAACGTCAAGAAGCTGCGGGCGCTGATCCGGAAAGTCGAAAACCGCGGCTACGCGACGCTCGTGCGAATCGCCGACTTTCTCGACGACCTGGCCGTCGGCGACGAATCGAACGCCGTCGTGGACGCCATCGACGCGGTCAGCCTGATGACCGTGCACGCGGCCAAGGGGCTGGAGTTCCCGATTGTGTTCGTCGTGAACATCCAACGGGGCGCGGGCGGGCCGCGCGCGCCCGTGCGCGTGCTGACCGACGGCTACGGCACGCCGTCGGTGTCGATCGGGGACTTCGACTCGGAAGCTGACGAAGATGCGACCGCGCGGGAACGCGAGGAAACCAAGCGCCTCTTATACGTCGCGGTGACGCGCGCCCGCGATCGGCTGTATCTCGCCGCCGCGGTCAAGGATGGCGCGTTCAAGCCGGGCCGCGGAAGCCTGGGCGAAGTCCTGCCCAAGCGTTTCGGGGGGCGCTTTGAGGCGGCTGCCCGCGCTGCTGTAAGCCCTGTGAAGCCGTGAGCCCCCGAGGTTGAAGACCGGCCGCTGAGCGTCTGAAAGATGTCTGTTATGAGCCGTTTGGCGCGGCCATCAGCCCAGCGCGAGCCAGCGACGGGCGTTGGCTTCCGCTTCGGCCTTCGTCTGGCCGACCAGGACCACGGACCTGTGCGGTTTGGGGTCGCCATCGCGGCTGACCCATGCGATCCAGTGTGGACCGCGAGCTTCACTCCGGATCTCATCGCCGCTCACGGTCGTCATATAGATATCCGGCAAACTTAGCAGATTTCGGGCCATTTCGCGAAGATTGATAGATCGTTGGCTGATTCTCGTTGCGTCTCCCGGATCCTTCCCATAAGATCAATGTTTTGGAGGTCCTATCGGTGACATTGACATGTCCGAGCTGCGGTAACGACCGGAATTTCCAGGTCAAAACGCTGCAAATGCACGTGGTGCACCTGGAAGACGGTCGGGTCGAAGTATCGGAAGAAGACCGTCCGACCGTGCTCGAAGTGCTCTGCGACGAATGTGAAACAGCGCTGAAGTTCGAGGAGTTCGAAGATACGCTCCGGAAGGAAGTTCTGCTCACGATCGGCGCGCGCTGAACCGGCGCGCCGTCGTTGTCAGGTTGTTCCGTCAGTCTTCATCACCTACTCCGGCTTCTTCAAAGTATTCGCAATCCGGGCAGAACCATTCCCGAACGGTATGGACCGTTGGTTTTGGATTGCCGGGAATCTGAGTCGTGGCCTGGGTGTCCCTGAGCGTCATCATCTCGCCGCAGAGGGGGCACTCTTTCCGCGTCATGTCAACCGCACGTTAGCATCCGTGCGCGCCTCTGACAACCGCCGCGCAGGCCTGACAACCTTGACAAGGCGAGGCCCCGCTCCTATCGTACCTTCGTGCCGCATTCGTGCTTTGCCGACGAGATCGCCATCGATTTTCCGGCCGTGGGCCGCGTGGTCGACGGCATGCGCCACGCGTTTCTCGGCGAGGCCGAGGAGCGCGACGTGGTGGCGGCCGAAGTGTCGGTGTCGCGGCGCGAAGCGGCAGGCGGCCACGTGGTGTATCTCTCGCTACCTGTAAGCGGCACGTGCCTGACGTGCGGGGGCCGCGGCGAGTCGTGGACCGAGCCCTGCACGGAGTGCGCGGGGACGGGCGCGTCGCTCTTTAATCACCCCGTGCGGCTGGCGCTGCCGGCCGGAGTGGCCGACGGGGCCACGTTTCGCTTCCGGCTGACCTCTCCTCAGACGGGTCCTGTCCGCGTCGAAGTACGCGTCGCGGTCCAGTCCACCCTCGTGTAATCCTCGTGGCCAGGCACGTCGACTTCGTCGGCGTCCTGTTCGTCGTCTGGGGCGTGGTGACGGCGCTCGTCGGCTTGTCCACGCTGGCGCTCGGCGTGGGCGGGGCTTCGCTCGCGACTTCGCCGAATCTCGCCGGGGGCGTCGCGGTGGGCGTGACGGCGGCGGCCTTCATCACCCTGGCCGTGATCGCCATCGTGTGGGGCGCGGGCCACGTCATGATCGGCGTGCTGCTTCGACGTCATCGGCATCGGGCACGGCTGGCGGCGCTGATGGTCGGATCCATCGATCTGCTGCTGCTGCCATACGGCACCGCGCTTGGATGCTACGCGCTCTGGGTGCTGCTCAGCGAACGCGGGAAGGCGCTCTTCGGTACTGCCGCCTGAATCCCGGTACGATACTCTGTTAGTGGGTACCATCCGGAAGAGTAAGCCCGGACCGAGGTCGACCGCGATTTCCCGCAGGGGCCGACGGCCCGTCCGCTGGCGGCTTGAGAAGGACACACCACGAGCATGGCAGTTGAACCGGCCGGCGTCCTCGACGCGCTGAAGATCGTCCAGGACCCGGATTTACATCGCGATATCGTCAGCCTGGGGTTCATCAAGGACCTCTCGATCAACTCGGGCCGCGTCTCCTTCACCATCGAGCTGACCACGCCCGCGTGTCCGGTCAAGGATCAGATGCGCGATCAGGCGCGCGCGGCCGTCATGGGCCTGTCCGGTGTCACGGACGTCGACGTCCGCATGAGCGCGCGTGTGCGCGAAGCCATGGCGGGCGACGGCACGCGCGCATCGATTCCCGGCGTGAAGAACATCATCGCGGTCGGCGCGGGCAAAGGAGGCGTCGGCAAGACCACCGTGGCCGTCAATCTCGCGCTGGCGCTGGCCAGGTCCGGCAGCAAGGTCGGCATGATCGACGGGGACATCTACGGTCCGAACGTGCCGATCATGCTCGGCCTGAAGACTCAGCTCACCACGGACGGCCAGAAGATCCTGCCCGCCGAACGATACGGCCTCCAGGTCGTCTCCATGGGCTTCATGACGACCGACGACGCGCCGATCATCTGGCGCGGGCCGATGCTGCACGGCGCGCTGCAGCAGTTTTTCCGCGAAGTCCGGTGGGCGGAGCTCGACTACCTGGTGATCGACATGCCGCCGGGCACGGGTGACGTGGCGTTGACGCTCAGCCAGACCGTTCCGGTCGCCGGCGCGATCATCGTCACCACGCCGCAGGTGGTGTCGCTGGCCGACAGCCGCCGCGCGGCGGCGATGTACCGGAAGCTCAACATCCCGACCCTCGGCATCGTCGAGAACATGAGCCACTTCGTCTGCCGGAACTGCAACCACGAGGCCGACATCTTCGGCCATGGCGGGGGCGAGCAGATGGCTGCGGAATTGAAGATTCCGTTCCTGGGCCGCGTTCCCATCTATCAGCCGATTCGCGAAGGCGGCGATACCGGCGTGCCGGTGCTGATCAGCGAACCCGATTCGCCGGCGTCGCAGGCGTTCATCGCCGCCGCGGAGCGCATGGCCGCACAGGTCTCGATCGCCAGCTACAACCGGCCCACCATTCCGCTCACTGTCGTCCGGTGAGCGGGCACCGCCGCAGCAGGATCGCGTGAACATCCCGTTCACCAAGCACACGCTCGCGAACGGCCTCGACGTGCTCCTGCACGAGGATCACAGCTGCCCGATCGTCTCCGTGAATATCTGGTATCACGTGGGATCGAAGAACGAGCGGCCGGGCCACACGGGGTTCGCGCACCTGTTCGAGCACCTCATGTTCGAAGGGTCCGAACACCACGACAGCGGATTTTTCCAGCCGCTGCAGGCCGCGGGCGCGTCGCTCAATGGATCGACGAGCGCCGATCGCACCAACTACTGGGAAGTGGTGCCGTCGGGCGCCCTCGAGCTCGCGTTGTGGATGGAATCCGACCGCATGGGCCACCTGCTTCCGGCGCTCACACAGCAGAAGTTCTCGAACCAGCGCGACGTCGTGTTGAACGAACGCCGGCAGAATTACGAGAACCGTCCGTACGGCCTCGCCTCGATGGCCATGCTCGCCGCGCTGTTCCCGCCGGAGCACCCGTATCACTGGTCGACCATTGGCGAGGTCGCCGACCTGCAGGCCGCGAAGCTGGACGAAGTCCATCAATTCTTCCGGCGCTATTACCATCCGGCGAACGCTTCCATCGCCCTGGGCGGGGACATCGACCCGGCTTCCGCGCTGGCGCTCGTGCGCGCGTACTTCGAGCCGATCGACGCCGGGCCGCTGGTCGAGCCCGTGCGCGCGGCCGCATCGCTCGATGGCGACCGCCGTATCTTCCTGGAAGATCGCGTCGAGCTGCCGCGCCTCTACATCGCATGGCTGACGCCGGCGATGTTCGAACCAGGGGACGCGGATCTCGATCTCGCCACGGATCTGCTGGCCAACGGCAAGACGTCGCGCCTCTACCGCCGGCTCGTCTACGACGAACGGATCGCGACCGACGTCTCCGCGTCGCAGAACTCGCGCGAGATCGCCGGCTTCGTTCAGCTGGCGGCGACCGCGGCGCCCGGCCATACGCTCGCCGAGCTCGAACACGTCATCCTCGAGGAGATCGCCAGGCTGGCGGCCGAAGGGCCCACCGGCGACGAGCTGGCGCGCGGCCGCGTTCACTCGGAGACGCAGTTCGTGCTGCGGCTGCAGACCGTCGGCGGATTCGGCGGCAAGTCCGATCAGCTGAACGCCTACAACGTCCTGCTCGGCGACCCCGACTACTTCGACCGCGATCTGGCGCGCTATCAGGAGGCGACGGCCGCATCGCTCCGGGAAGTGGTGGCGCGGTATCTCGTTCCCGACCACAGGATCACGATGAGCGTCGTGCCGAAGGGACGCTTCGATCTGGCCATCCCCGATTCGGCGCTGGTGAGCGTCTCGTGAGCGCGCCGGATACCGCGGCGCATGTGGACCGCTCGCGCCTGCCGCCGCTGCGGCCGGTCCCTCGTTTCGCGTTTCCCGCGATCGACAAGTCGGTGCTCGCCAACGGCCTTCGTGTGTGGAGCGTGCGTCACGAAGGCGTGCCGCTGATCGGGTTCCTGCTGATCGTCCGCCGCGGCGCGGCCGACGATCCGCCGCGTCAGGACGGCCTCGCGGCGCTGACCGCCGACATGCTCGATGAAGGCACGGGCTCATGGTCGGCCATCGAGGTGCACCAGGAGATCGCGCGGATCGGCGCGCAGTTCGACACCGACATCGGCGCGGATGCCACGCTTGTCGGCCTGACGGCGCTCAGCCGGTTTGCCGGCCGCAGCCTCGAACTGCTGGCCAGCGTGGTGGTGCGGCCGACGCTTGCCGACGCGGACTTCATCCGCGTGCGGCAGCTGCGCCTGAACCGGTTGATCCAGCTCCGCGACATGCCCGGCGTCGTGGCCGATCGCGTGTTTGCCCGGCTGCTGTACGGTGACGCGCCGTATGGGCACACGCCGCTCGGCAGCGAGCGGACGCTGTCGGCGCTGACGGTGGAGGATGTCCGGTCATTTCACGCAAGGCTGATGCGACCGGGCTCTGTCGACGTTGATTGCCGTCGGCGACTGCGATCACGAGGCCATCCGCCGGCTCGCAGACGCCGCGTTCGGCGCGTGGATCCCGGCGGCGGAACATGTGGCCGACGGCCCCGACACAATCGTCCGGCCGGCGCGTCTCAACGTGGTGCCGCGTCCCGAAGCGCCGCAGTCCGAGTTGAGGATCGGCCACGTCGCCGTCGCGCGTTCCTCCCCCGATTATCACGCGCTGGTGGCCGCAAACATGGTGCTCGGCGGCCAGTACGTCAGCCGGATCAACATGAACCTGCGCGCCGACAAGGGCATCACCTACGGCGCAGGCTCGGCGTTCGACTTTCGCCGCAGGCCCGGCCCGTTCGCGCTGAAGGCCAGCGTGGACTCGCGCGCCACCGCGACGGCGATCCGCGAGTCGATCGGGGAGATTGCAGGGATTCGCGGCGATCGTCCCGTGTCCGCCGACGAGCTCGCCATCGGTGTCGCGGCGCTCACGCGCGGCTACGCGAGGAATTTCGAAACCTCCGATCAGATTGCCCGAGCGGTGGCGCAGCTCGCGCTGTACGACCTGCCCGACGACTACTACTCGCAATTCGTGCCCCGCGTGGAAAGCCTGACGCCGGAAGAGGTCATGCGCGCGGCCGCCAGGCACCTCGATCCCTCGCGACTGACAACGCTCGTGGTCGGCGACGCGGCCGCCATCGGTCAGGATTCTGACCGCCTCGATCTGGGCGCGCCCGTCGTCGTGTCTCCTGATAGCATCTAGTCGTCCGGACCGGACAGCCTTTTTCCGGTGGTACACCCCGTTTGGCGAACCGGTGGGGGGCCTCCGACGTCATAGAACAGGTGACGAGGCTACCCCTGGCCCCCGTGCCCGTGCGGGGCTATCTCGAGCATGTAAACCCGATGCGTCTGCAACGCCTGAGCCTCAGCCTCTTCGGAGTGGTCGCATTCGTCAGCATCGTGCTGGCCGCGGCCACCGTGTGGCTGTTTCTCACCAACCCGGTGACCGTGGCAACGGCCGTCAACGAAGGCGACGTGTCCCCGCTCATCCGCGACCTCGCGGACGTGCTCTTCAACGCGCTGAAGGGGCTGCTGAAGTATCTCTGACGTACGTGGCTCGTGGCTCGTCGTTTCTCGTTCTCCGTTTTCCGTTCTACGTTCTACGTTCCTCTCGCGCGAGCAGAGTTCTTTTCAAGAAGCGCGAGAGGATCCATCCATCCAGATACTTGAACGGCGTCTTGCCGGTGGAGTAGTGCCCGCAGGGCAGCACCGCGCACTCGTGCGCGACGTTTCGGTCCTCGAATTCCCGGACGAGATCCCGTGAGAGGTCGACGGGGAACGTCAGGTCGTACCGCGCGTAGACCAGCAGCGTGCGGCGATCGCGCAGACGGTCGAGATACCACCGCGGGCTGATTGGCTTCCAGAGAGCTCGGAGTGTTGGCAGGTCGATGTTTCCTTCGAGCCCTTGCCGGACATGTTCGGTCGAGAGTCCCCGCCACACCACGTCGGCGAAATACGGTGAGATGTGATTGAGCGCCTCGGCGCGGATGAGCGGCTCGTGCGCCGTCGTCAACAGCGCGAGGCACGACCCGAGGCTCGACCCGAGGATGCCGATGCGCTCGTAGCCTTCCGACGCCAGCCACGCGATCGCGCGGCGCGCGTCGAGCACGGCCTGCCTGCACACCTGCACGGTCCGCGCGACGTTGGCGCTGACGATGTAGTCGGCGCGATGGAGCTCGGGCGGCATGCGCCGATCGTGATAGGGCAGGCTGAGCCGGAGCGCGCTCATGCCGTTCCAGTTGAGCAGCCGGCACAGCCCGACGTGGCCGTCCGCATCGGCGTTCCACTGCGGAAGCACCAGGACCGCCGCGCGCGGCGCCGTGCCATCGGCGCGCGCTTCGAACCAGCGGCATGACACCGTGTTGTTCGCGAGGTGCGGAGTAGGCAGGGCCGTCGGAAACGTGAGCAGCCGCTCGCCATCAGACGACCGTTGAGACAACGAATAGTCGCGTGTCGGCGGCGGCGTGAAGAAGGCGTCCGTGTCCTCCATCACGTGCGCCACCCACTCCTGTATTTCCTGGAGCGGCGGCATCGTGTGGTGGCCGTTCGTCGAAATCCAGTCCAGTCCCCAGTCGAACGGGCGCACGACGCGGTCGGTGGTGACCGACGCGAGCCGGCGCTCCCAGGCATGAAAGGCGGTTTGCAGCATCCTGCAACAATGCTATACTCATCGGTCGATGCATCTGGACGCTCACGACGTGTTGAAGGCAAAGTTTAAGGCAACGAAGACGTGCCCGCGAAAGCGGGCCAGCCACGTCGGGGGAGTTGTGCTCGGAAGTTAGCCGCACTGCGTTAAGTCCACGAGCCTGTTTTCCGCCGACGCCACAGCGTCGGCTTTTTTTTTGGATTGCGAAAGACGAAGTCACGAAGGATCGGAACCAAGTCACACAGACGGCCGTCCGCGAAGACGGACAAAAAGGAAAAAAGGACGCATCAGTCATGGCTCAGATTGAAGTCGGCATCCTCGGCGCGACCGGAATGGTCGGCCAGCAATTCATCGCGCTGCTCGCGAACCACCCGTGGTTCAAGGTGGCGTGGCTCGGCGCCAGCCAGCGGTCGGAGGGGAAGGCCTACCGCGACGCGGCCGCATGGCGGCTTCCGACGCCGGCGCCGGAGGACGTGTCCGGGCTGACCGTCGAGCACGCGGCGCCGGGCCGCGCGCCGAAACTCGTGTTCTCGGGCCTCGACTCGGGAGTGGCTGGAGAGATCGAGGGCGCCTTCGCCGCCGCCGGGCACTTCATCGTGAGCAATTCGAAGAACTACAGGATGGACGCCAACGTTCCGCTCGTCATTCCCGAAGTCAACGCGGATCACCTCAAGCTGCTCGAGGGACAAGCCGCCGCGCGTGGATGGAAGGGCCGGATTGTCACGAACCCGAACTGTTCGACCGTCGTTCTGTCGATGGCGCTCGCGCCGCTGCGCCAGTTCGGACTGAAGACCGCCATGATCACGACGCTCCAGGCCATTTCGGGCGCCGGGTATCCGGGCGTGGCGTCCTGGGACATTCTCGGCAACGTCATCCCGTTCATCGACGGCGAGGAAGAGAAGATCCAGACCGAGACGCAGAAGATTCTGGGCTGCCTGAGCGGCGGCCGGGTCGACCCGCACCCGGTGGTCGTCAGCGCGTCCACGACGCGAGTGCCTGTCCACAACGGCCACACCGAGTCGATCTCGGTGAAGCTCGATCAGCCGGCGACGCACGACGCCATCGTTGCGGCGTTCAACGGATTTCGCGGCCGCCCTCAGGAACTGGGCCTTCCCTCGGCGCCGCCGCAGCCGGTTGTCTACCTGAACGAGCGCAACCGCCCGCAGCCGTCGCTCGATGTCGATCGTGGACGCGGCATGACCGTCAGCGTCGGCCGCCTGCGGCCGTGCCCGGTGCTCGACTACAAGTTCATCGCGCTCGGTCACAACACCATTCGTGGCGCCGCGGGCGTCGCGATTCTCAACGCCGAGCTGATGCATCGCGAGGGCATGCTGTGAGCCCAGCCAGCCCGGCCGGCGTGGTCATGAAATTCGGCGGCACTTCGGTCGCCGACGCCGAGGCCATGACCCGTGTCGTGAATATCGTGCGGGGACAGCGGGAATCCCAGGGTCACGCGGCCCCGCCCGTTGTTGTTGTCTCGGCCCTCTCGAAAGTGACCGACGGGTTGATTCGCACAGCGGAGTTCGCGCGCAAGGGCGACGGAAAGGCTGCAGCGGCGTTGCTGGTCGAACTGCTCGAGCGGCACTGCGCGATTGCCCGGACGCTCACGAGTGGCGGGCGCGCGGAGGATCTCGTCAAGGCGCTGCAGACGCAGTTCGCGGAGCTGGGAGGACGCGTGGTGGCGCTGGCAAACGTGAAGAGGGTTGCCCCGGCCGACCACGACTTGATCGTCGCGATGGGCGAGCTGGCGAGCAGTCAGATCGTCGCGGCCGCCTTCGCTGAGCAGGGGCTGCCAGCCGTGTGGATCGACGCGCGGTCGGTGCTCGTCACCGATGCCGAGCACATGATGGCCTTGCCCGACATGGACGCCACGTGCACGCGGATGCGCGAGCGAGTCGTGCCGGCGACGGCGCGCGGGGAGATTCCGGTGCTCGGGGGCTTCATCGGCGCGACAGCCGCGGGCGTGACCACGACGCTCGGGCGGGGCGGCTCGGACTACTCGGCGTCGATTTTCGGGGCGTGCATCGACTCGGGCGAGATCCAGATCTGGACGGATGTGGACGGCATGCTCACCGCCGACCCCCGGGTGGTCCCGGCGCCACGCCTCGTGCCGCGACTCTCGTTCGCGGAAGCCTCTGAGCTCGCGTATTTTGGCGCCAAAGTCCTCCACCCCAGCACGATTCTCCCGGCCGTATCCAAAAACATTCCGGTGCGCATTCTTAACTCGCGGCGGCCCGAGAATCCGGGTACGCTCATCACGGCGGAGGGGCGGCCGGGCGGAGCGCTGGCGGCGCTGGCCTGCAAGCGCGACGTCACGGTCATCGACATCACCTCGTCCAGGATGCTCATGGCGCATGGGTTCCTGCGGCGCCTGTTCGAGGTGTTCGAGCGCTTCAAGACCGCTGTCGACGTGGTCACGACATCCGAGGTCAGCGTTTCGGTGACCGTGGACGATGTAAGGCGGCTGGACGAGATCGTGGAGAACCTCCGGGCATTTTCGGAAGTCGCATGCGAGCCAAAGATGGCGATCGTCTCGGTCGTCGGCGAGCGTCTGCTCGAGGAGCCGGCGCTGTTCGGCAAGGCGATCGTGGCGCTCGGGCACGTCCCGCTCAGGCTCGTGTCGCAGGCGGCGGCCCGGAGGAATATTACGTTCGTGATCCGCGACGCCGATGTGACCGAAGCGATGACGCGCCTGCACGACGCATTTTTTTGAGGCGCCTGGTGTTCATGTGGAAAACCTTTCATCACGAAGAGCACGAAGATCACGATGTCTTTCATCGCGTAAGACCTCTTCGTGTCCTTTGTGGCTTCGTGATGATGAGCTTTCGGATTAGGATAAATGCAGCTGCTGCTAGTCGGGTACGGGAAGATGGGCCGGATGGTCGAGGGGCTGGCCGGCGAATATGGATGCTCCGTGGCCGGCGTCATCGATCCACAGCTCGCGACGGGCCAGGACGGGCCGGACGCCGACCGGTGGCGGAACGTTGATGTCGCGATAGACTTCTCCACGCCGGACTCGGTGATCAGGAACGTGCCCGCGCTGGTGCGACGGGGGATCAGCGTGGTGATCGGCACGACCGGCTGGCAGAAGGACGAACCCGAGATTCGGACCGCGCTGGCCGGCGCGGACGCCGGCATCGTGGCGGCCCCGAATTTTTCAGCTGGCGTGCTGATGTTCGAAGCACTCGTGGCGCGAGCGGCCGAGCTCGTGGGGACTCAGCGCGACTACGGAGCGTGGCTCCACGAGGCGCATCACGTCACGAAGAAGGACGCGCCGTCGGGCACCGCGCTGGCGCTCAAGCGCGCGATGGAGGCGGCAGGATTTCCGCGTCCGATCGATGTGTCGTCCACGCGCGCCGGGTTCATCCCCGGCACGCACACGATCGGGTTCGACGGCCCGGCGGAAACGATCACGCTGACCCACACGGCGCGCGATCGTACGGCGTTCGCCCGTGGCGCGCTGATCGCGGCGACATGGGTGCGCGGCAAACGCGGCTGGTTCACCATGCACGACGTGCTGGGGCTTTCCCGGTAGGGCAGGCGGAAGGGACAACATCATGAGGACACCATTTACGGGCGTCGGTACCGCACTCGTCACGCCGTTTACCAGGAACGGCGATCTCGACGAGAAAAGCGTCCGGCGCCTCGGCAGGCGGCAGATTGATGCCGGCATCCACTTTCTGGTCCCGAACGGAACGACCGGCGAAAATCCCACGCTGACGCTCGAGGAGCGCACTCGCATTGTCGAGATCCTCGTGGACGAAGCGAACGGCCAGGTGCCGATTCTCGCCGGCGCCGGCGGCTACAACACCAGGGAAGTGGTGCATCTCGCCGACGAAATGCGCAAGGCCGGAGCGTCCGGCCTGCTGTCGGTGACGCCCTACTACAACAAGCCGACGCCCGACGGCCTCGTGCAGCACTACCGGGCGATCGCCGACAGCACGCCGCTGCCGATCATCGTCTACAACGTCCCGGGCCGCACCGGCGTCAACATCGACGTCAACACGCTCGTCCGCCTGGCGGCAATTCCGAACGTCGTCGGCGTCAAGGAAGCGTCCGGCAACGTCACGCAGGTGTGCGAAATCTGCAAGGCCGTGCCTTCGGACTTCCTGGTCCTTTCCGGAGACGATGCGCTGACGCTCCCCATCATGGCGATTGGCGGACGCGGGGTCATCTCGGTCGTGTCGAATGAAATTCCCAAGGAGATGGCGCAGATGGTGGCTGCGGTCGAGCAGAACGACTTCGCCGCCGCCAGGACCATTCATGCGCGCATCATGCCGTTGATGCAGATCAACTTCGTCGAGTCGAATCCCGTTCCGGTGAAAGCGGCGATGGCCGCCATGGGCCTGCTCGAGGAGGTCTACCGCCTGCCCGTGACGTCACCCCGGCCCGAGTCGCGGGAAAAGATCCTGGCCGTGCTGAACGATCTCAAGCTGTTCGGCGATCCCGCCTACGCATGAGCCTCCAGAGCGACGTGTCCGATCTCGTCGCGGCCGGCGCGTCAGCCGACCGCGAGGCGGCCCGCGCCATGTTCGCGCGCCTCCGCCAGGCGATGTCCAGCGGCGAAGTGCGCGCCGCCGAACCCGATCCGGCATCGCCGGCCGGATGGCGTGTGAACGCGTGGGTGAAGCAGGGGATCCTGCTTGGGTTCAGGTTCGGCGACATCGTCGATGCGTCGATGGATCACGGGCGATGGTCGTTCTTCGACAAGGACACCCTGCCCATGAAGAAGTTCACCGCCGCGAACGGCGTGCGAATCGTGCCCGGCGGATCGTCCGTCCGCGACGGGGCCTACATCGGGCCGGGTGTGATCTGCATCCCGCCGATGTACGTGAACATCGGCGCGTACGTGGGTGAAGGCTCGCTTATCGATTCGCACGCCCTCGTCGGGTCCTGCGCCCAGGTCGGCGCACGCGTCCACGTCAGCGCGGCGGCGCAGATTGGCGGCGTCATCGAACCGGTCGGTGCGATCCCCGTGATCGTCGAAGACGAGGCCCTCGTCGGCGGCAACACCGGCTTGTACGAGGGCGTCATCGTCAAGGCGCGGGCCGTGATTGCCGCCGGAACCGTGTTGACCGGATCGACGCCGCTGTACGACCTGGTGAAGGGAGAGATCATCCGGCCTTCGGCCGACCGGCCGCTCGTCGTGCCGGAGGGCGCGGTCGTCGTGCCAGGCGCGCGCGCCGTGACTGCCGGCAAGGGGCCCGAGTGGAGCCTGTCGCTCGCGACGCCGGTCATCGTCAAGTACCGCGATTCGCGGACCGACACGCGCACGGAGCTCGAAGCGTGGATCCGGTAGCGTTCGCACGCGGCCTCATCGACATCGATTCGACAACCGGCCGCGAGGGCCAGGCCGGCCGCTGGCTCGCGCAGCATCTGCGCGAGCTGGGCTTCGAGGTCACCGAACAACCGGTCGACGGCGAGCGCGGCAACGTCATCGCGACGGCCGGTCCGAAGGCGGCGGCGCCCGCTGTCGTCCTGTCCACGCACTTTGACTGCGTCCCGCCGTTCTTTGCAAGCCGGCTGGACGGCGATCGCCTCTATGGCCGCGGCGCGTGCGACGCGAAAGGCATCCTGGCCGCGCAGGTTGCGGCGGCTGATCGGCTCAAACGCGAAGGCGAGACGCGCGTCGGACTCGTGTTCGTCGTGGGCGAGGAGCGCGGCAGCGATGGCGCGAAGCTGGCCAACACCGTGGCTCGCGGCGCACGGTTCCTGGTCAACGGCGAGCCGACCGAGAGCCGCCTTGGCGCCGCGACGCGCGGCATCCTCAGGGTGAAGCTGCACGCCGCGGGCCGCGCGGCTCATTCCTCGTTTCCGGAGCTCGGCGTGTCCGCCATCGACAAGCTGCTCGACGCGCTCGTTGCATTGCGCGCGATACGCCTGCCGGAGGATGGCGTGCTCGGCCGAACCCATTACACGATCGGGTTGATCAGCGGCGGCGTCGCGCCCAACGTGGTCCCGCCGTCGGCGGAGGCGGAAGTGATGTTCCGGACAGTCGGCGCCGGGGCGGACATTCGAAAGGCGATCGCGCCGCTCGAGTCGCGCGTGTCGATCGAACATGTGCTCGAAGTCCCGCCGGTCAGAATGAAAACGGTCCCCGGCTTCGAGACCGCCGTGTTTCCCTACACGACCGATATCCCGTTCCTCGGTGCGTGGGGCCAGCCGCTGCTGTTCGGTCCCGGCTCCGTGCACGTCGCGCACACCGCGGAGGAGTTCATATCCATCACGGAGCTGCACGCGGCGGTGGAACATTACATGTCGATCGCGAAGCACCTGCTCGCGTCCTCGTAGTGCAGGCCTGAAGTAGCGGCCGGCTTCAGCCGGCCGGCCACGTCCGCCTGAAGGCGGACGCTACGTTTCCTACTCCAGAGGAACGAGCGCCGGGACCGTACCTGTCGGCGGGCACGGCCGTGCGGGCCATGTTCATCATCATTGAGAGAAACGTGTAGTACCCGGCGACGCCGACCATCTCGACAACGCCTTGTTCACCGAATCGAGCGACGGCGGCGGCGTAGGTTGGATCGCTGACGTTCTGGCCGCGCAGCAGCTCCCGCGTGAAGTCGTGGACCGTCTTTTCCTCGTCCGACATCCCGTTGGGCCGCCGTCCGTGGGCGATCGCGTTCACGATGTCCGGGCTCAGCCCGGCTTTGAGCGCGGCCGGCTGGTGAACGTACCACTCGAATTGCTGCGTCCAGTGCCGTGCCGTCAGGAGGATGATGAATTCGTTCAGCCTCGGCGGCAGAACAGTTCGGTACCGCATGTAGTCGCCCATCGCGCCCGCGCGGAGCATGACTTCCGGGCTGCGCAGCATGATGGCGAACGGGCCGAACACTTCCTGCCCGCGAAGCCCGGCAAACCGCGCGGCCGCCTCGCGCTGTTCGTCGGTCCACTGGTCTTTCGGAATCGGCGGCATTCGATCGTGCACGTGTATCGACAATGACGGCTCCTCAGCCCCCATTGTAGATGCCGTCTGCCTTACCTCGCGAGCCAGACTCCAAACAGTGCGCCGAGTGGTGCGCCGATCATTGCTCCGTAGAAGCCACCTGCCATACCCTGGTCGCCGCAGTGGCAGTCAGGCTCAAGCATTGGGCCGATCGCGGCACCGGCCAGTAGACCGGCGAAGCCCAGGGCGACGCCGCGAAGCGGCTCAGGGACGTGGATCAGGCGAGGACAGCCTCACAGGCGAGTGCGATCTGCACCAGCTTCCCGGTTTGCGCACGGGGACCCACGAGCTGAAGGCCGCACGGCATTCCCTCTCGCGTGAGGCCGCAGGGGATCGAGATCGCCGGGTGCCCGGTGATGTTGAAGAGCTGGGTGAGCCGGAGCATCATGTTGCGCAGCGGCTGCTGGGCCGGTCCGACCTGGACCATCTCGACACCGATCTTCGGTGCGGGGATTGGCAGCGTGGGCAGCACAAGCGCATCGCAGCCCGCGAGCGCCGCATCCACATCGCGCCGCAGCTGCTCGCGCCCGCCGAGCGCCAGCATGTAGTCTTCCTGCTGGATGCCGCGCCCCATTTCGAGCCGTTGCCGGACGGGCGGCGTGTAGCGCTCGGGCACGGTATCCAGCGTCGGCGCGTGGAACGCCGCCGCTTCCTTGAGTGAAATGTGGATGTAGACGTTCGCGATCGTCTCGGTGTGCGGGAGCGCGATCTCGCTGATGTGCATGCCAGCGCCCCGGAACGCGTTCAACGCTTCTTCGAACCGCGCGCGAACATCATCATCCAGCATGTCGCAGAAGTAGGGTCGCGGAACGGCCAGCCTCATCGCTGACGGTGCCGCACCGGGCAGCGGTCGCGGCGTCAGGTCGCCCGTCAGAGCACGGAACATCGTCCACGCATCGGAGACCGACGTCGCGAGTGGTCCGACGTGGTCGAATGTCGAAGACAGCGGGATGACACCATCGGTCGAGACCTCGCCGATCGATGGCTTCAGGCCGACGATGCCGCAGCAGGCGGCGGGAATCCTGATCGAGCCGCCCGTATCGGTGCCAACCGTCGCGAGTGCCATGCCGGTGGCCACGCTGACGGCCGATCCGCCGCTCGAGCCGCCCGGTGACCTGGTCGTATCCAGCGGATTGCGCACGGCGCCGAATGCGGAATCGCCGCTCGTCGTGCCGAGGGCGTACTCGTGGAGGTTGGTCTTGCCCACGAAGACCGCGCCGGCCGCCCGCAGGTGAGCGACGCATCGCGCGTCCTCACGCGCGACGGCGCCCGACCGGACGCGCGACGCCGCCGTCGTCTCGGTTCCGCGGACGTCCATCAGGTCCTTGATCGAAAGCGGGACACCGTGGAGCGGTCCTCGATCGTGCCCCGCGGCGAGTTCGCGGTCGGCCTCGCGCGCCTGCTGCCGCGCTTCTTCCGTCATCACCAGGATGAAGGCATTCGTCGCCTGATTGCTCTCCGCGATCCGAGCGAGACAGCGTTCGACCATTTCTTCCGACGAGATCGTTCCGGCGCGCAGCTTCGCGCCGAACTCCTGAATCGTCATGCCGTCAGCGTTTGACCGAAATAGCGACGCCGTCGCGAAGCGGCACGATCGACGTCAGAAACGCGGGGTGGTTGTTGAGCCTCTCGTTGTACGCGGCGATGGCGCGGGTATCGGCCGCGGGATTTTCCGGCTTCTGCACAAATCCCGGCACGACTTCGCCGCTCCACAACACGTTGTCGGTGACGAGCAGTCCGCCGGGGCGCAGCAGATCCGCGAACCGATCGAGCATCGGCTCGTACATCTTCTTGTCGCCGTCCTGGAAAATGAGATCGAAGGGGCCTGCGACCTTCGCGAGCATCCGCTGCGCGTCGCCGACAATGACGCTGACACGATCGGACAGGCCGGCCCTTGCAAAGTTCTCCCGCGCCTGCCGGGCGCGTTCCTCGTCGAACTCCATCGTGAACAGCATGCCCCCGGCCGGCAACGCACCGGCGAGCCAGATGCCGGAGTAGCCGATGGCGGTGCCGATCTCGAGGATGCGCGTGGCGCCCACGGCGGTTGCGAGCACGCGAAGAAGCGCGCCGACTTCGGCGTCCACGAGCGGGAGATCGCGCTCGCCGCCGACGCGCGCGATGTCCTGCAGCACGGCGTCGCCCTGGCGGTTAAGAGATGACAGGTACCGCTCGACGGCATCCGGAACGACTTGACCCATAATTGAGATCGGATTGTACATGCGGCGCACCAAGATCATCGCCACGGTTGGACCGGCCTGCGACAACGACCGCGCGATCGATGCGCTCATGTCGGCGGGCGTGGATATTTTCCGGCTGAACTATTCGCACGGCTCCCACGACAGCCAGGCCCTCACGTTTCACCGTATCCGAAGCGCGGCGGCTCGTGCAGGCCGGCAGGCCGCCATCCTCCAGGATCTGGGCGGTCCCAAGATCCGCACGGGCACACTCGAGGGCGGCACGCCGATTCAACTGAATGCCGGCGAACCGCTTGTGATCGCGACCGGTACCGCGCCGGGCCGGCCCGGCCGCGTGTCGACGGCGTTCGAAGGCCTCGCGCGCAGCGTCAAGCCGGGCGACCGCCTGCTGCTCGCTGACGGGTTCATCGAGCTTCACGTTGACGGGACCAACGGCTCCGAGATTCAGACGACGGTCGTGCAGGGCGGCCAGCTCGGTGAGCACAAAGGGATCAACGCGCCGGGCGTCCCGCTCGCGGCGTCGGCGATCACGCCGAAAGACGTCGCGGATCTGCAGGCCGGCCTCTCGCTCGGCGTGGATCTCGTGGCGCTCAGTTTCGTGCAGACGGCGGCCGACCTCAAGAAGGCCCGTGATCTGATAGCCGGCTCAGGCGGAGGCGACATCCCGCTCGTGGCGAAACTGGAACGTCCGCAGGCGCTCGAGCACCTCGACGAGATCCTCGCGGCCTGCGACGGCGTCATGGTGGCGCGCGGCGATCTGGGCCTGGAGATGCCGCTCGAACGGGTGCCGACAGCTCAGAAGGACATCACCCGGCGCGCACGGCGCCTCGGCATTCCCGTGATCCTGGCCACCCAGGTGCTCGAATCGATGACGATCGAGCCGCGGCCGACCCGCGCCGAGGTCAGCGATGCCGCGAACGCGGTGGACGACGGGGTCGATGCGATCATGCTGGCCGGTGAAACGGCGGCCGGCCGGTTTCCGGCCCGCGTGGTCCAGACGCTCGACGCCATCATCGGGGAAGCCGAATCAGGCTGGAAGGGCGAGGCGACACCGGCGGCGACCGATGACGTCAGCGATCACACGCAGGCCCTCTGTGACGCCGCCGTCAGGCTGGCCAACAGGAGCGACGCGCGCGCCATCGTCGCCGTCACGCGCGGCGGCAACACGGCGCGGCGTCTCTCGGCGCTGCGGCCGCACGCCCCGATCATCGCGGCGTGTGACGATGAGGTGACGGCGCGGCGCCTGTCGCTCTATTGGGGCGTGACGCCGGTGCGGACCGAGATTGGCGAGGACGTGGCGATGGCCGGCATCCTGATCGGCCAGGAACTCGTCGCCCAGGGAAGGCTGCCGCGCAACGCCAACGTCGTGCTCGTCAGCGTCAACGCGGATCTCACCCGGACGGACGCCAATTTCCTGAAGATCCAGCAGTTCTGATGGCCGGGCCGTTACTCGCTGACGCGCGCGAGCATGCCGCCGGCTGTCCAGCGCAGGAAGGACGAACCGACCAGCACGTCGATCACGTGGCGGCAGGCGCCTTCGTCGAGACCCCAGAGACGGGACGCCTGAGCGACCGTCAGCCGCAGTCCGGGCATTTCAAGGAACTCCGCGCGAATTCGGCCAACAAGTTCGTTCATACGCATCACCTGACGATCTTGGAGAGCAAAATGCAGTCCACGCAGAGGGCGCCGGACGCCCTCTCGCAAAATCGCGTGTGACACCCTGTTTTTGGCGGATTTCCCGCATGGTCGGACTCGGGGACCTGGCCAGCTCGAGACAATTTGGTATGGCAAATTCGGCAGTGGAACGAAAGTGTCTTCAAGCGTCGGCTTCAGCCCTGAATGCCGGGATCGGCGGCTCAGCGTAAGCTGACATTTGTGTTGTAAGAATTCATCGAATTGACAAGAATGTATGAGTGGAAACGGAGAGACTCGGCATGAAGGGGACCAGCGTGACGACGGCGGCGTCGCAGGGGCGGGAGGCCCGCCGCCTTTCGACGTTGCTCGAAGTGAGCCAGGCACTGTCAGGCACGTTGAACCTCAAATCGGCGCTGCACCGCGTGCTCGAGGTGCTGGCCAAACATCACGGCGCCATCCGCAGCATGGTCACGCTGCTGCGCGAAGGCGGCGAGCTGTATGTAGAAGCTTCTGACGGACTCGACCGCCCCGCCCAGAACGTGCAGTACCGCATGGGCGAGGGCATCACCGGACGCGTCGTCGAAACCGCGAAGCCAATCGTCGTGCCGCGCGTCAGCCGCGAGCCGACCATGCTCAATCGGGCGGCGCGGCGGTCCGACGGCGACGAGCAGGAGCTGAGCTTTGTGTGCGTGCCCGTCGTGCTGAACCGGCGCGCCATCGGAGCCCTCGGCGTCGATCTGCGCTACAAGCCGGAGCGCGACTTCGACAGCAACGTGAAGTTCCTCGGGGTCGTCGCGTCGATGATCGCGCAGGCCCTCAAGATCCAGCGGCTGATCGAAGAGGACAAGCGGCGCCTGGTCGATGAGAACGAGCATCTCCGGCAGGAGCTGCGGGAGAAGTACGACTTCTCGAACATCATCGGGACGAGCGGACCGGTTCGCCAGGTTTACGAGCAGGTGGCGCAGGTGGCGGCGACGAACACGACCGTGCTCGTGCGCGGAGAATCGGGCACCGGCAAGGAGCTCATCGCGCACGCGATTCACTACAACTCGCTGCGGGCCAAGAAACCGTTCGTCAAGGTGAGCTGCGCCGCCCTCCCGGAAAGCCTGATCGAGGCCGAGCTGTTCGGCCACGAAAAGGGCGCGTTCACCGGGGCCGAACAGAGGAAAAAGGGGCGTTTCGAGCTGGCCGAAGGCGGGACGCTGTTCCTCGACGAAATCGGGGACATCAACCTGTCCACGCAGGTCAAGCTCCTGCGCGTGCTGCAGGAACGCGAGTTCGAGCGCGTCGGCGGGACCGAGACGATCAAAGTGAACGTGCGGCTCATCGCCGCCACGAACAAGGACATGGAGCAGGCGCTCGCGCACGGGACGTTCCGCGAGGACCTCTACTACCGGCTCAACGTCTTCACGATCTTCGTTCCGCCGCTGCGCGATCGGAAGGCCGACCTGCTGCTGCTCGCGGACCACTTCCTCGAGAAGTTCTCCCACGAGCACGGCAAGAACATCAAGCGCATTTCGACTCCGGCGATCGACATGCTCGTGAGCTATCACTGGCCGGGCAACGTTCGCGAGATGGAGAACGCGCTCGAGCGGGCCGTGCTCATGTGCGAGGGCCAGGTCATCCACGCGCATCACCTGCCACCGTCGCTCCAGACGGCTGAAGCCTCCGGCACGGTGACGCGGGTGTCGCTGAACGACGCCATCGTGGCCTACGAGAAAGACCTGATTCAGGACGCGCTGAAGACCACGAGGGGGAATCGCGCCAAGGCGGCGCGGCTGCTGGACGCGACGGAGCGGATCCTGAACTACAAGATCCGGAAGTACGCGATCGACGTGCGGCGATTCAAAGCGTAGCCAATACCAGACACGCCCATCCGGCGAGAAACGCGACGCCGCCGATGGGCGTGATGGCGCCAAGGATCGTGATTCCCGTCACCGCGAGAAGGTAGAGGCTGCCGGAAAACAACACGATGCCGGTGACGAACAGCCAGCCAGCGGTTTCGATCAGACGGCCGCTGAGGCGGTCCGACAGGGCGGCGATGGCCATGAGCGCCAGCGCGTGGTACATCTGATACCGCACGCCCGTTTCGAAGACGGCCAGCATGTCCGGAGACAGCCGTCCGCGCAGGCCATGCGCGCCGAACGCGCCAAACCCGACGCCGATTAACCCCGCAAGTGCGCCGGCCAGCAGGAAAGTGCGTTGCATATTAAAGGCTTCGCTACTTTTCAACTTTTGCACTTTCTACTTCTCGAGCAGCGCCTTGAGCGACGCGAGCGCGCGCGTCCAGCCCAGCCCGATGACCTCGTAGTATCGCCGCCAGCGTTCGCTGTCTTCGTAACCCTGCTGCGTCACCCGCACTTCTGTTCCCGGCGAGGGGTTGCCGCCCGCCGGGGCGCACGCGACGGTGAACGCCATCGGGCCGATGGGATCGCCGTCCGGCGGCAGCCAGAACGCATCGGCGACGAAGAAGCCGCGGTCGGCCTGATATTGCATCACCGTGCCCCGGAAGACGCCGCCGAGGCGTCCGAGCACGGCGTCCCGGAACTCCGTCGTGTGCCACGCCACGGCGTACGGCCCGAGCACGCGCGGCGTGGTGACGGCGTGCGCCACCTCCCACCACGCATTGAGGGCCTGGGGTTCGAAGAAGGCTTTCAGGATCCGCTGCGGCGGCGCGTCGATCACCGCGGAGATGTCGAGCCCGGTCACGCACGAATCATAGCGTCTCCGCCCGGCGATGATAAAGTGGCACACATATATGGCCCAGCAGCCGTTGGCATATCAGCATCCGGAGTTTCTGGAGAGCGACGAGGCGCGGCCGATCCGGATTCTCGCCGAATATCTCGAGCCGCTGCAGCGTTTCAAGGATCAGAAGATTCAGGATACGGTCGTCTTCTTCGGATCGGCGCGCGTGGACTCGCGGGCGCGCGCGCTCCGGGCGCTGGCGACGCTTCGCGCCCGCGGCGTCCACGGCGCGGACGACCACTACGAGGCGGAGTTGACCCGTTCCCGAAAGGCCGTGGAATGGGCCCGTTTCTACGAGGAGGCGCGGGAGCTGGCGCGGCTGCTGACGACGTGGACGATGTCGCTCCCGTCCGAGCACCACCGCTTCGTCGTGACGTCTGGCGGCGGGCCGGGCATCATGGAGGCCGCGAACCGGGGCGCGCGCGAAGCCGGCGGCAAGACGATCGGTCTGAACATCAGGCTGCCGTTCGAACAGGGCGCCAATCCCTTTATCACCGACGGCCTGCATTTCGAGTTTCACTACTTCTTCATGCGCAAGTTCTGGTTCGCGTACCTGGCGAAGGCGCTCGTGATCTTCCCCGGCGGCTTCGGCACGTGCGACGAGCTGTTCGAAATCCTGACGCTCGTGCAGACCGACAAGCTCTCGAAGAAGATCGGGGTGATTCTCTACGGACGCGAATTCTGGGACGAGGTCATCGACTTCAAGCCGTTCGCCGAGTGGGGTGCGATCGCGGAGCAGGACATCGATCTCATTCGCTTTGCCGACACACCCGTCGAAGCCTTCGAACTGCTCCGCACGCACCTGACGTCGCATATCGATCCTCCGACCAGCCAGGAAGCAGCGGCCCCGGGCATTGCCCGCACAAGGGG
This sequence comes from uncultured Acidobacteriota bacterium, assembly GCA_963729215.1. Lineage (GTDB taxonomy): Bacteria > Acidobacteriota > Vicinamibacteria > Vicinamibacterales > CAVVIG01 > CAVQJU01. The sequence continues at coordinate 42,541 of CAVSND010000018.1, read as the reverse complement.
GTAATGGACGGAGCGGAACGGGCAGGACGGGCGGCAGGACGGGCAGGACGGGCAGGACGGGATAGAACAAGATGGACGCGCAGACGCGAAAACGCCTCATCGACCAGTACAAGGACGGGTACCGCGCCGTTGCCGAAGCGCTGACGGGCGCGACAGACGCCGAACTGGATGCGCACCCCGCTCCGGGGAAGTGGTCGGCGCGGGAGATCGTGCATCATCTGGCCGACAGCGAGATGACGTCGGCGATTCGGCTCCGGCTGCTGCTCGCGACCGAACGCCCGACCATTTTGGGGTACGACGAAAACGAGTTCGCGAAGCGGCTTCACTACGACCGCCCCATCGAGGCGTCGCTCGCCGCGCTCGAAGCGGCGCGGCGCTCGACGGCAGAAATTCTCGATCGCATGAGAGAATCCGACTGGGTGCGCGAGGGCACCCACACCGATAGCGGCCGCTACACGACGGATACCTGGCTCGAGATTTACGCCGTGCACGCCCACAACCACGCCGCTCAGATTCGCCGCGCACGCGCGGCGGCACACGGGTGAGGTCTACATGAACACGTGGCTCACGTCCGCCAGCTTTGTCGTTCTCGCCGCTTCGCTCCCTTCGTCCTCCGCCGCCCAGTGGGCGAAGCGTCCGGACGCGTCCGTCCCGCGAACAGCAGACGGCAAGGTGAACCTGACGGCGCCGGCGCCGAAGACGCCGGACGGCAAGCCGGATCTCTCTGGTGTCTGGGAAAACATCGGCTGGCGGGAAGGCGCCGCGGCGGGTGGATCGGTCTCCGGCACCGGCGGCGCGCCGGGCTCGCGGTCGGCGGATACCCGGCGGCCCGCAGCCCCGAGCATCGCCATGTTCTTCGACATCGGCGCCGGCGTTCAGGGCGGACTGCCGTTTCAGCCCTGGGCGCGCGAGCTCAAGAACAAGCGAACGGCGGAGAATGCGAAAGACAATCCGGACGCTCACTGCCTGCCGCTCGGCAACATGCAGCTGCACCTGCATCCCGAGCCGCGGAAGATCATCTGGTCGCCGAAACAGATCGTCATCCTCTACGAGGGCAATGGCGGCGTCCGCCAGATCTTCATGGATGGCCGCCCGCTGCCCGGCGCCGACGCGCAGCCGTGGTGGTTCGGCTATTCAACCGGCAAGTGGGTTGGCGACACGCTCGTCGTCGAAACGAGCGGATTCCGGGACGGCGGCTGGCTCGACGTCAACGGCAGCCCGCTGACGGATATGGGCAAGATGACCGAACGGTTCCGGCGCGTCAACGTCGGGACGCTCGAGATGGAGCTCACCGTCGACGATCCCAAGGCGTACACGCGGCCATGGACGGTCAAGGTCACACAGCGGCTCATGGCGGACGACGAGCTCATCGAGTTCGTCTGCCAGGAGAACGAGCTGTCGTCGGCTCACTTCAAATAGCGCCCATCCCGTGCGATCGCCGGTTTATCACGACGACACGAAGGACACGAAGGAACTCCGAAAAAGATCTTCGTGATCTTCGTGGCTTCGTGATGCCAGTTGTCAATAAATCAAGTAGCGTTCGCGCGTTTTCGAAAACTGGTCGACCGCTGGTTGCCACGATCGCGCGATTTCGCGCGCGGCGGTGCCGCGCTCAATCTGCTCCCGCAAGTCCGGCGATCCCGCGAGGATGTCGATGGGCATCTTGTCGGCTTCGTACTGGTACGGGGGATCGCGCCACTTGAAGCGGTCGGGATCGACGGCGCGAAACGCTGCGATGAGTGCCACGCCGGTCTCCACGGACCTGAATGTCTGTCGATCTGACACGTGCAACTGGCAGCCGCCGCACGCCGTTCGCGCGTGCTTCTGGAAGGTCGGTTCGAAGACGGCCGGCCGGAATCGGACCCCGGCCAGCGCGGCGCGATTCATATCCTCGGCGAAGCGCTCGGCGATCACCCACGGTGCGCCCACGAGCTCGAACGGCCGCGTCGTGCCCCGGCCCTCCGACACGTTCGTGCCCTCGAACAGGACGCAGCCCGGATACACGACGGCGGTGTCGAGCGTCGGCATGTTCGGCGAGGGCATGACCCACGGCAGCCCCGTCGCATCGAAATACATGTCGCGGCGCCATCCGCCCATCGGGACCACTTCCAGCTCCGCGCCGATTCCGAACTCGGTGTTGAACAGCTGCGCCAGCTCGCCAATCGTCATCCCGTGGCGCATCGGAATCGGATACTGCCCGACGAATGACTCATAGCCGGGCACGAGCTGAGGCCCCTCGACTCCGAGCCCGCCAATCGGGTTGGGACGGTCGCAGACGATGGCCTTGACGCCGTGCCGGCGGGCCGCGATCAGGCAGTTGGCCATGGTGTAGACGAAGGTGTAGATGCGCGACCCGACGTCCTGCAGGTCGATGACCAGGGCATCGAGACCGGCCAACATTTTGGCCGTTGGCTCCCGTGTCTCGCTGTAGAGGGAGTACACGGGGACGCGCCGGATCTCGTCCTGCCCGTGACCCGTCTCGATCATGTTGTCCTGGACGTCGGACCGAAACCCGTGCTGCGGCCCGAAAAGCGCGGCCAACCGGGCCCGCGGGTGGCGGGCGAACGAGTCGGCGACGTGCTCGAGGGCGCCATCAACCGAGGCGGGATTGCACACGAGACCCACGCATTTCCCGTCGAGCGCGTGGGACGCGAGCAGGCGTTCGCATCCAAGTTGGACCGGCATGCGCAGATTATTTCACAGAGAGATCCAGACACCCGTATGGGTGTGTCGAATGTGCCCATCGGTACTTGCTTGTGGCGGGGACCGTTGATAGACTACGCGCCCTTGGTGGTCCGCCCGCCCGCTTCGCCCGCGCCGAGTGCCGATCGAGCCTCCGTCCTGACTCGCTCTCCTCGCACGAGACTGCTGAGCACTGTGGTGCAGCCACTTTTTGCAGAGCGAGGATAAGGTATGGGTCGAAGGCTTTACGTCGGGAATCTTCCGTACAGCACGGGGGAAGCGGAGCTTCAGGAGCTCTTCAGCAAGGCGGGCACAGTCGAGTCGGTGCGTGTCATGCGTGACGCCGCGACCGGGCGCGCAAGGGGATTCGCGTTCGTCGAGATGTCCACCGACGAGGAGGCGCAGAAGGCGGCTTCCGAATTCAATCAGTTCCAGATGGGTGGCCGCAGCCTGACGGTCAATGAAGCCCGGCCCAAGCCGGAAGGCGGGTTTGGCGGCGGCGGTGGATTCGGCGGCAATCGCGGCGGTGGTGGTGGCGGCGGCGGACGTCGCGAGCCCCGCTGGTAGCGTGAGCATCGTGCACGCGGGGGCGTGGCCCCCGCGAGCTTAGGATACCGATGAAAGCATGGCAGAAGGGCGACCGCGTCGTGCAGCCCACGTACGGGCCGGGCACGCTGGTCGAAGTGAACGAGCACCACACGGTCATCGAGTTCGACGAAGGCGGACGTAAGACGTTCGCCACGCGTCTGGTCGCGCTCCAGGCGACCAATGAACCGGCTCCCGCGAAGACCCCGCGCAAGCGGGCGGCCAAGAAGAAAGCCAGCTAGACACAGCCACTCACTGCGGCTGCACCACCACTGTTACGGGCGACGTCAGGCGGAACTCGAGGAGCGCCTCCGCCGGGATCGTGGCGGCGGCGCCGCGTGTCGCCATGTTCGTGCCCAGGCCGGCGGCCGCGCCGGCCCCGGCGCCGATGGCCGTGCCTTTTCCAGACGTTAAAGGTGGGAAAGAGGCGGCACGGGAACCCGCGTATTGATGGGGCGGCGACTCTCGTGCACGTTCGCCGGCAGGACCACCGTAAACGTGCTGCCATCGGGTCCGCTGTTCTCGAGCACGAGGATCCCGCGATGCGCCTCCGCGATCCAGCGTGCGATCGGCAGGCCGAGCCCCGTGCCCTGCCGGCCTCTCGACACATCGAGCTGCACGAACCGATCGAAGATCCGCGCCTGGTCGGCCGCCGGAATGCCGGGTCCGTGGTCGCTGACCCGCAGACGCACTCGTCCTGGTTCGCTCGCGAGCTCCACCTCGACGTCGCCGCCAGCCGGACTGTGCTGCACGGCATTCTGCAGGATATTCAGCACGAGCCGGCGCAACAGGTCCTCGTCGCCCTTCACGGAGATGTCCGTAGCGCCGAGCGAACGGATCGTCACACCGCGTTCGGCCGCTAACACGTCCACGGCCCGCCGGCACTCGGCGACGATTTCATCGAAGTACAAATCAACGGAACGCAGCGCATAGCCGCCGGCATCGGCGCGCGCGAGCACGAGCATGTCGTCAACGAGCCGGCTGAGTCGTTGCGCCTCGCCGGCGACTATCGTGAGGGCCTCGCGATACTCGCCCTCGTCACGATGCTCGCGGCTGAGTGCCACCTCCGCTGATACGCGCGCGACCGACACGGGCGTGCGCAGTTCGTGCGACGCATCGGCCATGAACTGCCGCTGGGTACGCAGCGCCTCGGTGATCGGCCGCAGGCCGACCGACGCCAGGTAAAGCCCGCCCGTGGCGGCGATCAGCAAGGCGATCGGAATGCCGATCACCATCGCTTCCTGGACTTCGTGCTGCTCGCGGTTGACGTCGGACAGCGGCGCCGCCACAAGCAGGACGAGTCGATTCTTCTGGAACGATTGCGACGCGGTGTGGACGCGCCATGCGCCGTCCGGCGATTCGGCCGTCCACACGCGGGAGCCGTCATCGCCTGAGGGCAGCGCGTCGCCAAGCTTCAGACGGCCCCAGTCGGCGGTCAGCGGATGTCCGGCCGCATCCAGGATCGCGACCGCCCGGCCCGGTATCGTCACGGTCCTGCGTGCATCCTCGGCAGCGACGGCGACGTCATCGTGTTCCGTGAGTTCGTCGGCAAGCACGCCGCGCAGCGTGCCCGCGAAGGCGTCGAGCTCGCGGTCCACCCGCCGGATGCCGACCCGGCCCTGTTCGCGCAAGACCACGATGCCGCCGAGGGACATGGTCACGAGCAGCGCGAGGCTGTACCAGACCGTGAGGCGCAAACGAAGCGACAGGCCCTTCACGGCTCGCCTCTTCGCTCCGCCACGAGCTGATACCCTTCGCCGCGCCGCGTCCGGATCACGGACTCGGACTCGTCGTGATCGAGCTTGCGGCGAAGCCGCTGTACGTAGACATCGACGACGTTCGACAGCGGATCGTAGCGTTCGTCCCACACGTGCTCCGCGATGTCGGCCCGGCTGACGACATCGCCCGCGCGCCGCGCGAGATATTCCAGCAGCGCATATTCCCTCGCGGTGAGCGCCACGTCCTGGCTCCCGACGCGGACGCGGCGGCTGCGTGTGTCGAGCGCGAGCGGCCCCACCACGAGCCGTTCCGGCAGAAGAGGGAGGCGGCCGCGTCGAATGAGAGCCCGGAGCCGCGCGAGCAGCTCGCCGAAGTCGAACGGCTTCACCAGGTAGTCGTCCGCGCCGCAATCGAGGCCCTCGATCCGGGCGTCGACGGCGTCACGCGCCGTCACCATCAGGATCGGCACCAGCGACCCGGAGGCGCGGATCGTGCGGCAGACGGCGAAGCCGTCTTTGACCGGCAACATCACGTCGAGCACGATGGCATCGTAGTCGGTCGTGCTCGCGCGGAAGAGAGCCGTCTCGCCATCGGTGGCGACATCAACGGCGTACGTCTGTTCGCGCAGACCCTTCGCCAGCATACGCGCGGCGCTCGGCTCGTCTTCGACCAGGAGAACGCGCACAAAAAGAGCCTACACCATGCCCGGGCACGCCGGCCGCTGTCATCGTGCGTTCATCTTCGAATCGCTATAGTGCGGCCAGCGGTGTCCTCCGCGGTCCTGGAGTTGTGGCTGTGCTTCAGGCGCTCGTGTTGAGCCATGAAATGAGGTTTCAGAGATGACCAGACACCTGCTCGCCGCGCTGATCGTGCTTTCCGCAGCCGGCCTTGCGGCGCCGGCCGCCGGTGACGCGCAGACATTCAAGGTTGAGAAGTTCGATATCAAGGGCGAAGGCGGAACGGACTATGTCGTCGTGGAGTCCGCCACCGGCCGCGTGTTCGTGTCGCGGGCGACCCACATGATGGTGGTCGAAGGCGCAACGGGCAAGGTACTTGGTGATATCCCGAACACGCCGGGCGTTCACGGTGCCGGTATCGTGACGAGGCTCGGACACGGGTTTACGACGAACGGCGGCGACGGGACCGTCACGATGTTCGATCTGAAAACGCTCGCCGTGTTGAGGCAAATCATGGTCGGCCCCGGGCTCGACGGCATCATGTACGACGAGCCGGACGACAAAATCATCCTGACGAACCACAGCAGGCCGATCGGCACGCTGACGGCGATCGATCCGAAGACGGGGGACGTAGTCGCCACCGTCGAGCTCGAAGACACGTCGCCCGAAGGCGCGGCGGCCGACGGCCGCGGCCACATCTTCGTCAACAACGAAACCAAGAACACGATGCAGGTGATTGACGTCAAGACGTGGAAGGCGACGGCGTCCTGGCCGCTCGGCCCGTGCGAAGGACCGACCGGCATCGCGTACGACAAAGCGTCGAACCGCATCTTCTCAGGGTGCAACAAGACGTCGGTCGTCGTCGATCCCGCCACCGGTCACGTCGTCGCGTCCATCGCGAATGGCACGCGCGTCGACGCGCTGGGCTGGGATCCCTCGAGAAAACTCATCTACATTCCGAATGGGGCCGAGGGAAACGTGACGGTGGTCCACCAGGATTCGCCTGACAAGTACACGGTGGTCGCGACCGTTCCCACGTTCGCAGGAGCGAAAACAATCGCCGTCGATCCGAAGACTCACAACGCGTATCTCTTCCAGCCGGAGCGAGGGCCAGTGCCACCGCCGCCGGCGGATGCCCCGCCGCCGGAGCCGGGAAGGGGACGCGGCCGCGGGCCACAAGGCCCCATCATCGCGGCGTGGTTCATCGTCATCAAGTCTTGAGCGGAGGCGACCCGGCCGTCCTGTTCAGGGCAGGCCGGCGTGGCCACCGATCGGTTATCGTTCTCTGGTCGCGGCCGGCCGGTTCGTCATCTGAACGGGTCGCGGCCGCAGGGAGGTTCACGTGCGAAAGCTCGTCATCATCGCGGTATTGCCGTTCCTGATCGGTGCCGCCCCCACCGGTTATCACGTCACCGGCGAGATCAAGATCGGCGGCGAAGGCGGCTGGGACTATCTCTCTGTCGACAGCGCGGCGCGGCGGCTCTATGTGTCGCATGCCACCCATGTCGTGGTCGTCGATCTCGACTCGAACAAGGTGGTCGGCGACATCCCGGATACTCCCGGCGTGCACGGGATTGCGATTGCGCCGGAGCTGAACCGCGGATTCATCAGCAATGGCCGCGGCAACAACGTGACGATCTTCGACCTCAAGACGCTGAAGCCGATCGGCATGGCCGCCACCGGCGAGAATCCAGACGCGATCCGCTACGACGCACGGTCGGGACGGGTGTTTGCCTTCAACGGCCGGTCCAGAAGCGCTTCCGTGATTGACGCAAAAACAGGCGCCGTGGCCGCGACGATTCCGCTGCCGGGCAAGCCCGAGTTCTCGGTGGCGGATGGCGCGGGCAAGATCTACGTCAACATCGAGGACACGAGCGAGATCGTGGAGATCGACGCCGCCAAGGCGACCGTCATCAAGAAATACGCGTTGACCGGATGCGACGGCCCGTCCGGACTTGCGATTGACGCGAAGAACCGCCGGCTGTTCTCCGTGTGTGGCAATCGCGTGATGGCGGTCTCCGATCCCGACGCCGGCAAGGTGATCGCGACGCCGGCGATCGGCGCCGGAGCTGACGGCGCGGCCTTCGACGCCGGCACTGGTTACGCGTTCAGCTCGAACGGCGACGGCACGCTCACGATCGTGGAGCAGATGGGCGGCAAATGGGACGTGCTCGAGAACATCGCCACCGAGCGCGGCGCCCGCACCATTGCGCTCGACGAGAAAACGCACAAAGTCTACGTACCCACCGCGACGGCCGGACAGGCGGCGGCCGGCGGCCGTGCGCCGTTTCTCCCGGATTCGTTCAAAGTCCTGGTGGTCGGCAGATGAGAGACGCGATGTCGGCTGCGCTTGTCTTCCTCCTCGGAGCGGCAGGGGCAGGCGCCCAGGAAGCGGCAGCGCCGGTGCCCGCACCCTTGGAGCTCGCTCATCTCGAGGCGCCATCCGGTGCGCCGCGAACGGTGACGCTCCAGGACGCATTACAGCGCGCCCGGGAGAACGAAACGCAATTCCAGGCGGTCGTGGCTGACGCCGCGAGCGCGCGCGAAGATCGGGCGCAGGCGAAGGCGGGCCTGCTGCCGGTGTTCAGCTTCACCACGCAGTACCTCGGGAACCAGGCCAACGGCGTGAATCCCAACGGCCGGTTCGTGTCCATGGATGGCGTGAACATGTACCGCGCGTGGGCCGTCATGCGCCAGGATCTTTCGCCCGGCGTGTTCATGCGGACGCCGCTGCACAAGGCCGACGCGGCGGAAGCGATGGCGCAGGCCAGGCTCGAAATCGCGCAGCGCGGCCTCGCCGTGACGGTCACGAAAAGCTACTACGCGCTGGTGGCGGCGCAGCGCAAATATGCCACGGTGCAGCTGGCGGCACAGCAGGCCTCCCGTTTTGTGGGGTACGCGCGCCAGCAGGAGCAGCTCGGGCAGGTCGCGCGAAGCGATGTGATCAAGGCGGAGATCCAGTATCAGCAGCAGGAACAGAGCTTCAGGGAAGCGGCGCTGGGCATCGATAACGCGCGGCTGGTGCTCGCGGTCATGCTGTTTCCGACGCTCGACGAAAACTTTTCGGTCGTGGACGACATGCGGGCGGCCCCGGCGCTCCCGCCATTTATCGACGTCCGGACGATGGCGGAGCGCGGCAACCCCGATCTCCGTCTGGCGGGCGAAGCGCTCCGGGCGTCGGGCCAGGACGTCAAGGCCGCGAAGAACGCTTTCCTTCCCAGCCTGGTGGTCGACGCCGTCTACGGGATCGAAGCCAACGAGTTTGCGCTGCACAGCCGCATCGCGGCGCAGCCGGAGCTCGGCGTCCTGCCGAACCTCGGGTACTTCGTCACCGTCAACCTGACGGTTCCCGTGTGGGATTGGGGCGCGCTGCGAAGCAAGCTGCGCCAGAGCGAAATACGCGAGCGGCAGGCGCAGGTGACGCTCAGCCAGACGCAGCGGCAGCTCGTGAGCAATCTCTATTCGATGTACAACGAAGCGTTGACGTCCCGGTCGGCAGCGGACAACCTCCGCCAGGTCGCGGATCTCGCGTCGGAAAGCCTGCGCCTGATCGCGCTGCGTTATCAGGCCGGCGAATCGACGGCCTTCGAGCTCGTGGATGCCCAGAACACGCTCGTCCAGGCGCGCAATGCGGCCGATGACACCGAGGCGCGCTATCGCGTCGCGCTGGCGGAGCTGCAAACGCTGACAGGTAGCTTCTGATGACCGCGAAGCACGCGCTCAGCGTCATCCTCGCGGCCGCGATGCTGGCGAGCTGCCGCGGCAAACACGAAGAAGAGGCGGAGCCCGTCGTCACCGTCGACGTCGCACCTGTGCTGCTGTCAAAGATCCAGCGCACGATTCGCGCGGAGGGCCTGCTGTATCCGCGCCAGCAGGCGGCGATCGTCCCGAAGGTGTCGGCGCCGGTGAAGAAAGTGTACGTGCAGCGGGGCGCCCGCGTTCGAGCGGGCCAGCTCGTCGTCGAGCTGGAAGATCGCGATCTCGCCGGCGCGGCCGCGGAGAGCCGTGCGTCGCTCGATCTTGCCGAAGCCACGTTCGAGACGACGTCGAAGGCGACCGTTCCGCAGGAGCTCCAGAAAGCGGAGCTCGACGCGCGCACGTCCAAGGAAGCCTTCGACGCCGCGCAGTCCGTGTTCGAGAACCGGCAGCGTCTGTATCGGGAAGGCGCGATCGCCCAGAAGGATGTCAACGACGCGCAGGTCAACCTGGGCCAGGCGCGCAGCCAGTACGAAACGTCGCGCAAGCGTTTCGAGGATCTGCAGGGCTTCGCCCACGATCAGGAGATCAAGGCCGCCAGCGCGCAGCGAAACGCCGCCAGGGGGCGCAGCGAGTCTGCGCAAGCCCAGCTCAATTACGCGCGCATCGTGAGCCCGATCGACGGCGTGGTCACCGACCTCCCGCTCTACCCCGGCGAGACAGCCGCGAGCGGCGCGCCCGTGGTGACGATCATGGACACCTCGCGCGTGATTGCGCGCGCGCACGTCTCGCAATCCGACGCCGCGGAGCTCGCGGTGGGGAACGAGGCCAACCTGATTGGCCCCGGCGGCGTGCCGATTGCGGGCAAGGTGACGCTCGTCAACGCGGCGGTCGACGCCTCGAGCAGCACCGTCGAAGTGTGGGCGGAAGCCGAGAATGGCGACGGAAAGCTTCGACCCGGCTCGAGCGTCCGGGTCGAACTGATCGCGAAGACCGTGCCGAATGCGCTCGTCATCCCGCAGAGCGCCGTGCTGACGAGCCCGACCGGCGCCACCTTCGCCATGGTGATCGACAACGAGAGCAAACCCCATCTGCGCAAGGTCGCCGCCGGCATCCGCGACAAGGGCATGGTGCAGGTGACCGATGGTCTGCAGAGTGGTCAACGCGTCGCCACGACCGGAGCCTTCGAGCTGTTCAAGCTGGATCCCGACGTCCTGGCGAAGACGAAGGTGCAGATCGCGCCGGCCAAAGAAGAAGAAGAGCCCGAGGAGTCGTAGCGCCAGCCGGTTTTCGCCATGTCACAATCCACCGACGAACGCGCCGACCACTACTGGTTCGCCCGCCACGCCAAATCGATCATTTTCCTGATTTGCCTCCTCACCGTGGTGGGCGTCTACGAAGCGCTGACGCTGCCGGTCGCCGTGTTTCCGACGACGAACTTTCCTCGCATCATCATCGGCGTCGATAACGGCGTGATGCCGATCGAGCAGATGGAAATCGCCGTCACGCGGCCACTCGAGGAAGCGGTACGGGCGGTGCCTGGACTCGAGGACGTACGCTCGGTCTCGAGCCGCGGCTCGGCCGAAATCAACCTCTTTTTCAACTGGAATGTCGACATGCTCGAGACGCTCCAGCTGGTTGATGCGGCGGTCTCGCGGGTGCAGAGCAGCCTCCCGTCGACGGTGCAGATCCAGACGCACCGGCTGGATTTCTCGAGCTTCCCGATCATCGGCTACAGCCTGACGTCCGACGCCGTACCGCAAAAGGACCTGTGGGAGCTGGCCACATATGAGATCAAGCCGACGGCTGAACAGCCTCCCCGGCGTGGCGAGCGTGCTCATTCAGGGCGGGCAGCGCCCTGAGTTTCATGTCGTCGTCGATCCGCCGCGGATGCTGCGCGCGAAAACGTCCGTCGCCGACATCGTCAGCGCCGTCAACCGCTCCAACATCATCGATTCGCCGGGCCTGCTCAACCGCAACCACCAGCTGTTCCTCGCCCTGATCACGGCGCAGGTGCGCACCCTGGAAGAGATCGGCGGCATCGTCGTCAAGCACGTGGACAACGTGCCGGTGCGCGTTCAGGACGTCGGCACCGTGGCGCCGGGAATCGAACCCGTGTACACCTCCGTCAGCGCGAACGGCAAACCCGCGCTGCTCGTGAGCGTCAACCGCCAGCCCGACAGCAACACCGTGCAGGTGGCCGACGAAGTGCACCAGGAGATGGCCGCGATCCGCCCGACGCTGCCGGCCGGCATCGAGATGCGCCCGTTCTACGACCAGTCGAACATCGTCCAGGAGTCGATTGCCAGCGTGCGCGATGCGATCATCATCGGCCTGTTTCTGGCCGGCTTGATCATCTGGCTCTTCCTGCGCGACTGGGGAACCGCCGTGATGACGGGCCTTGTCGTGCCGGTGACGATGGTGATCACGTTCATCGCGATGAAGATGCTCGGCCAGAGCTTCAACCTGATGACGCTCGGCGGCCTCGCGGCCGCAGTCGGTCTCGTGATCGACGACAAGATCGTCGTCGTCGAGAACATCGTGCTGCACCGCGACAGTGGGGAAGGCCCGCTGCAGGCGACGGCCAGCGCGCTCAAGGAGCTCACCGTCCCGCTGATCGGGTCGACGCTGACCCCGATTGTCGTATTTCTTCCGCTCATCACCATTACCGGCGTCACCGGGACGTTTTTCAGCGCGCTGGCGATTGCCATGAGCGTGTCGCTGCTGACGTCGCTCGTCCTCGCCCTGGTCTGGACCAGCAACCTGAGCACACATTTGATCAGGCGCGGGCAGGTCTCGCATGAACCTGGCGTCGTGCGGCAGGACGCGGCCCACCCGCTGCCCGCGGGATTCGACACCGATCCGCGCGCCGAGTCGCTGCGGCGGCTGATGGCGGCCGAGGATGCGTCGATGACCGGTGGTGTCTTCGGGCGGGTCCTGCGGTTTTACGAACAATCGATGCGGCGCTCGCTCAGGCATCCGGTGACGCTCGGCCTGTTGTGCGCCGTACTCATCGTCGCGTCCTACGCCTGCTATCGAGCGCTCGGCAGCGACCTGCTGCCGGCCATCGACGAGGGCGGCTTCGTGCTCGACTACGTGATGCCGCCGGGCAGCTCGCTGCAGGAGACGGACCGGGTGATGCGCCGGATCGAGGCCATCCTGCGCGCCACGCCCGAAGTCGAGAACACGTCGCGGCGCACGGGCCTGGAACTCGGCCTCGCCGCCGTGACCGAGCCGAATACCGGCGACATTGCCGTCAAGCTGAAGGCGAAGCGCAGCCGCGGCGTCGACGAGGTGATCAGCGACGTGCGCGCGAAAATCGTCAAGACCGAGCCCGGCCTGGATATCGAATTCGTCCAGGTGCTGCAGGACATGATTGGCGATCTCACCGGCGCGCCCGAGCCGGTGGTGGTGAAGCTGTTCTCTCCCGACCCGGAACTTCTCTCCACATGGGCACCGCAGGTGGCCGAGGCGCTCGAGAAGGTGAAGATCCGCGGCGCGACGCCCATCGTCGACGTCGAAAACGGCATCGACAACCATACCAGCGGTCCGGCGGTTCGTTTTACCGTCAATCCCGAGGCGGCCAGCCGCGTCGGATTCACGCCCGAAGAGCTGGGCACGGTCGGCGTGGCGATGGTCGACGGCGAGCCGGCGCTCGCGCCCGTCCTCATCAACGACCGTCCGTATCCGCTGCGCGTGCGGTTTCCCCCTTCTGCGCGTGCGTCGCTCGAAGCGATGACCAATACGATGCTCGTCAGCTCGTCGGGCTCGACCTCGACCCTGGGCGCCCTCACGGCTGTCGACGAGTTGCCCGGCCAGAGCGAAATCCGCCGCGAGAACCTCCAGCGCCTGGCCGAGGTGACGGCGCGTCTCGAAGGCGTCGACATGGGGACCGGCATCGCCGCCGTTCAACGGACGGTGGCGGACCTGAAACTGCCGCCGGGTATCCGTGTCGAGTACGGCGGCACGTACCGGGAACAGCAGAAATCGTTCCGCGACCTGACGATCGTACTGGTGCTCGCGATCGTCCTGATCTTCCTCGTGCTCCTGTTCGAGTTCCGATCGTTCACACCGCCGGTGGCCATTCTCTCCTCGGCGATCCTGTCCACATCGGGCGTGTTCTTCGCGCTGCTCGTCACCCGGACGACGTTCAACCTGTCGTCCTTCATGGGCCTGATCATGGTGGTCGGGATCGTCGCGAAGAACGGCATCCTGCTGCTCGACGCGAACGAAAAATTCCGGTCGATCGGATTCTCGCCGGAAGAGGCGATTATCCAGGCGGGACGCCGCCGGCTGCGGCCGATCGTGATGACGGCGATGGCGGCCGTCGCGGGCATGCTGCCGCTGGCTCTGGCGCTCGGCGCCGGATCGCAGATGCTCCAGCCGCTGGCGATTGCCGTGATCGGCGGGATCCTGCTCTCGATGTTGCTCTCGCTGATCGTGACGCCGGCAATTCAGTACTTTCTTACCCGCCGCTGAGCGTAGAGGCGGCCACCCGCGCGCTCGACCACGCCCACTGAAAGTTGAAGCCGCCGATCCGGCCGTCCACATCGAGGATTTCTCCGACCAGAAACAGTCCCGGGCACAGTCGTGACTGCATGGTCGACGCGTCGATTTCGTTCAGGGACACACCGCCGGCAGTGGCTTCCGCGTATGTGTAGCCGCGTGAGCCCGTTACGTCGAGCGGCCACGCGGTCAGCGCATGAGTCAGGCGCCGTCTATCGTCGCGTGTGAAGTGTGCGAGCGTTGTCTGCGCGTCGAGTTGCAGCCGACCCAGGACGGCTGTCGCGACCGATGCGGGGAGGATCGTCGAGAGCGCCGTTATAAGCGTTGCGAGGGGCCTCTCCGCCGCGCGGCGTGTCCACCAGGCGTCGACGTCCTCGAACGTCTGACCGGGACACATGTTCGCGGTGAGCGACGAAGGCCGGTCTTCCAGCCGGGCGCGCAGCCAGTGGCGCGACATGTTCAACGTGACCGGCCCGCTGATGCCGAAGTGCGTCCACAGCAGCGATCCCGTCAGCCTGGCTGACACCGTGCCGTCGGTCCGGAGCGCGAGCTCCACCGGCTGTGCGACGCCGCTCAGCGTGCCGTGGATCGATTCAGCCCCGCCCGCGAGCAGCAGCGGCACCAGCGCCGGTGTCGTGGGCACGATCGTGTGTCCCAGCCTCCGCGCAATCTCGAAGGCCGCCCCATCGCTCCCGCTCTTCGGCAACGACTGCCCGCCCGTTGCGAGAACGACGCGCGCCGCCCGGATGTCGCCACGGCTCGTGGCGACCCGGAAACCCTCGCCATCCCGCTCCACGTCGAGAACGCGCGTGTCGGCCGTGAGCGTCGCGCCAGTGCGATGCGTTTCGTCGAGCAGCGCCTGGAGCACATCCCGCGCCCGCTGACTGTCGGGGAACAGCTTGCCATCGGCCTCTTCGTGCAGCCCCACGCCGATTTCGCGAAAGAACGCGATCGTGTCGGGGACTGGCAACCCGCGAAGAACGCGTCGGATGATCGTGCGGCGGCCTCCCCAGAAGTCGGTGTCCGATACCACGGCATTGGTGACGTTGCAGCGGGAGCCGCCGCTGACGAGGATCTTGGCGCCGGGCCGTCTGGCGCCCTCGAGGAGCAGGATCGAGCGGCCGGCGTTCAATCGGCGCGTGAAGATTGCGGTCGCCAACCCGGCGGCGCCCGCGCCGACGACGGCGACATCACACGAGCGGGTGCTGTCGGGTCTCAGGCGTGAAAGCTTAGCGCGGAAGGGTGTAAGATGCGCGGGCATCCCCCGGATTTCACTATGCGAGCAGCCAAGACGTCCGCGTTGGTTCTGATCGTCGCTGTACTCCTGACAAGCTCCGGTGTGACCGTCCGCGCCCAGCACGAGACCGCCGCCGACATCGAAGACGGCGGGCGTGTGTTTCGCGATACGTGCGCGAACTGCCACGGCCCCGACGGGGACGGGGTGGCGGGGATCGATCTGGGCCGCAACGTGTTCCGCCGCGCGAAGACCGACCAGGACCTCATCCAGATCATCCGCAACGGCATTCCGGGCACCGCGATGCCGGCAACGAATTTTCCCGAAGCCCAGGCCGCCCAGGTCGTCGCGTATCTCCGTTCGGTCGCCGCCACCAAGAGAAGCGCGTCCGGCCTTGGCGTGGTCGATCGCGGACGGGCGGTGTTCGATGGCAAGGGCGCGTGCTCCACGTGCCACCGCGTCAATGCATCCGGAGGCCGCCTGGGACCCGACCTGAGTAACATCGGCCAGCTTCGCCGCAGCGCCGAGCTCGAAGCGTCGCTCGTCGATCCCGGCGCCGAGATCCTCGCGACGAATCGCATGTATCGCGTCGTCTCGAAGGACGGGGTGACGACGACGGGGCGATTGTTGAACCTCGACAGCTTCACCGTGCAGATGCTCGACTCGAAGGAGCAGCTGCGATCGTTCGAAAAATCCAGGCTGCGCGATTACGGCTTCGTTGACCAGTCGCCCATGCCGTCGTATCGCGACAAGCTCAGCGCGCAGGAACTGACCGACCTCGTGAGCTACCTGGTGTCGCTGAAGGGCAAGGTAACCCCATGATTCGACGTGCGATGCTCGCGGTCGTCTTCTGTGCGTCGGCGGCGGCCCTGGTGCGGGCGCAGCAGGTGACGTTCGATCGTCTGTTGCACGCCGACAAGGAACCGCAGAACTGGATCAGCTATTCCGGGACGCTGTTCAACCAGCGTTTCAGTCCGCTCGTCCAGATCACGCCGGCCAACGTGAAGAACCTCGACCTGCAGTGGGTGTGGCAGTCGAAGTCGCTCGAGAAGTTCGAGGCGACGGCGCTCGTCGTGGACGGCGTGCTCTACACGCTGCAGGGGCCGCCCGCTCAAGGCGTGTATGAGGTCGTCGCGCTCGATGCGGTGACCGGCCGGCCGTTCTGGACGCTCGAATACAAGCCGATGCTCGAGGCGCGGCCCTGCTGCGGGCGTGTCAGCCGCGGCCTCGCGATCCTCGGCGACACGCTCTACATGGGCACGATCGACGCGCACCTGGTCGCGATCGACGCGAAGACCGGAAAGATCCTGTGGGATCACACCGTCGAGAAAGTCGGCGACAAGGTGACGGAAAAGTACGCGATCACGCACGCGCCCGTCATCGTGAAGGACAAGGTCATCGTCGGCATCGCGGGCGGCGATCTCGGCGTGCGCGGTTTCATCTGCGCGTTCGACGCGAAAGACGGCCACGAGATCTGGCGCACCTACACGATTCCCGCCAAAGGCGAGCCGGGCAACGAGACATGGTCCGGCGATTCGTGGAAGACCGGCGGCGCCGGCGTGTGGAACAGCGGTGCGTACGACGCCGAGACGAATCTCGTGTACTTCGGAACGGGCAATCCCGCGCCCGACTGGGACGGCCGCGAACGTCTTGGCGACAACCTCTACAGCGACAGCGTGCTGGCGCTCGATGCCGACACCGGCAAGCTGAAGTGGCATTACCAGTTCACGCCGCACGACGAGGTGGACTACGACTCGACGCAGGTGCCGGTGCTCGTCGACATCCAGTGGCAGGGCAAGCCGCGCAAGGTGATGCTCTGGGCGAACCGCAACGGCCTGGCATACGTGATCGATCGCGTGACCGGCGAGTTCCTGCTCGGGAAGCCGTACGTCAAAGTGAATTGGATGGACGGGTTCGATCCAAAAGGCCGGCCGATGCGCATCCCCGGACAGGTGCCGTCGCAGCAGGGCACGCTCATCATGCCGACGGTGCTCGGCGCGACGAACTGGGCGCCGCCGTCCTACAGCCCCCGCACCGGGTTCTTCTACGTCGCCGGCTGGGAAAACACGGGCACGTTCGCGCTCGAGGGCCGGTTCCCGCGCGCCGCGGGCATTCCGAACGGCACGCCGATGGGGCAGGCCACGCTGACGCCCAACTACAAGAAGGACGAAGAGGGCTACGGCTTCATCCGCGCCCTGGATCCGCACGGCCTGACGCGGAAGTGGGAATTCAAGATGAACGACATCACGTGGGCCGGCGTGCTCACGACCGCGTCGGACGTCCTGTTCGGCGGCGGCAAGGAAGGCTACTTCTTCGCGCTCGACGCGCGAACGGGCGACCTCCTCTGGAAGGTTCCGCTCGGCGGACAGGTGAACAGCGGACCGATGTCGTACTCGGTCAACGGCAGGCAGTACGTGACGGTCGCGGCCGGCAGTTCGCTCTTCGCGTTCGCGTTGCGGCAGTGAGAGATCGCAGAGACGGTTGAAACGCAGAGATCGCAGAGATCACAGAGAAGATAAAAAGACTCAGCGATCTCCGCGATCTCTGCGTTTGATCTGTCTCTGCGTTCTCTAGGGCCGCTTGACCGCCCCCGCGAAGACGTCAATCGCGGCGACGTCGGACCAGCCGCCGGCGCCGTGGCCGCTGCCGGGGGTGAGGTCGGCAAAACCGATTTCATCCACCTTGCTGAGATCCGGCTTGTCGACGAAGTTGCCTTTGGTGACCACCTTCTCGATGTCCAGTTTCAGCCAGCGCACTTCCGACATGTTGAATTCGCTGATCTGCCAGTCTGCAACCGACCCGTCCGCGTGATCGCCGACGAGCCACGTGCCATCGGCGAGCTTCACGATCGGACGGACCTGGTGAAAGCCCGACATCTTGGTGACCCACCGGATTCGCGCGAGACCCGTCAGATCGGCGAGGTTGCTCTTGTCGCGGAGCGCGACGGCGCAAGGTGTGGAGCAAAGACCCGTCCACAGGTGGATGGGATTGTTCTCGTCCTTGGCGCTGCCGGTCAGCTGCACTTCTTTGCCTGATGTCCCGTACAGCTTCAGCTCGAGGTTCGGATTCGACAAGCCGTCCGGCGTGACCGGATGCTCGCCGCCCGCAGGCGTCTGCTTCCACTCCTCGTGCAGGAACAGCGGCGGCCTGACCGCGCGTCCCTGCGCGAAGACGTCTGTGCCCGTCGACATCGCGACAAGCAGCGCGCCGGCGGCGATCGGGATGCGGAGAATGCAATGGCGCATGTCAACAACTCCTTGATGCGAGCGGGCGATGCTTCCGGCCGTGCAGTATAGCAGGCGATCGACGGCGAGTAGAATGAAGCCGTGAACTCCGCGTCCGGCCGCCCGCGTTTCGTCCTTCCGGCGCTCTGTTTCCTGTTCTTTTTCTCCGGTGCCTGCGCTCTCGTCTACCAGGTCCTCTGGTTGCGGACGCTCGGATGGGTGTTCGGCGTCACCGTGTACGCCGCGAGCGCCGTGTGGGCAACGTTCATGGCGGGCCTCGCCGTCGGCAGCGGCGTGGCAGGCCTCGTCGCCGACCGCGTCCGGAATCCTCTCAGGTGGTTCGGTGCGACCGAGTTGCTGATTGGCGGCACCGCGCTGGTGACGCCAACGGTGCTCAGCCGGCTGCAGCAGGCGTACGTAGCCGCGTATCCGTCGCTCGCGCATTCGCCGGCCGGCCTTCTTGGCGCGCATCTCGCGATGGCGTTCGTGGTGCTGATTGTGCCGACGTCGCTGATGGGCGCCACGCTGCCGCTCGTCATCAAGGCCTCCACCTTCAGGACCAGCACACTGGGCAATCAGCTGGGGCTCCTGTACGCGAGCAACGCCGCGGGCGCGATCATCGGCACGGTCGCTGCCGGCCTCTATCTGATTCCACAGCGCGGCATCCACGGGACCTTTCTCACCGCCGCAGCGCTGAACTTGTTCGTAGGGTTGAGCGCAATCGCGATGTCTCTTCGCCCGGGCAGCCTGACGGCCGTGACCCCCGAAGTCGTCCGGCTGAAGCCGGACGCTACGGAACCCGCCGAACATCTGACCGCAGGGCGACTCAGGGTCGTTCTTGCGGTCTTCGCGATCTCAGGCGCGGTCTCGCTGGCGCTCGAGGTCGTGTGGTTCCGGGTGCTCACGCTGTTTCTGCGGCCGACCGTCTACGGTTTCGCGGTGATGCTCGCGATGATCCTGGTCGGCATTTCCACGGGGAGCTTTCTCGTCACGCCGCTGCTCAATCGGCGGTTGCGGTCCATGGCGGTCCTCGCCGGCCTCGAACTTGCCATCGGCATCGGCATCGTTCTCTCGCTCCGTCCGCTGGTTTATCTGCCCACGTTGTCCGACCGGCTGACGCCGCTGGTCGCGTCGTTCATGCCGGAATACCTTGGCTATCCCATCGCCGGCGCGCTGCTCGCGATTTTCCCCGTCGCGCTGCTGATGGGGCTCGCATTTCCGATCGGCCTGCACGCATGGGCCTCTGCGCGACGGCAGGACGAGCACACGGCCGGCCGGGTCGGACTGTTCTACTCGCTGAACGTGGCAGGCGCGATTGTCGGATCGATTGTGGCCGGCTTCGTCATGCTGCCGAAGCACGGGAGCGGCACCTCGCTCGTCATGCTGGGATGCCTGAGCTTCGCGAGCGGGCTGGCGCTGCTGGCCGCATCCGGTCTTTCACGCCAGGCGCGCATATCGTCAGCGCTCGTTGCATCCGCCCTGTTCGCGGCCGCCGTCTGGTGGTCGCCGGATCCGTTCGTGCAATTTGTCGCGCAACGGTACCCCGGCCAGAGCATCGTCTGGCAGGAAGAAGGCGTCGAGGCCACCGTCGTCGTCCACAAGAATCACCGGGACGAGTTGACGATGACCATCAACGGCAACCACCAGGCCAGCACCGACGAATCAACCGCCTACGTCCATCGCCGGATCGGTCATCTGCCGATGGCGATCCATCCCGGCCCGCGCACGGCGCTGGTGATCGGGCTCGGCGGCGGCGCGACGGCCGGCGCCGTCAGCATCAATGACGGCGTCGATGTGGACGTGGTCGAGCTGGCCGGTTCGGTCGTGCGCGGCGCGCGGTTCCTGGAGTCGATCAATTACGGTGTGCTCTCGCGCCCGAACGTTCACCTGCGCGTGGACGATGGGCGGAATTACCTGATGCTGACGCCGCGGCGGTACGACGTCATTACCGCGGATGTCATCCACCCGATCTTTGCCGGATCGGGGAACCTGTACTCCGCCGAGTATTTTCGCCTGATGCGGCGCGTGCTCAATCCCGGAGGGATCGTGCTGCAGTGGGTGGCCGGCACCGAGGCCGAATACAAGACCATTGCCCGGACGTTTCTGAGCGTCTTTCCCGGCACGACCGCCTGGGTGGGCGGCGGCCTGCTGGTGGGATCGGTCGAGCCCCTGCGCCTGCGGCGGAGCGACTTCGAGTGGAAGCTGAAGATGCCCGGCAGCAGGCAAGGGCTGCACGACCTGAACGTCGAGAGCTTCGATGCCCTTCTTGCGGCGTTCACGGCCGGCCCCGAGGAGCTCGGGGCCTTTGTCGGGCCGGGCGATCTGCTCACGGACGACCGTCCCCAGGTCGAGTATTTTCTCAGCCTCCCGCGTGATCACGACGTGGACTTGTCGTCGCTCAAGGGCGACGTGAGGCGGTTCGTCGTCCAGCAGTAACGGCTGAGGTTGAGGGGTCGGCCCCCTAAAGCTGCCAGCTGGACCGTCGATAGATACCGTCAGGAGGCCACATGTTGAAGCAGCAGACCGCTCAGGTCTCTTCCGCGCGCCGCGACCCTCGCGAACGACTGCATTCGAGCGTGAACCGGTTCGCCGCCTGGCAGCGCCGCCGCTCACCAGCCTCGACACCGATCCTGACGCGCCTGCTCCGTTTGCTCGCCCGCTAGCAGGCTGCTGAAGAACACCATTCTCAACTGGCAACGCTTGCGCGCACAACGACCGCGCCGACAAGGCCGGCCGCCACGGATCCCACGAGGATTCCAACCTTCGCGGAGTTGAGCAGCGGTGTGCCGTCGAAGGCCAGCGTCGCGATGAACAGCGACATGGTGAATCCCATGCCGCCGAGCCACGCGCAGCCGTGCAGCGCACTCCAGGAGACGTCCTTCGGCAGGGCGGCGGCATTCGCGAAGACGGCGCCCCTCGCCGCGGCCATGATCCCGAGAGGCTTGCCAACAGTCAGTCCGGCGACGATGCCGATGACCACTCGCCAGTCGAGCGCGTTCGTGCCGATCGTGATCCCGGCGTTGGCCAGCGCAAACAGCGGCATGATGACGAACGCGGACAGGGAATGAAGGGCGCGTTCCAGCCGCAGCAGAGGCGCGGTCACGCCCCGGCTCGCATCGCCCAGTGAGAACACCGCATCCTGCTGGCCCCGGCTCGTCAGCACCAGCAAGTCGCCCGTTTCCGTGCGATCGAAGTCATCGAGCAGCCCGCGCGCTTCGGCAGAAAATTCGGCGGCGTTGATGCGCGTGCGCGTCGGGATCGTCAACGCGAGCAGCACACCGGCGATGGTCGAGTGAATGCCCGATTGGTGAACGAAAAACCACAGGACGATGCCCAGGGCGAGGTAGGGAAGGAGCCTTCCTATCTTCAACAGGTTCAGCGCCACCAGCCCGCCGAGCGCGACAACGGCGAACGACAGCGCGGTCCAATCGAGCGCCGATGTATAGAAAAGCGCGATCACGACGACCGCGCCCATGTCGTCCACGATCGCGAGCGCGGTGAGAAACACTTTGCCGCCGATGGGCAGCCTGGGCGCGACAAGGGCCAGCGTCCCGAGCGCAAACGCGATGTCGGTTGCCATGGGAATGGCCCACCCTCGTGCCGCGGCGCCGCCGTGGTTGGCCAGTAGAAAGATGCCGGCAGGAACGATCATCCCACCCAGCGCGCCGGCAATCGGGAGCGTCGCCAGGCGCAGCGAGGAGAGCTCGCCTGCGACGAGCTGCCGTTTGATTTCGAGCCCGACCAGCAGGAAAAAAATCGCCATCAGCGCGTCGTTGATCCACTCGTGCAGCGTCAGCGACAGCGCGTGATCCGGCAGGCTGACGCCGAGCGGGATCGACAAGAGGTGTTCGAAGGCGCCCGCCCACGGCGAGTTGGCGGCGACGAGTGCGGCCGTGGCGCTCAACAGGAGCAGAACACCGCCCGCGGCCTCGGTCTGGATGAAGCGTTGAAAAGGCAGGTCGCGGCGGCCGGACGACATCGACGGAGCATAACAGGTCTCCGTAAACGCGACGGTGCCGGGGAGGGCCGTACCTTATCGGGAGCGCAGCGACGCCTGGAACTCGTCGAACGGCCGCTGGATCCGGCGGGCAAACGCGGCATCGAAGTCGGCGCCGGCGCCGAGATCGCGAATGAGATTCGCCACGGCAAGCCCGCCCGCTTCCTGAAGCATGCGGTGAACCGTCACCGCACTCGATGCGTACGCCAGTGCAGCCTGCGCATCGGTCAACCGTCCGAATGACGAGCGCAGAACGTCGAGCGGCACGCCCCCGGACTTGCGGACGATTTGCTCCGCCCATTCGAGGTCGTCGGATTCGAGCGCCGTCGCGAGTCCTTCGTTCAGCCATGTGGGGATGGCCGTCGGAGAGAGCGTGTGGACGAGCGCATGCGTGAACTCGTGCGCGAGCACGCGATCCATCTCGGCGTCATTCTCCGGCGCTCCCCGCATCGGTACCCTGATCGTGCCATCGTAGGCGCCCGCCGCCCATGACGGCGACCGCGTCAAGTCGGTGAACTGTTGCGTCGTGTACAGGACGACCGGCACGGTCACGTTTGGCAGCGTGTTCAGCACAGTGCCGATCCGCCAGTAAGCGCGGTCGAGCGATTCCATGACTTTCGCGGCGAGCGGGTCATCGGACGGACCCTCGAAGGACACGGCGAAGTGATCGCCGACGTTCTGCTGCATCTTCTGCTGCAGGTCGAGCTCCCGGCGCCAGCGATCGAGCGTCGCCCGTGCCGCTGTATCGCCCGGCTTCTCGAGTGCCAGTTTTTCGTAGACGCGAATGGCGGCGGGCAGGTCGCCCATGCGATGCAAAACCTGTCCCATCAGCGATTCGGCGCCGGCCAGTTTGGGATCGAGCGTCAGCGCCCGATCGAGCGCCCGTTTTGCTTCGTCATCGCGGCGTTGCATGAACGCGGCGGTCGCCGCGCCAAGTTGCAGCCGCGCGTTCGAGGGATCGGCCGCGATGGCCTGCCGGAACGCGCCGGCCGCGACATCGGCTTGTCCGGCGGCGACTGCGTCCCACCCCGCGCGCTCGAGAAGGGCCGCACCCGGGTCGGCCTGGGCGAACGCTGGCGAGGCGATCGCCAGAGTGGCGACCAGCATCAGGACGGATCTCACATTCCAATTCTAGTCCCCGGCCCGCGCAAGGACGGGCCGTCAGTTGCCCCTGCCGCGGGACGTGTCAGCGGATCCGCTCGAAAACTTCCATCGTCGGATTGATGTCGCGCAGGAACGAGACGGGCGCTTCGATGCGCGGGCCGGTCAGGTCGGGATGCGGGGCAGGGAGCCACGGCCAGGACGATGGCGAGCGATAGCGAAGCACGCGCCGGTAGCCGGCCTTTTCCTGCTGCAGTCCGGCGATGAGTTGCCCCGCCGGCGTATCCGCAGGCGCGGAGCGCGCGTAGTCGGCATTGAGCACGAAGAAGGCCGGGGTCCAGTGTTGAAGGGTCTCGAGCGAGCCGATGTCGATCTTCCTGAAGTGGCCGAGCCTCGGTTGCACGATGCCCGGAAACACCGTGCCGATTTGATCGTCCGCGCCAACGTGGGCGTCCAGCCATCGCTCGACGGTGTAGCGCGAGTCTCGCACCATGAGGTCATCCACCGTCGCCGCGTACAAGAAGGTGTACGCGAACGCGCCGGCGACGAGAGCCACGCGGAGCGGCTGAACCGATCGTGTCGATGTCCCGAGAAAGCGATCGAGCGCCACGCCGCCGAACATCGCCTGCACGACGCAGACAGGCAGCAGAAAGCGATCGTAGTTGTAGAGAATCACGTTGATGAAACCAACGTAGTAGGACGCGATCACGAGCGCCAGGCAGATGGCGACGCGCCGGCTCTTCGCTTCTTTGAAGGCCACGATCACACCCGCCAGCGTGACGATCCAGAGCGGCCAACCCCACGAACGCAGGCTCAAGTCGAGCGTCAAGCGCAGCAGCTCCAGCCGCCCCGTCAGCGTCGATTCGACCATCCGGTATCCCAGCCTGCTGGTGGTGATATCGCGGAGGTGGGCCATGAATCCGCTGGGATTGAAGACGATGTTATGGACCAGGGCAAAGAGCACCACCGCGCCAGCCGCGGCGATCCAGAGCTGCGCATCAAGAACGGCGCGAGCGAGGGGGCGCGAACGCTGCTGCGCCCGATTCCGTTGCCACAGCGCCAGGATCATGACGAATGGCATCGTCAGATAGAGACCGTACGCCTGATCTTTTGTGCAGACGGCGAGTGTGGCCGTCAGCGTTAACAGGACGACGTCTCGAAGCGCGAACGATCGAAGCCATCGAATGTAAAAGACCAGCGACAGCGCGAACCAGAACACGTACGGCGCTTCCACGTTTGCCGTCTTCGAGTAAAAAACAAACGGCGCCACCAGCGCCATCATGGCCGCACCGAGGATCCCCGCTCGCCTGCCGAAGGCCCTGGAGCCGCAAAGGTAGATCGCGATCAGTGTTCCGGCACCGGCAGCCACGCTGAGGAAGCGGCTCAGGAGGACGAGCGCGATCAGGTGGACGTCGTCGGGCGCCTGGATCCAGCCGTGCGATGTTGCGACCAGCCACGGGCTGAACACGACGCCGATCAACTCGAAATGAAGCGGTGGATATCGATCGAACCATCCATTCGAAAAATGCTGCGCGATCGCGGTCAGTTCACTGACCGGAATGATCTCGTCGCCCACCCAGAGGCTCGGAAGCCCCCACCAGATACCGATGACGTTGAGGACACAGGACCCGGTGACGATCAACGCCAGCGCGGCCAGGCCGCGATCGGCACGCAGGATCTCGAAGGCGCGCGCGGCCGGGCGCACCAACGATAGTCCGGCCACGAAAACGAGCGTTACGATCCAAAGCCAGAACGCCATCGGCGCCGCCCGCCGGATGACGATGCCGGTGAGCAGACGTGCGAATTCGGCGCGCCGGGGAAAGAGCGCCCACGACGGGATCGGCTCGAGCGGCGCATCGCCGCGAGCCCACAACAGGCGGAAGTCGAGCGCACCGCCTGCCTGGAAATACTTGACGAAGATCTCGTGGACGCCGCGATCGAGAATGATCGTGCCCGCAGCGGCGGCAGCCTCGTGACGCCCGCCATTCTCGACGACCAGCCGTCCATCGACGTACACCCACGATCCATCGTCCGACACAGTGCCGAAGGTGTACGGGCCAGGCCGAACGGTGGCAAACGAGCCAATCCATGTCGAACTGAACGTTTGCGGTGGATTGCCGTGCCAGGCGACGGACGATGCTGTCGGTTGACGGTTGCGGATCGAGTGTCCGCGGGAGCGGTGTGGCGCTCCAGTCGGTGTCGGGAAAATGGGTGGCGGTGAGGCCTTCCGGCAGGGAATCGAACTTGCGCGCGAGCGCGAGGATGACGAGTAAGAGCGTCGCGAAGCTCAGCAGAGCCAGACGAATGCGCGTATCCGAGCGATACAAGCGGCATCATTGTATCCTGCTGGTCGTCACTCGCGGTTCCTCGCGAGGGGCCTGCACGGTTGTCACGAAACGTCCGGCCTCGTCACAACACTATGAGGTAGTTTTGACTGCATTCGCTTGCGGGCCCGGAGGAGGTCACATGAGACGTGTCCTGGTGGTGGGATGGCTGCTGGTTTGCGCTGCTGTCGCCGGGTGTTCTGCGCCGGCTCCCAAGCCGCCGGCCGCCGATCCCGCCGCGGCTCGCGCCGCCGGCGCGCTGCTCGAGGACTATCGCAACGGGCTGACCGACGCGGAACGTCAGGAGTTCTACCACCTGTCCGAGGGCGGCGAGATTCTGCCGCTCGCCTTGCTGCGGGCGCTCGAGCGCCAGCGAACGCCGCAGGACCCCGCCGGCGATGGTCTCGTGCCGTTTACGCAGAATCTCGAGCGGTACGGCTTCATTCCAGACGAGGCGAGCAGCCAGAACCCCTTCGGGCTTCCAGCCGGCATGAGCGTGGCGCGCTCGCGCCTCACGAACCGCGTCATGGTCGGCTTCAACTGCGCGACGTGTCACGTCGGGGAGATCTGGAAGAACGGGCGACGCGTGCGCATCGATGGCGGGCCAAACATGATCCGTCTGAACGACATGTTCGGGGACGTCAAGACAGAGCTCGACGCGACGATCAAGGATACCGGCCGGCGCGAACGGTTTCTGATCAATGTCGCCCGCTACAAACGCGAAGACGACGATCGCTTCCCATCGGACCGGACGGCCGCCGAGCGGCTGCAGGATCTGAAAAACGACATCGAAACCGCGCAGGCGTTCAAGGGGTACATCGAAGCGATGCCGCTGTTGAAGGACATGGCCACGGTGACGAACGGGTACGGCCGCGTCGACGCCTTCGGCGTCGCACGCAACCTGCTCTTCGGCGCGAACGAAAAGAATCGCCGGCCGCAGAATGCGCCTGTCAGTCTCTCCTATATCTGGGGCCTCGAGAACACCGCCTGGCTGCAGTGGGGCGCCAACATGAACTCGGTGATGGAGCGGAACATCGGACAGTCGCTCGGCGTTGGCGCCGTCTTCAACCCGGACACGTTCGCGACGACGGCGCGGCTCGACGACCTCAACAAGCTCGAACATCTGGCCTACAAGCTGACGCCACCGACGTGGCCGGCAGCGATCCTCGGGCCGATCGATGAAGCCAAAGCAATGCGCGGCCGCGACATTTACGATCGGACCTGCGCGAACTGCCACGAGAAGCCGTTCGAAGTCGCCTCGAACGGAATGGTGACGTACCAGCTGTTCAAGCTGAGCGAGGTGGGCACCAGCCCGCTGGCGGCGCAGAACTTCGATGAGAAGGTCATCGTCGACGGGAAGGAACTTCGCTTCGCGGATGCCGCGTTCAGCATCCTCGAAGGGCTCAAGCGCCAGTACTACGTGAAAAACGCGATCTCCGCGCAGACACAGGCTGAATGGGAAGGACGCGCCCGGCGCCCCGCGCCGCGGATGCGGAGCACACTGGCGGACGCCGACAAGTATCCCGATTCGCGCGGCGGACGCGTGTATCCGGCGAAACCGCTGGCCGGTGTCTGGGCCACCGCGCCGTACTTGAACAACGGGTCCGTGGCCAACATGTGGGATCTGCTCACGGCACCGGAGGCGCGGCCGACAACGTTTTATCTCGGCTCCCGGGAGTACGACACCGTGAAACTCGGCTACGTGTCGATGCCGAATCCCACGTCGCCCGCGCCAGCGTGGGAATTTGAAACGGGCAAGCCGTCGAATTCGAATGCCGGCCACGCGTACGGCACGAGGCTGCCGGACGATGACAAGTGGGCGCTGATCGAGTTCCTCAAGGCACTGCGTCCCGGCGATATCAGGAAGGATCCGGTCCGGCGGACGTCTGGCACGCCGGCGAATTGAGCCAGCGCACGCGGCTGGGTGATAATCTCCGGCTGGAGTCTGAAACCGTCATGATGGCAGCTATGAGTTGCCTCCCGCGCGGGACCGCGCTCGGGATCGCGTGCGCCGTCGTCCTGCTCACGTCGGCGACTTCGTCCGGTCAGGCTCCTCCGTCCGCTCCGCAGCGGGCCCTGTCCCCACGCGAGCTGGCGCCGATCGATCTCACCGGCTACTGGGTGTCGGTGGTCACCGAGGACTGGCGCTACCGCATGGTCATGCCGCTCAAGGGCGACTACGGCAGCGTGCCGCTCAACGCGAACGGGCGTCGCGCCGCCGATACGTGGACGCCGGACCAGGCCGGCCGGTGCGAGCTGTACGGCGCCGGGGCCGTCATGCGCGCGCCGGGACGGGTGCACATCTCCTGGGAAAACGACACCACGCTGCGGATCGACACGGAAGCCGGCAATCAGACGCGGCACATCCCGCTCGCTCCTTCATCTGCGCCCGCCGGTCCTCCGTCGTGGCAGGGCACGTCCGTGGCCCGGTGGGACGGCCCGCCCGACGTCATCGATGTTCTGCGGACCAATGGCTTCGACAACCTGAACGCGGGCCAGGGCGCCGCCGCGCGGCGGATGGTCTGGACGCCGCTGAAGGTGGTGACGACGAACCTTCGCGCCGGCTGGCTGCGCGCCAACGGCGTGCCTTACAGCGCCCAGGCCGTGATCACCGAGGACTTCATGCGTTTCGCCGTGCCCGAGAGCGGGGAATGGCTGACCGTCCGAACACTGGTCGACGATCCTGCGTATCTCGTGCAGCCGTTTGTGACCAGCAGCAACTTCAAGAAAGAGGCGGACGGTTCGAAGTGGAACCCGAAGCCATGTCGTGAGTAGCGGGGCTCACACATCATGGCCGTGAACTGGCGATTCGTTACTTATGGTTGCGTGGTCGCGCTCGGGCTCAGGGCACAGCCGGCTTTGGCGCAGGTCGATCTGACCGGCACCTGGTCGCCGCGCTATCAGGAGGATTTCAGCGAGCGCGTGCCGGGCCCGGAGCTTGGCGACTACACCGGCCTGCCGCTGACCGACGGCGCCCGCCGGTACGCCGAGAGCTGGGACCCCGACCGGTTGACGCTGCCGGAGGAGCAGTGCCGGGTGCACGTGTCGCCGTACATCTATCGCGGCCCTACAAACATCGCGATCTGGGAAGACCGGGAGCCGGGGACGCGCGATCTCATTGCCATCAAGCACCGCATCAGCACGTTCGACCAGGAGCGGACCATCTACATGGATGGCCGCCCGCATCCGCCCGCGTACGCGGCGCACACGTGGATGGGCTTCTCGACCGGGCAGTGGCAGGGCAACATGCTCGTGGTCACGACCACGCACATCAAGAAGGGCTGGCTGCGGCGGAACGGCGTGCCGGAAAGCGACCTGGCGACGCTCACCGAATATTTCGTGCGCAACGGCGATCTGATGACACGCATCAGCGCGATCGCGGATCCCGTGTACCTCACCGAGCCGCTGGTGAAGAGCGAGGAGTTCGTCCTCAACACGCAGGGCGTCCCGCACCGCGCGTGGCTGTTCAAGTGCAAACCGGTTGTCGAAGTCATCCGTCCCGAGGGTGCCGTGCCGCATTACCTGCCGGGCACGAACACGTTCGTCGAGGAGTTCCGCAAGCGCTACAACTTCCCGGAATCCGTCACACGGGGCGGCGCCGCGCAGACCTATCCGGCCGGGTCCGCGCCCACCGGTCCTGCTCCGGCGATGAAGGGCCCGCCGCTCGCGACCCCGGCTCCCGGAGAGGTGAAGGTCCTGCACGTCCAGGGACAGGTCTACATGCTCGTCTCGACCGAGGGCAACATGGTGGTGCACGCCGGGCAGGAAGGCGTGCTGGTCGTCGACACGCTGCCACGATCGCTGTCGAAACAGGTGCTCGCCGCCATTCGCAGCATCTCCGACAAGCCGATTCACTACATCGTCGATACCCAGGCGGACGAGGATCACACCGGCGGCAACGAAGCGCTCGCCGAAGCCGGCCCGACGCGGCCGGATCGCGCGCCGCTCTCGAGCGGCCTTGGCGGGAACACCGGCGGCATCACCAGCATCGTCGCGCACGAGAACGTGCAGAAGCGGATGAGGACGCCCGTGGCCGGCAGCGGCGCTGTGCGTCCCGTGGCCGCGTGGCCGGTTGATACGTTCAGCAACGATCAGAACGACGTGTTCTTCAACGACGAGGCGGTGCAGGTGCTGCACCAGCCGAATGCGCACTCCGACGGCGACAGCATCGTCTTTTTCCGGCGGTCGGACGTGATCGCGGCCGGTGACGTGTACTCGACGGTCAGCTATCCCGTGTTTGACAAGGCGCAGGGCGGCAGCATCAACGGCGTGATCGCCGCGCTCAACCGGATCGTCAAACTCGCGGTGTCCACAGGCAACATGGAAGGCGGCACGATGATCGTGCCGGGCCACGGCCGCCTCAGCGACAAGATGGACGTCGTCGAGTACCGGAACATGGTGACGATCGTCCGCGATCGTGTCCAGGCGCTCGTGGCGCAGGGCAAGACGCTGGACCAGGTGCTGGCGACGCAGCCCACGCTCGACTACGACGCGCGGTACGGTGCGGCGACCGGGCCTGCGTCGCCGCGCGCGTTCGTGTCCTCAGTGTACGAGAGTCTCCGCGCGACACCTGCGGCCAGGCGGTGAGCCATCAGGCGCTGTAGGCGTCGCGGATCAGCGTCTCGAACAGGCGCTCTGTTTCTGCGGTGGTATTGCGTTCCATCGAGACCGCCTTCATGCCGCTGGTGCCGACCCCGGCGGCCTCCTGCTCGACGATCGGGCGGCTGCCATCGTCGACGACCAGCACGACGCGTCCACGCGGCAGCCGCGCGGACAGCTGCTGCAGCTCGAACTCGACGCCAGCCCGGCCGGGCGCAAAGCCCCGCAGATCCATGACCACGGCGTCGGCCCGGTCGATGAGCTCGATGACCGTCGCCTTCCAGGTCGTGTCCCGGCAGCAGAACTCGTTGAACCGGTAGCGACCGTCCGGATCGGCGTCGAGGTCGAGCGTCGCGAGGCGGCGATCGAGATCCTCGCGCGATGTCACGAACGTCGATGCGATGTCGCCGGACGCGAAGCGCAGGAAATCGCCCGGGTCGAGCGTGCGCCCGACCACGTCGGGGCCGGCGATCATGGTCACCGGACCGAAGAGGCGCCAGCGAGCGGCGATGCGATCGAGCAGACCTTCTGTCCGGGTTGTGTGGCCGAACACTCTCAGGAGCAGCAGCGTGCGCCGAGGGGGGCGTTTGCGGTCGGGATTGGCCAGTTGCAACGCTTGCGCGAGGACGAAGTCGAACAACAGATACGCGCTGACCGAGACCGCGAGCGTCACGCTCAGCGCTGCCCAGCCTGGATAAGCGACGAGCATCTCCAGCCCGTCGTTCGCCACGATCAACAGCCACCACGTTCGTGCCAGCAGCTGCGCTTCGGAGAAGCGCTTCTGCTCGTAGTCGCGCGCCAGCCGCTTCAGCCGCCCCCACGCGATCAGTCCGGCTGGAAGTGAAAGCAGCACGAATCCCGTTTCGAGGCCGCCGAGAGACATCACGAGGCCGCTGCCGGACCGCGTCGAGGTCAGCCACCGCGTGAGGGCGATACCCAGGTACGGCGCGAAGCCGAAGACGAGCAGGCCCGCGAACGTGATTGGTGCCACCCCGCGGATCCGGCGGGCTCCCGTCGCCAGGCCAAGCAGCGCCGGCACCGACAGCCTGATCGCCGCGAGCTGAAAGAAGGACACGAAGTTGAGGAGCTGATCGATCGTCGGTTGCCGCCCCGTGACGAGCCGTTGAACGATGGTCGCGATGACGGCGATGGTGGCGATAGCCACCATAGTCACCAGCCAGAGCCACACCGCACGGAGGGGCCGCGCCGCGACGAGCACTGCGTACACCGGCACGGCCGCGCTGACCGTGACTCCCGCAGTCAACAGCACCACCGCTGGCGAGCGGGGAGATCGCCCCAGTAGAGGAACAGGTACGCCATCAGGAGCGATGGCACGAGCGTGGCGGCGATTGCCGCGGCGAACACGCGACGGCGGAGGCGGGCTTCCCACGCCAGCGGGTCGGCGGTCTCCGCCCGCGGAGCCGCGGTCGCCATGGGCGAGGCCGAAGCCGCCCACGTCAGCGGCACGCCGGGGGCTTCCATCATCCCGTTCAGCACGGCCCGACGGTAGCGCCAGAGCACCAGCGGCGCGATGAGCGCGGTCAGGATCGCCATGTTGACGACCGAGACAACGAGTTCGATGGCCTGCATATCGTCCGCGCTCTCCCTTGGATTCGCCCTGGGTCCGCTATACGATACCGCGCCGGGCGCCGGATGGAGGGTTGCGTGGGGAGATCGACGCGATGGAAGGAAGCCTGGCGTGCGATCGCCTACACGCTCGTCATTTCAATCGCGTTCGTCCTGCTGCAGAGAAGCGAGATCGCGTTCTTCGACCGTCTCGTCGGCTCGGGATGGGTGGTCGACAGCGGCCTGGTCGATCGCAACTCGGCCGCGGACCTCGCGCGTGAGGCCGCGCGCGTGGCCGAGGATTCGCGTGCGGCGCTCGAACGGCTCCCGCCGGCCATCCGGCGCGCTGTGTTCCGCCTCGGGTACAACCTGGCCTACGCCGCCGAGCTTTCCGGTTCGCTGCTGATGTCCGCGCCGGAGTCGCGCGAACGGGCGCGTCCCATCATCGAGCGGCGAGTCGCCGCCTCGCAGGATCTCGCGAGGGCCATGCAGCTGGGCGACGTGGTCATGCTGCCCGTGTCCAACCTGTCGGATTTCGGCGCGCTCAACCAGCGTATCGACGATGACGAGAACGGCGTGGCAGCGCGAATCGAACGGCAACTGTCGCGACTCCATCGCCATCTGTACTTGCTCGGCGCCCATCTGGGCACCGAAGGAGCGCGCGTCGAGAGCACGGGCGGGGAACTGTTCGCGCCCGAGATGCTGCGCATCCGCCGGCACGCCACGCTGGCCGGCGTGCCGGAGGCGTTATGGCGGGCCGTGGGATCAGCGAAGGCGGACACGTCCGCCCAGACCGTCGATCGTTTTCACGCCGCCGTGGATGCGATCGATTCCAGCCTCGCGCCGTAAGAGCTGCTCGCGACATGTGAGTGAAGCACCGAAAAGCGGTATAACATCCGCGCCATCATGGTGACGCAATACACGACCGTCCTCGACGCCCTCCCGCTCTGGGGCTTGTTTCTCGTCATCGTTGCGCTCGTCATGGCGGCCATCGAGGGCGGCTACCGCCTGGGAACTTACCGGCACCGTCAGCCAGGTCGTGAAAAGGAGACGCCCGTCGGCGCGATGGTTGGAGCCATGCTGGGACTGCTGGCGTTCATGCTGGCGTTCACGTTCGGGATGGCTTCGTCGCGCTTCGATACCCGCAAGCAGCTGGTGCTGGACGAGGCCAACGCGATCGGGACGACGTATCTGCGCGCGGCGTTGCTCCCGGAGAGGCGCGACGAGATTCGCGCCCTTCTCCGGTCCTACGTGGATACTCGCCTGGAAGCCGTCAGATCCGGCCGCGTGGCAGACGAGATTCTGAGGTCGGAAGGCATACAAGGCGAATTGTGGTCGGCAGCGACAACGCTCGGGCAGCAGCATCCCGATTCGATTGTCGTGGGTCTCTTCGTCCAGTCGCTCAATGAGGTGATTGACCTCCATGCGAAACGAGTGACCGCCGGCTTGCGGAACCGCATCCCGGCCGCCATCTGGGTGACGCTGCTGACGATTGCCGTGCTGTCACTGGCCGCCATGGGCTATCACGTGGGCCTCGTAGGCACGATCCGGCCGCTCACTGCCATCGTCGTGGCTGTCACGTTTTCCTCGGTCATCTCGCTCATCGCGGACCTGGACCGTCCCCAGGAAGGGACGCTGACTGTGAGTCAGCAGGCTCTCGTCGACGTGCGGCAGTCGATGAATCCGTCCGCGAAATAACCAATCGCACACCGCATCCACGGATGAGTTCCTCGAGGGTGCGTTCGGCGCATGTGGACACACCTGGTCGAAGGCAGTACGCGATGATGGCGTATGCGACGCGTCCTGGGACTCGGCCTTGTGGTCGCAGTGGGATACGCCCTCGCCTGTGGACCCCGTGACGCGACGACGCGGCTGACGTTCTCTGGCAGCGCGCTCGGACCGGAGGGCGACGTGGTGCGGCGCCAGCTCGCCCGCTTCGCGGAACGGCGTCCCGGCGTGCGCGTGGAGCTGCAGGTCACGCCTGACTCGGCGGATCAACGCCATCAGCTCTACGTGCAGTGGCTCAACGCCCGCGCGCCGACGCCAGACGTTCTGCAGCTCGACGTCATCTGGATGTCGGAGTTTGCGGCGGCCGGATGGATTCTGCCGCTGGACGATGTCGAGGCCGGCGTCGACGATTTCCTGCCGGCGGCGCTTGCGGCTGCCCGCTGGAAAGGCGCGCTCTACGCGTTACCCTGGTTCGTCGACGTCGGGTTGCTCTATTGGCGGACGGATCTGCTCGACCGGGCGCCACGCTCTCTCGCCGAGCTGCGCCAGATGGCGCTTCGGCTGCGCGAGGCCGACGCCACACGTTTCGGGCTGGTCTGGCCGGGCGCCCGCTACGAGGGGCTCGTCACGGTCTTCCTCGAGCACCTCGCGGCGTTCGGCGGCGGCATTCTCGACCAGCACGGGCGCGTGATCGTAGACGATCCGGCGGCGATCCGCGCGCTCGCCTTCATGACGAACGCGGTCAACGTCGATCGCATTGTCCCCCCGGCCGCGCTCACGTGGCAGGAAGAGCAGGTACGCTTCGCGTTCCAGAACGGTGACGCGGCCTTCATGCGGAACTGGCCGTATGCGTGGACGCTCCTGCAGGACGAATCACGATCGCGCGTCGCACGGCGGTTTGCCGTTGCGCCATTTCCAGCGGGCGACGGCGGCCGGCCCGCGGCGGCGCTCGGCGGCGCCCAGTTGGCCGTCAACGCCTGGAGCGCCCATCCCGCACTTGCCTTTGAGCTCGTGGCGTTTCTGACGGCGCCGGAGCAGATGGTCGAGCGCAGCCGATTGACCGCGCAGCTGCCGCCTCGCCGTTCGCTTTACGAGAGCCCCGAACTTGCCTCGGCATTGCCGATTCCCCTCGACCAGGTTCGTCAGGTGCTCGAGGCGGCCGTCCCGCGGCCCGCGACGCCGGTCTACAGCGAGTTGTCGGAGATTCTGCAGGTGCGGATCCATCGCGCCCTGACGGGACAACAGCAGCCGGCGGCGGCCCTCCAGGACGCCGCGCGCGAGATGCGCGCGCTGCTGGCGCGCGCGGGCCTGTTCACGGAAGGTCCGGCGCAGTGAATCGCCCGGCGGCACCGATCGAACGGGATGAGAGACGGCTGGCATGGCTGCTGGTTGCGCCGGCGATGGCGGTCATCCTGCTCGTGTCGCTGGTGCCGATCGCCGTGACCGGCTGGGAAGCATTGCACGTCCACGATCTCCGCCTGCCCTGGCTGGGCACGCCGTTCATCGGCGCCGGCAACTTCATCGAGGCGGCCAGCGATCCGCGTTTCGGCGCGGCTCTGTTTCATACCGTGGCGTTTGCCCTGATCAGCGTGCCGCTCGAGCTCATACTGGGTCTTGCGCTCGCGGTGATGATGCATTCCGTCGTGCGGGGCCGGGCGTTCGTCCGCGTCTCCGCGCTGCTGCCCTGGGCGATTCCGACCGTCGTGGCGGCCTTGCTGTGGCGGTTCATGTTCGAAGCCCGGACCGGCATCCTGGCGGCGGCGTTTCAGGCGTCCGGGCTGGTTGGCCCTGCGTTCGACTGGTTTGTTCACCCCTTCGCCGCCTGGGTTCCGATCATTGCCGCCGACGTGTGGAAGACCACACCCTTTGTGGCCATCCTGCTTCTGGCGGGCCTTGAGACGATCGACCCCACGCTCGCCGAAGCGGCGCGGATGGACGGCGCGAGCCCCCTCAGGGGTTTCATCACAATCACGCTGCCGCTTCTTACGCCCTCCCTTGTCGTCGCCGGGGCATTTCGGATGCTCGATGCCTTGCGGCTGTTCGATCTGGCGTACGTGATCACGGGCGGCGGCCCGGGCACGTCAACGGAGCCGCTGTCGCTGTACGCGTTTATCGCGCTGATGCAGCGCCTGCGCTTCGGATACGGATCCGCCCTGTCGGTGACGGTTTTTCTGCTGACCTTCGCCTTCGCCCTCGTGTGGGTGCGGGCCCTCCGGCGCTCCCTGAGCGGAGCCGGATCGTGAGCGCTCGACCGGCGGCCGTTGTCCTGGCGATCGCCGGCGCGCTGCTTTTGGCCGCGTCGCTCTTCCCGATTTACTGGATGGTCGCCGCGTCGCTGATGCCGGAGTCGCGGCTGTTCGAGTCGCATCAGCTCATCCCGGCCGCGGTCACGCTCGAGCACTACCGCGCACTCTTTGACGAGCGCGATTTCCTCGTTCCCATTCGCAATTCCCTCCTCGTCTCCGGGCTCACGACGATCGTTGCGGTGCCGGTGGCGGCGCTGTGCGCGTACTCGCTGGCCCGGCTGCCAATGCGTGGCAAGGGCCTGCTGCTCGCGGGTGTTCTCGCCGTCTCCATGTTTCCGCAGATCTCGATCGTGCCGCCGCTGTTCTTGATCCTTCGCGAGCTTCGGCTTCTGAACACCTATCCCGGGCTGGTGCTTCCGTACCTGACCTTCTCGATGCCGCTCGCCATCTGGCTGCTGACGGGGTTCTTCCGCCAGCTTCCGCGGGATCTCGAAGAGGCGGCGATGCTGGACGGCGCCACGCGGATGAGGACGCTGCGCGACGTGGTGCTGCCCCTGGCCGCGCCAGGAGTCGCGAGCACGGCGATTCTGACGTTCCTCTACTGCTGGAACGAGTTTCTCTTCGCGCTCTCGTTCACGCTCGGTCCCGACCGCTACACGGTTCCGGTTGCGATCATGCTGTTCCGCGGCCGCTACCAGGTGCCATGGGGCGAGGTGCTGGCGGCGACGGTGCTGGCGACGATCCCCGTCGCGCTGCTCGTCCTGGCGTGTCAACGCCGCATTGTCGCTGGCCTGACCGTCGGCGCCACGAAAGGGTGAGCCCGTGGCCGCGATCACGCTGGATGGACTCTCCAAGACCTATCCCAACGGCCACGTCGCGATCCGTCATCTCGACCTTCGCATCGAGGATGGAGAGTTCCTGGTGCTGGTCGGCCCCTCGGGATGCGGCAAGAGCACGCTGCTTCGATTGATTGCCGGCCTTGAAACGCCGACGGACGGCCGCATTGTGATCGGCGACGCCGACGTGACCGCGCAGCCGCCGCAGCGTCGAGACCTCGCGATGGTGTTTCAAAGCTACGCGCTCTATCCGCACATGAGCGTGCGCGACAACCTGGCCTACGGGTTGAAGGTTCGGCGAACGGACGCGGCCACGATTGCGAAACAAGTCGCGTCTGTCGCTGGAGGCGCTCGACATCGAAGACATCCTCGACCGGCGTCCGGCCCAATTGTCAGGCGGACAGCGGCAGCGCGTCGCGTTGGGCCGTGCGATCGCCCGGAAGGCAAATGCGTTTCTCCTGGACGAGCCGCTCTCGAACCTCGACCCGTCGCTTCGCGCCCAGGCGCGCGCGGAACTGCGCCGGCTTCACCGGCAGCTGGGCATAACCGTCGTCTACGTGACGCACGATCAGGAAGAGGCGATGACGCTGAGCGGCCGTATCGCCGTCATGCGCGACGGTGCGCTCGAGCAGGTGGCGCCACCGCTCGAAATCTACGCCGCGCCTGCCAATACGTTCGTCGCGCGCTTCATCGGCGCGCCGGCGATGAACCTGCTGCCTGCCGACGTCGCAGGAATAGAGGCCCCGGCTGGCGCGGTCGCTGGCATTCGCCCGCAGGACGTGCGAGTCGGGACAGAAGGAGCACGGCGCGCGACCGTAGACCTCGTCGAGCCGCGCGGGCCTGATTACGTGCTGCACCTGCATCTGGATGGGTCGAAGACTCCGCTGCTCGCCGTCGTCAGCGGTTCCGTGCCGCCCGCCATAGGTGCTGAGGTCTTCATCACGCTGCCGCCAGACAAGCTGCACATCTTCGACCAGCGGGACGGAAGCAGGCTGGGCGCGAATCCTACGGACAAAACGGGACGATAATCCCGCACCCTTTGAGCGTCAGCTGGAATGACGCGCTCAGACCCTGGAATGCCGCAGTGATCAAGGCGGTTTTTGGACCAATGGCTACGGTCGTGACGAGCCCGGTCGAATCCACTATCGCGGCAGCTGTGTTGGACGATTGCCAGGTGACACCGCTTGCCGGCACCGCACTGCTGCCGTCCGAGTAGTGCGCCGTCGCCGTACACCGCGTTGTGCTGAAGCGGTACGCGAGGGTGGAATCGTTGCAGGAGACTGTGAGAGATAGAAATCGTGGCACGCTGCAGAACGAGGTCAACGCGCGTGTTCGCCGAGAGCGTGATTTGCTGCGTCGTCGTCAGATAGCTGGTCGCTGACACTGACAACGTGAACGTGCCCGCCGACAGCCCGCTCATCGCGTAATTGCCACTGCTGTCGGTGACAGCCGACTTGCCCGCGTTCGTTCCGGACACTATCTGAACGGTGATGTTGGGCAGGATGCCGTGCGAGGTGCCGTCCGTCAACGTGCCGGTCAAAGTGAAAGTCGCCGGCGGTGCGACGACGACGGCTCTTGCGCCCTGAAGCCCCTGAAATGTTGCGACGATGGTCGTGGACCCGCTGGAGACAGCCGTGACAAGACCGGTCGCGCTGACTGAAGCGACGCTGGTGTTGCTCGAACTCCATTGCGACGCCAACGTCTGGTCCTGGCTCGTGCCGTTCGACAGGACGGCCGTCGATGAACACTGCGTCTGCCCCCCGGTCGTGAGCGTCGTGGTTTGGCAGTTGACGCTGACTGAAGAAGGAGTCGTGGCACCAGGGGCGGTCGGCGTGTTGCTGTCGGTACACGCCGACGCGAAAATCAGAAGTAACACGGCGCATCCACGTGTGAACATCGGCCTCATGGTCCTGAATGGATGAGCCACACCATACCCGAGTTTTCAACGATTTTCGCCACGACTGTCATCGAAGCTCTCCAAATGCTATTGGAGGGCTGGCTCGGCCGTGGTACGCTTCGCCCCGGCTCTGCCGGCAGGTCCATGAACACCGCACTGTCGTCACTCATCGCTTCCGCCGAGCAAGGCGATCGCGCCGCCGCGGACCAGCTCTTCTCCGCGCTCTACGACGAGTTGCATCGCATGGCACGGCGCGAGCTGTCAAAACGGGCAGCGGGCATGACGCTTGGCGCGACTACCCTGTTGCACGAGGCGTACCTGGACATCTCGGATCGCGAGGGCGTCACGTTTCCTGATCGCAACCGCTTCATGGGCTACGCGGCCCGGGCGATGCGCGGGCTGATCATCGACTACGCCCGGCGGCGCCAGGCCCAGAAACGAGGCGGCGAGTTCGAGATCACGTCGCTTTCGACGGACATCGCCGAGGCCCTCGCCGACCCGGACGAATTGACGCGCCTGAGCAGCGCCCTCGACGAGCTCGAAGTCACCGACCCCGCCCTGGCCCGCGTCGTTGACCTGAAATTCTTCGGCGGGTTCTCGTTCGCGGAGATTGGGTCGATGATGGCGGTTTCGGAGCGCACGGTTCAGCGCGACTGGCAGAAGGCCCGGATTTACCTGCACCAGGTGCTCCGAAATGATACATCTCTGGCGTGATGTCGGGTTTCGACCGGCGTTTCCGATCTACTGATCGAGCAGGCAGACATGAGCGCGATCAGCCCCGACCGCTGGCAGCGTGCCAGTCCGCATCTCGATCGATTACTGGACCTGACGACGACCGAGCGTGACAAGTACCTCGAGGTGCTCGGCGTCGAAGATCCGCTGACGGCCGCGGACGTCCGGGCGCTCCTGACCGAGCACCACCTGTTGACGGCGGAGGGGTTTCTGGCCTCGCCGCCCGTGATCCACCCTCCCGAAGCCACGCTGGCCGGGTTGTCCTTCGGCCCGTATACCCTGGTGTCGCCGATCGGCCACGGTGGGATGGGCAGTGTCTGGCTCGCCGAGCGTAGCGACGGCCGGTTCACGGGCTATGCCGCGGTCAAGCTGCTGAATGCTGCGCTGCTCGGGCGCTCGGCCGAGAAACGGTTCAGGCGCGAAGGCACGATCCTGGCGCGGCTGACGCATCCGCATATCGGCCGGCTCATCGACGCCGGCTTGTCAGTGACGGGACAGCCCTATCTCGTACTCGAGTATGTCGACGGCCGTCCCATCGATCGGTATTGCGACGACCGGAAAAGCCCGGTCGACGAACGGATTCGCCTGTTTCTGGATGTACAGGCGGCCGTTGCCCACGCGCACGCGAACCTGATCGTCCACCGCGACCTCAAGCCGCCGAACGTGCTCGTGACGACCGACGGGACGGTCAAGCTGCTCGACTTCGGCATCGCGAAGCTGCTCGAAGGCGACCGTGCGAGCCCGGCCGTCACCATGCTGACGCACGAAGGCGACGTCGCGCTGACGCCGAGGTACGCGGCGCCTGAGCAGCTGACCGGGGGCCCGATTACCACCGCGACAGACGTCTACGCGCTTGGCGTCGTGCTGTTCGAGCTTCTGACCGGCCGGCATCCGACCGGCGTCCAGACGCAAACGTCGGCGGACTTCGTCCGGGCGATCACCGACCGCGAACCGCTGCGGCTGTCGGCTGCCGTGCGCGTCAGAGCGAATGACGACGACGTCACCGCGCGTGCCGCCGCACGCGGGATGACGCCCGATCGCCTGCATCGGGTGCTGCAGGGCGATCTCGAAACGATTCTCGCGAAGGCGCTCAAGCGCAATCCCGCCGAGCGCTACGCGTCGGTCGCCGCGTTTGCAGACGACCTCCATCGCTACCTCGAGCATCTGCCGATCGCTGCGCGGGGCGACGCGTTCGGATACCGCGCCGCCAAGTTCGTGCGCCGTCACTATCACGTGCTTGGTGCTGCCACGATCATCGTGGCGTTGGTCAGTGCCCTCGTGGTGTTCTACACGGTCCGTCTGTCAACCGAACGGGACCGCGCACGGCAGGAGGCCGCCCGGTCCTCGAGAGTCAGCGACCTGCTGATCGGCCTGCTCACGAGCGCGGACCCCTATCGGACCCCGGATCCCAATGATCCCGACGCGCAAAGCCCGCTGGACCTGGCGGTGCAGCGAATCGACAAGGAGATGACGGGCGAGCCGGAGCTCCAGGCGCGGATGTTGACCATGGTCGGCCGCACCTACCTGCGGATGGGATTGTATCCAAAGGCGCTCCCGTTGCTCGAACGCGCGCTCGCGCTCGGACGTGCCGCCTTCGGCGCTGGCCACGCGACGCTGGCGCAGAGCCTCAACGATCTGGGCGTGCTGTACCGCGAACAGGGGAACCTCCCGGCCGCCGAGCCGCTGCTGCGCGAGAGCCTCGTCATGCGTCGCCGGCTGCTCGGTCCGGAGCACAAGGACGTTGCCGTCACGCTCATCGAGCTGGCGCGTGTACTGACGGAGAGCGGACGTGCGGACGAGGCCGAACCCGCCATCCGCGAATCGCTCGCCATTCGACGCAAGGTGTTTGGCGAAGAGCACCGTGAAACGGCGACGAGCAAGGCCGAACTCGGACGCCTGCTGATGCAGCGCGGCGATCTGGCCGGCGCTGATCCGTTCCTGCGGCAGAACGTGGCGACGACTGTGCACATGCTCGGGCCGGACCACCCGAACAGTGCCGCGGCAAAAGGGACGCTTGCGCAACTGCTGCTGCTGCAAGGCGACGCCGATGGAGGCGAAGCGTTGCTTCGGGAATCGGCTGATATCTATCGGCGCGTGTTCGGTCCCAACGGACTCGAGTACGCACAGTCGCTGAACAGCCTGGCGGTGGCCGAAGAGTGGCGCGGCCGGCTCGCGGAAGCGCAGACGCTGCTCGAAGAATCCCTGCGCGTCGCCGAGCCACAACTCGGAAGCGACCACCCTCGCGTGCTTGACTTCACCACCAATCTCGCGCGCGTTCGTATCGCCCGCGGTGACGGCGCGGCGACGGAACCCTCACTCCGTGCAGTACTGAGCGCGCGCGAGAAACGGTATCCGCCAGGCGATTGGCGCATCGCGCAAACGCAAAGCCTCCTTGGCGCAGCCCTCGCGGCGCAGAAACGGTACGCCGAAGCGGAACCGCTGATGGTCGCCGCCGACCACGGGCTCATGCCGGTTCCCGGGATTCAGGGGCGCGAGCGTGCCGCCAACCGCGCGCGGCTCGCGATCCTGCATCACTCCTCTCCGCACGCTCAGCCATCCACCAGCGCTCGCTGACCTTTCCGGCGCGGGCGCCGCTCCTCCGGCGTGATTGGAGGGCGCGTGTCGTCTTTCGTGAATACATTTCGATATTCAGAGTGCGGGGTTGATCAGATGTTAGCGTCGCACGAACCCGGCCGGCGCTTCAGTGCCGGTGCGACGCGTCATTCACGACGGCAATGTCCGTCGATGGAGGCTGTTATGACCGTTCGAGGACTCGCCACACGATTCACGTTTGCCGTTGTCGGCACGCTCGCCGTCGCGAGCCTGTCCGTCTCGCGCGCGCATGCCGCGGACGAACACGACCACGGCGGCCCGGCGCCGAGCGCACTGGTGAAACTGGTTCGCCAGATCACCGAGCCGTACAGGAGCGTCGCCGCGGCTGAAGCGGCAGGGTACGGCCTCGCGTTCGGCTGCGTCAGCGGGCCGGATGCGGGAGCGATGGGGCTTCACTACGTCAACATGCCGCTCGTGATGGACGGCGAAATCGATCCGGAACGCCCGGAGATCTCCTCTACGAGCCGGTTGGCAACGGCCAGGTGCGCCTCACCGGCGCGGACTACCTCGTGCTCGCGGACGCGTGGGACAAGAAGCACTCGTCTCGCCCGAGCTCATGGGACAGAAGTTCCAGCAGTT
>CAVSND010000017.1:0-125226 GCA_963729215.1 uncultured Acidobacteriota bacterium | reverse complement strand
CAGTTTCTACACAGTTCTCGGCGGCACTTCTACGCGTAGTCCTTGATGTGCGTCGGTATGTCTCGAGGGGACGACAGCCTTTCGTGCGATGCGCTGCCGGACGTGCCATTGTGACCTGCGATCTCACCACTGATGGATCGTCTCAAACCGTTTTCACGCAGCGGAAGCCGAGATGGTTCGTGCCGGTGCTGACTTCGCCCTTGCCGCGCGTGCCGACCATGTAGCGTGAGCAGAACTGATCGGTGCAGAGAAACGATCCACCGCGATGGACGCGTTTCTTCACGGCGGGTTCTGCGGGATCGAACGAGTCGGTCGGTCCCTGCGGGTTGCGAGCGACGCCGCCGATGGCCGCCAGTTGATTGTAGTAGTCAGGGCGATACCAATCGCTGACCCACTCCCACACGTTGCCGGCGACGTCATGGAGCCCGTACCCGTTCGCGGGGAACTGCGCCACTGGCGCGAGTCCCGGGAAGGCATCCGCGCCGGAATCGTGATCGGGAAAGTGACCTTGATGGCTGTTGGCCATCCACCGGTCGTCAACCTTGAGCGTATTGCCCCAGGGGAAGAGCTGCCCCGTCAAGCCGCCGCGCGCCGCAAATTCCCATTCCGCTTCCGTCGGCAGCCGCTTGCCGGCCCACCGCGCATACGCGAGCGCGTCTTCATACGCCACGTGAATGACCGGCCATCGATCCTTCCCTTGGATTGAACTCGACGGACCGGACGGATGACGCCAGTTCACGCCGGGGACGTAGGACCACCATGCAAGTTCGTTGGTCAACGGAACGGCGTGACTGGGAGGAGAAAACATCACCGAACCGGGTACCAGATCCTCCGGCTTCGCGCCGGGAAAGTCTTCCACGCGCGGCTTGCGCTCGGCGACGGTGACGTAGCCGGTCGCCTTCACGAAGCTGGCAAACTGCGCGTTCGTCACCTCGGTCGCGTCCATCCAGAAGCCGTCCACGTAGACGCGATGGACCGGACGCGAATCTTCCGTGGCCTGCATCCCGACGGCATCGTGCATGTCCGTCGGGTCCTGCGCGCCCATCGAGAACTCGCCGCCGGGAATCCACACCATGCCATCCGGCGCGGGCCCGGACGGCCGAGTCGTGTTCTCGACCGTCGGCAGGAATCCGAGCGACGCCGATGAGGACGTCACATTCGCGGCAGTCGTCTCAACCGACGGCGGTGTCGAGCGCGGCGCGAGGAAACCCGGACGCATCGCGAGGAGCCCAACGACCAGGGCTGCGGCGATGAGCACGATCATGATCCACGCCCGCGCGATTGTGAAGCGACGCGGCGTTGAGCGCACCTTGACGGGCTTGGCGCGGCGCATATTCATTCTCGTGACTCGGCCTCTACCGCGTCACTCAGGTATGTGACGAATCACTCCGGCGTCCGGCTTCGCCGCATCTGACTTCACGCTGATGACCACCTGCTTGATCTTCCCGCTGAACTGGTTCTCCCCGGTGGCATAGGCCGTGGTGACGGCGGAGTACAGATCCATGCCGACGTCGGCGGTCTCGACGCCGTAAATGAATGGAATCGTGCGCGCGAGTCTGCCCGAGCCGACCTTCTTCCCGTTGATCGAGAGCGTCCCGGTGCCGCCGGCTCCAGGTTTGCCGCCGTCGTAGGCGAAATCGTAGGTGATGGTGACTGGGCCGGCCGGCAGACGCTCGCTGGAACTGATGGTCGTCACGGCGCCCAGGAAGTTGTAGGCAAACGCGGGGCGCCCGTCCTTGACGTACAGGCTCCAGCCTGAATGCGCGCCACCTTGCGCGACGATGACGCCCGCACCGCCGCTCTCGAGCTCGGCGGTGATCGAGGAGCTCCGGTTCTTCACGTCGATGAAGGCGTTCTCCTTCATCCCGATCATGCCCGGGTAGAGCGTCAGCGACGTCCGCCCTCCCATGTACTCGGGACGCCCGGCGAGCGTGGCGTTGAATCGCTCCTGGGCGCGATCGTCGAGCGGCAGCACGTTGTACTTGATCGCCTCCTCCATGAAGGCCGCCTGCAACTCCTTGAGCTTGTCGGGATGCTGCGCCGACACGTCGGTGGAACAGCTGTAGTCTTCCGTCATGTTGCACAGGTCCCACTTGTCGTCGGCGTACGAAGTCGTGCGCGGTTTCGGCTCCCACGACACTTTGTGCAGGGTCGAGGCGTACCAGCCGTCCTTGTAGATGCCGCGGTTGCCGTAGATCTCGTAGTACTGCGTCGTGCGTGCCGATTTCGCCTGCGCGTCGTCGAAGGAGTTCATCATGCTC
Source organism: uncultured Acidobacteriota bacterium (assembly GCA_963729215.1). Classification (GTDB taxonomy): domain Bacteria; phylum Acidobacteriota; class Vicinamibacteria; order Vicinamibacterales; family CAVVIG01; genus CAVQJU01. The sequence continues at coordinate 122,965 of CAVSND010000017.1, read as the reverse complement.
ACGCCTTCGATGGGTTTTTGCACGACGCCATTGACCGTCTTCGGCTGCGGCAGCCCCGCGGCGGCCAGCACCGTCGGGACGACGTCGATCACGTGGTGATACTGCTTGCGGAGCTCGCCTTTCGCCTTGATCCCTTTCGGCCAGGACACGATCGCCCCGTTGGTGGTCCCGCCGAGTTGCGTATGAAGCTGCGAATACGCGAACGGCGTGTTGTCGCCGAATGACCATCCGGCCGGCGGCGTCATCGCGGAGTGCGGTCCGCCCACCTCGTCGAGCGTCTTGAGCTGATACTCCAGCGTCTCCGGCGACTGGTTGAACGTGCTCATGGTGTTGAACACGCCGAGCCGGCCACCGTTGGGGCTCGCGCCGTTGTCGCCCGTGACGTAGATGATCAGGGTGTTGTCCAACACGCCCACGTCTTCGATCGCCTGCACGACACGGCCGATCTCGTAGTCGGTCAGCTCGGCAAATGCCGCGAAGAGTTCCTGATAGCGGATCGCGACCTTCTTTTCGTCAGCGGTCAGCGTGTCCCAGTCGGGCGCAATGTCGGCCTTGGCCGTGAGCTTGGTGTTCTCCGGGACGATGCCGAGTTTCTTCTGGCGGGCCAGAATCTCCTCGCGGTACTTGTCCCACCCCTGGTCGAACTTGCCCTTGTACTTGTCCCGCCACGCGTTGGGGAGCTGCACCGGATCGTGCATGCCCTGGGCCGGGTAGTAGACAAAGAACGGCTTGTCGGGATTCAGCGACTTCTGTGCCTTGATCCATTGGATCGCACGATCGGCGAGATCGGTCTGATAGTAGTAATTCGGATCCTTCGACGGAGGGGCGAGCGTCGTGTTGTCGTGGGCCACCGGCGAGAACTGGTCGGATTCGCCGATCACGTTGCCGTAGAACCTCTCGAACCCGAGGCCCGTGGGCCACTGGTCGAACGGCCCCGTGAGGCCGCTTTCCCACGGCACATACTCGTGCGACTTGCCGAACATCGCCGTGCTGTAGCCGTTGAACCGCAGGATCTTGGCGAGGGGCGCCACGCTGTTCGGCAGGATGGACGTCTGCCCCGGAAAGCCCGTCGCCATTTCCGAGATGGTGCCCATGTTCGCGCTATGAGGATTGCGGCCGGTGAGCAGCGCCACGCGGCTCGCCGAGCAGATCGGCGCGGTATGGAAATTGGTGTAGGTCAAGCCGTTCTTGGCGAGACGCTCGATCGTCGGCAGGTGCATCACGCCGCCGAACGTCGTCGAGCCGGCGTAGCCGAAATTATCGAGCAGGATGACCAGCACATTGGGCGCGCCCGCCGGCGCTTTGACCTCGAAGATGGGCGGCGCCTTGGCATTGCGGGCATCGAGCTCGGTGATCGCCGGACGCGTCGGTTCCGCGATTGGCAGCACGGTGCGATCGACGTCCGTGGCCCCACCCGGCCTCGCGCTCGGCGTCTGCCCGGCGTTCGGCGCCGGCCCTGACTGGCCGCACGCCGCGGCCGTCATCAGCAGTGCGGCCATCACCAGAACGAAAATGCCAGTTCGCCACACGCTTCATCGTCTTCTCCTCATCGTCCGATTCCCTTTTCCGGAGGACCCACGGCATCCCGTAGCTTCACAGGATGCCGTCGGGCACACGAACATCGTCAAGCCGCTGTGGGCATGAAGGTTAGGCCATCGCGGCCGTGGAGCGGCCTCGAATCAGAGTCCCTGGAGCGCAATTGACGCTCCAACGTGAAGGCTGTCGCAGGTTGCGCGAGGAGAGGGGCGGAAGAGAATCGTCGCCTAGACAGCGATGAGAGCGGCCGTAAACGGGCAGGTCGCCCAGTTCTGGGTCTCCCAAGACCGAATGACGCTCATGCAGCAAATCGGTGCGTTACCAGCGGGCGCTCCATTGTCACGGTTGTGATCGGGGTTTCGGGGCGTATCTGACACAGTTCTCACACAGTGTGATGATTGGTTGCCTCGACGATCGCCGGCACGTACCGACACCGTATTGTCCCAGGACTGGATCGATGGGCAACGCCGGAACTCGCGGCCACAATTCTAGACCGGCCGACTGCGGGAGTTTCGATGCTGAGACATGGTGAGACAGACTGCCCCAGCCTGAGGAGCCAATTTCCTTATGTGAAATCTTAAGACTAGGGGTCGCACCATCGTTCGACTCCCCGAGACGATCGGCGTCATTTCGAGGCAGCGATCTCGTCGTAATAGGCCGGAAAGCCGGCGAAGAAGGTCGTCCAGCTGACGGTGTTCTCCCAGCCCAGCTCCTCGAGCTTCAGCGCGGCGCGCGCCTGGTCCCACGTCTTGAGCTGGTCCTTCGTCACGCCACGGTCAATGAGGGCCTTCATCCGGCGGTTCATCTCCGCGAACCGCATCCGGTAGTCGCGCACTTCCTGCTTCGTCATCGTCCGCCCGTGGCCGAGGATGGCCGTGTCGAAGTCGAGGGTCAGCATCCGGTCAATCGTCGTGAGGAACTCGATCGCGCTGCCGCCGCCGGGGTAATCGATGACGGGAATCGCGTCGATGATGATGTCGCCCGTGTGGATCGTCTTCAGGTCCGGAAACTCGATGACGGTGTCGCCGTTGGTGTGGGCCCGGCCAAACCAGTGGAGCTTGACCTCGACGCCGCCGAGGTAGACCTCGGCCTCGTTCGCGAACGTGATGTTCGGCTCGCCTGGCTGCTTGATCCTGAGGAAGTTCGCGCGGATGTTCCTCTGCGCGATGATGTTCACGCCGAACGTGTCGCGCGCGTACTGGTTGCCGCTCGCGTGGTCGGCGTGGTGGTGCGTGTTGAGGACGTACTTCACAGGCAGCGGGCTGACCTTCTTCACCTGCGCGAAGACGTCGGCGGCCTGGCTGGCGAACTTGTCGTCGACGACGATGAGGCCGTCGGGGGTGACGCGGACGGCGACGTCGCCCGACTCGTGGATAAGGCCGTCGCCCTTGTCGCCGGGACGGCAGCCCGTCATGCAGGGCATGGCTGGCCCGCGAATGATGTAGAGGCCGTCCTTCACCTTGACCGGGCGCATCGGCGCTTCCGTGAGAACCTCGACGTTCTGTCTCAGCGGAAACTGCTGCGCGATCGTGACGACGGCGAGCACGGCGAAAGACGCGGCGGCGGCAAGTCTGGTGCGCATGCACGGTATTCTACGCTCGCATGCGGGTTCTCGGCCGCGGCGCGGCCATTGCCGCCTCGTTCGTGATTCTTTCGTCACCTGTCCCTGCTGAAAACTCGATTCGCCCGCAACTTGATCCATCTGCGGTCGTGTTGTGTGGTGAGTCGGCTCAAAAGGGGCACCAGGTAACTCTCTCGTCGGTGTGGGGCGTGTGCGAATACGCACCGGAATGCTCGGTCGTGCAGAGTGTGACGGACGCCGACCGTTCCGAGACCGACGGCCTGGCGGGTGACAGGGGAGTGTGGCTACGCCGCCCGACGGTCGTAGCGATGGTGGAGGCCGCCGACCTGTGGAATGGCGACGACCGGGCCGATCGTTGGTGGCGCGATCGGCCGAGGCTCTGGCGAGTCCTTGGTCAGCGAGAGATGCGTTCGAGAATCGTGGTAGTACGCCAGGTATCGACTCAAGACGCGGGACAGTCCGGTTTCATTCACGACGATTACGTGATGGAGGCACTCGCGACGGATGGAGCCGATGAGACGCTCCGCGTACCCGTTCTGCCACGGTGAGCGTGGCGCGGTGAGCACTTCATGGATCCCCATCCCAGTCGCCGTGGGTCCGATCCCGGCAAAGGCGGCATCACGATCGCGAATGAGATAACGAGGGACCTCGTCCGCGGGGAACGCCTCGCGGAGTTGTTGGGCGGTCCACGCCGCAGTGGGATGGGCGGTGACCGCCGCATGCACGACGCGGCGTCGCTCGTGTGCCAGGATGACCAGTACGAAGAGGAGTCGATACGTGGCGGTTGGCACGACGAAGAAATCGGCAGCCATGATCTGGTCGACATGATTCGTGAGAAACGTGCGCCACGTCTGGGACGGCGGCCGTCGGTGCCTGGGCATGTATTTCGCAACAGTCGCTTGGCTGACGTCAATTCCAAGCTTCAGGAGTTCGCCGTGAATGCGAGGAGCACCCCACAGTGGGTTGGCCCTCGCCATCGTGCGAATCAATTCGCGGACGTCCCGCGGAACGCTCGGTCGACCCAGTCGGCGTCGGCTCTTCCACGTCCAGAAGAGCCGGAAACCTCGGCGGTGCCAGGCCAGCACCGTCTCGGGCTTGACGATCACGATGACGTCCTGCCATCCGTCCCACACCTGAGACATCCAGACCCACAGTAGTCGGTCCACACGGGTGAGCCGCATCCGTTTAGGGCGGGATCGTTTCATGACCTGGAGTTGATGGCGTAGCGCGAGAATCTCAAGCTGCAAGGTCGCTCGCGCACGGAAGGACATTCGGAGCGTCAGTAGCATCGAAGCGAGTAACCGATCCCATTGACCAAGACCCTATCCGCGGAGAACCACAAGATCAATGTTCGCAAGAACGGAGTTCTTAGCAGGCACAGCGGATGCGCGTGACCTTGGCCGGAGCAAGACGCCCTGCCGCCGCGCCGGGCGCGGACGGCGCCTGCGCGGATGCCCGCGGGGCGGCGCCGGCGAGCGCCGCGCCGACGACTCCGCTGACTGACTTCGCGAAGCTTCTGCGATCCACTACCTGGCTCCAGCGCGCAGTTTCGATGCCGTCGCGCATTCGACCATCACGGTGAAATACCGCTGCACGGCGTCGGCGCCGACGACAAACGGATGGTTCTCGCCGGCTTCGCGTCTGGCGCCGATCAGGCGGGCCTTCGTGTACACGTTGTCGTACTCGCTGTGGTTCGACAGGATGACCGTAGCGCCGGCATCAGCGGCGACCTTGGCGATGCGCTTCTGCGATTCGATGTACTCATCCCAGCGGGCGCCATTCGTGCCGAATGCCCCTGTCAGCGTGCCGCCGGAATACGCGACCATCACGGTACGTCCCTGGTCTTTGACCGGGAAGACGTATGACAACGTGCCTGGCGTATGTCCCGGCGTCGAGACGATGTCGATTCGTTCGCCGAGGGTGAGTTTCGTGCCGTCGCGGCCCACGGTGACGTCGCGCGTCGGCACGCCGCCGGCAGCGGTCGCAGGCCGCTGAAGCGTCGACTCCCAGTCGGGCGCGCCCATCACCACCTTGGCGCCGAATTGCTTCTGGAGTTCCGCCGCGCCCTGATCGTGATCGCCGTGCGCATGACTGATGACGACATACTTGATCTGCCGGGGATCGAAGAGTGTCTTCAGGCCGTCGATGATTTCCGGCTGCGTCGCCCATGCGAAGTTCGTGTCGAGGATGACGAGGCCCTCGCTGGTGCGCAGCGCCCACGACGAGTGCTGGCGCGTCCCGAGCCAGTACAGGTTGTCGAAGACCTTGTAGGGCGAGGCGTACCACGTGGCGCGATCCGGCGTCCCCCGGGCCGCCCCTCGCGCCGCCGGCGCGTCCCGCCGCGGGATTCGCGAGCGCCGGGTTGGCGCCGGGAAAGCAGAGGTTCACGAACGTCGCGCGGTAATCGAGGCCCGCCGCGGCCTTCGCCGCGCTGATGTGCGCGTCGATGTCGCTGACGGGCGATTGCGCCGACACGGTGGCGGCGAGCAGTACGGCAGCAGATAGAGCGAACAGGGCGCGATTGGCCTGCATATGCTGAACTCCTTGAACGGGCGGCATTATATTCCGGCCGTCCACGTGCAGCTTCAATCGGATGGCGCCACGCACGTGAAGTTCGCGCCGTCGCTCCAGGCTGCCGCTGCCGGAGTAGCGGGTGTAATCCGCTGAGACCTGATCGGACGTCAGGCAGTTCCCATCCTTCTGGCCGGCGCACCGCAACGTCACAGGAGAGGGCGCGTCAGCGGCGACCGGGCCGACAGCGCTCGCGCCGGCTGTAATCGTCAGCGCCACGGCGCAGCCAGCGTAGACCAAAGATTGATTCTCATCGTGCGTGTTTCGGTGCGATACTGCCGCGCATGACGACTCATGATATCCGCCGTGCCGTGTCATGTCCGCTCTTCGCCGCGCTCGTGTTCGTTGTCAACGCAGCGGCCGCGCAGCCGCCCGGCGCCAACAGTAATCAGCCCGACACGCCGGGGACCGGACGTTTCCCCGCGATGAAAGAGGAAGTCGCGTCGCTGCCGGCACACGTCGTCTACCGCCCGAAGGATCTCACGGCGCCCGGTTTACTGAAGCTGGGCGTGGTCGCCTGGGGCAACGGCGGATGCTCCGATGACGGCGCGAGCACCAGGCTGCACCTGCTCGAGATCGCCTCGCATGGTTATCTGGTGATCGCCAGCGGCCGCATCCTGAGCGGCCCAGGCGCCCCGCCACGCGAGCCGCGTCCCGCGGCTCAGCCGGGCCAGCCGGTGCAGATCCAGCCGCCGCGCACGAAAGCCTCCGACCTGACGGACGCGATCGACTGGGCGCTCGCCGAGAACGTGCGATCCGGCAGCCCGTTCTTCGGACGCATCGATCCCGCGCTGATCGCGCTGTCCGGCTGGAGCTGCGGCGGCCTCCAGGCGCTCCAGGTCGCGAAAGACCCGCGCGTGAAGACGATGGTGCTGCAGAACACGGGCGTGTTCAACAGCGGCACGAGCGCGATTCCCGGCATGGACGTCCGTAAGGACGTGCTGGCGACGCTGCACACGCCGACGATCTACATCCTCGGCGGACCGAAAGACATCGCGTACGAGAACGGCATGGACGATTTCAACCGCATCTCGCACGTGCCCGTCGCGGTGGCGAATCTGCCCGTCGGCCACGGCGGCACGTATTTCGAGCCGAACGGCGGGGCGGCGGCGTCGGTCGCTGTGAGCTGGCTCGACTGGCAGCTTCGCGGCGACAAGAAGGCCGCCGAGCGGTTCGTGGGGGAGAACTGTGGGCTCTGCCGGGACGCGCAGTGGACGCTGGAGCGCAAGCAGTTTCCGGCAGCGGTTGGCCACTGACGCGGCCGTCGCTTCCCGAGCGATGTAAGAAGTAGCGCCAGGCGAGAGGAGTCGTCGGGTTCACGCATGAGCCGGTTCCACAGTGGTCACTCGCGGCGCGAGTTCGTGAAGACGGCGCTGACAGCGGGCGCAGGGGCGCTTCTTCCGGCCGTCAACGCCGCGGGCCAGGACCGGCGGCAAGGCCGCATCGACGTACATCACCACTGCAGAACCGCGGTCCAGGGTGGTGCCGGCCGCGGGCCCGGTTCAGACTGGTCTCCCGAGAAATCCATCGAGCAAATGGACAAATTCGGGATTGCGACGTCGATCATTTCAGCGACCGTGCCGGCCGAGCCGTTCTATGACGGCACGGAGAAATCACGGACGGTCGCTCGCGGTGTGAACGACTTTATCGCGAAGATGATGGTCGACCATCCGGGGCGCTTTGGACTGTTCGCTGCCATACCGATGCCGGACATTGATGGCACGTTGCGCGAAATCGAGTACGCCTTCGACACGCTGCACGCGGATGGCATCGGCATCTTCAGCAGCGTTCGCGACAAATATCCCGGCGACCCGATCTTCGCGCCGATCTGGCGCGAACTGAACCGGCGCAAAGCCATCGTCTTTATTCATCCGACGTTCCCGAGCTGCTGCGGCAACGTCGTGCCCGGCGTCGGCGCGCAGATGGTGGAGTTCGACTTCGACACGACTCGCGCAGTCGTCAGCCTGCTCGTGAACGGCGTGCTGTCGTCCTTCCCGGATCTGAGAATCATCGTCAATCATTCCGGTGCCGCGATTCCGACGCTGGCCGGCCGCATCAAAGATCGGATGCCCGCGGGAACCGAAACGACGGTGCCGAAGGGCGCGATCTTCGAGTTGCAGAAGCTCTACTACGAGGTCGCGCATGCGACGTATCCGTACCCGATGGCCGCACTGCGAAGCTTCGCGCCCTCGACGCACATCCTCTTCGGCACGGACTACCCGCTCGAGCCGATCGAGTCGACACACAACGAAATGGCGAAGCTGCGGCTGCGGTCCGATTTGCAGCGCGCGGTTGATCGGACGAACGCAGAGCGGCTCATCCCGCGGCTCGCGAGGGCGCAGTGATCTCGCGTCGGGCATTCCTCGCGGGGCTGACGACGCTCACCGCGGATGCACTCGTGCGTTCGGCCGAGGCGCAGGCGCCGACGAGCGGCGATCGCATCGACGTGCACCATCATTTCGCGTCGCCGGCGTTCATCGCGATGATGCGCGAGAAGCAGACGCAGGGTTTTCAGGTGTGGCAGTCCTACACCCCTGCCAGGGCAATCGAAGACATGGACCGGGGAAGTGTCGCGTTGTCCCTGCTCTCGATCACCACACCGGGAATCTGGTTCGGCGATCGTCAGGAGACGAAACGCCTCGCGCGACAGGAAAACGAGTACGGCGCCCGTCTCGTCGCTGATCACCCCCGGAGGTTCGGGCTCCTGGCCGTCCTGCCGCTGCCTGATGTGGACGCCAGCCTGCGCGAAATCGAATATGCGTTCGATTCGCTGAAAGCCGTCGGCGTCGGACTCTTGAGCAACTGGAAGGACAAGTGGATCGGCGACAGCTCCTTCACGCCGGTCCTCGACGAACTCAACCGGCGAAAGGCGTTCGTGTACACTCATGGCGCCGCGCCTGGTTGCTGCGGCGGTTCGTTCGTTCCAGGCGTACCCGAGATTACCGTCGAGTACAACACGGACGTGAGCCGGGCGATCGTCAGCCTGTTAACCAGCGGAACGGCCGATCGGACGCCGAACGTCACTTATGCGCTGTCGCATGGCGGCGGCACGATTACGGCGCTTGCCGGACGGGTCCTCGGCGCGGAGGCGAGCGCTCAGAGGCTCGCCGCGACTCCGACCCTCAACTCACGGCTCTATCATCTGCGACGGTTCTACTACGACACCGCGATCTCCACGAGTCCCATTCAGATGCAGGCACTCAAGACTCTGGTTGGATCGTCGCAGATTCTGTTTGGAACGGACTATCCTTTCGGGAGCGCAGGCCCGACGGCCGCAGCGCTCCGGCAGTCCGGGCTCGGGGCGAGTGAACTTCGCGACATCGATCGAAACAATATTCTGCGGATCTTCCCGAGTCTCATCAGCTAACGGCGATGACGTGCAACGGCTGATCCGTGAACGCTCAGTCCTTCCTTGGCTTGTAGCCCTTCCACACCCACTCGAACGCTTCCGGCATCGTCTGCATCTCGACGCTGCGTTCGACGTGCCCGGACGCTTCTGAAAACACGAACTGGTGGGGATAGCCTTTGGCTTTCAGGGCAGCGGCCATACGAGTATTCGCCACCACCCAGTTGCGCATCTGCTCGACCGGTGATGTCGCGCCGAGGTCGTTCTCGCTGACATGCAGCCATATGCGCAGCGGCTTGCGCTCGGAGTTCGGGATGAATGTCTGATGAAAATCCCAGGCTCCGTTCGGCGCCGTGGCGTTGCGCTGAAGGGCGACGAACGTTCCCGAGTAGCTGATCACACGGCGATACAAGTTCGGATGCAGCCACGCCATGGTCAGTGCCGCCGCGGCGCCGGAACTCTCGCCGAACGCCGCGCGTCCCTCGGGATCCGTCGTGAATGCCACCTGATAGTCGCGCGTGATGCGCGGCAGCACTTCGGTTTCGACGAAGTTTACGTAACGATCGGACACCGTGTCGTACTCGATCGTGCGCTGGCCGCCAGGCCCGGGAGAGAGCAGGACGGCCGCGATGGCCGGGATGCGCTTCTCGTAAATCAGGTTGTCGAGCATGACCGGCATGAACGGGAGATCGGTTCGTGGCTTGCCGTCGGGTCCCGCCGGCGCGTCTTCCGGAACGAACCAGCGTTCGTCCTGGACGACGATGAAGGGAGCCGGCGTGTTGGCGACGTAGCCGGCCGGCACGTAAACCGCGACTTGTCGTTGAAATGTCTGGTGCTGCGGCGGCTCCGCGGGGACCGCCGGCGTTGTCTCGCCGCGGCCGCGACCCGGTCCGGCCCCGCGTCCTGCGGGCGCGGTCGGAAAGAGCTTGCTCTCGGCGGAGTTCATCGTGAATCGGATGACGCGTCCCTGTGGCACGTCCGGCTTCCTCGTGAACGCCGGATCGGCGGTGTAGGGCGGCGCGATCCGGAAGTTCCCATCCACGTTGAGCCGGACGGGCACGAGCGGCGGCGAATTCGCCGCCCGCACTGCGGCGTCGGGCTTCGCGCCGCGGTCCTGCGCGCGGGCGACAGCGATCGCACTCAGGAAAGAACGCCGCTGACGAGCATCCAGGCCACGAGTCTGCGCATGCCAGAACCGTAGCATAATGCGCCCTCACCGGTGAATCAGATGGAGTTCGTATGAAACCGCGATCCATGACGCTTGCCCTCGTCTGTCTACTTGGCGCCTCCGCTGCGGCGCAACAGCCGGCGGCCCCAGGGCGCGGCCGCGGACCTCAGCCGGTCGACCCCAGGGTACAGATCCGGATGCACCATTTCGCCGAGATGAACGAGGACATCCCGTACGCGCTGTTCGTGTCGTCGAAGGTCAGGAAAGACAAGAAAGCGCCGATGATCGTGACGCTGCACGGGATCGGCGGAACGCACACGACGATGATGCGGCCGAACGCGATCGACCTGGCGGAGGCTGGCGGCTACATCCTGCTCGCGCCGATGGGATACAACCCGCGCGGTTGGTACGGCGCTCCGCCGCCGCGGGGACGCCGCGGCGCGCCGCCTGCGCCGAACCAGGCTCCCAACGACGCGGCGGCCATCCCGGCGCCCAACGGTGCGGCGGCAGTCCCGGCGCCGCCCAACGCGGCCGCGGCACCGCCACAGGGGCGACGCGGAGCGCTTCCACCCGGTCTGCTCAACGACCCGAACGATCCGCCCAACCTGCGCGAGCTGAGTGAGAAGGAAACCCTGGAAGTGATCGATCTCGTGCGCAAGGAATTCAAGGTCGACGATCACCGCACGTACCTGATGGGCCATTCGATGGGTGGCGCTGGCACGCTGTACCTTGCGATCAAGTACCCGCAGCGGTGGGCCGCGGCCGCCGTGCTCGCGCCCGCCGCCTTTACCGTCGATCGGGAGGGTCTCGGCAAGATCCCGAAGATGCCAATCATGCTGGTCCACGGCGACATGGACACCGTCGTGCCGGTCACGGTCGGACGCGCATGGGCGGAGGCGATGAAGTCGGTCCCGATGAAGACCTACCGAGTACATCGAGGTGCCGGGCGGCGATCACGGCACCGTGATTGGGTCGCATCAGGCGGAGATCTTCGCGTTCTTCGCGAAGCATTCCCGATGACGCCGGTCCTCATTGCCGGCGGCGGGATCGGCGGGCTGGCGACGGCCCTCACGCTTCACCAGATCGGCGTACCGTGCATGGTGTTCGAGTCCGTGCGCGAGATGAAGCCGCTTGGCGTCGGCATCAACCTGCAGCCCAACGCCGTGCGCGAGCTCTATGACCTCGGCATCACGGAAGCGGAGCTCGACGAGGTCGGCCTGCCCGCGAAAGAGTGGGCACTGGTCGGCCTCAACGGCAACGACATCTACTCGGAGACGCGCGGGCGGCTCGCCGGCTACCGGTGGCCGCAGTACGCCGTGCATCGCGGCCAGCTGCAGATGTTGATGTACCGCAAGGTCGTGGAGCGGATGGGCGCCGGCGCGGTGAGACTTGGTGCGCGCGTTACGGGTTACCGGCGGCTGCCGGACGGAGGAGTGTCCGTCCAGGTCGCGTATGCGGATGGCGGATGCGCGGATCTTCCGGCCGCACTGCTCATCGGCGCCGACGGCATCCACTCAGCCGTGCGCGCGCAGATGCATCCAGACCAGCCGCCGATCCACTGGGGCGGCAGCATCATGTGGCGCGGCGTGACCTGGGCGAAACCGATCCGCACAGGCGCGTCGTTCGTGGGGCTGGGGACGCACAAGCATCGCATCGTCTTCTATCCGATCTCCCACCCGGATCCGGAGACGGGGCTCGCCCTGATCAACTGGATCGCCGAGGTCACCTGGGACCACGCAGACGAGACGCAGCTTGGCGGCTGGTTCCGTCCGGTGCCCATCGAGACGTTCCTGCATCACTTCGCGGACTGGACCTGGGACTGGCTGGACGTGCCGGCGCTCATCCGCGGCGGCGAGTTTGCCTTCGAGAACCCAATGATTGACCGTGACCCGGTGCCGACGTGGGTCGACGGCCCCGTGGTGCTGCTCGGCGACGCGGCGCACGCCATGTACCCGACGGGTTCCAACGGCGCCAGCCAGGCCATCGTCGACGCGCGTGTGCTGGGCGCCCTGATGTGCGACCACGGCGCGACACCGGCGGCGCTTGCTGCCTACGACGCGCGCTTGTGCGGTCCGATCTCCCGTCTGGTCCTGCGCAACCGTGGGGCGGGCCCCTTCGGTCTGCTGAATCTGGTCGACGAGCGCTGCGGCGGCCGGTTCGACAACATCGACCATGTGATTCCGCCCGACGAGCGCAACGCATTCATGGCCGATTACAAGGCCGCGGCGGGATTTGCCATCGAGACGCTCAACCGGGCGCCTGCGACCATCGCGCCCGGCGCACGCGTGGCCGCCGTACCGACTCCAGAGCAGGTCGACGCGGTCTAGTCAGCAGGTCAGAGCACGCGAAAGATCTCGAGTTCGACCGCGTCGGGCCGTCGGTGCCCTCGGCAGACAAACACGTGGTCGGCGAGCCACTGGTGGGGGCCGTCCTGAACCTCGAATCGGGGCGTCGTGCGGAAGTAGTACAGCGACGGCTCGACGACCTCACCGGCCGCGAGCCGCGCCATGACCTCGAGCGGCCCGCGCCGTACGCCGCGATCCACCATCGTGACCAGCGTGCCGTCGTCATGCCGCAGCGTGTAGCGCGCGTCGATCCGGGCGACGCCGTCGGTCACGCGCACCGACTGCCAGTCTGCGCCGCCGGGCAGAACGGTGCCTGAGAATCGCGGTCCTTCGAACGTCCCGCCGACGATAGGTATGACGCGCCGGCGCTGGCCATCCCAGGTGCCCTGGTCGAGCGGCGCGCCAATCTGCACGCGCATGCGGAATTCAAACTCGAGGGCTGGCGGCACGAGGATCGGCCCTTTCTCCAGACGATTGAAAGCTGCCAGCATGCGACGACTGGCTGACATCCGGGATCTGCAGGGTACGCCGAGCAGCCACTCCGACCGCAAGCGCCATCCGCCGCCGAGTCGAGCTGCCCTCTTCCCGGGCGGAATCATCGCACACACGACGTCGCGAGGGCGTCGCCGGTGTGCCCGTGATCACGAGCCCGCACGTATAATGCGCCGATCCGCTGCGCTGCTCGCGTACGCGCTGCCGTGACAATCGCGGGAGGGGATATGGCCGTCGATCGCAGGAGCTTTGCGAAATCACTGGGCGGCGTGATCGGCGCCGCGCTGGGCGGCATGTCCAGGCCGGCACCCACTTCCGCGCAGGCTCCGGCTTCCGCGGCGGCCGCGCGCACGGCCGGCCGCCTGGCCCCGACGAAGGTGACGCGCATCCGCCTCTTCTATCCGCAGAATTACGACCGCAACGGCCCGCAGGCGTTTCCGCAGAGCAACATGGTCGTCCTGGTCGACACCGAGGCCGGGATCACCGGCGTCGGCCAGGGCGGATCGCCGGACACCGTTCGCAACGTCGCCCGCAGCGTCATCGGCCGCAACGCCTTCGACAGCGAGATGATCTGGCAGGCGGCGTTCATGGACGGCTTCTATTCGCCGGGCAAGGAGCGGCTGCACGCGCTCGGCGCCATCGATCTCGCCCTGTGGGACATCAAGGCCAAAGCGCTCGGCACTCCGCTCCACCAGCTGTTCGGCGGCAAGGCGCGCGAGCACATCGAGCTATACGCGACCTCCGGTCTGCCGCAGGGCCTCGTGCCGCCGGCGGAAGCGGCCGCGCTGACGCTCAAGGAGCGCGCGGCACGCACGATGGCGGCGGGCTATCGCGTGTTCCGAGTGGACAGCGACATCCTGCCGAATCCTGGCGACACGGGCAGCGCGCGGCGCGGGAACGCGCAGGGCGCCACGTTCGATTCGCGATCGCACATCCGGCTGATTGCCGAGGCGGCCGCGCAGATGCGTGAGGGCGTCGGCCCTGACGGCAACTGGATGATCGACCTGCACCAGAAGTTCGATTTCCACGAGGCCGTCGAAGTGTGCAAGCTGATGGAACCACATCGACCGTTCATTGTCGAGGATCCGCTGCGCGAGGAGCAGTTCCGGACGCAGCTGCCGAAGCTGCGGCTGATGACGTCGGTGCCGCTGGCGCCGGGCGAGGAGTGGGGCACGCGCGCAGATTTCAGCCCGCTCGTCGAGCACCGCGACATCGACTTCGCCCGCGTGTCGCTGCCGAATGTCGGCGGCATCACCGAGATGCTGAAGATCATGGCGGTGTGCGACACGCATCGGGTCGGCATCGTCCCGCATTTCACCGGCCCGATTGCGACTGCGGGACATATGCAGACGATGATGGCGTTCCCCGGGCAGGTCTTGATGGAATACAACCTCGGCGAGCGCCCGGTGCCCTATTTGCCCGAGTTCCTCGAGTGCCGCAACGGCAAGGTGTGGCCAAACGACCGGCCGGGACTCGGCGTGACGGTCGACGAACGCCAGCTCGTGTTCGTTGAAGCCATCACCGAGGGAGCCCCCGGCGCCACGCAGCGGCGGCTCGACGGCTCGCTGACGCACTGGTAAGCGTCCGCGAGGCCCGACGCGCTCCTGCACCGCTCTAGCGTTCTGCGGGCGTCTTCCAGCGTGAGTAGTCGGATTTCAACAGGTTCCGGGGGTCGTTCGGCGAAACGTGATGGCGGACGCCATTCGCGTCCTCCAGGCATTCGTCTTCGATGATCCGCGTACCTGGCTCCTTGCGGTGCAGAACGGTCCGGAGCGTCCACGGTCTCGAGTAGACGACCGCGTCCTCAATCCTCGCCTCGTACTCGAGCGTGTCGGGCCCGGTCATCCGGTAGCGCTCGATGATGTGGACCTCGGTGCTGTGGAAGTTCCCCGCGCCGTCCAGCCACAATTCGTCGGTCAGCGAGGCGACGTCGGCGACCAGCGTGTCTCCCTCCCACCGATACCGCGTGTCACCCATCCACCAGTCGGCGTTGTCGAAGTGCGGCCGACCCTCGGGCTGGAACACCCGAAAGGCGTGATTCTCCTGGTAGACGATCGCGAAGTTGCCCGGGCTCTGGAGAATCTGCAGCGGGGTCGGCAGGTACGTCGCGCGCGGGACGCCGGCCTGATAGCACTTGAGGGACGGATCGGCCGTCGCTCGCGCTCTTGCGTTCATCTGTCGCTTCGCGAGCGAATCGGGTTTGTACGGAATCTTTCCATCCGGCGGGTCGACGACGAGGCTCTTCGACGCGGCGATGCCTTTTTCGGCGGCATGCCCTTCGATGTTCGCGAAGGCCGTGTCGCGAACCTGCCAGATGCCGCGAAAGTCCGGAGTCTTGCCGTCCCACAGCCGGCCCGGAGAAAACGACGCTGGCGGGCTCGCCGTTTGAGCGGCGGCAGCCGCCGTCAGCATCGCGAGAAGCCCGGCGGCCATCATTGTTTTCACTTCTCCCTCCGCTTCTTGCCGCCGTCCTCGTCGGTGTAGTGCTGGAGGCTTCGCTCGCCTTCGAGGCAGCTGTATTCGAGGATCTGCTGTTCCGGTGGCACTCGCTTCAGCGTGAACCGCATCTGCACCGGCTTGACGAAGACCGTCGGATCCGTCACGGTCGCCTCATAGAGGATCGTGTCGGCATCGACGAGCGTGAATCGTTCGAGGACGTGTTCGTTCTCGTCGACGAAATTGGCCGCCATGTCGAGCCAGGTCCGGCCGTTGAAGTTGCTGACGTCCACGACCAGTGTGTCGCCTTCCCAACGCCCGCGCGAGTCTCCGTCCCAGGCCCAGTAGTTCTTCGGATGCGGGCTGTTGTCGGTGGGGATGATGCGGACGTCGTGCATGGCTTCGTGCAGCAGCGCGACGTATTTCTCGTCCTGAATGATCTGCACCGGATAAAGACCGGCTGGCTGGTCGAGGGCTCGCGGAACCCCGGGCAAATGGCAGTGCGCCTCCGGATCTTCGTACCCGCGCCGCACGCGGTCCTTTTTCTCTGCTTCGGCCTGCGGGGTGTACTCGTACCCTGGCGGAGCAAGGCCTCCGGGACCGCCGCCGGCGCCGCGCCCGTCGCCGCGGCCTCCGCGACCACCCGCGGCGAGATTCGTCCCATCCAGCGAACCGATGAAGAGACCCTGAAATCCGCCGGTGCTCTTCATCCAGAGGCCCTGCAGGTCGGGATGTCCGTCCGGAAGGCGGGGGAGAGCCGCGCCCGGCGCGCTGCGCGCGGCCGGAGCCGCCTGAGCGACAAGCCGACCTGAGGACGGGGCACTCACAAGCGCGCAAAGCGTCGTCGAGACGAGGACGACGGGGCGGCACGCGCGGACGACCTCCACAAGGGTGTTCATTTTTCCTGAGTCGATGTGCCCGGCGTTCCCGCTGGAGTGCCTGAAGAACCCGCAAACATCTTGCGGCCATCGGCAAGGGTGACTCGCGCCGCGTTGGCCGTGTTTGACCCGTCCTTGGCCCGGTACGCCTCGACGGTGATCTCGTCCCCCGGCTTCAGAGAGCGCTTGCTCCAGCCAAGCCTCATCAGGCCATTCGGGTTTGACGTCTCGATCATCCACTGCGCCGTCTTGCCGTCCGGCTCGGTGACGTCGATGGTGATCCATCCGTGCGGGTTGATCATCTCCCACTTCACGACGGTCCCTTTGAGTGTGACCGGCTTCTGGGCGTCGAACTCGGCGGCGAAGGAATGATGAGCGAGCACACGGCCGCCGTACGACAGGACCGTGACCATCACGAGCAGAAATGTGCGGTCAACTATCTTCACAGGTTGCGCCCTCCTCCGCGCCCGCCGGCCGTCCCCGCCCTTCCCTCGCACGCCCACGATTCATGGTCGCGCTTGCGAGGAAGCTTCTGCCGTCGCCGGACAATCGTAAACCCGGACCAGGCCCGTTGAGATATCGGCGCTGACGATAGGTCGCATCAATGGACTCGATTAGCGAGTTCGGAAGACAAGCCTCAGAATGTCCCCAAATGGCTATGCGAATTCGAGTTGCGCTGTCGGTATCGGTTCTGACGTTTACCGTCGTTGCGTCGACGCTTTGGGCGGGTGCGCAACAGCGTCAGGCCGAAGACGTCATCAAGCTCGCAGCAGAGGCGCTCGGTGGAGCCGGCCGTCTTCGCTCCGTAAAAACGATCACCGTCGCCGGTTACGGCGAGACCGCCTACATGAATGGCGGCGGCAACATCTCGGCATCCGTCAATGCGCCGCAGAAGTGGATCAGCGTGCCCGAGTACGAGAAGACGCTCGATCTCGAGCACCGGCGAATGCGCGTCCGGCAGCGCAACCATCAGAACTTCGTCTTCGCGGGTGTGGCGGGCTATCTCGGCGGCGCGAACGCCGCGACGGCTTATCTCGACGGCGACGTCGCGTACAACGGCGGGCCGAACGGCCGCCTGGTCCGCGCCACCGATCAAGCGGCCGGGGCGCGCCGTCTCGACATGATGAACAACCCGGTCGCGCTCGTGCGGGCGGCGCTCGATCGACCGGCGGCGGTGAGCAACCCGCGCACGGAGTCGCCCTGGCAGCTGGCCGATATCACGCTGCAGACCGGAGAGAAGCTGACGCTGGCCATCGCGGCGGGCTCGGGGCTGCCCGCCTGGGTGAGCTGGACGGGCGCACGACGAGAACCTGGGCGATGTGACCTTCCGCACCACGTTCACGGGATATCTTCCGGTCAAGGGCGTGATGCTGCCCATGGGTTACCAGACGGTGATCGACTTCCGTAACGTCGTGCAGAACAAGATCTATGTCGACAAGAACACGGTCGACGAGCCGATCGACGATTTGTCTGCGCCCGCGGATGTTCGCTCCGCCCCGGCGCCGCGGCCGCCGGCGCCATCCGTCGAGGCGACGCCCGTCAGCCAGGGCGTGTGGCTGCTCCACGGCACCGGGGGCGCCAACTCCATCCTTTTCGAGTTCGCCGATCACCTCACGATGTTCGAGGCGCCGTCGAGCCAGGCGTGGACCAAGTCACTCATCGATCGCGCGCGCGCGACGGTGCCGGCCAAACCGCTGACCGAACTCGTCGTCTCGCATCATCACTTCGATCACACGGGCGGCATCCGCCAGGCGATGGCGGAAGGACTGACGATCGTCGCGCACAAGGGAACGGAAGGGCTGTTTCGCGAGATCGCGCTTCGCAAGGGCACGATCGCGCCGGATGCGCTCGGCGCAACGCCGAAGCCGCTGAAGTTCCGGGCGGTCGACGATCACCTCCAGCTGAAGGATGCGTCGATGCAGGTCGACCTCTATCACGTCGTCTCGAACAGCCACATGGCAGAAGGGCTGTTCGCCTACGTGCCGAAGGATCGGCTCGTCGTCCAGGGCGACTTCTTCGACGTCGGCTGGGAGCTGTACTGGTGGCAGAACACGTACGCGGACAACATCGCGTATCGGAATCTTCAGGTCGACACGGACGTGCCGGTGCATGGGCGGGTCGTGCCGATGACGCAGGTGCTTCAGGACATCAGGCGGATGACAAAGGCCGCCGAGGATCTCTGCGCGCGCACCCAATCGGCGGGTGTGTTCACGCCGGGATGTCCGGTGAAGACACCGGCAAAGGCGCAGTGATGAAGTATTTGAAGGTATGGCTGCTCGTGACGATGCTGCTGCCCGCGTCCATGGCGGCTCAACGGAGTGCCACGCCGCCCGCGGGCGGTCCTCCTCCGGGCCGTGGACGCGGAGGTCCAGGGTATCTGAAGCTCTTCGACTCGAACCTGCCGTTCGATCCGCACGACCTCGCCGGCATCTGGTCGCCGAACGGGAACGGCTTTGGCGGAGGCGGCCGCTGCCGCGACTGCGGCGATCGCGGCTATAGCTTCGAGTTCCCGCAGTTCACGCCGGCAGGCCAGGCGGCCTTCGACAAGAACATTCCGTCGTACGGCCGCGCGAAGGGGAGCCCCGATGCCGCCGCGCATCCCGAGGAGCACATCGGCCGGAGACGGGCGCAGCCGCCCGCGCTCGGCAACGACACGTACGGCACCTGCAATCCGATGGGCATGCCGCGCGCGATCCTGTATCCCGATCCGGTGGAGTTCGTCGTGCTGCCGGATCGGATCTATCAGCATTTCGAGTGGGGATACGGCCTCCGCACGATCTGGATGGACGGCCGCAAGCCGCTGTCACCAGACGACGTCGATATCGCGAGGTGGTGGGGCTACGCGGCCGGACGCTGGGACGGCAACACGCTCGTCGTCTCGTCGACGGGCTACGACGAGCGGACGTGGCTGGATTATTTCGGCTACCCGCACAGCGATCAGATGGTGCTCGAGGAGCGATACACGCGAATCAACTACGACACGCTCGAATTGAAGATGACGGTCACCGACCCGAAGTTCTACCGCGCGCCGTGGGTGGCCGAGACCAAGCGCATGCACCTGCTGCCGAAAGACTTCATCAAGTCGTCGGGGTGGGCCGGGCTGCTCGAAGACCTCTGCGCGCCGGCGAACGAGCTCGAGTTCAACCGCGTGATTCGCGATCCGGCCGGCACCGGCAAGCCCGCGGCGCCTGTCTCGCGTCCGCGCGCGTCGTCCCTGATCTGGAGATTCAAGACATGCTGCAGCGCATTGCACTGGGCCTGCTGGCGGCGATGCTGTCGCGACAGCCGTCGTCGGCGCCCACCACGGCACGCTCATCAACTACGACCGCGACAAGCAATGGACGTCGAAGGCGGTCGTCACCGAGTTCCACTACGTCAATCCGCACGCGCAGATCTTCTTCGACGTGAAGGACGCCAAAGGCAAGGTCACGCACTACAGTGGCGAACTGCTGCCGAATCCCGCGCAGCTGGTGCGGAACGGGTGGACGAAGAAGCGATCTGCCGAGGCCCTGCAGGCCGGGACCACGATCAACATCACCGTCGCGCCGGCCCGCGCCGGGGGCACGGGCGTCCTGGTGCTCCGCATCGAGAACGAGAAGGGCGAAGAACTGCTCGGGGGCGGTCCGGTCCCCGGTGGACCTGAGCCGAGGCCCGCACCGTAAGCCACGGCCGAGATGACGTTGGCGTGGCGCCCGGCCGTCGCTTCTTATACGATGCGCCACGTGGATCTGAACCAGTTCGATCTCAACCTGCTCATCGCCCTTGACGCGCTGCTGACGGAAAAGAGCGTCACGCGCGCCGGCGCGCGCATGCATCTCAGCCAGTCCGCGATGAGCGGCGCGCTGGCGCGCCTGCGCCGCGCCTTCGACGACGATTTGCTCGTCCCGATCGGCCGCCGGATGGATCTGACGCCGCTCGGCCGGGAGCTCGTCCAGCCGCTCCAGGACATCCTGCTGCAGATTCACAGCACGATGACGACCCGCGCAAAGTTTGACGCGGCAACGTCTGATCGGCACTTTTCTGTGGCGGTCTCCGACTACGTCACCACCATCCTGCTGCAGGATCTGCTGCAGCGGCTGGCTTCGTCTGCACCGCGCGTGACTTTCGATCTGCAGCCCATCGGTCCGCGCGCCCTCGAAGATCTCGAGCGGGGGCATCTCGACTTCCTGATCGCGCCCCGGGGATACGAGTCCGCCGCTGCACCCCACCGCGGTGCTCTTCGACGAATCGTATACGTGCGTGGTGTGGCGCGGAAACACCGCGGTCCGTTCGACGCTGTCCCTCCAGCAGTACCTGGCGCTCGGCCACGTCGTCGTCTGCGTCAGCAAGGTGCACGGACCGAACTTCGACGAGCAGGTGCTGCGGCGGCTCGGGTACACGAGGCGGGCCGAAGTCTCGACGTCCAGCTTCGATCTCGCGCCGCAGCTGGTCGTCGGGACGAACCGCGTGGCCACCATCGCGACGCGGCTGGCGTGCGCGTACGCGCGACTCCTTCCGCTCAAACTCCTGCCGGTGCCCTTCGACATGCCCCCCATGACCGAGATGCTGCAGTGGCATCACGCGCACGAGCTCGATCCCGCGCACCTGTGGCTTCGCGGCGAACTGCGGCAGGCAGCCGCGCGCCTCCCCGTGGCGAGCACCGATGCCGGGCGTCCCCGGCGGCCGCCCCGCCGGCGCACCGTCGCGGCAGCCTGACGCGGACCCTGGCGTCAATCGTCGCCGCGACGATCCCATCGCGTCGGGCAATTGCTTGCATCGCGACAAACAATTGATCTGATTCGTTCCTTCCGTCGCATAGTCCCCCCGCACGTCACCGTGCGTGGAGGGACGATGATGACAAGTCGTGTGATCTGGCGCCGCACCTGCATCGCGCTGTGGATCGCGCTGTGCGCGTCGGTCTCGGTGCCGTCGGCGGCGCAGAATGTCGGTGGAACACTCCTGGGTACCGTCGCGGATAACTCGGGAGCCGTACTGCCGGGCGCGACGGTCACGGCCGTCAACACCGCGACCGGTGTCGCGCGAACCACCGTCTCCGACGGGCGCGGCCGCTACTCGATCGCTGACATACCGCCGGGCGCGTACGACGTCAGCGCGTCGCTGTCGGGATTTCAGACGGTGCTCCATCGCGGCATTCGCCTGGTCGTCGGCAACCCGAGCGTCGTGGATTTCAGCCTCGGCGTCTCCGGCGTGGCCGAGACGGTGACCGTCTCAGGGGCCGCGCCGGTCGTCGACACCGTCTCCACCGCGCATCGGCACCGTCGTCGAGCAGAAGCAGATGGCGGAATTGCCGCTCGCTCGATCGCAGCTATTCGCGCCTGATCGTGCTCGCGCCGGGCGCCAACGAAGTGCCGCCGGCGACGGCGGGCGGCCAGTTTCAGCAGTTCTTCGGCCGTCAGCCGCAATACACCGTGTCGGGCGCGCGGCCGGAAGGGCAGGTCTTCCTGCTCGACAACACCAACGTGCAGAACTACTGGAACCGCGGCAGCGGATCCGGCCAGCTCGGGACGACGCTCGGCGTGGAGGCCATCGCCGAATACCAGGTGCTCACCAACACCTACAGCGCGCAGTTCGGCGGCAACGGCGTCGCGATCAACGCCATCACCAAGTCGGGCGGGAATCAGTTCCACGGATCGCTGTTCGAGTATTTCCGGGACGACGCGCTCGATGCGTCGAACTACTTCGATAAGCTGCTGGGCCGGCCCGATCCGACGCTGAGGAAGAACCAGTTCGGCGTCAGCCAGGGCGGCCCGCTCGTCGCGAACAAGGCGTTCTACTTCTTCAACTACGAGGGGCTTCGCCAGACGCTGGGCACGACCCAGGTGATCACCGTGCCGGACGCGAACGCGCGCAACGGCGTCATCAACGGCGTGCGCGTCGGCGTCAACGCCGCCATCGCGCCCGTGCTGCCGCTCTATCCGGCTGCGACGCGACAGACGGCGGCGCAGGCTGCACAGGGCGTCGGGCAGACAGACGTCGTCAACAACGTGACCGGCCACGAAAACTACTTCGTCGGCCGCGTCGACTATACGGCGAGCGATCGCACGTCGCTGTTCGCGCGCTATACGGGCGACACCGCATCGGTCGCCGAGCCGAACTCCGGCTCTCCGGTTCCGCTGTGGCCGAGCGATGACGACACCGGCAATCACTACGTGACGGCGGAATTGAGGAACGTCGTCCGGCCGACGCTTCTGAATGCGGTGCGCTTCGGTTTCACACGCACCCATGAAGCGGCCTTGCGCACGGACCTCGCGAACGGCCTGCTCACGTTCTTCCCGGGACGGATGGACGGCACCGTCGCCGCGGGCTCGGGCATCGTCGGGATCGGCGGGAATCAGGTGCTTCCCTTCACGCAGCGGCAGACACGGTACATGATCGCGAACGATCTCGCGTGGACGCAGCGCAGGCCACGCGCTGAAACTCGGGCTCGAATACGAACACCAGACGACATTCGTCAACCTGCCGTTGTTCGGCGACGGGGCATGGACGTTTCCGAGCCTCACCGCGTTTCTCCAGAACCAGGCCTCGCTGTTTCTCGGCGCGTTGCCCGGGCAGACCGACGCCGCCAGAAACATCGGCGAGTGGCGGCTGACCAGCTACGCCCAGGACGAATGGCGCATCAGTCCGCGCGTGACGGTCAATCTCGGCCTGCGCTACGATCCGCATGGCATTGCCTCGCTCGATAAGGGGCAGACGCTCGTCAACGGCGCGCAATCCACGGGCTTTACGTCCGTCACGCAGGCGTTTCTCCACAATCCGACGCTCAACAACTGGGAGCCGCGTGTCGGTATCGCGTTCGACCCCTCGCGCTCGCACCGGACCGCCATTCGCGCGGGCTACGGCGTCTTCCATAGCCCGATCACCGCGAACCGGGTGGGCCCGGCGTTCGCCGTCAACCCGCCGTTCGCTCTCGGCGCGCAGGTCCGCCTGCCGATTCCCGGCGTGCCGCCGCCGGTCTTCCCGACGCCGAATCCCAGTGCGTCGCAGATCTCTCAGATGCAGGGCCTTGACTACGACATCACCGGCACGCCGCGGCTGGAGCAGTGGAATGTGAACGTGCAGCGTGAAATCCTGTCCAATACCAGCGTCACGCTCGCGTACGTCGGCAGCCGCGGCGATCTGCTGCAGCAGCAGCGCGACGTCAATCCCGTGCTGGGGCGCACGCTGGCGGACGGCACGGTCGTCTACGGCGTCCGCGCCGGCACGCAGACGGTGTCGAATGCACGGCTGAACCCGGCGTTCGCGGGGTTGACCACCGGCAACACGCTCAGCACGTCGAGCTATCAGTCGTTTCAGGCGGCGCTCAACCGCCGGTTCCAGCAGGGCATTCAGTCGCAGGTGTCGTACACGCTCTCGCGCTGCCGCGACACCTCGTCTGGCAACTCGCTGTTCGAAGGCGGGACCGTGGCGACCAATCCGTACGACCTCAACTACGATGAGGGACCCTGCCTGATCGATCGCACGCACAACCTTCGCGCCAGCGTGGTGTATCAGTTGCCCTTTCACGGCAACTGGCTGGCGGACGGATGGCAGCTCTCCACGATCGTCACCGCGGTGAGCGGCGCGCCGTTCACGCCGGCCATCGGATTCGATCAGTCAGGTCTGCAGACCGCCGGCCAGCGTCCCAATCTGGCGGCCGGGCGGTCGCTCGAGGACGCGGTGACTGGCGGAACGGTCGACCCCGCGTGCGGGTGTGTCTCGCAATACTTCGACCCGACGTTCTTCGTGCTGCCGCGGGCCGGAACCCTCGGCAATTCGGTCGGACGCAATTCGCTGCGCGGTCCGGCCATGTTCACCGCCGATCTCGGCGTCGCCAAGAACATCGCGTTTTCGAGTCGCGGCGCTTACCTCCAGCTGCGTCTCGAGGTTTTCAATCTGTTCGACACCGTGAACTACGGCCTGCCGAACCCGACGATCTTCATCGCCACGGCGGACGGCGGAGCCGCATACAATCCCACTGCGGGGCAAATCACGACAGCGCTGTCGCCCCGCCAGGTGCAGCTGGCGGTCAAGTACGTGTTCTGACATGAAGAAACGCATGTGCGTGCGCCCGTCCGTCCGGTCAACTCTCGCGGTTGCGGCGCTGGCGGCCTTGTCGTGTCAGGCGAATGCCGCCGCGCAAAGGGGAGGGCCCCCGGGCCCGCCGCCGACGGCGCGCGCGGCGGCGCCCTTCGATATCACGGGCCAGTGGGTCGCCGTCGTCAACGAGGACTGGCGCTACCGGATGACCGTGCCGCCGAAGGGCGACTACGGCGGCGTGCCGCTCAATCCCAACGGGCGCCGCATGGCCGACGCGTGGGATCCGGCGCGTGACGAGGCGGCGGGCGAACAGTGCCGCGCGTACGGCGTCGCGGGTCTGATGCGTCTGCCGACGCGCGTGCGTATCAGCTGGACCGACGACCAGTCGATCAAGATCGAGAGCGACGCCGGCACGCAGACGCGGACGCTCGTGTTCGGCCCGCCGCGCGCGCAAGGCGGCGAATGGCAGGGCGTGTCCGCCGCGAGCTGGGATCGTTCGGCTCCAGTCATCGCCGGCGGATTCTTTCCGGGCGGCGGGGGCCGCGGCGGCTCGCTCAAGGTCGTGACGACGCGCATGAAGCCGGGATACCTGCGCAGGAACGGCGTGCCCTACAGCGCCGACGCCGTCGTCACGGAGTACTTCGATCGCTTCGACGTCCCCGGCGGCGACTCGCTGCTGGTCGTGTCGACCGAGGTCGTCGACCCGACGTACCTCGCGCAGCCGTACTGGACGAGCAGCCATTTCAAAAAGCAGAGCGACACCTCAGGATGGAATCCAACACCATGCGCCGTACGCTGACCGCCGCGGCCGCGTTGGCCGTGGCAGCCTGCGCCGTTCTTGTTTGCCCAGGCGCCGGGACCCGCGGACACGTCGGCTCCGGGATTCGACATCTCGGGCTACTGGACCGCGCCGCTCTACGAAGACGCGCTCGAGCGGGGCGCGGGTCCGGAGCTCGGCGACTACGGCGGGTTTCCGATCAACGAAGCCGCGCGGTTGTTCGCGCTGTCGTACGACGCGTCACGCGTCACGCTCCGCCATCATCAATGCGACGGCTACGTGGCGCCGTACTCCGTGCGGTCGATCGGCAACGCGCGCGCCTGGGAAGAACGCGATCCCCACACGCAGCGGCTCATCGCGATTCACTGGTACAACCAGACGTTCGAAGGACATCGCACCATCTGGATGGACGGCCGTCCGCACCCGCCGGCGTGGGCGCCTCACACGTGGATGGGCTTCTCGACCGGACGTTTCGTCGGACAGGCGCTGCGAAGTCCAGACCACGCATCTCAAGCAGGGCTGGCTGCGGCGAAACGGTCTGCCGGAGAGCGATCAGGCGACGCTTGTCGAGTTCTTCGTCCGGCACGGCGATCACCTGACGCATACCTCGGTGATTTCCGATCCCGTGTACCTCGCCGAGCCGGAGATCCGAAGCACCGACTTCGCACGGCAGCCGATCGATCATCAGACGTGGCTGTTCGCGTGCGACGACGGGGAGCAGATTCTCGGCCGCGCCGCCGATCGCGTGCCGAACTACGCCTTCGGCGAGAACCCGTTTGCGAACGAGATGCGCGATCGGTACAAGATTCCCGCCGCCGCCTACCTCGGCGGACCGGAAACGTCCTCGCCCGACCTGCTCACGAAGCTGGCGTCGCTGACCGACGCGGACGGCATCGCGAAGATGAAACCGGCGTCCGGTCCGCGCCCGACGAGCCGCGCGGTGGATCCGCAGCCGCGTGACGGCGACGTTCATGTCTGGCCGCTCCGTGGCGGACTCTTTCTCCTGGTCGGCGACTCGGGCAACATCGTCGTCCAGGCGGGTGACGAGGGCGCGCTGCTGGTGGACAGCGGAGCGGGCACGCTGGCGGAGAAGACGCTGGCCCGCATTCGTCAGCTCAGCGACAAGCCGATTCAATACATCCTGAACACCGGGTTTCAGCCCGAACACACCGGCGGCAACGTCGCGCTGCGTGCCTCGGGGGGAGATCCGAGCGTCCGCGGTTCGTTCTTTGCGCTCCAGTTCGCCGACGCGGGCGTCGGCGCGACGATCGTCGCGCATCAGAACGTGCAGAACCGGATGGTCGCCGCCAAACGTGCCGCGGCCGGCGTCCCGAGCGACACATACCTTCAGGAGCGCCGCCGGACATTTCACAACGGCGATGCGATTGAGATGTTCTGGCAGCCGCGCGCCGTGACCGACGGCGACAGCATCGTCCACTTCCGCCGCGCGGACGTGATCGTCACGGGCGACGTCTTCACCACCACGCAATATCCGCCGATTGACGTGGCGAACGGCGGCAGCGTGCAGGGCGAAATCAACGCGCTCAACGACATCCTGGCTCGCACGGTATACCAGCATGAGGGTGAGGGCGGCACCATCGTGGTGCCCGGGCACGGATATGTCTCGGACGAGCACGAGGTCGTGGAATATCGCGACATGGTGGTGATCGTCCGCGACCGTGTGCAGGCGATGATTCGGAAAGGCGCGACGCTCGACCAGATCACAGCGGCGAGGCCGACCGCGGACTACGACACGCGGTATGGCTCGACGTCGGGTGCGTGGACGACCGATCGGTTCGTGGAGGCCGTGTATGCGAGTCTCAATCGACGTTAAGCGGACCGCGCTGTCCGTCCTGCTGCTCGGCGTCGGGCTGTCCGCGCAGCAGTCGCCGCCAGCGCCGCCCGCGCCTGACACCCCGGCGGTCACGGCGATGATCGAAGCCGCGCGAAAGGCGGCCGCGCCCGAGTTCGCCGAGGCCGTGCATTTCTGGTGCGAGGCGCCTCGCGCGAATCGACTCGACGATCCGCCCATCACGCCCACGAGAATCCTCGATAACGTGTACGCGATCGGTAACAGCGGGACGACGGTGTACGTCGTGCGGACGACGGCCGGCCTGCTGATGATCGACGCGCTCTTCGCGGATCAGGTCGACACGCAGCTGCTTCCGGGGTTCCGTGCGCTGGGACTCGATCCAGCGCAGGTGAAGATCGTGCTCGTGACGCACGGCCACGCCGATCACTTCGGCGGAGCGCCGTACTTTCAGGAGAAGTTCGGATCGAAGGTGTATGTGTCGGCCGCCGACTGGATGCTGATGGAGAATCCGCCTCCAGCGCGCGGCGGACGAGGGCCGGCGGGTCCGCCGGCCGCGATTCCGAAACATGACGCGGACATCGTCGATGGCCAGAAGATCACGCTGGGCGATCTCACCGTCACGCCCCTCGCGGTGCCGGGACACACGCCCGGCTCGATGGCGTTCATCTTCCCGGTCAAGGATCGCGGCGCGTCGCACACGGCGGCGCTCTTCGGCGGGGCATGGCTGACGCCGAACATCCTGAGCGACCAGGCATTGGCGACATTCGCGGCGTCGGTCGCGAGATTCCGCGCGCAGACGTCTGCCGCGGGCGTCGACACGCTGCTGCAGAACCATATGCTGATGGTGCCGATCCAGGCGAAGCTCGATGAACTCGCGAACAGAAAAGCGGGCGACCGCAATCCGTTCGTCGTCGGAACGACGGCGTACCAGAAGTTTGTCGGCGCGCTGGACGCGTGTACAAACGTCAACCTCGCCCGCCGAAAAGGCTGACGGCGTGTGAGGCGACTCTAGATCTGACGTGGCGCCCGCTGATACTCGGTGAGGTCCAGCTGCTCCAGCACGGCGCGCGTCGGGTTCAACGCCCAGTTGAGCAGCAGACCGGCGAACAGCAGCGCGGCGAACCCCGTGGCCAGCCAGAAGCCGTACGCAATCTGACCGAACGCGTCGCCGACGGCGCCGATGGCCAGCGGAGCCAGCACGGCAGAGACGCACGTGAAGAACAGAATCACGCCGGCGCCGGCGCCGTGTTCGGCTTTCGGCAGGCAGCTGATTCCTTTCGAGTTGATTGTCGGATAGATGATCGACATGAACAGGCCCGACAGCGGCAGCGCGTAGACCGCCCACTGCACGCCTCCCGTCACCGCCAGCACGAAGCAGAGCAGGATGCTGCCGCTGAAGACGGCGAGCACGGCCTGCCACCGATACCGTGTTCAGCAGCCACGCGCCGAGGAACCGTCCCGCCGCCCGCAGCAGGAAGAAGACGGAGACGGCGTATGCCGCCAGGACCGCGGCGTTACCCGAATATCCCGCCAGCAGCGTCGGCATCCAGACGTACACGGCCGCCTCGACGCCGACGTAGAGAAACGCTGCCGTCGAGAATGCGATGACGTAGGGATTCTTCACGGTCGCGACGGTGCCGCGGACGCCGCTCGCGGCCGTCGATCGCGCGGTTTCCGGATACTGGACCAGCGACGCGACGGCGGTCAGGATCGCGCACAGAACGCCCGCCAGCAGGTAGAGCCGCGTCCACGGCAACCCCGCCTCGAGCAGCCGTGCGAGGACGGCGGGCCCGACGATCGCGCCGATGCCGAAGAACCCTTCGAGCATGTTCATGATCGACGTGTGCTCGGTCGTCGAAGAGGAGAGGTCGCCGATGAGCGCGAGCGCGCCGGTCTTGAAGACGCCGATCGCGATCCCCGACAGCCCCAGCAGGACGGCAAAGAACACGAACGAGTTGACGGTGGTGATCAGGAAACAGGCCGCCGCGAAGAGCGTCAGGCCGGCGATGATCGTCCGGCGCCGGCCGATGCTGTCCGCAAGCTGTCCCAGCACCAACGCGGCCACCGCAATGCCGCCCATCGTCGCGTACTGGAAACTCCCCGCCGCCGTCAACGAGAGGCGGAACGTCCTGACGACTTCCGGGATGATGATGCCAACCGAGTCGGTCGTCATCGCGAACATCGCGAACATCGCGTAGGTCAGCGTCTTGACGACCGCGAGGTTGCGCTGCCTCACTGGCGGCGCCACGCGAAGTACTCGTCGAGTACTTTCAACCCCTCTGCGCTCACGAGCGGGCCCGCCTTCGGCGAGCCGACCAGATACATCATCTGCGGCGCGGCGTCGTGGTACGCAGGCCACGCCGGCAATCCCGCACCATTGGGGTCGTGTGTCTTTGCGAAGTTGGTCCAATACGTGATCATCGTGTCCGAGAGCGTCAGATCCTCAGGCGTGGGCTGCCTGTTCAAGAAGTGGCCGAACACGTACGCCATCTCGGCGGCATGGGGGGAGCCGAATCCGAACCGCGGTGAATCGGCGGGATACTCGGCGTGCTGGTCGAAGTAGTAGAGGTACGCTTTCGACTTTCCCGTCTTCTCCTGCAATCGCGCCCACGTCCATGTGTGCCACCCGAAGGTCGTATCGCGTGTCAGGTCGCGCGCGGTCTTTCTGGCGGCGCCCTCACCCCACGGATACGCGGCGAGCAGTCTGTCGGCGAACCGCTCGTAGCGCTGCTGAACGGTCGTGATGTACGCGTCGCGTGAGGTGACATTGCCGAACGAGGCGCCCTCGTCCGAGTTGTAGCCGGCGAGCACCGGCACGTCGTTGTAGTGTCCCGCGGCGTACAGCTTGTACTGATCGTCGGGGATGACCCGGCCGTCGGTGATCGGCCACGCGATGCCGCGCTGGCCGCGCGCGGACTCGAGCAGCGTTTCGCCCGGGATCTTGCGCAGGTCGGCGAGGCTCGCGGCGCCCGCCTTCGACGACCAGGCGGCGCCGGCCTTCTCGGCCACCGCGAGCGGCTGCATGTTCTCGCCCGGCCCGCCGCCTTCGCGCACCGGGCCGAACGAGCCGCCGCTTTGCGAGATCGCGGCTTGGAAGAGTCCTTTTGCGAGCGGCGATGCACACAACTGGCTGACGGCGATGCCGCCGGCCGACTCGCCGAAGATCGTCACGCGGCCGGGATCGCCGCCGAAGGCCGCGATGTTCTTCTTCACCCACTGCAGCCCGGCAATCATGTCCAGCAGGCCGTAGTTGCCCGAGACGCGCATGTCGCTCTCGGCGCTCAATGCGGGATGCGCGAGGAAACCGAAGACCCCGAGCCGATAGGCGAGCGACACCACGACGACGCCCTTCCTGGCAATGGCTTCGCCGTGATACAGCCGCTCCGGCGGCGTGCCGGCCGTGAACCCACCGCCGTGGATCCACACCATGACGGGGCGCCGCTCGTCGGCGCGCGTGGCCGGCGTCCACACATTCAGATAGAGGCAGTCTTCGCTGGGTGTCGGGAGATTGGCGATCGCCTGGTTGATCTGCAGGCACGCACGGCCGAAGGCGTCGGCCTTCCGCACGCCGTCCCACTTGGCGGCGGGCTGCGGCGGGCGCCAGCGCAGATCGCCGACGGGCGGAGCGGCGAAGGGGACGCCGCGATAGACCGTCAGTCCGTCCTCGGAGGTGCCTTCGAGCAGGCCACCGTCAACCCTGACGGGGCCGGCAGATGCGGCGCTCGCCAGCAGCAGCGAGATGACAAACGCAACCGTTTCTCATCGATCCTCTCCCTGTGTCGCTCCGTTCATCGAGCACCACACGAGCGCCGTGGCGCCCGCGCCGTCGGCCGAGCAGGTGACGGCTGCCTCCATCTCTGCCAGATCGACGTCCAGCCGCGCGAACGCCGTGCCGTTGTTCCCAGACGAGCGCGAGTCGCCTTGCGTCCGCCGCCTTCACATGAAACGCGCCCTGAAACGCGGCGTGGGTGTTGCGGATTCGCAGTAGTGCGAGGAGCGACTGGACGACCGGCTGCGCCAGCGCGCGTTGCAGTTCGATCGGCGTGTAGTAGTGCCGGTTGATGTCCCGCCCTTCGCGCGTGCGGCGCAGCAAGTCGAGATCGTTGGTGCCGGCCAGCAGCCCGACGTAGTAGATCTGCGGGATCCCCGGCACGAAGCACTGAATGGCCCGCGCGACGAGATACTCGGTATCGCGGCGGCCGAGCGCGTCGTAGAACGTGCAGTTGATTTGAGACGCGTCGACGTTGCGGGCGGCGCCGCCGCTCGCGAGCCGGCTTTCGTCGCGGCTCCGCACGTGGATCGTCTCTATCAGCGCGTCAATCGCGTCCTGGCGCCAGCAGTCCAGGCATGCGGCCGTCCCGGTCCGCGCCGACGTCGGCGACGCCGATGCCATCGTGCGTGTCGAGCACCGTGATCGCGTTGTGCGGACGTATCTCCAGCCATCGCCGCAGCGGCGTGGCGTCACGCGTGTAGAGCGCGTGCAGCACGAGCGCCGGCAGCGCGAAGTCGTACACCCAGTCGACTTGCCGTGCCACGTCGATTTGCGTCTGGTAATGCCCGTGCACTTCCACGAGCACGTCCATCTCCAACGCATGCGCCTGCGCCGTGATGTCGTCGATGAACGCGCGCGTCTCGGGAATCATGAAGCAACTGGTGCCGGGCTGCTTGATCGCGTATCCGATCGCGTCGAGCCGGATTGCCCGGACCTTTGCGGCATGGAGTCGCGTGAGGATGCCAGTCAGGTATCGACGTGCCTCGGGATCGCGGACGTCGATGTCGATCTGATCGCTCGTGAACGTCGTCCAGAGGAGGATCGTGCTCGCCGCGCGCGTTGGTGTGCTTCGTGAACGGGAGCGTCGGGCGCGGGCGTGCTCAAGGCGAGCAGGTCGGACTCGCAGGCGCCCTGGGGAAACACGCGCGAGTACGTCAGGAACATGCCCGCGTATGGAGAGTCGTCGCCTCCGCGGTCCCAGTCGACGAATTGCGGGGAATGACGGGACATGTGATTGACGATCACGTCCGCCATGACGTCCACGCGTTCGGCAAGGGTCGCGACGTCGTCCCACGTTCCCAGCCGCGGATCCACCTGGGTGTGATCGATGGGGTCGAAGCCGGCATCGGCGCCGTCGATTGGATGGAAGAACGGCAGCACGTGGACGCCGCCGAACGCGCCCGCCAGCGGCCCGTCGAGCAGGCGCTGAAGATCGTGGAACGTGCCGCCGGACAGCCGATCGACGTACGCGATGAGCTGCGCCTGATTCTTCATCATTCTGGGATCGCGCCCGGCACGCTGGCCACCATCGCGCCGGCACGATTCGAGAACTCGGCCACTTTCGGCGCCGGCCAGCCCGTGATGAGCCCGTGCACGAATGCCGCGGCGAACGCGTCGCCGGCGCCGACGGTGTCGGCCACGGCGACGGGAACACCGGCCGCCTCGACGTAGTCGTCGCCCACGAGCATCGCGCAGCCGCGTGCGCCGAGCGTCACACACGCCGCCTGCCAGCCAAAGCGAGCGGCGCCGGCGCGGCAGAATCTCTCGGGGTCCGCCGGCAGTCCCAGCCAGTCACGCACCAGTGTCAGTTCGCGTTCGTTCAGTTTCACGACGTCGGCGAGGTGCAGCAAGTCGCACGCGAGTTCGCGCGACTCGAAGCCGGGCCGCAGGTTGATGTCATAGAAACGGCGGGCGCCCGGCAGCGCGTCGAGCAACCGCTGCAGCACCTGCCGGCCGTGCGGGCGGGACGCGAAGAGTGTTCCGTAGTAGCACCACGACGGCTTCCACTGCACGATCTGCGTGAGGATGGCGTCCGAGATCTCCACGGCGTCGTACGCGGCCGGCCGTTCGATCACAAACGACGTGCGGTCGCCAGGACCAAGCTGGACCGACGCCGTTCCGGTGTTGAACCGGTCGGCCCACTGCAGGAACGTCGTATCCAGCCCGAGCGATGTGATCGCGGCGTTGGCGGTGTCGCCCAGTGCGTCCCGCCCCACGGCGCTCACGATCCGCGGGACGTGGCCCAGCCGTTTGAGGTGAACGGCGAAGTTCAGCGCCGCGCCGCCAAGCCGGGTGGCGTCGGGAAACACGTCCCACAGCACTTCGCCGACGACCAGCGCGTGGGCACGAACGACGTGCCGCGCCGGCGCATCCTGTATAGACAGATTCTTCGAGACGATGTTTTCCAATCGAATCGCGCGGGACGGTAGCAGTCCCGCCGTTCGGCTGTCAATGGTTGCGCGATCCGCAGGACGCCCGCACCACGAGACGGAAGTCGACCAGCACGTCGCGCGGCGGCATCTTCGGATGACCCAGCCGCTCGAGCATGGCGGCGATCGCCATCGTGCCGATCTCCGCGCACGGCTGGTGGACGGTGGTCAGCGGGACCGGCAACAGGCTGGCGTACTTCACGTCGTCCATGCCGACGAGGCGGACATCGCGCGGGACCGATACCTTGAGGCCCTCGAGCGTTCTGAGGAGCTGCGCGGCGGTGAAGTCGTTGGCGCAGACGAAGCCGTCCGGACGCGGCTTGCGGAGCACGCCTTTCACCTGGGCGCGATCGGTCGGGTCGATGCGGCAGACGTGCGGGGCGAGCCCCGCGTCGTTCAACGCCTCCTTGTACCCGTTGATGCGCGCGTCGACCGTCGGCGCCGAGCCTGGACGTCCCACGAAGGCCACGCGGCGACAGCCCTGCTGGAGGAGATGCGCCGCGAGCACGTAGCCGGCCCGCCGGTTGTCGACGCCGACGAGGTCGTAATGGCTGCGCGCGGGATACGGCACGAGATCGCGATCGAGGAGGACGACAGGAATGGCGGCCCGATCGAAGACGTTCGCGATACGGCGATTGATGGCGTCCTTCTCGGGCGTGAGCTCGAGCGGTGCGAAGAAGACCCCCGAGACTTTCCTGGCCACCAGCTGACGGCAGGCCTGCGATGCCTGTTCCTCGATATTCGCGCCTTCCGTGAGCGACGCGCCCCAGAGCAGGACGTGCCGGCTGCCGTGCTGCGCGTCTGCCATGCCGCGGCAGATCGGTTCGAAGATTTCGGTGCGTCCCAGTTCGGGGATCAGCAGGCCGAAGACGTACCCGTGCGCCGCCGCGTCGGCGCGCACGTAGCTGCCCGATCCGGCGCGCCGGTCGATGAGGCCGGCGAGCTGAAGCTCGCGCAGCACGCGGTTCACGGTCGGCCGCGACACGCCGAACGTTTTGACGAGTGCGGACTCGCTGGGCAGTCGCTGACCGGCGTCGTACCTGCCGCTCGCAATCTGGTCGGTCAGGGTCTGGCGGATCCGTGCGTGTTTGGACTGTGCCGGTTTCGAAGCCACGAACCTGATAATACAGGTTCGGCCGTTCGGACGGCCAGCCGCATTGACAACTGGTTCGGCCGTTGATACAGATCCGCCTCGCGTTGCGCCAACGTCCGGCGACGGCACAGGAGATCGCCATGAGAGCCCGTTCGATGCTTGTTGCGGTCCTGGCGTTCGCGGTCCCGCACGCGGGCGCCGCGCAGGACACTCGCGCGACGTCGTCACTGCGCGTGGGCGCCGCGAGAGTGGACGTGACGCCGACCGGAGTCTGAGCTCCCCAGGAATTACCTCGGCGTGCTCGACCGCGTCTACGCGAGAGCCATCGTGCTGGAAAGCGGCGCCGCCCGGGCCGCGCTGATCACGGTCGACGCCGGCATCATCTCCGACGGTGTCTGGCAGGCGGTCACGCGGCAGATCGAAACGGAGCTCCGCATTCCGTCTGTCAACGTTCTGCTGACAGCGACGCACACGCACAGCGTGCCGGGACCGCCAGCCCCCGACTACGCACGGAAGATCGTGGAGGCCGCGAGGCTCGCACAGCAGAAGCTGGTGCCCGCGCGCGTGGGCTACGGGACCGGCGAGTCCTACATCAACGTCAACCGGCAGATTACCGATCCGAAGACAGGAAAGTGGTGGGAAGGCCCCAACCGCGAAGGGCCGTCGGATAAGACCGTGGCCGTGCTGAAGTTCGAGAGTCTGAGCGGAGAACCGCTTGCGGTGTACTACAACTACGCCGTGCACGGGGTGATTGCCGGTCAGCTCGATCAGATCAGCGGCGACATTCCCGGCGCGAGCTCGCGCTACATCGAAGACGCCTCCGGCGGCAGCGTCGTCGCCGTCTGGTCCACTGGTGCCTCGGGTGACCAGAATCCGATCTACTTCCAGCAGACGTACGACCTGCGGGAGATCCGCATCAAGGACTACGCGAAGCGTGGCAGCGACATCAGCAACGCGATGCCGCCCGGCGGACAGGGCCTCGACCGGAACAACGCCGCCGTTGCACGCCTGATGAACCAGCAGCGGCAGATGGTGTCGTCGATGGGTCAGTTCCTCGGGGAAGAGGTGCTTTACGTCATGCGGAACATCGAACGGACCGATACGGAGGTCCGGTTGTTCGGCAGCCAGAAGACGATTCAGTGTCCCGGCCGCGAGCGGACGAATGACGGCCGCGCCGGATCCGAAGGCACGTACAAGGAAGCGGGGCCCGTCGAGATCCGGCTGGGGCTGCTGCAGGTGGGCGACGTCATGATCGGCGCCGTGAATGCCGAGGTCTTCAGTCCCATTGCGCAACGGCTGAAGCGCGAGTCGCCGTTCAAGGCCACGATGATGGCGACGCTGACGAACGGATCGGCGCGCTCCGGCTACATTCCAGACGATGCCTCGTACGGGAAGTACACGTTCGAGGTGCTGTCGTCGCGACTGAAGCCGGGATGCGCGGAGTCGTCGATCGTGAACGGTTTGTTGGAGTCGATCGACAGCGCACGCAAGGCGGACGTCTCGCGGTGAGGAAGACTCTCCTCGCTTCGCCGTGCCGATCTCGCAAGGAGATTCCAGCAATGACGCGTCGGCCCGTTTCGATCACGTTACTCGCGCTTGTTCTGGCAGGCAGTGCGTCGCTCTGGCTTGGCGCGCAGACGCCGACGCGCGAAATCGACATCAGCCAGATTCCGATCGACGCCGATGACATCGCCGGAGTGGTCAGGAGCGCTCGCGGCCCGGAGGCCGGCGTCTGGGTGATTGCGGAGACCACCGACACGCCGACCAAGTTCCGGAAGATCGTGGTCACCGACGACCAGGGCCGGTACCTGTTGCCCGATCTCCCGGGACGACGCGCCACGTACAAGATCTGGGTGCGAGGCTATGGCCTCGTCGATTCCACGCCGGTCCGCGCGACACCGGGGCGGCGTCTCGCACTCACCGCGGTGCTGGCGGCCGATCCCCGCGCGGCCGCGCAGATCTACCCGGCGAACTACTGGTACTCGCTCATCAACATCCCGCCGGAGAAGGACTTTCCGGGCACGGGGCCGTCCGGCAACGGCATCAGTCCGGACATGGCCACGCAACATCACTGGATTAACCAGATCAAAGCGAACTGCAACGTCTGCCACCAGCTGGGCAACAAGGCGACGCGTGAAATTCCGGCGGCGCTCGGGACCTTTGCGTCGAGCGTGGCGGCCTGGGATCGACGCGTGCAGGTCGGGCAGGACGGCGCGGGGATGAGCTCGGCGGTGACCGTGCTCGGGCGCGCGCGCGGCCTCGAGATGTTCGCCAACTGGACGGATCGCATCGCCGCGGGGGAAGTCCCGCCGGCGCCGCCGCGTCCAAAGGGTCTCGAGCGGAATCTCGTCCTGACGATGTGGGACTGGGGCGGCCCGGCGACGTTTGCGCACGATGAGCTGGCCACCGACAAGCGGAATCCGACGGCCAACGCCTACGGCCCGATCTACGGCGTGGACTGGGGCAACGACGGGTTCCTCACGCTCGATACGCTGGAGCACACCGCGAAAGAGACGAGAATTCCGGTGCTCGATCCGAAAACGCCGCCCGGCAAACCGCAGTCGATGCCGGTGCCGTCACCGTACTGGGGCACCAAGCTGTACTGGTTCGACCCGGCCATCTCCAACCACGCGGCGATGGACAGCAAGGGGCGCGTCTGGATGTCGGCGCGGTTCCGCGTGCCCGAGAACCAGCCGTCGTTTTGCAAAGACCATCCCTCCGCGGCGCTTGCTCCGATGCCGACGAGCTTCAGGCAGATTCAGTACCTACGACCCGAAGACGCAGCAGTTCAAGCAGGTCGACATCTGCTTCGACGTGCATCACGTGCAGTTTGCCTCCGATGCCGACGAAACGATCTACGGCAACGGTCCCTTCAGCGGGGCGATCGGCTGGGTGAACACACGGAAGCTCGAGGCGACCGGGGATGCCGGTGCGGCTCAAGGCTGGTGTCGCCCCTGGTTCGACGTCAACGGCGACGGGAAGATCGATCGCGCCGTCGATCGCGAGATCAAGGTGGGGCTGTTCTACAGCGTCATTCCACACCCGGACGGCAGCGTCTGGGGCGCCGTGCCGGGACCGATGCCGGGAAAGATCGTTCGCATCGAGCCGAAGACGTGCGTGAGCGAAGCGTATGAGCCGCCCTTCGATCCGGCCAACGGCGTCGTCGGCTACACGCCGCGCGGCATCGACGTCGATTCGAACGGCGTGATCTGGACGGCGCTTGCCGGCAGCGGGCACCTCGCGAGCTTCGACCGGCGCAAGTGCAGGATCCTGTCGGGTCCGGCCGCGATGGACGGCCAGCACTGCCGCGAAGGCTGGACGCTGTATCCAGTGCCGGGGCCGCGTTTCAAAGGCGTCCGTGGTGACGTCGCCGCCGACTTCCAGTACTACAACTTCGTCGACCGCTTCAACACGCTCGGCCTGGGCGCGAATCTCCCGCTGGCGAACGGCACGAGCTCTGATTCGCTGCTCGCCCTGCAGCCCGACGGCAGCTGGGTCGTGCTGCGCGTGCCGTATCCCCTCGGGTTCTTCTCGCGCGGGATGGACGGCCGCATCGACGATCCGAATGGCGGGTGGAAGGGACGTGCCCTCTACGCGGACTACGGACCGAACGCCGTCTGGCACGTCGAAGGCGGTCTGGGCACGCGCAGCGCCGTCGTCAA
Organism: uncultured Acidobacteriota bacterium; assembly: GCA_963729215.1. Taxonomy (GTDB): domain Bacteria; phylum Acidobacteriota; class Vicinamibacteria; order Vicinamibacterales; family CAVVIG01; genus CAVQJU01. Next base: position 85,048 of record CAVSND010000017.1, on the reverse strand, counting down.
GTTCCAGATGCGGCCGGATCCGCTGGCGAAGTAGGTGATGTCGCGCGACGAGGCTCGGCGTGGCGGCGGTCACCGCGGCCATCGTGTCGGCGACCATCGCGCTGTCGGCGCAGATGGATCTCTCCGGCTCGTGGGGCCAGCGATTTCACGAGGATCTTCCCGAGCGCGGCGCCGGCCCTGAGATTGGCGACTACCTGGGGCTTCCCATCAACGACGCGGCGCGCCTGCGCGCCGATTCGTGGGACGCGGCCAAGTGGACGATGCCCGAGCGGCAGTGTGAACCGCACCCGGCGGACTACGCGCCTCGAGGTCCCGCCAGCATGCGGATTTCGAGCACGATCGATCCCGTCTCGCAGGACGTGACGTCGTGGCACACCACGCTGATGTGGATGCTGCCGCGCCGCACGATCTACATGGACGGCCGGGCGCATCCGTCGCCGAACGCGCAGCACAGCTGGCAGGGTTTCTCGACGGGCGAGTGGGAAGGCGACATGCTCAAGGTGACGACCACGCACCTGAAGGAAGGCTGGATCCGGCGTAACGGCGTGCCGCGCAGCGACAAGGCCACGCTCGTCGAGTACTTCATCCGCCACGGCGACTACCTGACGCTGGTGACCGTCGTGAAGGATCCGGTGTACCTCACCGAGGCGTTCGTGCGCACGTCGAACTGGGTGGCTGGATCCCGGATTCCAGCTCAGTCCGTTCTCCTGCATTCCCACCACCGAGATCGAACGGCCACGCGGAGCGGTGCCGCATCATCTGCCCGGGACCAACGCGTATCTGCGGAGAGTTCGCCGCCAAACACGGCATTCCCTTCGACGCGACGCGCGGCGGCGCCGCGACGATGTACCCGGACTACATGGCGCGGTTGCGTCCGGTGGGGGCCCGATGACCACGGCGCACCGCGTTGCGCTGCGTGCTCTTCGTGTGTGCGGCCGTTGCCGCGGTGACGGCGCAGCAGCGTCTCGAGATCCTTCCCGTTCAGGGCAACGTGTTCGTGATTGTCGGGCCGGGCGGCAACACCACCGTGCAGATCGGCCCCGAAGGTCCGCTCGTGGTGGATACGCAACCGGCGGCGTTGAGCGGAGCGGTGCTCGACGCCATCCGGTCGCTGACGGCGCAGCCGATTCGGCACATCGTGCTGACGAGCGGCGACGATCAGGCGGCAGGCGGCGCGGGCGCGCTGTCCAAGGCCGGCCGGTACGTTCGCGTGATCGACTCGATCGATCCCCGCGGGTCCGACACGCGGGCGTCGATCATCGCCCACCTGAACGTGCTCAACAGGATGAACGCGACGAAGGCCCCGACGGACATCTGGCCGACCGACACCTATTTCACCGCTCAGTGGACGCTCTTCTCCAATGGCGAGGCCGTGCGCTTCGTGCACGTGCCGGCCGGGCACACCGACGGCGACACGATGGTGTTCTTCCGCCGCTCGGACGTGATCTGCAGCGGGGCGATTTTCGACACGACGGCATACCCGCGATTCGATCCCGATCGCGGCGGCAGCATCGCCGGCGTGCTGGACGCGCTCAACCGCGTGATCGAGATTGCCGTGGCCGGAGAAAGCCAGGAGGGCGGCACGGTGATCGTGCCCGGCCGCGGCCGGCTGAGCGACCAGACCGACGTCGCCAACTACCGCGACATGGTGACCATCGTCCGCGACCGGGTGCGGGATCTCGTCGAGAAGGGCCGCTCGCTCGATGACGTGAAGCGCGCGAAACCGACCTTCGACTACGACGGCCTCTTCGACGCACAGACCGACGGATGGAACGGCGAGCGGTTCGTCGAGGCGATCTATCGTGACCTGAGCCGGAGGGCGCGATGAAGCGGCGTCTCGTGTCGCTGGCGGCGTTCGCCGTCGCCGCCGGCGCCGTCGTCCTCGCGCAGGGACCGCGCGCTGACGCCCGCAGTGCGCGCGAGTCGGCGTTGATCGACATCACCGGACAGTGGGTGTCGATCATCACCGAAGACTGGCGGTGGCGGATGGTGACGCCGCCGAAGGGCGACACATCGAGCGTGCCGCTCAACGCCGCGGGGCGCAAGGCGGCGGACGCCTGGGACCTGAACGCCGACCGCGCGCGCGGCGCGTTGTGCAAGGCGTTCGGCCCTCCGGGGTTGATTCGACAGCCCGGCCGCGTGCGCATTCGCTGGGAGAGCGCCAACACGCTCGTCCTGGAGTTCGACGCGGGGATGCAAGTCCGCCGCTTTCGCTTCGGCGCGTCGTCGCCGGCCGGCGCGCGGTCGCTGCAGGGCGACTCCGAGGCTCGATGGTTCCGGCAGCCACAGAACCGCGGCATCTTCGCGCAGGGTGCGCCAACGCCGGGCGGGTCGCTCGAGGTGGTCACGACGAACCTGCAAGCCGGTTATCTCCGCCCCAACGGCGTGCCGTACAGCGATCGCGCGGTCGTGAAGGAATTCTTCGACAGCTTCACGCTGGCCGACGACGGCACGTGGCTCATCGTCACGACAGTCGTCTCCGATCCGGCGTTCCTGACGCAGGAATTCGTGATCAGCTCGCAGTTCAAGAAGGAAACCGATCTGTCCAGATGGAATCCCCGGCCCTGCGAGATTCCGGCGCCCCAGGTGCCGGCGCAAGCGCGGGGGCGGGAAGGAAACCTGATAAGACGTGCAGCGACTCACCGCCGGCGTTTCCGGTTGCCAACCCTCGCGTCTCCGTCTAGCCTTCCGGGGTGGAACTCCGGCATCTCAGGTACTTCGTCGCGGTGGCCGACGAGCTGAACTTCACGCGCGCCGCGACCCGGCTGAACACCTCACAACCGTCGCTCAGCCAGCAGATCCGGCAGCTCGAGTCGGAGGTTGGCGTCGCGCTCCTCGATCGGAGCCGTCATCACGTGGCGCTGACGGACGCCGGCCGCGCCTTCCTGCGCGAGACGAAAGACATCCTCGGTCGCATCGAGCATGCGGGGCGGCTCGCGAAGCAGGCGGCCGAAGGGCGCGCCGGCGATCTGTCGGTCGGAACCTTTCCGGCAGCCGACGTCCGAATCCTTCCGCCACTGCGCCCGCTCGTCACCACGCACCTGCCTCACCTCCGCCTCATCCTGCACAGCAGGTACGCCGTCGAGCCCGTCACCGGGCTGCGGACGGGGGCCCTTGACGTGGCGTTCATGCGCGGGCCGCTGGACGTCGAGGGACTCGAGGTCATCGATCTCCTGCGCGAGCAGATCGTCGTCGTGCTGCCCGCGCACCACGCATTGGCCAGACGCAAACGCATCCCGGTGCACCTCCTGCACGATCTGCCGTGCATCACGATGGATCGGGCGCTTGCGCCCGCGCTGCACGATGCGATCGCCGCGCTCTACCGGCAGGCGCGCATCCGGATGCAGGCCGTCTCGAGCGCCGACAATGTGCTCGGCCACCTGCAGCTCGTGCAGGAGGGCCTTGGATTCGCGCTGCTGCCCGACTCGGTCGGCGCGCTGCTGCCCCCTGGCGTGGTCCTCAAGCCACTCGCCTACGACCCTGTCCCGACGGTGTCGATTGTCGTCGCCTGGAAAGCCGGCAATGCCTCACCGCTCGTCCGCACCTTCGTCGATCTCGTCCGGCAGTCGGTGCCGATCAGGAAAGACGTCGCACGTCTCACCGGACGGCGCAGAAAGTCTTAGCCGCATCCGGCGCCGGACCGGTAGACTCCGGCCACACGATGTCGAGCGACAACACGCCACCGCGCGGCCCGCTGGCAGGCCTCACGGTGCTCGATCTCACGCTGGCGCTCGCGGGGCCGTTTGCCACGTTCCTCCTGGCTGGCCTCGGCGCGCGCGTCATCAAGATCGAGAACCCCGAGTCGCCCGATCCGTGCCGGCAGAACCCCCCGTACCTCGGGCGCGACGGCGTGTCGCTCGGCCGCACGCAGCCCGGACGATGTTTCCGTGTCGGCGCTGAACCGGCTTCGCGGCAAGTACGGCGTCACGCTCAACTTGAAACAGCCGGGCGCCCGTGACGTGTTTGCCCGCCTGCTGCGCCAGGCCGACATCGTCGTCGAAAACTTCAGCGCCGGAACGCTCGAGCGGCTCGGCGTCGGGTATCCGTTCGCGCGGTCGATCAACCCGCGTGTGATCTACTGCTCGATCTCCGGCTTCGGTGCGAGCGCAAGCCCCAGGCACCGGCAAGGCCATGGACACCATCATCCAGGCATTGAGCGGGCTGATGATGACGTCGGGCACCCCCGAAGAGCCGCCGGTCCGCGTCGGCGTGCCGGTGGCGGATCTGGTCGCACCGGTCTTCGGCGTGGTCGGCATTCTCGCGGCGCTCCGGCAACGGGAGGCCACCGGCACCGGTCAGCACGTGGACGTCTCGATGCTCGGCGTCCTGACGTCACTCGTCGCGGCCGAGCCCTTCGACCTGCTCGAGGCCTGCGGACTGCCGCAGCGCACCGGCCGCGTCGTCCCGCGCCTGACGCCGTTTGGCATCTACGAGTCGGCCGACGGCCACGTGGCGATCTGCGCGCCGACCGAGCAGTTCGCCCGCGGTGTCTTCGCCGCCATCGGGCACCCCGAGTTCGAACACGACCCGCGCTTCGCGACGCGCGATGCCCGCGTGGCACACGTGGACGAGATGAATGCGCACATCGAGACGTTCACGCGCACGCTTTCGACGGCCGAACTCCTGCCGCTGCTTGCACGACACAGCGTGCCGGCGGCAGAAGTGCGTTCTCCTCGCGAGGCGGTCCGCGACCCGCGCGTGCTGGCGCGGGGTGAGACGGTGCCGCTGGAGCACCCGCAGTTCGGGCGCGTGGCCGACGTCGTCGGCATGGGCGTCCCGATCACCTTCTCAGACGCCAGCGCGGGATGCGTGCGTCCAGCGCCGTCCGTCGGCCAGGACAACGCGCTCGTCTACGGCGATTGGCTCGGATACGGTGCTGCCGGCGTGGAGCAGCTGCAGGTCGCGGGCATCATCTGAGAGACGCGCGTGCAGGAGCCCTGCGTCGTTGCTTCGTGGCCCTCGGTTCCAGTCGAGATCGTCCGCGCGGCTGGTTTCCGCGCGGTGATGGCCCGTGGAGCCTCAGACCCGACGCCTGCGGCCGACGCGCATCTCGAGCCGGGCATCTTTCCGAGCCGGCTTCGCCATCTTGTCGAGGACGCGCTGACAGGACGTCTGTCTCATGCGGCGCGCATCGTCATCCCACGCACGTCGGACGCCGACTACAAGTGCTTCCTCTACCTGCGTGAGTTTGTGCGCAGGGGAGTGGCGACAGCGCTCGCGCCCGTCGTCCTGTTCGATCTGCTGCAGTCGCGCGGCGCGGACGTGCGGAATCACGACGTGGCGCGCACGCGCGCACTGCTCGACGAGCTGGCCTCGGCTTCGGGCCGGATGCCTTCTGCCGACGATCTCCGCCGGGAGATCACGCGAGCGAATGCCGCCCGTGCAGCGGCCAGGCGCCTGGTCGCGCTTCGCCGCATCGTTCCGCGCGTCGACGGGAACCGAAGTCTTCCCATTACTCGCGGCATTCTGGGAGATGGATCCGGATCGCTACGTGGAGATGGCGAGCGACGCTGCGAGCAGGATCGCGGCGCGCCCACCGCTCGCCGGCCCACGCGTGCTGCTCACGGGAGCGCCTGTGGATGGCCACACACTGCACGAGGCCATCGAATCTCACGGCGCCGTCGTCGTTGCCGAAGTCGGCCCGTGGGGAAGCGGCGCCGCCGGGAGAGACGTGCGGATCGACGACGACCCGGTTGCCGCGCTCGCCGACAAGTATCGAGCCGACTCGATCGGTGCGCGCACACCCGTTGACTCGCTGCGCCGCTGGACGGAGAGCATGCTCGACGAGGTCGATGCCGTCGTCGTGTCGCTGCCCCCGGACGACGCGGTGTTCGGTTGGGACTATCCGGCGCTGCGCGACGTGCTGAAGGCGCGTCGCATTCCACACGTCTGTCTTCGCGGCGATCCAGTATCAGAGCGCCAACCCCTGCCGATCACGCCGCGCTCGACGCGATGGTGTCCGCTGCCTCGCAACTGCAGGAGGCGCGGCATGGCTGACAAGCAGCTCGAGGCGACGGTGGCGGCATCGGCGTTCCAGAAGCAGTGGTTTGCCGACCTGCGCCGCCGCGTGTTCGACGATCGCCAGCCGTATGCGCTGCTGCAGGCCGACGTGCCGTTCGAGCTGTTCGACCTCGTGGACATTCCCGCGGTCAGCAACCAGTGGTGGGCGGCGATCGTTGCCGCCAAACGCCAGGCGCCGAAGTTTCTCGACGCCATGGACGCCGACGGCCTCCATGGCGATCTGTGCCGCTACTGCAGTCTTGGCTACGCCTCGACGCGCTATCCGAGACGCAGGTGACTCGCCCTGGGGCGGACTGCCGACGCCCCGGCTGCTGTGCGCCCGGCTCACGTGCGACTGCATTCACCGCGTCTTCTCAGTTGTGGGCCGACAACTTCGGCGCCGAGCTCTTCGAGATCGATCATCCGGGCGCCGGCGATCTGCCGCCGCGTTGGTGGGAACTCGGCCGGCACAACTGGCGCGAGCTCGTGGAGCCGCACCGGCTTGCGTTCGTGGTCGCCACGCTGGAGAGGCTCGTCGAGCGTCTCGAGGCGATCAGCGGCCGTGCGTCTCGATCGCGATGCCCTGCGCGAACGTCTCGAGCTGGTCAACCAACAGGAGGAGGTGTTCGACGCCGTGCGCCGCCTGATCGCGGCGGCGCCGGAGTGCCCGGTGCGGATGACGGAGCAGATCACCAACGTGATGGCCACGCAGTGGGTGCGGGGCAGCGAGTGGGCGCTCGCCCACGCGCGCGCGTTCCACGACGAAGTGAAGCAGCGCGTGGACGATGGCGTCGCGGCCTGCCCGGGCGAGCGCGCGCGGCTGATGTGGATCGGCGCGGGCCTTTGGCACGACACCGCGTTCTACACCGCGTTCGAGGCGTCGCACCGCGCGGTCTTCGTCTGGTCGATGTACCTCGCGTTCGGCCCCGACGGCTACATCCGCTATGGCCTCGACGATCCGATGGCCGCGCTGGCCAGCCGCACGGCAAGCTTCAACGAGTACCTGCACAATCCGCCGTGGGCCGCCGAGTGGATCGTGCACCAGGCACGCGAGCATCGGATCGACGGCGCCCTCGTCCTGCGCCCGCGCAGCATGAAGCCGGCGGGCACCGGGCGCCTCTTCATCGAGCGTGCGCTCGAGGACGCGGGTATCCCGGTTCTGCCGATCGACGCCGACGTCGTCGATGCGCGCGAGTGGGATGCGGACGGCGCGCGCGCCGGCGTCCGCTCGTTTCTCGAGACGCGGGTGCTGCAGTGACGACGACCGTTCTGCCGGCGGCCGCCGGCGAACTGGCTGCTGCCCTTCGCGGCGACGCTCATCGCCATGTTTGCGCTGCAGTTGTCGAACCTCGGGTTCTCGCCGCTCCTGCCGTCGATCCAGCAGGAGTTCGGCATGAGCTACACGCAGCTCGGACTCTTCACCGGGCTGTACGGCCTGCTGGCGATGCTGCTCAGCGTGCCGGCCGGCGTCAGCGCCAGGCGCTTCGGCGAGAAGCACGTGCTCGGCATCGGACTGCTTGGCGTGGCCGCGGGCAGCGTGCTGCTCGGAGAGGCGTCGGAGCTTCGGGTCGGCGATCGCGTTCCGGGGCCTGACGATCTTCGGCTACCGGTTTGCGTTCGTCAGCGTGCTCATCGCCGTCGCGCTCACCGCGCCCCCATCGCTGCGCGGCCGCACGATGGGCGTGCTCGGCGCGACATCGGCGCTGGCGTCCGTCGTCGGCGCTCCGCTCGGGGGGATGCTCGTCGGCGAGTTCGGCTGGCGCCTCGCCATCCTCGGCTACGCAGCGATGGCGGTGGTCGGCGCAACCGTGTTCTGGCTGTTCTATCGGCCGACGTCCGATGACCCGAAGAGCGCCGGCGGCAGACCGTGCACGGCGCCGCCAGCCGGAGCGCCTTTCTCTCGCCCGTCGTGTGGATGCTCGCGCTGATCGTCGGGCTCGGCGGCTTCGGGCAGTTCACCGTGACCTACTTCGTCCCGAGCGTGGCGAAGGCGCTGTACGGTCTCGACGCGACGGCGGCGGGAGTCATCATCAGCACCGGCTACCTCACCGCGATCGTGGTGAATCTCGGCGTCGGCCTGCTGGCCGACCGCTTCAACAAGCTCGTCGTGCTCGGCGCCGTGTTCATCATGCTGTCCGTCGCATCCGCGTCGTTGGCCATCGAGAACCTGCTGATCTTCCGCGTGGCGACGGCGACGGTGATCGGCTTCGGCTTCACCGCCGCGAACCAGTTGTACGGCCTCGCCGGCGCGGTGATGCCGCGCCACGAGGCGGGCCATGCGATGGGCGTCGTCAGCCTCGGCGCCGGCCTGTTCGGATACTTCGGTCCTCAGATGCTCGGCATCCTGCGCGACCTGACCGGATCGTTTGCGGCCGGCTTCTACATGGTGGCCGATCGCCGACGTCCTCACGCTGACTCTCATCGCCGTGCTCTACCGGATGACGCGAGGAGCGACGACAATATGAACCGACAATTCGTGACGTGTATCTGCGCGCTGGTTGCGCTGAACCTCACCATCTCCGCCCAGGCGCCGTCCGCGCGTGCCACCGGCGACCAGCGCCGGCAGTATGTCTTTGCGCCGACGGGCCAGCAGATGCCGTATCGCGTCTACGTCCCGAAGACGTGGGATGGGAAGGCGTCGCTGCCGATCATCCTGATGCTGCATGGCGCCGGCGCAAACGAGGGCACGTATCTGGATCAGGCCGATGGCCTGCTGATGAAACTCGCCGAGCAGCACGGCTACATCGTCGTCTCGCCGCTGGGGTTCACGCCGCTCGGCGCCTATGGCAATCCGCTTCGGCTGCCGGCGGTCTTCGGGCAGACCGCGGCGGCCGCCTCGCAGCGTGCCGCCGTCACGCCGGCGCGTCAGCGCGAGCTCAATCTGAGCGAACTCGAGGTCATGACCGCGCTGGAGATCGTCACCGAGGAATACGGCGCCGATCGCTCGCGCACGTACCTCGCCGGTCACTCGATGGGCAGCGGCGGCGCGTGGCACCTGGCGGCCCGGTATCCCGAGCGGTGGCGCGCGGTGGCGCCGATGTCGGGGCCGTTCGTCGACGAGGCGACGTATCCGTTCGATCGGATCAGGCGACTGCCGATCTTCATGACCGAGGGCACCGGCGCGACGCCGTCGCTCGAGGGCAGCCGCGTGCTGGCGCGTTACATGCGCGAGCGCGGTTTTGCGTTCGAGTACCTCGAGGTGGACGGCAACCACGGAAGCATGGTGCCGATGGTGTGGCCGCGGATCTTCGAGTTCTTCAATCGTCAGGGCAGTAGGACGACATGTCGATCGACCGCCGTCCGGTATCGGACTGCTGGCGATGCGTAGCCGCGCACAGGTGCCGCAGGAGATCCGCCTCTGGCCCGGCAAAGCTCCGGGCTCGGAGCGCTGGACCGTTCCCGAGGCCACGACGACCTCACCCACGGGCGACCGGACGATCACCAACGTCAGCGATCCGACGGTGACGGTCTTCCTTCCTGCCGCGGAAAGCGCGACCGGAACCGCCGTCGTCGTCGCTCCCGGCGGAGCACTGCGGCTCCTCGGGTGGGACAATGAGGGCGTCAAGGTTGCGCAGTGGTTGAACACCAAGGGCATTGCGGCGCTGGTGCTGAAGTACCGGACGTTGCAGACGATGCCCGCGAGCGGCCGCGGGCGTGGTGCGCCGCCGCCGGGTCTCGGGGTCGCTGGAGCGGGGCCGCGGAAGGAACTGGAGATTCGTAACGGCAACGCCAACCCCGAGCCCGACGATCCGGCGCTGCGGGAGGTGCTGCACATGGGGATCGCCGATGCGCAGCAGGCGCTGCGCCTTGCGCGGCAGAATGCAGCGGCCTGGCGGATCGATCCCGCGCGCGTCGGCATCATGGGGTTTTCTGCCGGCGGTGGCATTGCCGTCGGGACGTCACTGGCCGAGCGTTCGGACGCGTCGCCGGACTTCCTCGTCTCGCTCTACGGGCCATCGCTGCAGGACGTCAACGTGCCCGCGCACGCGCCGCCGCTCTTCATCGCGGTCGGTTCGTCACATTTCAACGTGACCAACGGCTGCCTGGCACTGTTCGCGGCGTGGAAGGCCGCGGGCAAGCCCGCAGAGATCCATGTCTACGATCAGGTCAGCGCCGGCTTCGGGATGACGAAGCGCGGGCTGCCGGTTGATTCCTGGAACGACCGGCTGCTCGAGTGGCTGACTGCCCGGAGACTCAGATGACCAGACCAGGACCGATCGGCGTTGTGACGTGCGCGTGTGTGCTGCTGGCGCTGCTCGCGGCAGATACACGTTCTCAGCAGCGTTCCCCGTCCGCCGCGTCGTCACGCCCCAACGTGATTCTGATCATGACCGACGACATGGGGTACGCGGATCTTGGCAGCTACGGTGGCAAGGACATCAAGACGCCCACCCTCGATCGTCTGGCCAGGGACGGCGTGCGGCTCACCGACGCGTACGCCAACGGCGTGCTGTGCAGCCCGACGCGTGCGGCACTCATCAGCGGCCGATATCCTCAGCGCGGCGCGATCGAGACCGCGCTCGGACCGGAAGGCACACGCGGGCTTGCCGTCAGCGGCTCGTCGCTGCCGCAATTGCTGAAGAACGGCGGCTATCGGACCGGGCTGATCGGCAAGTGGCATCTGGGCGGCACTGTCACGGGCGGAGCAAGAAACGGCGGCCCACGCGCACACGGGTTCGACCATTTCTTCGGCCTGATGGGCAGCCACGTTGACTACTGGCATCACAATCGCGGGCCCGGGTCCGAGGATCTCTGGGAAGACGAGACGAAGATCTCGCTGACCGGACAGTATCTGACCACGCTCATCACCGAGCGATCGATCCAGTTCGTCGAACAGAGCGCGTCGGCCGCCCAGCCGTTCTTCCTCGATGTCGCCTATAACGCTCCGCACTGGCCGTACAACCGGCCCGATCGCCCGTCGCCGGCGCCCGGGCAGCGGCGCGCACGTGACGGCGGACGCCGAGAATCCGCCGACGCGCGCCGACTACGCAGCGATGCTCGAAGCCGTGGACAGCGGCGTCGGGCGGATTCTGCAGACCGTCGCGCGACTCGGCCTGACCGACAACACGATCGTCATCTTCACGAACGACAACGGCGGCGAGTGGCTGTCGAACGGCGGCCCGCTCTTCAACCGGAAGTGGACCGTCTGGGAGGGCGGGATCCGTGTGCCGGCGATCGTCAAGTGGCCCGGGCGCATCCGCGCCGGCAGCGTCTCGGATCAGCCCGCCATTACCTTCGACTGGAGCGCGTCGATTCTTGCAGCAGCCGAGATAGAGGTCCCGACGAGCTACGAGGGGATCAACCTCCTCCCGATTCTCGAAGGGCGCGCGCCGAGGCAGGAGCGGACGTTCTTCTGGCGGTCCGCGCCCAACTCCAACCGGACGCAGCAGGCCGTTCGCCAGGGCGACTGGAAGCTCGTGGTTGACGCGAACCACCTGCTGCTCTTCAACCTGCGCGACGACATCGGCGAGCGCCACGACCGTACGGCGCAAAGGCCGGACATCGTCCGTCGTCTTCGAACCCTGCTCGGTGACTGGGCGCGCAGCGTGGATGCCGATGCGAAGGCAGTGAAATAGGGGTGGTCCGGATGAAAACACTTCGATTTGTCGTGTTTGGGCTCGCGACCGTTGCCGCCATCGGAATGACGACAGCGCTGGCTGAACAGGAGCCGGCGGCGCGTTCGTCGCAGGGAAGGCCGATCGCTCTCGTTGGCGGCACGTTGCTCGACGGGACGGGTGGCGCAAGTATTCGTAACAGCGTCGTCCTCATCCGTGGCGAACGGATCGAGGCGATCGGGACGATCGAGTCGCTCCCGGTTCCTGGCGGGTACGACGTGATTTCGTCCGAGGGACTGACGGTCCTTCCCGGGTTATGGGATCTGCACGTTCACCTGATGTACGCCGGCCATCCGAACGCGCGCTACTGGTTCGACACCTACACTCCGCAGTTCGAGCGTGTGATCATGCCCGCCTCGGCCGAGCAGTTGCTGATGGCCGGTGTGACCACCGCGCGCGACCTGGCGGCGCCGCCGCGCGAGATTGTCGCTGTCAAGAAGCGGATCGCCACCGGAGAGATACCAGGGCCGACCCTCTACGTGGCCGGGCCCGCGCTCACGAAGGGAGGCAACGCGAATGCCGTACAGACGTGGAATGTCTCGGGCGCTGAAGACGCCAGGGGGAAGACCAGGCAATTGATCGACGAGGGCGTTGACTGGATCAAGATCCTCAACGCCGAACAGCTGGCGCCGGAGGAGATGACGGCGATCGTCAGCGAGGCGCACGCGCACGGCCGGAAGGTCGCGGCCCATGCCTTCAGCGACGGGGAGATTCGGCAGGGGCTGAGGGCGGGGGTCGACGATTTCCAGCATCTGCGCACGCAAGCCCCGATCTACCCTCCTGACATCGTCGAGATGATCCGCGATCGTGTGAAGAGCGGCCCGCCGCTGTACTGGACGATCACGGCCGGCGGAAACGGACAGTTGAACGCGGCCTATCTCGCATCGAACCCGGAGTTCCTGGATGACCCGGCCAATTTCGTCGGACTGCCGCAGCCGATCGTCGACGATGTCCGCAAGGCTATCGCCGCCAGGACTCGCGGGCCGGCGGCGACTCGTGGGAGCGCCGTCCAGAGTCAAGAGGAGATCAACGCGACCGTCAAACGGAAAGTGGCGCAGATCCGCGCGTTGGGCGTGGAGATTGTGTTCGGCACGGACGTCGGGAGTTGGGGTGAGGTCACTGGCCAGGCGGCATGGATGGAGGCCGATCTCTGGGTCCACGAGCTCGGCATGGATCCGATGATGGTCATCCGCTCGATGACGCTCGACGCGGCCCGGATGATGGGCGCCGAGCGGGAATCGGGGTCGATCAGCGCAGGAAAGTTCGCGGACGTCATCGCCGTACGCGGCGATCCCCTGCGGAACATCGCTGTGCTGCGCGACCCGCCGATTGTCATCAAGCACGGGCGCCGCTACAAATAGTTACCGATCCAGCGTGCTCTGAAAGGGAGAAGGCGATGAACAAGAGGTTCGCCGCGATGTCGGTGGCGATGGCGGCCTGCTCGGCGCTCGTGATCGGTGTCGCCGGTCAGGGAACCGGTCAGGAACTTCAGCTGGTAACGCGGGCGGCGGAGGCGCTTGGCGGCCGCGAGCGCGTCATGGCACTCAAGACCCTGCAGATCGTCGGCTACGGGGAGTTGGCGTATTTCGATGGCGGCGGGAACATCACCGGCGATCCCGCGGCACCCCAGAAATGGCAGAAGGCGCTCGAGTACAGGCGAATGATCGATCTCGAGCACTGGCGCACGCGCGTCCAGCAGCGCCTGAAGATGGATTTCGTGTTTGCATCGACAGTGGGGCAGCTCGGGCTGAATCGGACAAACGAGACGCTGGACGGTGACATCGCCTACAACATCGGCGGAGGATTCCTGGCGGCTCCCCAGGCCGGAACTCCGCAGCCGCAGCCTGCGGGGGTTGCGGCCGCCCGGCAGCGCCGAGTGGAACTGCTTGCCCATCCGATCACGATCGTGCGCGCGGCCCTCGATCCCACGAGCAAGCTGTCGAACCTGCGCAAACAGGGAAACCAGCAGCTTGTCGACATCACGGTGCGGCAGGGAGACACGCTGACGCTCGCTGTGGATGGGACAACGAATCTTCCCGCGTGGGTGAGCTATGTGGGACCGCACGTCAACCTCGGAGACGTCACCTATCGAACGGCGTTCGTCGGCTACGAGCCCGAGAAGGGCGTTCAACTGCCGACCGCGTTCGCCACGTCGATCGACTGGCGCAACGTCGTGCACAGCAAGCTCGACGTCGACCGGAACATCGTCGACGAGCCGATTGAGGATCTGAGCGCGCCGGCGTCGGTTCGATCCGCTCCGCCGTCCCAGGGCGCGCCTGGCGGAGGCGAGGCGAACCGGCAGCCGATCAAGGTCGCCGACCATGTCTGGTATCATGAACGGCAACAGCTTCTTCGAATTCGACGACCACATCACGATGTTCGAGGCGAATCGCCAGGATGCCGCGCTTCAGGCGATTCTCCAGGTCGTGAACGCCCTCGTCCCGGGCAAGCGTGTGACGCAGGTGATTCAGTCGCATCATCACTTCGATCACACGGTCGGTCTTCGCGCGGCGGTGGCCGAGGGCCTGACGATCATCTCGCGTCGAGGAAACGAGGGCATCTTCCGTGAAATGGTGGCGCGTCCCGCGAAGCTGTTTCCGGACGCGCTTGGCCGGAACCCGAAGCCGTTGAAGTTCATCCCTGTGGACGACCATCTCAAACTGAAGGACTCCACGAACGAAGTCGACATCTACCACCTTGTCGGCAACTATCACATGGCGGACGGCGTGATCGCCCACGTGCCCGCCTCACGACTGCTCGTTGAAGGGGATCTGACGACACAGAACTGGGACTACAACTGGTGGGGCGACAGCCTGATGAACAACATCCAGTACCGGAAGATCAAGGTCGACACTCATCTGGCCGTCCACGGTCAGAAACCACTCCCTCTCTCGGAAGTCGTCTCGGCCATCGAACGACAGGTTCGCAACACGCAGGCGTTCTGCCGCCGGGCCGCCGAAGCCCAGTTCTTCCAGCTTGGCTGCCCGATGCAGTACCAACCAACCGCTGCCCCCGGCAAATTGAGCCCTGTGAGAGCACGTCAGCGTCTTGACGACGGCGAGATTTGAGCGATCTTTGAGCCGGCGTCCCGTCTTCGAGCGCATGACAATAGGGTCCCGATGACCAAGTGGCAATCGACGCTTCTCGCCGTGTGGCTCTCGGCCGTCTTCGTGGCGGCGGCGCCCCCGTCGACGAGTCTCGACGTCGTGGTGGAGTCCGGGGCAGGGGACGCCGCTGCCGGAGTTCGCGACGTACGACAACGAGCAGGGCCAGCTCGGCGTGCTGAACACGTCCGGTCAGCTCGACACGAAGGGGCATCCGTTCTTCGAGCCCATCGGCACGAACGGCCGCGCCTGCGTCACGTGTCACCAGCCGTCCGACGGCATGTCGTTGTCGGTGCGCAGCATTCGAGAGCGGTGGACGGCCACCGGCGGCAAGGACCCGCTGTTTGCGGCCGTGGACGGCATGAACTGTCCCAACCTGCCGCCCGACGATCCCCGTTCTCACTCGCAGCTGCTCGAGCGCGGCCTGTTCCGGGTCGCGCTGCCGTGGCCGCCGCAGCGTCCCGACGGCACGCGCATCGATCCCGAGTTCACGATTGACGTCGTGCGCGATCCGGGCGGCTGCAACACGGATCCCCGCTACGGGCTGAACAGCGCGACGCCCACCATCTCGGTCTACCGTCGTCCGCGGCCCGTGGCCAACACGAAGTACACGACGCACCAGAACTTCGGCGTCGGCCCGTTCATCGGCAAGAACGGCATGCCGTCGTCCGTCGATCCCGGAGACGGGCAAGCCGACGAGCATGAACCTGATGTCCGATGCGCGCGCGGCGACGCTCGCCATCCAGGCCGACGATGCCGCGAAGAACCACCTGCAGATTGCGGGCAAGCTCAGCGCCGCGCAGGTCGCGCGCATCACGGAATTCGAGCGGCAGGTGTACATCGCGCAGGTCGCGCGCCGCGACGCCGGCAGCCTGGTCGAGCCCGATGGGCCGCCGGCCTTCGGGCCGCGCAATCTCGCCGCGGACGACGCCGGCGTGCTCGGCAACAACACCACGCGCTATGTCTTTCCGCTGGGCGGGAAGTGGGCGCACCTGCCGCGGACGACTGACGAGACGGAGAACGCGCGCAACGCGTCGCGCGAGTCCATTGCGCGTGGCCATGACGTGTTCATGTTCCGCACGTTCTGGATCAAGGACTCGATGCATCTCAACTCGGTGGGCCTCGGCAATCCTGTCAAGCGGACCTGCGCCACGTGCCACGGGATGCACATGACGGGCATGGATACGGCGAACGGCTGGATGGACATCGGCACGACCAACCTGCCGTGGGCCACGGAAGTGCCGCTGAATCCGTGGACGGAGGCGAAGCCGCAGATGCCGCTGTTCCGCGTCACCTGCAAGCCGGGGGTGCGGCCGCATCCGTTCCTCGGCCGCGTCATCTACACGCAGGATCCCGGGCGCGCGCTCATCTCGGGTCTCTGCAACGACGTCGGGACGATCGTCATGGAGCAGTTCCGCGGGCTGGCGGCGCGCGCGCCCTATTTCTCGAACGGGTCGGCCGCGACGCTGCGCGAGCTGGTCGACTTCTACGACCGCCGCTACAACATCGGCTACTCGGAGCAGGAGAAGCAGGATCTCGTCAACTTTCTGGGGGCGCTCTGATGAACGCGCGTCATGTGATCCGCGGCAGAACGCTGCTGTTCGCCGGCTGGCTCGTGTCCGGCGCGGCGGTGTGTTTCGGCGCAGACGGGCCGCGCAGGAACTTCGTGAGCTGCCCGATCGTGCGCGATACCGCGTCGGTGCCGTGCTGGCTGTCCGAGTACGACGGCGAGCTCTACTACCTCACGATTCAGTCGGACGTGACCTCGCCGGTCACGCCGCCGTGGCTCGGCCATCGCGTGCTGGTGGAAGGCACCGTGTCCGCCGAGCCCCGCATCTGCGGCGGCATCGTCCTGAAGCCGGTGCATCTGTCGGTGATGCCCGAGCCCGACGCGTCGTGCAACACCATGCTGCCGGCCGAAGAGCGATACAACCTGACGTTCGAGCCGCCGCGGCCGCCGGGTCCGAGCAAAGGACGGCTGGCGTTCGACAACGCCCCGCCGCCGGCCAGGCCGTCGCCGGCCGCGCTGCCGCCGACGAAGGAGTTCGTCGTGCCGTACGATTTCGACGCGCTCGTCGGATTCAACCACGCGCGGGTGCTGACCGACATGCTGGAGTTCGCGCGCGCCGTGAACGCGCAGGAAATCGAGATCGTCGGCTACCGCGGCGCGGCGCGCCTCTCGAATGGACAGGTCATGGCGGAGGAGGCCGACATGGGGAAACGGCGTGCCGAGCAGCTGGCGATGTTGCTGCAGGGCGCGAATCTGAAGTCGCCATCGTACAAGGTGAGCTGGCGCGACGAATCCGCCAAGGCCACCGGGGTCGACGACTACGCCATGCGCCGCGCCGTCGTCACAATCCGCGCCAGCGCAGCGGCGCGATAGGATCGCAGCCTATGAGAATCGCTCTTGCCGCCGTCACGTCGATGACGTTTGCCGCGTCGCTGGTTGCCCAGTCGCCTGCACTTCCGTCCGATATCAACGCGGAGTCGCTGTCGCGGCTGCCCGTGGTCGCGCGCGAGAGCCTCGACACCGAGGGCAAGCGGATTTACGACTACATCGGGGGCCGGGGCGGTACGCCCCCGAAGACGGGGCCCGGCGGCGTGTCGCTGCACAGTCCCGCCGCTGCCGAAGCGATTCAGATGCTGAATCAGGCCCTGCGCAAGACGGTCATCGGCACGAAGTACTTCGAGATCTCGGCGCTCGTCGGCGCCCGCGAGTTCGACCAGCAGTACGAATGGTCCGGCCATGAACCGGCGGCGCTGCGTGCGGGCGTCGATCAGGCGGCGATCGACGCGATCAAGTTCGATCGCGACGTCGCAGGGCTGGAGGACAAGTCGGCGACCGTCATCCTGATGGGCCGTCAGCTCTTCCGGGGAAATCACCAGCTGAACGCGGAGCTATGGGCCAGGGCCGTCCGGCTGTTCGGTCCACAGGGCGCGCTCGAGGTCACGATGATCATGGGCGACTATGCGATGGCCGCCGTGATGCTGAATGCCGTGAACCAGCAGTTGCCGCCGGGCCGGCCCGCGCTGCTGCCGGCGCGCCGCTGACTATCTGCCGTCGGCGGCGGGCTCGACAAACTCCACGAGGACGGCGTCAGGATCGATCGCGAACACGAACCGTCCGAACGCACGTTGAATGGGCTTCGCGCCGACGCTGAGGAACCGGTAGCCCGCGTTCTTCGTGCGATCGATCAGCGCGTCGAGGCCGCTCACCTCGAGCTGGAATTGCGGCGAGCCGACGTCCTGAAGCCGCCAGTCGAACCGCCTGGCCGGTGGTGTGGTTCCGGCCGGCAGCGCGAACTCCGACAGCACGACGGTCACGGCGGTGCCGGGGATCGACATCGCCGTTTCGGTGAGTGTGCCTCCGGCCAGACCGTGCAGGCGCAGCTCCGCCGCGCTCGCGGTGCGCGTCCCCTTGATGGTGAAGCCCAGCAACTTCTCGTAGAACTCGCGCGCGCGTTCGCGGCTGGCCACGGTGATGCCGATCGACGTCTCGATCACGTCGCCCGGCGCTGTCGCCTTCGACACCGCCCCCGGCGGCGCCTGCCTCGCTTCAATCAGGTAGCCGTCGGGATCGCGGACGAGCACCGCGCGGCCGCCCGGCGTCGTGAGCGCGGCACCGCCGAGCGTCACGACGGGCGCGCCGCGGGCCTTCAGTCTGCCGGCGACGGCGTCGAGATCGCGGACCGAGAAGATGAGCGCCGACGCGCCAGGGTCCCACGGATTGGCCGCCCGATCCCCGCGCGCGATGTCGAAGAACTCCGACAGCTCGAGTCCAAACGGCGTGTTGGGGGCGCGCATGAACACGGTGCGGAAGCGCGAGCCGTGCGTGTTCGTGAGATCCCAGACGAGCGGATCGGAACCGGCCTGCGCGGCGGGACGGATTGGTTCGGGCGGCGTGCCGGCCGAGGCGCCGCCGGCAAACGGCGATCGCGCGAGCTCGATGCCGAAGACATCGTGATAGAAGGCGAAGGCGCGTTCGGCATCGCCCGTGCCGTGAATCCAGTTGTAGATTCCGCGCACAGGAGCCGTTTGCGCCGCCGGCGTCAGTCCGAGCGCGGACAGCGCGATCGCTGCAGCGCAGGCACGCGCAAGAAACCGCCCCTGCATCGACATCCTCAACATTCTCCTCAGGCCGGAACCGCCAGTGTCGCACGGCGGTAGCGTGCGCTCGCGCAAAAAGCCGTCTACGTCCTCGCTTTTTCGGGAACATCGACCTCCAGTGGGTAAGATGTGACCGTCTCAGGAAGGGACAATCATGAAGACAGCCGCACTTCGAACGTTTTGCACTCACGCTCGTGTTCACGGTCGTGATTGGTGTCTGCCTCCGGCATCGCGTGGTGACCGCCGCTCCGGCCGGCGGTGCGGTCACGGCAGGCGAGTTTCTCGTCGATCCGCCGACGCTGATCAACCTCGGCTTCGAGTGGTTCATCCAGGGCGACGACAACCGGAACGCGTCGGTTGACGTGTCGTATCGGAAGCAGGGCACGACCGACTGGAAGCAGGCGCTGCCGATGCTGCGGCTTCAGGGCGAGCGCATCAGGCAGGGCGATCAGATCGACGTCATCTCGCCGAACATGTTCGCCGGCAGCATTCTCGATCTCGAACCGAATACGGCCTACGAAGCGCGGTTCGTGCTTCGCGATCCCGACGGCGTGAGCGGCCAGGCCACGAAGACCGTCACGGTGAGAACGCGTCCCGAGCCGATGCCCGCGGCGGGCGGCAACGTCTACCACGTGTATCCGCCAGGCTATAAAGGCGCGAAGATCGAGCCGTCGTTCGAAGGCCTGATGTGCGCGTACAACCTCACCTGCGCCGGCACCGACTGGGCGACGGCCGGCCGTCCGCGCGTGAAGGCCGGCGACACCATCCTCGTGCATGCCGGCGTCTACAAGTACAACCGCTACGAATATACGAACGATCCTGCCGTGAATCGCACGACACCGCTCGACGGGACGTACTACCTGCTCGCGAAGGGCACACCCGAGAAGCCGATCGTCATCAAAGGCGCAGGCGACGGTCCTGCGATTTTCGACGGCGCGGGCAACTTCGCGCTGTTCGACATCCGCGCCGCGGACTACACGTACTTCGAGGGACTGACGTTCCGGAACACCGACTACGCGATTCTCGCCGGCACGCAGTTCATTGCGGGCGCAAAAGGCATCACGGTGAAACGCTGCCGGTTCGAGGACATCGGCGCCGGCGTGTTCACGAACTACTCGGGATCGAGCAACTTCTACATCGCCGACAACTACTTCATCGGGCGGCACGATCCCAATCACGTCATCGGCTGGGCGGGCGAGTTCTGGAGGAAGTTCGACGGCAAAGACGGACAGAAGTTCCCGCCGGTGATGGGATCGTACATCGCGGTCAAGGTGTACGGCCCCGGACACGTCATCGCGTACAACTACGTCGCGAACTTCCACGACGGCATCGATACGGAGACGTACGGGAATCCGGATGGCTCGGCGGCGGTCGGCGGCCCGAAGTATCCGACGCGCGAGTACTTCGACAGGCGCACGGTCTCGATCGACTACTACAACAACTACATGACCAACTTCCACGACAACCCGTTCGAAGTGGACGGCAGCATGCACAACGTGCGGGTGATGCGGAACATGATGATCAACTCCGCATCGCACGCGTTCTGCAACCAGCCGGCGATCGGCGGCCCGGTGTACTGGATCCGGAACATCGTGTATCACATGCCGGGCGGGTCGACGAGGCTGACCGGCGGCTCGGCGGGCGCGATCTTCTACAACAACACCGTGCTGTCGGAGACGCAGGCACAGGGCGCGTCGAACGTCCACTGGGCGAACAACCTGTTTCTCGGCGAGAACTCGGCGCCCGCGATTTTCGCGATTAACACGTACACCAACTACACCTCGTCGGATTACAACGGCTTCAGGCCGAATCCCGGCGCGCCGTATTCGTTCGCCTGGAACTCGCCGCCGTGGGCGACGGCTGCCGATTACAGTTCATTGATGCGTGGACGCGGCGCCGGCCCCGCGCCGTCGTCGCTCGAGACGCGGCAGTACAGCACGCTCGAGGAGTACAGCCGTGCCACGCATCAGGATCAGCACAGCGTCCTCGTCGACTACGACGTGTTCGTGAACGTCCCGAGGCTCGACGCGCAGGACGTCGCGACGGTCCAGAAAGTCTATAAAGCGGAATCGTTCGACTTCAGGCTGAAGACTGGATCGACAGCCGTTGATCGCGGAAAGACGTTGCCGAACGTGACGGATGGATTCGCTGGCGTGGCTCCCGACCTTGGCGCGATCGAGCTGGGTCAGACAGCGCCGCATTACGGGCCGCGCGACTGACGCGCCGCGAAGGGAGATTGCGATGAGAAGCTGTCTGCTGGCCGCTGCCGCGGTGTTCGGGGCGATCGCATTGACGGTGCACGCCCAGGCGCCTGCCCCGGCCACACCGGATGACCTCGTGAAGGCCGCGAAACGCGCCGCGGGTCTCGACTACGCAGGCACGTTCCTCCGCATCTGCGTCGCGCCCGACAATCTCCAGAGCGCTCCGGCTCGGGGCGCTGCGCCGCCCGCCGCCCGCACGGTGCCTGATCGCGCGCTCTGGTACGCAAAGCCTTATAAAGTGTTCGACAACCTCTACTTCGTCGGCACGAGGATTCACTCCGCCTGGGCGCTGACGACGAACGACGGCATCGTCCTCATCGACACGCTGTTCGACTATGCCGTCGAGCCGGAGATCGTCGAGGGTCTGACGACGCTCGGACTCGATCCGCGCAGTATCAAATACGTGCTGATCAGCCACGCGCACGGCGATCACGACCAGGGCGCGGCGCTGCTCCAGAGCCGTTACCGCGCGAAGATCGTGATGGGCGCGGCGGATTGGGATTCGACGCTCCAGCGCCCCGCGTCGGCGCCCGGCGGCGTCCCGAAGCGCGACGTTGTGGTCGGAGCCGAAGGCACGAGGATCACGCTCGGCGACACGACCGTCGACGTGATCGCCACGCCGGGTCACACGCCGGGTACGCTGTCGTACATCTTCCCGGTCAGGGACAGGGGACGCCCGATGGTGGTCGCGTACGCCGGCGGCACGGCGTTCAATTTCCCGCGACGGGCGGAGAACTTCGCCATCTACCGCGACAGCCAGCGGACGATGGCGAAGGCTGCGGCGGCGGCCGGCGCGACGGTCGTGATGACGAACCATACCGAGTTCGACCGCGCGTACGATCGCGCGAGGCTCGCGCAGCTGCCGCGCACGGCGGGCGAGAAGCATCCGTACGAGACCGACACGGCGACTGTG
This sequence comes from uncultured Acidobacteriota bacterium, assembly GCA_963729215.1. Taxonomy (GTDB): domain Bacteria; phylum Acidobacteriota; class Vicinamibacteria; order Vicinamibacterales; family CAVVIG01; genus CAVQJU01. The sequence goes on along the minus strand of CAVSND010000017.1, from coordinate 63,048 downwards.
CTGCGGTATTTCGATATGGCCGCTGACTGCGCGGAGGCGCAGCGGCTGTCGATGCAGTAAGACGGCGATCGCCGAAGTTCCCGTTCAGTCGGATGGTGCCACGCACGCGAAGTGTCGCGCCGTCCTCCAGGCTTCCGTTGCCGTCGTAGCGGGCGTATGACGGATACGCGCAGAGCGGACGCGTCCGTCCAGGGAAGTACGAGCGTGCCGGGCCGCGCCGACGCCTCGATGCGAGACGGGGCGGTGTCCTTCTCGACCCAATCGACGATGGCGGCGAGGCCGTCGAAGCTGTCCGTCGCGGGACCTCCGGCGCAGTGATTCATGCCGGGCACCAGGAACAGGCGGGCCCACCGGGCCGTGGCGTCCGGCCCACCGTTGTTGCGCGTGAGCCGCTGGTAGTAGTCAATCGACTCGAGGGCCGAGAAAATCGGATCGGCCGTCCCGTGGAAGATCAGCAGCTTGCCGCCGCGCGCGCGGAATCCGGCGAGCGTCGCGTCGCGGTAGGTGTCGTAGACCTGCGAGAACGCCTGCATCCGCTCGGGATCGCGATCGAAGTCGAACCGCGTGATCGCCAACGCCGGGTCGGGCGGCGTGACGAACTCGTACGCCAGCGCGCCCGCCATCAGCGTCGTGTTCGCCGAGTTCGGCGTGCCGGTCTGCGACGAGCCCAGCTTCCACTGCCGCCATCCGGGCGCGGCGATGCCGGGATCCCAGGCCTGTCCGACATACAGCGCGCGCCCCGACGAGGTCCGCGGGCCGCCGAACGCGCGCTCGAGCGCTGCGACCTGATCGGACGTCAGGCAGTTCGTGTCCTTCGCGCCGGCGCACAGCAGCGTCTTCGGATCGAAGCGGCAGGCCTCAGGGCGCAGGACCATCCCGTCGGCCGCGCCGTCGGCGGCATCGCACGCCGCCGTGATGCCGCGCGCGACGAGCGCCAGGTCGGCGTCGCTGAACGCGCGGCTGAGCACCCGTTGTCCGTTCGCATCGGCCGGAGCGGCGGAGAAATACGTCTGCGTGTCCCAGGCCGCGGCGATCGTCGCGCCGCTCGACACGCTCATCGCCGGCGCGCAGATGGCGATGCCGTCGAAGTCCGTGGGGTAGCGCTGCGCGAACATCATGCCCTGGCGTCCTCCGCCCGAGCAGCCGACGAAGTACTTGTGGTCGGGTGCCCGGCCGTAGTAGCGCGATTGGATGGCCATGGCGATCGTGTAGGTCCGTTCGTGCGCCGCGTACGCGTGATCCACACGCGCGACCGGATCGACACCGAAGTCGGCGGTCACGCCCTGATGACCGGCATCCGTGGTGACGACGGCGAAGCCTCGCTGGAGGCCTGTGTCGGGAAACGATCCCGTGTTGCGTCCGACCGCCGGCGCCACCGTGCCGTCGTTGCCGCCGCCGCCCTGATACAGAAACCGTCCGCTCCACATCGTCGGCAGACGCAGTTCGAAGCGCGTCTCGTACGGCTTGCCGTCCGCGCCGGTGCGGGGCGCGGCGGAGCCGCGCACGACGCAGTGGGCGGGCTGTGTTGTCGATGCTGGCTCATAGGCCGTGCTCAGTGCCGTCACCGTCGCGAATTGCGCCGTGGCGAGGGCCGTACAGGCCGCCGCGCCAGGAGGTGCCGCATCGACGGCGGCTCGGCCCGTGCGGCCCGCGCCAGCCGCGAATGCCAGCACCGCCGTGCACGCCAACTTAGACGAAAGCTTGATCTTCATCGCCCGTTCTCATATGCGATACTGCCGCGCATGACCAGTCATGACAGCCGCCGCGTTGTGTGTTGGCCGCTCCTGGCCGCGCTCGTGTTCGTCTCAGCGCCGCTGCTGCGGGCGCACAGCAGCCCGCCGAGAGCAACAATCGGCCCGACACGCCGGGCACCGGGCGTTTCCCCGCGATCAAAGAGGAAGTCACATCCTTGCCGGGACACGTCATCTACCGCCCGAAAGATCTCGCCGCGCTTGGCGCCGTGAAGCTGGGCGTGGTGGCCTGGGGCAACGGCGGATGTTCCGACGACGGCGCGAGCAGCCGGCTGCACCTGCTCGAGATCGCCTCGCACGGGTATCTCGTGATCGCGAGCGGCCGCATCCTGAGCGGGCCGGGCGCTCCGCCGCGAGAGCCGCGTCCCACGGCACAGCCCGGCCAGATCCTGCCGCCGCGCACGAAGGCGTCGGATCTGACCGACGCGCTCGACTGGGCGCTCGCCGAGAACGCCCGATCCGGCAGTCCGCTCTTCGCCCGCATCGATCCCGCGCTCGTCGCGTACTCCGGCTGGAGCTGCGGCGGCCTGCAGGCGCTTCAGGTGGCGAAGGACCCGCGCGTGAAGACGATGGTGCTGCACAACACCGGCGTGCTCAACGACGGCCCCGGCGCGATTCCGGGCATGGACGTCCGCAAGGACGTGCTGACGACGCTGCACACGCCGACCATCTACATCCTCGGCGGGCCCAAGGACATCGCGTATCCGAACGGCATGGACGACTTCGCGCGGATCGCGCACGTGCCGGTTGCGGTGGCGAACCTTCCCGTCGGGCACGGCGGCACGTTCCTCGAGCCGAACGGTGGCGCGGCGGCATCGGTCGCCGTGAGCTGGCTCGACTGGCAGCTTCGTGGCGACACGCAGAGCGCCGGACGGTTCGTGGGTGAGAACTGCGGGCTGTGTCAGGACGCGCAGTGGTCGCTGCAGCGCAAGCAGTTCCCGGCCACGGCCAGCGGCCACTGACGCGGCCGTCGTCATCGGGCGGTTCGTTCGAGCGCCCGCGCCGCGGAGAGCATGTTGCTCATGCCGTGGTTGCCTTCGTGGCACGCGTACTCGAACACGCCGGCGTTGTCGGGTCGCGACTTCATGTCGAGCGCGGCCGTCCACGGCGCCGTCCAGGTCGCGGGATGGTAAAGGTCACCTGATACTGCATCGCATCGCGGCTCGTGCGCGTGAACCGCTCCGTCAGCTTCAGCCCCGGCGATGCACCTCGGTTGGCCGCCTTGAGGTTGGTCGTCTCAACGACCAGCGTGGTCCCATCCCAGCGCCCGCGCGCGTCGCCCATGTACATGCGGATCTTCGGCGACAGCGACGGACGTTTTGACGCCGGCGTCTCGATTGGGATGATGCGCGTGTCGTGGATCAGCTCGTAGGTGATGACGACGTAGCCCGCGGTCTGCGCGATGCGCATATTGGCGTTGTAGACCGCCGGGATCATCGCGTCCGGAAAGCCTCCGCCGTGGACGATGCAGCGGACGCCGAGGCCGTACTCGTCGTACGAGTCGCACGGCTCCCCGCCGAGCAGGCTGCCGCATCGCTGCACGGGAACCGGCCCGGCCGTCGGCGTGCGCGGCGGAAGACGGCCGTCCGGCGGATCGATCACGAGCGAGGTACGCCGCGACGTCGTGTTGTATTCGCGCCAGTGCGGAATCGGGGCGCCCGCGCCCCGCACGGGGCCAGACAGAACGTCCACCCGCTCGAGGTCCTGCTCGTCGCGGACGCGGATGTCCTGCATGCGCTGTCGCGTACTCCTCGTCGGTCAGGAACTGCCGCGTGCCGTCTGCGCGGGCCGCTCGAACGGCACGCCGTACTCGCCCTCGGTGGTCCACTCGCCATGCAGGTCGGGGTCGCCCCACGGCGTACGCGCGCGCCATGCCGTCTCGGCCCTCGTCTGCGCGTCGATCGGGCGTGTCAGCCACATCGGGTGCGCCGACACCGCCATGGCGAACACGGCAGCGCCAATCGTTCGAGTCGTCTTCGCTGTCATCGGCCCATTCTATGGCCCGGGCGTCACCGCTGGTGGTGGCGTGCCGGAGTTTTGCCTGGAATTTGCGCAGGCTCGAATGCCAGACCGGATCCCGGCCGGCTGAACTACCGTCGGCCGCGTGCGGGTCTCGTAGCGACGATCCTGACAATACAGGTTGAAGCTGTCGCGTTGACATCTCGCGCCTTCGTTGAGTACAGATCGCCTCGCCTTGCCCAGTTTTCGCCTTGTAACTTCCGCAGCCGTTATCTTCATCCTCGTTGCCGCCGCCGGTGCGCAGGGCCCGCCCTCGGCGGTGCGATCGCCGGACGTGCACAGCGACCGCCGTGTGACGTTCCGGCTACGCGCGCCTGATGCTGCGCGCGTTGAACTGGTGGGCGAAGTCCTGGAGGGGAAGGGACCGCAGGCGATGACGAAGGACGCGGAGGGCGTCTGGAGCATCACGATTGGTCCACTGCCGCCGGAGATCTGGATCTACAACTTCCGCATCGAGGGCGTCGATCTGCCCGATCCGGCGAACATCAGCCAGATGCCGCGCGCCGCGGGGACGGCGATCTCGAGTTTCGTCGAGGTGCCCGGCGACGGCGCGGCGTTCTACGACGCGCGTCCGGTGCCGCACGGCGACGTGCGCATGGTCCTGTACGAGTCGAAGGCGATGGGCGTGAACCGGTATCTCTGGGTCTACACGCCGCCGAACTACGACACGTCCAGGGACCGCTACCCTGTCTACTACCTGCTTCACGGCAACGGCGAGACGCAGAGCGGCTGGGTAACCAACGGACGGGCGAACATCATCCTCGACAACCTGATTGCCGAGGGCAAGGCGCCGCCGATGATCGTCGTGATGCCGCACGGTCATCCGATCCAGAGCGCGTCGGTCGGCCCGCCAGTGGTGGTCCCGGCATACGGTGGCGATTCCGGGATGTTGAACTTCACGCTCTTCACTCGGGATCTGCTCGAGCAGATCATTCCGCTGGTGGACCGGCGCTACCGCGTCTATGCCGATCCCGCGCACCGCGCGATCGGCGGCCTGTCGATGGGCGGGTTCCAGAGCATCGAGATCGGCCTCGGGCACCCTGAGCTCTTCGGCTACGTGCTGGCGTACAGCGGAGGGTTCGGATCCCTGGGACCGCAGCCATCGGTCGAGCCCATCGAGACGCAGGCGCCGTGGGCACAGCTGCTCGCAAACGCGTCGGGAACGAAGAAGCGCCTCCAGTTGCTGTTTCTCGGGTGCGGGCAGCAGGAGACCGGCATGCTCGCGCCGGGACAGCGGCTCGTCCGCCTGCTGCAGGAGCGCGGGATCAACGCCCGCTGGGCGGACTATCCGGGCTGGCATGTGTTCAGCGTCTGGCGGAATCTGCTGCACGAGTCGGTGCCGATGCTGTTCCGGCCTCGGCCGAGCGGAGTGGAGTGGCGATGAAAGAGAGACAGAAACGCGCGATGGCCGCGCGTGCTGGCATTGCTGCTGCTGAACGCACCGGCGGCGCTGCGTGCGCAGACCGGATCGTCGCCGGCGTCCAACGAGCACTGGGTGACGACGTGGGCGACGGCGCAGCCGCTGGCGCCGACGCGTCTGCCGTTCGGAAACCACGAGCTGGTGCAGCCGCCGCCGGCCGCCCGCGTACCGGCCACGCTGAACGATCAAACGGTACGCATGATTGCGCACGCGAGTCTGGGCGGCAGGCGGGTCCGCATGTCACTGGCGAACGCGCTCGAGAAGCCGACGCTGAAAGTGGGCGCCGCGCACGTCGCGCTGCGCGCGAACGGCGCCGCGATCGTGCCGGCCTCCGACCGCACGCTGACATTCGGCGGCCGGCCATCGACCGTCGTGCCTCCGGGGACGATGGTGGTGAGCGATCCAGTCGATCTCGAGGTGCCAGCGCTGGCGGATCTCGCCGTGTCGGTGTATCTGCCGGAGAAGACCGGGTTGCCGACGGTCCATCCCGACGGCATGCATACGGCCTACATCACGGGCGGCGACGCGACCGGCAGCGCGGCGTTGAAGGCCGACGCCACGACGACCGCGTATCTCTGGCTCGGGAGCGTCGACGTGCTGGCGCCGTCCGAGGCCGGCGCGGTCGTCACGTTCGGGGACTCGATCACCGACGGCGTCGGCGTGACGCCCGACACCGATCGCGCCTGGCCGTCGCTGCTCGCGGCAACGCTTGCGTCCGGAGGCCCCGCCGGCGCGCGGAGCGTCGTCAACGTCGGGTTGTCGGGAAATCGCCTGCTGCGGCCGGGGTTCGGCGTGAGCGCGCTGGCGCGCTTCGATCGTGACGTTCTCGGCCACGCCGGCGTGCGCTGGATGACCGTGCTGCTCGGGATCAACGACATCACCTTTCCGGCCGTACCTGGCGCGGGTCCGGGCGAAGCGGTGACCGCGGATGATCTGATCTGGGGATTTCAGCAGATCATCGAGCGGGCGCATCGCCACGGCATCAGGGTCGCCGGCGCCACGATCATGCCGGTGGAAGGCGTGAACACTTATACCGACGCCGGCGAGCGGATTCGTCAGGATGTGAACAGATGGATCCGGACCAGCAAGGCCTACGACGCGGTCATCGACTTCGACGCGGCCGTACGCGATCCGGCGCACCCGGGCAGATTGCGCCCCGATTTCGATCCCGGCGATCACGTGCATCCGAACGATGCCGGAAACCGGGCGATGGCCGCGGCGATTGATGCGTCCATCTTTCGGCGATAGCCAGAGTATTTAGGTACTGTCGCCGCTGTTGCAGCCCGGCTGCGGCGGAATCGTCCATCGTGAGCGGCCTGCTGGAGCTCATCGACGGCGGGCGCAAAGCGGACTTGCGATGAGGAGGTCGAGCATGGGAGCTCCAAAGAGATCGGCGAAGCAGGTGCTGGCATGGGCGTGTGTAGCGGCGGCCAGTCTTCCGGCCGTGCTCGCGGGCGCGCCGCAAACAGCCGCGCCGGCGACGAGCGCCAACCGCACGGTGACTGAAACGGACTGCACGGCGCCCTCGCTCGTGGCGACGATCGCGCCAGAGAAAATCGGCGAGCCGGTGCGAAGCGTCACGCTTCAGGCTGCGTGGACCGAGGCCACCGGCACGGTCCCGGCGCACTGCCGCATCGATGGCGTATTCGCGCCGGTTGACACCGCCTCAACGGCGCGGCCGATCAACTTTCGCGTGATCCTGCCGGCGTCATGGAATCGCCGGGCCGCGCAGCTTGGCGGCGGCGGCATCAACGGCATCATCCCGAACGTCGCCGGCGGCGAGTTCGGCGCGGCTGGCCCGACGCTGCTGCAGCGCGGCTTCGCCACCTACGGCAGCGATTCGGGCCACCAACTGCCGGCGTTTGGCCGCCGCGGCGGACCGCCCGCCACGCCGCTCGATCAGGACTGGGCGCTCAACGAGGAAGCGATCCGCAACTTCGGCTTACGCGCAGATGAAGAAGACGCACGACGCCGCGATGGTGCTGGTCACGCGCATGTACGGCGAGCGGCCGCGCTTCAACTACTACATCGGCACGTCGCAGGGCGGGCGCGAAGGCCTGGCCGTGGCGCAGCGCTATCCCGCCGACTACGACGGCGTCGCGGCGAACGTGCCGATTGTCAACTTCTCGACGCTCATGCTGGCCCCTGAGCTCATCCGCATTCACGAGAAGCCCGCCGCGAACTGGGTGACGCCGGCCAAGATCAACGCGATTCGCGGCGAGTTCATGCGCCAGTGCGACGCGCTCGACGGCCTCGCCGACGGGATCATCAACAACTACATGGCGTGCCGCGCCATCTTCGACGTCAGCCGGGGCGCGGCCAACCGGCATCCGTGGGCAGCGAAGCGCTGCCCCGACAACGTCGACCCGAACCCGGCGGACAAGAGCGCAAGCGCGTGCCTCACCGACGGCCAGATCTCGACGCTCGAGCTCGTGTACTCGCACTACAAGTTCGCAACGCCGCTTGCGAACGGCGTCCGCGAGTTCGGAATGTGGATGCCCAATACCGACCCGTCGGGAAGCGGACTCATTCTGCCGGCGCGCTTCAGAGGACAGGAAGGCGCCGCGGCCGATGCCCCGATGCATTCGCATCTCGGCGTGCTCGGTGTCACCGGATTCCTGATGAAGGACGTCAACGCCAACCCGCTCGACTACGTCGAAGGCGGCCCGCTCAACGAGCGGCGGCGGGCGCTATCGGAGATCCTCGACTCGACGAACCCCGATCTCGGCGCGTTCGCGCGCCGCGGCGGAAAGCTGATCGTCGCGATCGGCACGAACGACACGCTGGCGTCACCGGGCGCGCAGCTCGATTACTACCAGTCCGTCCTCGACAAGATGGGCCGGGCGCAGGTCGATCGCTTCGCCCGCTTCTTCGTCATGCCGCAGACCGGCCACGGCCTGAGCGGGACGAACTACGGCACGAGTGGTGACGGGAAGACGCTCACGGTCGCGCCGGTGCCGAACACCTGGGATCGTCTTGCGCTGCTGTTCGACTGGGTCGAGCGCGGTGTGGCGCCGGGCATGTCGATCACGGTGTCGGCGGGGGAGAAGAGCCTGCCGCTGTGTTCGTATCCGACGTATCCAAATTACATCGGTGGGTCGGAAGCGTCGGCATCCTCGTATCGCTGCGCGACGCCCTGAGGTGGCGCGGGCTGTGCCTACTGAAATGTCCGTCTGAACGTGTGGGATGCTCTAATTCGGATCTCACTGGGCCAGACACTGCAGCATCTTAGATGCGGTGGGAAACGGGAACGGGTCTCCGACCTCGAGACACGGTGAGACAGGATGTCCAAGACCGCACCGGTTCTCACCCGCACCAACCGCGTCGCCAATCCCGAAACCCTCAGCAAACAGAGCAGAGCCGCACGGACCGACGCGGTGGCACGGCTCTGTTAACCGGAGGGTTGCTGGCCTGCCCGCCGGAGCCTTGGCGGAGGTGGGTTCGAATCCAGCCTGAGGAGCCAATCTTTTCAATAAGTGGAAATCGCGCTCACGGGTCGCTCGTAGACCCACACGCTGTCCTGGTCTCGGCCACCACCGCGGAGCTGTTCCGCAGCCTGCAGGCGACGCCCGCCTTCCTGCAGTTCGTAACGAAAGGAGATCGTCACCGCACCGTCCGGACCCTGCGTGTCAAACGTGGACACCAACACGTCGCCGTCCCAGCGCAGTCCCGGACCATCCGACCGAAGCTCGAATGTGTACTCGAACGGCTTGCCGTCAGCGACATACGTTGCCTGACACCGAAAGACCGGCTCGCGGTGGTCGATGCACATTACGCCGCTCTGGAAAGCCGCGGCGGCAGGGCTGAGCGTGCTCGCCTGCCGGTTCAGCGTCCAGTCGCCGGAGAAATCGGGCTTCTGCTGCGCGATCACCGTCATTTGCGCCTCCCGAATGAAGAGTGCAGTTCTACTTCGTGACCTCCTCTGTGCGCAAGTCAGTCTGGACTTTGTACGCCAGCTGCGGGGCCGCATTTGAACGGCGGATACCGGTCGCCTTTTCGCGCGAATCCCGAGCGCTGGTCGATATTGACCGATTCGGCATGACGGCTTAGCCGAGGGAGCGTCCTTCTACGCGGCGCCACGCTACGCGAGGGCGTGAAGGGCACGGCCAACCAATGAGACGTAACGCGCCTATGACACGGGCAGCGCCTCAGGGAACTTCCAGGTGCCGTCGAGAATCGGCCGGCGGGGCCGATACATCCGCACAACGTAGTTCCACCCGGGCGAGATCGGGATCCAGTTGGGTGCGCCTCCGTCGGACTGGCCACCGAACTGCACCGTCACCGACCCGTCGACGTTGTGCTTGGCGGTGACGTTGTTCACGGAGTACATGCCGCGCGCGTTCTTCTCGAAGAATCCGTCTTTGTTGTAGACGCTGATCGACCAGAAGCCGTCGACCGGTACATCCTTGACCGTCAGGCGATACGCCGTGTCTCCCGTCGTTCTTCTCGGGTTCGACACCAGCGTAGTACGCGTCACTCAGGGGATTCCCGCCCCAGCCGGCGGCCGTACCCAACAGATGCTGGACGGGATCCACCTGATCCTGCCGTCCGAACATCCTTGCCGAATCGAGCCCACCGTTAGCCGTGGTCAGCGCATTCAAGGCGCTGCGAATCTTGTCGAGGGAGGCGCGATCCCAGTCTGGGACCTCGAACGTACCCTTGTGGCTCTGTGTCACGCTGAGCGCATCCTGCAGCGCATGCACTTTCACCACGTCCGACGGATTGGCGGGATCGACAAGCGTGCGCACGAGAAATAACAGGTAGCGGGTTCCCGACCTGCTCCTTCGTGAAGGTATGCGCGCCGGCCCCATAGATGACGGTGACGGTGAAGTGATCCTCGTCGATGACTTGCATCGCCATGAACCGTCCGGCAGCCTCGGGCAGCGCCACCGTCGCCGGCGATGCGCCCAGATCGACGACCGCCGACGAGTAGAGCGTGTCGCGGTTCATCCGGATCACGTCCTGTTTATCGATGTCCGCGGGCTCACGGCGATGGGCAAACTTCCCAAGCACGTCGTTCTGCGCGAACTTGCTGAAGTAGGTGTCGCTCTCTGCACGCTTGAAGTTGTCGACGTTGACTTTAACGCTCATGACGGTCTCCTTGCTGCCCCGTAGGCGCGCACGTAGAGCGGAGAAGTCCCTTGTGCGCAGTCGGCTTACCCGTCCTCGTCCAGATGATCAGGCGCGGCCTTCTTTGCCTTAAGACGAATGTGCGAATAGTGCTCCAGCATTCGCCGTGAAAGATGCCCGATGACGGAATTTACCACATGGTCCGATTCGCCGGCCTCGACGAGCCGGGTCACGACCGTATGCTGTAAGTTGTGGCACCGAGAAAGTGTCCGCGTGTTGTCTGTGAATCACTGCTTAACTACTACGAACGGGCCGCGTGACCATCGAGTGGGCTGAGACAAGGAACACTTCTACGGGCTGCGCGCGGAACGTTCTCTCGACTCAGGCGCGCATTGTCGCCCTGCCGTCTGTCGGTTCGAAATCAGTTGATGGCGAAGCAGTAGAAAAGGCCGGTACCGCCGGTGCTTTCCAGATCGGCCTGCCTGCAGCCCTTAGTGGCGTTCGACGAATTCCAGGAGGAGCCATTGCCAATTCGATCGGAATGGCCGACCTGCGCGGAACCCGTGGAGTTGCTCGTCCAGTTGTTGCATGTGTGGTCGGCGCTATCGGTGTAGGCGCGGCCGTCCCATTTCGATCCGGTAAGAATTTCGTGCTGAATCGGCGGCGGATCGCCGATGCCGTGAATCACCTGCCCATGCTCGTTGCGCGCGGACTGCTTGAAGAAATTGTTGCCGCGCTGCGCCTGGATGAGCGCATCTCCGTGAAGGTCGGCGAGGTCCACTGAAATGAGGGCGTTCTGCGGCGCGCCCAGTTGCGCGAACGACCAATTGAACCAGGGCCCCTTGCCGATGCGGTCACGCGCGTTGACGGCGGGCTGCCCGGGACGAGCCTGAGTGCTGAGATAGGCGTGCCAGGTATGACCGCCGGCGCCGACAGCCGTCGCAAGCGCCTGGCAGTGCGCGTCGGCGCCCGCGAGTCCGCCGAGGTTTCCGCCTTTGCTGAGACCCACGCTGGTGACGAAGAAAGTCATTTTGGCAGGGGTTGGATTGCTGCCGGGCGGCGGCGTGACGCCCTGGGTATTGTACGGAGGTGTCGGCACGGTCTGCTGCGCCAGCAGCAGGCAGGATGCCAGTATCAAGGTAGACACGAGGACAACGTAGGCGCGCCGCCTGGTCATGAGTGTGTTCGCCATCCTAGTTCGCTGCGAAGCAGTAGAAGAGGCCCTGGCCGTGGGTTTTGGGCAGATCCGCCTGGGCGCAGCCGCGCGTGCCGTGCGCGGAGTTCCACGAACCGTTGCCGCCGCCATTGCGGTCGGGAAAACCGATCTGGGCGTTGAGCCGGCCATCGGCCGCATTCAGGTCGCCACCGGACTTTCCGGGATCCGGGCTCTTGTTGCTGGTCCAGTTATCGCAGGTGTGATCCGGCTGTCGGTGAAAGCGGTGCCATCGGGCTGAGTGCCGGTGAGCATTTCATGCCGGCTGGAGAACCGGGTGTTCCTGGCGTATTCCCAGTCGCCGTCGCGCGGATCGTTGTAGTCGTACAGACCGGGCACGATCTGGCCTTTTTCCGTCAGCCCGGTGAGCTTATTCAGATTGTTTCCCTGATGGGCAAGTTCCATCGTATCGCCGTGCAGATGCGCCAGGTCCTGCGCGATCATGTCGCCCCGGAAGTTGTACCAGGGGCCTGTGCCGATGCGGTCGCGCGCGTTCACTGCCGGCTTGCCGGGCCGCGCCTGCGTGCTCAGATAAGCGTGCCAGGTGCGATTACTGGCGCCTGCGGCCGTTGCGAGCGTCTGGCAATGCGCATCGGCGCCAGCCAGTCCGCCGAGATTGCCGCCGTCGCCGACGGGCACGCTCGTCACGAAAAAATTCATCATCGGAGAAGGCGTTTCGCCCCGCGGATACTCCCCGGGCCTTTGGGTCTGCGCCAGCAGCAGGCAGGACGCCAGCGAAACGCTGCCAAACAACGCAAGAGCGGTAGTGTTGATCTTGGGCATGGTCTCCCTCACGGAGCGACGGCACGGTAACACGGGAGGCGAGCGCGGGCAATCGGTCAGAAGGCTGACGAGAGAAAGAAAATCAAACGGGCCAAACTGACCCACTCCCGTCTGACGCCTCATGTGCTCAAAGATCCCGTCTGATGGTGCGATCTATCTGGAGGAGTTCGACCGGAGCGCCGGCAACCTTGATGAACGCGACCATCACTCCCGCACTGGGGCTGTTCGGCGGAATGATAACTTCTTGCCCGTGTACGGCCTGCTCCAGGTCGTCAACCTCGAAGGCCACATGTGCGACGGTCCTGACGAGGTCAGGAACGGGCGCATCCTCCCAGTACCGCATCCATTGGATGCCGAAGGGATTGCTCTGATGATCACTCACCGTGACTCTCAAGTGGGGAAGATCGATTTCCCCTTCAAAGCGAGTCGTTGTGGGGATGCCAACGTGATTGAACTTCATAGCGCCGTCTCCATCTAACTGAGGCCCTGGCCCTGATTGCTCATGTAGATTTCAGGAAGCCGATCAGTTGCTGGCTGACAATGTCTGGCTGTTCCTCGTGAGGCCAGTGGCCGGCACGATCCACCAGCTGGACTCCTCTGAATTTCGTATACCCGGTCTTTCCGGCGCCCTCAGCGCCTCCCGCGATCCGGTTGGCGCCCCAGTCCTGTTTGCCCGCGATGAACTGCGCAGGGACGTCGATGGTCCTCCCCGAGAATGTGAGTTGCTCGGCGGTGTTTGCGGGAAACGCGGTTCGCCGGTGCCGGTAATTGTGCAGCGCCCCGGTCCACCCCGAGGCGTCGTATTCCCGCCCGTAGACGTCGCACTCCGCCTGCGTGAACCACTTGCAGTTCGCGATGTACTCCTGTGACGGCATGTACGCGACCATCGTGGTCGGCATTCCTCTATCCCTTCGCATCACGTAGTACTCCGGCATCCGCGCGTTCTCGGCGGCGGCCTCTCGCGCGGTCGGCATCGGCCGCAGGGGCGTCAGGTTCTGGTTGCCGGGAAACTCGCCGCCTTTCATGTAATAGAACGCGCGAAAAAAGTCGCTCATGCTCTGCGGCATGTGCTTCATGTCTTCATCGGCCTGCCTGCTGGCCCAGTACTCTGATAGTCGCGGCGGGGCGGCTCGAGCTTCGCGAACTCCGCGTCAAGTTCCGCGGCGGTGTAGGCAGGGCCTTGTTCAGCGCCCGCGAACGGGAACGATGGCGGTGCGCCGCCCGCCGACGAAACCGTCGTCAGTCGAAGAAACATGTCTGGACGGACGATGGCGGCGTACGTGGCAATGGGCTGACCTTGATCGTGCCCGACGATGAGCTCCGCCTTCCGGTAGCCGAGCGCATAAACCAGCGCGATCTGGTCGCGCACCATGTTGAGCGTCGTGAACTGTGTGGGATCCGCGTCCCAGGATCTGTCCCAGCCGACCGTGCGCCCATACCCGCGGCAGTCCGGCGCGATCACGAAGTAACCCGCGTCTGCGAACGCCGGCATCACTTTGCGCCAGCTGTAGCCCAGGTTGGGAAACCCATGGAGCAGCAGCACGAGGGGCCGCCCCTGCGTCCCTGCCTCGAGCATGTTGACGGTGAGGCCGTTGACGTTCGGCACCAGCCGCGGCTTGACGCCCGCGGGAAGCGTGTTGTTGCCGTACGGCGGCAGCTTGTCGAAGGGCGCCATTGTCGTGATCTGAGCCCGTGCAGCCGTAGACGCGATCGCCACGCATCCGAGCGCGGAAGCGCCCGCGAGAAACTCGCGTCTCGAGAGTCCCGGCGTCCGAGTGTCTTTCATGTGGCCTCCTTGCGCTTCCTCACGTCCCGAAGGTTATGAGCGGGCCGATCGATCGCGCTGAAGCGGCCGGCCGCGCAAAGACAGCGACGAGCAGCGGCCGCTCCAGCGAGGGCGCATACCGGCATCAGTCTAGCGCGGGTCTTTTTGAGGGAGTGCTAAAGAACCGAATGAATCCCGGCACGGCCACAACCTCCGCCCACGCGGCGGGCTGTGCACCGTCCGTGTCAGCGTTTGAGATCGTATATCGCGTCGCCTTCGGCCTGACTCAACACCAAACGCGTCACCTTGCCGTTGGCGTCCAGAAGGAACTCCGCGGCGGCGCCTGTCGACTCGAACTTCGTCTCCGTTTGCGGAATGAGAGGAAGCGCATTCAAGTAGAGCTGGCCATCAACGAGGGTGACGTTTTGGGTCATCCCCATGAAGCCTGCGACAGTCCTCGATCCTTCGACGAAACCCATACCGTCCGGAGTACTTTGCGAGAACGGCCGCGCTGAGTGGCACTCCTCTGTTCGCAGTGCCCACCATGTGAGTCTTATCCCGGTTGGTTTCGTTGCAGACGTTCTCGAGCATGTCCGTATCCGCGGCGTAGTTCACCGCCAGCGAGAGGCTTAGCGGCTTGGTCAACGTCTCGGGATCGTCGAACGTGATCTCAAACTGCATGTGACCGAAATCGACACGCCGGAACTTCTCGGTGACGCGCAGGTGTTCGGAATGAGGGTGCCCTGCCCGATCGAGCCACGTCCGGTCATTGAACCCCGCGGACTCGACCACGAGCGTGTCGCCCTCCCAGTGGCCGACCGAGTACCCCAACCAGGTCGGGTTCGGATCGTTCGGCAGCTTCCGCCCATCCATATAGATCTGGCGGTAACGCCCGGTGCCACTCTCGAACAACAACGCCACGACCGTGGGCGACTGGATGATCCGGTACATCTGGTTCAGGATTTCCGAAGGACCGCCGGGCAGGCAGTTCGTGACAGGATCGTCCCGCCTGAAGTCCGCCAGGCGCTCCATGAAGACCGCTTCCGCCGCGGGCCGGAAAATGCCTTCATCCTTCGGATCTTGGATGACGTCAAAACGATAGGGGTTGACTTCGGGTAGCCACAAGCCGGAGAGATCCGGCTTGCCATCCGACGTCCGGGGCGCAGGAGCCGTCAGATTTGGTTTGCCGTCGGCGGTTCGGGGAATCCCTGGCGTCCGCAAGTCGAGCCATTGAGCGGACACCGAAAGCGGGAGCAGCCACACTGCGACCACGGTGACGAGCTTTTGCACGTGGGCATCCTCCTCGGGACGGTGTGTCCAGTCTAGCGTAACGCTATCAGAAGCGCGTCACGTAGTTGGAGTTGCCCTCATTGTCGAAATGAGTCCCTCTGTCTCTGCCAAGACCCTATCCCCGCAAATCGCAAGATCAATGTTCCCAAGAAGAACGAGTTCCTGGTGGGCATAGGTGGGCGTCTGTGGCCCGAGCACTGGAGGCCATCATCTTGTGCGTGCTGACAACTCCATTAGCCAATCGCCGGAAAAGCAGCCATCGAGGCGCTGACCATTGGTGTTTTCCAACGGACGGCTTTTGCGGGCGCTCTGAGCGTTGTTTGGTACGTCGCCAAGCACGATCACCGTGACCCCGTATCGTTCACGTCACCTCGGCGGCGGGTTTGTCCCGGCGTTTGAATGCCGGGGCCGCGACTTGCCGCGCATGGACCGGGCGATTCCCAATCCGATCTGAAGGCCGTGCGGGCAATCCTATTGCACGCCCAATAGCGCGATATCAAATACGAGCGTGGCATTTGGCGGAATTGTGCCGTTCCCTGAGCTGCCGTATGCGAGCTCAGGTGGAATAATCAGCCGGCGCTGTCCGCCGACCTTCATCCCGGGGACGCCGCGTTGCCATCCGGCGATGACGCCTGTCAGAGCAAATGTGGCGCTTGGGCTGGCGTCGAACTGTGTCCCCTTGCCGTCCGGCTTGCTGGTGTCATAGAGCCAGCCGGTATAACTGACCGTCACCCGGCTTGTCAGTGCCGCTTCCGCGCCGGTTCCGACGACGAGGTCCGTTTGCGAATACGGCGCGCTGGAGGTTGTCGTCGGCGATGTCGGGGTATCACTGCCGCAGGCCGCCATCATCAATGGAAGGCCGAGCAGAAGCACACGTCGGAGCAGAGTCATTCGTCAATCCTCGTCTGGGGGAGTGGGATGCGTCGCTGGCTCTCTCAGACTATTACGAAACGATGGTGCGGGCCAGGATCGGCGGTGTGCTCCGCAAAAAACACTGCACGTCGCTCGTTGAGGGGAATGAGCCAGTCCAGACACTCCCTGTGCTCCGGAATAACTCCATTCGAACTCCAGACCACGAACCGGGCTTGTCGTTTGACCCCGGTTCTGGACCTGAGAATCGAACACGGGTTCGAATCCCCACCTGAAATGTTCAAGATGGACGCCAGGCCGCGGGTCGGTCGGCCGCTGCGTCGGTTGGCGTAGCCCCGTATTGGCGCCGGTGAACTCTAGTTCGTTCCCGTGCCTCCCACGTAGGAATAGGCCTCCTCGTCATTGAGCCCGTCAACGTTCAGTTCGGCGACCCGGCCACCTGCGGCACCGGGCGTGAAAGTGATGGTGAATGTGCAGCTGGCACCCACGGCAAGCATCGACGGGCAATCGTTTGTGTGAGCGAAGTCTTGCCATTGACCTGGCGTGCCATTCATTCTGCCGCGAACCGGCTGTGGCATGTCGCCGGTGTTGGTCACGGTGACGGCTCTCGGGGCGCTGGTTGTGTTAACCATCTGATTGCCGAACAGAACCGAAGTCGGGTTCACTGAGAAGGACTGGCCGGAAATGAACGGAACCGCCGCGCTGCTTGCCGGCGGCGGCGACGGCGGCGTTGGGGCGGTCGAGGAGGAGGAACAGGCGGCGAGACAGAAACCGAGGACCGACGCCGTGAAGAGTCGCATCATAATCATTCCTTCTGCGACCGAAGCGACGATTTAGAATCGATCCTGCATTTAGCCTGACGCCGAAGGTCGACATTCTAACCTGCGATGTGCCGTTTTCTAATGTTCTCCTTGGCGGCCCGACGACGATAAGGAATTCGTAAACGCGCCGAGACCCGGGCCTATGGTTCAACCCGGTTCCGACCGATGGAGTGATTATGAGCACATTGACTTACCGCGTTTCCGCCATCGCCCTCGCGTCGCTGCTCTGCCTCAGCTTCAGCCCAGCCGACGCCAGTGCCGCCACGCACCACAGCAAAAAGGCGAAACAGCACTCGTCTCAGGGCAAGAAGGCGCACAAGCCCACCCACAAGCACAAAAAAACGCAATCCTGAACGACCGGCGGTATCCCTGCCGCCGAATCCGTCCGGCTGTCTCTACTGAAAACTCCATTCGCACTCACACCTGATTTGTCTACGGTCGTGATGTGAACTCGCGGGAGCTATCAAGTCGCTCTGCTCGGTGCGGGCGCGTGCAACTTCGAACCGGAATGTTCGCTCGAGCAGAACGAGACGAACGCCGACCGTTCCGAGACCGACGGCACTTGCAGGGAGCCTGACTACGCCGCCGACGGTCGCGGCGATGGTGAAGGCGGGCGACCTGCGGCATAGCGACGACCGGTGTGCTCCGCAAAAGAATTCCATCCGAACCCTAATCGAGACCAGCAACCAGCTTGTTCACGCTGGGGGACGGCGAACAATCAGTGAACAATCCCAATGCGTCACGGGAGCCGCCGCCAGAACGCTGCGTTCACGAGTGTCGAGGATGCGCGCGAGGTGCCATCAGAACCTCTGCGGTACCCCTTGGCGTCTATTGCGACTCACCAGACCTCGAGAGGCAACGACGTTGGGAAAGCGGGACGTTGTGCAAAATGAGCGCAGAGTAGTGCTTTCATGGAGATGGCGTATCGAGAGCAGTGGGAGGCGGAGATCGCGGAGATGCGCCGAGTGCTCGGCGGCTTTGCGATGAAGGAGGAGTGTAAGTGGGGTAAGCCCACCTACACAGTGGATGGGAAGAACGTCGTCATCATGCAGGGCTTCAAAGAGTACTTTGGGCTGGGCTTCTTTCAAGGCGCCCTGCTGAAGGACCCCAGGAAGGTGCTGGTGCAGCTCGGCCAGGTGCACGCCGGGCGTGTCATGAAGTTCACCAGCGCGAAGGACATCACGGTGAAGGCGGCGACCATCAAGGCCTACGTGCGCGAGGCCATCGTAGTCGAGAAGGCTGGGCTGCGGATGAAGCGGAAGAAGACTTCAGATTTTCCGGTTCCCGAGGAGTTGAGAGAGTTGTTCCGGAGGGACCCGCGTTTCAAGGGCGCTTTCGAGGCGCTGACACCGGGGCGGCAAAGGAGTTACCTGTACCACTTTGCCGCAGCCAAGCAGTCGGCGACACGGGTGGCGCGAATCGAAAAGGCGATGCCGGCGATTTTCGAAGGCAGAGGGTTCCTGGAGAGACGCTAGATAGCGACTGCACACGAGACGATACACGTCTGTACACGGCCGGCGCATTCGTCAGGCCGCGCAGACAACTCTGGTGGCCGCGCCCGACGCTCGGCGAGAGGGAGTAGAGTCTTCTCCACCAGCTTCGTGGGGGTACGACACATGCCGGCGACGCAGCCTAAACGGTGTTCGTGGGTCAACGTCGATCATGAACTGCTGCGCGAATATCACGATCGGGAATGGGGTGTTCCGATCCACACCGACCGCACGCATTTCGAGTTTCTCATTCTCGAATCTGCGCAGGCGGGTCTCAGCTGGTCGATCGTGCTCAATAAACGCGAGGGCTACCGTCGCGCATTCAGCGAGTTTGATCCGGAGAAGGTCGCGCGATACTCGCAGGCGCGAATCGACAAACTCACCACCGATCCTGGGATCGTCCGGAACCGGAGGAAGATCGCGGCCGCCGTCACAAACGCCCGGGCGTTCTTGCTCGTGCAGAAGGAATTCGGAAGCTTCGACACGTATTGCTGGCAATTCGTCAACGGCCGCCCGCGGCAGAATCGCTGGCGATCCCTTCGCGAGATTCCGGCATCGACCGCCGAGTCGGACGCATTCAGCCGCGATCTCAAGCGCCGCGGGTTCAGCTTCGTCGGATCGACGATCATCTACGCACACATGCAGGCGGTCGGCATGGTCAACGATCACCTGGTCGACTGTTTCCGATATCGAGACGTCCGGCGACTCGGCGTCAGCCGTACAGATGGCCGGAACTAGGGCAAATCTTGTGGCTGGCTGTCAGGGACGATTTCTCACGAAGCCTTGCGCTTCGGCGACTGTCCGTCGAATCGTTCCCGCGCCGCCCGGATCGTCGACCAATGCGTCTGCAGCCAGGTCACCAGTTCGCGCACGGGCTGCATGAACTGCTTGCCCAGCGGCGTGAGTGCGTACTCGACGCGTGGCGGTATCTCCGCATAGACGTGACGCGTGAGCAGCCCGTCGCGCTCGAGGCTTCGCAGCGTCGCCGTCAACATCCGCTGCGAGATACCCGGGATGCTTCGCTTCAACTCCGAAAATCTCGCGCGGGCTGTCAGCCGCTCTTCGAGCATGGCGATGACGAGCAGGCTCCACTTGTCTCCGACCCGGTCGAGCACTTCGCGAAACTCGCAGTCGTGATGGGCCGTCAGCATTGCGGGCGCAACCGCGCGTGGCATACGGTTACCTCCAGGTAACTAGCGCAGGAAAAAGTGCCGTCTTGCGGCTCCGGTCATGGTAATCCACGATACCTAGGTATACAACAGTAACCGCCAAGGGAGCCGCCTATGCTGATTCAACTGTTTGCGACATGGATTCCGGCGCTAATGATTGCGCTGTCGGGCGTGCTGAAACTGTCTGCCAATCCCAAGATCGTGGAGGCGATGACGGCGCTCGGCGTCGGACGGCATCTTCGCCTCCTGGGCCTCATGGAACTGGCGTTCGCCGCGCTGTTCGTCGTGCCGGCCACGATGAAGCTCGGGTTTATTCTCGCGTCGTGCTATTTCGGCGGGGCCATCGCGACCGAACTGTCGCACGACGCACTGAAAGCCAATCCGTTCATTCCGATCGTACTGCTCTGGGTCGGCGCCTTTGTCCGGGATCGTTCGATCTTCTTCTGAAGGCAGCCTCTGATGCAGGGAGGCATCCGTAAGAGTGACACTACTGTCGGACGTGATTGTCCTGACGCTGGCCTGTTCAGACGATTCCGTCGGCGCATATCGACGTCGGACTGACGATCGTGTGCATGTTAACGACGTGACCACCCGCCAAAGACACGCGATCGTCACGATCCCAAACATGTGAGCAGTCATGGTGTGGGTATTGCTCAACCGACATCATGCGAACCCACTCACAAGGAAAGCGTGCTCGCGCGGCTATTGCACTTCTGTTCGTGGCGGTCTTCTCGAATCGCGGGCAGGCGCAAGGCCTGCAACGAATCCGTCCCGAGTCGACCCTCACGGCGGTCTTCGACAGGGCCGTCGAGCGCTCGCCGACATTTCGGTTGATTGTTGAACGCATCGAGCAGTCTGACGTCATCGTGCATCTGACATGCAGTACGTTCCGGAGTCTCCTGCTGGCGGGACGGACGGCTCTGGTGTCGAAGGGCTCAGATGTCCGCTACCTTCGGGTGCAGATTCTCTGTTCGCAGGGTGAACCGGCGCTCGTCACGATCGTTGCGCACGAGTTGCAGCATGTCGTCGAGATCGCGTCGACGCCTGATGTCGTCGATGGCAGGTCCTTCGTCCGGCTGTTCAGCGCGATTGGCTTTCCCACCTGTATATCAACGGGAGAGGAACAGTTCGAGACCGAGGCCGCCATCGCGACGGGCGACCGCGTGCGCGAAGAGTTTCTCCATCCTTCCGGCTTGAGTCTTCAGGGGAAGCATCAGATGGCCTCCGTCTCTGGTGAGCGTGGTGGGCACTGAGACAGCCTGAGGAGCCAGCTCAGTAAGACAAATAAAATCGACTACTTACGAGCCCTCATACCACCCGTAGTTCGACGGCGATGCCGTCGATGTCGAGGAATCTCAATACGTCGGACTCGTCAGGTGACGAGCACGATCTTCACGCCGAGCTGCCGCAGGCGTGCGGTGACGGCGCCACGATCGAACGCGGCGACCTTGATGGCGACGTGCGCGATACGCGGCATCTCACCAGCCGGCGCCTTCAGCAACCCGATGCGCGTGTTGCGTTCGAGACGGAACCAGACGCGGCCGTCTTCGTTGCGAGGCCCTTCCGCCTGCGCGCCGTACACCAGCCGGTAGTACGGAAGCGATCGCTCGAGGTCCGATACGTGGAGGAGCACATGGTCCACACCGATCGGCGTGACGAGGCCCTCGCCGTCGATGGGCAGCGGCGACGGCACGGCGGCCGTGACGAGACCCGCCGGCGGTTGAAAAAGCTGCAGTTCGAGGCCGTCGGGATCGGGCCACATGCCCAGGCCCCCGGCGCCGCGGATGCCGGAGAATCCTGCGGCTTCGAGCGATCGCGCCATGCCGGCGCGATCGTAGGTCCTGGCCAGCGTGCAGTAGTGGCCGATGGACGGCGGTCGTCCCGCGGCGGCGCCGATGGCAATGTAGCCGACCTGCCGATCCGCGGGAAGATCGCCGAGCAGCACGAAGTAGCGAAGCGCGTCCCGCACCGGCTGCTGATGGAGCGCGGTCTTGAAGATGCGCGCGTAGAACTTCGCGGACGCGGCCGGATCCGGCACCACGATGTCCAGATGTTCGAGGCCCAGGTTGTCGAGCGGAAGCGCCTGCGATTGAGCGGACGCCAGGCCGGCGCGCGCCGCGTACGCGGCGGCGCCCATCGCCGCCAGAAATGTTCGCCGTGAACGCATGGCTACCTGATCGGTCCGACGACTGTCGCAGCCCTTCGCGTATTGAGAACCATTGGTGGCCTTCGCGTCTAGAAGTCGATCTGCGCGCTCACTTTGAAGAACCGCGCCTGCAGCACCGAGGTCGGCTGGAGCCAGCTGCCGGCCGACGTCGCCGTCGCCGGCACGAACGCCTGGTTATACGTCAACACCGGCGCGCTGTTGAAGATGTTATAGACGTCGACGCCCACATTCGTCCGCACGCGGCCGATTCGGATGATCTTCGCGAGGCGGAGGTCGAGCTCGTTGACGCGATCGCCGTACAACGTCCCCGGCGTGATCAGATTGACCGTGGCCGACGGCGCGTTGTTCGACAGGGGCCGGCCGAGGGACGGCGAGATGGCCGAGTTCGGCGCCGCCCAGTTCGCCGCGAGCACGCCGCCCTGATCGCTGCGTACGGTGCCGCCGATCAGCACGTCGATCTTTGGAAGCGTGTAGGAGCCGAGGGCGGTATACCGCGTCACCCAGCCCGTGTTGTAACTGCAGTACGGATTGGTCGGGCTGAGCGTCGGCGGGCCGATGATGATGGTCAGCTCGGGCATCGCCGCACGGATTGAGCAGTAGTCAAACGACGTGTCGTTCGTGTTGAAGCCGCCCTGAATGACGAGGCCGTTCCGGGGCCTCGCGCTGAGGTTGAGCGCGATCGCATTCGACGTCTGGCTCTGCCCGCCGTAGTTGGTGTCGAGCGTCACGAGGTTGTTGGCCGGCACGGACGCCTTGGACGGGTTCACGTTGTACAGCGGACCGGGGACGGCATAGCCGCCGCCGTTCGGGAGCCGCGCGTCGACCGGGGCTGTAACGGTGAACGGGTCGAAGTTGCTCGCGGCGATCGCGAGGTTGTCGGTCACGACGAAATTCAGCAGCCAGCGGCGGAGGTAGCTGACCTCGACCGACACTCGCGACGCCACCTGCCGCTGAATCGACGCGCCCCACTGCCAGTCACCGGACCGGACGCCCCAGCCGCTCAACAGCGCCGGATCCTGCGTCGTGTCGAAGACGGATTTGCCGAAGTTGGTGTTCGCCACGGCGCCGCAGAAGTCGCCGCCGCCCGCGCGGAGATCCTGCGCCGCGTTGTTCGACAGGTCGCAGTCGGGCTTGAAGTTGGCGTTCGCATCGGTCCACGTGCGCGACGCCGTCGTCGAGATCCGCGACGTCGGACGGCTCGCGATGAAGAGGCCGCCGTTCTGCGCCGCCTCGAGGTAGCGGCCGATGTTGAACTTCAGCGCTGTCTTGCCGTCGCCGAAGAGATCGATCGCGACGCCGCCGCGCGGCGTCAGGTCCTTGTACGAATCGACGCCCTTGGTTTCCGGGAACGACGTGACCGTCGGCAGGAACCGGACGCCGCCGATGGTGGCGGCGGGAAAGATGCTCGTCGCGCGATCGAACCGCAGCGCGCCCTGGAGCGTGATCCGGCCCCTCGTCCACTGGTCCTGCGCGTAGTACGCGTCGTAGCGGACGCGCTGCTGGATCAGGTTGTAATCGATGATCTCGTTGATCTGATCCGGCTTCCCGTTGTTCGTGCGGAAGGTCACGAACTGGCTGTTCGTGTAGGGGAAGCGATCGTCCATCAGGTATCCGCCCTGATAACCGAATTTCATCGAGTGCTTGCTCTCGACGTACGACAGCGACGCGCGCCAGTTGTTCGACGACTGCCAGCTCGTGCTCTGCAATCCGGCCCGGTACGTCAGGTTCGGGATGCCGCCGTTGGCCGCGCACCCGGCGGCGCACTGTTCCATGACCTGGATGAAGTCGAGCGCGGGAGTGCCTGGCATCGGCGTCCCGAGATACCGGCTCGCGTAGTTGCCAACGCCCGCTTCAAGGAGCAGGCGGCTCGTCATCGGCGACTGCCACGAGACCTGGCGGAAACGCGTCCCATAATCGCGGTACGCGGCAGTTTCCGGCGCGAACGTCGCGCTGGCCGCCGCCGTCGGCGCCGCGGTGCCGCCGGCGATGATCTCGTTGTCGCCCGATTGGCGGCAGGCCGAGGCTGGTCGAGCCCGGCCACGCGGCGCCTTCGCACGGCATCTGCTCATCCCAGAAGACGCGGAACTGGTTGCGCGGTGTGGCCTGGGTGGTGAGGCGTAGCGAGGTCGTGCGGAACGACGCGGCCACGGCGGCCGGCCTGTTCCGATCGGGCGCGTACGTCCACTTGGTCGGATCGCCCGCGTTCAGGTTCGCGAACATGTTGGGCACGGTCCGATGGCTGCCCTCGTCGCGCAAGGTGTAGAAGAACCACAACCGATCCTTCTTGATCGGTCCGCCGACGGCGCCGTTGAAGTCCCAGATCTTCGTGTTGGAGCCAGGCGTCGACAGACCTCGAGCCTTGAGGTCGTCCGTGTAGTTGCTGCCGATCATCCCCTCCGTCACGCCGGACAGATACACGCTGCCTTTCACCGTGTTGCCGCCGGTCTTCGGCACGACATTCAGCGAAGGTCCGCCGACTTCGGCTTCGCCGAGGCCGCCCGAGGTCGTCAGCGCGACTTCCTGCGCGTTGCCGACGTCGGCGATGTACGCCGAGACGCCGCCGCCGTTGAATGCCGACCCGACGCTGATCCCGTCCAGCTGCAGGCGGCCTTCGTTACTGCGTCCGCCGGCGCCGCCGAACACGACCATGCCGGGCACGACCTGTACGTCCGATGCAGCGCCCGTCGCCACGACCGTATTCGGCATCAGCGTCATGAGGCCGGCGTACGAGCGCGCGGACGGGATCGCGGTGATGAGATCGCCGCTGATCGTCGTCTGCCTCCGGACGCTCTGGGTGTCGACGATCGGCGTCTCGCCGCTGACCGTGATCGTCTCGGCGAGCGCGCCCACCTTCAGATCGGCGTTGACGACCGCGGTGAACGAGCCGGTGAGCTCGATGTCCTCGCGGCGCACGGCTGCTGAATCCGACGATCGTGAACGACACGGTGTACGTGCCGGCGCGCAGATCGACGATGCGGTACTGGCCCGCTCCGTCGGTAACGGCCGTCCGGGCTTTCTCGATCAGAACGGGACTGGTGGCCTCGACGGTCACACCAGGCAGGACGGCCCCCGACGCGTCTTTCACGACGCCCGCAATGGACGCTTGCGCGTATGCGGACAGCGGCAGCGCCAGGATCATCGAGACGACGAGCAGAATCTGTCGCCACTTACGCATGCGAAGCCTCCTCAGTGATCGACTGACCGACCGGCCCGGCTGGTAACGGCGGCCTATTGTCCGTGAACGCGGAACCTGCGGCGCTCAAAAAGCAGGCAAATCGTAAAGGAGGAGGCTGCGCCCGGCTATAGGCGGTAAGTCACCCGGCACGTCAGCGTGCCGTCCGTTCCATCGCCCGCGCCGCGGAGAGCATGTTGCTCATGCCGTGGTTGCCTTCGTGGCACCCATACTCGAACACGCCGGCATTGTCCGGACGCCTCTTCATGTCCAGCGCGGCGGTCCACGGCGCGGTCCACGTCGCCGGATCCGTGAACGTCACCTGATACTGGATGGCGTCGCCGCCGACGCGCGTGAACCGCTCCGTCAGCTTCAAGCCTGGGGACGCGCCGCGATTGGCGGCCTTGAGGTTCGTCGTCTCGACGACCAGCGTCGTTCCGTCCCAGTGACCGCGCGCGTCGCCCATATACATGCGGATCTTCGGCGAGAGTGGCGGCCGCCGCGCGGACGTGGACGTCTCGATCGGAATGACGCGCGTGTCGTGAATCAGCTCGTACGT
The DNA here is from genome assembly GCA_963729215.1 of uncultured Acidobacteriota bacterium. Taxonomy (GTDB): domain Bacteria; phylum Acidobacteriota; class Vicinamibacteria; order Vicinamibacterales; family CAVVIG01; genus CAVQJU01. Next base: position 37,489 of record CAVSND010000017.1, on the reverse strand, counting down.
GATGGCCACGTAACCCGGACTCTGGATGATCCGCATGTTGGCGTTGTACACCGCCGGGATCATTGCGTCCGGGAAGCCTCCGCCGTGGACGATGCAGCGGACGCCGAGCCCGTACTCGTCGTACGAGTCGCACGGTTCGCCGCCGAGGAGGCTCCCGCACCGCTGCACCGGCACCGGCCCGGCCGTAGGAACCCTCGGCGGCAGGCGCCCATCGGGCGGATCGATCACGAGCGAGGTACGTCGAGAGTTCGTGTTGTATTCGCGCCAGTGGGGAATGGGCGCACTCGGGCCCTGAACCCGCCCGGAGAGCACATCGACGGGCGCCAGGTCCTGCTCATCGCGAACGCGGATATCCTGGAGGCGCTTCGCGTATTCCTCGTCGTCCAGGACTGCTCGCGTGGCGTATTGTGCGGGGCGCTCGAACGGCACGCCGGTACTCGCCTTCGGTCGTCCACTCGCCGTGCAGATCGGGGTCGCCCCACGCCGTGCGCGCGCGCCACGTCGTCTCACTCTTCGTCTGTGCGCCAGCCGGATGCGCCATCCACGTCAGGTGCGCCGACACCGCAATCGCGAGCGCGCCGGCGCCGATCGTCCGGGTGATCCTCGCTGTCATGACGGCCATCCTATGAGTCGATACCGCACGTCAGGCGCTCACTTCTTCATGTGCGCCCAGGACTTCTCGTTCTCGAGGCAGTAGTAGTCCAGGAGCTCGCTGTCCAGCACCAGTGGCTGACTGAGCGTCACCGTCCAGGGCGCCGTGTAAAACGTCGGATCGTCGATCGTCATCTCCACTTCGAGCGTCCCGAAGTTGGGCCGGCGAATCTTCTCGGTCAGCGTCCCGGCGCTGCCGAGCGGATGGCCAAACGCATCCAGCCACAGATCGTCGCGGAAGCCCGCGGTCTGCACGACCAGCGTGTCTGCTTCCCACCGGGCCGTTGAGTAGCCGTTCCAGGTGGGGTTCCGATCCGTGGGAAGAGGCCGTCCGTCGGTGAAGATCTGCCGGTATTGCATGTTGCGCTCGGTGAGGATGATCACGCGGTCAGGCAGCTGAACGATCCGTTTGTAGTAATCGTCGGTCCAGATCCTCGGAGCTCCGCGCGGCATGCAATGGACGTTGGGGTCCTCGTCCTGCGCCGCCGTTCGTTTCTTGACCAGGTCGGCCACGCCCGGTTGGTACGGCGGGCCGCCTTTCAGGCCGGCAGCGATGTTCATGAACTCCCTTGAGATCTGGAAATCGTTGCAGTGGGCGCCGCACTTCGCAGGCGTGTCCCATCCCCACATGCCGCTGAGGTCCGGCTTTCCGTCGGCGGCGCGCGGCGTGCGCGCCGACATGTCAGGCTTGCCGTCGGCGGTGCGCGGCACACCGGCAGTCGGGTAATTCAGCCATTGGGCGGACGCGGCGCTCGGGAGTACCGCCACAATTAATCCCGCCGCGTGGAAGAAGCGCAACCATCTCATGGGCGTCCCTGTAACAGGTGTCACGGTCAGCTCCCTTGTCTGTGTCCGGCGCCCCGGCCGACTCTGCAGAGGCTCCCCGCCATTGTGCACTGCCGGGCGGCAGGGCAGTCGCAAAATGGCGTCAAACTCCTCGCTATGGCCGCGCTCCCGGAGAATGCCGGGACGGTCGCCTTCCGCAAGAATTCCATCCGAACGGGATCGAGACCAGCAGCCGGCTTGATCGCGCTGGGCCGGTCGGCCTAACGCGCCAGCTCCTCCCACAGGCGACGGCGAATGCAGGACTGTCGGATCATCGAGTGTGACTACTTCGGGAAATGCTGCACATCCTTTTCGTTTTCGAGGCAGACGAACTCCAGCAGCTCCGTGTCGACCATCAGCAACTGGTGCAGCGTCACCGTCCAGGGGCGGGTGTACACCTTCGGATCGTCAACGGTGACGTCGATGTCAAGCGTACCGAACCGTGGCCGCCGAAACTTCTCGGTCAGCTTTGCCATGTCGGTGATCACATCGCCTCCGAGATCGAGCCACAGTCCGTCGCGCAAGCCATTCGTTTCAACGACGAGCGTGTCGCCGTCCCAGTGACCGGACGAATAGCCGTAGTCGCGGCAGGTGTCCGTCGTTCTTCGTGCCGTCCTCGTTCGTGCCGGTGAGGATGTCGTGCTGCAGCGGCTGTGCGACCGGTTGGGGCGGGTTGCCCGTGAGGTAATTCGGAGTTGTCCCTTTCTCGGTTAGCGACGTCGCCGCCGCGATCTTGTTGTTCGCGCTGTGCAGGTCCGCCACGCTGCTCGCAATCAGCCCGCCCTTGAAGTTGTGCCAGGGCCCATTGCCGATTCGCGTCTTCGCGTCGACGGTGCTGGAACTCAGATAGGTGTGCCAGGTCTTGCGGCCAGATGCGTTCTGTTCATCGCTGCTCCTTCCACGGCTCGAGCCGTTAGACCCGTCTCCAATGAAGAGTGTACCTGCTCCGACGCTCGAACAGCGATCTGCACCTGAAGGGGCAGCACCGTTGTGCTGCCCCCCGGGGTGTTTCACTCTGTCACCGTCCTACTAGCCGGGGACATGGTCCGCGCACGACACTCTGGGATTCCAATCGACGAACGTCCCAAATGGATTGTCCTTCCACGCCCATACGTGGATTTCGTAGAAGTTGGGGTTGCCGTACCGGTTCGGCGCAGCGATGTAGTTGAGGAGCTGGCCGAAAAGCACTGGCGGCTGTGGATTGCGGGCGTGCCACGCGTCGGCTAAGACGATGTATTCCACGGCGACCAGGCGCAGGCGTCCGTTCAAGGACTCGTAGACGAGCGACTCCGGCTTCTCCGGATCGAGCTGTCCGTCGACGACAAGCGGACCATTGACGTAGTGCACGCCCATGGCGCCCTGATCCGGACCGGTCACGCAGAAAGGCTTGGGGACGTATCCGTACGCGATCGCCACCTCGGGATCCAGGAACTGCGCGGTGGCCGCCCGCACGATGTCGACGAGCGTGGGTGGCTGAGCCTGGGATTGGTGCGACTCATGCTGGCCGGCCGCCGCGAGTCCGACGGTCAACACCATCGCCAGCGCGACGACGATCGATAGGAAGGTTCGATTGTTCACAGCTGCACTCCTTAATTTAGATGGAACGTTGTCGGTTGGTGACTCTTCACCGAGACGATGGAAACGCTAGGGCTGTCTCGCGGTTGGCATAACGCCCGTTCTCGGTTCCTGCTCAGCCCTCCCCCTTCGACACGAAAGGTGCGCCTGCGGCTGCGGATCGTCAATCGCCGCGGGCTGACCTCTCAGGGACTTCTCGATAACCACGCAAAACATTCTTGAATCGTGCGTTACGGGGAGGTGTAACCTCGTGGAACAGAGCTAGGAGATGGACGACACGAACGAATCGGCGCAGATCGTCCGGTTCGGCACCTTTGAGGCCGACTTCCGCGCGGCGGAGTTGCGAAAAAACGGGCTGAGGGTTCGCCTGCAGGAGCAGCCGTTTCGAATTCTGCAATTGCTGCTGGAGCGACCCGGCGAGCTGGTCAGCCGCGAAGTGCTCCGTGAGCGCCTATGGCCGGCCGACGTGTTCGTCGCGGTCGATCAGAGCCTCAATAACGCCATCAAGAAGCTGCGCGCCGCTCTCGGTGATCCGGCGGAGAATCCGCGGTTCATCGAGACCGTCGCGCGGCACGGCTATCGGTTCATCGCGCCAGTGCATCCGGCCCCCGTGGTGCCTCCCGCCATAACGCTCCGCCGGTCGCGGCCGTCTGTCTGGATTGCGGTTGTTTCTCTGTGCGCCCTCGCTCTCGTCGCGTATGTCGTGGCCCATCGACCTGCCCGGGGAGTCCGCCCGGCGACGGATCGTGTCGCCCTCGCCGTCCTGCCGTTCGAAAACCTGAGTGGCGATTCGTCACAGGAATACTTCAGCGACGGCTTGACCGAGGAGATGACCACTCAACTCGAGCACCGTGAATCCGCGCGGCCTTGGTGTCCTGGCGCGGACGTCGGCGATGCGCTACAAGCACACAGGGAAGGGCGCCGGTGAGATTGGCAAAGAGCTCCACGTGGACTTTCTCGTCGAGGGGAGCGTGCGCCGCGAGAATCAGCGCGTCCGCATCTCGGCGCAGCTCATTCAGGTGAGCGATCAGACCCACGTCTGGGCGCGGAGCTACGAGCGCGATCTCGGAGAGATTCTCATCTTGCAGCGAGAAGTCGCGCAGGACATTGCCGCGCAAATCAACGTCAGCGTCAACCCGACGGCGTCGCCTCGACGATCGACCGTGGCGACGTTGGATCCGTCCGCGTATGAGGCCTACGTCAAGGGTCGATACTTCTGGAACAAGCGGACCAAGGAGGATTTGGGGAAGGCGATCGCATACTTCCGGGAGGCGATCCACGACGAGCCCGCGTACGCCCGCGCGTACGATGGGCTGGCGGACTGCTGGATCGCACTGGGTTGGTACGGCCACGTGTCGCCGACGGAAGCATTTCCGCACGCGGAAGAAGCGGCGAGAAAGGCGCTCGCCATCGACGAGTCGCTGGCGGCCGCGCACACGTCATTGGCGTTCGTGCGCTTCAATTACGATTGGAACTGGTCTGAGGCAGAGCGAGGCTTTCAGCGCGCCATCGCGGTCGATCCCGACTATTCGAACGCCCATCATTGGTACGCGGACTACCTCTCCGCGATCGGGCGTCACGAACAGGCGATCGCTGAGTCGGAGCGTGCTCGCCGGCTGGATCCGCTGTCGCCGATCATCAACGCGTGGCTTGGCTGGCGCCTCCACTTCGCGCGTCAGTACGATGCCGCCGTCGAGCAGTATCGCGCGACGTTGGAACTCGACCCCAACTTCGCACCGACGCACCTGGTGTTGGGACAGGCCTATGAGCAGCAAGGTCGGAGGGCGGAGGCTCTCGCGGAGTTGCAACGAGCCGAGCAGCTCGCTCGCGGCGGTCCTCTCTACGTCGCGGCTCTGGTGCACGCGCTCGCGGGTGCTGGAAGGCGGTCCGACGCCGAGCACGAGTTGCGCCGGTTCATGGAGCGATCACACGGCCAGTACGTGCCACCCGTCCAGATCGCCATTATGCAGGCTGGCTTGGGCCGTACCGACGATGTGATCGAATGGCTTGAAAAGGGGATCAACGAGCACTCCCCCGGGATGGTGTGGATCAAGCAAGATCCTCGTTTCGACCCTTTCCGACACGATTCGAGGTTCCAGGACATCGTCAGTCGCATCCGATTCCCGTGACTCCGCCGAGCGGATTCTGCTCGTTGCCCTCGCGGACTACTTCGGGAAATGCTGCACATCCTTCTCGTTTTCGAGGCAGACGAACTCCAGCAGCTCCGTGTCGACCATCAGCAACTGGTGCAGCGTCACCGTCCAGGGGCGGGTGTACGCCTTCGGATCGTCAACCGTGACGTCGATGTCAAGCGCACCGAACCGTGGCCGCCGAAACTTCTCGGTCAGCTTTGCCATGTCGGTGATCACATCGCCTCCCATATCGAGCCACAGTCCGTCGCGCAAGCCATTCGTTTCAACGACGAGCGTGTCGCCGTCCCAGTGACCGGACGAATAGCCGTACCAGCTGGGATTGGGATCGTGTGGGAGCGGGCGTCCGTCGGTGAAGATCTGGCGATAGCTGAAGTCACGCTCGTTGAGAATGACCAGTAACGCCGGCGTCTGAATGATCTTTCTCGGGTCCAGGTAGGTGTGCGCAAGCAGCGGACCCAAAGGCAGGCAGCGCGTTGAGGGCGCGTCCTTCCAGTTGTCCGCGCGTTGCCGCTCCGCGAGCGCGCGCGCCCACGGCTGGTAGGGCAGGCCGCCCTCGAGCCCGTCGCCGATGTCCCTCTGGAACGGCGAGATGTTGACCTCGCGCTGGTCCAGAGTCATCTGCTGTCGTCGTATCGCCCACAGTCCGGAGAGGTCCGGTTTGCCATCAGCCGTGCGCGGCGGTGGCGCGTCGAGGTTTGGTCTTCCGTCCGGCAGACGAGGAATTCCGGCAGTCGGATATTTCAGCCACTGTGCCGCCGCCGAGACAGACAGAAACATCGCCACGGCGACGATCATCGCGAATCGTCCGATCGAAACTGTGCGCATACGGAGTCCAGCGAAGCTACGTCTTCCCGGTTACGGTGAGCTTCATCTACCCGAAGGACACTTTACGCCTGCCGGGCGCCTCGCGTGACCCGTTTCGCCGCTTGCGGATCGACCCGCCATTCGTATTCGAGCTCGAACGCGAGCGAACGCGCGAAGCCGTCGACGCCCGGAAAGAGCGCGCCGTTGTTGATGTTCATGCTATAGAGACTCGTCATCGTCTCGCGACGCAAGCGGCTCGTGTGCAGCGTCAACTTCAACACGAACGATCCAGGCAGGAGGCTGTCAATGGGCACATCGATGCGCCTGCTTGGTATGAGAAATGTGCCAGCCTGCGTGATCATGCGCTGATTCATGAGCACCGGTTCGCCGAGCATCGCATGTGGAATGTCCTGGCGAGCCGCCGCCCGTCGATACTTCGGTGCGAGACCGTTCGCGTCCTCGACGCCCATCAGCCGGTTGAGGATGGCAGAAATGTAGAACCCGCGGTAGTTGGGCACTTTCGGGCCGGAACAGATCGCCCAGATCGCCGCGTTGGCCGTTGCGCGTTCGAGCGCAAAGAACGCCGCGACGTACGGCGACCAGCTGAAGTCGAGCAGCCGCGTCGGCGCGCCGTGATGCTGCATGAGCGCGAGCCACTCGAGCGTCTCGCCTTCTTCGGGTGTCTCGGGCAGGAGCACGTGCGCTTTGCGTTTGAACGTATGAAGGATATGGCGCTCTCGCTGGCGCCATCCGTTCGACGGCCCGCCAAATGTCCGCAAGGTAGCGCGTGAGCGACGTCTCGAGCGGCCAGGCCGCGTCGGCCTGACCTCTGAACGTCCAGCCCGCGTTGGCCAGTTCTTCGAGGACGTCGCGAAGCTGAGGCCACGACGTAATGTGCTTCTCCAGAAGGCGTCCGGCGGATCTCGGCATGCGGCTACCGCGGCGTCTTGTGTTCGATCAGCTCTATCGCGTTGCCGGCGTTGTCGCTGATGAACGCAAAGGCCTCGGTCGGCGTATCGCGCATGTCGAACGCCACCTTGACGCCTTTGGCTTTCAGCTCCGCCAGCACAGCGGGCAGGTTTTTCACCTCGAAGCCGAAGTGCTTCACGCCGTGGGTCCGGAAATCTTCTGACGGGTTCTTCCGCGATTCGGGCAGCGGGGCGGCATCCGCTAGCTGAAACAGCTCGATGGTGACGTTCCCGCGGCGGAGGTCCGCGACCTGCTGCCGGGCGTTCGGCTGACCGCCGCGCACGACGCCCTTGAAGCCGAGCATCTTCTCGTACCAGGCGATCGATTCCGCGATGTTCGGCACGCTCAGCGCCACGTGATTCCAGGCGATATCGAAGCCGACGCCGTCGCCGAGGTGTGCGTCGGCCGTCTCCTTCGCCAGTTCCTTCTCGAACGCCTGTTCCCGTTCAGCGACATACGCTTTGTATCCCTGGGGATCGACGAAGGGATTGGCCCCGCCGGCGGTCATCTTCGGCAGCTTGTTCTTCAAATCGAAGTACGCCCCGTGCGCGCCAAGAAACAGATCGACCGGCAGGCTCTTGAGCAGGGCAAAGGTCTTCACGTAGTCGCCGGCAATCTGCGGGTAGTTCTTCTTGTCGCCGACGAGCACGTAGCCCGGGTTCACGTTCGGGCTGCCGACGATGACGGCGTTCAACGTGCGGCCGCCGTCGGCCACCTGCATCGTCCATGTGGTGCAGCCGGGCGTGTGACCGGGCGTGAGCCGTGCGGTGAGCTTCGCGCCGCCGAGTTCGACCGTATCCCGATCGTGCAGCACGCGATCGACTTTCGCGCCCGGCCGTCCCGGCGCGGTGCTTTCGACGGCAGCCACATCGGCGTCCATGACCATCAGCTGCGCGCGAGTCTCCGACTTGATGACGCCGACGCCTTCATCGTGGTCGCCGTGCGCGTGGCTGATCAGGAGGATCTTCGTGTCGGCGTACTTGAAGCCGAGGCCTTCGATGCTCTTGCGGATAGTGGGCACGTCCTCCTTGAAGTCGCTGTTGATGAGGATGTTGCCTTGTGGTGTCGTGATCAGATAAACGGCCAGGTCCGCCGTCCCCACGTAATAGAGGTTGCCCGCGATTTTGAAGCCCGGGATGGCGCGGTGCCAATCCGGGTTTCCTTGCGCGCGGGCGGCGCTGGGTAGCACACCACCACATACGCCCAATGCGACGAGGAGCCCGGCCGTTCTGAGCGCGGCGTGCATGCGAAACCTCCAGACGAGTGAATTAGTCGCGACCCAGGTACTCCCTCGGATCCGCCTCAAATCGGCCGGAGAATAGCACGGCGGCCCTGGACTTCGTCTGACGCCAATCGGACGGGTTCGAGCTCATCAGGAGGAGGGATGGAGACCGGTTCGCTGACCGGGCGGCTCTGATGAGTGCGCGAGGGCTGCCAGATGGCGCGGCGGTTGTATGCAACTCTGTCCCGTGGCGGGTCGTCCTTCGCCACGGACGAGGCAGTCCGGCTTCTCTTTCGGCTCAAGGGGAGTACAGCGCCGATGTTGAGAGCGTCTGTTAAATCTCTCGTGCCGCCGCCGCTGCGGTATGCCATTCGCCAGCTCGTGACCGAATTCGAGATTGCCAGGTTGCACCGGGCGTCCTCGAAAAAGGCTCGGCGAGCCTATGCCGACGCCGGTCCCCTCTCGCTGAACCTGGCCTCAGGTCACCATCCGAAGAGCGGGTGGGTGAACGTCGACCTGTTCCACCAGACGGCGGACTTGCGCCTTGATCTGCGCAGAGCTTTACCGTTTCTGGATAATTCTGCGCGCTACATCTACGTCGAGCATTTCTTCGAGCACCTCGACTACCCGAACGTGCTCGAGTCGATGGGCTGGGATCACGAAGGCCCCGACACGCCCTCTGAAGCGCTGCAGTTCCTGCGGGAGTGCCGGCGCATCCTCGCTCCGAGTGGCATCCTGGACATCGTCGTGCCGGACGCCGAGGGAATGATCGGCGAGTACTTCCGTCGCCGGGACGTGCCGGAGTCGGAGGTCGACTGGTGGGGACCGGCGTGGTGCGACAACCGGATGCACCGCCTCAACTATCTGTTCCGCCAGGGACGCGAACACAAGTACGCGTACGACGAAGACACCCTGTCACAGGTGCTGCGAAAGGCTCAGTTTGAGGATGTCAGGCGGCGGGCGTTCAATCCTGCGATGGATGCCCCGAACCACATCATCGGATCGCTGTGCATGACGGCCCGGAAACAGCCGAACGAGCGCACGATGGAGCTGAGCGCCGTCTCATAATGTCACGCCCGTGTCTTCAGGAAGGCCTCGCGGAGGTCAACGTTTTCAAGAAGAACGAGATTCTTGTTATGCAAGGACTATGATCAGGAAATGTTGTCGAGGGACGCATGACCGCTGAGATTGGCACGGCTGTGGACAGTCATACACCAGAGCGGGAACGGCTCCGCCGGGAGGCCGCCCTCGACGACACCATCGAGCAGTCGTTCCCCGCGAGCGATCCGCCGTCCACCGATCCGAATCCCGACAGCGAAACTACAGAATCCCCAGATCGCACGTGAACGAGGTGATGGCCATGACTGAATCGACCACCGATAGCTCCATCCTGAAGAAGATCGAAGGCCTTGTTCACGAGGAGCAACATCTTTACGGGAAGGGCGAGATGGCGGATCACGATCGGGTACGGCTGGAAGCCATCAAGATCGAGCTCGACCAGTGTTGGGATCTGCTCCGCCAGCGGGACGCCCGCCGCGAGTTCGGCCAGGATCCAAATGACGCCAGGGTGCGTCCGCCCTCGGTCGTCGAGCGCTACGAGCAGTAATTCCTGGAACCCTATTACCTGAAGCGAAAGCATCAGATCATGACGCACGCCGTCGTCTGGATCGACCACAAGGAAGCGCGCATCTTTCACGTCCATCCGGAGGCGGCCGACGAGTCCACGATCCTCTCGCCCCAGCACCATCTGCACCGCCATCCGAAGGGACGTGGAGAGCCGCGAGAGCACCCGGACGACGCGAAACATTTCTTCGACCTCGTCGCGCGGCAACTCGATGGGCTGGACAGGATCCTCATCGTCGGGCCCGCGTCAGCGAAGTTCGAATTCTTCAAGTTCGTGCAGGCGAATCACCACCAACTCGAGTCCAAAGTCGCGGGCATCGAAACGGCGGATCATCCGACCGGAGGAGAGATCGTCGCCCGCGCGAGAAGCTACTTCCGCGCGAGCGACCGGATGGGCTAGGTGCCGAGGCTAGGCCACCATGGCGAGCACGCTCGGCTCCAACGCGAGCGCGAGCACTTCGTCGACCGACTGCACCGGGTGGAATTGCATCTGTTCCCGCACCGCCAACGGGACTTCGTCCAGGTCAGGCTCGTTGCGCGCGGGGAAAATGATCGTCGTCAGGCCGGCCGCGTGTGCCGCGAGCACTTTCTGCTTCAGCCCGCCAATCGGCAGCACGCGTCCCTGTAGCGTCACCTCGCCCGTCATGCCGACCGTGCTCCTGACCGCCCGCCCGGTCAGCAGGGAGGCCAGCGCCGTGACCATCGTCACGCCTGCGCTCGGCCCATCCTTGGGGATGGCTCCGGCTGGGACGTGCACATGAAACTCCCGACTGCCGAACGCCCGTTCATCGATCCCCAGGTGCGGCGCGTGGCTCTGAATGTAGGTGAGCGCAATCCGGGCGGACTCTTTCATGACGTCGCCCAGTTGTCCCGTGAGCACCAGCTCGCCTTTACCGGCCATCGAAGCCGCCTCGACAAACAGCACGTCTCCGCCGACGCCCGTGACCGCGAGTCCGGTGGCCACACCAGGGACCGCGGTACGCGCGGCCGCTTCGTGGTACACCTTTGCGCGTCCCAGCGCTTCCCGTATGGCAGCCGCATCGACGACCACGGGCTTGGGCTGATCACCGGCGGCGACCCGGGTGGCGGTCTTCCGAAGCACCGTGCCGAGCTCGCGCTCCAGCTGGCGAACGCCCGCCTCGCGCGTGTAGTCGCTCACGACCAGCCGTAACACGTCGTCGTTGGTTGTCACGTCGTCCGCGCTCAGGCCATTGCGTTCGACCTGACGCGGCCAGAGATAGTCACGCCCGATGGCGACCTTCTCGTCGGTCGTGTAGCCGTCGAACCGGATCACTTCCATTCTGTCGAGCAGGGGTCCGGGAATCGTATCGGCGACGTTGGCGGTGGCGATGAACAGCACGTGTGACAGATCGAGCGGGACATCCAGGTAGTGGTCCTGAAACGCATGATTCTGCGCGGGGTCCAACACCTCGAGCAACGCCGCCGACGGATCGCCGCGCCAGTCGGCCCCGAGCTTGTCCACCTCGTCGAGCAGGATGACTGGATTCATCGTGCCTGCGTCGCGGAGGGCACGCACGAGCCGGCCCGGGAGCGCGCCGATGTAGGTGCGCCGATGTCCGCGGATTTCGGACTCGTCTCGCACACCGCCCAGAGACATCCGGACGAACTGCCGGCCGGTCGCCCGGGCGATCGATTCGCCGATTGAGGTCTTGCCGGTTCCCGGCGGGCCGATGAGCGTCAGGATCGCGCCCGACCGGCGATCATCGGTCAAGCCGCGCTCGGCGCGGAGTTTGCGGACCGCCAGGTACTCAGTAATCCGTTGCTTGACGTCGTCGAGGCCTGCGTGGTCGGCGTCGAGCACCTCGCGGGCGTGCCGGGGATCGAGGCGCTCCTCGGAGCGCTTCGACCAGGGAACAGCGAGCAGCCAGTCGAGATAGGTCCGGATCATGGACGCTTCGGCGTTCGAGTCGCCCATCCGCTCGAATCGCGCCAGCTCGCGCTCGGCCTGCTTCTGTGCCGCTTCCGGCATTCGCGGCGGCCGCAATCTTCGCGCCGGTATTCCTCGGCGACCGAACCCTCGTTCTCGCCGAGCTCCTTGCGGATGGCGTCCATCTGCCGCCGCAGGAAGTACTCGCGCTGCTGTTTCTGCGCGCCGGTTTCGACGTCCTCGCGGATGCGTTTCCGGACGCGCAGCTCGGCGAGCCGGTCCTGCTGAAACTGCAGGGCCAGCTTCAGCCGTTCGACGACGTCGAGGGTTTCGAGCAGTTCGAGCTTCTGGGCGACGGTCAGATCCGGCGAGTAGCCGGCGGTATCCGCGAGCGCGCCTGGATGGGTGATCGATCGCACGAAGGCGCTGATCCGGCCATCGTCGCCGCGCAGTTCGAGCACTTCCTCGACCACCGCGCGATATTCGCGCTCGAGGTCGCGGGTCAGGCCCGGCGGCGGCGCGATGTCCGGGCGCTCGTCGACTTCGACGCGCAGCACGCCGTCGCGGTCTTTGTGCGCGGCACCGGGCACGCCCCGGTGGAGCGCCACGAACGAGGCGAGGCCCCGGCCGCCGGCCGCGATCCGGTCCGAAACCTCCGCGACCACGCCAACCTTCGCGTAACCGCTGCCGCGCCGCGGGATGAGGAGCACACGCGTATCGCCGTCTTCCTCGGCCGGGAGCGTCACGGGCATGCCGGGGAACACGACTACATCGTCCAGGGAAATCAGTTTGAGGGGTGTCATGACAGCGAGGTTACGCCCAATAGTTGATGATGTCAACTATTTATGAAATGAACTATACTGACGGCTGATGAAGCCCGCACGTCCGCACGCCTGCGACGCCTGGCAGCTGCTGACTCAGCTGTTCTTCGCGCACCGCGCGAACCTGCCGCCGCTTGCCGCAGAGCTCCAGCTCTCGCCGGCGCAGTGCCACGTGCTGCACCTGATCGAGCCGGGACGGCCGATCCCCATGGGGCAGCTCGCCGAAACGCTCGCCTGCGACGCGTCGAATGTGACAGGGCTGGTGGATCGGCTCGAGTCGCGCGGCCTCGTGCGTCGCCGTCCGTCGGCCGAGGACCGCCGGGTCAAAGTCCTCGATCTGACGGCGAACGGTTCGCGGCTGCGGACGCTTCTCCTCGATCGCATGACCACGCCGCCCGACACCTTCGCACGTCTCTCCACCAGCGAGCAGCGGGCGCTGGTGCGAATCCTTGACACGGCTGCTCGAGTAACGCGACGCACGGCGCCAAGTCACTCGGTTGGCAAACAAGAGCAGCAGGTCAGGGCGACCGCAGTAGGATGGGGCGTGGTGGGAGAGATCGACGCGGGCATTCGTCCTCAGCCTGCCGGCAGTCACGGACAACCGTGAAGCTCACCAGTTCGAGCTCGCCGTTGACGGTCAGACCTCCGTCCTGATTTACGAGCGGCGTCCAAACGCTCTCGCGCTGCTGCACACGGAGGTGCCGCCGGCGCTGCGCGGTCGTGGTCTTGCTACCAGACTCGCCGAAGCGGCGGTCAACGCCGCTCGCGCGGAGGGACTGCAGGTGGTCGCTGTCTGTCCGTTCGTGAGGGCGTTCCTTCGAAAACAGCGCCAGTCGAATCCTTGAGGCACCGATGTCCAATCGTCGTGAATACGCAGACCTCCGTCAGGCATTCGACGAACTCGAGCAGAGCACGTTTGTAGCACGCGGTCCGGTGACGTTGGAAGGCGCCCAGAGGGGTTTATATGGCAATGACGACTATCGGATTCATCGGTGCGGGACATATCGGGAGCCAGGTCGCCAGACTCGCGATCTCACACGGGCATGACGTGGTGATCAGCAACTCGCGCGGGCCGGAAACGTTGGCCGCGCTCGTGGCCGAACTTGGGCCGAGGGCGCGTGCAGCGACCGCCGCGGATGCCGCCAAGGCTGGAGACATTGTCGTGGTCACCGTGCCGCTCAAGAATTACCGCGAGGTGCCGGTGGCGCCGCTCGCGGGCAAGATCGTGATCGACACCAACAACTACTACCCCCAGCGTGACGGCCACATTCCCGAGCTCGACAACGAGTCGACAACGACCGCGGAGCTGCTGCAGGCGCATCTCCCGACCTCGAAGGTCGTCAAGGCGTTCAACCATATCTACGCGGCGCAGATCACCACCGACGGGCAGCCGGCGGGATCGAAGAATCGACGCGCGCTCGTGATCGCCGGCGACGATCCTGCCGCGAAGGCCACCGTGACGAAGCTGCTCGACGAGTTCGGTTTCGACACAGTGGATGCCGGGCCGCTGAAGGAAGGTTGGCGCATTCAGCGCGATACGCCGGGGTATGGTCCGCGCCGCACGGCGGAGGAGCTCCGCAAGGACCTGGCGGCGGCGAAGCGATACGCCGACCAGTAGACCCGTGGATGCTCGACACGATGAAGGAAGCTGCCGCTCATTCCACTTGCGTCCGGTTCTCTCTGGGATAGACTCCGGCTCCTTGGGAGGCCACCAATGAGCGCCACGAATCCAGGCGGCAGATCGGGACCGGTGACGATCGTCAGGAATGCGGGACGGTGGCTCACGGTGATGGGCGTCGTGTTCGTCGTCCTTGGCGTGCTGGCGATTCTCGAGCCGGCCGTGGCGGGTCTCGCCGTGGCCATTCTCGTGGGCTGGCTGCTGATTTTCGGCGGCCTCGCCCATGGCGTGTCGGCTTTTGCCGGAGGCGGCGCCGGCCGCGTTGTCTGGCAGTTGATCGTCGCGGCGATCTACGTCGTCGCCGGGTTGTACTTCCTGACGCACCCGCTGCTCGGCCTCGGGACGCTTACGCTGTACCTGGCCGTGGTCCTGCTGGTGGAGGCCGTGATCGAAATCGTGGCCTACTTCATGGTCGGTCGTGAAGGTGGATCGAGTTGGCGCCTCGTCAACGCCATCGTGACCTTGCTGCTCGGGGGCATGATCTGGAGGAACTGGCCGTCGAGCTCCGCGTGGGCGATCGGGACGCTTGTGGGCGTGAACCTGATGATTACGGGATTCTCACGGCTGATGCTCGGCACCGCGGCGCGAAAGATCGCCGCAGCGACATAGCGCACTCCCGCCGGGGCTAAGCGCGCCAGCTAGCGACAGGACGATGGGAACAAGAAAATCACAGTGTGTGTCGGCCGCGGCCATTGCGCTCGCGATCAGCCTGGGCATCGTCTCCGCCCCGCAGGCGCAAGGGCCGGCGCCCGCGGCCGCCCAGCCGCTCAAAGGCATGGCAGTCCGTGGTTGTCTCACCGGGCGGGAGGCTCACCCGCGTCGAACCGGTGGATTCGAACTTACCATTTCCAGACTCGCTGGGAGTCAACGGCATTCGCGCGATCCGCAGCCAGCTCAAGGCGCTCAAGGGCCATCAGGTCGAGTTGATTGGAAGCGTCGAGGGTGTCGGACAGCAGACGAGCGGCATTCTCGTGGCCGAATCGGACAAGGGGAGGTTCTATCTCGGCGGCGGCGATCCGAACCTGGGCGAAGATTTCCGGCGCAACGTGCCGCCAACCTTTTACGCCCACACGGTGAGGGATATTGCGCCGACGTGCGCGCCGCGGATTCCCACCCCCGTTTTGCCATAGAATCTCTGGCCTGACGTAACCCGTCTCTTGGGATCGCACGATCCAGTGGAGGGTGTCATGACGCGTAGTGGTCGTGTTCGTTGGACCCTGGCAGCCAGCGTCGCCGCAACACTGTTATCGAGTCCGGGCGCGAGCGTTCAGGTGGCCGCCCAGGCCGCCGCCGATTCCCCACCCAATCCGTATCAGGCCGTCACGAACCACTTCAAGCTCCCGGAAGGCAGGGCGATGGGATCGACCGCCGCGATCGATATCGATCGGGATGGCCGCAGCGTCTGGGTGTTTGAGCGGTGCGGCGGAGCCAGCCAGGCGCAGGCGTGCGCCGAGTCGAACCTGGCGCCCGTCCTCAAGTTCGATGCGTCGGGCAAGCTCGTGACGAGCTTCGGCGCGGGGATGTTCGTCAGCCCGCACGGCATTCACGTGGACCGGCAGGGAAACATCTGGCTGGCAGACGGAGCCGCGAAGGGTGCCAGGGGCGATCAGGTCTTCAAGTTCAGCCCGGAGGGAAAAGTCCTGATGACCCTCGGCAAGGCGGGCGTCGCTGGCGACGGGACGGACACGTTCGGTCCGCCGTCGGACATCCTGGTGGCTCCAAACGGCGATGTGTTCGTCGCCGACGGCCACGGGGGAAACACGAACGCCCGCATCGTGAAGTTCTCGAAAGACGGGACGTTCATCAAATCGTGGGGCAAGAAGGGATCCGGGCCGGGCGAGTTCGACACGCCGCACTCGCTGGCGATGGACAAAGGCGGACGCCTGTTCGTTGCCGACCGCGGGAACAGCCGGATTCAGATTTTCGATCAGGACGGAAAATTCCTGGCCGAGTGGAAGCAGTTCGGCCGGCCGAGCGGGATCTACATCGATCGGAACGACGTGCTCTACGCCGCCGACACGCAGTCGGACGAGAAAACCAATCCCGGCTTCAAGCGGGGAATCAGAGTCGGGAGCGCGAAGGACGGCAAGGTGACCGCGCTCATTCCCGACGCCGATCCCGACGGAACCGGGGAGGGCGTCGCGGTTGATGCCGACGGCAACATCTACGGCGCGCTCACGGCCAAACAGGCGCTGAAGCAATACGTCAAGCCGGCGAAAGGCTCGACCCGCTAGCGTCGAGGCTTGCGACGCCATATGGCATCTCACCGCGCTGTCGTGGCGTCGTGCGTCGTGGTTCTCGCCGCGTCGTTGCTGCACGCCGGACAGGCGCGCCCGGTCACTTCGGGCGTGTACTCCACGGCGCAGGCGGCGCGCGGCGAGCAGATCTACCGCGCCCAATGCGGCGACTGTCACGGCAAGGCCATGGAAGGCGCCATCGGGCCTCCGCTTGCGGGGGAGAGCTTCCTGGCGAACTGGAGCGCGCGTCCGCTCGCGGAGGCCGTCGACAAGATCCAGAAGACGATGCCATTCGAGAAGCCGGGGAGTTTGTCCCGGCTGCAGGCGGCGGACCTGCTCGCCTACGTCCTGCAGGCCGGGAAGTTTCCCGCGGGGCCGGCCGACCTTGGCGAAGGCGTGCTTGCCGAGACGGTGTTTCCGACTGTGCGGGCGCCGGCGGCCGCGACGGCTCTCTCCGCGCCGGAGGGCAACCTGGCCGAGCTGATGCGGGCCATCGCGTTTCCGAACGCGAACATCATCTTCAACCTGCAGGTGAAGGATCCGGCGGCGGCGCGCGGCAAGCCGCTCGCCACCTCGCCGTTCGACTACGTCGAGTGGGGCTCGACCGTCTATCCGGGATGGCTGGCCGTCGATCAAGCGGCGGTCGCGCTCACCGAAACGGCCGCTCTGCTGCTGACGCCTGGGCGCCGGTGCCAGAACGGCAAGCTCGCACCCGTGGACCACGCCGACTGGAAGCAGTACGTGTCGGCGCTCGTGGACGCGGGTAAGCTCGCGCGCCAGGCGTCGCGGGCGAGAAAGCTCGATGCGTTCGGCGAGGTGAGCGAGAAGCTCAATGACGCGTGCGCGAACTGCCACAAGGTGTACCGCGACAAGGGCGGCGCCGAAGGCAGCGGAGCAGCCAGGTGTCAGTAACGAGTGTGTCCTGTCAGTATTGGTAGAACTGCAGGCCCGAGGCCTGCCCGGAGGTTGCACCATGCGCCGGATTTACGCAGCGACGGCGACGTTGGTCGTGTTGTTGTGCCAGCCGTCCTTCGCGCAGGAATGGATCCAGTACGCGAGCAAGGCGGATCTGTTCGGCGTCAACTTCCCGAGCGAGCCCAGGGTGCAGGACGTCGCGTACGCCACCGAATTCGGCATTACGCTGCCGGCGCACGTTTACAGCGCGGATCAGGGACCAAGCCGCTATTCGGTGACGGCCGTCGACCTCAAGGACGCCGAGAAGATTCACACGGAGCGGGTTGCGCAGTGTAAGGCGAAGGGCGGAGAAGGCGACGCCTGCACGAACGACTGGCGGGCCGACGTGCAGGGCTCGATGATCTTCGCGTCGTGGAAGTTCATGCAGCGCAACGCCAAGGTGACGTATTTCGGGTGGAGCGTGGTGGATCAGGTCGAGGGCCTGCGCGTTCAGCTCACCAACGCCGACGGCTCGCGGACGTTCGCACAGATCAACCGGCATGGCACGCGCCTCTACATCCTCGAGGCGACCGTGCCCGCGAGAGCGCCGGCACCCGGGCTCTTTCAGCAGTCGCTCATGTTCATCGATGAGGAAGGCCGGTCGATTCGCTATCGATCGATCTACACGACGGGATACTCGGAAGGATGGAAATTCCCGGCGCCCGCGCCGCCCCGCGCGGGCGCGCCGCCTGCGCCCGTCCCGCCGCAGTAGCCGTTGAAGGAGAGATGATCATGCTGGCCAGATTCCTGACGCTTGCGGCTGCGTTCGTGATGTTCATCGCTGTCCCGGTCGCCGCGCATCACTCGCACGGCAATTACGACCTCACCACGTGGACGACGATGACCGGTGAGGTGAAGGAGGTCCACCTGCTGGTCCCGCATTC
Organism: uncultured Acidobacteriota bacterium; assembly: GCA_963729215.1. GTDB lineage: Bacteria > Acidobacteriota > Vicinamibacteria > Vicinamibacterales > CAVVIG01 > CAVQJU01. Next base: position 19,205 of record CAVSND010000017.1, on the reverse strand, counting down.
CTGGATCTACCTGGACGTCAAGGACGACAAGAACGGCGGCCAGCCGACGACGTGGGCGCTCGAAGCCACGGGTCCTTCAGGTCTCACGAAGGTGGGCATCAAGCGCGAAGACGTCAGGCCGGGCGACGCCATCCGGGTCCGGTGCCATCTTCTTAAGGATGGCTCGAACGGTTGCCTGCTCGGCTACGTGACGCCGATACACGGCGATCAGGCGCGAGGCCACGGCGTCGAGAAGGACTGGGACGGGGACGGCGGCGCGGGATTCAACACTGCCGCCCCGGTGACCACGCCGCGCTGAGTTTCAATCACGCTTCAATTGGCACTTTAGCGGACTTGCAGGCTGTCGCAATCCTCGTCATCGACTAAGTGAGCCGCCGAGGCGGAACGAGGCGACATAGTGCCGATGAAAATCGTATGCCTCGGTCCGCCTTTCTTGAGACGGCCTCTCACGCGTTCCACGGTCACGTCGAAGCCCGCGTAGCGGAGGCGCTGCTCGAATCGTCGATCTTCCCGGGATGACCAGACGCCAAGCACGCCGTCGGGCTTGAGCGCAGCCCGCGCGACGGCGAGCCCGCGATCGCCGTAGAGATCGGCGTTGCTCGAGGCGGTGAATGCGGACGGGCCGTTGTCCACGTCGAGCAGGATGGCGTCGAACCGGCCGGGCTTCCCACACAGCAAAGCCCCCACATCGCCAACCTCGAGCACCACGCGCTTGTCGCGAAGCGGGTGCCTGGCGAGTGCACCGAGCGGACCGCGATTCCACTCCACCAACGCGGGTACCAACTCGGAGACGACGACAGTGGCGTCTGGCGGCAGCAGATCGAGTGCGGCGCGCAGGGTGAAGCCCATACCGAGTCCTCCGACGAGGCAACACGGCGTTTCAAGGCTTCGCGCGCGGGCGCAGGCGAACATTGCCAGCGATTCCTCCGAGCCGTGCATGCGACTTGACATCAGGGCCTGGCCGCCCGCGAGGATGACGTACTCGCTCCCGTGGCGGGTGAGCGTCATCTCTTCGCCTTCCGGCGTCCGCGTCTGACCGAGAAGCTCCCAGGGCTTCACGAGATAGATGCCGGCTGCTACCGGTTGCCGGGAACGGCGGGTGACGGACGTACGGGCGTTCCTGCGATGCCGCCCTTCGACATCAGCAGGTCCGCCGTGTCCTTGTGGACGTCGATGCGCTGGCCGCCACGGCTGTTGCCGCCCGCGCGGCCCATGGCGTAGTCGACCGCCGTGTAGCCGCGGCTGTCGGCAAGGTTGATCTCCGCGCCCTTCTGCAGCAGGTATTCGACGACGCGGTTCCAGCCCCAGAAGGCGGCGCCGTGCAGCGGGACCTGCGCGAACTGGCCGGCCTTGCCGTTGATCAGGCCGCCGTAGTGGAACATCAGATCGAGGGCCGCGATCGCGCGGTCCTGCACGTCCGACGTCGTGAAGTAGCCGCGCGTATCGGCGTCCGTCGAGCCCATACCGGACGCGGCGAGCGTGGCCGTCATGCCGCGGCTGTTGGTCAGCGTGATATCCGCACCGCGGTCCAGCAGCGCCTTCATCGACTCGACGTCCATGGCCTTCGCCGCGCGAACGAGCGGCGTCGTCCCCGGCGAGAGCATCGGATCCAGTCCGCGATCGTTGCCGGTGGCGCGCAGAGGCGCGGTCATCTTCAGCTGCGGATTCGGATCGGCTCCCTTCTCGAGGAGCAGTCTCACGATGTCGATCGGCAGCGTCTGGTCGAGCGACGGCTGGTCCGGGCGCCCGCCATGAGGGAGCGTCACGTAGTCGACGGCCAGATATAACGGCGTGCGGCCCCACCAGTCCCACCGGTTGACGTTCGCGCCGTGCTCGATCAGGTACTTCGCCACGTCGAAGCGCGTGTTCCAGATGGCCCACAGAAGCGGCGTGACGCCCTCGGGATCGGGAAGGTCGATCGACGCACCCTTCTCGACCATCGCCGCCACGCAGTCGAGGCAGCCTTCGCGCGACGCGAACATCAGCGCCGTCATGCCTCCCGGGGAACGAGGCTGCGCGCGAGGCTCGGCGCTGACGAGCGGCGTCATCAGGTCGGTCGCCGTTTTCGCGTCAAGGTCGGCGCCGCGTTCGACGAGCAGGCGCACCATTGTTCCCTGGGGCCCCTGGCTGTTCGCCGCGGCCCACATCAACGCGGTCTGCTGGCGTTGCGACTCTCTGGCCTTCGGATCCGCGCCCTTGTCGAGCAGCATCTTCGCGGCGGCCACGCTGGTCCCGCGGGCCACCAGCATCAGCGGTGTCTGGCCGTCCGCTCCGGCCGCATTCGGGTCGGCGCCGGCATCGAGCAGAGCCTTGATGATCTCGGGGTTCGAGTGGAACGCCGCTTCGAGCAAAGGCGTGGTGTCGAGCTTGTTCCGAACGTTCGGATTCGCGCCCGTCTTCAGCAGCTGCCTCACCTGAGCGACATCGTCACGGCCGGCGGCCACCAGCAGGGGAGTGGATCCGCTTCCGTCGACAATGTCGGCGGCGAGCGCGAGCGCCAGCAGCAGCCTGAACACGGCTACGCCTCCACCAGCTTTCCGGTGCTGTCGCCGAGCTTGTCCTGGGCGATGTTGATCTTGTCGAGGAACGTCAGCAGCACGTTCGACAGCGGCGTCTTCTCAGGAGCCACGACGTGGCGGTTGCCTTTCACCGTCTTCCAGCCACCGACGAAGGACGTCGGCAGCGGATAGTGATTGTGAGCGTTGCTGTTGCTCATGTTGCTGCCGTAGAGGAACAGCGAGTGATCGAGCATCGTCCCGTCGCCGTCCGGCATGGCCGCGAGCTTGTCGAGGAACTTGGCGAACACCTGCGTGTGGTACGTCTGGACCTTGACCAGGCGATCGATCTTCGCCGGTTCGTTGTTGTGGTGCGACAGCGGATGGAATGCGTCCGACACGCCGATGTGATTGTACGTCTGGCCGCTCACCTCGGCCGCCATCATGAAGGTGAAGACCCGCGTCATGTTTGCCTGATACGCCAGCGCGACCAGGTCGAACATCAGGTTGATGTGCTCGTCGAAGGGCGGCGTGCCGAGCGGCGCGTCCGGGATGTCGACGTGCGACAGATCGCGAGCTTCCGTTTTCTGAATGCGGCGCTCGATTTCGCGGACGGTCTCGAGGTAGTCGGACAGGACTCGCTTGTCCGACGCCCCGAGGCCGCGCTGCAGCGCGCTGACCTCGCCGCTGAGCATGTCGAGCAGCGACCCGTATTGCTTCGACAGGCGTGCGCGTTCAGCGGCGTTGTCGCCCTGGCCGAACAGGCGGATGAACAGCTTGCGCGGGTCGGTCTCCATCGGCAGCGGCGTGGTCGGCGTACGGAACGAAATCGTGCCGGCGTAGGAGCACCCGTAGTCGCGGTCGCAGAATCCGCCGCCGCCGCGGACGTCCGTCGCGACCTCGAGCGAGGGGAGCGGGGTATCCTGACCGATGTGCTGGGCCGCGATCTGGTCGATGGTGGTGCCGCCGTGGGCTTCCTGGCTGATCGCCGGACGCATGCACGAGAGCCACGTGCCCGGCGACAGGGCATGAACCGGTCCGATTGGCGCCTGGCTGTCGATGTTCGAGAACACCGTGGTCATCGACTTGTATTTGTCGAGCGGCTTCAGGATGTCGCCGAGCTCGCCGATTTCGCCCTGGCTTGCCGGCGTCCACCGATTCATGACCGCGCCGTGCGGGAAATAGATGAAGCCGACGTGCGGCGTCGTCTTCGCGGCCGTCTGCGCGAGCACGGTGCGGGCCGGAATCATCGCGTCGAGCAGCGGGAGGCCGAGCGTGGCTCCGAGACCCCGCAGTACCGTGCGGCGCGTCAGGTGCTTTCGTGTGACGAACATGTCAGTTGCTCCCTGCCTGTTCCACCATGCTGGACTGGAACGCCGGCGCGTTCACGATGCCCATCACGATAGACGAGAACTTGTAGTCCGTGGCCTTCGAGTCGCGGACGATCGCGCGGACGCTCGGCATGTCGTAATACTCGACGCTGCGGCCGAGTGCATACGTCATGAGCTTCTCGGTCAGAGTCTGCACGAACTGCTCTGAGTGGACCAGCAGCGCGGTTCGCAAATCGGCAGGTCCGCTCACGGCCGTTCCATCCACCAGTTTGCCACTCGCGTCGATCGCCGTGCGCGTGAAACGGTCCATGTCGCGGTAGGTCCCGATCGAGTCGAAGTTCTCGAGCGCGAAGCCCAGCGGGTCCATCACGCCGTGGCAGGCGTTGCAGGCCGGATTCGTCCGATGCGCCTCCATGATTTGGCGAATCGTCTTGAACTGCTCGCCCTCTTTGTTCTCCTTGAACGCTTCCACGTTCGGCGGAGGCGGCGCGGGTGGCGTGCCCAGGAGGTTCTCGAGAACGTAGGCGCCACGCAGCACCGGTGAGGTGCGATTGGGATAAGCCGTCACCATCAGGATGGACGCCTTGCCGAGCAGGCCGAACCGGTTCGGATCGGCCAGCGTCACGCGGCGGAACTCGTCGCCGCGCACGTTCGGCACACCGTAGTGGCGGGCGAGCCGCTCGTTCAGGAACGTGTAGTTCGCCGAGAGGAAATCGACCACGTTGCGGTCTTCCTTGAAGACGCTGTCGACAAACAGCTCCATCTCGCGGCGAATCGCGGCGCGCAGCGGCGCATCAAACGCCGGATACGCGTACGGATCCGGATCGAACGACGCTGTATCGCGGACGCGCAGCCACTCGAATGCGAAATTCGTCGTCAGGGTCCTGGAGCGTGGATCCGCAAGCATGCGGCGGACCTGCGCCTCGAGCGTCTTCGGCGCGCTCAGCTTGTGCCGCTCGGCCAGCGCCAGCAGCTCGTCGTCCGGGATGCTGGACCAGAGGAAAAAGGAGAGCCGCGAGGCCAGCTCGAGATCGCTCAGCTTGTAGATCGTCCCGGGCTGCGCGTTCGCGGGTGGCGGCTCCGCGCGATAGAGAAACTTCGCGCTCGACAGCATGGCCGTCAACGCGTTCTCGATCCCGTATTCAAACGTACCAGCCTTGCGGCCATCCGCGAAGAATTGCATGAGCGGCGCCAGATCTGCGTCCGTGACCGGACGCCGGAACGCCTTGTGCGCCAGAGTCGCGACGATGCGCGAAGCGCATGCGGATTCCTCTGCCGGCGTGGCGGGTCTGCACAGGAAGACCTTCCTGCGGTTTGGCGTCTCCACAGGAGCGCCCTTCGGGTCGAACGGACCATCGATCGTCACGGTCGGAGCCGTGAGGGCGCCGCGTCCGGTGACGGCGGTGGTGCCGGGACTCAACGTCCCCGTGCTCGCATAGCCGGTCCCGGCTGCACCGGGTACGAAGCCATAGAGCGCGCCTTCGCTCTCGACGAGGCCGCGGCCGGCGGCCGCCATGACGACGGTGTGATCCCCCGCGGTCAGATGCGTCCGGCCTCCCGTGTCCACCATCCGGCCGTCGACGGCGAACAATGCGGGCTTGCCCGTGGTGCGTATTTCATAGTCGCCTTCGAAGGGCGCGAGGAACGTTCCGGTGACGCCGCCACGAGCGCCGGGAGGAAGGGGCGTGCCGGCATTCACGCCGCGCAACGTCGTCTTCGTCTGTCCGTCCGGAGGAGGGGCGCCGACGGCCTGCTTCGCCATCGCGCGCGCCGCCATGATGTATTGGTCGAGGAACGACGGCGACACCTTCAACGCGCTGGCGATGTTGTCGAAGCCTTCGCTGATGTCGTCGTTGGGGAGGAGCGTCGACATGTCGACGTCGAGGGCGAACAGGTCCCGCATCGCGTTCGAGTACTCGGCGCGATTCAGCCGGTGAATGCGCACGCTGCCCGGGTTCGGGTTGTCGGCAGCCGCTTTGTCGAGCGCCGTCTCGAGATAGGCCGCGAGCGCCTGCGCATCGGCAACCGCAGGCCGCGCCGCGCCCGGAGGCGGCATCATCCCTCCGCGCAGCTTTCGAATCGCGCGCTCCCACGAAAGCGCGTCCTTCTCCGGATGGGTCACATCGAGGGCGTCGAGCTCCAGCTTCGCCGTCTTCAGCCGCTGGTTGTGGCAGGTGACGCAGTAACGATTGATCGTGGCGCTCGGCTGCGCGTCGATTCTGGCAATCGGTCCCGCGAACACGAGCACGACGATGGCTGCGGCGCGTCTCAGCATCTGCTTAAACAATGCCACCGAGTTCCCGCGCATGTGCCCACAGCCCTCGATACGCACAATAAAGAAAGGTGGCGGCGTCACCAGGCGTCATGTCCTTGAACTCGACCTTGAATTCATCGGCCGCCTTCGCGTCGATCATGTTCTGCGCGCCCTGGCCCTTCTTCAGCAGCCCCACCAGCTTCTCGCGGATCTTCACAATCGTCGCGTGGCTCGCCTGCAGGTCGGCTTTCGTCATCACCGGCCCCGCAGCCGGGACGATCTTCGTCTGATCGTCGACCCGATCCAGCAGCGCCTTCTGCGCGTTCTGCATGCCGCCGATCCAGCCCCCGCAGAACCAATCAAGTGTCGGGAGTCGTCCCGGCTGCACGGCGTCGCCGACCGCGAGCACGTTGGCGTTCCTGAAGTGCACGAACAGATCGCCGTCGGTGTGCGCCTGGGTCAGCAGCCCGTACTCGATGCGCTCGCCGGCAAATGTCATCTCACCGGAGGTCGCACGGAATGTCTCGGTGGGCAATGCCGCCTTCGCGCGGGGCGGATACACCTTGCCGTGCTCCCAATCGCGGATGATCTCCTGCGTCATCCACAGCTTCGTGTTCAGGTGCGCGGCGATCTCGGCGCCGGCTCCTGCCATCGCGTCGTTGCCGCCGGTCGATTCCAGATGGTAGTGGGTGTTGATGACCGTGCTGACCTTGCCGGTCAGCTTCAGCAGGATTTCTCTTACATTCGTCGCGTGCGCGGCATCGCCTGCGTCCACCAGCAGGCTCTCGTTGTTACCCGCCAGCGCGAGCACGTTGTTGCCGGCACCCGTAATCAAGGTGATGCGCTCGCCGAGCCTGGTAGCTGCAGGTCCTGCCTGCGCCACGGTGGTGCGCGGCAGTGCGAGCGGTATGGTCCCCAGGGCTCCCGCCAACGCCTGCAGGAACGCTCGCCGGCCCGGGTGGTGAAGGTGGCGTCTCATCGCCGGACGTTTATTGTAACGGTGAAACGCCCCTCACAGTGGTTGTTCCGCGGATTGCGCTCAATTGGTCGCGAAGCAGTACAGCAGGCCCGCCCCGCCCGTCGGCGCGAGTTGCTCCAGGCCGCACCCCTGCGAGGGGTGAATCTGGTTCCACGAATTCACGCCGGGGTTGCGGCCCAGGCGATCGGCGTGGCCGAGCATGGCCTTCGCGTCGGCGTTGCCTACTGTCCAGTCGCGGCAGGTGTCGGCGTTCTTCGTGCCGTCCTCGTTCGTGCCGGTGAGAATGTCGTGCTGCAGCGGCTGTGCGACCGGTTGGGGCGGAGTGCCCGCGAGGTAATTCGGAACCGTCCCTTTCTCGGTGAGCGCCGTGGCCGCCGTGATCTTGTTGTTCGCGCTGTGCAGGTCAGCCACGCTGCTCGCAATCAGCTCGCCCTTGAAGTTGTACCAGGGCCCGTTGCCGATTCGCGTCTTCGCGTCGACCGTGCTGGAACTCAGATAGGCGTGCCAGGTTTTGCCGGCCGCGCCCGAGGCTTGCGCCAGCGACTGGCAGAGTGCATCGCCGCCGGCGAGGCCACCGAGGTTTCCGCCTTTCGGGTTCGAGCTCGTGACGAAAAAGCTCATGTTGGCTGCCGGGCGTTGGGCGAAAGCCGTTCCTACCGCCCCAATGATGCAAACGGTCATAGCCGCCGCCAGATGCGTTCTGTTCATCGCTCCTCCTTGGACGGCTCGCGCCGTCAGACCCGTCTCGAATGAAGAGTCTACTTGCGCCGACGCTCGAACTTGCCGACGAAATGCTGTTTCCGACGCGTGGTTTGATCATTGATGGCACATTTGACCCCAAGCCTGATATTCCGGCGACCAATGGAGCGAACCAGGCGCAACAAACGTGCGGAAGGCAGGCCACATCGCCTCGCGCTGCTTTCGTTCACGGTCGCCATGCACGCGCAACGCCAGGAGACCGCGCGTCCCTCTCCGATCCTCGACGTGCTCAAAGTCCACGGTCAGGTGTACCTGATCGCCGGACCCGCCAGCAACGCCGTCGTCCAGGTCGGCGAGCAGGGCGTGCTCGTCGTGGACACCATGCGTGACGACGATGCCGACGCGCTGCTCGGCGAGATCAGGAAGCTCGCGGGCGCCAGGCCCATCCGCTATGTCGTCAACACACACGCCCATCTGGATCACGTTGGCGGAAACGCGAAAGTCTCGAGCGCCGGCACGCAGCTCGTCGGCGGCAATTTCGGCGGTCAGGTCCAGGGGGATCACGCGTTCATCTTCGCGCACGAGAAGGTGCTGAACGCCGTGAGCGCGAAGACGGGCGGCACCTCGCTCCTGCCTTTCGCAGGCTGGCCGACCGACACGTTCTTCCAGTCCGAGAAGGATCTGTACTTCAACGGTGAAGGCGTCCAGCTGATTTACGAGCCGAACGCGCACACGGATGGCGACGTCCTCGTCTGGTTCCGCGCCTCAGACGTGATCGCCACGGGCGATGTCTTCGACACGACGCGGATGCCGGAGATCGATCTGACGCGAGGCGGCCACGTCAACGGCGTCATCGAAGCGCTCAATCGGATCATCGACGTGGCCATCTCCGAACAGTTCACCGAAGGCGGCACGCGCATCGTCCCAGGCAAAGGACGCATTTGCGACGAGTTTGACGTCGTCGAATATCGCGACATGGTGACGATCGTGCGTGACCGCGTGCAGGCGATGGTCAAGAAAGGCATGACGCTGCAACAGATTCAAGCCGCCCGGCCTGCATTCGAGTACATCCCGCGATATGGCGCGCCAAGCGCGGCGGCATTCGTTGAGGCGGCGTACAAGAACCTGGGGGGCCGGTAATGTGCCGTTGCGCGTTTATCGCCGGCGTCATCAGCCTCGTTGTTCGTTGCGACGCCTGCATTCGCGCAGATCGACCTCACGGGCAACTGGCAAGGCGTGTTTCACGAGGATCAGCTGGAGCGCATACCTGGTCCGGCTCTCGGCGACTATCTGGGCCTGCCTATCAATGATGAAGCACGCGCCTTCGCAGACGCGTGGGATCCTTCCCGCTTAACGGTACCGGAGCATCAGTGCCGCGCCCACTCGGCTCCGTACATCCTGCGCGGTCCGCTGAACATGCGCATCTGGGAAGAGCGCGACTCGCAGACGGAGCAGGTGGTGGCCGTTCACATGGATATTTCGAACTTCCAGCAACGCCGCGTGATCTGGATGGACGGCCGTCCGCATCCGTCGCCGAACGCCGAGCACACCTGGATGGGATTTTCAACCGGGGAGTGGAACGGCGACACGCTCGTTGTGACGACGACCCACATCAAACAGATGTGGCACCGCCGTAATGGCCTGCCGCAGAGCGATCAGGCGACGCTGACGGAGCGTTTCATCCGCCACGGTGACGTACTGACCGACATCACGTACACGACGGATCCCGTCTATCTGACTGAGCCACTGATCAAGACGACAAACATGCGGTTGAATCCGCGTCCGCTGCAAGCGGCGCAGTTGCTGTATCCGTGCCAAAGCGTCGTGGAGATTCCGGATCAGAAGCGCGGCGCGGTTCCGCACTTCATGCCCGGCGAAAATCCATTCCTCAAGGAGTTCCGCGACCAGTACCACCTGCCGGAGATCGCGACCCGCGGCGGAGCGCAGACGACGTATCCCGAATTCCAGCTCAACCTGAGGTAGGCGGCAGGCCCCGCCGAGCCCGGCTACCGGCCTCGGGCTGGGGCGGACGGTGGTGGCGTCAGCGGCTTGATGTCACCGCATGCGGCGCTCAGCCACTTGCCCTGCACAATTCGCGTCGAAGTGTTTGTCTTGCCGTTCACGGTCGCCGTCGTCGTCAGCTTCGTCCGATAACTTTCCGATCCGCTGAACACGGTCTCGCCGTCCGATTCGGCGTTGAGCGATGCGCAGCTCGAGTGCCATTTCCATGTGGAGCTCGACCGCGTGGAGAACGTCGTCGTACATCCCGAGTCGGATGCCAGTTGCTGCCACGTGCCGGAGTCGAGCGTCTCCTTGCTCAGGCAGGCCTTCATGGCGCCGTTCTCATCCGGCATCTGAATCCCGCGAGCCCGCATCGCGTCGGCCATCTTGTCGCGCATCTCGGGCGGCATCTTGGCCAGCGCCGCGAGTTCTGGCGAGGGCACCTCGTGGCCGTTGGCGTCGAGCTGCGACATTCTGGTCTCCCAGAGGCCGGGCTTCACTGGTGGAGGAGATGCGGGGTTCTGCGCCGCGAGCGACACGACACGGCCAAGGCTCACGATACACACAGCGGCGGCGAGATATCTCGCGATCATCGGCATGGGGACTCCTGATGGGCCGTTTGGCACAGGCCCAATTTAAACACGCTTCGAGCGGTCTGCGAGGCGGGGTCATCCGCGCTCGAGAAAAAAATAGCGTGTCCCGAGCCGCCGTTACACAGTTTCTACACAGGTAAGTAGAGACTATTTAAGCGCCCGGGACCTCTGCCTCATCGCCCCATTTTCGAGATACGACGACGCCGTTTGGGGCAGAGCTGCTGATGAATTCAGCGACAAAGGCGCGCGCGATATCATCCTGTTCAATCGTCCCGAATGGACCGGGAATCAGGCGCCCCAACCAGGCCGCATAGCTCGGCGTATGGGCATTGCCCGCGATGATGCCCGGGCGGAAAATCGCGAGGCTTGCGAAGCCTATCCCTTGAACCGTTTCTTCTTTCAACCCCATGACCCGCGCGTAGCGAATCCGGCTTTTTGCGGTGCTTCCCGCCGCCGAGAGCAGAGCAAACTGCGTGATACCTCCGGCGTGACAACCACGGGCAAAACCACCGACAACCCCGATTTCGAGAGCCTTCAATTCCTCCTCGCTCCACTTCAGGCTGCCTGTCCCGACGCCAACACAGGATGCCCCATAGACAGGAGCGCCTTGCGCAACCATGCTCTGCGCAAGCTTGGTCACTTCTACTGGAAACTGAGCCGCAGCCGTATCCAAAATCACCTGCCGCACGCGAGGATCTGCGGTCAGAGCAATCGCTTTGCGATTGACCATGACGACTTCAGCGCAGGATGGCTCTGCTGCCAGCGCACGCACCACCGCAGCTCCGACCTGCCCCGTGCCACCGATGATCAAGACGCGAAAGGGCATTGTGGGCCCTGTTTTGCCAGGCCACGATCTGTGGAATCGGCACGACCGCGCAGACTGGCCTGGACTAGTCCGGGACCGGCGCCTCGACGCTGTCGATGACGAGGACGTCGACCGGCGCGCGCACCGAGTCGAGTTTGAGCCCCAGCTGCTCGCTGAGCGCCGTCATCAGCGACGAGCCGTCCGCCTGCGGGATATTGGCCGCCGCGCCCGCCGGCACGTTCATCCCCATGCCCTGCGCCATCGCGAGCAGCGCCTGCAAGTCCAGCCTCATGTCGAAATCGTAGCGGCCGGTCAGTCCGGTCTTGTCGCGAATGTAGCGGCCGGCCATCTGCGTCAGCAGTTCGATCAGCTGCTTCATCTCTTGTCCGTCGCCGTGCACGGAGATGTTCCCCGGGGCCGCCGGCCAGATTCGGCGCCAGCGTGCAGGGCATGATCTCGCCCGGCTTCGGCATGACGGCCGACAGATCGCCTCTGGCCAGTGCCTCCGCCCGCTTGGCGTTCAGCTCATCGGCCTTTGAGCAATCCGACGTCGACGGCTTCAAGTCGGGCCCCAGGCGGCCGTCGCTCCGCGCGATGACCAGGTCGTAAATCCGCATCTCGCGCGGCTCGGTGTGTGCCTGGAGCTTGAACCGCTCGATCAGCAGGTTCTTGATCAGGGGCCTCATCTCCTTCAGCCCCAGTGTGGCGCCTCCGGGAGCCTTCGCAATGATGTCGAACTTGGCGCTCATGAGCGCGGGCGGGCCGCCGGACATCCGGAAATCCTGCGTTTCATATGCCAGCGCGATGAGCATCTTCAGCGGCAGGTTGGTGATCGTCAGCCGTCCGCCCGGCTGGGGCCTGACCATGGGAATCATGCCCAGCGGACTGGACGGGGCCGGGTTGCTCGGCTTGACCGCGGCGACCTCGAAGGTCGCGTCGGACGATACGGCGACCGGGAGCGCTGCGGGGTCCTGCGCCGAGCCTGCTGTCGCAGCGAGCAGAATGGCGAACGCGAACGCACTTGTCGAGCGGATCCTGTTCATGAAGCCATCTGAATACTGGTTCGGAAATCCTAGCACGCTGGTGTGCCGGACTGCGGAGGGCACGATCGTGAGGCCGTCCCGTAGTGTCCCATCAAGTGGCTCGACACTCCACGGTTGCGTCTGGCAGATCGTTTCCCGAGAAACTGTCAAAATTTCTGCCTCATCCAGGGGATTCTTACATCGCGTTTATGGCGTCCTCTCGATATACTCGCCACATTTGAGCGATGACGACGAGCCTCAGAAGAGCTTGGCGAAGCTGAAGGCGGCTTCCAAGGCGCTGAAGTCCGCTCAACGCGCGAGTCGTGAGACAACCAGGGAAGTGAATCGCGCGAAACGCGCCGTGGAGGAAGCCCGCAAGAAGCTGGAACCCTTCGAAAACCCCAGGATTCGCTCCCGCCGAAAACAGCGTTAACGTCCCTTCCGTTTCGGCCCGACAACAGGCCGCCATCGATGCCGGCGTCGATCGCCACGCTCCGTACGATTCCTACAGACGCTCGGTATTTCGGTACGCTACTTAGTCTTCCTTCTTTCCAGCAGGGTGCCTATGAGTAGCCGAGCCTCAAGACGCCAATCCGCCCTCCCTGGTCCAATGTCCGGGGTGCGGAGCGTATGTACCGCGCCCTGCAGGAGCCGTCACAAGCTCCGTTGATTGGGTATCACCACTGCCGGGCCTGCGGGCTGGTCTGGCGCGAGCAGCCACCGAGAAAATACGTCGGCCAATAACGTTCGCAATGAACGAGTCACCCGCCATGCGGCGCGATTGGTTCGCGGTCATCGTGATCGTCGTCGAGATTGCCATCGGTCTGAGTGCGGCTGCCCTGTTGTACAGGGCCTGGTCCATTGGATAAGCTCGATCGATAACCTCGCGAGAACAGCGACTCCCGCTCGTGTTCAGCACTTAGTGTATCCCTCTGCCCGCGTGAAGGCGCCGGTAGTCACGGACGCGCGCCGCGGCGGCCATTCGGGATCGTTCGAGCACAGTGGCGATGCTGGCAGCTTCTTCCGAGGTCAGGTTCCGCAGGCCGTGGGCGAGTCCGCGGAACACATCACGGGTCCGCGTGAGAACCTCCTCGGTCTCGGTCAGAATCCGAAAGCAATCGTCGAAGAGCCTCTCGTCCGGTGAGTCGCGTTTCATATGACGTTCCATCCATCAGCGTCGATCACGCTAAAGCCACGATGCCGGCGGCCGATTTGTCGGGCGTTCAGTGCGGTCCGAAGTCCTCGACCAGCTCGGCGTCATCGATCGCCACGACACCTGCGACGGGCGGCGCGTACATCCAGACCCGAATGACCGCGTTCGGGTTCGCCGTGAAAAACCCCATCTCGGACGGCTGATACCCTCCGGGTTGGACGCGCACGCTCGCCGCGAGCTTGCCATCGACGTTTACTCCCACCAGCGCGCCTGGATGGTCAGCGCGCGCGTAGATCCTGAACACGAGGTTGCCGTTCTGCAGATTGGACGCGTTCACGTCCTGATGAACGCCGCAATCGCGCGTCGTCGTCCGGCAGGCCGCGTTGAGATTGCCGCTGTGGGGCAGCGCCGTCTCGGACACGGCCGGCGTCTGGCGGTCCGATAACCAGCCTGGTCCGGGCTGCGGCACGATTGAGTTCTCGAATCCGGGATTGACGAGCAGATTCGGGCCCACGGGACCAAAATCACGGCCCGTCGTCTCCGCGAAGTTGTCGAAGACCGCGGTATTCAGCGCGGCGGGATTCTGGCTCGTGACCCCAAAGCCACCAGGGATCGACGCCGGCATCGTGAACAGTCGTCAGAGCCGACGGCAGTCCACGCCTGTCCATCGGGCGATATGTCGCCCGTGAATTGATCGCCCGCGCGTGTGAGCCTCAGCCAGACGGGGAACGACAGGGTCGAGCCCGCGATGAAGGTCGTCGGCGCGCCGGCCGATGGCCGGGCCATGAACTCAATGCCGCCGTCCGGCTTGACGTCGAGGATCACGCGCGCCGCGTTCGGCGATACGTCGCCGATGGTCAGGCCGGCCTTGGCGAACGTGCTGGTGTTCTGCTCGCCGACCACGCGCGCAACGAGCTGGCTGTCGCCGGTCAGCCGCTGCCAGACGTAATGGAAGGAATCCGCGGTGCCCCAGATGTTCGAGCCGGCTCCGCTGACAAAGAAGCGCCCGGTGGCTTCCTCGTACGTCGCATATCCCGGCGCACCGACCCTGCCGACATCGGTCGATTCCCCGGGAACTGCGTCCACGATCGGCGGCGTGATGAGGTGCGCGTGGTTGAGCCTGGATGGATCGGCGCTGGTGACGGCAATGCCGACAAGTGCCGGACCGTCCACGAAATCCGTCGTGCCGAGGATGGTGCAGGGACCCTGGTAGCAGAAGGCCGCGGAGATCGAGCGCCCGAGTCGGGCGAACTGCAAATCCACGCCGATCTTCACGTTGCCGCTCCCGTCAGGAGTTACCGGCACATGCCCGCCAGCGATGAACGTCGTCTGGCCGCCGGGCGACGAGCGTTTCATGAACTCGATGCCGCCGTCCGGCTTCACGTCGAGAATGATTTCCGGCGAGCCGGGCGCGAGCGTCTGCCGGATCATGATGCCGGCTTTAGCGAACGAATTGGTGTTCGTTTCTCCATCAATCGTGGCAAAGATGCGGCCGTCACGGATGGGCTGGTAGGCGAAGACGAAGCTATCGGCCGTTCCCCAGACATTGCTGCCGGCGCCGGACACGAACCATTCGTTGTTCGCGCCGACGTGAGCCTCGCCGGGCGTTCCGACGGCGCCCACGTCGGTCCACTGCCAGGGTGGCGGAAGTGTCTGTGCGTGGGCCTCGGATGTCAGCAGAAGGGCGCCGCAGAGTCCAATGACGGAAGTAAGTTGCTTAATCACAGCCCTCACCCTCCACAAATCCGACTCAACAGTTTGGGGCAGTGCAACTCACGTACCTGTCGTAGGCGACGCGATATGAGAATTGGTTCTCGCCCGCGAACCTCGGCCTGCTCCCGGGGGGCCGGTAATATTGCTATCGTCTCATCGGCCCTCAAGGGAGATGACCATGACGCAGCGGAGCGGCGGACGCGTAACGACGGCTCGCACCTGTGCAATGAGACTCGCTCTGGCAATCGCTGTGACGGCCGGATGCCGCTCCGGCGACTCGGGGCCCGCGGCTGGCGCGCTGCCGGCTCCCGCAAAAGCCAAACCGGTCTACGGTGCGTTCGGTCTCGACCTCACCGCGCGCAAGCCGGCAGTGAAGCCGGGCGACGACTTCTTTGCCTACGCGAACGGCGCCTGGTACGACACCTTCACCATCCCCGCGGACAAGGCCTCGTACACCATGGTCGACAAGCTCGATGACGAGGCCCGTGCCCACGTGCGGACGATCATCGAGGGCGCGGCCGCGTCGAAGCCGGCGCCCGGGGCGACCGAGCAGAAGATCGGCGACTACTTCGCCTCGTTCATGGACATGGCGAAGGTCGAGGCGGACGGGATCGACGCCATCAAGCCGGATCTCGATCGTATTGCGGCCGCGAAGACGCCCGCCGATCTCTCGCGACTCTTCGGCGAGCCAGGTTTTCAGTCTCCGGTGAGCGTGTATATCGGACCTGACGACAAGGATCCCGAGGCGTATTTCATCAACCTGGTCCAGTCCGGACTCGGCATGCCGGACCGCGACTACTACCTGAAGGACGATCCGCGCCTGAAGGAAGCGCGAGCCGCCTACGTCGCGCACGTCGGAACGGATGCTCATGCTCGCTGGCGTCCCTGACGCGAAGGGGAAGTCGGCGCGGGTGATGGCGCTCGAGACGAAGATTGCCCGGGCGCATTGGGCAGTCGAGCGCACGCGTGACGTCGTGGCGAACTACAACCCGAAGAGCCGCGCGGCGGTCAAGACGTTTGCGCCGGGTCTCGACTGGCAGGCGATGTTCGACGCGATGAACGTCGGCGCGCAGGACCGTTTCAACGTCAACACGCCCACGGCGCTGAAGGCCATCGCGGTCGCTGGTCACATCGCAGCCGCCCGAGGACTGGAAGGCGTATCTGACCTATCACCATCTGCATTCCCACGCGCCGTACCTGCCCAAGGCGATCGACGACGAGGACTTTGCCTTCTTACGGCAAGGTCATCTGCCGGGCCGCGAAAAGCAGCGCGAGCGCTGGGAACGCGGGGTGGAGGCTGTCAACCGCGCGCTCGGCGAAGCGATTGGCCAGGTCTACGTGAAGCAGCACTTCCCGCTAGAGTCGAAGGCCAAGATTGACGCGCTCGTCGAGAACTTGAAGGCTCGCGTACAAGGCGAACATCGAGACGCTCGCGTGGATGGGGCCCGAGACGCGCGTCAAGGCGCTCGAAAAGCTGGCCGCCTTTCGCGTGAAGATTGGATACCCCGTCAAGTGGAAGGACTACTCGTCGATGACCATTGGCCGGCGATCTGCTCGCCAACGTGCGCGCCGCCGACCTGTGGGCGTGGCAGTTCGACATCGACAAGCTGGGCAAGCCCGTGGACAAGGACGAGTGGCTGATGACGCCGCAGACGGTCAACGCCTACTACTATCCCGGCCACGAACGAGATCACGTTTCCGGCCGCCATCCTGCAGCCGCCATTCTTCGATCCGCAGGCCGACGACGCCGTCAACTACGGCGGCATCGGCGCCGTCATCGGTCACGAGATCGGGCACGCGTTCGACGATCAGGGCCGGCTCTACGATGCGACCGGCACGATGAAGGACTGGTGGACCAAGGCGGACGACGCGGCCTTCAAGAAGCGGTCGTCGAGGCTGTCGGCGCAGTACGGCGGCGTTCGAGGTGCTGCCCGGCCTGAAGGTGAACGGCGCAGCTCACGCTCGGCGAGAACATCGGCGATCTGGGCGGGCTCGGCGTGGCGTATCGAGGCCTACCGGCAGTCGCTCGGCGGCAAGGACGCGCCGGCGATCGACGGCCTGACCGGCGACCAGCGCTTCTTCCTGTCCTATGCGCAGATCTGGCGGTCGAAGTTTCGCGATGAAGCGCTGCGGTCGCGCATGCTCTCGAACCCGCACGCGCCGACGCTGACGCGCGTGAACGGCGCGGTGCGCAACGTCGATGCGTGGTACGCGGCGTTCAACGTGCAGCCCGGCGACAAGCTCTATCTTCCGCCGGACCAGCGCGTCAGGATCTGGCAGTAGGGAAGGGCGGGCTTGAAGAAACGCCCTGCGCAGGGCGGCCTTCCTCGCGGAATTGTCGGCCGGATTGCCGACTGATGTGCAGTTCGCGGGCGATTTCCTGCCGGCCCGGCGCTGTTAGCGGGCTTCGCCGAGGTTTGCAGGCTGGTATGCGCGTTGCTACGTAGCCATCAGACGTATGCCGGGCCCTGCTCCCGATACCGAACGGTCTTCAGACCCGGTCCCTTCCGCCCGGGCGGCCCTCTTCGAAAGCTGTTTCAACCCTGCGCCTGAGGGGCTCGCGACGCTGATCGACACACGGCGCGAGCTGCTCGAGGGGCTCGAGCAGCATCCCGAGTGGGCGAAGAGGGAGGTGGAAGTATCCGACCTCCTCAGGTCCCTGTTGAACAGCGGAGGTCTCCAGCTCCAGCGACTCGACCGGCACACGCCCGCGCCGGTGCTCGACCAGATCGTCAATTACGAAACCGTCCATCGGGTTCGAGACTCGCGGGACCTCGAACGGCGGCTGGCTGAGGATCGACGTTGCTTCGCGTTCTTTCATCCCGCTCTTCCCGGCGAGCCGTTGATTTTCACCGAACTGGCGCTGACGCGGGACATGAGCTCGAATGCTGACGCTCTGCTCGATCCCGAGTCTCCCACGCTCGATCCGTCGACGTGCCACTGCGCGATCTTCTATTCAATCAACAGCTGTCATGAGGGTCTCAAGGGCGTGCCTCTTGGCAATACGCTGATTGCCCAGGTGACGAGCCAACTGACGAGGGAGCTTCCCGGGCTGAAGACGTTTGCCACGCTCTCGCCGGTCCCGGGCTTTCGTGCCTGGCTGGCCACCCTCGCGCGGCCCCACTCCGGGCACGCCGCGCACGCGGCGGCCGCTGCCACACTCGCGTGCCTCGAACGGCCGGACTGGTTCGCAAGCCGCGACACGTCGGCGGCACTGGAGCGGCAGCTCGTGCCGCTCTGCGCGTACTACTTGCTCCGCGTCAAGCGCGGCGACAATCCCGCTGACCCTGTCGCTCGTTTCCACCTCCGGAACGGCGCGCGTCTCGAGCGGATCAACTGGCTGAGCGATACCTCGACGGCCGGGCTGAAGGGTTCTGCCGGCCTGATGGTCAACTACCTGTATCGGTGTAGCGTTCCGCGACGCGAGTATGACGCGTCGACGACACGATCTGCACCTTCGTCGCCTCAGGTCAGGCTTCTGGCGGAACAAGCTTCGTCGATGTTCTGCCACTAGCACGCCCCGCTTCCAGACTGCGTCGATATTCCTCTCGATGTGGCAGGTTGGCTTCGGATCGTGGGCTGTCAGCCGACAACCTCATACTCACTTTGGACGAGACCGCTGGCGTACTCTCGGTTCCTACGTGCCTGAGAACGATATCGCGCGGTACTGGGCCAAACAACGGAATCCCGGTACCGATGAGCACCGGAACACGAGTGATAACGAGACGCTGGATGAGCCCATCCTGAAGAAACCGCTGAATCGTGATCCCGCCATCCACGTAAATGTGCCGGATGCCGCGAGCGCTAAGTTTCGACCAGATGTCGGCCGGCGTCCCCGACATACGCTCCACCACAGCCCCGGGCGGAGCGGGGGCGAGCGGGCGAGTGCTGAGCACGACAACGGTCTTTTCACCATACGGCCATTTGTCAAAGGCCAGGACGGTGTCGAAAGTCTTGCGGCCGATGACCAACGCATCCACCGTCGCCATGAACTCATCGTACCCGTGAGGTTCGCCACCGCCGGGCGGCAGGAAGTCGAGGTCACCATTGGTTCGTGCGATAAAGCCGTCGAGGCTCGTACCAATGAAGACGGACGCTTTCATATGCCGGCTCCTTATGTGCCGTCCAGCCGCGCCGCGTCACCTCTGCGGCTGCCGCGT